>RXJJ01000003.1:0-35403 GCA_003963145.1 Bradyrhizobiaceae bacterium
GAGCCAGGATCAAACTCTCAAGTTGGACTTGAACTTTGAACCGGCTGATCACAACGTTTGACGAGGTCCCACCATACTTATCGGCCGAAACCGATATGCCATCCGCGATTCACATCGTTGATAGCGATGGTGTAACCTTTGAAACGTGTACCGCCGAAGTCTGTCCTGTCTCGCTGAAAGCCGAAGCCTTCAGGAACGAGACACGCAAGGACTCCGCCGTCCACGTTTCTCTTTCTTCATCTTTACTTGTCAAACAGCCCGGGACCGAAGGTCCCAAATTCCTTAACCCTGAAGCCTTCATCCGACGACAAATAACAACCGACAACTATCGGCTGTTAATCCACTCATCATCGTGAGGAGCTTCAAAGGCGCGCCGTCATGCCCAGACCGTGGTCGGGGCAACGCCGCACCGGAGTGGGCGGGTTATATGCCCACCCCTCGCCGCTTGTCAACGGCATTGTCAATAAATCGTCGCATCGGCTGGCAAATTCAAGGGGACCCCGTAAGTACAGGTTTTATCTGCATTTAACGCCGTACTTGAGCCACATTCCTGCGACGTTCTGGCGTTTCAAGTTAGTGAAAAGAGTACCTGGAGCGGTTTCGGCGCGGGGCATTTTCGGCTAACAAGTTCGTTCCCCGCGGGGGCGGCGGATTATCAGGGGTTCAGGCGGCTCTTCGAGCGCTTGGTCCAGCTCAAAATAGTGACGCTAACGACGTTGGGGACGGCGGTTTTGGACCACAGAACGTCACGTGGGGGTGCTTACGGGCGAACCGGGATCATCGATCTCGGTCATGAGCCCCCTCTTTCAGTGGACGGCTCTGAAGCGGCGGTGATCGACCGCCGCCGCGTCTCCGTCCAATGGTTCAGCGGCACAATTCTCACCGGACTTTGCGGTGCGGCGCTGATCGGCGGCGCTGTTTTCGCTTCACTGGATGGCGAAATGACATTCGCCAAGGTACCCGAGCCCGTCGAAACCGCACTCCGCGCCTTGGCGGGCGACAAGAGTGTTGCGCGCAAGGCCGATCGCCTTCCCCCGCCCAGCGAAACCGCCGCGTCCCGGCAAGTCATCCGCGTCTCGACCGCAACCCGCGTCGGCAACCGCGAAGTTATGCGCGTTCGCCCCTATGTGCGCATCGCCGGCAACCTGACGATGACCACCAGCGACCTGTCCGCGAAAGTGCCGCCGTTCAACGCGCAGCGCCTCCTGACCGACGTCGCCAATCCCGCAGCGGCCGATGGCGACGATCCCAACACCGCAGCCGAGCCTGATGCCGAAGTTTCCTTCGTAACGCGCGACCTCACCACGGTTCTGCCGCGCGCGAAAATCGCCGCCAATGTCGCCATCGACGAAGTGCTGATGCGAGTGAGGGATGCCTCGAACTGGCGCGGCAACAGCGCGGTGCGCTATGCCTCCAACACGCCTTCCGACATCAAGATGGCTTACGCCGCCGAAGGCGGTGTCGATCCTTATGCCGGCTTCGAGACCCGCCTGATCCCCGAAAACGTCACCTTGCTGGCCAAGACCAAAGATCAAGCCACCGGCGGCAATCCCGCTGGCGGCGAGCGCGTGCATGTCGTCAAGAAAGGCGACACAATCCAGTCCATCCTGCGCGACCAGGGCGCGTCACCGACCGACGCCAACGCCATCGCTGCGCAGCTTGGCCGCGCCGGCCGTGACGGCGGACTTCGCGAAGGCCAGAAGTTGCGAATCCTGATGGCGCCGGCCGCTCCCGGCCTGCCCGCGCAGCCGGTGCGCGTGATCGTCGCCAACGACACCTCGATCGACGCGGTAGCCGCGCTTTCGGATCTCGGCAAATACGTCGCTGTCGATGTGCAGAGCTTCAACACCGTCACCGAGACGGCGGCCAACAGCAGCGAGGACGATGACGACGACGATGATGGCAGCGGCATGCGGCTCTATCAGAGCATTTACGAGACCGCGCTGCGCAACAAGGTGCCGGGAAACGTCATCGAGAACATGATCCGCGTCTATTCATACGACGTCGACTTCCAGAGAAAAGTCCAGCCCGGCGATTCGTTCGAGGTGTTCTTCGCCGGAGAGGACGAGAATGCCCCGGCCAGCAACGAAAAGAGCGAAGTGCTTTACGCCGCGCTGACTGTCGGCGGCGAAACCAAGAAGTACTACCGCTTCCAGACACCTGACGATTCGGTGGTCGATTACTACGATGAGACCGGCAAGAGCGCGAAGAAGTTCCTGGTCCGCAAACCCGTCAGCAACGCCATCATGCGCTCCGGCTTCGGCGGCCGCCGCCATCCGATCCTCGGCTACACCAAGATGCATACCGGCGTTGACTGGGCGACCGCCTACGGCACGCCGATCTTCGCGTCCGGTAATGGTGTCATCGAGACCGCCGGCTGGGAAGGCGGCTACGGCAAATACATCAAGATCAAGCATCCCAACGGATACGAAACCGCCTACGGCCACATGAGTGCCTTCGCCAAGGGCATGGAGCCGGGCACGCGGGTGCGTCAGGGCCAGATCATCGGCTTCGTCGGCTCGACCGGCATGTCCACGGGCGCGCACGTCCACTACGAAATTCTGGTCAACGGCCGCTTCGTCGACCCAATGCGCGTGAAACTGCCGCGCGGACGCTCGCTCGATGGTCCGCTGCTGGCAAGCTTCGAGACCGAGCGCGATCGCCTCGATGCGATGATGGCGAACCGCAATGGTCCGAAGGTTGCGCAGAATCAAAACCCGCAGCAGCCAGCCGTGCCCGCCACACCGTCGCTTCCGGCCATCTCCAGCAAACTATCCGCGACGCAAGCCAGCATCCGCTGACGAAGCGATTTACGCTTAAACAAAAAGCCCGGTCCAGCGACCGGGCTTTTGCTTTCTGAGATCCACTTTGCGCTACCGTGGTAGCGAAGCGTCGCCACCTGACGGCATGGACCATAGAGTCATCGGCGTTGCCTAAGACGCAAACGCCACACCCAATCAGTTCAGCATGCGCTTGGGCATCGGTTGCTCGAACGCATCGTCTTCTGGCTGCGCGGACTCCCCATTGAAGGTAAGCCCCTTCTTATCGGCCGAGATATTGACCTTCGAGCCGTCCCGAACCTTGCCGGCCAAGATCATTTCCGCCAGCGGGTCCTGTACGCTGCGCTGGATCACGCGTTTGAGCGGACGCGCGCCATAGGCGGGATCCCACCCCTTTTCGGCAAGCCAGTCTCGCGCCTTGTCATCAAGTACGAGATCGATCTTGCGATCCTCAACCAGCCTTTGCAGACGGGCGAACTGGATGTCGACGATCCGGCCCATTTCCGACTTCTGCAACCGGTGGAAGAGAATGATCTCATCGATGCGGTTGAGGAATTCGGGACGGAAGTGCGAGCGCACCATACCCATGACCTGCTCGCGCACGGCGTTTGTGTCCTCGCCTTCAGGCTGGTTGACGAGATATTCCGCGCCGAGGTTCGAGGTCATGATGATCAGCGTGTTGCGGAAATCGACTGTACGGCCCTGACCATCGGTCAGGCGGCCATCGTCGAGCACCTGCAAGAGCACGTTGAACACATCCGGATGCGCCTTCTCGATCTCGTCGAACAGCACGACCTGATAGGGCCTGCGCCGCACGGCTTCGGTCAGCGCACCGCCCTCGTCATAGCCGACATAGCCTGGAGGCGCGCCGATCAAACGAGCGACAGAATGCTTCTCCATGTATTCGGACATATCCATGCGGATCAGCGCTGTCTCGTCATCGAACAAGTATTCGGCGAGCGCCTTGGTCAGTTCGGTCTTGCCCACGCCGGTCGGGCCGAGGAACATGAATGAGCCGATCGGCCGGTTCGGATCCTGCAAGCCCGCACGCGCACGGCGCACGGCAGTCGAGACCGCACGCACGGCCTGCGCCTGACCGATGACGCGCTTGCTCAGCATGTCCTCCATGCGCAGCAGCTTGTCCTTCTCGCCCTCGAGCATCTTGTCGACAGGCACACCGGTCCAACGCGACACCACTTGCGCGATGTTGTCCGCAGTGACCGCCTCGTCGATCGACGGATCCTCGCTGATTTCGACAGCGGCCAGCCGCTTCTCGAGATCGGGAATGCGCCCATAGGCGAGTTCGCCCGCGCGCTGATATTCGCCGCTACGCTGGGCATTGGCCAAATCGGTGCGCGCCTGCTCCAGTTCGCTTTTCAGCTTCTGGGCATCCGACAGCTTGCTCTTTTCGGCCTGCCACTTGGATGTCAGGTCGGCGGATTTCTTTTCGAGGTCGAGCAATTCCTTTTCAAGGGTTCCGAGGCGGCTCTTTGAGCCGGCATCGGTTTCCTTCTTGAGAGCTTCCTGCTCGATCTTGAGACGGATGATTTCCCGGTCGAGCGAATCCAGTTCTTCCGGCTTGGAATCGACCTGCATTTTCAGCCGCGCCGCCGCCTCGTCGACGAGGTCGATCGCCTTATCGGGCAGAAAGCGGTCAGTGATATAGCGGTTCGACAGCGTTGCCGCAGCCACTAGCGCAGAGTCCGCGATGCGGACACCGTGATGCAGCTCATATTTTTCCTTAAGGCCGCGCAGGATCGAGATCGTGTCCTCGACCGTCGGCTCATTGACAAAGACCGGCTGGAAACGCCGCGCCAGCGCAGCGTCCTTCTCCACATGTTTGCGATATTCGTCCAGCGTGGTCGCGCCGATGCAATGCAACTCGCCGCGCGCCAGCGCCGGCTTGAGCAGGTTGGAAGCGTCCATCGCGCCATCCGCCTTGCCCGCACCGATCAGCGTGTGCATTTCGTCGATGAACAGAATGATACCGCCTTCGGCCGCGGTCACTTCCTGAAGCACGGCTTTAAGCCGCTCCTCGAACTCTCCACGATATTTCGCGCCGGCGACCATCGCACCGAGATCGAGCGACAGCAGCTTCTTGTCCTTCAGGCTCTCCGGTACGTCGCCGTTGAGGATACGCAGCGCCAGACCTTCGACGATCGCGGTCTTGCCGACGCCGGGTTCGCCTATCAGCACGGGGTTGTTCTTGGTCCGGCGCGACAGGACCTGAATGGTCCGGCGGATTTCCTCGTCACGGCCGATGACCGGATCGAGCTTGCCGTCGCGCGCGGCCTGCGTCAGATCGCGCGCATATTTTTTCAGCGCATCGTAGGCGTTTTCCGCCGATGCACTGTCCGCCGTGCGGCCCTTTCGCAGCGCGTTGATCGCCGCATTCAAACTCTGGGGATTGACGCCGCCCTGGGCGAGAATTTTGCCAGCCTCACTGGTCTTGTCGAGCGCGAGCGCAAGCAGAAGCCGCTCGACTGTGACAAAGCTGTCCCCGGCTTTTTCCGCCGCCTGTTCGGCGGCATCGAATACGCGCGCGGTTTCCGGCGCGAGATAGATTTGACCGGCGCCACCGCCCGAAACCTTCGGCAGTTTCGTCAAGGCGGCCTCAGTCGCGCTCAGGATGGCGCGGGAGTTGCCGCCGGAACGGTCGATCAGCCCGCCGGCCAGCCCTTCGCTGTCGTCGAGCAGAACTTTCAGCACATGAAGCGGCGAGAACTGCTGGTGGCCTTCCCGCAGCGCAAGCGATTGCGCCGACTGGATGAAGCCCTTCACGCGGTCAGTAAATTTTTCAACATTCATTCGTTTGTCCCTCAGCCTGCCCTGACGCCCCTAAGGCACGTCAGCAGCATCTTCAATGGGGGTCCGATCCGGACATTGACGTTCATCAAGCCGGGTACGGTCAGTCACCGGCAGATTCCGGCTTGCGGGAAATGTGGGAACAGCCCGGCGCTTACGGAAGAGGCAGCGGCCAATAAAAGAGCAAACAGGAAGGTGTTGAAAGCGTGCCGCCGGGGACAAATCGTCCCCGGCGATATGGTCGGATCACCAAAAAGGGCGATCAGCTCGAGGGCATGACGTAAGCGTAGATGCGGCCGCGCGAATACACCGACTCAGCCACGCGATGGCCGTGGTTGCCGGAGATCACGATCGGGTTGCCGCTGGCGTCGATGCCGCTGACGATGCCGACATGGCCGCCGCCACGTCGGCTCATCACCGCGATGGCGCCAACCTGCGGCCCGGAAATCCGCTGGCCATAGCCCGCGAACGAGCTCGCCATATCGGAGCCAGTGCCGCGATAGCCGCTCTGCTGCAGAACCATGTTCATGAAACGAGCGCACCACAGCCGCGAGCGTCCTGTGGGATTGCCGCCGATATACTGACGTGCTGCCGCCACCACGCCGGAAGAGCCGAACGATCCGCCAAAACCGCCCGCCGTGCTGCCCATCGATGCACGGGCATTGGCGACGCGTGGATTGCTCGCAGCCTCGGCGAACGCATCCCAGCCGGTTTGCTGCTGCACGTAATGGCGCGAGTAATGGTGATGGCGATGGCCGTGATGATGCCGAGGCTTTGCCGACGCCGGCGATGCAAGTGCGACAACAGCAACAGAACAGAGAGCAGCGGCAGTGATCCGCTGCAACGAGAATACGTTAGTCGATAGATTCATCCATTCATCCTTCGTGACACCCCTCTTTCCCATCGAACCAGCACGCGGTTCGACATCCGGAGGCGCGTGTAACGAAGCAGGTGTGGCGAGAAAACGGCAGCGGCACTGCATGGCAGCTATTCACCGCCTCACAATGCAAGGTCATTTCATGGCAGGAAGTGCCCGATTTAGGCCGGGATTCTTAATCGACGGTCCGATCGGGCGATCAGGAACGCCGATCACGCCTGCTGAGCAGAAACACGCCCTGCTCGCCGAACAAATTCCAGAACCACCACGGCGCGTGCAAACGCAGCGGCCGCCCGTAAAGATCGAGCGCGACCGCGCGCTCCATCTTCACATTGATCTCGTCGCAGAGCTGGACGAAATCCTTGATGGTGCAGAAATGAATGTTGGGCGTGTCGTACCACGTTGCCGGAAGATTTTCGGTGCGCGGCATCTGCCCCTTCAGAAGCAGCTGAAGCCGCATTCTCCAATGCCCGAAATTCGGAAACGAGACGATGGCGCGGCTGCCAATCCGCAGCAGGTGCTCGAGAACGACACGCGGCTGCCGTGTCGCCTGCAGGGTCTGCGACAGAATCACGTAATCGAACGCATCATCCGGATAATCGGCAAGATCGGTGTCGGCGTCGCCCTGAATCACAGCAAGGCCCTTGGCCACGCAACTGTTCACACCCTCGCGGGACAATTCGATGCCCCGGCCATCGACACCTCGCGATTCGAGAAGCTGCAGCAGATCCCCCTCGCCGCAACCGACATCGAGCACCCGCGAACCGGGCTCGACCATCTGCGCGACAACACGATGATCGCCGCGGATATCGCCGACCTTCGGCAGAACCGCCGTAGGGCGAAAGGCTTCCTGAACTGACATCTCAGGCGGCCGCCGAAGTCAGGCCGTGCGCGTGCGCGGCGGATTCGAGGAACGCGCGGGAAATATCAACGAATTCGGGCTCGTCGAGCAGGAACGCGTCATGGCCCTTGTCGGTCGTGATTTCCGCGAACGAAACCCGCGCGCTGGTGGCATTGAGCGCATGCACCACATCGCGCGACTCCGAAGTTGGGAACAGCCAGTCGCTGGTGAACGACACAACGCAGAACCGCGTTGTCGTGCCGCGATAGGCGTCCGCCAGCACGCCGTTATGATCGGCGGCGACGTCGAAATAGTCCATCGCGCGCGTCAGATAGAGATAGGAATTGGCATCGAAGCGTTCGACAAAGGACGATCCCTGATGGCGCAGATAACTCTCCACCTCGAAATCGGCGTCGAACGAGAAGGTCGGCACCGCGCGATCCTGCAGGCGGCGACCGAATTTGCGGTGAAGCGCGGCGTCCGACAGATAAGTGATATGCGCGGCCATGCGCGCCACGCCGAGACCGCGGCGCGGGTGGGTGCCTTCCTCAAAATAGCGGCCCCCGCGCCAGTCCGGATCGGCCATCACTGCTTGCCGGCCGAGCTCGTGGAAGGCGATATTCTGCGCCGAATGCCGCGTGCTGCATGCGATCGCCAGAGTCGAGAATACGCGGCCAGGATAGGCGGCAGCCCATTGCAGCGCCTGCATGCCGCCCATCGACCCGCCGACCACAGCGAATAGTTTGCGAATGCCGAGATGGTCGATCAGCATCGCCTGTGCGCGGACCATGTCCGGGATGGTGATGACCGGAAAATCAAGGCCCCATGGCTTGCCGGTCGCGGGATTGGTGGATGACGGCCCGGTCGATCCCATGCAGCCGCCGACGACATTCGAGCAGATCACGAAATAGCGGTCGGTATCGACCGGCTTGCCGGGACCGACCAGCGTCTGCCACCAGCCGCCCTTTCCGGTGACCGGATGAACATTGGCGACGTGCTGATCGCCCGTCAGCGCGTGGCAGATCAGGATTGCATTGGAGCGGTCGGCGTTCAGAGTGCCATAGGTCTGATAGGCGATCTGAAACGGCGAAAGATCCACGCCGCAATCCAGATGCAACGGCTTGTCCGCGCCGAAATGCGCGACCAGCGAGGAGGGATGATCCGCCTCGCGTGCGCGTTCCTCGCTTCGGGTCGTCTTTTTTTTTGCCGGCTGCGCGGTCGCGGCAGCCTTTTTGGCAATCTCGGACATCGTAGCTCCAGACCTTCAGGCCTAAAAAAACCGGCCTGAACAAATCGTTCGGCCGGGATCAACGTGTCCCCGGCCTGTTTAGCGAGTTTTTTAACGTGGCTGCAAGCCGGCCGGCTCAAATGACCACGGAACGCCTAAAAGCTAGTCCCGCAAGGCCTGCCCGTCAAGGCAGCGACTGCGCTGTCGCGTGACCGGATCACGTTTGGGTTAAAGGTTTTCTTTGCTTTTCGGTACCGTCTTTCCTAATCAAGGCGGCTTTCTGAAAGACGTCCAATGTCGAATACACCACCCTCCCTGCACGATCTGCGCCGCGAGATCGACGCCATCGATGAACAGATGCACCGCCTGCTGATGCAGCGCGGCGATATTATCGACCGTCTGATTTCGGTGAAACAGACGCAGGAAGTCGGCTCGGCGTTCCGGCCGGCGCGCGAAGCCGACATGATGCGGCGCCTTGTGACGCGCCATCGCGGCATCCTGCCGCTCGATACGGTGGAGAGTATCTGGCGGGTCATCATCTCGACCTTCACCTACGTTCAGGCTCCCTTTTCCGTTCACGCGGATTTGTCGTCGGGCGAATCCGCGATGCGGGATTCGGCCCGGTTTCATTTCGGGTTCACGGTGCCCTTCGTGGCGCATTTCAGCGCCGCAGCCGCCGTCGAGGCAGTCGCAAACTCACGCGGCGATCTCGCTTTGGTTTCCGCCGCCGCCAACCAGACACCGTGGTGGATCGCACTCGAACAGCAAAGCGCGCCGAAGATCATCGCGCGGCTGCCGTTCGTCGAACGCGCGGATCATCCTGCCGCGCTGCCGGTGTTCGTCGTCTCCCGCGTCGCGACGGAAGCGATGGTGACGGAAGTCGAGATGTGGAGCATTCATGTCTCCGGCTGGAACGCGGATGCCGCACATGCGATATCGCCGCTGGCCGAGATGATCGCCGTGCCGGACACAGACTCCGGCGGCGCAGCGCTGCTGGCATCCGTGGCCGGCGGCGGCCTCGACAAAATCGCGTCGGCGCTCGCCGCTGCCGGCGCTTCGGTTCATGCATCTGCCCTCGTCGGCAGCCATGCGACGCGCTATACGGTGGACGCGAAAAGCATCACGACGCACGCCTGAACTCAATATCAATCCGATCCGGAATTCCCTGATGTCACGCCCCGTCCCGAAACCCGGCATTCTCGATATCGCGCCTTATGTGCCCGGCAAGAGCGGCGCCGGGCTGAGCGGACGCGTGTTCAAGCTGTCCGCCAACGAAGCGGCGCTTGGGCCGTCACCGAAGGCTGTCGAGGCTTTCAGGAATGGGGCCGGACATCTTGAGGACTATCCCGATGGGTCGGCGGGGCGACTACGCGAGGCCATCGGTAGGACCTACGGCATCGACCCGGCGCAAATTGTGGTCGGCATCGGTTCGGGCGAATTGCTGCACTATCTTGCCAACATCTATCTCGGCCCCGGCGATGAGGCGATCCACACCACGCATGGGTTTTTGCTCTATCCCATCGCCACGCTGGCCAACGGAGCCACCAACGTGATCGCGGCGGAAAAGAACCTGACGGCCGACGTGGATGCGATCCTGAAAGCGGTGACGTCGCGAACCAGGCTGGTGTGGCTGGCCAATCCGAACAATCCGACGGGCACTTACGTCTCGGCAAGCGAGGTGAAGCGGCTGCAGGCCAATCTGCCGCCGAACGTGCTGCTTGTGCTCGACGCAGCCTATGCGGATTTCGTCACCGCGGATGACTACGAGGCGGGACTCGAGCTGGTGAAGAACACCGAGAACACCGTGATGGCGCGGACATTCTCGAAAATTTACGGCCTTGCCGCCGCGCGTCTCGGGTTCATCTATGGCCCGGCGCATGTCATCGACGTGGTCAACCGCACCCGCGCGCCCTTCAACGCGAGCGGCCCCAGCATGCAGGCCGCCATCGCCGCGCTTGCCGATACCGCTCACTACGAGGCCGCGCGCTCGCATAACACGAAATGGCGGCAATGGCTGACCGACGAGGTCACCAAACTCGGCCTAAAGGTGACGCCGAGCGTGGCCAATTTCATCCTGATCAATTTCCCCGAGCAAAAGGGCAAAACAGCCGAGGATGCGGATGCGTTCCTCACAAAACGCGGATTGATCCTGCGCGCCGTGAAAGCCTACAAGCTGCCGAATGCGCTGCGCCTCACCGTCGGCACCGAGGAAGCCAACCGGCTGGTCATCGACGCCTTGCGCGATTTTGTGAGTTCGACATGACAACCGTCCAGTTTCCGCGCGTCACCATCATCGGCCTCGGTCACATCGGCTCGTCGATCGCACGCGCCGTCAAGGAGCTTGGCCTCACGAGCGAGCTGGTGGTCACTGATGGATCGCCCGCCATACGCCAGCGCGCGACTGAAATCCGACTCGGCGATCGCGTCGCGGAAACCAACGCAGGCGCGGTGAAGGATTCCGATCTTGTGATCGTGTGCGTGCCGGTCGGAAATCTGGGCAAGGTCGCCGCCGAAATTGCTCCACATCTGAAGGCTGGTGCGATCGTGTCTGACGTTGGCTCGGTGAAGGGGCCGGTCGCGCGCGAAATGGCAGAGCATCTACCGAAGACCGTTCACTTCGTCCCGGCGCATCCCGTCGCTGGAACGGAAGACTCCGGACCGGACTCCGGCTTTGCTGAACTTTTTATCGACCGCTGGTGCATCCTGACGCCCTTGCCGGACGCAGACGCCGCCGCCGTCGAGAGACTGGCAACGCTCTGGCGCACCATCGGCGCCAATGTCGAGACGATGACGCCGGATCATCACGACCTGGTGCTGGCCGTCACCAGCCACCTGCCGCATCTGATCGCCTACACCATCGTCGGCACAGCGGATGAACTGGAAAACGTCACAGAGGCGGAAGTTCTGAAATTCTCGGCCGGCGGCTTCCGCGATTTTACCCGCATCGCCGCGTCCGACCCGACGATGTGGCGCGATATCTTCCTTGCCAACAAGGACGCCGTGCTGGAGATGCTAGGCACCTTTCAGGAGGATCTGTCGAAGCTCACGCGTGCGATCCGCCGCGGCGATGGCGAGGCGCTGTTCGATCACTTTACCCGCACCCGCGCGATCCGCCGCGGCATCGTCAATCTCGGACAAGACGCCGCCGGCGCGAATTTCGGGCGACCGCACGGCCAATTACCGCCGAAAAAGGACTGAGCCTTAAAACAGCGCCGGCGTCTGTGCCACGCGCAACGGCCCAAGGACAATCGCCCCATCGACGAATTTAAGCTTGAAGGATCGCGCCGGACGATCCTCAAGGGTGGTCTGCTGACCGAGCAGATTGATTCCGGCGATCACACCCGCATTCGCATTCTTGCGCACGACATTGCCGAGTCCCGGAATCATCCGGTCGAGCGCACCGATCACCTTGTTGACATCCTGCGCATTGACGGATGGCGGCCTGTCCGGCGAGGTCTGCGCATTTTCCTCGAGCAGCTTGTCGATGCCGAGCGCGGGAACAAGACGCTCGAAACCGGCAATGGTGGTTTGCAGTTCGCCCTCAAGATAACCAGTTGGCGTCAGGCCGAGCGATCCGCTGGCGACGACGATGGTGTCGCCCTGCTGCACGCGCGACTGGCTGAAATCGATCCGTCCGCCCGCCTGCTGAATCTCGCGGAACCGCGCCGGCCATGATTTCGGCGAGAAATCCTTCAGCCCGCGCAACTGGGCCCTGATATCCGCGTCGAACGGATCGGCCAGCAGCGGATGGAAGCCTTGAACGCTGGCGGCGTTCGTTTGAAACACGGTTTCGATCACCGGACTGTCGGATGTCGTGCCATCCACGACGCGCAAGTGCCATTCCACATGTTTCGCCCGCACGAGAGGGCTCTGTCCGCCGCTGTTTACAAGATCAATGGCCGGATCGTTGAACTCCATCGAAACCCGCTGGGGTATCGAAGGCAAGCCACCGGCACTGGCATGACCGAGGCTCCAGTTGGCGACGGCAAACGCAGGTTGCCCGCTCTCGGCGACGGTAACCGGCCCCTTGAACTCGGCAATCACGCGCGTGGGATCGTAAACCTGGGTGACGGCGAGAATTTCCTCAAGCCGCGCCGTAAGCGGCACGTGCGAGGCAAGTTGCGCAGCGGTCTGCCCAGTCAGCGAGATCACCGGCTTTTCGCATCTCACTTCAAGACGGAACGGAAAACCCGCAACGCCGCGCTCGGAACATTCGTATGTGCGGCCGGATTTCGCTTCCCGCATACGCCAGCCGTCGAACTTCTCGTCAACCTGCGAGGCAGCGTAAAACCAGAACGCGCTCCAGAGCGCGGCGAGCATAAAGAACAGGGCGGGCGCGACGAAAATCGGCCACCGGCGATGTCGAGGTTCAAGAGGGAGCGGATTCATCGGAGCGCTAAATCATCCGAATTTGGCATTTGAAAGATGCAGTGATCGCTTCAATCGGGCTTGAAGTCCAGTTGCATGCGCTAGATTATTGGTCCGGAAGGCAAGATTCATGGCGACGCGGTCTCTCGATTTCTCGGATCTACCTGAGGGTGACTTGTGGGTGTTCGGCTACGGTTCGCTGATGTGGCGTCCCGGGTTCGACTATCTTGAGGAAGTTCCCGCCCGCCTGATCGGCGAACATCGTGCCCTGTGCGTATATTCCATCAATCACCGCGGCACCCATGAAAAGCCCGGCCTGGTCCTCGGGCTCGATCGTGGCGGCGCGTGCCAGGGCATCGCGTTCCGTGTCGCCGAGGCGCTGCGCGCCGAAACGCTGGCTTATCTGCGCCAGCGCGAACAGGTCACCGGCGTCTATCGGGAAGTTATGCGTTCGGTCTGGCTCGAAGATGACGCACGCCGCCGCGTTCGTGCACTGACCTATGTGGTCGACCGTAGTCACCCGCAATATACCGGCCCGCTCTCCATCGAGGAGCAGTTCCGTTACGTCGCTCACAGCCACGGCAAGTCCGGTCCCAACCGCGACTATGTCATATCGACCGTGAAAGCGCTCGAGGCGCGCGGATGCCGCGATCCGCACCTTCATCATCTCGCCGCGCTGCTGCAGGGCGATACCCTGATGCATCGGTGACCTTCAGGCCGTGGCCGGGCGGATATCCGTCGCGGAAAATCCCAGTAGCCGTCTCTGCTCTTCCCTGGCGTCTTCAACCAGCCGCGCCGTCGCCGTTTCGATGTCGGCGGAAACTCGTTTTGTGAATTCGTCGCGCGACAGGCCGGGCGCGATCGGATCGAGAAATTCTATTACGATCGTGCCCGGGTAACGCAGGAAACTCCGGCGCGGCCAGAACATGCCGGCGTTGAGCGCGACCGGAATGCAGGTGACGCCGCATGTGACGTAGATCTGGCTGACGCCCGATTTATAGTCCGGAGGAGCACCGACTGGCATCCGCGTACCTTCGGGGAAAATTATCAGCTGTCTGCCCCGGCGCACCTCGTCGCGCGCCCGTTTGAACACCTCGATCAGCGCCCGCCCGCCAGCGCCGCGATTGACGCCGATCATGTTGGCCTTGCTGAGATACCAGCCGAAAAATGGCAGCAACAAAAGCTCGCGTTTAAGAATGTAGAGCGGCTGCCTGAAGAATTGCAGCAGCGCGAACGTCTCCCATGTCGACTGGTGTTTCGCCGCCACCAGCAGCGGCCCCTCGGGGATTTTCTCCATTCCCCGGTATTCGACCTTCGTGCCGCACACAATGCGCATCCAGAAGATACTTGTCCGGCCCCAGTTCTTCGCGATCCAGACAACGCCCCAGCGCGGCATCGCATAGGTTGGAAGCCCGAGCAAAATCCAGAATGCCAGATTGAGATAAAATACGACCTGGTAAATCAGTGAGCGAGCGAACAACAAGGCCATTCCAAATCCGATCAGTTGGCGAACGCCGTCGCGTGCCGGCTCGTTGCCTCGCCCGCCGGCTGATCGGCGCTCTCCGGGACGAGATCGAAGCCGAGATCGGCAAACCGGACGCGCACTTCCGCTGCGACATATTTGACATATTCCGATAGCAGCAACCTTAGCGCGGCACCGCTCTGCCACCACGGCTCATCATGCCATTTGTCGCCGATCACTGGATAAAAAATCAAATCCATGTCGGGCATCGCATGTGACAATTCCACCATTGCGCGCGGCATATGATAATTCGACGTCACCACGATCAGCGAGTGGAAGCCGCGCTCCACCATCCAGCGCCGCGTTTCGGTCGCGTTGCTTCTGGTATTGACCGCCGACCGGTCGAGATCGACGCAGCAGGACAAAAGCGCGTGGGTATCGGGCAGCGAACGCAGGATATCATTGGCGCCGTTGGCAGGATGAACGCCGGAAATCAGAAGCCGCTTGCCGTAACCCTCCGCGAGCAAGTCCATCGCATCGGAAATACGCGACGAACCGCCGGTCAGCACGACGATACCATCCGCCTTGCGCGACGGGCGCTGTTCTTCCGAGCGCATCTGGGAAACGAACCAGATGAAGCCGCCAACCGCCGCAATGACCACAACCGAGAAGAACTTGACAAAACCAAGCCCGGACCGCCGGCCCGGCCGCCGTCTGACAGCGGCGCCCGAACGGCCCTTGGTCCCGCCTGGATCAGCCTCGACGATCATTCCTATTCCATGGTCCCTGACGTGGTGCTCCGCGAGCTGCGGAACGGACTTTATTGCATACCGGGGCCCTGCGCGAGGCTCCAAAACCTAGTCGATATCGTCGAGTGTTGCGAACAAGGTGCGCCGGGACGTCCAGGCCGTAACCGCCGCAATCAGCATGGCTTGCGCCGCCAGCACAAGATAGCCGGACGCGGGAAGCGCGAATGTACCGAGCAGGGCGGCGAACTGGTCGCCGACCGGCGTTCCGGAAAACCAGCTTGCGATCGATTCCGAAAAGCCGAACACCAGCATGGCCGCGATGCCGCCGATCAGGCCGCCTTCGAGACCCAGACGCAAAAAATGCCGCAGGAAACGATTGGCGATGTAGCGATCCTGCGCACCGACGAAGTGCAGTACCTCGATGATAGGCCGGTTGGCCGCCATCGCGCCGCGGGTCGCGAACGACACCGAGATCACCGTGGCGACGATCACCAGCAGCAGAATGCCCGTTCCCGCCAGCACAATGGCGCCGGTCATCGAACGCATCCGCTCGATCCATTCTCTATGGTCATCGACGCTCGCGGCAGGCACCGCTTGTGACAGCTTCTGGCGTAACCCTGCGACATTGAACGGCTGCCCAGGCACGACGCGGGCGACGATAATACGGGGCACCGGAAGATCGTCGAGCGAAAGGCCGCTGCCAAGCCACGGCTCCAGCAGGCGCGAGGATTCCTCCTTGCTGAAAGGCCGTACATCCAGAATACCGCTTTCCGTGCGCGCGATATCGGCCGCGCTTTTGACGTCCTTTTCCAGGTCGCGGCCGCTAGCGGGGCGGACCTGAATGGTGATCTCGCTTGCGACATCGGATTGCCATTCGCTGGCGGACGCACGCACCAGCAACACGATGCCGGTCGTGATCGAGGCCAGGAACGTCATGATCGCAACCACCACGATCAACGCCCGTCCCGAAATCGAACCGCGCGGGACGATCGACGACACGTTCCGCGCTCGCGGATCCGCTTGGCCGTAATCGGCGTCATCCATCATGGCGTAAAATCCATAACCGGTGAAAAGACTGCGAGCGGAATTTCCGCTTTCGCCTAGTCATAGATATGCAGCCGCGATTCATGCAGCACCATGCGCCGCGCATCATATTGGTCCATCAGGGCAATATCGTGGGTCGCGATAATGACGGCGGTGCCGCTCTTGTTCAACTGAATGAACAGATTGAGCAGGCGTCTGGCCAGCGAAGGGTCGACGTTTCCGGTCGGCTCGTCCGCCAACAGAAGTTGCGGGCGTGCAATCACCGCGCGGGCAATGGCGGCGCGCTGCTTCTCGCCGCCGGAGAGAACCGGCGGCAGCGCGTCCATGCGTTCGCCGAGACCCACCCATTTGAGCAGGTCGATCACTTCCTTGCGGTAGCTGGATTCGTCGCGGCCCATGACGCGGAACGGCAGCGCGACATTCTCATAGGTCGTCATGTGATCGAGCAGACGGAAATCCTGCAGCACGATGCCGATGCGCGCGCGCAGATCGGCCCTCGCATTCTTGTCCAGCAGCGACACGTCCTGACCGAACAGGTTGACCAGCCCGCGCGTCGGCCGCAGCGACAAAAACAGCATGCGCAGCAGCGAGGTCTTGCCCGCGCCGGAGGGGCCGGTGAGAAACTGGAAGGAATGCGCGGGAATCTGGAACGTGAGATCGCGCAGGATCTCCGGGCCAAGTCCGTAGCGCAAGCCGACATTTTCGAACCGGACCAAGATCAGCTCCGTTCGGGCAAAGAGCCGCCACCGGCGAAAGCCGCCGAAGCGACTATCGTCATTTTCGGTCTTGCGGCCGTTATGGTTTCCGATTCGTTAACGGACGGCTTGTAGGGTCGGGCAGGCTTCAATTCAGGGCTCACTTGTTCAGGACCAATTTGGCGATTCGTCCCATGCAGATCACTTGCCCCCATTGTACAACATCCTACACGGTCGATCCGGCCAAATTCGGTCCTGCCGGCCGCACCGTGCGGTGCGCGCGCTGCCAGGAAACCTGGCTCGCCCGGCCCCAGCAAATGGCATTTGCCGCAGCGGCGCGGGATCATGCCGGCGATACCGGACAAGATGTTGAGGGCGCGGCATGGCAGCGCGACCCGCCGGCCGATTGGCAAGACGATCAGCACGTTAACGCCGCCCACGGCACCCTCCACGAGACGCCGCATATCGAAAGCCCTTCCATCTCGGCGGATTGGGGCGTTTCGGACGAGGACAGAACAGGCGGCATGGCGTCCAACGACGGCTGGGCGGACGAGCCCGTCCCCGTCAAAGGTGTTAAATGGTTCAGCGCCCTTGGCCGCCTCACATACATCTTCGGGAAAACGCCGGCGATTCCCAAAATCGTAAACCTGTCCGGCCGCGCGCAACTGCCTCGCCGCCTGACGGATAAAATCACGTTGTCCCGAGCCTGCATGGCCATGGGGGCCGTGGTGCTGGCGTTGATCGTCTGCCGCTCGGAGGTGGTGCGTTTTATGCCGCAAACCGCGACATTCTTCAAAATGGCGGGCCTCGGCGTCAATTTGCGTGGCCTGACCTTCGAGGACGTCAAGATCACCAGCGAGACCGTCAATGGCAAACCCGTTCTGGTGATCGAGGGCGCCATCGCCAGCGCAACCGCAAAACCGGTCGAATTGCCCCGCCTGCGTTTCAGCGTGCGCGACGAACAGGGCTCGGACATTTATTCCTGGAACTCTGTGCTGGAACAGCCTGTTCTCAATCCCGGAGAAAAAGTCTGGTTCAAATCCCGGCTCGCGTCCCCACCAGCCGAGGGCCGGGAAATCGCGGTGCGGTTTTTCCAGCGGCGTGATGTTGTCGCCGGGGGCGCGTGATGGCACGCATTCTGATCGCGGATGACGAAGAATCGATGCGCCAGCTCGTGGCGCGCGCCATTGCGATGGACGGCCACGAGATTGTCACCGCGCAGGACGGAGCTGAAGCACTCGACATCATCTCCGGCGAAAACGGAGCTTTCGATCTGCTGCTGACCGACATCAAGATGCCGGTGATGGACGGCATCGCGCTGTCGCTGGCCGTGGCGCGCGACTTTCCCACACTGACGATTCTTCTAATGACGGGCTTTGCCGATCAGCGCGAGCGGGCATCGGGCCTTAACGCCATCGTCCACGATGTCGTCACCAAGCCCTTCGCCGTGGCCGATATCCGCACAGCGGTGGCCGACGCACTGGCTTCAAGACCCAAACAATAATCAGAGAAGATCAGTAATCTTTCAGCAGACGCTCGATGTAGTCGAGTTCGATCTGCGGGCGCTGCGCTTCGCCGAGCCGGCGGCGCAACTCCTCCAGAATGCGGCGCACCCGCTGCACGTCGATCTCGCCCGGAATTTTCACGCTGAGATCGTCGCTGTACTCGCGCCCGCGCAGCGGACGCCCGAGCGGATCAGTGTCGTTGCCACCGGCCTGCTGACGTCCGGGCCTGTTGCCCGGCCCGTCTCCATCACCTTGCCGCTGCGCAAGGCTTTGCGCGCCCTTGCGCAGGGCTTCGATCGCACGGCCCTGCGCATCCACAGCGCCGTCCGCCCGGCCCTGTCCGAGCCGCCCGTCGGCATCGCCCATCGCGGCATTCGCATCGCCGAGCGGATCGCCGCCCTGCCCCTGTTGCTGGCCGTCGTCACCCTGATCGCCGGTGTCGCCGGGCTGATCCGGCGACATACCGTTCTTCTTCATGTCATCCAACAATTTCTGCAGCCGCTGGCGCAAACCCTGCTGATCCTTTTGCAGATCGCCGAGAGCGCCCTGATTGCCCTGCGAGCCACGCTGGTCCTGACCTTCCTTGTAGGTCTTGTCGCGAAGCTGCTGCTGTTTGCGGATGATGTCGCCAAGTTCGGCCAGCGCCTGATCGCCGTCCTGATCTCCGCCCTGTCCGGGCCTTGCCATCTGCAGGCCTTCAAGCATCTGCTGCATCTGGTCGAGCAATTGCCGCGCGGCGTCCTTGTCGCCGGAGCGTGACAACCGCTCCATGCGATCGATCATGTTCTGCAAATCCTGCTGGCGCAGCATCTTGGTGCTCGGATCGAGCGGGCGAGCCAGCTGTTGCGGATTTTCGCGCATCTGCTGGGCAAGCTGGCGAATGAAATTGTCGAGAGCCGCGCGCAGATTGTCGGTGAGCTTCTTGATTTCCTCATCGCTCGCGCCGTTCTCCAGCGCTTGCTTGAGCGCATCCTGCGCCGCCTGCAGGGCCTTCTCGACATCGCTGATATTGCCGTCCTCGATCGCCACCGCCAGCGCCCAAAGATTGTCCACGGTCTCGCGCATCGCCTCCTTGGTGTTAGCGCGACCAAGCTGACTGGCGATGTTGTGGAGGCCGAGATAGTAGCCCTTCTCCGGCGTGAAGGTTTCCGGCGCGATCTGCAGCGCCTCCAGCGCGATCTGCACCAGAGGCTTTTGACCAACATCGAGCGCCAGAATACGGCGCTGCTCGATCAGCGCCCGCGCCAGCGGCTTGACGAACAGTCGCTCGGGCAGCTTCATGTCGAAAGGCTCGCTGCGTCCTTCATTGCCGGCTTCGTCTTTGGCGACCAGGGTCAGGGTCACATCGGCGCCGGCATAGGGATTCTCGCTCAAGTCCTTCACTGTCTGGCCAATGCCGTTGCGGGTTCGCGCATTGGGCAGGCCAAGCGCAAATTGCGGCGGATCGTAAAGCGGCTGAGCAGCAGGCTTGTCGCCTCCATTGTCACGCAACGCAAAGCGCGCCTCGGCCTGCGTGACGCCATAGTCGTCCTCAAGCTGATAGGACAAAGCCAGCGCGCCCTTGGCCTGACGCTCGGGATCCTTCGCCAACGCGATGGTCGGCGCGCGATCCGGCACAGCCTTGAATGTCCAAAGCGGCTGCGAGGATGGCGAGCGCACGCGCGCGGTGCCGTCGCCGCCAATCTTGAAGTGCCGCTCGTCGGTGCCCTGAGGCACTTGATCGGTGACCGGCGCCTCAGTGACGCCTCCGCTGACGCTGACATCCAGTCCGCTGCTGCTGGCACGCGTCACAAGAATACTGCCCACCGGCACGGAAATCGACGCATCCGATGACGGCATGTCCTTGCCGGACAAGATAATGGGGGGGCGGCCGGTATAAGGCGGCGGGTTGATCCAGGCATCGACACGGACATTGCTGCCGCCGAACGCGCCGTTCAAATCGAAAGCCGCCGCGACACGCTCCATCCGCTCGTCGCCCGCGGCGATAAAAGTCGCGACCATCAGGATCGCCACAAGCGCGCGAAGAGCCCACGGATCGTAAAGAGCAAGACGCGGCGACGGCAACCCGGCCCGCACGCGTTTAAGCGCGGCATGGGTGCGCGCGCGTTGCGCCTGCCAAAGCGCCACGGACACGGGATCCTCCGATACCAGCGTGTCGGTCAGCTCAGTGGCAGGTCGATGCGGAATGCCTGCGTTACGGTCGATACGGCGCAGCGCATCGTCGCGCGTCGGCCAGCGGAAGCGGATGAGTGGAAAGAGCGCGGCCAGACCCAGCGCCGCGAACAGAACAAGGCCCGCTATGCGCAGAGCCGTGGGCAGCGAAATCCACGCACCCGCCCATGACGCGGCCAGGAAGAATCCGAAGACTGTCAGAAGCCGCGCCAGAGACGGCCAAAGGCGCTCCCAGGCAATCGAAATCCGCGCCCGATAGAGCGCGCGCGACAAATCCCGCCGCGCGGTCGCTGCGGCCTCGGAAACGCCTGATGGATCGGATGCCTGACCGCTCACGCGATTCTCCGGGAACCTCAAGGAATAGCAAATTGAGCCTATCACGGCGGCTTCAATGAGGCACGGGTGCACGGCCTAAATGGCGTTCATATCAGGCTGATTTGATGTGCAAAAATCGCGGTCAGCAACCGCTTGAGCGTCAAATCCGTCAAAGCCAGGGCGCGACCTGATCCATCGCAATCAACTGCTCGACGCTGATGCGCGGCCGCACGATTGCGTATTGGTCGCCCTTGACCAGCACCTCCGGCACCAGCGCGCGGGTGTTGTACGTCCCGGCCTGCACCGCGCCATACGCACCCGAGGACATGATCGCGAGAAAATCGCCCGGGTGTGGCTGTGGCAGGCGGCGATCGAGCGCCAGATAGTCGCCGCTCTCGCAGATCGGACCGACAACGTCGGCGGTGATGACCGGCCGCTGCCCGGCCGCCTCGCTCACCGGCACGATTTCGTGATGCGCTTCGTACAGCGTCGGTCGAATGAGATCGTTCATCGCCGCGTCAATGATGACGAAGTTGCGCGCATCGCCATGCTTCACGTAGATCACCCGGCTCACGAGAATCCCGGCGTTGCCGACGATCATGCGGCCCGGCTCGAACAGCAGCGTGCAATCGAGTCCCTTGCTGACGCGCTTGACGATTTCGGCATAAGCATCCGGCGTCGGTGGCGCAGGCAAACCGTTTTCATATGGAATGCCGAGACCCCCGCCAAAATCGACATGCGTGACGGTGTGACCGTCGGCGCGGAGCGTGCCGACGAAATCAACCAGCAGGCGAAACGCGGCTTCCATTGGTGCAAGATCGGTGATCTGGCTGCCGATATGCATGTCGACGCCAGTGACCTTGATACCCGGCAGCTCCGCCGCGCGGGCATACACACCGCGCGCATGGCTGATTGGAATGCCGAACTTATTCTCGGATTTTCCCGTGGAAATCTTGGCATGACCGCCAGCATCGACATCGGGATTAACGCGAAGCGAGATGCGCGCGGTACGCCCGGTCTCGGCGGCGATCTTCGACAGCAATTCGAGTTCGGGTTCGGACTCGACATTGATGCAAAGGATATTTTCAGCGAGAGCCTGACGCAATTCGGCTTCGGTCTTGCCAACTCCGGAGAACACAATCTTGTCCGGCGGAATTCCGGCTGCACGTGCCCGCTTCAATTCGCCGCCCGAAACGACATCGGCACCGGCGCCGAGCCGCGCCAGCGTACGAAGCACCGATTGATTGGAGTTCGCCTTCATCGCGTAGCACGCCAGCGTCTTCACCCCGGCGAAGGCCTCGGTGAAAACCTGATAGTGACGCTCCAGCGTCGCGGTCGAATAACAATAAAACGGCGTCCCGACACGCGCCGCAAGTGCGCTCAGGTCAACGTCTTCGGCGTGCAGCACGCCGGCGCGATAGTGAAAATGATGCATGCCCCGCTCAGTCCAGAAGCGAGTCGAGGAAGATGCGTTTGTTCGGCCCCTTTGGAGCGACAGCAATCGTGTTCGAGTTCGGCGTCGAGTCGAACAGGTTGCCCTGCGATGTCGCAGCCCCGGCGGCACCCGGGGTGTTGTACTGCGATTCCGGGTTCTGCTGCGGGGACTGCGTGATCTGTGCCGAGCTTGCGCCGGGCGGCAAATCGAGGCCGCCCTTGCGGCCGCATCCGCTCAGGACACAGGCCGCCACGATCAGCGCGACGACTGCCGGCTTTGAGACAAAAGCTGAATTTGAAATGCGGCTCACGGTCCTGTCCCCGAATTGGCGCCACCATACAAAGATCGCCCGGCGAAGGCGAGCCCTGTGGAAAAGCAAATTTTGCTGTTCAGCCCGATTTTTGCTCTTTTTCCAGCCGCTTGAGCCAGGCTTTGGCCTGCTCGCGGACATTGGCGGGGGCGGTGCCGCCATAGCTCGTGCGGCTCGCGACCGAGGCCTGAACCGACAGCACCTCAAGCGCCTGGGCCGTGATGCGCGGCTCGATCGCCTGCATGACGCTGAGTGGAACCTTGTGAAGCGGCAAATCGCTTTCGGACGCCTTGGCGACAATGCGGCCCGTGACGTGATGCGCTTCCCGGAATGGCATCTTCAGTTCCCGGACCAGCCAGTCGGCAAGATCGGTCGCCGTGGCATAACCTTCTCCCGCCGCGATGCGCATGCGCGCCTCGTCGGGCTCGAGATCGAGCACCATGCCGGTCATCGCCCGCACCGCGAGCGTGAGCGCGGCGAAGGCCTCCATTGCACCGGCCTTGTCCTCCTGCATGTCCTTTTGATAGGCGAGCGGCAGGCCCTTCATCACGATCAGCAGCGCGGTGAGCGAACCGATGATGCGCCCGGTCTTGGCACGCACGAGCTCGGCGGCATCCGGGTTGCGTTTCTGCGGCATGATCGAGGAGCCGGTGGTGAACTTGTCCGACAGCCGCACAAGGCCGACCAGCGGCGAGGTCCAGATCACGATTTCCTCGGCGAAGCGCGAGAGGTGGACGGCCGCGATCGACGCCGTCGACAATGTTTCCAGCACGAAGTCGCGGTCGGACACCGCATCGAGCGAATTGGCCATCGGCCGCTCGAAGCCGAGCGCGGTCGCGGTCGCCTGCCGGTCGATCGGAAACGAGGTGCCGGCCAGCGCGGCCGCGCCAAGCGGGCTTTCATTGAGCCGCTTGCGTGCGTCGGCAAGCCGGCCGCGGTCGCGCGCCGTCATCTCGACATAGGCCATGAGATGATGGCCGAAGGTCACCGGCTGCGCGGTCTGCAAATGCGTGAAACCCGGCATCACGGTATCGGCGTGTTCGAGCGCGCGATCCACCAGTGCCCGCTGGAAGGCGGCGAAATCCCTGTCGAGATCGTCGATGACATCGCGCACATACAGGCGGAAATCGGTCGCAACCTGATCGTTGCGCGAGCGCGCCGTGTGCAGCCGCCCGGCGGCAGGCCCGATCAGTTCGGAAAGGCGGCTTTCGACATTCATGTGGATGTCCTCAAGCGCCCGCTTGAAGACGAAGCCGCCCTTTCCGATCTCTGACAAAATCGTGTCTAGACCGCCGGCAATATTTTTTGCATCGCTGGCCGTGATAATGCCTTGTGCAGCCAGCATTGAAGCGTGCGCCTTGGAGGCCGCGATATCCTGGGCGTAAAGATGCTGATCGACGTCGATGGAGACGTTGATCTCTTCCATGATCGCATCGGGACTTGCGCCGAAACGCCCGCCCCACATCTTGTTGCTCATGATAAGCCCGCCAGTACCCTGCTCACGACCGCTTCTCGCCTTTTTCTGCATCCAACGATAGATACAGCCTCATGACCGACAAGGATCAACCCCGCACCGCCCGCCGACGTTTTCCGATCACATTCGCCGCCGTTGTTATCGCGGTCTTGGCCGGATGTCTCGGGATATACGGGATTGGCGGGTTGATACGCAATGCGTCAGGCGATCCGGCGTGCCAGCCGGCCACCGATCTTGCAAAGAAAATCGCGCCTTTGGCTCAGGGCGAGGTCGCCGCGTTAACCATGGCCACCGCCCCGCTGCGGATACCCGACCTTTCCTTCAACGACGGCGCGGGCAAGACGCGGCAGCTTTCGGAATGGCGCGGAAAGACGGTGCTGGTGAACCTGTGGGCGACGTGGTGCGTGCCCTGCCGCAAGGAAATGCCGGCGCTGGACGAGTTACAGGGCAAGCTTGGCGGACCGAAATTCGACGTGGTGGCAATCAATATCGACACCCGCGATCCGGAACGGCCGCGCAACTTTCTGAAAGACGCGAATTTGACTCATCTCGGCTTCTTCACCGACGTCAGGGCGAAGGTTTTTCAGGATCTGAAGAATATCGGCCGCGCGCTCGGCATGCCGACCTCGGTTCTGATCGATGGCGAGGGATGCGAAATCGCGACCATCGCGGGACCCGCCGAATGGGCAAGCGACGATGCGATCAATCTCATCAAGGCCGCCAGCGGGCAATAGGCCGCGAGGCCGGATGAACCGCGGATGAAATCGTCATTAAATGCGGATGAAACCTGAGTTACGGTAATCTCAAGCCAGAATGTCGAGATAGCCGCCAACACCTGCCGGGTTGTTCGCCGCCGGCACGCCAGCCGGCTGAAGCAGTTGCAGGACGGATGACTGCTGCTCGATGTTCTGTTTGAGAATGGCGGTGCCGATCTGCTGCTGAGTGCTGCCGGCCTTCATCGCCATCGCAGCCATTACCAAACTCATGTCCATCCGTGCGTCATCCTTCCGCTGGCGGGACTGTGACAGGCTGGCGTTAACAATTCTGCATCATGCCGCTGCCGCGCGGCTCGCCATTGAACGGAACGCCGCGGCCAATGCGCGAAGGCCCGCGCGTCCGCGGGCGTCGCTCACACGCGAATAAAAAATCACGTCACGTCCCGGCAGCGGTGGCAAACCGAGACGCGGTCCGAGATCGATCGTTCCCGCGGGCGAGACACGCCGTGCCAGTGCCGCGACGGCGAGGCCGGCGGAGATCGCGGCGCCTATGGTCGCAACGCCACCACCGACGAAAACCTCGGACCATGGCACGGCCGCCTCGTCCAGTGCGCGAACCGCCATCGACCTCACGCTGCATGGCTCCGCCTGCGTTGCGAGGCGCAGCGGCGCGCCGGCGGCAAAATCCGGCGATCCCATCCAGGCAAACTCCTCGGTGAACAGCACTTCGCCATCGCGGCGCCGAGGGTCGTGCCGCAAGACGATAATCGCGTCGAGCTGCCGCTCATCAAAAGCGGCAAGTAAATCGCGCGACGTGTCGATGCGCAGTTCGATCACCAGACCCGGATCGCTGCCGTTGATGCGCTTGAGCAGATTGGCCAGTTCGGCGCCGACAATATGATGGCTGATGCCGACGACGAGCCGCCGCTGCTCAGCGACAAAAACGCCGACGGCGGACTGATGAGCCGCGACAAGATTGCGCGCGGCGGCGAGAAAAGACTGCCCTTCGGCCGACAGCCGAACCAGACGCGGCGTGCGCTCGAGCAGCCGACGGCCCAGATTGTCCTCAAGACGCTTGATCTTCAGGCTCACTGCCGACTGCGTGCTCGCCATGGCCTCGGCGGCGCGGGTGAAGCTCTTCAGATCGGCGACCAGAACGAACGCCTGCACCGCTTCGATATCGAGCATCTTCATGGCTTATCATTTCAATTTCATATCTCTGAAATCTTCTATCATGCTGTTTTTTAATGGACAAGGCGAGGTTAGGTTGCCGCTTCAGTCACGCGCATGAGCGCGGCATTCAAGTCGGAACCTCAGAATTGATCGCCGTTCACTACACCCATCGTCTTCCGGCCGATTACGATGTCGATGCGATCCGAAAACGGGCGCATGGGCGAGGCGCCGTCTGGAATGACAGGGCCGAACTTTATTTCAAGGCATTCCTGCTACGCGAAGCGGGCCGCTTCGGCGCCATCGCCAACAGCTTTTCGTCGCTTTATCTGTGGCAGCACGAGAAGGCGTTTCGCGACTGGCTGGTGAGCGGCGGCTACAGGATCGTCACGGACTGGTTCGGGCGCGCCGATATCGGGACATTCCTTGCGCTTGACGCCTTCAGAGGCCCCGCAAGCGAAGCACATTTTCTCTACCGACAAGACATTGCCATTCCACCGGATGCGGACCTCACCGCCGCATTGAACGACGAGATTGAACGAGCACGCCAGCATGCGGCACGGCCGACAATCGCAGCCGCCGTTGCTGCACTCGATCCGCGAAGCTGGACGTTCACCCGCATTCTTCTGTCAAAGGACGAATTGATATCCGCCGAAGCGGGTGTCGCCTACCAGATCGCGCATCTCTCGCAGCCATTGCTGGCCAGCTTGCCGCCAGGCCGGGGTCATCAATCAACATGCCCGCCAACCGATATTCGGACAGGCGACATGCACGAGGCGACGTGACTCAATGAATACGCATTGCGAGATCGTATCGGCCAGAACCGCCCTTGCGGCAAACCTGCTCGGGCTTGCCATGGGCATGACGATGGTCACGGGTATGGTTCCCGCGCTTGTCGTAACCCTGCGGATGCTGAACTAGATCGAGACGATTTCAGATCTCAGCGCGTCGGCACCGGCTTGTCGCCGCGATAGTCGTAGAAGCCGCGCTGCGTCTTGCGGCCGAGCCATCCCGCCTCGACATATTTCACCAGCAGCGGGCACGGGCGGTATTTCGAATCGGCCAGTCCCTCGTGCAGCACCTGCATGATCGACAGGCACGTATCGAGGCCGATGAAATCGGCGAGTTCGAGCGGCCCCATCGGGTGATGCGCGCCGAGCTTCATCGCCGCGTCGATCGCCTGCACGTTGCCGACGCCCTCATAGAGCGTGTAGATCGCCTCGTTGATCATCGGCAGCAGGATGCGGTTGACGATGAAGGCCGGAAAATCCTCCGACACCGCGGTCTGCTTGCCGAGCCTGGTGACGAATTCGCGCGTCGCCTCGAAGGTCGCGTCGTCGGTCGCGATGCCGCGGATCAGTTCGACGAGTTCCATCACCGGCACCGGATTCATGAAATGAATGCCGATGAATTTTTCCGGCCGGTCGGTGGAGGCGGCAAGGCGGGTGATGGAAATCGAGGAGGTGTTGGAGCCGATGATCGCCTCGGGCTTCAGCACCGCGCACAGATCGTGGAAAATCTTGCGCTTGATCTCTTCCTTCTCGACCGCGCTCTCGACCACAAGGTCGCAGTTCGCAAGGCCATCTATCGAATCGGTGGAATCGATCCTTTGCAGCGCGGCCTTTTGCGCCTCTTCGGTAATGACCTTCTTGGAGACCTGCCGCGACAGATTGCCGTTGATGGTGGCCATCGCCGATTTCAGGCGATCTGCCGAGATGTCGTTGAGAATAACGTTGTAGCCGGCGAGCGCGGCGACATGGGCGATGCCGTTGCCCATCTGCCCGGATCCGATCACGCCCACGGTCTTGATTGTCATCGCCTCGTTCCCATCGCCATCTTCTGCCGCCACGGCGCAACCAGCTTCAATATATCAAACACCGGCCGGACTTCTGTCATCCGGCGGGCACAGTCAGCGGCCGTGTTTGCCGATTTCCTCGGTCAGTTCGGGAACCGCCTGAAACAGATCGGCGACCAGTCCGAAATCGGCGACCTGGAAGATCGGCGCCTCCTCGTCCTTGTTGATCGCGACGATCACCTTCGAATCCTTCATGCCGGCCAGATGCTGAATGGCGCCTGAAATGCCGACCGCGACGTAAAGATCGGGCGCGACAACCTTGCCGGTCTGGCCGACCTGCCAGTCGTTCGGCGCATAGCCGGCATCGACAGCGGCGCGTGACGCGCCGACGCCGGCGCCGAGCGCATCCGCCAGCGGTTCGATGTATTTGGTGAAATTCTCGCGGCTCTGCATCGCGCGCCCGCCCGACACAATGACCTTCGCGGATGCCAGTTCCGGCCGGTCGCTCTTGGCGACTTCCTCACCGACAAAGCCGGAGAGGCCGGGATCGGCCACAGCGCTCACGGCCTCGACGGGTGCGCTGCCGCCCTCGCCGGTCGCTGTGAAGGTCGAGGTCCGCACCGTGATGACCTTCTTGGCGTCCTTCGATTTCACGGTCTGGATGGCGTTGCCGGCATAGATCGGCCGCTCGAAGGTGTCGGGCGCAACGACCTTGATGATGTCGGATACCTGCATGACATCGAGCAGCGCGGCGACACGGGGCATGGTGTTCTTGAAACGCGAGGTCGCAGGCGCGACGATCGCATCGTAGGACGGCGCGAGCGACACGATCAGCGCCGCCAGCGGCTCGGCCAGATCGTGCGCATAAGCGGCGTTGTCGGCGAGCAGCACCTTCTTGACGCCATTCAGTTTGGAAGCCGCATCGGCTGCGCCCTTGGCGCCTTCTCCGGCGACCAGCACGTGCACGTCGGCTCCGAGCGCCAGCGCCGCGGTCAGCGCCTTGCCGGTCGCGTCCTTCAGCGCGGCGTTGTCGTGTTCGGCAATCAACAGCGTGGTCATTTAAATCGCTCCCGCTTCGGCCAGCTTGGCGACGAGTTCGGCGGGCGAGCCGACCTTGATGCCGCCCTTGCGGCCCGCAGGCTCGGAGGTTTTCACAACTTCAAGACGCGGGGAAAGGTCGACGCCAAACTGATCGGCCGCCTTTTCCTCCAGCGGCTTCTTTTTCGCCTTCATGATGTTGGGCAGGCTGGCGTAGCGCGGCTCGTTCAGGCGCAAATCGGTGGTGACCACCGCCGGCCCCTTGACCGTCACGGTCTGCAATCCGCCGTCGACCTCGCGCGTCACCTTGAAATCCGTGCCCTCGACCTCGAGTTTGGAAGCGAACGTCGCCTGGCCCCAGCCGAGCAGCGCCGCCAGCATCTGGCCGGTCTGATTGGAATCGTCGTCGATCGCCTGCTTGCCGAGAATGACCAGACCCGGCTTCTCCTCGTCGATCACGGCTTTCAGCAGCTTGGCGACTGCCAGCGGCTCGACACTGCCGTCGGTCTTGATGTGGATGCCGCGATCCGCGCCCATCGCCAGACCTGTCCGGATGGTTTCGGCGGACTGCGCCGGGCCGATCGACACCACCACGATCTCGGTGGCCTTGCCGGCCTCCTTCAGCCGGAGCGCCTCCTCGACGGCGATCTCATCGAAGGGATTCATCGACATCTTGACGTTGGCTGTCTCGACGCCCGTTCCGTCCGCCTTGACGCGAATCTTGACGTTGTAATCGATCACCCGCTTGACCGGGACCAGAACCTTCATCAGTTCCCCTTACGCGTTAAAAGGCTTGGAAACAGCTTGGCGGCGGAACCTAATGGCCCGGCCAAGCCTGGTCAACAAGGCAGGATGAAAGCAATTGCCTTCCGGCGCTCGCGGACGCAGGGAGCCTTGGGATGACGTCATCCCGAGGCGGGACCGACACCTGGCAAGCCTTGCGAGGGGAACGTCGCTCTAGCGGCCCATCGCCCAGATCGCGAGCATGGCTATGACGATGGCGACGAACTGGAAAAGCACGCGCAGCCGCATCAGGCGCTGGGAGGTGTTGGGCGAGCCGCCGCGCATCATGTTCACAAGGCCGAGCAGCAGCACGACCGTGACGGCGAAAAGCGCGACAGGAAGAGCGATGGCGCTGAGAAACGTTGTCATGAACCGTACATATCATCCTGCACTTCAGGAGCAAGGCCGGGGATGCGTCGGACGGACCATGTGAATGGCTTCGGGCGTGCGCGCACGTTGTCCCCCCGAAAATGTGATTGTGATGTTTTTTCCGGTTCGGCCTTGCTGACTTTAGTGTGGTCGCAGGCTACACCCATCAAGGCCTTTCAATCAGGGTTGAACGTGAAGCTGGTTCGCTATGCTTTTCATGTCGGTCGCGACGCGCTGAACCATTTCCTGGCTGATGACGGCTGGGCCATCGCCAGCCACATCGCGCTCTCCGCCCTGATGGCGCTGTTTCCCTTCCTGATCGTCATCACCTCGCTCGCCGGCTTTTTCGGGACACAGGAACTCGCCGACCAGGTGGTGGACATCATGATCGAGACCTGGCCCGATCAGGTCGCCGATGCGCTGACCGGAGAAATCCATAACGTTCTGACGACGACACGCGGGGACGCGCTCACCATCGGCCTCGCGCTATCCATCTATTTCGCCTCAAATGGCATCGAAAGCCTGCGTGTGGCGCTGAACCGCGCCTATGGCGTCACCGAGACCCGAAGCTGGTACTGGCTGCGGCTGGAATCGATCGGCTACACGCTTGTCGCGGCCTTCGTGGCGCTGGCGCTGGCGCTTCTGATCGTGCTCGGACCGTTCCTGCTGGCGACCGCCGAGTTCTACCTTCCGGTGATTGCACCGAAAGTCCACATTCTGAACGTCATGCGCTATGGCATCGCCATCCTCTCGCTCGTCGCCGCACTGTTCGTGCTGCACACCTGGCTTCCGGCGGGACGGCGGACGCTGGCGCAGATTTTTCCCGGAATCATTTTCACCATGGTGGCCTCGCTGATTTCCGCCGCGCTGTTCGGACAATATCTCGCGCGCTTCGCAGGCAACTACGTCACAACCTATGCGGGCCTCGCCTCGGTGATCATCGCCTTGGTGTTCCTGTATTTCATCGCCGCGATTTTCGTTTACGGCGGCGCGCTCAACGCCGCGATCATCCGCTCGCGCCTGCCGGACGGCGTGACGCAGCAAGAAGCGCAGATGAGAGCGCGCGGGGACTTACCGGCTTGACCAGAAAGGCGTCGGCGCCCGCCCCGCGCGCCTTAGCTTCGTCCTGCTGACGTCCCGACACGCCGACAATACCGATTGCGCCATGCGGCGCATCCAGTTGGCGGATGCGCGCGATCGCCTCGATGCCGTCGATACCGGGCAGCACCATGTCCATCAGCACGACATCGAAATCTCCCTGCGCGACGCGCTCCGGCGCGAGCTCGCCCCGGCCGATGAATTCGGTCCTGTGGCCGAGTTCGGTGAGGATGGCGTTCAGCACCACGCGGCCGAACGGATTGTCCTCGACGCTGAGAACGCGAAGGCCCTGCAGCGGCGCTTGCGGCGCGTCGCCGTCGGGCGCCGCGGGCTCGCTGGCGCGGGCAAGCACGACGGAGAAAGTAAAGACCGCACCGCCGCCTTTATTCTGCTTCACGGTGACGTCGCCGCCCATCGCCCGCGCCAGTTGCCTGACCGAGGACAGACCGAGCCCCGCCCCGCCGAAACGCGCAGCGACCGAAACATTGGCCTGCGAGAAAGGCTTGAACAGGCGCTTGATCTCGGCGAGCGAAATGCCGATGCCGCTGTCCGATACGGCAAAGGTCACGCTGACCTCGTTCTCGCCGCGCGGCGCAGCACTGACCGCAAGACCGACCTCCCCGGCCTCGGTGAACTTCACCGCATTGTCGATCAGGTTTTCCAGCGCGGCGCGCAGGCGAATCTGATCGCCGATGACGAAGGTGGGTAGATCGTCCGCAATGCCGATGCGCGCCTGCAACCCCTTGGCGGCGGCACGGCCGGCCAGCGAGTCCCCGCTCGCCTGCGCGAAGGCGCGCAGATCGAAGAAGTCCTGACGGATGTAAAGGCCCGAGGCGCGATCCTTGGCGGCATCGACGAACAGCGTGGCGAGCGCGGCCAGATGCTCGGCGCCGGTGCGAATGGTATCGACCCAGCGCCGCTCGCGCTCGTCGAGATCGGACGTCGCCAGCAGCGAACTGATGGCGAGGATTCCGGTCAGCGGCGTTCGCACTTCATGGGCGAAGGCGGCCAGCGCGGCCTCGACGATTCGTGGACGGGACGACGAGGATGCAGATTTGACCGCCGGTTTGCGCGCCGCTGTTTCTGACTTTTGCCTTTTGGCGAAGAGCTTTTTCACGGCCCGCTTTTTCACGGAGGAATTTTTCACAGCCGTTTTTTTCGCCGCGCGCGCGCGCTTGCGCGCTGCCCGGTTGCGGACATTACGCGTCCCGGACGTACCGCCCCCGGCCTTTGAACGCGATGTCGCCATGATTCCCCCGAACGGTTCCATCCTGCCATTCGCGGCGCTCCGAGTCACGGCGAGTCGCGGTGGTGAGTGTCCATGTCACGACGAAAGGCCAACGATTCGGCGGATGTCCTGTGGGCCCGCGCCAGCCGCGCGCAATTCACGAATCCCGGTTGCATCGTCCGATTTCGACAACTTGCGTCCCGCGCCGTCGCGAATCAGGCGGTGATGGCGATAGGACGGCGCTGGCAGATCGAGGAGATGCTGAAGCAGGCGGTGCACGCTCGTCGCATGGAACAGGTCCTGTCCGCGCACCACATGACTGACGCCCTGCAGGGCATCGTCGATCACGACCGACAGATGATAGCTGGTCGGCGTATCCTTGCGCGCGAGAATCACGTCGCCCCATTCCTGCGGCTGGGCGACAAGCGTTCCTGTCTCGCCGTCCGGTCCTGCGCCATGTTCATCCCATGTCAGATCGCCCGCGCGCGCGCAGGCCGCCGCCATGTCGAGCCGCAGCGCGTAAGGCGCGCCGCTCGCGATTTTTTCCGCACGCTCGGCGGCAGACAACAATCTGTCCACGCCGGGATAAAGCGGTGTGCCGTCAGGATCGCGCGGCCACGGCCCGGCGGTGCCTTTCTCCGCGACAAGGCGGGCGATCTCGGCGCGGCTCTCGAACGCCGGATAGACCAGCCCCTGCCCGGTCAGCCGCGCCAGAGCGTCGGCGTAAAGCGCAAGATGCTCCGACTGCCGCCGCACCGGCTGTTCCCATGCAAGACCCAGCCAGGCGAGGTCTTCGTAGATCGCCGCCTCATATTCAGGACGGCAGCGCGCCGAATCGATATCCTCGATCCGCAGCAGAAACTGGCCGCCGTTCTGCCGCGCCAGATCGAAATTCAGCAGCGCCGAAAACGCGTGGCCGAGATGCAGATAGCCGTTCGGAGACGGCGCGAAACGGAAAACGGGTGGCGGCATGAATTCACTGCATAGATGTCACAGGTGGATTTTGTGCGGACGTTAAGCCACCCTTACACTGGCCACGTATGACGGTTCATCTCAACACGCAATCCGATCTCGACGAGGCTATCCGGCAGCTGGCGGAGACCGATCCGCGCCTGCGCCCCGTGCTGGAGGTCGCCGGGATGCCGGCGCTGCGGCGGCGCGAGCCGGGCTTTGCCGGGCTCGCAGCCATCGTGTGCGGCCAGCAGCTCTCGACCTCGGCGGCGGCGGCAATCTGGGGCCGCGTCTCAGCCGCGTTCGATCCGTTTCATCACGACCGGATCAAAAGCGCGCGCACCGACCGTCTCGGCCGGCTCGGCCTCTCGGCGGCGAAGATCAGGTCGCTGAAAGCCATCGCCCGCGAACTCGCCGCCGGCCGGCTCAATCTCGACGTGCTGGCGGAAGAGGACGCCGACGCCGCGCACAACACCCTGACCGCGCTGCACGGCATCGGGCCGTGGACCGCCGATATCTATCTGCTGTTTTGTCTCGGCCATGGCGACGCCTGGCCGGCGGGCGACCTTGCGGTGCAGGAGGCGATGCGGATCGGGCTCGGCCTGAAGGCCCGCCCCAGCGTGAAGGAGATGCAGCCCCTGGCCGAGCCGTGGCGGCCGCTGCGCGGCGCGGCGGCGCATCTGTGGTGGGCCTATTATCACGCGGTGAAACGGCGCGAGGGCGTGATCGGATCGGATAAACCGGGCGTGAAAAAATCCGTTGCGAAGACCGCGCCCGAATCAGTCAAACTGCGGCGCAGGCCAGCCGCGCCGCCCCGCGCCAGGACACGGAAAACCGTGGCCAAAGCCGGCCCCGGAAAAACCCCAAAACCCGTCCGATAACAACGGTCTGGCAGGCGCAAACAGGGCGCCTATGCCCTTCACAATTCCGTCGCGCTCGCTGTAGTATGTACCCCGTAGCTGCTTCGCAGCTGACGCGTAAAACAGGAGCCAGGAGCGTTACTTGAACGCACATGTCTCACAGGGTGGCTGGCCGGCACTGGTACTGAACGCTGACTTCAGGCCGCTGAGTTACTATCCCCTGTCGCTCTGGTCCTGGCAGGATGCGATCAAGGCGGTGTTCCTCGACCGCGTGAACATCGTCGCCAATTACGACCACGCGGTGCACAGCCCATCCTTCGAGATGCAGCTGCCGAGCGTGGTATCGCTCAAATCCTTCGTCAAGCCGACCACGCACCCCGCCTTCACGCGATTCAACGTCTTCCTGCGCGACCGCTTCACCTGCCAGTATTGCACCTCGACCGAAGACCTCACCTTCGATCACATCATTCCGCGCTCGCGCGGCGGGCAGACGACATGGGAAAACGTCGTCGCCGCCTGTTCGCCCTGCAACCTGCGCAAAGGCAACATGACGATGCGGCAGGCCAACATGTTTCCGCGGCAAACGCCCTACGCACCGACGGTGCACCAGCTTCACCGCAACGGGCGCCTCTTCCCGCCGAACTATCTGCACGACAGCTGGCTCGATTATCTCTATTGGGACACCGAGCTCGACCCGTAGTCGCGCTCGGCTGCCATGCGGCGAACTGTTTACAAGTACATTGGAATTGCCGCGCTGCTTTTGATCGCGTCCACGTTCCCGACAATTTCAGAATAACCAAGTGACTTATGATTTTGGGTTCCTATCGCCGGCGCAATTGGCGGTGTCATTCCGTCGACATTGCGACAGGCGCATTCTAGTGACGCGCGCAGGGGCGGTCTCACCACTCGCCGCCGCCAGCATCGCCGTCGCATTGTGCTGCGCGCCGCGCGCCGCGCGCGCCACCGATGAGATCCAGGTCTACAACGCCAGCATCGCCGAGGTCGGGCAGTTCACAGTCCAGCAACATCTCAACTATGTACCGCTCGGCGTAAAGAGCGCGCCGTTTCCCGGAGGGCTGGCGTCGAATGGCAGCGTCAACGGAACGCCCGAATTCGCTTACGGCCTGACCGACTGGTGGGAAGTCGGCCTCTATCTACCGTTCTCGATCCAGAACCAGACGTTCTATTCTGACGCGTTCAAGCTGCGGACGCTGTTCGTGTCGCCGCACGCCGACCAGCGCAACTTTTTCTACGGCATCAATTTCGAGTTCAGCAACGAAACGCCGCGCTTCTCCCAGACGCGCTGGGGCATGGAAATCCGGCCCATCATCGGCG
>RXJJ01000003.1:35490-52095 GCA_003963145.1 Bradyrhizobiaceae bacterium
CACGGGTGGCGCGCAAGTTCGGGGCCGATCTCTTCGCGGGCTTCGAGTACTACGCCGATTTCGGCAAGATCGGCGATTTTAAACCGGTCGATCAACAGCAGCACACGCTGTTCGCGGTCACGGATTTCAAGCTCGGCGAACTGGATGTGAATTTCGGCATCGGCTACGGGCTGACGTCGGCGTCCGATCGCTGGGTCGCCAAGGCCATCATGGGCTACGCGTTCCCTGTGCCGGGCGGCGGCGGGGCGGACCGGGCGGCCATCGGACCAGTCAATCCCATGGCTCATGCCCGCCAGCCCTTCGATCAGGGACTGTCCCGATGACCGAACACCGCGCTCGATCCCTGGCGCACAGGCCTATTGCGCACTGGCCTGCTTCGATTCCGGCGTGTGGGCATCGCCCATCGCACCCATGATCGAATAGCGGCTGCGTGTGACGCGCTGCTCAATGGACAGCAGGGGAAACACCAGCTCCGCGAAACGGTGCGCTTCCTCAAGGTGCGGCAATCCCGACAGAATGAAATATTCGATGCCAAGGTCGGCATATTCGCGCAACCGGGCCGCGACGTTGTATGGATCGCCCACGACAGCCGTCCCGATTCCACCGCGCACCAGCCCGAACCCGGCCCAGAGATTCGGGGCGACGCGCAGCTTTCGCCGGTCGCCCTTGTGCAGTTCGTTCATGCGGCGCTGACCTTCCGAATCGAAGCGCGCCAGTGTCCTCTGGGCGGCGGCGATGGTCTCGTCGCTCACATGATCGAGCAGCCGGTCGGCGGCGGCCCACGCCTCCTCCTCGGTTTCGCGGACGATGGTTTGCAACCGCATGCCAAACCGCACATTGCGGCCGAACGCACGGGCGCGCGCACGAACGTCGGCGATCTTCTCGCGAACAGCCTCGAGCGGCTCGCCCCATGTCAAATACACATCGATATGCTCGGCGATGAAACCATGGCCAGCGGCAGAGGAACCGCCGGCCCACAATGGCGGAAATGTCTGCTCGGGCTGGCGCTCGGGAAACAGATAGAGCTGCGCGCCTTCGACACGGACATACTTGCCGTGAAAATCGACGCGCTCGCCCCGCTGCAATCGCTGCCACACGCTTATGAATTCTGCGGCAAGCTCGTAGCGCTCGTCATGCCGGGCAAACACTCCATCGCCCGCGAGCTCCTCCGGATCGCCGCCGACAACGACGTTGAGCAACAGGCGGCCGTCTGACAGGCGACTGATGGTGTTCGCCATGCGTGCAGCCACCGTCGGCGTGATGGTGCCGGGGCGCAGCGCGACGAGGAACTGCAGCTGCCTCGTCACCTGCGCAAGGGCGGAAGCGACGCTCCAGCTGTCCTCGCAACTTCTGCCCGAAGGAACCAGCACCCCACGGTAGCCGAGGTCATCGCAAGCTTCGGATATCTGCCGAAGGTAGGAGAAGGTGACCGGACGCGAGCCGATGTCCGTCCCCAGATAACGGCCGTCCCCGAATGTCGGCAGAAACCAGAAGATGTTCATGGCAGCCTTAGAAACCCGCGGCGAGAACCGCATCCTTGACGACGATCGCCTTGGGAATCAGGCCTTCCTTGTAAAAGGTATCGGCAATGCGTTGCTGACTCGCGATGATTTCGGCGTTGAGCGGCTTAACCCCGTAACCCAAGCGCTTGAGAGCCAGCGCGACCGCAGCCTCGTTGATTCCCGTCGTCTGCGTGAGCGTTTTGACAAGAGGATCAATATCCTTGAGCGCCTGCTGATCGATCTTCGCGATTTCCTCAAGAAGGATTTTCACGACCGCAGGATGCTTCTCCGCAAGAGCGCGGGTCGCGAGATAGAACTGGTAGTTCGCAACTCCTGAATAATTTCCGTCAGCGACCACACGTACCTTCAACGCGGTCTGCGAGGCGGCAAGGAACGGATCCCATACCGCCCAGGCGTCGATCTTGCCCTGCTCAAAGGCAGGCCGGGCATCGGCGGGAAACAGCCACGACCATTCCACATCCTTCGACGTCAGGCCTGCCTTCGACAGCGTGCTCAGCGTCAAAAAGTGGACATTGCCGCCCTTGCTGGACGCGATCCGCTTGCCTTTCAGATCGGCGGGCGAACGGATCGGCGAGTCCTCCTTCACGATGATTGATTCACCGGTGGGCGCGGGAGGCTCGACGCCGACATAGACGAAATTCGCGCCGGCGGCCTGCGCCACGATCGGAGGTGCATCGCCTGTCGTTCCGAAATCGACAGCGCCGACATTCAAAGCCTCAAGCAGGGGTACGCCGCCCTGAAACTCGGCCCACGTCACCTTGACGCCCTCGTCAGCGAGTCTCTTCTCGAGTGAACCGTTTGCTTTCAAGAGCACCAGCGTTCCGTACTTCTGGTAACCGACGCGCAACTCGGTCAGTTTGTCGTCTGCGAGAGACGGCTCCAGCGTTGCGCCAAGTACAATCGGAAGCGCGATCATCGCCGCTAGCGCTGCGCGACGAGACGGAAAAACAGAAAGCGTCATGACAGTCACCCCATGATACGAACGATCGGGGTTTTCACATACTTCAACCAAAAAAGGTTTTTAAAGACTCAGCCACTCCTGCACGATTCAACCACCGGACATTTCCATGTGGAAATGGATCGCTTGCGGGTGCGCATCGTCGTCCCTGGTTCGCCGGATTGGCTGTCCCGGCGCCGGTTCACCACCTGCATTTGATCCAACGCCTACCGGCGTGTCCGATCCGTCTTTCCGGCCTGATCGAGCAGCACCACGGCCGCGGCTTTGGCTGACGCAAATTGCGAGCTGTCGCCGGTGACCTGAGACATCAGCAGTGCGCCCTGAAACAGGAGACTGAGCTGCTTGCCGAGTTCGCGGGGTTTTTGAAATCCGGCCTCCTCGCACAGCTTGACGAAATTCTGCTCGACGATCCGCGCCGCGTTCTTGCCGTGCCCGGCAATGCCCTTGTGCTTGCCGGCGTATTCCTGGGCGGCCTTCATCCCGAGGCACCCGCGAATGGGATTCCTGTCGATCATGGCCTTGCGGCGATCGAAAAACATCATGATGCGTTCGCGCGCGCTGCCGCTTGCCTTCATGACGGGATCGAACAGCTCGCGCGTGACGATGGCGCCGTAATAGTCGAGCACGGCCTCGATCAGATCTTCCTTGGAAGGAAAATATTTATAGAGCGTGCGCTTGGAGATGCCGCTGTCCGCCATCACCGAGTCGATTCCGACCGCGTGAAAGCCGCCATCGTAAAACCGCTCGAAGGCCTGTTTCACGATTGCCTGCTTCTTGCTCTCCAGCTTTGCGTCTTCGGTCATTTGGGCTCCCGAAAATTCGACCCGTTCTTTTTTAGCAAACCGCCTTGACGAAGTAAACAGATCAGTTTACATGCAACTCACATAGTAAACAGATCGGTTTACCGCAAGCCTTTTGCGGGCCGTCCCAACCCTTGTGAGGATGCCATGTCTCTGTCGAACAAAATTGTACTGGTCACGGGCGCCAACCGCGGCATCGGCGCCGCCGTCGTGCGTCAATTGCTCAAGGCCGGCGTCAGCAAGGTCTATGCCGCTGCGCGAAAGCCGGCCTCGCTGCCCGATTTCGGCGACAAGCGCGTGGTCCCGCTTCAGCTCGACGTGACCGACGAAGTGTCCGTCAAGGCTGCCGCCGAGACCGCAAAGGATATCGACGTGCTGGTGAACAATGCCGGCACTGCGGCTTTCAGCGACTGGACGACCGTTACCCGCGACGTGATCGAGGCGGACATGAACACCAATTTCTACGGCACGCTTCGCGTCATCCGCGCCTTCACGCCCCGCTTCGTCAGCCGCGGGTCCGGCACCATTGCCAATGTCATCAGCGTGGTCGGGCTGGCAGCGGTCCCCGCTCTGGCCGGCTACTCGGCCTCCAAAGCGGCGCTGCAATCCCTGACCCAGGGCCTGCGCGGATCGCTGAAGAAATCTGGTGTCACCGTGGTCGGCATTTATCCGGGACCGATCGACACCGAGCTTGCGAAAGATATTCCGATGGAAAAGGCCACGCCCGAGCATGCCGCGATCAATATCGTGCGCGGCCTCGAACAGGGCGAGCCGAATATCTTCCCCGATCCGATGGCGCTGCAGATCGAACAGCTCTGGGCTCATAACGGACGCGAACTGGAAGCCGCCCTGCAGGGCGAAGCCTGAGCCAGGTCAACAACGACAAGGACGAACGGCCGGACAAGCTCCGGCCGTTTTGCTTGTTCAACGCGATCCCGAATTACACCGGCGGCCCGAAAAGCGCGCGCAGGCGCGCGCGGAAGTTTCCGGCGAGAACAACATCGCGCGCAATGCGGAACCACTCTCCAAACAATATCGAGACCGGATTTGCCGTGGGCCGAATACCAGCAAGGCCGAACCGCAACGCCTCGCCCTGCGGCGCACTTGCAAATGTTCCGAACATCCGGTCGAACACGATCAGCACCGAGCCGAAATTCCGGTCGAGGCATTCGGAGTTTGAGGCGTGATGAACGTGGTGGTGCCGCGGCGTATTGAAAATCCATTCCAGCGGACCAAGATTCGGCACGAATGCCGAATGCAGAAAGAACTGGTAGAACAGGCCGAGGCCAAGAACGAGCAGCACCGCCGCCGGATTGAACCCCAGATATATCAACGGAAGATAAAACAGAAATCCGCCGGTCAGATTTCCGCCCCAGCCTAGCCGCACCGCGGCACTGAGGTTCATCTTCGTCGCCGAGTGATGAACCGAATGCGTCGCCCAGAACCATCGTATTTTATGCATCGCGACGTGGTGAACGTAGTAGCTGAATTCGATAGCGACAAACAGCGCAAGCCACCACCAGACATTGTCGAGCGGAATGTCGAACAGCCGATGTTGATAAACAAAGACCAGTGGAAGCGCGAGGACCGCCGTCATCATTCCGCCGATCAGCTTGTTGCCGAGCGCGATCACGAGCGAGGTCGCCGTTTCGCGGGCGTCGTAGCTGTCGTCATGATCGAGACGGCGGAAAAGATACTCCACCAGTATCAATCCGAAAGCGACGGCAAGAAGCATCGCACGGAAATGCTGGCCACCGAGGGTATTGATGGATTCGTGAATCATGATCCTCGCTCCGGAGACATCCGGGCACGTGGCGCCCGGATGAACTCAGCATCTGTCCGCAAGCAAAACTTTTATTTGCGAAACCTTTACTTGGCCGGCGTCTTTGCCTGCGCGCTCGCGATCGCATCCCTGCAGCCTTGCGAGAGCTGATCGCGCTTTTCCATCATGCAGGTCTTGATCCGGCCGCCGCCGGGCATGATGCCGGGACAGACGGTTCTGACGTCCGCCGAACAGGCCTGACGCAACGCCGAATCGGCGACCTGCGCCGCAGCCGGCAGCGCGAAGGTGAGTACGACGAGCCATCCCGCGATCAGCAGCCAGCCGAACACCATGGTGTCGATTTCAGGCCGCCACTCCGGCAATTGCGAAAGAATTCTTTTCATGATGTTTTCCTCTCGTGAATGAGTTGGCGGCTACCAGGCGCAAACCCGGACAGGACCGTAGGCGCCCGCCCGCCACCAGCAGCGGCCGTAGGGGCCGGCATAGGCGTAATACGGCCCGTACGCATAAGGCCGGTACGCATATCCCACGCCGTTCGGCAGACAGCCGCCCCACGGCCCGCGATGCCGGCCAAGCCCGCAAAACCCGCGAACCTGAACGATGTCGCTGGCTTCAGACGAGACGGACGGCACTGACGGCTGGATTGGCGCGGCCCGCGCCGCGGTCGCGGTAATCAGCGTGGCCGCACCGATCGCGGCCAGGACAATGGCTTGCTTCATGATGAACGCTCCGGAGATTGTCGGGTTAAAAGCTGCAACGCAGACGCATGCCTGCGCGCGATGACGGTTTCAGTAGCGGGTGACGGTGCCGCTGCGCGTAACGCTGTTGCCATTCGGGCCGGTCGTCGTGCGTGAATAGTTGTACGCACCCGGTCCGGTCTGCGTGACGCTGCCGCTGCGCGATACCGTTTCGCCGTATGGACCCGTCACCGAACCCGAATGCGAACAGGTGCCGCCGGCGCATCCGCCGGAGCCCTGCCGGTAATACGTCCCGCGAGGCGTGGTGACCGTTGCGCTGCGCGACCAGGCGGCCGCCTGCGAAATCGTGGCAAGGCCCATCAGGGTCACGAGCGAGGCGGAAATGAAAACACGCGTCATGTTTTGTCTCCCTGTATCTGCGAACGAAGACGTGCTTCCGTTCGTCAGGAGACATTCGCCGCCATGCGTTGCGCCGATGTTTCAGGGAAGGGCCGTTTTGTAACGTTTTGTAACGGCGTTCCCAGCGCCGTTGCCAATGCAGGGCGCGGCTCTAAAGTGCGGATCCATGAACGAACCTGTCATTCTGGTCGTCGAGGACGATCGCGAAATCCAGACGCTGCTCGCCGATTTTCTCGCGCGCGAAGGCTACAAGGTTCTGTGCGCCGGCGACGGCGCCGCGATGAATCGCGCGCTGGAAAAAGCCCGTCCCGATCTCGTCGTGCTCGACATCATGCTGCCCGGCGAGGACGGACTGTCGATCTGCCGGCGCTTGCGCGCCGGTGACAGCATTCCCATTCTGATGCTGACAGCGCGCGCCGAAGACATCGACCGGATCGTCGGGCTCGAAATGGGGGCTGACGATTATTTGCCGAAGCCGTTCAATCCGAGGGAGTTGCTTGCGCGCATTCGCGCGATCCTGCGCCGCGCGAACGGCATTCCGCGCATGGAAAGCGCGCGGCGCCTCGCCTTCGGCGACTTCATCGCCAATATCGACGCGCGAAGCCTGTCGGATATCGGCGGCAAGTCCATCGAGCTCACCGCTACCGAATTCGATCTGCTGGCGTGTTTTCTCGAAAGACCGAAGCGCGTGCTGTCGCGCGAGCAACTCCTCGACTGGACGCGCGGACGCAGCGCCGACCCGTTCGACCGGACCATCGATGTCTCGATCAGCCGGCTGCGGCGCAAGCTTGCCGGCGCCCGGCCGCAGGCCGACCAGATCATCAAGACCGTGCGCAACGGCGGATATTTCTTCGCCGCCGATGTCCAGCCCGCGCCCCACTCGTCCCGGGAGACCGGATAATGCGAATCGGCATCGCCGCGCGGCTCACGCTGATTGTCGTGGGCGGGATCATCCTGCTGCAGCTTTTTGCGGCGACGACCTATTTTCTCGAGCGCCGACGCGCGGCCGAAGGCGCGACCTTTGCTCCGCTGTTCGGTCAGATTTCCGCGCTCGTTCTGTTGCTCGATCGGCTGCCCGTTCAGGATCGCCCGCTGGCGCTGCGCGCGGCGACGGGAACGAATTTCGTCGCCAGCCTCCGCACCGAGCTTCCCGCAGATATCACGCCGTCCGACATGCGTCTTGCGGATTGGCGGCTGCATCGTCTTCTTGGCGACAGCGACGACCGGTTCATCTCGATCACGCTCGTCAACACCGCGAACCAAGGACCGATGCGGCGGTTTCGCGATTATGTCGGATCGAAACTTCGCGCCGTGATCGCGCTGAAGTCCGGCGGCTATCTCGAAATCAACGCGACCGGCAGCCTAACCCAGCGGCTCCTCGGCGTGCCGGTCGGATTACTTGCGGGAATCCTCGGCTTTGTGGTCGCCGCCGCCGCGCTGCTCGCGGTGCGGCGCGAAACCAGACCGTTGACCGATCTCGGTCACGCGATCGAGCGCTTTGGCAGTTCACTGCAGCCCCACACCGTGCCCGAGCGCGGCGCGCCCGATGTCCGCGCGCTGATCGGGGCGGTAAACGCGATGCAGCAGCGGATCGTCCAACTGATGCGCAGCCGGACGATCGTTCTCGGCGCGATCAGCCACGATCTTCGCACCTATCTCACGAGGCTGCGGCTGCGCCTCGAAATGCTGCCCGACAGCGAGCAGAAGAACAGGGCCTCCTCCGATCTCGACGGCATGCAGTCGCTGGTGGACGACACGCTGGCTTTCGTGCGCGTCTCGTTCGCCGGCAATTCCGATGAGACGGCTGACATTTCCGCCATTCTCAAAAGCGAATACGAAACCCGCAGGCATCTTGGCGAATCCGTCACCCTCGCAGGCGCGGAGACGCCTGCCATTGTGCGCGGTGCAACAACCGCGATGGCGCGCGTCGTCTCCAATCTCGCCGGCAACGCGATCGCCTACGGCCATGTCGCGGATCTCTCGCTGGTTCAGGGCGGTCAGTCCGTCGAGCTTCGCGTCGAGGACCGCGGGCCCGGCATCGCCGCGGACGAACGCAGCCAGGTGTTCGAGCCGTTCTATCGCGTCGAGCCGTCGCGCAACCGGGACAATGGCGGCGCGGGACTGGGACTGACCATCGTTCGTCAGATCGTCGAAAGCTGTGGTGGCACGATCGCGATCGAGGACAGGCCCGGCGGCGGCGCGCGCGTCAGCGTCACACTTCAGCGCGCCGTGAAAAAATCCTGACACTAAATCTGAAAGCTAAGGCTTGATGCGCGCAAGAGCCGCCCGGATCGGCGCGTAGGGACCGTATTTGTGTTGCTGTTCGCTGAACCCGTCCGCATAGGGACCATAGGGCGTATCGATCGGCTTTTTCAGCAGGTCGGGAAAATCCTTGTCCAGTCCCGCCTTCTGCGGACGCGGCTGGGAAATCACATAGGCCGCCACGTCCCACGCGTCTTCGACGGACAGACGAGGGTCCAGATAATCGACGCCATGCGGCATGTTGAAATGCAGAAAATTCGCAATCGTGATCAGCCGCGCCATGCCGGCACCGTCATTGAAGCTATCAGACCCCCATAATGGCGGCACCATGTAGCCAAGATCGGTTGTGGGAAGGCTGCGGCGAATGCCCGAGCCATCGGTGTTATGACAGGCCAGGCAGGTGTTCGCATAAATCCCCTTGCCGCGCTCAGGATCGGCGGCGCGGTCAAGTTCGGGCATCGCGCCCGCGCCGAGGCCCTGCGGCTTCTGGCCGGGAGCCATTCCCGACGACAGAAATCTGACGTAGGCGACGAGCGCCTGCATTTCCGGACCGTCGTTCGGCAATTGCCGGCCGTTCATGCTTCGCACCATGCAGGAGTTTATACGGTCCTCGATGGTGATTTCCGCACCGCGCCGCGCGCTGTATTGCGGAAAAAGATCGAACAGTCCGAAAATCGGCAAGCCGAACTTTTTCGTGCCGGCCTGCAAATGGCAATTGCCGCAGGCAAGGTTGTTGCCGGCGAACCGCTTGGCGGGGTCCGGCACTTCCGGTCCGATATGGGCGTATGTCGCGGTGATAAGATCGCGGCCCCGGCGCACCTGAAGGCCATACGCATCGAGCGGCAGCGCGCCGACTTCCGGCACCGTCCATATATTTGCAGACGCGGTCTGCGCGATGGCCTGACCCGAAACAGCCATTCCAAAAACAGCAGCGACGAAACCAATCGTCCGAAAAAAATACCCGGCCTGAAATCGCTGCATCGCACTGCACCCCATCACGAGCCGCGAAAGCATGGTTTGTTTTCAGATCAAGTCAATCGCGAAATCTTTCGTCACTTCAGCAGCAGCGTCGCCGCCAGCGGCACCAGCAGCGACGTCACCAGTGCGTTGAGACCCATCGCGATGCCGGCGAACGCGCCGGCCACCTCGTCGACCTGAAACGCGCGGGCCGTGCCGATGCCGTGCGACGCAAGCCCCGCCGCAAATCCGCGCGCGCGGAAATCCTTGATCCGCAGCCCGTTCATCATCGGCGTCACGACAATGGCGCCGGTGATACCGGTGAGAACCACCGCGACCGCCGTCAGCGAGGGATCGGCCCCGAGCGTTTCGGCAATTCCCATCGCGACACCCGCCGTGACCGACTTGGGCGCCAGCGCCAGGATGACCGTGCGCGGCAAGCCTAATGCCTCCGCGAGCACGATGACCGAAACGATCGCAGCGGCGCAGCCGACGATCAGGGCGAACAGCATCGGCAGGATCGATTCCATCACAATCTTGCGGTTCTCATACAGTGGCACCGCGAGCGCCACCGTGGCCGGACCGATCAGGAAATGCACAAACTGCGCGCCGCCGAAATAGGTGCTGTAGCTCGTTCCCGTGACATGCAGGAACACGCCGATCACCCAGATCGAATGCAGCACCGGATTGACGAACGGGTTGCGGCCGCTCGCGCGCGAGATCGCGTCGGCGACGGCGTAAACCAGCAGCGTCACCGTCAGCCACAGCAGCGGCGTCTGCGACAGGTAAACCCAAAGGGAGAACGGGTTGGCTGAAGTTGCCGGCGTCATGCATCCGCCTCCGGCGTCTCGCGGCGCCTTGCAAGCAGGCGCGCCACCAGAAGAAATGCGCCGACCGTCGCCATCAGCGTGATGATCGTGGACAGCACGAGAACGACGAAGATCGCCAGCCCGTGCTGCGCCAGCAGATCGAGCTGCTGCACCACGCCGACGCCGGCCGGCACGAACAGCAGCGACAGATGCGCCAGCATGTTTTTCGACGTGCCTTCCACCGCTCCGTGCCGCAGCGGACCGCGCGCCAGCATCGACACGCGGTCACGTGCCAGCAGCACCAATAGAAGAAGCGCAAGACCAATCACGGGTCCGGGCATCGGCAGGCCGATAGCGCGCACGAAAATCTCGCCGGCGAGCTGGCAGAGCAGAATCAGACTGAGATCGGCAACCATTCGCGACTCCGGAGCGAAACGTAAAGCCTATCAAGAACGCAAGGCGAATTCTGTCAATGTCCGGCGGGCGGCGTTTCCGAGGCGCTGCCCTGATAAAGATCGGCGAGATTTTTCCAGATCTGATCCTTGAGCTGGGTTATCGCCGGACTTGGCAGAATGGCGGGAGGCTCCGTCCGTTGCGTGCAATCCCGCGTCAGGCGAAACACCCAGACCTCGCCATCGGTATAATAGCGGTCGCCTTCACCATTGTGACCGAGCAGCGTCGGTCCGAGGCCGGTCACCTGATAGCGCGCCGCGATCATGCCTGCGTTCTGCAGATCGGTTTCGATCACCTGACGCTCGGCATCGACATCGGGCGCGATGTGGTGGGTAATCGCGCCGGTATAATGACTGAACCCGACGCCGCGGTCGAAGGTCGCCGCACCGAGCCAGACCGGGCGGCCTTCCTCGCCGTCCTTCAGCACCATCCACAGGCGGACATGATGGCGCCGGTCGGCGCTTTCGCCCACCGGCTTCTCGAAAGCGAGGGCCTCGCGCTTTCCGGCGTAAAACAGGGGACTGACCGGCGCGGTGGGATAAGGCTCGCGCAGAATGACGCTGTCGGAAATTTCCAGACTCGATTTCCATGTAATCGGGTCGGCGGCATACCAGCCGGCCTTATGCATCGCGCAAACGAGATCCTTCTCGCTTCCCACAAAGCCGACATTGATCGGATCGCCGGGAATGCCCTGCGCGGTGGTCGTGACCATCGGCAGGCCGTCGAGCTTTTTCTGATGCTCGTAATGGCGCCACAGAAACGGCAGCAGCGCATAGGCCAGCGCGCCGTAAAGCAGCAGAACCGGCACGAGGATGATGGCCAGACGCCTGATGCGGGAGGAATGCGGTTTGGGCTGTGGCGGCGGGGTTAAAATCTGAGCCTCGTCCGGATTGTTCGCACCGGATTCAACAACAAAAACGGCCGGGCGCATAGCACCCGGCCGCAATCGCAAGCGATGATCGAATCAGGCGCCCTTCAGGCGCTTGTTGCATTCGCTGTAATAGCCGCCGCCCTTTTCGATCCATTTCAGGCCGCCATTGGCGTTGGACGCCTTGTTGGCATTGTATTGATCGACGCAGGTATGCATGCGGCCCTTGCCGGGGGTCTCGCTGGCATATTTCGGCGCGATAGCCGAGGGGAAGACCGCCGATCCGGCCGCTGCCGGAGCCGAGGCTGTTTTCGGCGCGGGAGCGGGCTTGGCTGCAGGGGCCGCAGCAGGCGCAGCCGCCGGTGTCGCGGCGGCTTCCTCACCGCACTGGGCCTTGCGGAAATCATTCCACTTCTGGGTGCCCAGGCTGCCGTCGGCTTTCGCGGCTTTGTATTTCGCGCTGCATTCCGACATCGACAGAGCACTCGCGGGCAATGCCGACGCAAATGTCAACAGACCCACCATCGCCGCCGCACAGACCACACTCGATTTGATGCTCATCGCAATCCTCCTCAAAATCAAAGAACCTTGATTCTAGTCCGGTCCACGTGCGTTTCAACGCAGGGGGATCAAAATATAAAAATACACGAAAACGAGAGCGGCCGCGTCCATTCACCGGCAGTTCAGAAAGAAACCGCGAGGTTCCACCCCTGTGACAAGAGGACCTGCCATGACCGTACTTCCATCACGTGCCGTCGCCACCGCCTTCGCGGCTTCCCTTCTTTTGGCCGGTTCGGCTTTCGCGCAAACCCCCGCACCCACTCCGGCAGCTCCTGCTGCGCCTGCGGCGAAAGCCGCCAAGCCGCACAGCGCGGCTTCGATCGAGTGCTCGAAGGAGGCGGATGCCAAGGGCCTGCATGGCAAGGACCGCAAGAAATTCCGCTCCCAGTGCAAGGCGGACGCCAAGAAAAGCTGAGCGTGAGCTAAGCGCGAACTGACTTAGATTCGAGACAAATCCGGCCGGCTGAAAAACCGGCGGGGTTGAAGCCGGCCCGAGGCATTTTCCAGCGGCGTGGAATCCATGACCACTTTGCGGAGAATGCGCGGGCCGGCTTTTTGCCGCCTGCGATTCCCGCGAGTCAGCGCGCCTTGAAAAGTCCGCGCAGTCCGACGAGCGCAATCGCCGCCATCAAAAGCGAGATCAGCGCATTATAGCCCGCGAGCGAGAGACCGAGAAAACGCCATTGCACGTCATCGCAGCGGATGATCTTCACGGTCTTGAGACTGTTGAACAGATTTCTCGGATCGCCGAAATCGGTCAGCGGGCCGGTGCAATCGCTCGGCCCCTTCCACCAGCCCCATTCGACGCCGGCGTGATAGGTGCCGAGCCAGGCATTGGCGAGCGCGGCAAGCGCGAGGATGGCGAAGCCCGCGATCAGAAGCCCGCGCGGCGCGCGGCGCGCGATGGCAATGGCCAGCAGCACCGCAAACGGAATGGCGAAATAATATGCGTAGCGCTGTTCAAGACACAGCGGACAGGGACGGATATCGAGCACGAGCTGGAAGAACCACGCCCCCGCAATGGTCGCGGCGGCGATGACGGCGACCGCGGCGGCGGCGACAAAGGCCGCATCCATGCGCTGCGGGCGGTCAAATCCCTGAGGGACGGCGTTTGACGACAATGATCCGGCTCCGGCTGATCCTGGTCTCTACGCGCTAGCTTTTCAAAGCGGCGTTGTCGAGGCCATTGCATGGCCCAAGCTTCACAGACCCGTCAACCTGCCCCGCCGTAACGCTCGGTGCGGATCGCCGACGCGGCAATGCCGAACGACAGCACGGCGTCAGCGGCTGTATTGACGAATCCGTTGGCGCCGCACACGAATACCTCCGCCGGCGGCGCGGGCAGATGCGCGAACATTTTTTCGAGCATCGCCGCATTGATACGGCCGGAAAAATCCTGCGGCCGGCGCGGGGTTTCGCGCGTCAGCGCAAGACCGTAAACAAAGCCGCCTCCAATGGCGTCGAAGCCGATCAACTCGTCGCGAAACAGCGCCTCGTCCCATGTCCGCGCCGAACAGAGCAGCGCCATCGGCGCTTGAAGTCCCGCCGCGTGGCGATGCCGCGCCATCGATGCCAGCGGGACCACGCCGGAGCCGCCGCCGATCAGCAGCACGGGCTGCTCCCCGCCCGGCCAGACGAAATGTCCGCCGAGCGGCCCGCGAATGTCGAGATCGTCGCCGACCCTTACCTCGTCGTGCAGAAACGCCGAGACCTCGCCGTCTTCCAGACGCTCGACGGCGATTTCGACCGGCGCCGCCGGACCGGAAGCCGACGCGATCGAATAGCTGCGCATGGCGCGATAGCCATCCGGCGCTGTCAGGCGGATGTCGAGATGCTGGCCGGGGCTGAACGCGAACGGCTGCTCCGGCGTAAGAAAGAAACTTTTGACCCGGGGCGTGCGCGTTTCGATGGCAACGACTTTCGCACTCTGCCAGTGCGTCGGCTGTGAAGCCTGCATCACAGGTCAGTCTCCCGAATAGCGCTGCTCGCGCCAGGGGTCCCCATACATGTGATAGCCGCGCAATTCCCAGAAGCCGGCTTCATCGCGCTCGGTGAACTGAAGCCCGTTGATCCATTTCGCGGACTTCCAGAAATAAAGATGCGGCACCAGAAGACGCGCCGGACCGCCGTGATCGCGTTCGAGCGGCTTGCCTTCATAGCGGATGGCGACCATCGCCTTGCCGGACAGATCGGCCACCGGCACGTTGGTGGAATAGCCGTCGAACGAATGGGCGAGAATATAAGGCGTCGGCGGCGGCAGATTCGCGGCGGCGAAAATATCGTCCACCAGCACGCCCTCCCATGCCGTATCGAGCTTGGACCAGGTCGTGACGCAATGAATGTCGCGCGTCATTTTCGTGATCGGCAGCGTGTTGAACTCGGCCCAGCTCCATTTCATCACGGGCCTCGGGCCGACCTTCAGCGTGAACGACCAGTCGTCCAGCGAGACCCGTGGAGTCGGTCCCGCCGACAGGACCGGAAAATCGTCGACCAGATGCTGACCGGGAGGAACGCGCGCCGGCCCTTCGGCCGAACCTCGCCCCTTAAAACCGCGCGTGACTGCCATATGCTGCCTTTCGCGACCAAAACGCTCCGAACCCTAACATCATCGGGCGCCGTTCGTCAGCGCGTTCCGCCGGTTGACCGGCGGCGGACGGCCGCTATAGTCCCGCCCGCTTCGCTCGGGGCCGAAAGGTTTCGGCGCGTGGGCCCCTGTGGCGGAACTGGTAGACGCGCTCGACTCAAAATCGAGTTCCGCAAGGAGTGCTGGTTCGATCCCGGCCAGGGGCACCATTCCCATCATCCCGGTTGCGATCTGTCGAGACATGGACATGTGGGATTTTCGAGAAGCCTTCCTTGAATGGGTGCTGCGCTGGCCGCGGCCCGAACCCAGGCATCCGCCGCGCGATCCTGCGCCATCGCCGGACACCGACGATTTTCCCAAAAGCGATAGCCGCAACGCGCGCGACGAAGCGAACGGGTAAATGCCCGCGCGGCGAGTCTGACGGATAGCTCACATTGCTATTGGCACACGGCGCGGGTGACGGAATTCTGCGTCTTGCATTCGCCCGGCGCGCCGGTACGGCCGGAAATATAGACCTTTGCATCGCAGGTCTCGGATGTCTCGATATCGACGCTCGATCCGCTTTTGTAGCCCTTGGATTTGCAAAGCTGCTCGGAAGCCGCCTTGCAATCGGGCGCACCGTTGCTGGCCACGGGACAGACGGCCCGGCCTTTCACCATGGTCTGGCCGGCGGTCGACATCAGGGCATCGGCCGCGCCTTTCGCCGCGCCCTGCGCGGTGCTGTTGATGCCGTCGATGGTCTGCTGCGAGCCCTTCCAGGTGGACGACAGGCCGGACGCGGAATTCTTCAGCATATTGCTGAATTCCTCGATCAGGCCCGGATTTGACGAGGCCTGCGGCGGAGCCGGGACAGGCTGCGGCGCGACGTTTTGCGGCATCGGTTGCGCGGGCCCGGGCTGGGCCTGAATCACGGCCGGCGGCGAGGACGGCGGCAAAGCGGGACCCTGCTGCTGCATCGCCTGCGCCCACAGCGGTATCCAGGCCTGTGCCGCCAGCAGCGCGGCGGACGCCAGGATCGTCATGAACCGCGATTGTCTGCAAAAGCGCATCGCGTTGAGCATAGGTGGAGCCTACTCACCTATTGCGGCAGAACAAGAGCGCATGGCTCCAGATTGGCCTACATCAGACGGAATGCGATGACAAAACCCGCCACCAGAACCGCTGCGCCGAGCAGCACGAACAGCGTCAGGTGCTTTTCGATGTAATGGCGGATCGTTTCGCCGTAGCGGTTGAGCAGAATGGCGACGATGAAGAACCGCCCGCCCCGCGCGATCACCGAGAACAGGATGAAAAGCCAGATATTGTAGTTGGCGAAGCCCGAGGTGATTGTGACAATTTTATACGGGATCGGGGTGAGACCCTTGAGCAGGATGATCCACGCGCCGTACTGGGCATAGGACGCGCGAAACGCCTCGACCTTGTCGCCGTAGCCGTAAAGCTGGATCAGCCACTGCCCGACCGAATCGTAAAGCAGCGAGCCGATGGCATAGCCGAGCACCCCGCCCGCCACAGACGCCACCGTGCAGACCGCCGCGTAAAGCCACGCCCGCTGCGGCCGCGCCAGCGACATCGGGATCAGCATCACGTCGGGCGGCACCGGAAAGAACGAGCTTTCCGCGAACGCCACGGCGGCCAGCAGCCAGAGCGCGTAGGGCTTCTCGGCAGCGGCGATGCACCAGTCGTAGATTTTCTTCAGCATGGGGCCCGATCAATCATCCGGACCTGCGAACCACCACACCGGGCGGGATTTGTCCATGCATGGAGGGTGGAAATCCGGGCCGCTAACAGATTGCTCAGCGCGGTCCACGCCGCGCGGCGATCGGCCGGCGGGTCGCACCGCCCGTGGCGGCGACCTTTCCGTCCGCGATTTTCAGGCCGGACTTTGAAGGGCTCTTTGACAGATTCTTGTCAGCGATCTTGGCCGGAGACTTCGGGAGTTTCTCGGCGATG
>RXJJ01000003.1:52145-594666 GCA_003963145.1 Bradyrhizobiaceae bacterium
TTCCTCGGCCAGCTTCTTGGCCATCTTGGCCCGCCCGCGCCCGAGCAGCCGCGCGGTGCGCGACGCCGCGGGATCGAGACCCCGGGCCGCTTCGACTGCCCTGAAAAGCCGTTCAAGCGAATCACTCATCGGACCAGTCTATTCAAAGGACATGCTGAGAGCGTTAACGCGCTTATTTGCGGTAGTAATATGTCGAATAGGAGCCGCCGTAATAGGCCGGGCCGCCGTAATAAGGCGTGCCGTAATACGGCCTGCCGCCATAAAAGAAGTCCTGCCGGTAATATTCGGCGCGGCGCTGGTCCGCGATGCCGGCCGCGATGGCACCGCCGGCCATGCCGGCGAGATTATCGACGTCGAAGAACTCGAACTTGCCCTTCTTTTTATCGAGTTCGACGATCTCCGGCTGAACGGTGCCGGGCCGCACATATTGCGAGGACAGGTCCGCCACCGGACGAACAAAAGACGAAACCGGGCGCGCGGGCACGCTCATGACCGGCACACCGGCCTGCGCGGACGCGAGCAACGCCTGCGCGATCAACAGCAATCCAGCCGCAGCTACGGCGCGAACAGACAATTGCGGCATCCTGCCTCCAGTCCTGCCTTCATGGTCCGGCCTTCATGGACCGTTCACGGGCTCATCGCTTTGGCCCGCTGACCGGACCGAATCAAAAGCCCTATGGCCAGAATCGGTTGTCGCACCCGAAAGGCAAGCAATCGTAAATATCCGGCCACTTTTGCCTGACACGGGCAGAGCGTATAAACGGCCCATGACCATGGTCCGTCTTTATTTCCGCGTCCTCGAACTGCTCGGCAAGGAAGCCCGGCTCGGCTGGATTCTGGCCTTCTCCAACCTTGTTCTGGCGATGGCGCAGTTCGCCGAGCCTGTGCTGTTTGGCCGCATCGTCGATGTGCTGTCGAAAAGTCCCGGACCAGACCCCGCCGCGGCAATCGCGCCGGCGACCTCGCCATGGCCGCTGCTCGGGGCCTGGGTCGCCTTCGGCCTGTTCACCATCGTCTGCAACGCCGCCGTGGCCTGGAACGCCGACCGCCTCGCCCATCGCCAGCGTCAGGCGGTGCTGACGAGCTATTTCGATCACATCATGCAGCTGCCGCTGACTTTCCACACGGGCACCCACTCCGGCCGCCTGATGAAGGTCATGCTTCAGGGCACCGACGCGCTGTGGCGGCTGTGGCTGAGTTTCTTCCGCGAGCATTTCGCGGCCATCGTCTCGCTGTTCGTGTTGCTGCCATTGTCGCTCTACATCAACTGGCGGCTCGCGATCCTGCTGTTTATTCTGTGCATCGTCTTCACCGCGCTGACAACACTCGTCGTTCGCAAGACCTTCAGCATGCAGATGAAGGTGGAGGAACATTACGGCGATCTCGCCGCGCGCGCCTCCGACGCGCTCGGCAACGTCGCTTTGGTGCAGAGCTTCGTGCGGATCGACGCCGAGGTGCAGGGGCTTCGCGGCGTCGCCGACCAGCTTCTGGCGGTGCAGATGCCGGTGCTGTCATGGTGGGCGCTGGTCGCGGTGATGACGCGCGCCTCGACCACTATCACAATTCTCGCGATCTTCGTGGTCGGCATTATCTTGCACGGGCAAGGCCTCGCCAGCGTCGGCGAGATCGTGATGTTCGTCTCCTTCGCCACTATGCTGATCCAGCGCCTCGAACAGGTGGTGAGCTTCATCAACAACGTCTTCATGGAAGCGCCGCGCCTGCAGGAATTCTTCGACGTGCTCGACGCGGTGCCCGCCGTGCGCGACCGGCCCGATGCCATCGACGCCGGCAAGCTCAAGGGCCTTGTCGAGTTTCAGGACGTCTCCTTCTCCTATGACGGCAAGCGGCCCGCGATCGAGGATCTCTCCTTCACCGCGCTGCCCGGCCAGACCATCGCGCTGGTCGGCGGCACCGGCGCGGGCAAGTCCACCGCCATCGCGCTGCTGCATCGCGCGTTCGATCCGCAATCGGGCGTCATCAAGATCGACGGCATGGACATTCGCGGCATGACGCTGGCGTCGCTGCGCCGGAACATCGGCGTCGTGTTTCAGGAGGCGCTGCTGTTCAACCGCTCGATCGCGGAGAATTTGCGCGTCGGCAAGCCGGATGCCACCGACGAGGAACTGCGTGAGGCCGCCAGGGGCGCGCAGGCGCTCGACTTCATCGAACGCAGCGACAAGCAGTTCGACACCAACGCCGGCGAGCGTGGGCGCATGCTGTCCGGCGGCGAGCGCCAGCGTCTCTCCATCGCGCGGGCGCTGTTGAAAAATCCGCCGATCCTGATTCTGGACGAGGCCACCAGCGCGCTCGATGCGGTGACCGAAGCCAAGGTCAATGCCGCGCTCGACACCGTGATGCAGGGACGCACGACATTCGTGATTGCGCACCGCCTGTCCACGATCCGCAATGCGACGACCATTCTGGTGTTCGACAAGGGCCGCGTCATCGAACGGGGCTCATTCGATGAGCTTGTCGCGCAGGGCGGTCATTTCGCCGCACTGGCCCGCGCGCAGTTCATGGTTCAGGACGCGCAGCAGAGCGGCGTCGAGCCTATTGAAATTGCCAAGCTTTAAGTCTCTTCCTGGGGCCGGAAGGTCGAAATTTGGCCCATTTCATGCGTGAATGAATTCGCCTGCACCTTATGGCTTCTCGCGGCCCTCAAGCCGGTATAGGTTTGCACCGTCGCCGCAGGGCCCCCAGCAACCGGAATCATTCGTGGCTTTCTTAGCGTCCTTTCGGCTAGCGATCTCGCGCAGGGTCTCGACCCGGCGCTGGCGCCGTCTGGCGGTCGCGGGAACTGCGATTGCCGTTGCCGGCCTCGCGATGACCGGCGCGGCGCGGGCCGAGGCGCTGCTTCTGGTTGAAGCCGACACCGGAAAGGTGTTGCAGGCGGATAACGCCACCTATCCCTGGTATCCGGCATCGCTGACCAAGCTGATGACCGCCTATGTGACGCTCTCCAACATCCATCAGGGCCGGATCACGCCCGACACGCTTCTCACCGTCTCGCCGACGGCAATGGCGCAGGCACCCGCGAAAATGGGCTTCAAGGCCGGCACACAGGTCACGGTCGATAATGCGCTGAAGATGATGCTGGTGAAGTCGGCCAACGACATGGCCGTGGTGCTCGCCGAAGGCGTCGGCGGATCGATCGACGGCTTCAGCGCGCAGATGAACGCAACCGCGCAGCGGCTCGGAATGACGCAGACGAGCTACGTCAATCCCAACGGCCTTCCCGCCGACGGGCAGATCACCTCCGCGCGCGACCTTGCGATTCTCACCCGCGCCATCATCCGCGATTTTCCGGATTACGAATCCTACTTCCACATTCCCGCGATCAAGTTCGGTCGCCGCGTCACGGCGAACTACAACAAGCTGATCGGCCGCTATCCAGGCGCGGACGGCATGAAGACCGGCTTCATCTGCGCGTCCGGCTTCAACCTCGTCGCGACGGCAACGCGCAACAACAAGCGCCTGATCGCGGTGGTGCTGGGCGCGTCCTCCTCGTCGCAGCGCGCGGTGAAGGCGGCGCAGCTTCTGGAGCGCGGATTCCACGGCAACAAGCTGGCGTGGCTGCGCCCCTCGCTCGGGCTCGTCAACATGCTGCAGCCGATCGACGCGGCCCCGCCGAACCTGCGCGATGATATTTGCGGACCCAAGCGCAAGCGTCCCGCCGCCGAGGATGAAGACGACGAGGATGTCGAGGTCAACGCCGACAATGGCGAGGGCGGCGTCGCCGCCTATGCCGCCGGATTGCAGGCGCCAACCATGAAAGCGTCCGAGCTTCTGGCGGGCGCGGCCGCGCCGGCACAGCCCGTGATCGTCTATACCGGACCGACCCGCACCGGCGCGGATGTCCTTGCCGCCGATGCCGCCGAAAGCGCTCGCCAGGACGCGGCAAGACCTGTCGGCAAGAAAAAGAAGGGCGCGGGCCGCGCCAAGCTGGCGACGGCGAAATCCGATGCCGACAAGCCGGATGCAAAATCGGACGCGAAGCCTGCCGCAAAGCCCGCAGCGAACGCCAAGCCCACCGCGGCGGCGGCAAAACCCGCGAGCGCGGCGAAGCCGGTCGCGGCAGCCAAGCCTTCGGCAAAACCCGTCGCGGCGACCCCGGCGAAGCCGAAACCGGCGGCGAAGGATGCCAAAAGCACCGCCAAGCCGGCAGACCAGAAAAGCTGACCCCACTCATGACCCGGCGTTCGTGACCGGGTTTTTCATGTCCGCCTTCGCCGCTACCGCGCGGCGGCAATAAAGCGTTGCCGTCCCGCGCTTGCTGGCGCGCAGCTCCACCGATACCTTGCGCTCCGGATTGCTGTCGCAGAACAGAGCCGGAGGAAACATGGATCGTATCTGGCTCAAGCATTATCCCGCTGGCGTTCCCGCCGACATCGATACCAGTCGTTATTCCTCGCTCGCCGATCTGCTTGAGGAAAGCTTCGCGAAATTCGCCGACCGCACTGCCTTCATCTGCATGGGCCGGTCGATCACCTACCGGCAACTCGACGACATGTCGGCGCATCTGGCCGCCTATCTGCAATCCCTCGGACTGAGCAAGGGCGCGCGCATCGCCATCATGATGCCGAACGTGCTGCAGAACCCTGTCGCTTCGTCGGCGATCCTGCGCGCGGGCTATACGGTGGTCAACGTCAACCCGCTCTATACGCCGCGCGAACTCGAGCACCAGCTGAAGGATTGCGGCGCGGAGGCCATCGTCGTTCTGGAAAATTTCGCCCACACGCTGGCGAAGGTGCGGGATGCGGCCGGCGTCAGACATGTCATCGTCGCGGCGATGGGCGATCTGCTCGGGCTGAAAGGCGTGCTGGTGAACGCGGTGGTGCGTCACGTCAAGAAGATGGTGCCGGCGTTTTCGCTTCCCGGCGCGGTGGGGTTCAACGACGCGCTGAAAAAGGGCAGGACGCTTGCTTTCAAAAAACCGGCGCTGGGGCCCGATGACATCGCCTTCCTGCAATATACCGGCGGCACCACCGGCATCGCCAAGGGCGCGACGCTGCTCCATCGCAACGTCATCGCGAACATGCTGCAGAACGATGCCTGGCTGCAGCCGGCCTTGAGCGCCCCGCCACGCACCGACAATTTTCTGACCGTGTGCGCGCTGCCGCTCTATCACATCTTCGCGCTGACCGCGTGCTTCCTGCTCGCGGTGCGCGCCGGCGGCGCCAATCTTTTGATCCCCAATCCGCGCGACATGAAGGGCTTCGTCAAGGAGCTGAAGAAATACCGCGTCAACAATTTTCCCGGCGTCAACACGCTCTACAACGGGCTTCTGCATACGGCGGGATTCGACGCGCTGGATTTCTCGCAGCTCAAATGCAGCCCCGCCGGCGGCATGGCGGTCCAGCGCACCGTCGCCGAACGCTGGCATGAGATAACGGGCTGCGCCATCACCGAAGGCTACGGGCTGTCCGAAACCTCGCCGGTTCTGACCTGCAATCGCCCGGATGGCAGCTTCAACGGCAGCATCGGCCTGCCGATGCCCTCCACCTTCATCTCGATCCGCGACGATGACGGCAACGAGATGCCGCTCGGCGAGCCCGGCGAAATCTGCGCGAAGGGCCCGCAGGTGATGCCGGGTTACTGGAACAACCCGGATGAAACCGCCAAGGTGATGACCGCCGACGGCTATTTCCGCACCGGCGACATCGGCGTGATGTCGAGCGAAGGCTATGTCACGATCGTGGATCGCAAGAAGGACATGATCCTGGTCTCCGGCTTCAACGTCTATCCCAACGAGGTCGAGGAAGTGATCGCGAGCCATCCCGGCGTTCTGGAATGCGCGGTGATCGGCGTGTCCGACGACAAGTCGATGGAAACGGTCAAGGCCTTCGTGGTGAAGAAAGACGCGAGTCTCACCGCATCCGCACTCACCGCCTATGCGGCTGAACGCCTGAGCCGTTACAAGGTACCGAAGCGGATCGAGTTCAGAACCGAGCTGCCCAAGACAAACGTCGGTAAGATTTTACGCCGCGCCCTGCGCGAGGAAACACCTCGCGTTTTGGGCACGTGATATGCGGCGATTCAGATTTCGTTAGGCGTTCGAGCAAGCAGGGTTCCCGCTTAAGTACGTCTTAATTGGCCAGGGCGTTTTGTATCGGTAGAACAACGGCGTTCGGCGGCGACGGGAAGTATCGTGCTTGATTACAGTTCATTGCTGATTGCGCTGAGTTTTTGCAGCGCCGGCCTTGCCGTTACATTCTTCGTGAGCTGGTTCGTCTCCCGCGCCGACCACGTACTGCTGACCTGGGGCATTGGCGTTTCGTTTCTGGTGGCAAGCCTCCTCGCTTACAGCGAGTTCGTCAGTCATTTTTCTCCCCCGCTTGGAGCGTTCGCCTTCGGCGCCATGCTGCTGGGACTGATCTTCTTCATGGGCGCGGGCCGCCAGTTTCGCACCGGTGTTCTGCCGCTCAGGACGATGGCCTATGCCGCAGCGCTGTCGATTGCGGCGATGGCCACGCCGATGCTTCAGGGATATGACGGCATCTCCTATATTGTCCTCAATATCGCGGCGATGACGATCCTGCTGGCCACGGGGCTCGATTATTGGCGTCTGCGCCTGGATTCGCCGATGCTGATTTCCACTCTGGCCGCTCTCTATGTGCTGGTCGGCCTGTCCTTTCTTCCCTGCGCCATCCTTCTTGCTCAGAACGGCGAATGGGTCATGCACCACGCGCCGGTCAACTGGGCCGAGGACATCAATCTCGCGATGTGCCTCACCGGCATCGGCAGCATGGGGGCACTTTCTCTTGGCCTGAACCAGATTCGCCTGACGCAACGTCACAAGCTCGACGCGGAAACCGACGCGCTGACCGGCCTGTTCAACCGCCGCGCGCTGATCGCCCGCACTCAAAATCTGCCCGCGCCGTCCGCTGTCGTGGTTTTCGACATCGACCATTTCAAGCAGGTCAACGACATTCACGGCCACCACACCGGCGACGCCGTGCTTCAGATGTTCGGCGACATTCTGGCCATGGCTGTGCGCAAGAACGACATGGCCGCGCGGCTTGGTGGTGAGGAATTCGCGGTCGTGCTGCCCGGCGCGACGGCGATCGTTGCCGCCCTGATCGCCGAGCGCGTGCGGCAAAACTTTACCGATCACCGTTTCACATCGGCGGCCGGAAATTTCACCAACACCGTCAGCGCCGGCATTCCACACACCGTGGATGAGGAAATCGATCTCGGTGTACTTTTGCAGCAGGCGGACACTGCGCTCTATGAAGCCAAGCGCGAGGGCCGCAACCGCGTCATTTTCTTCGCGGACAAGACAAGTCTCGTTCCGATGGACGGGCCCCATCGGACGGATTTCGAGCCGATCCGCAAGAGCGTCAAGTCAGGCTGAAGCCTCGCCGGATCCTTGTCGTCCAACCGATTCTTAACGAATCCTTGCTAGGCCCGTCAGACCCAATCGTGGCATTCGCCACCTGAATTCCGGACCGGCATCTTGGCTCTCATGGACGCCTCCAGCGCATCGCAAGTGCAAAGTCTGATCGCGCGCGTTCGCGGACTGCTCGGCGGCAGCGGCGAAGCCTCGCTGACGCGACGGCTCGCCGGCACGGTGTTCCTGATCCGCGTGCTGAGCGCGATCCTCGCCTACGGCTCGCAGATCCTGCTGGCGCGCTGGATGGGCGGTTCCGACTATGGCGTTTACGTTTATGTGTGGACCTGGGTGCTGCTGCTCGGCAGCCTGCTCGATTTCGGCATCGCGGTGACCGCGCAGAAAGTCATCCCGGAATACCGCTCCAGCGGCAATATGGATCTATTGCGCGGATTTCTCTCCGGCAGCCGCTGGCTCACCTTCGGCGCATCCGCGCTGGTCGCGCTCGTTCTCGCCGGTCTCGTGAAGCTCGTTTCGCACGCGCTCGATCCTGAACTGATCGTTCCGCTCTATATCGGCTGCCTCACCTTGCCCGCCTTTGTCGTCGCCAACACCCAGGACGGCATCGCGCGCTCGCATGACTGGATGCGGCTCGGGCTGATGCCGCAATTCATCGTACGGCAAACGCTGATCATCGGATTCACCGCGGGCGCAGTCGCGCTCGGACTCAGGCTCGGCGCGGCGGCGGCGATGGTCGCCAGCGCCGCGGCGGTGTGGCTGGCGATGCTTGGCCAGATGCTCGTTCTCAACCGCCGTCTCGGCGCGCATGTCGAGGCCGGCGCGAAAGCCTACGACATCCGGGAGTGGCTGAAGGTGTCGCTGCCGATCATGATGGTCGAGGGCTTCTATCTGCTCTTGTCCTACACCGACATTCTGGTGCTGCAGCAATTCCGCTCCTCGCAGGAGGTCGGCGTCTATTTCGCCGTGGTCAAGACGCTGGCGCTGGTGTCGTTCATTCATTACGCAATGTCGGCGACCACCGCGCACCGCTTCGCCGAATATCGCGCGGCCGGAGACAGCGAGCGGCTCTCCGCCTACGTCGCCCATGCGATCAAATGGACGTTCTGGCCCTCGCTGGCGGCGACCGCGCTGCTGCTGGCGTTCGGCAAGCCGATCCTGTGGCTGTTCGGATCGCAATTCACCGAAGGCTACGGCATCATGTTCGTCGCCGCGATCGGCCTGCTCGCGCGCTCCGCCATCGGGCCGGTCGAGCGGCTGCTCAACATGAGCGGCAACCAGAACAGCTGCGCGCTGGCCTACGCACTGGCCTTCGTGATGAACCTGATCCTGTGTCTTGTTCTGGTGCCGCACTTCGGCGGCTATGGCGCCGCAGCCGCGACATCGCTGTCGCTGATTTTCGAGACGGTTCTGCTGTTCGCGATCACCCGCCGCCGTCTCGGGCTGCACGTCTTCGCGTTCGGGAAGCCCAAAGCTTAACGCGATTCTTCGTCATTCCGAGGAGCGGAGCGACGAAGCAACCCAGAATGCTCTCTGGATTGCTTCGCTTCGCTCGCAATGACGAGGTTACTCCGCCGTCCAGCCACCGTCAATCGACAGGTTCGCGCCGGTGATCTGCGCCGCGTCGTCACCGCACAAAAACAGCGCCAGCGCGGCGACCTGATCCGACGTGACGAACTCCTTGGTGGGCTGCGCATCGAGCAGCACATCATTGATGACCTGCTCCCTGGTCAGGTTGCGCGCCTTCATCGTCTCGGGAATCTGGTGCTCCACCAGCGGCGTCCAGACGTAGCCGGGCGAGATGCAGTTGACCGTAATCTTGAATGTGGCGAGCTCAAGCGCCGCGGTCTTGGTGAGGCCCGCGATGCCGTGCTTGGCCGAGACGTAGGCCGACTTGAAGGGCGAAGCGACCAGCGAGTGGGCCGAGGCGGTGTTGATGATGCGGCCCCAGCCGCGCTTCTTCATGCCTGGAATGGCCGCGCGCATGCCGTGAAACGCCGATGACAAATTGATGGCAATGATGGTGTCCCACTTCTCGACCGGAAAATCCTCGATCGGCGAAACGAACTGAATGCCGGCGTTGTTCACGAGAACGTCAACCGATCCGAAGGTCTTTTCGCCAAGCTCGATCATGCCGGCAATCTCGGCGGGCTTGGTCATGTCGGCGGGCGAATAGATCGCCTTCACCTTGTAATCCGTCTCGATCGCCGAGCGCTCTTTCTCGATGTCGGCCGGAGTTCCGAATCCGTTGATCACGACATTGGCGCCCGCGCTCGCAAACGCGCGTGCATAGGCGAGGCCGATGCCGCTGGTCGAGCCGGTCACAACGGCGGTCTTGCCGGTTAGTTTGGTCATCCTTCGCTCCTGTCTGGATTCACTTGATATTTTCGGATCCCTCTTGGCTCAAATCATAAGCCATCATTGTGTCATCCGCTTGGGGCCGCTCCAGCCATTCCGGATGTCTCATCGACTGATAGACGTCACGCTCTCCAGCGGACCAATGTTCGGTCATCGCCAGCCGGGAAAAATCGTAGTCCTTCGACGAGGCCTCGTGGGCCTTGCTGCGATAGATCAGGTGAACCACGGTGACGGTGTTCTCCCGCGCCGCCTCGGTCAGCTCCGCGACAAGGGGATCGTCCTTCAGATCGTCGGGCAGCTTGGCGATCAGTTCGCGCACCGCTCTCTTGGCGTTGTGAATCTTGCGGTTCATATCGGTATTCATGCGGGTGCGGCTGGAATAGCGGATGTCTTTTTCGCGCTCATCCGCCTCGAACAGCGTCGCCGGAACACTGCCTCGCGAGCTGAACAGGTCGACCTGGAATATCAGAAGGTCCTCGTTGCGCTCCTGCTCCAGCACATAATCCAGCGGCGTGTTGGAGACGATGCCGCCGTCCCAGTAAAACTGTCCGTCGATCTCGATCGGTGGAAAGCCCGGCGGGAGCGCGGCGGAGGCCATGATGTGCTCCGGGCCGATCCTGCGCTGGGTGTTGTCGAAATATTCGAAATTGCCCGTCGCGATGTTGACGGCACCGACGCTGAGACGAATTCCGTCATCGTTGAGACGATCGAAATCGACCAGCCGCAGCAGGGTTTCGCGCAGCGGAGAGGTGTCGTAGTAGCTGACCGCGTGCGGGCTGCTGGGCCAAAACGGCGTGCTGGGAAAGCGCGGCTTGAAAAATCCCGGCACGCCGAAGGTCGCGACCATCGCGGCGCTGGCCTCGTTGAAAAGAGAACGGGCATGATCGTCGCGCAGCAGCGGAGCGAACGCGATGGGAGACGATGACGACACCATCTCCCAGAATTCCTTCAACCGCGCAATGCGCCGCTCGCGCGGATTGCCCGCGATGATCGCGGCATTGATCGCGCCGATCGAAATGCCGGCGAGCCATTTGGGATCGAATTCGTGATGGCAAAGCGCCTGATAGGCGCCGGCCTGATAGGAGCCGAGCGCGCCGCCACCCTGAAGCACCAGAACGCGTAACGCCTCTGCCGGGATCGTTGTCTCGGTGAGCGCGGCGCCGGAAAGGGGAGAATCCATGACTGCTACTGAAAAAGGATCGACACCAGGCAGGCCTACGGTGGCCCTAACTCATCACCGCGTCAATCGGTGAAAAGCAAATGCTTGCGTGTTACCGAAGATTCATCGGCCGTCGGGAGCGGCAAGAATCATCGTCCAGAACACCTTGTATTTCGAGCTGGGAGCATAGACCGCCGAAATGCCCATTTTTGTGACACCCGTGGCCAGCATGTTGGCGCGGTGCGGCGGCGAGTCGCGCCAGCCCGAAAACGCTTCGGCCATGGTGTGATATCCGGCGGAGATGTTTTCGACACCCTTCGACGCGTCGAAGCCCGAGGCCTTCAGCCTTTTGGCGAAGGGTCCCGCGACATCGTGATCGAGCTTGTTGCGGCTTGCCATCGCCTGCGACTGGGTTTCGGCCGCCCTCATCAGCTCCGGATCGAGGGTGACGGAACCAAGGCCGTTATTGCGACGATATTCCGAGATCATCGAGGCTGCTCCCTCCGCGTCAAGCTTGGCCGACGCGCTGGCCATGCTGGCATAGAAGGAGGGTTGCTCCGTTGAAATCTCCTGCCCCGCGCATCCGCCGAGCAGCAGAATTCCAAGATAAGCGAGCGTTTTACAGAACATCCGGTACAGCCCCGTGGATTCGCTGCAGTTGTTGCACAGGAACCGTGGCTGAATGGTGAACGCCGAGCTAATTTAGCCGCTGAAATGCGCCCTATGCGGTTGCGAAAATCCGGTAGCGCCGGGGCTGCAGGCTGACCACCTCGCCCGGCTTCAGATCGCGGTCGCGCGGCGCGTCGATCTCGATCAGGGTCTCGCCCTCGCCGACGCGCAACGCGACATCAGCGCGCTGGCTAGGACCGAAAGCGCGGACATGCTTGACGTCACCATCGATCACTCCGCTACCCGGAGGGACAAGCGCGACATCGTGCCGGCGGATGAAAAGAGTCGACGGTCCGGACGCGGCGCCGTGCGGCTCAAGATTCAGCGGTTTGCCGCCGAGGCTGACGCGGCCCTCGCTGACCTGCACGGGCAGCGCGATGGATTCGCCGATGAAGCCATGCACGAACGAGGTCGCGGGATTGTCATAAACATCGCCCGGCGAACCGATCTGTTCGATCTTGCCCTTGTCCATCACCACCACGCGGTTGGCGACTTCGAGCGCCTCTTCCTGATCGTGGGTCACGAAAATCGAGGTGACGTGAATCTCCTCATGCAGCTGGCGCAGCCAGCGCCGCAATTCCTTGCGGACCTTTGCGTCGAGCGCGCCGAACGGTTCGTCGAGCAGAAGAATGCGCGGCTCGATGGCGAGCGCCCGCGCCAGAGCGATGCGCTGGCGCTGGCCGCCCGACAACTGGCTGGGATAGCGGTTCGCCAGCCAGCCAAGCTGCACGAGATCGAGCAACTCCATCACGCGCTTGCGAATTTTGTCCTCACTCGGACGAATGGCGCGCGGCTGCACGCGCAAACCGAAGGCGATGTTCTCAAACACAGTCATATGACGGAACAGCGCGTAATGCTGAAACACAAAGCCGACATGGCGTTCGCCCGCGCCGCGCGACAGCGCATCCTCGCCGTCGAATGTCACGCTGCCGCTGTCCGGCCAGTCGAGGCCGGCGATGATCCGTAGCAGCGTGGTCTTGCCGGAGCCGGAGGGACCGAGCAGCGCGACGAGTTCGCCCGTCTCCACTTTCAGATCGACATGGTCGAGCGCGGCGAATGAACCGTATTTCTTGACAAGATCTCTGACTTCAATCGTCACTTGAACCACTCTAAAATCGTTCGGAAAACATCACGACGCCGCGGCGGCCGTGTGAAACGCCATGCGGCGCCGGAACGCGGTCGGTCGTCCATCCGCAGCCGGCTGATAGAAAACCGAATAACGCTTGGCCACATTGGCAAAGGCTTCGGCGTCCGCCTCCTTTTTCACCGCGAATGCGTCGAAGCCCGCGCGCAGCATGAATACGAATTGATCGCGGAGCACCTGCCCCGTCGCGCGCACCTCGCCCTGATAGGCGTAGCGCTCGCGCAGGATGCGCGACTGCGAATAGGCCCGACCGTCCCGAAAGGTCGGGAACACCAGAGCAACCACGGCAAGCCTTGGCAGATAAGGCGCGAGCTCCTCGATATCGCGATTGTTCGGCCAGATCACGCCGACCTTGCCCTCGCGCGCGAGGATCGCGTCGGCGTCCGCCAGAAACCGCGCGGCGGGGACGAGCACATGTCCGCCGGCCGGAATGGCATCTTCATCGCCGAGCGTGACGAAGTCATCGCTGACGATCCTGTTTCCCTTAACGAGTGGCATAGACACGTTCCTTGAATGGTTCGGCGCCGAGACGCTTCACGGTGTCGATGAAGAGTTCATCGGGATTTGCGCGCAGCGCGAGATAGGCTTCAACGATATCCTCGACCACGTCGCAGACCTGATCGTAGGGCACGGCAGGCCCGATCAGATGACCGAGCGCGGCCTTCTCGTCGGCGCGCCCGCCAATGGTGATCTGGTAAAATTCCGCGTCGTTCTTCTCGACGCCGAGAATGCCGATATGGCCCACATGATGATGGCCGCAGGCATTGATGCAGCCGGAAATATTGATGTGCAGCCGGCCGATCAGGTTGGCGGTGTCGAGATTGGCGAAACGGCGCGTCAGTTCCTGCGCGACCGGGATCGAGCGGGTGTTGGCGAGCGAGCAGTAATCCAGACCCGGACAGGCGATGATGTCGGTGATGAGATTCACGTTCGGCGTCGCGACACCGATCTTGTCGAGCGCGCGCCACAGCGCCGGCAGGTCGCGCTTGGCGACATGCGGCAGCGCCAGATTCTGCTCGTGGCCCACTCGAATCTCGCCGAATGAATATTGATCGGCGAGGTCGGCAATGGCGTCCATCTGCTCGGCGGACGCGTCGCCAGGAGGCGCGCCGACCGGCTTCAGCGACAGCGTGACAATGGAATAGCCCGGCATCTTGTGGGGCGCGACCGAATTTCTCTGCCACGCCTTGAACGCGGGATCCTGCAGCGCCTTGTTCAGTTCATCGGGTGCATCGGACAGACGCTCATAGGCCGGATAGGTGAAACGAGAGCGGATATCGTCCACCTCCGCCGGATCGAGCGCGAGCGCGGTGTCGCGAATGCGCTGCCATTCTTCCTCGACCTCGGCCTTGAACTTCTCGATGCCAAGTTCATGCACCAGAATCTTGATCCGCGCCTTGTAGATGTTGTCGCGGCGGCCGTACTGGTTATAGACGCGCAGGATCGCCTCGACATAGCTCAGGATGTCGCGCTGGCTGACGAACTCACTGATGACCTTGCCGAGAAACGGCGTACGGCCCAGACCGCCGCCGACCAGCACGCGAAATCCGATCTCGCCCTGCGCGTTGCGGTAAAGCCGCAGGCCGACGTCGTGAATCTGGATCGCCGCGCGGTCGTGATCGGAGGCGGTGATGGCGAATTTGAACTTGCGCGGCAGGAAAGAGAATTCGGGATGCAGCGTCGAATATTGCCGCAGGATTTCCGCCCAGATGCGCGGATCCTCGACCTCGCCCGGCACCACGCCCGCCCACTGGTCGGAGGTGATGTTGCGCGTGCAGTTGCCGCTGGTCTGCATGCCGTGAATGCCGACCTTGGCCAGATACGCCATCGCGTCCGGCAGGTCCGACAGCTTGATCCAGTTATACTGAATGTTCTGCCGCGTGGTGAAATGGCCGTATCCGCGGTCGTATTTGCGCGCGACATGCGCCAGCGCGCGCAGCTGCGCCGAGGATAGCGTGCCGTAGGGGATCGCGATCCGCAGCATATACGCATGGAGCTGCAGATAGACGCCGTTCATCAGGCGCAGGGACTTGAATTCGTCCTCGGTCAGTTCGCCGGAGAGACGGCGCGCGACCTGATCGCGGAATTCGTTGACACGTTCGTTGACCAGCGTGCGGTCGAGTTCGTCGTAAGCATACATAACTAAGGTGCCTTAAGCGGAAACCAGAAGCGGGATGGTGACGCCCTTCGCGCGGATTTTCTCGCGCAGATTGCCGGGCTCGATCTCGCTGCCGATCAAAGTCACCGGAGCGATGTAAGCGCCGACCGCGCCGATGTCATCGGCGATGGCTTCGGCGAGCAGCGCGCGTGCGTCATCCGACGTGCTCACGACCGCAGCATCGGCAAGGCTGTTCGACCAGCCCTTCGCAGCCGTGCGATAGATCACCGAGCCGTCCCCGGTGCGGTTGGCGGTGACGACCGAAGGGCCGGTGATCCTGATTTTCTGTTGAAGCGGAGACGTCATTCGGCAGCCATCAATAATGTTGAGTGAAGTTGAGCGAGTTCGCTGTTGCGCCAGGGAAGCGAGAGCGCGACGACGTCGCCAATGATCAGAATAGCCGGCCCCTTTTCGACCTGCGCGACAAGGCGCGGCAATTCGTCGAGCGTGCCGACGACAGCCTTCGCATCTGGCCGCGTCGCGCGCGCAAACACGCCGACCGGCGTCTGCGGCGAGCGTCCGGCGGCGAGCAATCCTGTGCGGATGCTGTCGGCCGCCGTGATGCCCATGTAAACCACGACCGTCATCTTGACGTCGGTCAGCGCCGACCAGTCGACCGTCTCGGCGTCCTTTGCCTTGTGCGCGGTCAGAAAAGTGATGCGCGTCGCCTTCTGGCGGAACGTCAGAGGCACTTCGGATTCGGCGGCGGCGCCGAGGCCCGCTGTGATGCCCGGCACCACATCGTAAGCAACGCCCGCCTCGCGCAGCGCCGCGATTTCCTCGCCGCCGCGCCCGAACACGAAAGGATCGCCGCCCTTGAGCCGCACCGCGCGCTTGCCGGACTGCGCGGCTTCGATCAGCAGGCGATTGATCGCGTCCTGCCCGATGCCGGGCTTGCCGATGCGGCGGCCGACCGAAACCCGCGCCGCGTCGCGCCGCGCGCGGTCGAGAACTTCAGCCGATACGAGGTCGTCGTAGAAAACAATGTCGGCGTCCTGCAACGCACGCAGCGCCTTGACGGTGAGAAGATCGGGATCGCCCGGTCCCGCGCCGACCAGCGTCACGAAACCGGCGCTTGTGGTGAAGGCGGCGGGATCGGCGATGGCATGAAGCGCGGCTTCGGCGTCATGACTTTTTCCCGCGAGCACCATCTCGCCGATGGGCCCGTCGACGATGCGCTCCCAGAATTTGCGCCGCTGCGCGAAATCGGGAATGCGGGCGTGGATGCTTTTGCGGAAGCGCCCGATAAAAGAGGCGAGCTCGCCGATCCGCGAAGGCAGCAGCGCCTCGATGCGCTCGCGCACCCGACGCGCGACAACGGGCGACGCGCCGCCGGTGCCGACCGCGACCACGACATCGCCGCGATCGACGATGGCGGGGAAAATAAAAGTCGAGTGCCTGAGGTCATCCATCACGTTGACGGGAATTCCCTTGGCGCGCGCCCGCGCGGCCACGGCTTCGCCAGTCTCGCCGGCGCCGGCGCACAGAACGGCAATGACATTATCAAGGGTGACGGCCAGAGGGTCGCCGGATACGTGTTCGATCCGGCTCCGGGTCTCGGTATCGAAATCCGAAAGCTCATCATTCCCATCGGTTGCAGCAAAGCGCACGTGTGCGCCTGCGGCCAGGAGCAGACGCAATTTGGCACGCGCCAAATCTCCGGCGCCCACCAGAAGCACCGGTCCGGTTCTTAAATCGAGGAACACCGGAAGGTATTGCATCGAGAACTCCAATTCCCGAATTCAGGGATTGACGGGAATTATTTTCTATATATGTATCTGAAACAGCCCGTAAAGAGAAATAAATTCTCCTATTTTGCAGTGCAATTGTAGAATTTCCACCCCTCAACGGCAAGAAAAAGAGATGCATCTTCTCGTTACCGATCACGACGGCCAGGAACACGAACTCGAGGCGCTGGAAGGCTGGCGCGTCATGGAGGTGATCCGCGACTGGGGCCTGTCCATGAAAGCCGAATGTGGCGGGGCCTGCGCCTGCGCCACCTGCCATGTCTATGTCGACAATGAATGGGTCGACCGCCTCGTTCCGCCCAGCGAGGACGAAATCGAGAAACTCGACGAGGCATTTTTTGTCGAACCGAATTCGCGTCTCGCCTGCCAGATCCTGATGGGCGCCGATACCAATGGGCTGAAGGTTCGGCTGGCACCCGGCACGGACTAACCGCCGCCATATCCGATCAAACAAATGGAGAGCACCTTGCGCCGTTTTCTTATCAGTCCTTTTATCGGTCTTGCCGTTACCCTCGCGCTTGCGACCGGCGCAAGCGCCCAGACGCCGAACACGCTGCTGAACGTGTCCTACGACATTGCGCGTGAGCTTTACGTCGAGATCAACGCGGCCTTCACCAAGGACTGGAAGGCTAAGACCGGTCAGGACATCACCATCAACCAGTCGCATAATGGCTCGACCCGTCAGGCACGTTCCATTCTCGAAGGTCTCGAGGCCGATGTCGTGACCTTCAACCAGGTCACCGACGTGCAGGTGCTTCACGACAAGGGCAACCTCATTCCGGCGGATTGGCAAAAACGCCTGCCGAACAACTCATCGCCCTATTATTCCTTGCCAGCGTTCCTTGTTCGCGCCGGCAACCCGAAAAACATCAAGGACTGGGATGACCTTGTGAAACCCGGCGTGCAGGTGATCTTCCCCAATCCCAAGACCTCGGGCAATGCGCGCTACACTTATCTTGCCGCCTATGCCTTCGCGAAAAACAAATACGGCAGCGACGAGAAGGCCGACGAGTTCATCCGCAAGCTGTTCGCCAACGTGCCGGTGTTCGACACGGGCGGGCGCGCCGCGACCACGACCTTCGTCGAACGCCAGACCGGCGACGTGCTGATCACCTTCGAGGCTGAAACCAACGGCATCCGCGATATCGCCGGGGCCGACAAATATCAGGTGGTGGTCCCATCGCAGAGCCTGCTCGCCGAATTCCCGGTGACGGTGGTCGACAAATACGCGCAGAAGCACGGCACCGAAAAGCTGGCGAAGGCCTATCTCGACTTTCTTTATACTCCGGAAGGCCAGACCATTCTCGCCAAGCAATACAACCGCGTGAACGACAAGGCCGTGGCCGAGAAGTTCAAGGACAAGTTTCCGCAGGTGAAGCTCGTGACCATCGAGCAGCAGTTCGGCGGCTGGGACAAGGTCAACGCTGATCACCTCAATCCCGGCGCCAGGCTGGATCAGCTGTTCACCGCGAGCACGAACGCCGGACGGTAAGATTAGCTATCCGCGAATCTAAATGTTAAATCCCGTCATGCCCGGCCGCAGCAGTCGCAGACTGCGTACACCTATCCGCGTTGCCGGGCATGAACTTCTTTATGATACGCAGACAACAAGACTTGGATGGCCGGGATAAACCCGGCCATGACAAGGCCAGAGAATAATAAATGCAGCGCCGCGTCATACCCGGTTTCGGATTAGCCCTCGGCACGACGCTGCTTTATCTCGGGGCCATCGTGCTGCTGCCGCTTGGCGCGTTGCTGCTCAAGGCATCGGGCATCGGCTTTGCCGGATTCTGGAATATCCTCTCCTCACCGCGCACCCTCGCCTCGATCCGCGTCACGGTGTCGATGGCGCTGGTGGCAACCGCCTTCAACGCGGTTTATGGCCTGCTGCTGGCCTGGGTGCTGGCGCGTTACGAGTTTCCCGGCAAGCGCATTCTCGACGCGCTGGTCGATATCCCGTTCGCGCTGCCGACCGCCGTCGCGGGCCTCGCGCTGACGGCGCTGTTTGCCAAGAACGGATGGTTCGGCGCGCCGCTCGACACTCTCGGCATTACGGTCGCCTACACGCCGCTTGGCATTGCGGTGGCGATGGCCTTTACCTCGATGCCCTTCGTGGTCCGCACCGTGCAGCCGGTGATCGCCGATCTCGGCGCGGAGGTTGAGGAAGCCGGCCGTTCGCTCGGCGCCAGCGATCTGCAGATTTTGCGAAAGGTGATTTTTCCCGCGATCTTTCCGGCCTTTCTCGCGGGCTGCTCGCTCGCCTTTGCGCGCAGCCTCGGCGAATTCGGCGCGGTGATTTTCATTGCCGGCAACCAGCCGCTGCGCACCGAGATCGTGGCGCTGCTGACTTTCATCCGGCTTGAGGAATACAACTATCAGGGTGCCGCCGCGATCGCGACGATCATGCTGGCAATGGCCTTCGCCATGCTGATCGTCACCAATCTCATTCAGGCGTGGAATCTGCGCTATCTCGGGCGCGGAGAGGTGTGATGACGGACGTCTCCACGGGCACCAGCCGGCAGACAGCCAGCAGCCGTCAGGCGGAATGGATGCAGGCGCCGGTCGGCGGCGGGCCGGTCACCAGGCCGCTCGTGCTCGGCACCGTGCTTTTGATCTCGCTGCTGTTCCTGGTGGTGCCTCTCGTTCTGATCGTGGTCTCCGCCTTTGCCTCGGGCGCCGGTGTGTTTCTCAAAAATCTCACCGAGCCGACGATGCTGCACGCCATCGGGCTGACGCTGCTGGTCGCGCTGCTTGTCGTACCCGTCAACATCCTGTTCGGCATGGCGGCGGCATGGACCGTGACGAAATACACGTTCCCCGGCCGCACCCTTCTGATCGCGCTGATCGAACTGCCCTATTCGATCTCGCCGATCGTCGCCGGCGTGGCCTATCTGTTCGTGTACGGATCGCAGGGCCTGTTCGGGCCGCTGCTCGAAGAGCTCGGCATCAAGATCATGTTCGCGCTGCCCGCGATCTTTCTGGCCAGCCTGTTCGTGACCGCGCCTTTCGTCGCGCGCGAACTGATCCCGCTGATGCAGGTGCAGGGCACCGACGAGGAGGAAGCCGCCGTGACCCTCGGCGCGTCCGGCCTGCAGACGTTCTGGCGCGTCACGGTGCCGAACGTGAAGTGGGCCGTGGTGTATGGCGCCATTCTCTGCAATGCCCGGGTAATGGGCGAATTCGGCGCGGTTTCCGTCGTTTCCGGCAATATCCGCGGCCAGACCACGACCCTGCCGCTCCAGATCGAACTGCTCTATCAGGATTATAACGTCGCCGGGGCCTTTGCCGCCGCCACCGTGCTGACCGGCGTCGCCTTCCTGACCATCATTATCAAGATCGCGGTCGAACGCATGGAGCGGCGGACCGACGAGACGCAGCAGCAAGGCTGACGCGCTAAGGCAGGGCGGGCCGGCGCAGCCATCCGCCTCACAAGAATGACTTTTTGACACGATTTTTCGGAAATCGAAGCCACCCCGACCGTCATTGGTATTATATGTGCCATGCAGCAAACCGCTTCTCAAGGAAGCGGCTTTGACGCTAAGACTATTCTGAACGTTGGCTTTTTTGCCTGCTCGCATTCCATTTTCCGAAACGGGCGTGCAGGCCTTCCGTGAGAAACATTTGCAATGAAACGCATCGATGCCAGCGGCCTGCAGGTCGCGCCCGTTCTGTATGACTTTGTCGAAAAGGAAGCCATTCCGGGCAGCGGAGTGACCTCCGGCCAGTTCTGGGGCGGTCTGGCCGCAGTGCTGCGCGATCTTGCTCCGACCAACAAGGCGCTGCTCGACCAGCGCGACGCGCTTCAGGCGAAAATCGACGAATGGCATCGCGCCAACAAGGGCAAGCGCTTCGACATGGACGCCTACATGGCGTTCCTGAAGGAGATCGGCTACCTGCTGCCGGAACCGCAGACCCAGCAGGTCACGACCGCCAATGTCGACGACGAGATCGCGACCCTCTGTGGCCCGCAGCTCGTGGTGCCGCTGACCAATGCGCGCTATTCGCTCAACGCGGCGAATGCCCGCTGGGGCAGCCTTTACGATGCCTTCTATGGCACCGACGCCATTCCCTTCGCCGAGGGTGAGCGGGGCGGCGGCTTCAACAAGGCGCGCGGCGACAAGGTGATCGCAAAGGCCAAGGGTCTGCTCGACAGCTTCGTGCCGCTGGCATCCGGCTCGCATGCCGACGTGACCTCCTACGTTATCGAGGGCGGCGCGCTCAAAGCCAAGCTCGCAAACGGCCAGACCACGACGCTGAAGGATCCGAAGCAGTTCGCCGGCTATCTCGGTGAACCCGCCGCGCCGTCCAGCATCGTTCTGGTCAATCACGGTCTGCACATCGACGTGAAAATCGATCGCACCACCGTCATCGGCAAGAACGACCCCGCCGGCGTGTCGGACATGATCATCGAGGCGGCGCTCAGCACGATCCTCGACATGGAAGACAGCGTCGCCGCCGTCGATGCCGACGACAAGGTGCTGGTCTATCGCAACACGCTCGGCCTCATGAACGGTACGCTTTCCGCCACCTTCAAGAAGGGCGGCAAGGAGATGACGCGCAAGCTCAATACCGACCGGGTTTATAAAAAGCCGGACGGCGGCGAATTGACGCTCAACGGCCGAAGCCTGCTGCTGATGCGCAATGTCGGCATGCATGTCTATACCGACGCAGTGCTGGATTCAGCCGGCCATGAAATTCCCGAGACCATCCTCGATGCCGCGATCTCGGCGCTGCTGGCGCTTCACGACCTGAAGGCGAAGCGCAACAGCCGCAAGGGCTCGGTCTATATCGTCAAGCCGAAGATGCACGGACCCGCCGAGGTCGCGTTCGCCGTCGAACTGTTCGGCCGGGTCGAGCAGATGCTGTCGATACCGAAGAACACCCTGAAAATCGGCATCATGGACGAGGAGCGCCGCACCAGCGCCAACCTGAAAGCCGCGATTCAGAACGCGTCGGAACGGGTGTTCTTCATCAACACCGGCTTCCTCGACCGCACCGGCGACGAGATTCATACCTCGATCGAGGCCGGCCCGATGATCCGCAAAACGGACATGAAGGCGACGCCCTGGATCAAGGCCTATGAGGACTGGAACGTCGATAACGGCCTTGTCACCGGTCTGCCCGGACACGCGCAGATCGGCAAGGGCATGTGGGCCGCACCGGAAGCGATGGCGGACATGCTGACGCAGAAGATCGGTCATCCGCAGGCCGGCGCCAACACCGCATGGGTGCCCTCGCCGACCGCGGCGACGCTCCACGCGCTGCATTATCACATGGTCGACGTGGTGGCCCGCCAGCGCGAACTGAAGGGCCATCCGCGCGCCAAGCTCACCGATCTGCTGACCATTCCGGTGTCGAACTCGAACTGGTCGCCGGAGGACGTGCAGCAGGAGATCGACAACAACTGCCAGGGCATTCTCGGCTACGTGGTGCGCTGGATGGATCAGGGCATCGGCTGTTCGACCGTGCCGGACATCAACAATGTCGGTCTGATGGAAGACCGCGCGACGCTGCGCATCTCCAGCCAGCATCTGGCGAACTGGCTGCATCACGGCATCGTCACGCCCGAGCAGGTGATGGAATCGCTCAAGCGCATGGCCGCCGTGGTCGACAAGCAGAATGCGGGCGATCCGCTTTACAAGCCGATGGCGCCGAAATTCGACGGCATCGCTTTCCAGGCCGCGTGCGATCTGGTGTTCAAGGGCCGCGAGCAGCCCAACGGCTATACCGAATTCATCCTGCACCAGCGCCGCAAACAGGTGAAGGCGGCCGAACTCGCCGGCTAGCCAGCCACGCGAACACGACAGCAAAATCCCGGCCGGGTTACCCGGCCGGGATTTTTGTTTTCAGAATACCGCGATGTATTTAAGCAGCGACAGGACGCCGATAATAATAACGACAATACGGATAATCTGCTTCGCTCGCCCGTCGATGGGCAGGATATTGACCAGATAAAGCACGAGAATGATCACCACGAAGGTGATGAGAATACTGATCAGCAACGACATGTCGGCCCCTCGCCAATGAGTTTCAGGACAACCGCGCGTGTCAGCGCGGCCCGGTGAAACTCAACGACAATGCGGGGGGGTTGGTTCCCTTTCAGGAACACAGTTAGCGCGAGGCCTTCGCCGGTTTGCGCTTGTATTGCGCGGAAACGGAACCTGGCGCTGGCGACAATTTCAGTTCGTTGTTGCGCCCGCGATCGCCCACCACCATCAGGCCGTCGGCACTGGCAACGATATCGCCACGGCGCAGGGTCGGATCATCCTCGATCTTGATCGTGGCCAGCCCGCCCGTGCCGGCGCCGCCACAGGTGCAATTATCCACCAGTTCATTGCGGTAGCGAAAGGCGTTTGGGATCGCCGAGTACAGCTTGCCCTGCTCGTTCGAGGCATTGTCGATCGACGGGCCCCGGAAAATCTTGGTCTCGGCGGCCGGACAGAAATTGTGGCAGGCGTCCGCGGCGCTTTGCCCGTTCCGCGCCACCACGGGGAAATACCGGCCGTCGCAGGTGCGCACGCAAAATGAATCGCTGGAACGGGAAATGATCACGCGCTTGGGCTGTGTCAGACCGAACAGATCGCTGAAAAAGTCTCCGCTCGCATCCGGCACCGCCTGCGACGAAGCCTGGGACGACGAAGACTGGGACGAGGCCAGCTTTGGATCGGAACTCCCGCCCAACAACACCGAAAAAAAGTCTCGCGGACCGGCCTTGGCAACCTCGACGCTGGGCCATGCCAGCACAAGAACGGCCGCGGTCGCCCGAACCATCCGCCGTGTTGCCGCCCCTACCGTCGATCTCAAAAGCACTTCGACGCCCCGCCTCGATCAGATCCATTGAAACGGATGACTATTGCCGTTCCGCTTTGATCTTCTGTGACACCGCAGCCCACGACAATCCCACTGAAGAAGCCTTCGCGCCTTGCGTCGCACGCTTAGCGCACATTCTCCTTTTTCGCTACTGCGCAGCAACGACCGGCAGGCGAGTCAGGGGCAGCCGGGTCGAACGGGCCACACTGTGGTTAGCCGCGACGTTGCGCCTGTCGCCGCCGCTGGCTGCCAATGCGCCGTCCGCTCCGGCCACGAGATCGCCCTTCCGCAGAGTCGGATCGTCCTGAATGTTGATTTTGGCCAGGCCTCCGCTGTCCTTGCCGTTGCAGGTGCAGCCGCCGACAAGCTCGGTGCGATAGCGGAATGCGTTGGGAAGCGACGAATAGGATTTGCCGGTATCGGCGGACGTGGCGTAGTCGATCGAGCCACCGACATAGACTTTAGTTTCACTGGCGGGACAGAAGCTTTTGCAGGTTGCCGCGCGGGTCTGGCCGCCCGTCGCCGGCACCGGGAAATAGCGGCCATCGCAGGTACGTACGCAAAAAGCCGTACCGCTTGAGGCCATGCGCGGCGGGCTGTTGGGCGTGCCGGGATCAACAGGGCCTGGCGACGACTCGGAAGCATAAGGCAGCGCCTTTGGCTGCGGGGGCGGCGATGGCGGCGCAGCGCCGAAGACCCCGAACAGCGAGGAGAAAAAATCTCCCGCATGCGCCGGAAGAGATCCGAACGCCAATAGCGCGGCGACAGCGGCCGTTCCCACAAACCTGTTTGTCAGTCCGATGCCCGTCATGAGTCACCCGATACATCACCTCATCCGGAAAGCCCGTCTGATCTAGGGCAACAGGCTTAACGAAAGTCCGGCACGCGACATCACGCGCCGCATCACGTGCAGCGCTGGTTGTCGCGACGTTGACCTTCGATGCGGCATTTTCGTCGAATTGCGCCGAAGCTTGCCGCAGGGCTTTCACTTTCCGATGTTTAACCAACACGGCTGCGGCTCCGCAGTTCCGCGAGTACGGTAAATATGGAAATCCCCCTGCAAATTCAGGATATTTGACACCCGTCAATGCGCCCCAATGCCGCCGCCTGCGAGATTGGGCATTGCGGAACGAACCCATTGCGGTCACGTTTGTGCAGCACCTATTCCTTTTCAGGAGTCCCTTTATGTCGAGCAGCGATGGTGAAGACGCGATGAGAAACGCCGGTAAATCCGCCTATGACCGCCTTCAGAAGGATGTCGATTCCGTGAAAAACGATATTTCAGCCCTCGCCGACCAGATCGCCGAGGCTCTCAACACCATTTCCGGCGCCGCCCAGAAGCAGGCCCGGCAGGGCTACAAGCAGGCGCGTGCCAGCGTCGATTCGGCGATGTCGGAAGCCAGCGCACGGGGCAGCGCCGCACTCGATGCCGCCTCCGAGGCTGCCGCCACGCTTGAGGATTCGCTCGAGGACGCCATTCATCAGAAGCCGCTTGCCGCAGTCGGTATCGCGCTCGGCCTCGGCCTTCTGATCGGCCTCACTTGGCGGCGCTAGCCGCATTAAGCATGACCGAGGCTCGACACCGGCGGACTTGAGACGAGACGCCGGAAGTCGGCGGAATTGATGAACGTTCTGTGCCGAGCGATTGGCAGGCAGGCAATTCAAGGGCTGTTCCAATGTTGCAAAAATTGCTCGACGACATCAGGGACGCGACGGGCAATGCCGTCCGGCTGACGTCGCTGGCCGCCGCGGCGGGCTTTTTTCTTTTTATCGCTCTCTGCTTCTTGTGCGCCGCCGCCTTCGTGGCCGTGCTCGAACGCTACGGCCTGCTCTATGCCTGCCTCGCGGGAGGGGGCGTGTTTTTCGCCGCGTCGCTGATCGCGACGATCTGCTATGCGGTCAGCAAAAACCGCCGCCCGCTGCCCAAACCGCCAGAAGAGAAATCCGCATTCCAGACCGCAATAGCGGATCCGATGGTCCTTGCGATGGGCTTGCAGGTTTTGCGCACAGTCGGAGCGAAAAGGCTGATCCCGATCCTGGCCGTCGCAGGCGTTGCGATCGGCCTGATGGCACAGCGCCATCGCGGCAATGAGACATCACAGGACAAATAGCCAAACGAAAAGGCGGCTTCGAAAGCCGCCTTTTTCAGTTTTTCTTTTCACTGGCCGCTTTGGTCAGGTCACACAGCGCGAGGGCTGAAGCTGCCGCGCCACCGGCGTCAGCACGCTGACCGATGGCTCGCACGCCACTATGCGCGAACCGCTGTGCGGCGGAATGTTCTTCGCCTGCGGATTGTCGATCCGCAGGGCCGATCCGCTGGCCGCCGGCGCTTGCACCCGCGTGACAATCGACGTCGCTGGCACATTCGCAAGACGGAAGGACATGGTCACGCCGGCATGCTCGGCCGCCGGCGCACTTTCCCGATCGGCCTTGGCCGCGCGGTTGACGCTTGCCGCCGTGTCGTCATATGCGCGCGACGAAGCGTCCTGAAACGACTGCTCCGATGACACGAGATTGCGCGGACCGAGCAAATCGTTGCCGGCGGCGACTTCCAGATGAACGGCGCCGAAAGCCAACGCCGCGGCCGCCGCTCCCAATACTCCCGAACTGATCTGAACCATGGCTGTTACTCGCCTGAGTGATTGTCGATTTAACAAAGCGCTGAGCCATTGGTTCCGGCCGCCAGATAAACTGGCGCGGACGGCAAAGAAAAACCCGGATGCGACGCATCCGGGTCAGTTCGACAGCACGCGGCTTATCGCGCCACGCTTAAAAGGTAACGATGGTTCAGGACGCCACCGCCCTCTGATTGCGGTTGCGCGAATTGCGCTGAAAAAACAAAGCCTGACTGGCAACAGCGGACACCATCGCCGGCTGGAACGGCTTCGAGATCAGGAACGCCGGCTCGGGACGCTCGCCGGTGAGGAAGCGTTCCGGGTAGGCGGTGATGAACACCACCGGCACCTCGAACGTCTTCAACAGTTCGTTGACCGCATCAAGACCCGAGCTGCCGTCGGCAAGCTGGATGTCCGCGAGGATCAGACCGGGCTGTTTGGTCTTGGCCAGCGCGATGGCGTCGGTATGGGTGCGCGCGACGCCGATGACGTTATGGCCGAGATTTCGCACCAGGCTTTCAAGGTCCATCGCGATGAAGGTTTCGTCCTCGATGATGAGAACGTCGGTTGCGATTTCGGCGGCAAGCTCGCGGCCCGCCGCGTCGGTCAGGGCGCGTACTTCGCCGACGCCGGTATCGAGGATAAAGGCGACTTCCTCCTCGGAGAAACCCTCGAGTGACAGCAGCAGAAAAGCCTGACGCGCGAGAGGCGTGATGTTCGACAGCCGCCGCTCCGAAGCAGCCGGCGTGACCGGGTCGCCATCATCGTTGAGCGACACCGAGTTCCATATCTGAGTGAAGAGCCTGAACAGGCCCGCCCGCGCGCCCTTGCTTTCGTCAAGCAGGGTCTGGTCCTGCAACAGCGCCTCAAGCATGGCGGCGACATAGGCGTCTCCGGACGCCTGATTGCCCGTCAGGGCGCGAGCGTAACGGCGCAAAAGCGGCAGATGTTCAGCAACGAGCTGAGATCGGGACATTCCCCCTCCAATCGGTAGTCAGCGGCACAATCATGCCCCCAGATTTTTCAGTCGCGACCCGGGGCCCTTCCCGATGCCACGACCCTATCTACGCCCGATAGCGAGAAAAGTTCCACGACGCAGGAACTTTCTGGTGAGACAGGCATTGTCGGCCTACACGCTCGCTCAGGCAGCCGGGTCAACCAAAAAACGAAAGAAACATGAAAGACTTAGCTCATGGGGAAACATGGAATACAATCATGAATGAAAGTAAGCCTCCAGCCAGCAAGCCCGGGGCAGGCAAAACCGGCGGCCTGAATGCTGAAATTCAGGCCCGGATCGGCCACCAATTGCGCGCCATGTATGACGACGTTGTCAAACAGGGCATTCCCGACCGTTTCGCTGATCTTTTGCGTCAACTCGATGCGCCTGCGGCTTCCTCAGAATCCGCCGCTCAGGGAACGGCACAAAAACCCGGGAGGGATTAATGCCCCTCACAGATTCCCTTCGTGACGACATTCTTGCGGCCGTGCCGAGCCTTCGTGCGTTCGCAATTTCGCTGAGCGGCAAAAGCGACCGCGCCGACGATCTGGTGCAGGAAACGCTGGTGCGCGCGCTCGCCAATATCGATTCGTTTCAGCCCGGGTCCAATCTGTCGGCGTGGCTGTTCACAATCCTGCGCAACCTGTTCCGCTCGGATTACCGCAAGCGGCGGCGCGAGGTCGAGGACGCCGAAGGCAGCTATTCGAAAACGCTGAAATCGCAGCCGGCGCAAAGTTCGCATCTAGAATTCGAAGAATTCCGCGCGGCGCTCGACAAGCTTCCTCAGGACCAGCGCGAGGCGTTGATTCTGGTCGGAGCGTCGGGGTTCTCCTATGAGGATGCTGCTGCGATCTGTGGCTGCGCCGTCGGCACCATCAAGAGCCGCGTCAATCGCGCCCGCTCCAAATTGAGCGCGATGCTGTACGTGGACAGCGCCGAGGATTTCGGTCCCGACAGCACCATCCGCGCCGTCATCGGTGGAGGCGGTGGAAGCTGATCGCTGGATTCCCGAAAAAAGAAAAGAAGCCGAAGCACCTTTCCGGAACCTAGACCGGACCCGAAAGCCGTCCAGTACGGTTCATTTCATCCTCGTCCACCACCGTGCTCATCGGCGCGGTGAGCTCGTAAACATAGCTGACGTCGGTAAAATAGCGCTTCGAGGTGCCGCCCAGCGCTTCCGGCGCCACGCGATCGAGCAACACGATGCCGAAATCGCTTTCCGGCCGCCGCGTTGCGACGCTGGTGTTGAACTCTTCCCATCGGAAATTGAAAATGGTGTCCGGAGCCTCGCCGGTGAGGGACCATTTGGCGACGATGTGCGGGTGCTTGCCGACCAGCGACAACCCCTCGTCGGAATGCGAGGCCAATTCGAAAAAAAGCAGCGACAGGCTTTGTGCGGCGCGGGCGCTGACGATGATGTCCGGACCGTCGAGAGCGATGCGATCCGCGTTGGGAATGGCACGGGATTCGAACAGCCCCCGCAGCTTGACGCCCTGCCACTGGCTGTCGCTGAGCAGCGTGACCACGTTCGACATCGCGTGAATGCGGCCGATCAGCAACTCGCGCGCGACATCCACATCCGAACCGTGCCGCAGGGTGCGAGTCACGATCGACTGGATTACCGCCAGAATGTTTTTGACGCGATGATTGAGTTCGTCGATGACCGCCGTCAGCCGCCGCTCGAAACCGATACGGGCCTGCACTTCCCGGCTCAGGCGGACGTTGTTGTAGGACACGTAGCCGAACAATCCACATACCACGGTGGTCAGCGCAAGGCCGATCAGCGCCACGATATAGGCGAGCTCGCGGGCGCGGGCCGCCGAATTGGTCTTGGCGTAATAGTTCAGCACCCATTCGCGGCCTCCGAAGGCCACCCTGCGGATCAGCGGCTGCGAGGTTCGGGCGTCGGAGGGAAAAATATCGACGCCGCCATTCGGACCGAGACCGAGTTCGTCGCCCGAGGACCGGGGGTCTGTCAGGGTGACCGTAAACAATGACAGGTCGTCGGCCGTCAGCATCAACGAAGCAAGCCGGTAGGAGATGGTGACGAAACCGATCACCGTCTTGCTGCCCTCTTTCGTCACCGGAGCGGCGAGAACGATGCCGAGATCGCCTGGCTGCCCGAACAATGCGATCGGGTTGGAGGAAGCCGGCGCGCCGGTTTCCAGCGCCTGCCGGAGCATCGGCCCGACGATAGGACTGCGGTCGACGATGCGGCCAAGAAACACCGTGGTCTTCTCGTTTTGCGGCTCGACATCCATCACGATGTCCACCGGCTCCTGAATGGCGGACAGGTTCATCGGCGCATCGTCGAAATTACGGATGACGGGATTGGGGAAGCCCGCCCGCTTCAGCTCGGCCTGCACCGCAGCAAAATCGGCCGGCTGCACGCGGGCAACCCAGCCCGCCACCACGAAATCGGTTTTGAAGGCATAGATCGAGGCCCGCAGCGGCTGCAGCGCGTTGCCTGAGATGACCGATGATGGCCGGAAGATCCCGATTGATACGCGCGCCAGCAGTTCACGCTCGCTCAGCCGCTCCTGCACAAGGCTGGCGTGAACATCGACCTCGCGCGTCAGCGCCGCGCGATCGATCGAGGATTCCTGATCGTAAACCCGAAACGCGGCCAGGCCGGAGATCACGGCTCCGATCGCCGCAAGCAACACGATGAGAATACCGACCCGAACCACGCGCCTACTCGATTACAAAGGGAAAAAGGAATCTCATCGGCTTGGTGACACGGGCTTGGTGACACGGAATGGATGCGCCACGGGCGCGGCAAACTCAAAGCAGGACAGGAATCGCATCAATCAACCGGACGGCTGCAATTTACATCCCCCGACTTGAGCAAACCAAGCCGAACACCGGTGTTTTGTTCCCTCCGGCCGCAACATTCCCACAGCAGGATTAACCGGCATTCGAGACGTGGCCGCGGATCGAGAATGCCGGATTCTGGGGCTTGCTCCGGACAGATTGCGACCGGGCGGTGGCCATCATCAATCCCACCACCATGACCACCAGTCCCAACAGAACCACGGCGAGGAAGAAGTTGCTGTAGTCCCGGCCGTTTTTGCGTGGAATCTCCTGCATTTGGACCCAACCGCGAGGGGCGGCCGTCGTTCCCTCGGCCTTAGGAAGGCATCGCACCCGGTCCAGCGCACCGGATAAGCCGCTTTTAACCTTGAAAGCGCCGCGTTCTTGCTCCATAGCTTCGCCGCGACCTTGAGAATCGTCAGGTCCCCGCGAGCCGCGTGTTCTGATCCCGTATTAACGGTTTCTGGCTTGCCCCTTCAGCTAACCGAAACGACGCCCCAGACACGCGGGTGTCCCAGACACCCGGACGTACCTGACCTCAAGTCGGGCGCGCGCCATGACTCATAGAAAGTGACTCTTTTGACCTCTTTTAAGGATTTCGGCCTCGCCGATCCCATCTCGCGTGCTCTTGCTGAAGAGAACTACCACACGCCGACGCCTATCCAGGCCCAGACCATCCCCATCGCCATGACCGGACGCGACGTCGTCGGTATTGCCCAGACCGGCACCGGCAAGACCGCGTCCTTCGCGCTGCCGATCCTGCATCGCATGCTCGAGAACCGCATCAAGCCGCAGCCCAAGACCTGCCGGGTGCTGGTGCTCTCACCGACGCGCGAATTGTCGGGCCAGATTCTCGACAGCTTCAAGGCCTATGGCCGCCACATCCGGCTCAGTTCAGCACTCGCGATCGGCGGCGTACCGATGGGGCGGCAGGTCCGCGCGATGATGCCAGGCGTTGAAGTCCTGGTTGCAACACCGGGCCGTCTGCTTGACCTGGTTCAGGGCAACGCCCTGAAACTCGCCCATGTGGAAGTCCTCGTCCTGGACGAGGCCGACCGGATGCTCGACATGGGCTTTATCAACGACATCCGCAAAATCGTCGCCAAGATCCCGGCCAAGCGCCAGACCCTGTTCTTCTCGGCCACCATGCCCAAGGACATCGCCGATCTTGCCGATCAGATGCTGCGCGACCCCGCGCGCGTCGCGGTGACGCCCGTGTCCTCGACGGTCGAGCGCATCACCCAGCGCGTCATTCAGGTCGATCATACGGCCAAGCCGGCGATCCTGGCCGATCTGCTGAAAACCGAACCCGTCAACCGGGCGCTGGTGTTCACCCGCACCAAGCACGGCGCCGACAAGGTCGTCAAAAGCCTCGTCAAGGCCGGCATTCCCGCCGAGGCGATCCACGGCAACAAGTCGCAGAACCACCGCGAGCGGGTGCTTGCCGCGTTTCGTAACGGCGAGATCCGCACCCTGATCGCAACCGATATCGCCGCGCGCGGCATCGATGTCGACGGCATTACCCATGTCATCAATTACGACCTGACCAACATTCCGGAGACCTATGTGCATCGCATCGGCCGCACGGCCCGGGCCGGCGCGGACGGCACGGCGATCTCGCTGGTGGCCGGCGGCGAGGAACTCGGTTATCTGCGCGATATCGAAAGACTGATCCGTGTGACCCTGCCCAAGGAAGACCGCCGCACGCCCGGCCAGCACCGCACCGCAGCGCCCGCCACACCCGCGGCGCAGCGCGGCCGGCCACATGGACATAACACCGGACCGCGCACGAGCGATGGCGCACCCGGAGCCAAGGGTCCACGGCGCCGGCGCCGTCCGGGCGGTGGTGCACCGCAATCGAACCGGCACGAGAATGGCCGCAACGATCAGGGCCGGATCTCGCAGGGCGGCAACGCTCATGCAAAGCCGCAGGGAAAAGGCGACAGCATTCAGGGCGTCGCTTTCCTGCACCGGGAAAGCCGCCCCTCTCACCCCAAACATCAACCCAAGCGCAATCAGCGTCCGCAGCACTAACAGCAAGACGTTCTGGAGATCGATATGGCGAAAGAAGAGCTGATCCAGTTCGAAGGACTGGTGACCGAAATCCTCCCCGACGCGCGTTACCGCGTCCAGCTTGATGCCGGGCACGAGATCGTCGCCTACACCGCCGGCAAGATGAAGAAGAACCGCATCAAAACGCTCGCGGGCGACCGGGTAACGATCGAAATGTCGCCCTACGACCTGGAAAAGGGCCGGCTGATTTTCCGCCACAAGGACGAGCGTCCGAGCGGCGCGGCGCCTCGCGGCGCACCGCCTCGCGGCGGTCAGTTCCGCCGCCGTTAAACTTTTCCTGCAGGGTCCGGCCGCGCTTTTGCCGAGCGCGGCCGTGTCATGTCGGCGACAGTTTCACGCAGCCAAAAAACGCGCATGGCAGGATTGTTTCGTAAGCATAATTCGAATAATATGAGGCCTATCGAATTTCGGCCGGACGACATTAGCACACCACCGGTACAGCCGGTTTGACGCTGACGACCTCTTCCAAATTTCGATCTCACCGGCTCATTTCGCCTGAAACGAAATGGGTTTCTGAACTATCTATCTGAGAGGACTACCCCACGTGAGCATGGGAACAGTGAAGTGGTTTAACGCGACCAAGGGCTACGGATTCATCCAGCCCGACGATGGCGGCAATGACGTGTTCGTTCACATCAGCGCTGTCGAGCGTGCCGGCCTCGGAACGCTGCGCGAAGGCCAGAAGATCAGCTACGAAATCGTCGCCGATCGCCGTTCGGGCAAGTCGTCAGCCGACAATCTCCGCGCTGCGGGTTGATTTCGGCGCGGCTTTAGCCGCGAACGCTGTGACGGGCAAATCTAACGCTCGTTACGGACCGGAACGCTCTGGTACGGACGTTGTGTGCAATGAATGGAAAAAGACCGCGCTCGCTGCGCGGTCTTTTTTATTCGCGTTTCTATTTTCGTTTTGCCGCGACGGAAAAAGCAGTCCGATCAGGTGCAGGCCGCCGCGCTTGTATTGGTCACGCTGGTGGACTGACGCGGACGCGTATAGGTGGTGTCGCCGAGCGTGAATGTCGGCGGCGTACCGAAATTGATGTCCACCATCGGCTGAAAATTATAACGGACCTCGCTCATGATCAGATAGGTCCCGCCGATGGCGAGGCCGGTCGGAACGTTAACCGTCGCATTGCAGGCGTGCGCCGTATCGTTGGATGCCGTGCTCCATTTGACCTTTCCCTGAAGCGTGGTCGGATCGATATAGACCTGCGAAATGATCGCCTTGATGGGTGCGCTCGAGTAGGGCGTCATGATCGAGGCGCCGATGGTGAAAGCATTGGTCAGATCCGTGTTGCTGACCGAGCTCGCCTGGGAAATCAGATCCGACAGGGTGCGCGTCAGGATCGTCACCTTGCGGTCGACGGCCACGCCGGTCGAGACCTCGATGGTACCGAAGAAGATCACCAGCATCATCGGAAGGATGATCGCGAATTCGGTGGCGGCAAGACCGCGCGTATCGCGCGAGAAGCGCGTCAGCAAGCTGGATACCGGCTTTGCGAATTTAAGCATGATGCGCCCTTCAGGAGCCGTTGGGTTCGACGCGGAACGCAGCGGTTGCCGCCAGGAGCTTCTTGCTGTTGTCGGTGCCGCTGCCGATGTTGGCAATGTTATAGCCGAGCCCGGTCACGAACAGCGGCCATTGATAATAGGATCGCACCACGACGATGTTCGAACTGTTGGGCGGCGGCGGCGAATAGGTGAAATTGGCGACGAACTGTCCCTGGGCATTGATCGGATCGGTCAGATTGGCCGGCGTACCCGCAGGATAGGACTTCACGTCGGTGTAAACCTTGGTGCAATCGAGCAGAACCTGCACGCGCTGGCACAGATCGTTGTTGAACGCGGTCTGATCCCACGCATTGCCTTGCGCCTGGTTGGTGAACAGCATGCGCGCGGTGTCCTGCGTGCCCGTCTCCAGAATCTGACCCGCGAAAAAAACCATCGCGGTTTCCATGATCGCGAAGATCAGCGCGAAGAACATCGGCGCGATAAGCGCGAATTCAACCGCTGCGGAGCCGCGGCGGTTTCTGGAAAAGCGGCGCACCAGCGCGCGAAATTGAAGCGCGGAGCGAAGAGCCTCAGACATCCGTGTTATCCTCAAGGGACAGTATCAAATACCTACCATTGAGATTAACCGAGATAGATTGTCGAATGCTTGCGCCCGATGCGAACAACTCGCGGGTACCCGTTCAGAATAGATTAACCATGCCGCCGCCGTCCGAAACTAGTCGTCGGATGGCGTCTGGCCGCAGCGACACCGGTATCGGCAGAAAAGATTGAAACTCCGCCCGCGCAAAGCAGCGGTTTTTATTTGATTTGTTCGATCGCGATTTGTGCGTGACGGCGCGGGACGCCGATCCGCCTAGCTGCCTTCGCCGCCCGGACGCCGCTTGCAGTTCGGCGTGCAGTTGTAAATATCACGCTCGTTGCCGCGGAAAACGGTGACGAGGCGATCGTCGGCATCACTGTTGTCGGGCTTGCCCGCACCTTTGTTGGCATCGACAAGGCTGCGCAGCGCCAGTGACAGCGTGCCGCTCTGGCGCGCACGGGTCAGGACTTCGGCCTGCCGCGGCTTCAATTCAAGCGTGGCGGTGCGACCGACCACGACCTTCTGGCCGTTTTTTTCCTCGACCGTCTGGTCGATGGCCAGAACCCGCACATCACTGAGAATGATGTCCGAGGTGATAAGCTCGGGCGTGGTCGCGTTGGGATCGTTGTTCTTCTGCTTGCGGGAGAGCAGCACGTCCACACGGTCGTTGGGCAGGATGAAGCCACCGGCGCCGGTTTCCGGCGAGATTTCGGTGGATACGGCGCGCATGCCGGTCGGCAGGATCGCGGCCATGAAGCCGGAGCCGTCGCCCTTCACCAGCTTGTTTTCACGAACGGGCTCGCCGGCCATCATCGGCGAACGAACGATCGAACCGGTGAAATCCTTGATCGCATCGGCACGGTCGCTGCGGCGGATGAAATTCGAGCTTGCGGTTGTCGAGGGCCAGGCTTGCCACTGCAGGTCGTCGGGGGTGACCGTCTGGCCGAGCGGGATGTCGGACTTGGCGACCAGCACATCCGTCGTCTCCATGTGCGGAAGGGCGGGAGCCTGGATGACCACCTGCCGCGGTTCCGAACCGCTCGCGAGGTAGGCGGCAACGCCGCCCGCCGCCAGGGCGATGGCGAGAACGATAATACGCGCCTTGTTCATACGCTTTACTCTCTACGCAACACCACGGCGAACGGCCGTTACACGGCTCACATGCCGATATGGCAAATCTGCCGTTAATTCATGAATGAACTGCAAACAAAGCCCGTTTAACTGCGCACGAGTTGCCGGAACGGATAGACCATCTGCCCCTCGATGCTGGCGGGAACAGCGTCGTTTTCCGCGCCGTAATTGTCGGGCAGTTCGCCCTCCGGCATGCGGAAGGTACCAAACATGATGTCCCAGACCGGAAAGGTGCCGGCGAAATTGGTGTCGCCGCCGCGATCGAGCGCGGTGTGATGCCAGCGGTGGAAAACCGGGGTCGCGATCACGTAGCGGAACGGCCCAAGCGTCCAGCTCAGATTGGCGTGGACAAAGGCAGAATGGAAAATCGTGAACGGTCCGACCCAGAGCATCACGTTCGGCGAAATGCCGGCCATGAGCAGAATGACGTCGACCGCGACCGTGCCCAGAAACAGGTTGGCGGGGTGAAACCGCGCCGCCGAAATCCAGTCGAGCTCCTCGGACGAATGATGGACCGCGTGATACTTCCAGAACCCGCCGCTGTGAAACATGCGGTGGGTCCAGTAGAGCAGGAAATCGGACACCACCAGAAACAGGAGGGCCTGAACCCACAGCGGCAGCGTCGCCAGAGGCCCGTGGCCGTTGTCGTAGAACGCGATCAATCCGTCCGGATCCTTGATACCGAAAAATACCGAGGCACCGAGAACAAGAAGACCGATCCGCACCACGCGCGCCATCAGCGGGACGAAGAACCAGTAGCAGAGATCGGTCACCAGCTCTTTCTTGCGCCACCAGGGATTGCCCGGGTTGCACGCCCAGAAATAGGAAAGCACCGAGAACACCAGCGCGAGCACGATCGTCACCGGGACGATCTTCAGGATCGTCTCACCCCACATATGAATAACTTCGAGAAACAGCGCGCCGGACATTGATGACCTCTGCGGAATTGCGAACCACCGCACGGGTGGCATTAACAACAGTGGTAATCCGGCTGTGCTTAAGAGGCGATGAATCCAGCCGTGCCGGCCTCTGGAGAACTTCAAAAGTGCTTGCCGCATGCGCCCCGATGCTGTGACGAAAAGCGCGCATGCAACTTAACGGCACATTTACCGTGAGTAGGAACAGCCAGAAACACCGGAGTTTACGCGATCGAGTTAACCGCGCTGCAATTCCTCCTCCATAAGTTCGGGCATGGCCACGGTGCATATTACACCTCTGGACCACCTTTAGTTCGACAGCCACGCCTATCCATGGAGTTATCTGATGACCAAGCTCGTTGCTCGTTTCGTCAAGGACGAATCCGGCGCCACCGCGATCGAGTACGCTCTGATCGCTGCCGGCATCGCTCTGGCGATCATCACCGCAGTGAACACACTCGGCACCACGCTGAACACCAAGTTCGGCAACATCAACACCTCGCTCAAGTAAGCGATCCCGTGTTGTTCGAAAAAGAGGCTTCGGGAAACCGGAGCCTCTTTTGTTTTGCGTGTCACTGATCCCGGTTACCGTCTATGAACCATACGCCCTCCAGGTCACGACCTTTCCCGCGCGCCGATCTGCCTGGCTTTGAACCGATGGGACTTGTCTGTGCCGCACTTTTCCTGTCCTGGGTGATGCTGGTCTGCCGGATTATCAGTTTCTGGTGAGTGCGCTCTGCCGCTCCTTGCAAAAAGAACCAGATAGATAAGCATTTCACAGTCAAATTAACTGCGCGGAAATTCGGCAGCCCCTAGGTTCCAGCCGGCCACGATGAACACCTCAAGGCCGCCTCTAGTTCGACAGCCACCTACTCACCACGTCCCTCCATGGAGTTATGAATGACCAAGCTCGTTTCTCGTTTCGTCAAGGACGAATCCGGCGCCACCGCGATCGAGTACGCTCTGATCGCTGCCGGCATCGCTCTGGCGATCATCGCCGCTGTGAACACGCTCGGCACCACGCTGAACACCAAGTTCGGCGACATCAACACCTCGCTCAAGTAAGCGAGACCGTGTTGTTCGAGAAAGAGGCTTCGGGAAACCGAAGCCTCTTTCTTTTTTGCGTCACCCCCGGTTTCTCCCGCTCCTGGCATCGGCGGCACGGATCGTGAGCATCCGGTGAATTTCGTTTTACGATTGTTCACCTTCGCACTCTAGATTGGCCCCGTCCGCAACAGCCCCGGCCCTTTCATGATCGTCGATCTTGCCCGTCTGTTCCTGTTTCCCGCGCTGATGGCATTTGCCGCAGCAAGCGACCTGTTCACGATGACCATTTCCAACAAGGTCTCGCTGGCCCTTATCGCAGGATTTTTCATCCTCGCCGTTCTGAGCGGCATGCCGCTCTCTGCCATCGCCATGCATACGGGCGCGGGGCTTGCCGTACTCGTCGTCGCCTTCACCTGCTTTGCGATGGGCTGGATCGGTGGCGGTGATGCCAAGGTGGCGGCCGCGGCGGCGCTGTGGTTCGGCTTCGACCATCTGATGCCCTATCTGGTTTATGCCTCGCTGTTCGGCGGGGCTCTCACCTTCGCCATGATGCAGTTCCGCGAACTGCCGATCCCCTACGCGCTGGGGTCGCAGCACTGGCTATTGCGCCTTCACAGCAAGGACAGCGGAATTCCCTACGGCATCGCGCTGGCGATCGGCGCATTGATGATCTACCCGCAGACCGACTGGATCACGGGAGTGGACCTCGCGCGCTTCGTGCTGCACTGAGCGGCGGTTCCGGCGAACGCGGCCAGCGCGCAGCCAAGATCCGGAAACATCTCATTAACTCGATTTAGATACCGCTCATTAACCATGCTTTGACGAATAGCTGGTCAAATCCCCTCACGGCGGGCGATCCGCCGCGACGTGAAGTGGGAAGTCAAGCGTATGAAAACCTGCCATTTTGTGCGAACAAGCTTCGTCCGCGCGCTCTCATTCGCGGCAGTTTCGGCGCTCACCCTCAATCCCGCACTGTCGCCGGTGATCGCAAGCGATTATCGCGCCGAACCCGCGAACATCGCGACGGGTGCTCTCAACGCCAAGCCGCTCGCGCTCGGAATCGGCAAGTCCATCGTTGTGGACCTGCCGCGCGAAGTGAAGGACGTGCTTGTCGCCGATCCCAAGATCGCCAACGCCGTGGTTCGCTCATCCCGGCGGGCCTATATCATCGGCGCCTCGGTCGGCCAGACCAACATTGTGTTCTTCGATTCCGAAGGTCAGCAGATTTCAGCCTACGATATCGCGGTGACGCGCGATCTCAACGGCATCCGCGCGGCGATCCGCCAGACCATGCCGCAATCGGACATTCAGATCGAAGGCCTCGGCGACGGCGTCGTGCTGACCGGCACGGCATCGAACCAGGCCGAAGCCCAGCAGGCAGTGGAATTCGCCGCGCGTCTGGTCGGCGGCATCGATCACGTCGTCAACAGCATCATCGTGCGCGGACGCGATCAGGTGATGCTGAAAGTGACCCTGGCCGAAGTCCAGCGCAGCATCATCAAGCAGCTTGGCGTCGATCTCAGCGCGAACCTGAACTACGGCACCGCGGTCGTGAAATTCAACAATGCAAATCCGTTCACCGCGCTCGGCCAGCCTCTTGTCGCCAATAACGCTCTCACGGGCAATTTCGGCAGCACCAACGGCGTGCCCTCGGTGACCGCAACCCTGCGCGCCATGGAAAGCGCCGGCGTGATCCGCACGCTGGCCGAACCGAATCTGACCGCGATTTCCGGTGAATCCGCGACCTTCATCTCCGGCGGCGAATTCCCGATCCCGACCGGCATCACCTGTCAAACCACATCGGCCGGCGGCAGCGGACCCTGTCAGCCTTCGATTTCCTTCAAGAAATTCGGCATTTCGCTCAATTTCACTCCGGTCGTTCTCACCGAGGGACGAATCAGCCTTCGCGTGCTGACCGAAGTGTCGGAAGTTTCGAACGACAATTCGGTGTCCATCAACGGACTGACCATTCCCTCGATCAAGACCCGCCGCGCCGAAACCACGCTGGAAATCCCCTCGGGCGGTTCGATGGCGATGGCGGGCCTGATTCAGGAACAGACCAAGCAGGCGATCAACGGTCTGCCCGGCCTTGCGCAGGTGCCGGTGCTCGGCACGCTGTTCCGCAGCCGCGACTTCGTCAACAACCAGACCGAGCTGATGGTCCTGGTCACGCCTTACATCGTGCGCGCCGTAGCGCAGAAGGATCTGTCGCGGCCGGATGACGGCTTTGCCGAGGCATCCGATCCGCAGACCGTGCTGCTCGGCAACCTCACCCGCATTTATGGCGTGCCGCCGCGCGCCAATCGCGATCTGACCTATCGCGGCAAATACGGCTTCATCACGGATTGAGATCGGACAGGACCTATCGATGACCAGACCTATCTCAAACCTCGCGACCGGCCTTCGCGCCGCAACCCTGCTGGCGATGCTTTCCGCGACACTTGGGGCGTGCACGCATCCCAGCCAGGAAGTGGAGATCGCGACCGGCGCGCTTCCGGGCGACTACCGCCTGCGGCACCCGATCGTGATTCAGGAAGCCAGCAAGACGACGGAAATTTTCGTCGGCCGCCAGCGCGGCGGCCTGACATCGCCGCAGCGCGCCGACATCATCGGCCTGTCGCAGCAATGGCTGCGCGAGGGCACCGGCGCGATCATCATCGAAACCCCGGTCAATACGCCCAACGCGCGCATGGCCGCCGATTCGGCGCGTGAAGTGCGCGCGCTTCTCACCAGCGCCGGCATCCCGCCGCGCGGCGTGATCGTGCGCAGCTATCAGCCCATGGATCCGCGGCAGTTCGCGACCGTCCGTGTCAGCTATCCGCGCATCATGGCGGATGCCGGCCCCTGCGGCCTGTGGCCGGACGATCTCGGCCCTTCGATCAAGAACAAGAGCTATCTGGAAAACCGCGAGTATCACAATTTCGGCTGCGCCAATCAGCGCAACCTCGCCGCCATGGTGGATAACCCTGCCGATCTCGTGCAGCCGCGCGCGGAAACACCGTCGAACTCGACGCGCCGCACCGAAGCCTTCGAGAAGTATCGCAAGGGCACGACAACCGCGACGGATTATCCGGACGCCGACAAGGCCAAATTGAGCGAAACGGGCAAATGATCAGCTACGCACAACAGAATATGGACGGCGATCAGGTCGCCATGGCGGACGAGCACATCGCTCCGGCTCCGCGCGTCTCCGTCCAGGCGTTTTGCGAAACCGTCGAAACCGCCGCCGCCGTGCAGGCAGCCGGCGAGGACCGCCGCCTCGGCAAGGCGCATCTCAAAATCCAGATGGGCGGCATGGCCGCTGCCATCGAGGCCTATCGCACCGCGCCGACGCCGAACGTGATCGTTCTGGAAACCGAGGGCCGCGGCGACATTCTGGGCGGCCTCGACCAGCTCGCCGCCGTTTGCGATGCAGGCACCCGCGTCGTCGTGATCGGCCGCGTCAACGACGTGACCCTTTACCGTGAACTGGTGCGGCGGGGCGTCAGCGATTATCTGATCGCGCCGGTCGCCCCGCTCGACATGGTCCGCTCGATTTGCGGATTGTTTTCCACGCCAGAGACCAAGGCCGTCGGCCGGATCGTTGCCATTGTCGGCGCCAAGGGCGGTGTCGGCGCTTCCACCATCGCGCATAATGTGGCCTGGGCCATCGCCCGCGATCTCGCGCTCGATTCGGTCGTCGCCGACCTCGATCTCGCCTTCGGAACCGCCGGCCTCGACTACAATCAGGACCCGCCGCAGGGCATCGCGGATGCGGTGTTCTCTCCCGATCGCGTCGATACCGCGTTTCTCGATCGTCTGCTGTCGAAATGCACCGACCATCTCAACCTGCTCGCCGCCCCGGCGACGCTGGATCGTGTGTACGATTTCGGCACCGAAGCGTTCGACGCGATCTTCGACACCCTGCGGACGACCATGCCCTGCATCGTGCTCGACGTGCCGCATCAATGGTCGGGCTGGACGCGCCGCGCCCTGATTGGCGCCGACGACATCTTGATCGTCGCCGCGCCGGATCTCGCCAATCTGCGCAACGCCAAGAACATGTACGACATGCTCAAGGCGGCGCGCCCCAACGACCGGCCGCCGCTGTACTGCCTCAATCAGGTCGGCGTGCCCAAGCGCCCCGAAATCAACACCGGCGAATTCGCCAAGGCCATCGAAAGCCAGCCGATCGTCTCGATCCCGTTCGAACCGCAGATTTTCGGCTCGGCTGCCAATAACGGCCAGATGATCGCGGAGATCGCCGCCAATAACCGCATCACTGAAATGTTTCTGCAGATCGCCCAGCGCCTGACCGGACGCGGCGAGACGAAAAAGAACCGCAGTTCGTTCCTGTCTCCGCTGCTCGGAAAGCTGCGGGCCAAGTAAGTATCGCGTGAGGTATTATCGTGTTTGGTAAGCGCACCGGAGGAGACACCGACGTCCGGACATCGCCGCCTGTGAGCAGGCCCGATGCCGCGCCGGCGCCGCGCGCTCCCGCAGCCACCCCTGCGGTCGCTTCGCCGCCGATAGCCCCGACCCGCGCGCCACCCCCGCCGATCGCTTCCGAAAGCCGGCGCTCCGACAATTATTATGAGGTCAAGGCGACCATCTTCGGCGCGCTGATCGAGGCCATCGATCTCGCGCAGCTCGCCAAGCTCGACGCCGAATCGGCGCGCGAGGAAATCCGCGATATCGTCAACGAGATCATCGCGATCAAGAACATCGTGATGTCGATCGCCGAGCAGGAAGAACTGCTCGACGATATCTGCAACGACGTTCTCGGTTACGGACCGCTCGAGCCGCTGCTGGCGCGCGACGATATCGCCGACATCATGGTCAACGGCGCCGGCACGGTCTTTATCGAAGTCGGCGGCAAGATTCAGAAAACCGGCATCCGCTTTCGCGACAACCAGCAGCTTCTCAATATCTGCCAGCGCATCGTCAGCCAGGTCGGCCGCCGCGTCGACGAATCATCGCCGATCTGCGACGCCCGCCTCGCCGACGGTTCCCGCGTCAACGCCATCGTGCCGCCGCTGGCCATCGACGGCCCCGCGCTCACCATCCGCAAATTCAAGAAGGACAAGCTGACGCTCGATCAGCTCGTCAAATACGGCTCGATCACGCCCGAAGGCGCGCAGATCCTGCAGATCATCGGGCGTGTCCGCTGCAACGTGCTGATCTCCGGCGGCACCGGTTCCGGCAAAACCACGCTGCTGAACTGCATGACGAACTACATCGACCATGACGAACGCGTCATCACCTGCGAGGACGCCGCCGAACTTCAGCTGCAGCAGCCGCATGTGGTGCGCCTCGAAACCCGCCCGCCGAACATCGAGGGCGAGGGCCAGGTGACGATGCGCGATCTTGTCCGCAACTGCCTGCGTATGCGCCCCGAACGCATCATCGTCGGCGAAGTCCGCGGACCCGAAGCGTTCGATCTTTTGCAGGCGATGAACACCGGCCATGACGGTTCGATGGGCACGCTGCATGCCAACAACCCGCGCGAAGCGCTGTCGCGCTGCGAATCCATGATCACGATGGGCGGCTACTCGCTGCCCTCGCGCACCATCCGCGAAATGATCTGCGCCTCCATCGACGTCATCATTCAGGCCGCGCGCCTGCGCGACGGTTCGCGCCGCATTACCCACATCACCGAAGTGATGGGCATGGAAGGCGATACCATCATCACGCAGGATCTGTTCGTCTTTGATCTGATGGGCGAAGACATCAACGGCAATGTTCTCGGCCAGCATCGCTCGACCGGTATCGGACGGCCGCGCTTCTGGGACCGGGCCCGCTATTTCGGTGAGGAAAAACGGCTCGCCGCGGCGCTCGACGCCGCCGAAGCTCCCGACCCCCATTAGGAGCCGTGAGGATGCAGACCCTTGCCATCGCCTTCATGTCCGCGGTCACCCTGGGCGGCCTCGCCTGGGTGTTCCTCTATCCCCTGCTGTCCGGCGAAAGAAAAGCCGAAAAGCGGCGCGAATCGTTTGCGCGGCCCGAACCCACGCGGCGCCTCGACCGTAGCCAGCAGCGCTCCCGCCGCGAGCAGGTCGAGGAAACGCTCAAGGAAGTCGAACAGCGCCACAAGAAAGCGAAAAACGTCCAGATTTCGACTCGCATCACGCAAGCGGGCCTCGACATCACCAAGCAGCAATTCATGGTCGGCTCTGGCGCACTGGGCCTGTTCGCATTTCTCGTGACTTATCTGGCTCACGCCGGATTAATCCCCGCGCTGGTTTTCGGGCTTGCCGCGGGTCTTGGCCTGCCGCGCTGGGTTCTCAGCTTTCTCAAGAAAAGGCGCGAGGCGAAATTCATCGACGCGCTGCCGGACGCCGTGGACATCATCGTGCGCGGCATCAAGGCCGGACTGCCGCTGTTCGATTCGCTCAAGGTGGTCACCGCCGACGCGCCCGAACCGCTGCGCTCCGAGTTTCGTGCGATCATCGAAACCCAGAGCATCGGTATGCCGCTCGGCGAAGCCTGCCAGAAGCTGTACGAGCGCATGCCGCTGCCGGAGGCCAACTTCTTCGGCATCGTTATCGCGATCCAGACCAAATCCGGCGGCAACCTGTCGGAGGCACTCGGCAACCTTTCAAAAGTTCTGCGCGAACGCAAAAAAATGAAGGCGAAGATTCAGGCGATGTCGATGGAAGCGAAAGCATCCGCCGCCATTATCGGCTCGCTGCCTCCACTGGTCATGCTGATGGTCTACATCATGTCACCCGACTATATCTCGCTGCTCTGGACGCATCCGACCGGGCGTCTGATGCTGGCGGGCTGCGCGGTCTGGATGACCACGGGCATTTTCGTGATGAAGAAAATGATCAACTTCGATTTCTGACGGGGCACCATGCTGGACCTTCTGATCGAGAAATTCCATGACGCCCGCTTCATGACGATGCTGCTCGCGGCCGTCGCCGCCGTCGCGACGGTTTATGCATTCGTCTCTCCGCTGATGGCCGACAACGGTCTCTCCAAGCGCATGAAGGCCGTCGCGAACGAACGCGAACGGATGCGCCTGCGCGAGCGTGAACGCATGAACCGCGTTGAAAAAGTCGTGCTGCGGCAGAGCCCAAGACAGCTGGTGCGCAAGGTGGTCGAGGACCTCAACCTCACAAAATGGGTGGCGCAGGAAGAAGCCAGGGAAAAACTGGTGATGGCCGGCTATCGCGGCCACGCGCCCTACGTGACCTTCCTGTTCTTCCGCATGGTTACGCCGATCGTATTCCTGCTGACTTCAGTGCTTTACATGTTCGTCATCACTCACATGCAGCAGTCGATGGCCGTGAAAATCGGCATCTGCCTCGCCGCGACCTGGGCCGGCATGCAAGCACCGATGCTGTTCCTCAAGAACGCCATCAGCAAGCGGCAGCTGTCGATTCGCCGGGCCTTCCCCGACGCGCTCGATCTTTTGCTGATCTGCGTTGAATCCGGCATGTCGATCGAGGCGGCGTTCCGCAAGGTGAGCATGGAAATCGGCTCGCAATCAGTGCCGCTGGCTGAGGAATTCACTCTCACCACCGCCGAATTGTCCTATCTGCAGGACCGCAAGACGGCTTATGAAAACCTGCAAAAGCGCACCGGCCTTGAAGGCGTGAAATCGGTGTGTATGGCGCTGATGCAGTCGGAACGCTACGGCACCCCGCTCGGCCAGACACTCCGGGTCATGGCGCAGGAAAACCGCGACATGCGCATGAACGAGGCAGAGAAGAAGGCGGCGAGTCTTCCGCCGAAACTGACCGTGCCGATGATCGTATTCTTCCTGCCCGTCCTGTTCGTTGTCATTCTCGGGCCGACCGGCATCAAAATTTCCAGTTACATGAACTGATTGCCGCCGCCGCGCAAAGCGCGCGGCGTCATCTGCAATCCTCAATCATGGAAATGAGTGTCAGGAGCGCGCCGGCGCATCCGCCGCGCTGGTGCGCGGGCCGGTACGGCGCGGATCGCCGTTGCCGGCCAGCATCTGCTTGAGATAGGCGACATTCGCCGCCGCTTCGTCCGGGGGCAGATCGGCCTTCACCATCGCCTCGGCTTCCGCGAACCGGCCCTGAAGACCGATGGCGAGACCGAGATTCTGCCGCACCCGCGCGTCGCCGGGATTGCGCTCATAGGCCTGACGCAGCGTGGTTTCCGCCTTGGGCAGTTCCTTGGTCAGCACGTAAGACAGGCCGAGATTTGACAGCACCGAAGGCTCGCCCGGTGCAAGCTTGAGCGCGCTGGCGTAATAGCGGCGCGCATCCTCGTGATTGCCGAGCTGATCGAGCGCGGTGCCCTGAATGGACAGGATGCGCCAGTCGGGATTGGCCGGCGTATGCGCCTTGGTCAGGGTATCGAAGCCGAGCTGGTAATTTCCGTTATCGACCAGTGCCCGGCCATAGGCGCCGAGCACAACCTTGTTGCTCGGATTGGCCAGAAGCGTTTGCTCGAGCACGGCGACGGCCTGCTGACGCTGGCCGTTGACACGAAGGGCATTGCCATAGCGCACACCGGCATCCGCATCGCGCGGATTGGCGCGATATCGTTCGCCCAGCGCTTCGACGGATTTCGCCGGGTCCGCCGCTTGCGGCGTCATCTCCGCCTTGGCGCCGAGCGCACCGGTGATATCGGGAGAGCCGAGAGTCTGGCAGCCGCCAAGACTCACCGCGACAAGCGCGGTGGCGGCGACGGACCCGAGAAGCCGGACCAGACCGGACGAAGAATGGGACGAATGACGCATGGCACGCTCGTAAATGGCGGCGAAAGTGCCGATCTTGGCTCCCATCAGTAAAGTGTTAACCCTAATGAGAGGTTAATTCCGCCTCTGCGCGCATCCATTCGCGCTGCTATAATGAGCCTCACCCCGCCGGAACCGAGACCTTCATGACCGCCGTTTTCGAAACCGATACCTCCGCCTCCGCCATCCCCATCAGCTTCGTCACCAAATCCAGTCTCGAAACCGTGCTGTCGGCACTGCCCGGTCCCGCGCAGGTTTTCGCCAGAGCGAGCGGGTTCACGGCCAAGGCCGGGAAACATCTGCTGCTTCCGGACGCGCAAGGCGGCATCGCGCATGTGCTGTTCGGCCTCGAAGACCGCCCGGAGTCAAAGCCCGGCGCGTGGGCCGACCGTTTCCGTCCCGGCCAGTTGCCAAATCTCCTGCCCAAAGGCGTGTATCGTTTCGCAAATGTGCCGCACGACACACGGCTCGCCGCGCTCGCCTTCGCCCTCGGCAGCTACCGTTTCGACCGCTATCGCAAGGTTGATTTCTGCGACGCGCGGCTGGTGCCGCCCGACGGCGTCGACATCGCCGATATCGCACGCATGGCGAAGGGCGCAGCGCTGGCGCGCGATCTCATCAACACGCCCTCCAACGACATGGGACCGGACGAACTGGCGCAGGCGGCGGAAAATCTCGCGATCGCGCATGGCGCAAGCTATCGCTGCATCGTCGGCGATGATCTTCTGAAGCAAAATTTTCCGCTGATTCATGCCGTGGGCATGGCGTCGCCCCGCGCGCCGCGGCTGATCGATTTTTCATGGGGCGACGAGACGCATCCCAAAATCACGCTGGTCGGCAAGGGCGTGTGTTTCGACACCGGCGGTCTCGATCTCAAGCCGTCGAGCGCCATGCTGATCATGAAAAAGGACATGGGCGGCGCGGCCAATGTGCTGGCGCTGGCACAAATGATCATGGACGCGAAGCTGAAGGTGCGCCTGCGCGTGCTGGTCCCGGCGGTGGAGAACGCCGTTGCCGGGAATGCCTTCCGGCCGCTCGATGTCTTCAAATCGCGCAAGGGCCTCAGCGTCGAAATCGGCAATACCGACGCCGAAGGCCGTCTTGTGCTGGCCGATGCGCTGGCACTGGCGGATGAGGAGAAGCCCGATCTGTTGATTGACCTTGGCACCCTGACCGGCGCGGCGCGTGTCGCGCTCGGTCCCGATCTGCCGCCGTTCTACACCAATGACGAGAGGCTGGCCGCCGATGTCGCGCGCCATGCGATGCAGGAGAACGATCCCCTGTGGCGGCTGCCGCTCTGGCCGCCTTACGATGCGTGGCTGGATTCGAAAATCGCCAACATCAACAACGCGCCGTCCGGCGGCTTCGCCGGCTCGATCACCTGCGCGCTGTTTTTGCAGCGCTTCGTCGAAGCCGCGAAAAGCTGGCTGCACGTCGATATTTACGGCTGGACGCCATCCGCGAAGCCGGCCCGGCCCGAGGGCGGCGAATGCCAAGCCGCGCGCGCCATCTACAAGCTTCTGGGCGAACGCTATGGCTGACGCGAAGACCCATGACCGCAGGCTGACACCCGCGCGGCCCGATCTCGCCGCGAAGCATCTCGAAGGCAGGGTGCAGGCTGATCGCTTTGTCGAAGGCGAGGAGTGCGAAGTCATCGATCCCATAGCGCCGGTGCGCCGCGAGCCTTCGCACGATGCGCCGCTGGAGACGGAGGCGCTGAAGGGCGAGCGGGTCACGATCTATGATCGCAACGGCGAGGGCTGGGCGTGGGGACAGCTTCATGCCGACAACTATGTCGGCTGGCTGCCGGAATTCTCGCTGGTGTCGCTGCGCAGCAAGCCCGGTCACAAGGTGATCGTGCAGCGGACGTTTGCGTTTCCCGGTCCCTCGATCAAGCTGCCGCCCGCCGAGGCGCTTCCGCTCGGGGCGCGTGTCGAAATCGTCAAACACGAGAATGGATTCGCGATCACAGGCCAGAGGCATTACGTTCCCGCTCAACACGTCGCGCCGCTCGACGCGCGTGAGAAAGATTTCGTCGCGGTCGCCGAGAGATTTACCGGCACACCGTATCTGTGGGGCGGCAAGACGGCGCTCGGCATCGACTGCTCGGGTCTCGTGCAGGTTTCACTTGCGGCGGCAGGCATCAATGCGCCGCGCGACAGCGACATGCAGGAGGCCGCGCTGGGAACGGCGGTTCCGGTCGGGGACGTCAAGCGCGGCGATCTGCTGTTCTGGAAAGGTCACGTCGCCATCGCGCGCGATGGCACAACCATCGTTCACGCCAACGCACATCACATGATGACGGCGATCGAGCCGATCGAAGAGGCGCTCGCCCGCATCCGCGCGGCGGGGAGCGAACTTTCATGCGTGAAACGGATGGGATAATGCGGAGCGCCAAACCGAAAGAAATCACGCAGGACAGGTAATTCTACAAACTATCCTGTCCCGCAGGCGCCGCCTCGATGTTGAAGGCCGCTGCGAACAGCGCGCGGGTGTAATCCGTCTTCGGATTCCTGAACAGGTCCTGCGCCACGCCCTGCTCCACCACCTTGCCGTGGCGCATCACGATGAGATTGCTCGCAAGCGAGGCCACCACGCGCAGATCATGTGAGATGAACATGTAGGTGAGATCGCGCTTGCGCTGCAAATCGCGGAGAAGGTCGACCATCTGCGCCTGAAACAGCATGTCGAGCGCCGAGGTCGGTTCATCCAGCACGACGAAGCTCGGTTCCAGAACGACCGCGCGCGCGATGCTGATGCGCTGGCGCTGGCCGCCCGAGAATTCGTGCGGATAACGGAATCGCGTCTGCGGATCGAGGCCGACGTCGCTCAGGGCCTTGACCACACGCGCCTCGCGCTCCTCGCGTGACAATAACGGCTGGTGCACGCTCAATCCCTCGGCGACGATGTCGCCGACCGCCATACGCGGGCTGAGCGATCCGAACGGATCCTGAAACACGATCTGCATGTCGCGGCGGTTTGGACGCATCTGCCGGAATCGCAGGCCCTGAATGTTCTTGCCGAGAAACACGATAGGTCCGTCTGAGGAGATCAGACGCAGCAGCGCGAGCCCGAGCGTGGTCTTGCCCGAACCGGATTCGCCGACAACGCCGAGCGTCTCGCCCTTGCGCACCGCGACGCTGACGCCGTCAACGGCCTTGATATGACCGACCGTCTTGCGGAGCAGGCCGCGCTTGATCGGAAACCACACTTTCAGATCGTCCGACTGCATCACCACCGGCGCCGCGGGCTGCGGCGGCGCGGGATCGGGCTTCGGCTCGGCAGCAAGAAGAGCCTTGGTGTAAGGATGTTCAGGCGCGGTAAACACCCGCTCGACCGGACCGTGCTCGACGATCTTGCCGTGATTCATCACGCAGACGATGTCGGCGATGCGGCGCACGATACCGAGATCGTGGGTGATGAACAGCATGCTCATGCCGAGCCGGGTGCGGATATCGGCAAGCAGTTTGAGGATTTGCGCCTGCACCGTCACATCGAGTGCGGTGGTCGGCTCGTCCGCGATCAGCAAGTCTGGAGAGTTGGCGAGCGCCATCGCGATCATTACCCGCTGGCGCTGGCCGCCGGAGAGCTGGTGCGGATAGGAGGCAAGCCGCGTTTCCGGATCGGGAATGCCGACCTGGGTCAGCAATTCGATGATACGCGCGCGGACCTGCGCGCCGCGTGCGCCGCTGTGAAGCTGGATCACCTCGCCGAGCTGCTGCCCGATCGTGTGCAGCGGATTGAGCGAGGTCATCGGCTCCTGAAAGATGATCGAGATGTCATTGCCGCGCACGCTGCGGATGTCGTTCTCGCTCATGTCCAGAAGATCGCGGCCCTTGAACAGGATGCGACCGGACGGGTGCGATGCCGTCGGATACGGCAGAAGCTTGAGCACAGAGAGAGCGCTGACGGACTTGCCCGATCCGGATTCGCCGACCAGCGCCACGCACTGCCCGCGCTGAATCGAGAACGAGATGCGGTCCACCGCCGTCGAGACATTGCCACCCTGACGGAAGGCCACCGAAAGGTCGCGGACATCGAGAAGAGGTTCGCTGGTTGCGTCCATCGCCCTCACCCGAACGTCTTGCGCGGATCGAACGCGTCGCGCACCGCTTCGCCAATGAAGATCAGAAGCGACAGCATGATCGCGACCGAGAAAAATCCCGACAGGCCGAGCCATGGCGCCTGAATGTTCGCCTTGGCCTGCGACAGCAATTCGCCCAGCGAGGGCGAACCGGGCGGCAGGCCGAAGCCGAGGAAATCGAGCGCCGTCAGCGTCATCACCGAGGACGAGACGATGAACGGCAGAAACGTCATGGTCGCGACCATCGCGTTGGGCAGGAGATGCCGAACCATGATCATGCGGTCCGAAACGCCGAGCGCCCGCGCCGCCATGATGTATTCGAAATTGCGCCCGCGCAAAAATTCCGCGCGCACGAGGCCGACCAGCGACACCCACGAGAACAGCAGCAGGATTCCCAGCAGCACGAAGAACCCCGGCGTGAGCACGGAGGACAGAATGAGCAGCAGATAAAGCGAAGGGATCGCCGTCCACACCTCGATCAGCCGCTGGAACGCGAGATCGATCCAGCCGCCGAAATAGCCCTGAATGCCGCCCGCGGCGACGCCAACGACGGACGAGACGATCGTCAGCGCGAGACCGAACAGCACGGAAATGCGGAAGCCGTAAATCAGCCGCGCGACGACATCGCGTCCCTGATCGTCGGTACCGAGCCAGTTGTATTCGAGATCGCGGCAGCTTTTCAGGCCCTTCTTCTCGACCACGGATTTACATTGCGCTTCCGTGAGCATCCATGTCGGCGGCGAAGGCGCAGGGGTCGGAAGATCGAGATTGTGCGTGTCGTAGGAATAGCGAATCGGCGGCCAGAGAATGGTGCCTTTCTTGTCGGCGATCAGCTTCTGCAGGTAAGGGTCGCGATAGTCGGCAGCGGTTTCGAAATCCCCGCCGAATGTCGTCTCCGAATAGGTCACGAAGGTAGGGAAATAAAGCCGTCCGTCGAATTTGATCAGCAGCGGGCGGTCGTTGGCGATCAGTTCGGCAAACAATGAGACGACGAACAGCACCATGAAAATCCAGAACGACCAGTAGCCGCGCCTGTTGGCCTTGAAATTCTGCCAGCGGCGCTTGTTGAGCGGCGACATGCCGGTCGGGTGGCGCGTCATCGGCACCGCTTCGCCGAGCGGGGACTGCGTCGTCGTCTCGATGGGCGGCGCTGTGAGAGTCATGCTTCTCGCGCCTCGAAATCGATGCGCGGATCGACCCACATATAGGCGAGATCGGAAATCAGATTCACCACGAGACCGACCAGCGAAAAGATGAACAGCGTGCCGAACACCACCGGATAATCGCGGTTCAAAACGCTTTCGAAGCCGAGCAGGCCGAGCCCGTCGAGCGAAAAGATCGTTTCGATCAGCAGCGATCCGGAAAAGAACGCATGGATGAACGCGCCGGGGAAACCAGCGATCACGATCAGCATGGCGTTGCGGAAAATGTGTCCGTAAAGCACCTGCCGCTCGTTGCATCCCTTGGCCCGCGCGGTGATGACATATTGCTTGCGGATTTCGTCGAGGAACGAATTCTTGGTCAGCAGCGTCATGGTCGCGAACGCGCCGAGCGCCATCGAGATCAGCGGCAGCGTCAGGTGCCAGAAATAGTCGATGATCTTCCAGTACCAGGGAAACTGCGACCAGCCGTCCGATGTCAGCCCGCGCAGCGGGAAGATGTCGTAGAACGATCCGCCCGCGAACAGGATGATGAGCAGGATCGCAAACAGAAATCCGGGAATCGCAAAACCGATGATGATGATGCCCGACGTCCATGTGTCGAAGCGCGAGCCGTCCTTCACCGCCTTCCTGATGCCGAGCGGAATCGAGATCAGATAGGTCAGCAGCGTCATCCAGATGCCGAGCGACATCGAGACCGGCAGTTTTTCCTTGATGAGCTGTAGCACGCTGACGTCGCGGAAATAGCTCTTGCCGAAATCGAAGCGCGCGAAATTCCACAGCATCAATGCGAAGCGCTCAGGCGCCGGCTTGTCAAAGCCGAACTGCTTTTCGAGGCTCTTGACGAACTCCGGATCGAGCCCCTGCGCGCCGCGATATTTCGAGTTGATCGCATCGCCCGACGCCCCGGCCTGCGTGCGCGCGCCCATGTCACCGCCGCCGCCGGAAATGCGCGAACTCGCGCCGGTGTCGGAGCCCGAGAGCTGCGCGATCACGCGCTCGACCGGGCCGCCCGGCGCGAACTGCACCACGACGAAGGACACGAACAGGATCCCGAGTAAGGTCGGGATCATCAGGAGGATGCGGCGGGCGATGTAGGCGCTCATGATCGCCTATTTTGCCTGTTTGGGATCGGAGTTCAAAGCGGGACCGGCGGCTTTCGCCGCCTCCGACCACCACAAATCCGGCGCGCCGACTCCGGCATATTTCGGCAGTTTGGCCGGATGGCCGAACACATCCCAGTAAGCCAGACGGTGCGAATTGGCGTACCATTGCGGCACCCAATAGCGCCCCGAGCGGATGATGCGGTCGAGCGCCCGCGCGGCGAACACCAGCTTCGGGCGGGTGTCGGCGGCGATGATCTGATCCACCATCGCGTCCACCGCCGGATCGGAAATCCCGGCCAGATTGTTCGAGCCCTTGGTTTCCGCGGCTTTCGACGTGAAAAACGGCCGCAGCGAATCGCCGGGCACGGTGGAGAAGCCGAACCGCTCAATCACGAGGTCATAGTCGAAATCGTCGCGGCGGGCCCGGTGCTGCACCGGATCGACCAGACGCAGCGTCGCCTCGATGCCGAGCGTGCCAAGATTCTTGATGAACGGCATGTGATGAGCCTGAAACGCCGGCTCATCGAGCAAAAACTCGATCCGGAACGGCGCGCCCTGCGCCGTCATGCGCTTGCCGTCCTTCATCGCGCAGCCGGCGTCCTGAAGCAGCTGCACGGCGCGGCGCAGCAGCGTGCGGTCCTGCCCCGAACCGTCCGACACCGGCGGCACATAGGGCGTGCCGAACACTTCAGCCGGCACCTTGCCGCGAAACGGTTCGAGCAGCGCGATCTCTTCCGGCGACGGCATGCCGCTCGCCATCATGTCAGAATTCTGGAACGGCGAGACGGTGCGCGCGTAGGAGCCATACATGATGGTCTTGTTGGTCCACTCGAAGTCGAACGCGTTGCCGATCGCCTCGCGCACGCGCGGGTCCTTGAACTTGTCGCGGCGGGTGTTGATGAACCAGCCCTGCGCGCCGGACGGCGTGTCGTCGGGCATCATCTCCTGCCTGACGCGGCCGTCCTTGATCGCGGGGAAATCGTAGCGCGTGTTCCAGATGCGCGAGGTGAACTCCTCGCGGTAAAGATAGTTGCGGCCGGTGAAGCCCTCGAAGGCGACGTCGCGGTCGCGGTAGAATTCATAGCGCACGGTGTCGAAATTGAACGCGCCGCGACTGACCGGCAGATCCTTCGCCCACCAGTCCTTGACGCGGTCGTATTCGATATAGCGCCCCGCCTCGAAGCGGCCGACCTTGTAGGGACCGGAGCCGAGCGGAATGTCGAGCGTCGATTCCTCGAACGGCCGCGCCGAGTAATACGCCTTCGAGAAAATCGGCAGTCCGCCGACGAACAGCGGTACGTCGCGGCCGCGCTTGGGCGCGAAGGTCACGACCAGCGTCGCATCGTCGGGCGCTTCCGCTTTCACCACGTCACGCATCTGCTGGCTGATGAGCGGATGGCCCTTGGCCTTGAGAGTGGTCAGCGAGAACGCGGCGTCCTGCGCGGTCAGTCTGCTGCCGTCATGGAAACGCGCCTCGGGCCGCATCGTGAAACGATACACCAGACCGTCCGGTGAAATCGCGACCGATTTTGCGGCAAGCCCGTACATCGCGTCCGGCTCGTCGCCCGCGCGCGACATCAGGGTGACGAATGTCTGCTCCATGCCGGCGGGCGCATCGCCTTTCAGAATGAAACTGTTCAGCGTGTTGAAGGTGAAGAACGACTGGTTATAGGCGCGGTAGGACGGCACGGTCGAAAACTGTCCGCCCTTCGGCGCGTCCACATTGACGTAATCGAAATTCCTGAAGTCCGCCGGATATTTCAAATCCCCGAACGCCGACATGCCGTGGGCGCCTGCCGCATCGCCGGGAGACGCCGGCGCAGACCATGCGGGCCGGACGCTGCCGGCGGCGGCCATGCCGGCCCCGAGCACCAGAACGCGACGTCGCGTCAGACCGCTCAAGAGCGCCGTCCGATCTTGTCGGCGCGATCCTTGTCGAACCACCAGATCGAGGGAAAGCCCGACAGGCCGTATTCTGGAAGCTTGTCGGGACGGCCGAAACGGTCCCAGCGCGCCGTGCGGATTTTCGGATAATTCCACTGCGGAACGACAAAGTGATGCCAGAGCAGCACGCGGTCGAGCGCATGCGTTGCGGCGACAAGATCGGCGCGGTCCTTGGTGTAGATCACGCGCTCGATCAGTTTGTCGATCGCCGGATCCTTGATACCGACCAGGTTGCGCGAGCCCGGCATATCGGCGGCCTGCGATCCCCAGAATTCGCGCTGCTCGTTGCCGGGCGAGAGCGATTGCGGCCAGGACGCCGTGATGACGTCGAAATCCCAGCTTCGCAGACGGTTTTCGTATTGCGCGGCGTCGACGGTCCGCACGCTCGCCGTGATGCCGAGACGCTCGAGCGAGGGCTTGTAGAACAGGATCACGCGCTCGAAATTCGGATCGGCCGTCAGGAACTCGATCTCGAACGGCGCGCCGGTCTTTGCATCGACCAGCTTGCGGTCGCGAATTTCAAAGCCGGCTTCTTTCAGAAGCCGCAGCGCCTCGCGCAGATTGTCGCGCACGGCTTCAGGGTTGCCACCCTTCGGGTTGAAATAGGCCGTGGTGAAGACTTCCGGTGGCACCTGATCGCGCACCGTCTCGAGAATTTCCAGCTCGCGGCCCTGCGGCAGACCGGACGAGGCCAGTTCGGTGCCGGAGAAATAGCTCGCAATGCGCTCATACTGACCGAAGAACAGCTGCTTGTTCATTTCCTCGAAATCGAACGCGAAGTTCAGCGCGCGGCGCACCCGCCAGTCCTTGAATTTGTCGCGCCGGATGTTGAGCGCGAAACCCTGCATGATGCCGGAGGAACGGTTCGGAAACTCCTCCTTGACGACGCGGCCATCAACGACAGCAGGAAAATCGTACGCGGTCGCCCAGTTCTTGGCGCTGTTCTCGGTCCGCCAGTCGAGCTGATCGCCCTTGAAGGCTTCGAGCGCAACGGTGCCGTCGCGGAAATATTCGTAGCGCACCTCGTCGAAATTGTTGCGGCCGACATTCACGTTGAGGCCGCTGCCCCAGTAGTCCTTCACCCGCTCCAGCGTCACGGTGCGGCCCGGCACGAAATCCTTGATGCGGTACGGGCCGCTGCCGAGCGGCGGCTCCAGCGTGGTCGCGGAAACATCGCGCTTCGCGCCCGATGCGGCGGTGCCTTCCCACCAGTGCTTCGGCAGCACGTTGAGCTGGCCGACGATCATCGGCAGTTCGCGGTTGCCCGGCGCGTCGAATGTGAACTTGATATCGCGCTCGCCAGCCTTCTCGACCTTCGTCACATGACGGTAATAGGCCGAGTAGAACGGGTGATACTTCTTGAACGTTTCGAGCGAGTAGATGACATCTTCGGGCGTCACCGGCTTGCCATCGTGCCATTTCGCCTGCGGACGCAGACGGTAAATGACATAGGAGAAATCCTCGGGATGACTCATCGATTCGGCGAGCAATCCGTACTGGGTGGAAATCTCGTCCATCGAAGAAATGGTGAGCGGCTCGAAAAGATCGCCAACCGGGCCGAGCGAGCCCTTCACGCCTTCCGGCACCGGATTGAAATTGTCGAACGTGCCGAGCGCGCCAAGACGCACCTGGCCGATCTTCGGCGCATCCGGATTGACGTAATCGAAACGCTTGAAGCCGGCGGGATATTTCACGTCACCGAACAGCGACAGGCCATGCGTCCATGTTCCACCGCCCGCAGGGCCCTGCGCCTGCGCGGAGCCGATCGTGGTTTTGAGGAGAGGAGCGGCAGCAACGAAAGCGCAGCTCTGGAGGAGATGCCGGCGTGAAATTTTCAAAACAAATGTCCTGTGGCTGCTGCAATCATCGGAACACGGCGGGGCCGCCGGGTCAGGTTCATCGCCAATCGACGTTCATCACGGATTATGTCGGTTTTGGGATATGATACCAGCCCAACGGATGCTGTGAAAATGCCGCTGTTTGCGGCGAAATGCCCATAAGCGTTGATGCAAAGCCTTCATTGAAGGGCTTTTCTGCGCTCCTCGGCAAAACGGCCGGGCGAGGCCCGGCCGTTTCATTACGAATGTTTAAAGCACACGATCAGTTGGAGGCCGCTTTCGGCAACGGCACCGGATGATCCGAGAGCGAGCGCAGATAGGCGATGATGTCCGCGCGCTCGGTATCCTTGCTGACGCCGGCAAAGCCCATCGCGGTGCCGGGAACAAAGCCCTTGGGGTTGGCGATAAACGCGTTCAGATCCTCGAATGTCCATTTGCCGGTCTTGGATTTCATCGCGGCCGAGAAGTTGAAGCCGCGGCCTTCGCCACGCGGTTCATCGACGATGTCATAAAGATTCGGACCGACCTTGTTGGGACCGCCCTTTTCGAAGGTGTGGCAGGCCGCGCACTTCTTGGCCGCGGCCATGCCCTTCTCGACCGACGCGCTCGCCAGCAGAGTTGCGATCGGCGCGGATGGCGCAGCCGGTGCTTCCGCGGCTCCGGCGCTGCCCGCATCTTCCTTGACGGCAATCTCAAAGCCCGGCTTGGCGGGCTGGGCCGGGGAAAAAATCGCGCCCGCGGCAATGCTGGTGACCATCAGAAAGAGGCAGGTGCCGAGCACCGCGCCCATGATCTTGTTGAGTTCGAAGGAGTCCATCGTCAGCAGGCCCCAAGACATAAATATGCTAAAACCAGTCTTTGCCGGTTAAAGCGGGAAATTGCGAGATCGGCTCAGTTCCGGCCTCCTCAAGGACCAAAACCACCGTGAAAACCATGCGTGCGGTGCCACACGGCTAACGTCGAGGGAATAACGGTTTGCCCGCCTTCTGGCAACCCGTATAAATGTGAGGATACGCGAAACGTCCTGCATTTCCTCATCAATTCTGCCTGCGCAGATTCCGGTCCGATGTCTGAAAACAACACCCTGATCCTGATTCCGGCCCGGATGGCGGCCACCCGCCTGCCCGGCAAACCGCTGCTCGACATCGCCGGCAAGCCGATGATCGCCCATGTCGTGGCGCGCGCGAAGGAGGCGGCCGCGGGACGCGCCGTGGTGGCGACCGATTCGCAGGAGATCGCCGCCATCGTTCGTGCCCATGGCGGGGAAGCGGTGATGACCCGCGCCGATCATCCCTCGGGTTCCGACCGCATCCATGAGGCGCTGGAAACCCTCGACGGCGCGGGCGCCATCGACACCGTCATCAATCTGCAAGGCGACCTGCCGACGATTGCGCCGGACGACATCCGTGCTGTGACAACCCCGCTGAAAGACCCCGCCGTCGACATCGCCACCCTCGCCGCAATCATCCGCAAGGACGAGGAGCACACCAATCCGAACGTGGTGAAGATCGTCGGCTCGCCGATCGGTCCGGACCGCCTGCGCGCGCTCTACTTCACCCGCGCCACCGCGCCTTACGCCGAGGGGCCGCGCTACCATCACATCGGCATCTATGCCTATCGCCGCGCCGCGCTGAAACGCTTCGTGGCGCTGCCGCCCTCGCCGCTGGAGCAGCGCGAAAAGCTCGAACAGCTCCGCGCGCTGGAAGCAGGCATGCGGATCGACGTCGCGATCGTTGACACCGTGCCGCTCGGCGTCGATACCCCGCACGATCTTGAAGCTGCGCGCGAAGCGCTGACGGGACATGTTGCAAAGAACATGGCATGACAAAGAAGCTGGCATGACAAAGAAACTGACCATCGCATTTCAGGGCGAGCCCGGCGCGAATTCGCATATCGCGATCACGGAAGCGTATCCCGACGCGAAACCGCTGCCTTGCGACACCTTCGAGGATGCGCTGGCGGCGATTTCGTCCGGACAGGCGGATCTTGGCATGATCCCGATCGAGAATTCGGTCGCGGGGCGCGTCGCCGACATTCATCATCTGCTGCCGCAATCGGGTCTGTTCATTGTCGCGGAATGGTTTTTGCCCATCCGTCATCAGCTGATGGCGCCGCGCGGCTCAAAAATTCCCGGCATCAAGACGGTCGAAAGCCATGTCCATGCCCTCGGCCAATGCCGCCGCATCATCAATGAACTGAAGATCAGGCCGATCGTCGCCGCCGATACGGCCGGCTCGGCGCGCGCGGTTGCGGAAGCCGGCGACAAGACGCGCGCGGCGATCGCGCCCAGACTCGCCGCGGAGATCTATGGACTCGATATTCTCGCCGAAGACATCGAGGACGAAAGCCATAATACCACGCGCTTCGTCGTGCTGGCGCGCGAGCCGAAATGGCCGGCGCAGGGGTCGGGACCGCTGGTGACGAGTTTCGTGTTCCGCGTGCGCAATTTGCCCGCGGCGCTCTACAAGGCGCTCGGCGGCTTCGCCACCAACGGTGTCAACATGACCAAGCTGGAAAGCTACATGGTGGAAGGCAACTTCTTCGCCACCCAGTTCTATGCCGACGTGGACGGCCACCCGGACGACAAGAATCTCGCCTTCGCGCTGGAGGAATTGAAATTCTTCTCCAAGGAACTGCGGATCGTCGGCGTCTATCCCGCGCATCCGTTTCGCGTGGCGTTCACGGAGAAGAACGGGGGATAGGGAAGCATATTTGCCGCCCTCGGCCTATCTCCGTCATGCCCGGCTTTATGCCGGGCATCCACGTCTTACAAAACATCACCAAGACGTGGATGGCCGGGACAAGCCCGGCGATGACGAAAACGAGATTTACAGAATATCTTACGCCGCCGCCTGTTTGCCGAGACCGAACGCATCGGCCAGCAGCGAATAGGATCGCTTGCGCGCCTCGTGATCGTACACGGCCGTGATGACCATCACCTCATCCGCCTGGCTGTCCGCGATCAGCGGCGAGATTTTCTGCATCACCGTCGACGGACTGCCGACGAACAGTTTCTCGCGGTTGCGCGCGATCGCCGCGCGCTCGGCCTCGGAATAGGGATAGCTGCGCGCCTCCTCGACGCTCGGCAGCGCCACATATTGTCCGCGGTCGCGCAGCAGCCGGGTGAGGTCCATCGAGGACGCGAGCAGTTCAGCTTCCTCATCGGTTGGCGCCAAGATGACCGCGATGGCGAGGATGCCGCTCGGCGCGGCGCGCCAGCGCGACGGCTTGAAATGCGCATGGTAATGCCGCAGCGCCGCCACCGCATCGAACGATGCGAAATGATGCGCGAACGCGAACCCCATGCCGACCTGCGCCGATAATTGCGCGCTGTAATCGCTGGAGCCGAGCAGCCAGATCGGCGGCAACGGCACGTCATTGGGCATCACGGTGACGGCGTTGTAGGGATGATCCTTGGGAAATTCGCGCGTCTCCCACAGCATCAGTTCCTGCAGGCGCTCGAGAAAATCGTCGCCCTCGCGCTTATCCAGCTTGCGGCGCAGCGCGTGGGCGGTGACGCCGTCGGTGCCCGGCGCGCGGCCGAGCCCGAGATCGATGCGGCCGGGAAACAACGCCTCGAGCATCTTGAATCGCTCGGCCACCACCAGCGGCGCATGGTTCGGCAGCATCACGCCGCCCGAGCCCACCCGGATGCGCTGCGTCGCCGCCGCGATCTGGCCGATCATGATGTCCGGCGACGGGCTGGCCACGGAGGCGAGGCCGTGGTGCTCCGCCAGCCAGTAGCGCGTATAGCCGAGCCGGTCGGCATGGCGCGCGAGGTCGATGCTGTTGCGCAGCGCCTGCGAGGGTTTGGTGGCGGTGGTGACGACCGAAAGATCGAGAATTGAAAGCGGTTGCATGGACTTTAGCTAGGTGCCCGGCGGTCTGGTTGGAAGGGGTGCAGGGCAATGTCCTTTGGTGGATGCCCTGGCGGCCCACGCGACATCCACATGGCGGCATATGGCGGCCATTTCAGCCGGACATGGGCAATTTCCCATGGGATTTGGTCCCGTGGTGGGCTGTCGAAACTCTCACAATTCGCTTACTTTGCCCCGATGACTGATAGCCAAGCATCCGCCGACAAGCGTCCCGCCATTTCCTTCGAGTTCTTTCCGCCCAAGACCGAGGAGATGGAAAAGAATTTGTGGACCGTGATCGAGAAGCTGGCGCCCCTGTCGCCGAATTTCGTCTCGGTGACCTATGGCGCGGGCGGCTCCACGCGCGAGCGCACCCACTCCACGATCGCGCGCATCCTGACGGAGACTTCGCTGATACCCGCAGCGCATCTGACCTGCGTGGATGCCTCGCGCGCCTCGGTCGACGAGGTGATCGGCGGCTATCACGATGTCGGCGTGCGCCATATCGTGGCGCTGCGCGGCGATCCGCCGGGCGGCATCGGCACGCCCTACGCGGCGCACCCGGAAGGCTATCAGACCTCCGCCGAACTGGTCGGTGCGATCCGGCATCGGTATCCCGACATGGAAGTGACGGTTTCGGCCTATCCCGAAAAGCATCCACAAAGCCCGAGCTTCGAGGCCGACATCGACATGCTCAAGGCCAAGGTCGATGCCGGTGCGACGCGCGCCATCACCCAGTTCTTTTTCGACAACGACCTTTATCTCGATTATCTCGACCGCGTCCGTGCCGCCGGAATCACCATTCCCATCGTGCCGGGCATTCTGCCGGTGCAGAATTTCAAGCAGGCCAGAAATTTCGCTGAGCGCGCCGGCGCGAGCCTGCCCGATTGGCTCGCCGAAAAATTCGAGGGTCTCGACGACGATCCGGAGACGCGCAAGCTGGTCGCCGCAGCCGTCGCCGCCGAACAGGTGCAGGCGCTGACCGAGCAGGGCGTGAAGAATTTCCACTTCTACACGATGAACCGCGCCGATCTCGTCTTCGCGATCAGCCACCTTCTGGGCATCCGCCCGAACGGTGCGCAGAAGGCTGCTTGATTCCTAGTCCCGCTGCGGGTCGCTGGCGAGCACGCCCTTCACCGCCTGCGCCCAGCCCTGCAGTTTGCGGGCGCGGGTCGCCTCGCTCATGTTCGGCTTGAAGCGCCGCTCCAGCCGCCAGGTGTCGGCGAAACGCGCCGGATCGGGATAAACGCCCGCCGCAAGACCTGCGAGATAGGCCGCACCGACAGCCGTGGTCTCGCGCACCATCGGCCTGTCCACCGGCGCGTTCAACAAATCCGCCAGCCGCTGCATGGTCCAGTCCGACACCGCCATGCCGCCATCGACGCGCAGCACGGTGTTCGCGTTCTCCGCGCCCGGCCAGTCGGCGCGCATCGCCGCCCACAAATCGTGGGTCTGGTAGCAGACGCTTTCCAGCGCGGCATGGGCGAATTCGGCCGGCCCGGTGTTGCGCGTCAGGCCGAACATCGCGCCGCGCACGCGCGGATTCCAGTACGGCGCGCCGAGCCCGACAAAGGCCGGCACGAGATAGACCGACTGCGCGGGATCGGATTTTTCGGTGATGATGTCGCTGTCATGCGCGGTTTTGATCAGATGCAGCCCGTCGCGCAGCCATTGCACCGCGGAGCCGGCCACGAAGATCGAACCTTCCAACGCGTAGGTGCGCTGGCCGCCGAGCTGATAGGCGATCGTCGTCAAAAGCTTGTTCGTCGATCGCACCGCTGTTGTGCCGGTGTTGAGCAGCGCGAAACATCCGGTGCCGTAAGTCGATTTGATCATGCCCGGCGAAAAACACGCCTGCCCGATGGTCGCGGCCTGCTGATCGCCCGCGATTCCCCTGATCGCGATCGCGCCACCGAACAGATCGGACGCGCTCTCGCCAAAATCGCCGGAGGAATCGCGCACATCGGGCAGCATCGCGCGCGGCACGCGCAGCAGTTTTGCAAGTTCCTCGTCCCATGCACCCTTATGGATATCGAACAAAAGCGTGCGCGAGGCATTCGTCGCGTCGGTGGCGTGGACCTTGCCGCCCGTCAGCCGCCACAAAAGATAGCAATCCACCGTGCCGAACAGGAGTTCGCCGCGTTCGGCGCGTTCGCGCGCGCCGGGGACATGATCGAGGATCCACGCGATCTTGGTGCCGGAGAAATACGGATCGATGATCAGCCCCGTTTTCGCGCTGATCGCGGGCTCGTGTCCCCCGTCCTTCAACCGCGCGCAGATATCGGCCGTGCGCCGGTCCTGCCAGACAATGGCGCGATGCACCGCGCGGCCGGTGGTGCGGTCCCACACCACCGTGGTCTCGCGCTGGTTGGTGATGCCGATGGCGGCGATATCGCCAGCCTCAAGACCTGCTTTCTCCAGCGCCTCGCGGCAGGTGGCGAGGGTCGAATTCCAGATATCGTCCGGCTCGTGCTCGACCCAGCCGGAGGCGGGAAAATGCTGCGGAAATTCCTGCTGCGCCAGGGCGGCGACGGACATGTCGGCGCGAAACACCATCGCGCGCGAGGATGTCGTGCCCTGATCGATGGCGAGGATATGGGACATCGGCGTCTTTACCGGATGACCTCGAACAGTCCGGCCGCGCCCATGCCGCCGCCGACGCACATGGTGACGACGGCGTATTTGGCCTTGCGGCGCCGTCCCTCGATCAGCGCGTGACCGACCATCCGCGCGCCCGACATGCCGTAGGGATGTCCGACCGAAATCGCGCCGCCATCGACATTCATCCTGTCGGGATCAATCCCGAGCTTGTCGCGGCAATAGATCACCTGCACCGCGAATGCCTCGTTCAATTCCCACAGGTCGATATCGTCGACTGTCAGGCCGTGCCGCTTGAGCAGACGCGGCACGGCGAAGACCGGACCGATGCCCATTTCATCGGGCTCGCAGCCGGCCGAGACCATGCCGCGAAAAATTCCAAGCGGCTTGAGATTCTTTTGCGCGGCCATCTTGTCGCTCATGATGACGGCGGCACTGGCGCCGTCCGACAGCTGGCTGGCATTGCCGGCGGTGATGGTGAAGCCCTCCCCGCGCACGGCCTTGAGATGGGCAAGGCCCTCCGCGGTGGTGTCCGGCCGCGGCCCTTCGTCCTGCGACAACGTCACGTCCTTGAACGAGACCGAGCCGCTTGCCTTGTCCATCACCGCCATCGCGGTCGCGATCGGCGCAATCTCGTCGTTGAATTTGCCGCCCTGCTGTGCGGCGGCCGTCCGGCGCTGGCTCTCCAGCGCGTATTCGTCCTGCCGTTCGCGTGAGATGCCGTAGCGCTTCGCCACCACCTCGGCGGTGTCGAGCATCGCCATGTAGATATCGGGCTTGATCTTGAGCAGCGCGGGATCGGTATCGTGGAATGTATTCATTTTGTCATTTTGCACGAGGCTGATCGACTCGCCGCCGCCGCCGACGGCGATCTCAACACCATCGAACAGAACCGAACGCGCGGCCATCGCGACAGCCTGCAGACCCGACGCGCATTGCCGGTCGACGCTGACACCGGCCACGCTCGCGGGCAGGCCGGCGCGCAGCAGCGCCTTGCGCGCGATATTGCCACCGGTCGTGCCCTGCTGAAGCGCGGCCCCCATCGCGACATCCTCGACTTCCGCCGGATCGATGCCCGCGCGTTTCACCGCTTCGGCGATGGCATGGCCAAGCAGGGTTGCGCCTTCGGTGGCATTCAGCGCGCCGCGATAGGCTTTACCGATAGGGGTGCGCGCGGTGGAAACGATAACGGCGTCGGTCATGCGAACTCCCGGTTTTGACGTGGAATATCTCTGCACTTTTGCTGCGCGCAAAGCTACCGCTGCCTTTCGCATGTGCGAGGCAGGCTCAGCCGCCGATTGAAATTTTCCCCTGCCTCTGTAAGAAGGCAGCTCTCCCCCGCCGGTCGCGGGGGACTTTCTTTGATGTGCGGCAATAGCAAGATCGCGCAACGGCTTTAAGGCAGGTCATGACCGACAAACGTCCCCTTCTCCGCGCGATTTTCGATGCCGCCGTGGGCGCGGCGCATCCCGAGAAAATACTGCGCCGGCATCTGCCGCCGCCGCCGCGCGGGCGGGTGATCGTGCTCGCGGCAGGCAAGGGCGCAGCCGCGATGGCCGCCGTCGCAGAACGTCATTACATCGATGAAGTCGGCCTCTCGCCGGACCAGATCTCCGGCGTCGCCACCACGCGCCACGGCCATGCCGTGCCGACGCGTCAGGTCGAGGTGATCGAGGCCGGCCATCCGGTGCCGGATGAAGCCGGCATGAAAGGCGCGGAAAAGAGCCTGAAACTTGCCGAGGGCGCCGGCGCGGACGATCTCGTGCTGGCGCTGATCTCAGGCGGCGGTTCGGCGAACTGGATCGCCCCGGCGAGCGGCATCAGCTTTGCGCAGAAGCAGCAGATGAACAAAAGCCTGCTGCGCTCGGGCGCGCCGATTTCCGAGGTCAACACCGTCCGCAAGCATCTGTCGCGCATCAAGGGCGGACGGCTGGCGCGCGCCGCATATCCTGCCCAGCTTGTCACGCTCGCGGTTTCCGATGTGCCGCATGACGATCCGGCGACCATCGCCTCCGGCCCGACCGTGCCCGACGGCACCACGCTGAAGGAGGCGCGCGATATCATCGCCAAATACAAGCTGCAGATCGACGACGAAGTGCGCCAGGCGCTCGACGACCCGCGCAACGAAAGCGTGAAGCCGGATGACCCCGCCTTCGCCCGCGCCCGTTTCGAGATCGTGGGCAAACCGCGCGATTCGCTCGACGCCGCCATCCGTGTCGCCGCCGAAGCCGGTTATGAGGTGATCGATCTTGGCGCCGATCTGGAAGGCGACGCGCGCGAGGTGGCCGCGGAGCATGCCAAGATCGCGCTGAACGCGCAGTCGCAGGGCAAGCGCGTCGCGGTGATATCGGGCGGCGAATTGACCGTCACCGTGCGCGGCAACGGCCGCGGCGGCCCCAACCAGGAATACGTTCTGGCACTGGCGGAATTACTCGCCGATCATTCCGGCATCGCGGTGCTGGCCGCCGACACCGATGGCGCGGATGGCGGCGCGGGCTCACCGCGGGATCCGGCAGGGGCGATCGCCGACGAAAAGACCTTCGCCAGGATGCGCGAACTGAAACTCGATCCGAAGGCCTATCTCGACAACAACGACGCCACGACCTTCTTCGAGAAGACCGGCGATCTGCTCATCACCGGCCCGACGCTGACCAACGTCAACGACATAAGGGTCATTCTGGTCGGCTGAGGTATCGGGCCGCGCGGAATGCGGACAACATGAGCGCATCCTTCATTAGCCCCGAGCCAAGCCCCTGCCAGAGCTGCGGGGCATGCTGCGCCTATTCAAGCGAATGGCCGCGCTTCACGATCGAGGACGACGCGGCGCTCGATCTCATTCCCGAAAAATTCGTCAATGACGCATTGTCCGGTATGCGCTGCGACGGAACGCGCTGCTGCGCGCTCGACGGCCGGATCGGCATTGCAACATCGTGCGGAATTTATGCCGTGAGACCCGAGGTCTGCCGGGTGTGCCAGCCGGGCGATACCGAATGCAATCTCGCCCGGCGTGAGGCCGGTCTGGCGGAACTGACCGGGCTTCAGGCCGAAGCCTAGGCCGTCAGCGGCGCCGGTTCGCTCTTCAGATCGTCGTCCAGCTCCTCGTCGAGGTCCTCATCGAGCGCGGCGAAGGTCGTCAGTGGCTTGGTCGAGAGTGTGATGCTGCGGCGGTTGCCGTAGCTCGACGGCGAGGGCGCATCCGTGGGCGCTTCCCGCGACATCGCGAACAGCGTCTTGCCGACGATGCCGCCCTGCTCGACGAGATCGCGCTCGTTGCAGGTCGCGGCGATGGCAAGACTCATGGAATGAAGGTGGGCGCGGCGGTAGCAGAACAATGCGAGCATCGCCCGCACGTCAGACGATACGGATTCGACAAGAACCGGCAGGCCATGCTCACTGGCGCGATAAAGGCTGCCCAGCATGTCCTCGGTAACGGGACATGCATCGTTTTCAAAAGCGATTCGGCTTAGCGACATTGCACAATCTCCCCTTAAGGAAAAAATGCAACGCAATATCCTAACGAAGGGTTAACCACGCGGCGTATTGGCACGCGGCGTTGAGAGAGACTCGCCGTGCCTCGGCGTCGCACTGATTCGCCGATCTTCTCCTCGTGGAGAATTTCTAACGCGGCGCCATGCGGATCGCGCCGTCGAGGCGGATCGTTTCGCCGTTCAGCATCGCATTCTCGACAATATGCACGGCGAGCGCGGCATATTCGTCGGGATGGCCGAGCCTCGCCGGATGCGGCACCTGGGTCGCGAGACTTTTCTGCGCCTCCTCGGGCAATCCCAGCAGCAGCGGCGTCAGGAACAGGCCGGGCGCGATCGTCACCACGCGGATGAAAAGCGAGGCGAGATCGCGCGCTACCGGCAAGGTCATGCCGGCAACGGCGGCCTTCGAGGCCGAATAGGCCGCCTGCCCCACCTGCCCGTCGAACGCGGCGACCGAGGCCGTGTTGATGATGACGCCACGCTCCTCGCCGATCGGCGGCACGCTTTGCATACGCTCCGCGACCAGCCGGATCACGTTGAAGGTGCCGATCAGATTGACGTTGACGATGCGCTTGAAGTCCTCGAGCGGATAGGCGCCGTTCTTGTTGACGGTCTTGATCGCATTGGCGAGGCCGGCGCAATTCACCAGAATGCGGACGGCGCCGTGTGCGGCTTCCGCGCTCGCGATGGCGTCCTTCACGGGCTGCTCCTGCGACACGTCGCCGATCAGCGCGATACCGCCGATATCGGCGGCTACCTTGTCGGCAGCCGCCTTGTTCATATCCAGCACCGCGACCCTGGCGCCCTTGGCCGCCATCGCGCGCGCCGTCGCTTCGCCAAGGCCCGAACCGCCGCCGGTGACGAGAACAGAGAGATCCTTCAACTGCATGGGCTATCCTTCCGCTGCGCCGGCCCGGAAAACGATGCAAGGAACGGGCCGGTCAGCGCTCGCTCTGCCATTGCTCTGCTGTCATCACATCGGGCGGCTGCGCATAGGCTTTCGGCCACATGTCGACCACCCATTCGACACCGCTGGTTTTATCGACGATCACCGCCGTGTTGTGCGGCAACTGGCCGACGAGGAAATTGCCGCGATAACGCGGATTGCCGACGGTATGATATTTGAAAAGCTTCCAGTCCTGCAGCACCAGTAGCAGGCTTGCGGCGTTGCGCGTGGTGTCCCAGCAGTCGAAATTGGTCGCGTCTGCGCCGGCGCGGATATCGGCATTGGCGATGCGCTTGTCGGTGCCGATGATCGGACCCATGCGCTTGTCGAACCAGATCACGGCTTTCTGGATGGCCGCGCGCTCGGCTACCGCCGACGCCTTGCCCGACGCCAGGATTTGCGTCAGCGCCTTCCGGTCGCCGTCGGTGAAATCGAGAAAGGTGCGCCGCCGGCAACCAAAACCGTAACAGACCGGCATGCGGCTGTCGGTCGGCGGCGGGATCGAAACCGACGTGTAAAGATCGGCCTGCGGCGACGTCAGTTCGATGGCGCGCGCGGGCATGGTCCCGGCGGCAGCCGCCACGAACGCACCGGCCCATAAAAACCGACTTATTCCTGTCATGGAGAACGCCGCGGCAGAACGATCATCACGGGCAAGCCTAGCTTGGGCCGAAATCGGTGCCAAGAACTTATCAAGGACGTCCGAAATCCGACGTGCTTTCAACCGGCAGCTAGCACGCAAATCACAGCACGGTCGGCGTATCGGGCAATTCGTTCTTGTGCGGGCCGGACGCCGGAAAATGCGCGACGAGATGTTCCGTCACGGCCTCGATTCCCTCGATCACGCCCGCCTCGAAATGACCTTCCCGGAACTGCTTTTCCATCGCCGAGCAGATGCCCTGCCACGCTTCCTTGCCGACCAGAGCGTCGATACCGCGGTCGGCGACGATTTCCACATCATGGTCCGCCAGCAGAAGATAGATCAGCACGCCATTGTTATGCATCGTGTCCCAGATGCGCTGAAACGAAAACACGTCGATTGCGCGGGCGCGCGCGGCCTGGTCGTTGAACAGCGGCCGCCCGTCCAGCGCGCCCTCGACGACAAAGCGAATCTGGCCGGTGTGCCGCTTCTCGCTCGCCTTGATCGCGGCTTCGATATTGGCCAGCACGTGATACGGAAAAACTTTCCGCACCCGCCAGCGGTTGAGAAGAAGATGCTTGCTGATGCGTTTGATGCCCATCGCCAATCCGCCTACCAGCTTCCCGATGCGCCGCCGCCACCGAAGCTTCCGCCGCCGCCGCTAAATCCGCCGCCACCGCCGCCCCAGCTCGATCCGCCGCCCATGCCACCGCCGAAGCCGCCGCCAAAACCGCCGCGGCCGCGCCCGCCGCCCGGCGCCATGACCGCATCGCCGATCAGCGTGAAAAAGAACCCGGCGAGGCCGGCCAATCCCGCAATCGCAAGAACACCGACGAACAACCAGACCACAAACGCGACACCCGCGCCGGTGACGAGCGAGCCGCCGAGGCGGCCGAACATCGCGCGCATGATGCCGCCGACCACGATGGAGCCGATCAGCAGGAACGGGAAGAACTGACCGAGCGCTTCGAAGGTGTCGGGCGCCATCTGCTGAACCGGCTTCGGCGGCGGCAGCGGCTCGCCGTCAACCACGCTGATGATGCGATCGACGCCGGCATTGATGCCGCCGGCGAAATCGCCGGTGCGGAATTTCGGTGTGATGACTTCGTCGATGATGCGTTTTGAAGTTGCATCGTTGAGCGCGCCTTCGAGGCCGTAGCCCACCTCGATACGCAGCCTGCGGTCGTCCTTGGCGACCAGAAGCAGCGCGCCGTCATCGACCTTCTTGCGGCCGAGCTTCCACTGCTCGGCCACCCGTATCGAATATTGCTCGATCGCCTCCGGCTGCGTGGTCGGCACGATCAGGACTTCGATCTGGCTGCCCTTGCGGTCCTCGAAATTTTTCAGTTTCTGTTCGAGACTTGCAAGCTGATCCGGCGTCAGGGTCGAGGTGAGATCGACCACGCGCCCGGTGAGCGGGGGCACCGCCACATCCGCGCGCGCGGGTGTTGAGGCCGCTACAAGACCGAGCCACGTCCAGCACACAACGAATGCGAGGGTGGCGCGTCCTGCCGTCATCATCGGTCTCGCAAGGCGAGCCATTGCCGCGAGATTACTTCGGCTGCTCCGCGGGCGCCGGTGCCGGAGCCACCGGGGCGGGAGCCGGCGCTGATGCAGGCGGCGGCACGTTGAAATCCACTTTCGGCGCCGAGGAAATCTCCCGCTCGTTGTCGACGGTGAAATTCGCCTTCTGCTTGTAGCCGAACAGCATCGCGGTGATGTTGTTGGGGATCGTGCGGATCGTCACGTTATAATCCTGCACCGCCTTGATGTAGCGGTTGCGCGCGACCGCGATGCGGTTTTCGGTGCCCTCGAGCTGGGCGACGAGATCGCGGAACAGCTGGTCCGATTTCAGCGTCGGATAATTTTCCGTCACGACCAGAAGACGGGACAATGCGCCGGTGAGTTCGCCCTGCGCCTGCTGGAATTTCTGCAGCTGCGCGGGATCATTGACGACATCAGGCGACACCGGCGCGCTGCCGACGCGGGCGCGCGCGTTGGTGACCCCGAGCAGAACGTCCTTTTCCTGCTGGGCGAAGCCCTTCACCGAATTGACGATGTTCGGCACCAGATCGGCGCGCCGCTGATACTGGTTCACGACCTCCGACCACGCCGATTTGACGCTTTCGTCGTTCTGCTGGATCGTGTTGTAGCCGCAATTGGTGAGACTGAGCGTTGCCAGTGCCGCGAGAACGGTCAACAGTTTGCGCATGAAATTCTCCGGTAAATGCCGTGAAGGAAAAAGTCTGGTCGCCGCCCGAGATTATACATCAACGTGGGAGTGAGGCCATATGGCTCAATAGCCGATTCCATCCGCACCGCAGCATGCGGGGCAATTAAATATGTCCAGATTTATGAAGTCCGGGTGACATGAACGCAGCTAGCCGCCCGAATCCCGGCTTGCAATCAGCAGAATCTCGGCAGCTGCCGACCATTGCCCTGCGCTTCGTCACCCGGCGCTATAGACATCCGCCGGCGTCCATCGTTTGAAGGACGCGCCCGCTTTTCAAATCGCTATGACTTGGAGCGAACATTCGATCGCGCATCCATCGTCGCTGCGCGACGGTTCATCTCTCATCTCCAATCACATGCGCATGAGGATATTCGATGGCTATTCGAAGAACACCTTTCATTCGAAGTTATGTTGTGGAATTTGCCTTAACGGCCTCGCTAATGATGGCAGCCAGCACCGGAGCTCTTGCTCACGGCAGCGGCGGCCATGGCGGCGGAAACAGTAAAGGCAACGGCAACTCTCATAATGGCTCGTCGTCGTCAAAACAGCCGGGCATCAAGAACACCATCCACCCCATCGTCGTTCGCGATCACAAAGGTGCCACTCGCGACCATCGCAAAAAGACCGACACTGCGGTGCGGGATCACCGGAAAAAGGACACAACGAACGATACGACCGTTGTCCGCGATCATCGCAATGACACCAATGCCTCGAGCCCACCACCCGCAGCGGCACCCGCTGCCGGCACCGTTGTCCGGGACTACCGCGACAACGCCGCATCAGGCGCCCCGCCGGCTGCGGCGCCTTCGGGTTCGAACTCCGGATCGACCTCGGCTTCGGCTCCAGGATCGACACCGGGCGGCGGAGGCATTTCGAGACCGCCCACGAAGCAGAACTGAACCATCGTAAAAGCACCAAGCGTCGCGGTGGCTGACACCACTGCGACGCCTCTTTTCAGAAGAGTCATTGCCCTCGGCGCAAGTGATCACCCCCAAGGACTTGAGCCGTACGCTAGCTGTGGAAGCGTTTGAAACTTCGACCGGGGCAGAATATCATCCAAACGGATGACTGATCTGCCGAAGGCCGGTGTTAATTCGACAGACCCTTTTTATGTGAGCCTTTCATGCGCGAAGAAAGTCAGATTTCAGGTCTGATTGCCAGCGTTTATGACGCCGCACTCGAGCCGTCGCTGTGGAGCGACCTCGTCGCGGATATCAATCAGTTTGTGGGCGGTCGGGCTTGCGGTCTTTTTTCGAAAGATCCCATCAGCAAATCCGGCAAGACGCATTATTACTGCGGCGCGGACCCGCACTACATCCAGACCTACGCCGAGACATATGCCAAGTTCGATCCGCTTGCGACGCTGCCGGGCCTCGGACAGGTCGTCAGCATTCCCGACCTTGTCGCTTTTGACGAGTACAAGCGCGGGCCCTTTTATCAGGAATGGCTGCGCCCTCAGGGCTGCATCGATGCCGCGAATGTTGTGCTCGAAAATTCCATTGAAAACTGTCCGATCCTGATGACCGTGTTACTGAGCAGGCGCATGGCGGACAATGATATCCGCCGCCGCATGGCGATGATCGTCCCGCATGCCCAGCGGGCTTTGACGATCAACAAAGCCATCGAACTTAAACATTCGGAAGCCACGACATTTGCCTCAGCGCTGGATGGCATCAGCGCCGGCGTCTTTTTCCTGGGGCCAAATTGCAGGATCGCGCATGCGAACAGCGCCGCCCAGTCGATGCTAAGCGGATGCGACTTCCTGCGCTCGGTCGAAGGGCAGCTTGTCGCCTGCAATCTGCACACCAACCGGGTTCTACACGCGATCTTTGCTCCCGACGGCGACATCGCCGCCGCCCAAGGCATGGCGCTGACGTTCACAGCACAAGACGGCGGGTGTTACGTCGGCCATATCCTGCCGTTAACGGCCGCCATGCGCCGCGGCACAAGCAAGGGCATCAAGGCGTCTGCCGTTCTTTTTGTCCGCAAACGCGAACTGAATTACAGATCGGCGAGCGAATCCATTGCGCGCGCATATGGACTGACATCTGCTGAATTACGGGTGCTGCTATCGATCGTGGAAGTCGGCGGCGTTCCGGAAGTGGCCGCTGCACTTGGAATCGCAGAGACGACGGTGAAGACGCATCTGCACCGCGTCTTTTCTAAAACCGGCACGAGGCGTCAGGCCGATCTGGCAAAGCTGGCGGCTGAATTTTCCAGCCCGCTCGCCCACTGAGCAGCGAGATCGTTATTCACCCAAGACGATCGGTGCTTGCCTGACCGATTGCAGCGCGCGCAGCGTTGTCTCGATCCTGTAAATGCCCCACGCGTGGGCCGCGACAAAAACGCAAACAAAAATGACAATCGCGGCGCGGACCAGCATTACGCTCGCGAGAACCGGCCTTGATGCCCCGTCATTTCCAATAGTCTCTTGCAGGGCGGGTTGGATCGCGGTTTTCCCCTGTGGCGATTTCACGACTGTACGCACACGGTTGTTCATCTGGCGCTCCACTTCAATCCGTTGTCCATCGAAAGGAGTTGTTGGATAGTGGAGAGAGCCGCAGCGGCGCGTCCTCCATTCGGAGGAGGGCGTGCGTCGGGTTATCTCAGCAGACGTGAAATGAGAAACGAGAAATGGCGCGCTCGAAGAGATTCGAACTCCTGACCCCCAGATTCGTAGTCTGGTGCTCTATCCAGCTGAGCTACGAGCGCGTATTCCACGGACGTGACAGGACGGACCCGGGCTTGAAAAGCCGCCGCGAAAGAGGGCCATAGCTAACGGCTCCGGCCCCGATTGGCAAGTGTTACGGGGGTCAAAAACCGCAGCAAATCCGGCGCTGCGGCCTGAAATTACGCCCGCGCGCGCTCAAAGCGCACATTGCTCAAATCCACCGGACGATCCGGGATGGCAATGCGGAATGTCGCGCCGATGGTGCCTTCGACGAGCTGAAGCTCGCCGCCATGGGCGCGGATCAGTTCGGCGGCGATGGCAAGACCAAGACCCGTGCCGCCATCGCGCGAGGAGCCCTGAAACGCCTCGAACAGATGCTCGCGTGCTTTCGGCGGAACGCCGGGGCCGGTATCGGAAATCTCGATGATCGCAACGCCGCCAGCACGACGGCCCGCGATCCTGATCTGCTTGGGCGCGATGTCCCCGGCCGGCTGGCTCTCCAGCGCCTGCACGGCGTTGCGCACCAGATTGAGCAGCACGCGAAACAATTGATCGGGATCGGCGTCGACCACAAGACCGCGCTCGATTGCGTTGATCCAGGCGACCGAATCGGCCGAGGCGACGCCCGCGGATTCGCGCACCTCGTTGACGATGGGCTCGACCGCGATCATGCGCCGGTCCGGCGCCGCCTCCTGAGCCTTGCCGTAGGACAGCGTGGACTGGCAGAAGGCGATGGCGCGCTCGAGCGAGCGCATCAGTTTCGGAGCGAAGCGCTGCACGCGCGGATCGGGCACGCTGGCGAGCTGGTCCGACAAAAGCTGCGACGATGCCAGAAGATTGCGGAGATCGTGGTTGATCTTGGACACCGCGAGGCCCAGCGCCGCGAGGCGGCTCTTCTGATGCAGCATCGAGACGAGATCGCTCTGCATGTCGGCGAGTTCACGCTCGGCGACGCCGATCTCATCCCCGCGCTGGGAGGGCACGATGATGCGCGAGGCGTTTTCGGGATCCCCGTGGAAGGCGACAAGGCTGGCCGTCATGCGGCGCATCGGCCGGACGAACAGGAAATGCAAAGCGAGATAGATCAGCGCCGCTGTTGCAACGGCGAAGCCCAGCGACAGCAACAACACGTTGCCGGAGAAACGGTACATCGCATGGCGCAGCGGCTCCTCATCGACCACGACCTCGATGAACTGGCCGCCCTGCGGTGCGGGACCGATGATCCGCATCACCTCTTTGTCGTCGTCGAGCATCACCTGAAACGCGCCAACGATGGCGGACCACACCGTCATGGTTCGCATGTCGACGTCGTGATCGACCATCGCAGGCATATCGGTCGCCGCCAGAAGACGGCGCTGCTTGCCAGTCTTGATCGCGACGGCGCGCGCACCGATGCTTTGCAGGATCTGCCGCGCCAGGGAGTCCGGCACCATGCCGCTCGGCGCGGCGTCGAGCACGAGCGCCGCGGTATTGGCGGCGGCGAGACGATCGTTCAGGCGATTGATCCGGAAATTCGCGATCGAAGGCACGTAAATCAGAATTTCCGCGATGATGACGAACGGGATGGTCAGGAGAAGCAGCTTGCCTGACAGGTTCAGCCGCCCCCGCACGGGCGGAGGAGCGGAGGGTTTTGCGGTGGTCTCCTCGCTCACGGACAAGATCCTGGGATCCTTTAGGCTCGCGCGATATCCGGCACGGCATTCAGGGGGCTCGGCAGCGGACCATGCGCCGGTCCGCCGGTCCCGTCAAATGCTGCAAAACCTTCAAAAACCGAGTGAATTACGTAGAGGCCGGTGCAGCCTTGGCGGGTTTTGGCCTGCCTTGTCTTTATATCCCAAAGATTGACGAAAACAGGCCGCTCCCTTATAAGCCCGGCAACTGTCCGCAATGGCCCGGCTCGACCGGGCCGGTTCATTTTGGGCCCCTTTTCCGGCCTCGGCCTGAACCGGCATTTTCGGACCTAAATCATTCACTTGCCTGGCAATTTTCGAAACTGCTCGGCGCTAGAACATAACTCGGCGGCAAGAAACCGCCAGGTAGCGGAGAACGACCGTGAAGCGGACTTATCAACCCAGCAAACTGGTGCGCAAGCGCCGTCACGGCTTTCGCGCGCGTCAGGCGACCACCGGAGGCCGCAAGGTTCTTGCTGCACGCCGCGCGCGCGGCCGCAAGCGTCTGAGCGCCTGAACCGGCATCCATGTGCCGGTTGAAACCATGGACCGGTTAACACAACGCGCCGATTTCGTGGCCGCCGCCGGCGGCCCGCGCAGCGCGGGACCGGCCTTCACGCTCCAGTCCCGCCGCCGCGACGATTCCGGCCCGGTCCGCTTCGGCTTCACCGTCACCAGAAAAATCGGCACGGCCACCGAGCGCAACCGCATCCGGCGCAGGCTTCGCGAACTGGTGAAGCGGCTGGATGTCACATCCGTGCGACCTCATCATGATTATGTGATAATCGGCCGCCGGGCTGCGCTCGACCGCGGCTTCGCTGTCATGCTGGACGACCTTCGCTCGGCGCTGCGGCGCCTCGAACGGCAGGCGTCCGGCCAGCGCAATTCCGACACTGCCACTCCGCTAATTCTCCCGATCGCTCCCGAGCGGAACCACGAGACCTGACACGAGACCCGATCAATGCAAGATAACCGCAACACCATTCTCGCCGTCGTCCTGTCCGGCCTCGTGCTGATCGCCTGGCAATATTTCTACAACATGCCGCAGATGGAAAAACAGCGGCTGGCCCAGCAGCACGCGGCCCAGCAGGCGCAAAGGCAGGCCGCAGACCCGGCCAATCCGTCGGTGTCGCCGGCCACGACGCAAACGCCCGCCGCAGGCAGCGCCGGACCCGTGCCGGGCGGCACGCCGGCGCAGAACGCTCCCATCCAGGATCGTGCGACCGTGATCGCGGCTTCGCCGCGCGTCAAGATCGACACGCCGAGCGTCGGCGGCAGCATCTCGCTGAAGGGCGCGCGCATCGACGATGTCGAGCTGCTGAAATATCGCGAGACGGTCGATCCGAAATCGCCGCCGATCCAGCTGCTCTCCCCGACCGGTACCGCCGATCCCTATTACGCCGAATTCGGCTTCGTGCCCGCCGCCGGCTCGACCGTCAAACTGCCAGACGCGAACACGGTCTGGAAGCAGGAGGGATCGAACACGCTGACAATCGCGACGCCGGTCGTATTGACCTACGACAACGGCGAAGGCCTCACCTTCAAGCGCACTATCTCGATCGACGAACATTACCTGTTCACGGTCAAGGACGAGATCAGCAATGTCGGCAAGGATGCCGCGACGGTCTATCCCTTCGGCCTGATCTCACGCCATGGCACACCGCACGTCGCCGGCTATTCCATTCTGCATGAAGGCCTGATCGGCGTGCTCGGCGATCAGGGACTTCAGGAATACACCTACAAGAAAATCGACGAGGCGAAATCGGTCGAGTTCAAGGTCACCAATGCCTGGATGGGCATTACCGATAAATACTGGGCCGCTACGCTGCTGCCGAACCCGAAGGCGGCGGTGAACTCGCGGTTCACCTCGAACCTGATCGGCCAGATGCGGACCTATCAGACCGACTATCTGCTCGATCCGGTGACCGTGCCGATCGGCGGCACCGCAACGACCAGCACCAATCTGTTCGCCGGCGCGAAGGAAAACGCGCTGATCCAGGCCTACGACCACGAATTGAACCTCAACCGTTTCGAGTTGCTGATCGACTGGGGCTGGTTCTATTTCATCACCAAGCCGATGTTCTGGGCGATCGATCATCTCTACAAACTGGTCGGCAATTTCGGCGTCGCCATCCTGCTCGTGACCGTGATCGTCAAGGGTATCTTCTTCCCGCTCGCCAACAAGTCTTACGCCTCGATGGCGAAGATGAAGGCGGTGCAGCCGCAGCTGGCCGCGCTGAAGGAGAAGTATCCGGACGACAAGGTTAAGCAGCAGCAGGAGATGATGGAGATCTACAAGAAGGAGAAGATCAACCCGATCGCGGGCTGTCTTCCGATCCTGATTCAGATTCCGGTGTTCTTCTCGCTCTACAAGGTGCTGTTCGTCACCATCGAAATGCGGCACGCGCCGTTCTTCGGATGGATCAAGGACCTTTCGGCGCCCGATCCGACCAATCTGTTCAACCTGTTCGGTCTGTTGCATTTCGATCCGACGACGATCCCGTTCTTCGGGCACTATCTGGCGCTCGGCGCGTGGCCGATCATCATGGGCATCACGATGTGGTTCCAGATGAAGCTCAATCCGACGCCGCCGGATCCGACCCAGCAGATGATCTTCACCTGGATGCCGCTGATCTTCACGTTCATGCTTGCGGGCTTCCCGGCGGGCCTTGTGATCTACTGGGCCTGGAACAACACGCTGTCGGTGATCCAGCAGAGCGTGATCATGAAAAAGAACGGCGCCAAGATCGAACTCTTCGACAATCTCAAGGCAACCTTCGCCGGCAAAAAGGCCGGCTGACGGATCGTCAGCATATGCTCTTGTCATGCCCGGACCCCGTTCCGGGCATGATGCTATCAGGATCCTTCGCATGACCGACGCCACCGACAATGCGGAGCTGATGGAAACCGGCCGGAAAATGTTCGCCGGCGACTGGCAATTCATCTGGGCCTCTCCATCGATCGAGACATTGCCGCCGATGAAGGGTGTCGAGGTCGCCTTCGCGGGGCGTTCGAATGTCGGCAAATCCAGTCTGATCAATGCTCTGACCGGACGCAGCGCGCTGGCGCGGACCTCGCACACGCCGGGCCGCACGCAGGAACTGATTTTTTTCGAGGGACCGTCCCTGCCGGACGGCGCGCAGCTTCGGCTCGTCGACATGCCGGGCTACGGCTATGCCTCCGCGCCGAAGGCGAAGATCGCGTCATGGACCTCGCTGATCCACAAATACCTGCAAGGCCGCGCCAACCTCGCGCGCGTCTATGTGCTGATCGACTCGCGCCATGGCTTCAAGGACGCCGACATCGACGTTTTGACCACGTTCGACAAATCGGCCGTGAGCTACCAGGTCGTGCTGACCAAATCCGATCAGGTCAAATCGTCCGAGCTTGAACGAACGCTGCACGAGACGGCCGCGACGCTGCGCAAGCATCCCGCGGCGTTTCCGGACATTCTGGTCACTTCATCTCGCACGGGCGCGGGAATGGCCGAACTTCGCGCCGCGATGGTGCGGCTCTTGCGGGAACGGACATGATTCCACGAAACAGCAACCGACTCGCGGATAAAGACACGTTTAGAGAGAAAGGCACAAAATGACGCCGGCCATCATGCTGCGGACCGCAACAATTTTCGCCGGCCTGATGGGCGCGGCGGGCGTCATCCTTGCCGCCGCGACGGCCCATCAGCCCGGTGCGGGACAGCTCGCGGCGGCCTCCTCGATGCTGCTGTTTCACGCACCCGCCGTTATCGGCACCGCGCTTCTCAACGCACATGGCATCCTGAAGCGTCCGCTGGGCGCTGCTGCAGCCATCGGGTTTGTCGCCGGAGCGGGTTTGTTTGCCGGCGATCTTGCGATGCGCCAGTATCAGGGACATAGCCTGTTTCCGATGGCCGCCCCGACCGGCGGCACCGCGCTGATCCTGAGCTGGCTGCTGCTTGCGGTGTCCGCGATCTGGCCGCCACGCGTGAAATCCTGACGGCCAAATCCTGAACACCGCTTTGCGCCTGTGACCCCAATCGGCTAAATATCCGCCGCCGCCCACCGGAATTTTTTCATGATACCTCCCTCAGACATCAGCCCTCAGGACCAGGCCCGCATCCTCTCCGAAGCCCTGCCGCACATGCAGCGCTACGACGAGGAAACCATCGTCATCAAATATGGCGGCCACGCCATGGGCGAGGAACATCTGGCGCGCCAGTTCGCCAGTGATATCGTTCTGCTGGAGCAGACCGCGATCAATCCCGTGGTGGTTCATGGCGGCGGGCCGCAGATCGCGACCATGCTGCAGCGCCTCGGCATCAAATCCGAATTCGCCGCCGGGCTGCGCATCACCGACGCCGCCGCCATCGAGATCGTCGAAATGGTGCTGGCCGGATCGATCAACAAGCAGATCGTCGGCTACATCAATGCCGCGGGCGGCAAGGCCGTGGGCCTTTGCGGCAAGGACGGCAACATGGTCACGGCCTCCAAGGCAACGCGGGTCACGGTCGATTCCGGCTCCAACATCGAGAAAGTCATCGATCTCGGTTTCGTCGGCGAGCCCGACAGGGTCGACCTCACTCTGCTCAACCAGTTGATCGGCCACGAGCTGATCCCGGTACTGGCGCCGCTGGCTTCGTCGGTCGACGGACAGACCTATAACGTCAATGCCGACACCTTCGCCGGCGCAGTTGCCGGCGCGCTAAAGGCCAAGCGCCTGCTACTGCTCACCGACGTTCCCGGCGTGCTCGACAAATCGAAGAAGCTTATTCCCGAGCTATCCATCAAGGACGCGCGCAAGCTGATCGCCGACGGCACGATCTCCGGCGGCATGATCCCCAAGGTCGAAACCTGCATCTATTCGCTGGAGGCGGGCGTCGAGGGTGTCGTCATTCTCGACGGCAAGACCCCGCACGCGGTCCTGCTGGAATTGTTCACCAATCAGGGCACCGGCACCTTGATGCACAAGTGAGACAGGATGGCGTGCGCATGAGGACCGCGCAACTTTCCGCCGTCATGGCCGGGCTTGTTCCGGCCATCCACGTCTTGATTACATCCCGAAAAAAAATCGTGGATGCCCGGGATAACCCCGGGCATGACGTTGAGAGAAATGTCGCCATTGCCTCGATTGTTCTTGCGACTTCTATTTTTTCAACGCTTGCCTCAACCTCTCCCGCCCGCGCGGATCTGAAAATCTGCAACCGCATGAGCTACGTGGTCGAGGCCGCGATCGGTATCGACGACAAAGGCGGCACCGCGACGCGCGGCTGGTTTCGCATCGACCCGGCTGCGTGCCGCGTCGTGGCGCAAGGCACACTGAGTGCTGACCGCATCATGCTCAACGCGCGCGCGCTGCCGGTCTATGGCGCGACGCCGATGCCGCAGGACGGCACCGACAAGCTCTGTGTCGGCAACGGCGATTTCGTGATCGCCGCAGCGCGCCAGTGCCGCCCCGGACAGACGCAGGCCGGGTTCACCGAAGTCAAACCCAGGACCGGCGACGACGGCAATGCCGTCACCTATCTCGCCGAGGACAGCGAGTATGACGACGAGCAGGCCCGGCTCGCGGGTATCCAGCGCCTGCTGGTGATCGCCGGCTATGACGCCTCACCGATCGACGGTGTCGACGGACCGAAAACGCAGGCCGCGCTCTCATCGTTTCTCAAATCGCGGGGCCTGAATTCCGACGCCGCGCTGGCGCCGAATTTCTTCGATGTCATGGTGGAGGCCGTGCAATCGCCGACCGGACCGGGCGTGACCTGGTGCAACGACACGCAATATCGCATCATGGCCTCGATCGCCGCCGATGACGGCTCCTCCGTCACCAGCCGCGGCTGGTATCGCATCGAGCCCGGCAAGTGCCTGCATCCCGATATCACGGGCCAGCCGCGCCGTGTCTTCAGTTTCGCCGAAGCCGTCGACACCGACGGGCGCACCATCAAGATCAACAGCCGCCCGCTGAACTGGGGTGGCGGCACCACGTTCTGCACCCGCGAGACGCAATTCGAGATCAACGACCAGACCGATTGCGCAGGCCGCGGTCTCACCGCAACGGGCTATGCCAGCGTGGACATGAGCGCGGCCGGCAAGACATTAAGATTCGCCGTCCCATGATTCAGAAAGCGCCGCGCGGGTTCGCCCATATCGATACATGGGTGTTCGATCTCGACAACACGCTCTATCCGCATCACGTCAATCTCTGGCAGCAGGTTGACGTGCGAATCCGCGATTTCGTTGCCGCCTATCTCGGCGTGCCGAAAGACGAGGCCTTCCGCATCCAGAAGGACTATTACCGCCGTTATGGCACAACCATGCGCGGGATGATGACCGAACACGGCGTCAATGCCGACGACTACCTCGCCTTCGTGCACGAGATCGATCATTCACCGCTCGAACCGAACCCGGCGATGGGCGCGGCGATCGAAAAGCTGCCGGGCCGCAAGCTGATCCTCACCAACGGCTCGCGCGCTCATGCCGACAGGGTGACGGAACGCCTCGGCATCGGCGCGCAGTTCGAGGATGTGTTCGACATTATCTCCGCCGAACTCGAGCCCAAGCCCGCGCGCCAGACCTATCTGAAATTTCTCAGCCTGCACGGCGTCGACCCCTCAAGGGCGGCGATGTTCGAGGATCTGGCGCGCAATCTCGTCACGCCGCACGACCTCGGCATGACCACGGTGCTGGTCGTGCCGGACGGCACGAAAAACGTCGTGCGCGAGGACTGGGAACTGGAAGGCCGCGACGCGGCCCATGTCGACCACATCACGGACGATCTGACCGGCTTCCTGGAGCGGGTGAAAGGCATCTGAATTGCCCGATAAAATCGCTTGGAAACTTGACTCTCTATCGACAAAAACATTTATGCAAACTGTCTACATATCGACCCGCTCTAAGGATCAAAAATGTCTCTTTCCGCTCTCGAAACCACGCTGAATGCGGCGTTCGACGCCCGCGACGCCGTCAACGCAACGACCAAGGGTGAGGTGCGGGACGCGGTTGAACTGGCGCTCGACATGCTCGACAAAGGCGAGGCGCGCGTGGCCGAGCCGCAGGCCGACGGACAATGGAAGGTCAATCAGTGGCTGAAAAAGGCGGTGCTGCTGTCGTTCCGGCTGAACGACATGGGCCCGATCGACGGCGGTCCCGGCGGCGCGACCTGGTGGGACAAGGTCCCTTCGAAATTCGAGGACTGGGCCGAACAGAAATTTCGCGAAGCGGGATTCCGTGCCGTGCCCGGCTCGATCGTGCGCCGCTCGGCCTATATCGCAAAGAATGTCGTGCTGATGCCCTCGTTCGTTAATCTCGGTGCCTATGTCGATGAAGGCACCATGATCGATACATGGTCCACGGTCGGCTCATGCGCGCAGATCGGCAAGAACGTGCATATCTCCGGTGGCGTCGGCATCGGCGGCGTGCTGGAGCCGCTGCAGGCCGGTCCGGTCATCATTGAAGACCATTGTTTCATCGGTGCGCGTTCGGAGGTCGCCGAGGGCGTTGTCGTGCGCCAGGGCGCCGTGCTGTCGATGGGCGTCTTCATCGGCGCCTCGACAAAAATTCTCGACCGCACCACGGGAGAGGTTTTCGTGGGCGAGGTCCCGGCCTATTCTGTCGTGGTGCCGGGCGCGCTGCCGGGCAAGCCGATGAAGGACGGCTCTCCGGGGCCTTCGCTGTACTGCGCTGTGATTGTCAAACGCGTGGATGAGAAGACCCGCTCCAAGACCAGCATCAACGAATTGCTACGGGACTGACCGAACCGGACACCGGCCACCCGCGACCAAAGCTGAGACGCCCCTGTTTTCGGGCGCGGAGTATCGGCAATGGACGTGTTCTGGTTTTTGTTCGGCTTTGGCGGCCGCATCAACCGCGCCAAATACTGGCTGGCGCTGGTGGTTTTGCTGTTATGGGGCGGGTTTTTCCTGCTGCTGTTCGCCGAGGATATCGGCCGGATCGCGCTCCTGCTGAACCACGCCCCAAGCGATGTCAGGCTCTCGGCGCTGATCCCCTTTTTCGTGATCGGCAGCCCCCTGCTGCTGCTCGGCGCATGGGTCTTCGCCGCAACCGCGATCAAGCGCCTGCACGACCGCAACAAGAGCAGTCTCTGGATGATCAGCTATTTCATCGTGCCTGCCTTTCTCGGCAAGGCCGGCGCACGGATCGGAATGACCAGTGTTATGGAAATATCCGCGTTGATCGCGTTAGGCCTGACTTTGTGGGGATGCATCGAGCTCTACGGACTGAAGGGCACGCCGGGGACGAACCGTTTCGGCCCCGATCCGCTTTCGCCGCAAAAGCGAACCGGCCGTCTGGTCGCGCATCGCTGATCTCGCCGCGCCGGGCAAACCAAAACACGGGCTGGAACAGGCAGCTTTGACCGTGCTAAGCGAAGGCATGACCGATGCCGTCTCCCTCGCGCGCAATCTTCTCCGCTGTCCTTCCGTCACACCGGCCGATGCCGGAGCACTCGGTGTCCTCGAAAAGGCGCTGAAGGACGTGGGCTTTGAAACGCATCGCGTGACGTTCAGCGAGGCTGGCGCGGACGACACCGACAATCTTTACGCGCGTATCGGCGCCGGCAGCCCGCACATCACATTCGCCGGCCACACCGATGTCGTGCCGCCCGGCGACGAACAGGCGTGGTCGCACGGCGCATTCGCGGGCGACGTGAAAGACGGCGTGCTTTACGGGCGCGGCGCGGTGGACATGAAGGGCGCCATCGCCTGCGCCGTCGCCGCCGCGCTGGATTATCTCGCGGCGCATGGCGGCAAACCGCAAAAAGGCACGATCTCGTTTCTTATTACCGGCGACGAGGAAGGCCTTGCCGTCAACGGCACGGTAAAGCTTCTGGAATGGGCCGCAAAGCGCGGCGAGACATTCGATCATTGTCTTCTGGGCGAACCGAGCAACGTCAACGCCATCGGCGACACCATCAAGGTCGGCCGCCGCGGCTCATTGTCCGGCACCATCGTCGTGGACGGCAAGCAGGGTCATGTCGCCTATCCCGACCGTGCAAAAAATCCCGTTCCCGACATCGCTGAACTGATCGCGGCGCTCGAGTCCGATCCGCTCGATCGCGGCAGCGATCATTTCCCGCCGTCCAATCTCGAATTCATTTCGGTCGATGTCGGCAATCCCGCGTGGAACGTGATCCCGGCGCAGGCGAAGGCACGATTCAACATCCGACATAACGATACGCATTCCCAACACGCACTGCGGACGCTGATTGAGGAACGGCTCGCAAAAGCCGCGGGCAACCGTATCAAGGCGCATGTGGTGTGGGAGCCGTCGAATGCCGACGCTTTCCTGACGAAGCCGGGCACGTTTACCGATCTCGTGATCGCCGCGATCGCGGACGTGACCGGGCGCACACCGAAACTCGACACCGGCGGCGGCACGTCCGACGCGCGCTTCATCACCCGATATTGTCCGGTGCTGGAATTCGGTCTGGTTGGGCAGACCATGCATCAGGTTGATGAGCGCACGCCCCTTGCCGATATCGAGATGCTGACGAACATCTATCGCGGCGTGCTCGACCGCTATTTCAAGTGAGTGTTTTGCGATGAGCGGCAGGATCCTTGTGCTCACGGCCATCGACGACGAACTCGACAAGGCGCGCGCGCCGGAGGGCGTCGAGGTCATTTATACCGGCGTCGGCAAGGTGAATTCGGCGAGCGCGACGATGCTCGCGCTGCTGGCACTGCGCCCGAAACTCGTCGTCAATTACGGCACCGCCGGCAATATCGCGAAAATCCATCGCGGTCTTGTCGAAGTGGCGCATGTCGTACAACGCGATATGATGGCGATGCCGCTGGCACCGCGTGGCCGCACGCCTTTCTCTCCCGAGCTCGACCGGCTGTCGTCGGGTCATGGCAATGTCGTTTGCGGCACCGGCGACAGTTTCGTCACCGGGCCCGACGCGTGGCTGACCGAAAATCAGATCGACGTCGTCGATATGGAGCTGTTCGCCATCGCCCATGTCTGCGCGCGCAACAGCGTGCCCTGGCGGTCGTTCAAGTTCATCACCGACGACGCCGACGAATTCGCCGCCGACCACTGGCAGCAGAACATCGCCGACGGCGAGGAGCTGTTCTGGAACGTGCTGAAGAAGATACTTGAGAGCGTCGAATAGCGCTCAGTAATCCACGCGCACGAGATAAAGCCCGTCCGGCGGCGCAACCGGGCCGCACGCCGCACGATCCCGCGCTTCCAGCGCGGCCTTCATGTCTTTTGCGCTCCAGCGGCCGTGGCCGACCCATACCAGCGAGCCGACCATCGAGCGCACCTGGCTGTGGAGGAACGAGCGCGCATTGGTGACGATATTGACGTCCTCGCCCGCGCGCACCACGTCGAGCACATCGAGCGTCTTCTCCGGCGATTTCGCCTGACATTCGGTATCGCGGAAAGTGGTGAAATCATGCTTGCCGACCAGCACCTGCGCGGCCTCCTGCATCGCCGGGACGTCGAGGGGCTTCGCAACACGCCAGACATGCCCCGCATTGACTGCAAGGTTCGCGCGCCGGTTGGCGATCCGGTAAAGATAATGACGCCGTTTTGCCGAAAACCGCGCATCGAAATCCTCGCCGACGATCTCGGCGGAGAGAACCGCAATCGGATACGGCCGCACATGCGCGTTGAGCGCGTCGCGCACGCGGTCGGCGCGATAGGCTTTCGGCAGATCGACATGCGCGACCTGCCCGAGCGCGTGAACGCCCGCGTCGGTACGGCCCGCACCGCTGACACGCACATCCGCGCCCGTCATCGCCTTTACGGCGTTTTCCAGCGTGCCCTGCACAGTCGGCGCGTTGTCCTGATACTGCCAGCCGGAAAAGGGTGCGCCGTCATATTCGATGGTGAGCTTGTAGCGCGGCATTACATCACATGTGCCGGCGGCTGCAACGGCGTACCGCGCAGAAAGTCGGTCGCCTTCATCGGCTGCTTGCCGGCGCGCTGCAATTCGAGAATGCGGATCGCGCCTTCGCCACAGGCGAAGGTCAGTTGCCCGTCGAGCAGTTCGCCGGGGCGGCCTGCCCCTTTCGCGATTTCACAGCGCAGCACCTTGATCCTCACCGGTGCGCCGTCGATTTCGATCTCGAACCACGCGCCGGGAAACGGAGAGAGGCCGTGAATGTGCCGCAAAACCTCGTGTGCCGGCTTGCGCCAGTCGATCCTGGCTTCCTGCTTGTCGATCTTGGCGGCATAGGTGACGCCGTGTTCACTCTGTTTCGTCAGTTGCAGACCGCCGCGCGACAGTGCGGCCATCGCGCGCGCCATCAAATCCGCGCCGAGCGGCGCCAGCGCGTCATGCAGATCGTGCGCGGTCATTTCGTCGCTGATCGGAAACCGCTCCGCCATCGCGACGTCGCCAGTGTCGAGACCGGCGTCCATCTTCATGACCATCACGCCGGTTTCCCTATCCCCGGCCATGATCGCACGATTGATCGGCGCGGCGCCGCGCCAGCGCGGCAAAAGCGAGGCGTGAAGATTGAAACAGCCGAGCGGCACCGCATCGAGAATGGCCTGGGGCAGGATCATGCCGTAGGCGACGACCACGGCGGCGTCCGCATTATGCGCGCGGAATTCCGCTTCCGCCTCCGGTGTCTTCAACGTCCTTGGCGTGAGCACCGGAATGCCGAGCCGTCGCGCCTCGTGCTCCACGGGCGTCGCCTGCATTTTCATGCCGCGGCCGGCAGGCTTGGGCGCGCGCGTATAGACCGCCGCGATATCGTGGCCGTGAGCCGCGAGTTCGAGCAGGGTCGGCACCGCGAAATCCGGCGTGCCCATGAAAATCAGACGAAGCGGCATTTGCGGATTCAATCGTTCTGCCAAATTTTTATCTTCTATCTGTCATGGCCGGACTTGTCCCGGCCATCCACGTCTTGTTTCGTCAAGAAAGACGTGGATGCCCGGCATAAAGCCGGGCATGACGAAGAGGTTATCCTTGTGCCAGCTCCAGCTCACTTCGCCGCGAGCTTGGCGGCCTTCTTGAATTTCTTCACCACCATCTCGCGTTTGAGCTTGGAGAGATAGTCGATGAACAGCACGCCGTTGAGATGGTCGATCTCGTGCTGGATGCAGGTGGCGTAAAGGCCCTCGGCGTCTTCCTCGTGAATCTTGCCTTCGAGGTCCATGAAGCGCACGCGCACAAGCGCCGGCCGCTCGACCTCCTCGTAATATTCGGGGATCGACAGGCAGCCTTCCTCATAGACCGAGAGTTCTTCCGACGAGGACAGGATTTCCGGATTGATGAAAACCCGTGGCGCCGGCTCTTCCTCTTTCTTGGCGAGGTCCATGGTGATCAGCCGCAGCGGCTGCGCCACCTGAATGGCGGCAAGACCGATGCCCGGCGCGTCGTACATGGTCTCGAGCATGTCCTCGGCAAGCGCGCGCACCTCGGGCGTGATTGTCTCGACAGCTTTGGAGACAAGCCGCAGGCGCGGGTCGGGCAGGCTGATGATTTCGCGAATGGCCATGAGCGGCATGTAAAGGTCGCGGCTTGGCGGGTCAAACCCTCTATTATTCCGGCGGGAAACGCCGTTGCCCCACGCGATTAAGAGCCTGTTAACCATAATTTCGGGGATTATTGATCCCTCATGTTCCCTATTCGTTCGCATAACGAACCGAATCGCGCTACAATATCGGCATGAACGAGATCCTGTTTATCATCGGAGACGTCCCGGTCCGTGCCGGCGCCGCCCTCATTGCCTTCGGCGCGCTGGCGCTGATTCTCCTCGCGACCATCGCGATCGTCATTGCGCGGTCGGGCCGCAAGAACGCGGCGATGGCCATGGCGCAGGCGATCCGCGCCGACGAGATGGAAGAACGGCTGAGCGAGGTCCTACGCATCCAGAACGAGGCCGCCGGACGGGTTCACGAGATGGGCCAGGCGCTCGTCGGGCGTCAGGCGGAAATGGCGCGGGCAGTAAACGAGCGGCTCGATTCGGTGACACACCGCGTCGGCCAGTCGATGGAGCAGACCACGCGCAACACCATGGATTCACTGCGCGTGCTGCACGAGCGTCTCGGCATCATCGACAGCGCGCACAAGAACCTCACCGATCTCACCACGCAGGTCACGACGCTGCGCGACGTGCTCGCCAACAAGCAGGCGCGCGGCGCGTTCGGTCAGGCACGAATGGAAGCCATCGTGCAGGACGGCATGCCGAAGGGCTCGTATGAGTTTCAACATACGCTGTCGAACAACCGGCGTCCGGATTGCGTGATCTTCCTGCCCGACCAGCGCCCGCTCTGCATCGACGCCAAATTTCCGCTGGAAGCCGTGACGGCGCTGCGCGACGCACGCAGCGACGAGGACAGGAAATACGCCGCCCAGCGTCTTCGTCAGGACGTGATGAAGCATGTGTCCGACATCGCGGACAAATACCTCATCACAGGCGAAACTCAGGACACGGCCCTGATGTTCGTGCCATCCGAATCGGTTTACGCCGAAATCCATGACGGGTTCGACGACGTGGTGCAGAAGGCCTACCGCGCGCGCATCGTGCTGGTCTCGCCGTCGCTGTTGATGCTCGCCATTCAGGTGATGCAGCAGATATTGAAGGACGCGCGGATGCGCGATGCGGCAGACCAGATCCGCACCGAAGTCATGAACATGTCGGACGATCTCGCCCGGCTGCGCGAGCGTGTGCTGAAACTGCAAAATCATTTCGGGCAGGTGAATGAGGACGTCCGCCAGATCCTGATCTCCGCCGACAAGATCGAAAAGCGCGCAGGGCGCATCGAGGAACTCGATTTCAGCGGCGAGACGGCAGAGGCGGCCCCGGCGCGGCCCGAACTGTTCGCCATGCCGTCGCGCAAGTTGCAGGCGGGGGAGTAATTAAGGCTATAGCGGGTGTTTCCTCCTCTCTTCCCTGTAGGAGAGAGAAACGGCACCGAATCTCTGCTAACACCTCTTTATGGCCGCACCCGAGATAAGCGAGACGACAGCCTCTCCCCGCCCTTCGTGGCGTGAGGCGCTGGCGGTCTATCTGCAGCCGCGCGTCCTGATCGTGATGCTGCTCGGATTCTCGTCCGGTCTGCCATTGGCATTGTCCGGCTCGACGCTTCTGGTGTGGATGCGCGAATCCGGTGTCGATCTCGGCACCATCGGCCTGTTCGCGCTGGTCGGCACGCCCTACACGCTGAAGTTCCTGTGGGCACCGCTGGTCGATGCCCTGCACGTTCCGATCCTCACGCGGCTTCTCGGCCGCCGCCGCGGCTGGCTGCTGTTTTCGCAGCTGCTTTTGATTGCAGCGATCGTTCTACTCGCGCTGACCGATCCCGCGCGTTCGCCATTCTATGTCGCACTCGGCGCGCTTCTTGTGGCGACGGCATCCGCGACGCAAGACATCGTGGTGGATGCCTTCCGCGTCGAAAGCCTGCCGGAGGAAGAGCAGGCCGCAGGCATGGCCGGCTATGTCGCCGCCTACCGCATCGGCATGCTGCTTTCCACCGCGGGCGCGTTGTTTCTTGTCAGCGCCTTCGAAGGCACGGGCCTCACGCGCCTTGCCGCCTGGGAGTGGGGCTATATCGCCATGGCCGCGCTGGTCTTGATCGGCATGGTCGCAGCGCTGATGGCCACCGAACCGGAACAGTCGGCGCGCGCGGAAAAAGAGACCAGTAGCGAAAACGCATTCGCTCGCGTCGCCCATGCCGCCGCCGGCGCATTTTCCGAATTCCTCACCCGCGAGAACGCGGCCGCGATCCTCGCTTTCGTGGTGCTGTTCAAATTCACCGACGCCTTTTCCGGCACCATGACTGCGCCCTTCGTCATCGACCTCGGGTTCACGCGCAACGATTACGCCGCCATCGTCAAGGGCGTCGGACTTGCGGCGACCCTGATCGGCGGTTTCGCAGGCGGCTTCGTCGCGCGCAAATATTCGCTGGCGGCCAGTCTTTGGATCGGCGGCGTGTTGCAGGCCGTGGCAAACCTTGCCTTCTCATGGCTGGCGCTCGCCGGGGTCAATCAGTGGGCTTTGGCCTTTGCCATCACGACCGAGAATTTCACCAGCGCCATCGGCACGGTGATTTTCGTCGCATACCTGTCGGCGCTGTGCAAAAGCCCGCTACACACGGCCACGCAATATGCCCTGCTCACCGCGCTGTCGGCGGTCGGACGCACCTATCTGTCGTCAAGCGCCGGCTATGTGGCCAAGGCCATGGGCTGGCCGCTGTTTTTCGTGATCTGCGTTCTGGTCGCGGTGCCGAGCCTGATCCTGTTGGCCTGGCTGCAGCGGCGCGGACATTTCGAGACGCTGGGCAAGAGCGCCTGATCCTTACTGCTTCACCACGCTCCATTTGGTGACGAGCGCATCGCTCACCTCCCCGGCAGCCTGCGCGCAGGAAATCTCGTTGGCCTTGATCGATACGTTCTTGCCGACATAGGGCTTGAGCTCATTAATGTCGGCATCGCTGCTGGTCACGATCTGAAATGTCTCGGGCCCGGTCTCCAGATCGCACAGGCCTGACGGCGGAGGCAACCGGCGCGGCTCGCTGGTCAGCTGGTAGGTGATGGTCCGGTTCTTCTTGTGACCCATGCGCAGCACTGTCAGCGGCCCGGACAAGACGTCGCCTGCACGCAGAACCTTCGTTCCCTGCGCCGAAACCGCAGGCTGCGCGAAACAAAGCGCGCCCACCACGGCCGCGACCGCAACAGTAAAACGTGTCGGAAGGTCAATATGTCGCATGCGTATTCCCATCCATTCAAAACAGCGTCCGCTGCCGCATAGCTGCCGACAGCGTGCCTTCGTCGAGATAATCGAGCTCGCCTCCCACCGGCACGCCATGCGCGAGCCGCGTGATTTTCACGTTCGCGTCCTGAAGCAGGTCAGTAATGTAATGGGCTGTGGTCTGGCCGTCCACGGTTGCGTTGAGCGCGAGGATGATCTCGCTTACACGCGAATCGTGTGCCCGCGCAACCAGCGCGTCGATGGTCAAGTCCTCCGGTCCCACGCCATCGAGCGGCGACAATGTCGCGCCGAGAACGTGATAAAGCCCGTTGCTGGCATTGGCGCGTTCGAGCGCCCACAGATCCGCGACATCCGCCACCACAACGATCACCGATTGATCGCGGCGCGTGTCGGTGCAGATCGTGCAAGGGTTTTGCGTGTCGATATTGCCGCAAGTATGACAGACTTGGATTTTCTCGATGGCAACCTGCAACGCCGACGACAACGGCGTCATCAATGCTTCACGTTTCTTGATGAGGTGAAGCGCCGCGCGCCGCGCCGAGCGCGGACCAAGACCCGGCAACCGCGCCAGAAGCTGGATCAGCCGTTCGATTTCAGGACCTGCGACACCAGCCATAATCAGAGGGAACCGATTAGCCGAAACCAAATCCGGGAGGCAGCCCCAGTCCGCCGGTCAGCGACTGCATTTTTTCCTGCACCGCCATCTCGGCCTTGCGGCGCGCGTCGTTGTGCGCGGTGACGAGCAGATCCTCGAGCACTTCGCGTTCTTCCGGCTTGATCAGCGACGGATCGATTGCGACAGCCTTGACTTCCATCTTCGCGTTCATGCGCACGGAAACGAGGCCGCCGCCGGATGAGCCGTCAACCTCGATATGCTCAAGCTGATCCTGCATCTCCTTCATTTTCGATTGAAGCTGCGCCGCCTGCTTCATCATGCCGAGAAAATCAGCCATGAGAGGTCCTTTTCAGAATTTCAGAGATCGTCGTCATCGGGCGGATCGAGATCGTCGTCGATGGCATCCGGGATATCGGGCCCCAGCTTGCGCACGTCGATCACCTGCGTGCCGGGAAAACGCGCCAGCACCGCCTGCACCCGCGGATCGGCATGAACACCGACCGTGAGCTTTTCCTTTTGCGCCTGGGCCTGCGCGCGCAATGTCGGCTCGCCCTGCTCGTTGGAGACGATCACAGTCCAACGTCGGCCGGTCCACTGTTCGAGCTTGCGCGACAGATCGCCGATCAGCGAACGGGCGGCGCTGCGCTCAAGCGCGACTTCCAGCCGGCCGTCCTCGAACCGCACCAGCCGCAGATCGGATTCCAGCGCCGCCTTGATCTGCAGATCCCGCTTCTCGGCGGCCAGCGTGACAAGCTGAGGGAAGGACGCAATGCGAAGCGCCGGCTGTGCGCCCGGCGCATCCTGCGCCGGTACGCTGACCGGCTGACGTGCCATGGTTTCGCTCCCGGCGCGCGACGATGATGCCATCATGCGTGGCGGCGGGGCCTGATCGAGCGACGATGTCAGCGCGGGCGCGCGGCTGGCGCCGTTGCCCGCCGGGCCGCCCAGCGAGGGAGCGGTACCGCCGTTCTGATCGATCATCCTGATCGCCTCGTCCGGCGTCGGCAGGTCGGCGACATAGGCGATACGAACGAGCACCATTTCGGCGGCTGCCTGCGGGCGCGTGGCGGCCTGAACCTCGGCGATACCCTTGAGCAGCATCTGCCACATTCGCGACAGCACGCGCATCGACAGTTTGGCGGCGAAGTCGCGTCCACGCACGCGCTCGGTCTCACCCAGCGCCAGATTGTCGGCTGTCGCCGGCACGACCTTCACGCGGGTCACGAAATTCACGAACTCCGCCAGATCGCTCAGCACCACCACGGGATCGGCGCCGGTGTCGTATTGATCGCGAAACTCCTTGAACGCGGCGGCGATATCGCCGCTCGCCAGATGTTCGAACAGATCGATAATGCGCGTGCGGTCGGCGAGGCCGAGCATCTGGCGCACGTCGTCGGCGCGTAGCGTCCCGGCGGCATGCGCAATCGCCTGATCGAGCAGCGACAGCGAATCGCGCACCGAGCCTTCAGCGGCGCGCGCGATCAGGCCGAGCGCCTCCGGCTCCGCCTCGACCTTTTCGAGGCCCGCGATATTTCCAAGATGCGCCATCAGAACATCGGCATCGACGCGCCGCAGATCGAAACGCTGGCAGCGCGACAGCACCGTCACCGGCACCTTGCGGATTTCCGTCGTCGCGAAAATGAACTTGGCGTGCTCCGGCGGTTCCTCCAGCGTCTTGAGGAAGGCGTTGAACGCCTTCTCCGACAGCATGTGGACCTCGTCGATGATATACACCTTGTAGCGCGCGCTCGACGGTGCATAGCGCACGCCATCGGTGATCTGGCGCACATCGTCGATGCCGGTATGGGAGGCCGCGTCCATTTCCAGCACGTCGATATGCCGGCTTTCCATGATGGCCTGACAATGAACACCGAGAACCGGCATCCTGATGCTCGGGCCCTTCACCGAACCGTCGGGCAATTCGTAATTCAGGGCGCGGGCGAGAATACGCGCGGTCGTGGTCTTACCGACGCCGCGCACGCCGGTGAGAATCCATGCCTGCGGAATGCGCCCGGTTTCGAAGGCATTGGAAATGGTGCGGACCATCGCCTCCTGACCGATCAGATCGTCGAAATTGGTCGGGCGGTATTTGCGGGCGAGAACGCGGTAGGACGAACCGGAGGCGGGTGCGGGAGCGAGATCGAAGCCCGGTAGATCGTCCGTCACGGCGCCTTGAGCGGTACCTTGGCTGTCAGCTTCGGTCATCGAACGATCCGCATCCGCCACGCTCCATGTTCCGCTCCGCGAGGTCGCGGAACAGCGCGACGGGATGAAGGACCGGATTACCGGCCCATAAGAAAAATGAGGTAGGAGACTGACGAGCGACCCGATCCGAACCTCGTTAGGGCTGCTTCCTTCCGGACCTGACCCGGTTGGCGAGTGGCTCGTCCACCGCCAATCTCCCACCCCTATTTGGGGCCAAAGGGCGCGGAAAGCAAGCATATCCGGGCCCGCGCCGGGCAACCGTCCCCGCCGAATCGGCCCATCCACATCCTGATTTTCACAATGGACCCAAGGTGATTTGACCGCAGGCCGCAAGCCCCGGCATAAGCGTGACATCTGTGACCCGCGCACGCGGGCACCAATGCAACCGGAGCGCACATGTCTGCCGAGTGGAAACTGAATTCCCATCTGGCGAGCGATACCGTCAACATCGGCGATCTGCCGCTGTCGCGCGTGCTTATCATCAAGGATTCGAACTATCCCTGGCTGCTGCTGGTGCCGCGCCGGGCCGGAGCTTCGGAAATTACCGATCTCAACGAGGTCGAGCAGGCTCAATTGATGACCGAGATCAACCGCGTCTCACTCGCACTCAAGGACATCACGAAACCCGACAAACTCAACGTTGCCGCGCTCGGCAATATGGTGTCGCAGCTTCATGTCCATATCATTGCGCGGCGCACCAGCGATGCGGCATGGCCGCGTCCGATCTGGGGCGTCGTGCCCGCGATCGGCTACGATCCGGTGGAGATGGACGCCTTCAAAACCGCCCTGCGGAAGAAAATCTGGCTGGACTGAACGGAACGGCGGCATGAACGGTCCTGACACATTGCCGTTTCCGCCGGGCCGGCCGGGCTTCGTCGCAAATCCGATCGACCGTGCCGCGCACCTTCGCACCCAGCCCGATCAGCTTGCCGCGCTCGAACGGCATCCCGAGTCTCGCGTTTATGTCGTGCATCGCGATTCGGTCCTCCTCAAACACGGCGCGGGCGCCCCGCGCGCACGGGTTACGCTGGACGAAGCGCGCGCAGCCGGCGCCAGCGAGCCGCCGTTCTTTCTGGGACTCGAGAGAGGCGCCGCCGTTTTCGGGATGGGGCTGAACATGGCTGCGGCCGAAGGCATCGCCGGCCGCCACGATCTCACCCTCGAAAATCTGCGCGCCCTGGCGATGACCGGCGGCATTGCGGAGAACGAACTGTCCCGCGTGGCGATGGCGAAATCGCTCGCAGGCTGGCATCAGCGTCACGGCTTCTGCGCCAATTGCGGCAAGCCGACCCTGGTGGTGCATGCAGGCTGGCGGCGCGATTGCCCAAGCTGCAAGGCCGAGCATTTTCCGCGCACCGATCCCGTCGTCATCATGATGGTGACAATGGAGGATCGCTGCCTGCTCGGGCGGCAGGCGCATTTCGCGCCGATGATGTGGTCGTGCCTCGCCGGTTTTGTCGAGGCGGCCGAAACCATCGAGGATGCCGTGCGGCGCGAGATTTTCGAGGAAGCCCACATCGTCTGTACCGATGTGCGCTATTTCATGTCGCAGCCCTGGCCCTATTCGTCCTCGCTGATGGTCGGATGTACCGCACGGGCGCTGACCAGCGATATCATCGTCGATACCACCGAACTCGAGGACGCACGCTGGTTCGACAAGACCGAGGTCGCTGCAATGCTGCGCGGCGACCACCCGCAGGGAATTGTTGCGCCCCAGCCCATCGCCATCGCCCATCACCTGCTGCTGAGCTGGGTCGCCGGCGCGGTTTAGGGAACCACAGCTGGTCCCGCCGATTGTCAGGGGCTAGGCTGATCGCCTGAAAAGGACGAGCCCCATGAATTTTCATGGCAAGTCTTTGCCCGCTTCCTCGCGCATCCTGTGCATCGGCATGCCGGTGCGCGATCTGGTGTTCCGTGTTCACGACATTCCGGCGCGTGGGCGAAAAATGCGCGCCACGCATTTTCAGGAATTCAGCGGCGGCAACGCCCTGAACTCGGCCATCGCCATTGCGCGGCTCGGCGCCCGCGTCCTGATGTCAGGCCCGATGGGGGACGCGCGGGAAAAAAGCAGCGTGACGATTTTCGACGATCTGAAAAAAGAGGGCATCGACGCCAGCGCCATGGTGCATATGCCCGGCCTCGTGACGCCGATCTCGAATATCATGATCGATCACACGGGCGAACGCACCATTGTCACCTACCGCGACCCTGAATTGTGGAAGGTGCAACTGCCCGATGCCAGTGAGCTGTTGCGCGACTGCGTCGCGTTGCTCACCGAAAGCCGCTGTGCATCGTTTGTCACCGGCGTGTGCCGCGAGGCGCAGCGGCGAAGCATTCCGGTCGTTCTCGACGCCGACCGCGCCATCGCGCTGGACGAGCCGATTTTCCGCGCCGCATCGCATGTCGTGTTTTCCTCCGAAGCGCTGCACGCCACCGCCGGCGAAACCGACGATGTGAAGGCGCTTCATCGGGTTGCGGACGTGACGCCGGCCTTCGTTGCGGTCACCAACGGCGCGGACGGAATGATCTGGCTAGGGGACGACCGCCAGCCGCGTCACATGGCGGCCTTTCCGATCACGGCTGTCGATACACTCGGCGCGGGAGATGTTTTCCATGGCGCTTTTACCGTCGCGATCGCAGAACAACAGCCAATTGAAGCGGCGATGCGGTTTTCGGCAGCGGCGGCGGCGCTGAAATGCGGCCGTTTCGGCGGTGCTTTTGGGGCTCCGCAACGTACTGAAGTTGAAGAACTTTTAAGTTCAAAGACCGCCCCGGAGGCCAGCTTAATTAAACGTCTCGCTCAGTGAGACCTTGTGTTGGAAGATTTTTCTCTATATGAGGGTGCGTAGCCCAATATTTAGAAGAAAGTTCTTCTCATGTCTGAACTCGCTCTTGCCCAGTCCGATGCCGGTCACCGCCGGCTCGATGCCATCGACCGCAAAATCCTGACCGTGCTGCAGGAGGATGCCTCCCTGTCGGTGGCCGAAATCGGCGACCGCGTCGGTCTGTCCTCGACGCCATGCTGGAAGCGGATTCAGCGCCTCGAAGCCGAAGGCATCATCCTGCGCCGCGTGGCGCTGGTCGATCAGAACAAGATCGGCCTTGGCATCACCGTCTTCGTATCGGTCGAGAGCGGGGATCACTCTGACGCCTGGCTGAAGAAATTCGCCGACGCCGTGAGCGCCATGCCGGAAGTAATGGAATTCTACCGCATGGCGGGCGATGTCGATTACATGCTGCGCGTTGTCGTTGCCGACATGCAGGCCTACGACACCTTCTACAAAAAATTGATCGCCGCGGTGCCCCTCAAGAACGTGACGTCGCGCTTTGCGATGGAGAAGATCAAGTCGGTGACGGCCCTGCCGGTCCCGGCAATCGCGGCCGCCTGATCAGATCTTCTGATTATATTCGCCGACTTCAGGATGCGTTCGCAGCACGCCATCCATCGCTTCGAACATGTCGCGCATGCGCTTCTCCGAGACGGGGCTTTCGACCACCACAACAAGCTCCGGCTTGTTGGATGACGCGCGCACAAGACCCCAGCTGCCATCCTCGCAGGTCACGCGCACGCCGTTCACGGTGACGAGATCGCGGATCGGCTGGCCGGCGACCTTGTCGTCCTTTGCCTTGGCGTCCTCGAAATGCTTCACCACGCTGTCGACCACGCCATATTTGGTCTCGTCCGCGCAGTGCGGCGACATGGTTGGCGACGACCATGTTTTCGGCAGCGCGTTTTTCAAATCGGACATCTTCTTGCCGCCGGCGCGATCGAGCATTTCGCAAATCGCGATCGCCGAAACGAGGCCGTCGTCATAGCCGCGACCGACCGGGGCATTGAAGAAGAAGTGTCCTGATTTCTCGAAGCCGGCCAGCGCCTTCAATTCGTTGGTGCGGCGCTTCATGTAGGAATGGCCGGTCTTCCAGTAGGTCGCGTGCGCGCCCTGCTTTTGCAGGACGGGATCGGTGACAAAAAGTCCGGTCGATTTCACGTCCACCACAAATTGCGCGTTCTTGTGAATCGCCGACATGTCGCGCGCCAGCATCACGCCGACCTTGTCGGCGAAAATCTCCTCGCCGGTATCGTCAACCACGCCGCAGCGGTCGCCGTCGCCATCGAAGCCGAGACCGACATCGGCCTTGTGCTCCAGCACCGCGTCACGGATCGCGTGCAGCATTTCCATGTCTTCGGGATTGGGATTGTATTTCGGGAATGTGTGATCGAGCTCGGTATCGAGCGGAATCACCTCGCAGCCGATCGCTTCCATCACCTTCGGCGCGAATGCGCCCGCCGTGCCGTTGCCGCAGGCGACCACGACCTTCAGCTTGCGCTTGAGCTTGGGACGGTTGGTGAGGTCGGCGATGTAACGCGCCGGGAAATTTTCGTGAAACTGATACGCGCCAGCCGGCTTCAGCTTGAACGCGGCGTTGAGCACGATCTCCTTCAGCCGCGTCATCTCGTCAGGGCCGAAAGTCAACGGGCGGTTTGCGCCCATCTTCACGCCGGTCCAGCCATTGTCGTTGTGGGACGCGGTGACCATCGCCACGCACGGCACGTCGAGATCGAACTGCGCGAAATAGGCCATCGGCGTGACCGCAAGACCGATGTCATGCACCTTGCAGCCCGACGCCAGCAGACCGGAAATCAGTGCGTATTTGATCGAGGCCGAATAGGAACGGAAATCATGCCCGGTGACGATTTCCTGCTTCTGTCCAAGCTCGGCGATCAGCGTGCCAAGGCCCATGCCCAGCGCCTGAATCCCCATCAGGTTGATTTCCTTGCCGAACAGCCAGCGCGCGTCGTATTCGCGAAAGCCCGTGGCCTTCACCATCGGCTCGGATTCGTACGCATAGGTGTTCGGCACCAGTTCGGGCTTGGGCTTGGGAAACATCAATGGCCTCTGAAAAGAAGAAGGTGGGTGCCGCAGCCATAAACAATGCTTTCGGCGGTGGAAAGGCGGCAAGTGGTCTTAACCGCTCTTTGGCGACCAATTTCGTCGATTTGGTGTATGCAACATACGATAAGAACATGACCCGGACCTGAAATGGCAGCCGACGACCGCCTTGAATACCCTGCAACGCAAAGAAACCGCGATGTCATTCTCGATGTGCTTCGCGGCGTCCTGCCCTCCTCGGGTCTTGTCCTGGAGATCGCCAGCGGCTCGGGCGAGCATATTTTCCATTTCGCAAACGCGTTGCCGGGCCTGACGTTCCAGCCCTCGGACCCGGAGCCCGATGCCCTGCGCAGCATCGCCGCCTGGACCGGACACAGCGGCGCGGCCAATATCCGCCCGCCCGTGCAGCTCGACGCGTCGGCGGATGAATGGCCGGTGACAACCGCGGACGCGGTCCTATGCATCAACATGATCCACATTTCACCCTGGCGTGCGACGGAAGGTTTGATGCGCGGTGCGGCGCGTCTCCTCAAGACCGGCGCGCCGCTTTATCTTTATGGTCCCTACCGGCAAAGCGGGGTCGCGACCGCGCCAAGCAACGAAGCGTTCGATGCCAGCCTCAAACAGCGGAATTCCGAATGGGGACTACGCGAACTCGATGACGTCGCGGCGCTGGCGAGAAATTGCGGATTTTCCGCGCCGCAGATCATTCAAATGCCGGCAAACAACCTGAGCGTTGTTTTCCGGCGCGCGTGAGAATCATTGCTCCAGCAGCAGACGGCCGCCGCTATATTCGAACCGCTTCAGGCGCGACAGAAACGCCATGCCGAGAAGATTCTGGCTCAGCGCATGGTCCGGCATCACCAGCGCATCGACGTCGTGCACCACGACTCCCCCCACATCGATGCTGTTGATGCGTGCGGAAGCAGCCTTCGCCGATCCGTTGGCAGTTGTCACGGTCGTGGTGTAATCGCTGGCGTAGGGACGAATGCCGATGCGCGCGGCATCCGTCTCGGTCAGTGCGATGACGGTTGCGCCAGTATCAACCAGAAATCCGATATCGCGGCCATCGACGCGGGCCTCGGTCTGAAAATGTCCACGTCCGTCGGCGGCGAGCATGACCCTGCGGCCTCCGGTTTGCGGCATGTCCATCGACGCATAGGCATTCATGACGCGCGCGCGGTCGGCGGAAGCGGTTTGCGTGCGCGACTGCGTCATCCTGTCGGCGAGTTGCGCCATGAATGTGCCGAGCACGGCCAAAATCGCCGAGACAATAATAATGGTACGCATGACGCCGACGCCTGCCCCGAACTTCTTGGCCAATCACACCATGAGGACCGCAAGTCGATCCGTCTTTTATTTCAGCATGATCTTATCGGAAAACCGGTTTCCACTTTTCCGGATCATGCCCGCTGGCGCGAAAGCGTGATGGTTTTCGGCGAAAAGGGTGAGCGAATTATTAATGCCGATGCAACGTCATGTTCCGCGCGGTTTGACACGCCGTGTCGGCGGGGCGGATGCGGGATCCTCCGGCCAGGGATGGCGCGGATAACGCCCGCGCAGATCGGCGCGCACCGCCGCGTAGGAACCTTGCCAGAAACCGGGAAGATCGCGCGTCACCTGCACCGGGCGATGCGCCGGCGAAAGCAGCTCAAGCACGAGCGGAATCCTGCCTTTGGCGATCGAGGGATGAACGGTCAAGCCGAACAATTCCTGCAGGCGCACGGCAATCGTCGGTCCCTGTTCGGCTTCATAGTCGATCGCGAGCGCTGTGCCCGTCGGCGCTTCGAAATGTGTCGGCGCTTCGCGGTCGAGCCGCGCGCGCATGTCCCATGGCAGTTTCGCCATCAACGCGTCGGACAGATCGGCGGCAGACAAATCCGCCAGCGATGTCTTGTTGAACAAAGCAGGCACCAGCCAGCTCTCGATGTCGGCCTTCAGCGCGCCATCGGACAGGTCGGGCCAGTCCTCCGGCGCGGCGGCGCGCAGAAACATCACGCGGTCACGCCATTGCCTGAGCGGCCTGGACCAGGGCAGGCGATCCAGCCCCGCGCTCACCAGCCCCTCCGCGAGAATGCGCGCGGTCTCGGTGGAGGGTGAAACCGGCAAGTGCTGTTCGGACAGCATCAGCGCATGAAGTTTCCTGCGGCGGCGCGCGCGCAGCGCCATCGCGCTTTTGTCGAACGTGACTTCGTCGGACGTCTCGATGTGATCGGAAAATTCCGACTCGATTTCTTCCTGCGTGATCGGTGCGGCGAGCAAAATGCGTCCGTTTGCCGCCGTGCCGGTCAATTCGGCGACCGCGATATAGGGCTCGCGTGCCAGAGACGAAGCCATGTCGACGTTCGCGCCGCGCCCGTTGGCGAGGGTGAAGCTCGCCTTGCCGCGATTGCGCGCGACGCGATCCGGAAAGGCGAGGGCGAGAATTGCGCCGGTGCTTGGCTTTCCTGCGCCTTGCGTGGAGGAAGACGAAGATGCGACCTGCTCCACCCAGCGCTGCGCCAGTTGCCGGGCGCTTTGCGCGCGCTGCGAGCGGTCGCGGCGGAAATTATCCAGTCGCGTATCGAGATCGACGCTGTCGCCGCCGAGTCCGCGCTCGGTGAGGATCGCCGCGATCATCGCGGCCTCTTCGCCCGCGCCGAGCCGCTGCGAATCCACGATCATGCGGGCAAGACGCGGCGGCAGCGCCAGCGCACGCAGGTTCCTGCCTTCCCCGGTGATGCGTCCCTCGTCGTCAAGCGAATCGAGCTCGCGCAACAACGCACGCGCTTCGGTCAGCGCAGGCGCGGGCGGGGAATCGAGAAACGCCAGCTTCGACGGATCGGTGACGCCCCATTCGGCCAGATCGAGCACCAGCGACGACAGATCGGCGGACAGGATTTCCGGCCGTGTATAAGGCTCGAACGATGCGGTCTGCGGCTCGTCCCACAGCCGGTAGCAGACACCGGGCTCGGTGCGGCCGGCGCGGCCGCGGCGCTGATCGGCGGCGGCGCGCGACACCCGCACGGTCTCCAGCCGCGTCAGACCGATATCGGGCTCGTAACGCGGCACACGGGCGAGGCCGGAATCGACGACGATACGCACGCCCTCGATGGTCAGCGATGTTTCGGCAATCGAGGTCGCCAGCACGACCTTGCGCCGGCCCTTCCGCGCGGGCTCGATGGCCCGGTCCTGCACGCCGGCATCGAGCGCACCGAACAATGGAACGATATCAATATCCGGATCGCGGACGCGCTCCTCAAGAAATGTCTGCGTGCGGCGGATTTCAGCCGCACCCGGCAGAAACGCCAGCACCGAGCCGCTGTCGGCGCGCAGCGCGGACGCAATCGCATCCGCCATCTGCCGTTCGATCTGAACGTCCGGCTTGCGCCCGGGATAGCGCGTCTCGACCGGGAAGGCGCGGCCCTCGCTTGCGATCACCGGCGCGTCGCCGAGAAGCGCCGCCACGCGCGCGCCATCGAGCGTGGCGGACATCACCAAGAGGCGCAGATCGTCGCGCAATCCCTGCTGCGCATCCCGCGCCAGCGCCAGACCAAGATCGGCGTCGAGCGAACGCTCGTGAAACTCGTCGAACAGAACGACGGCGATGCCCGTCAATTCCGGATCGTCCAGAATCTGCCGCGCGAAAATTCCTTCGGTGACGACTTCAATGCGTGTTTTGCGCGAGATTTTCGAGCCGAAGCGCACGCGATAGCCAACCGTCTCGCCGGCTTTCTCGCCGAGCGTCTGCGCCATGCGCTCAGCGCTGGCCCGCGCAGCAATGCGGCGCGGCTCCAGCACAATAATCCTCTTGTCCTTTGCCCATGGGGCGTCGAGCAGCGCGAGCGGCACGCGCGTGGTCTTGCCCGCGCCGGGCGGCGCGACCAGCACGGCCGCATTGCGCCCTTTGAGCGTGTCCGTCAGCTCGCCGAGAACGGCGTCAATGGGAAGGGGCGTGTCGAAATTCATGAAATCATCTGCGTCGTCCCGCGAAGGCGGGGACCCGGCCACGGATCACGACCGCATCATTGCAGGAGACGCTTGCTTTGAAAACATGGGTCGCCGCTTTCGCGGAGACGACATCGTGGACAGCTGCGTTAAATCGCCCCTCGCCCCACGCTTTCGTAGATGAAGCCGAGGCCTTCCATGTCCTCGCGGCGATAGATGTTGCGTAGATCGACGATCACCGGCCTCGCCATCTCGCGCTTGAGCCGCTTCAGATCGAGCGCGCGGAACTGCACCCATTCGGTGACGATGACCAGGGCGTCCGAATCCTTGGCGCAGCTATAGGCATCGCTGCAATATTCGATATCGGGCAATTCGGCCTTTGCCTGCTCCATGCCGATCGGATCGTAGGCGCGTACCTTCGCGCCGAGATCGAGCAATCCCGTCACCAGCGGAATCGACGGCGCTTCGCGCATGTCGTCGGTCTCCGGCTTGAAGGTCAGGCCGAGAACGCCGACGGTCTTGCCGCGCAGGCTACCGCCGACGGCTGTGGCGACCTTGCGCGCCATCGCACGCTTGCGATTGTCGTTGACCGCAAGCACCGCCTCGACGATGCGCAGCGGCACGTCGTGATCGAGTGCGGTCTTGACCAGCGCGCGGGTGTCCTTCGGAAAACAGGAGCCGCCGAAGCCGGGACCGGCATTGAGGAATTTCGTGCCGATGCGGTTGTCCAGACCGATGCCGCGCGCGACCTCCTGCACGTCGGCGCCGACTTTCTCCGACAGGTCCGCCATTTCGTTGATGAAGGTGATCTTGGTCGCCAGAAACGCGTTCGCGGCGTATTTGATGAGTTCGGCCGTGCGTCGTTCGGTGTACATGATCGGCGCCTGATTGAGATAAAGCGGCCGATAGACTTCGCCGAGCACCTTGCGCGCACGCTCGTCCCCGGTGCCGACCACGATGCGGTCCGGATGCTTGAAGTCGCGGATCGCCGCGCCCTCGCGCAGGAATTCCGGATTCGACGCCACGGCGAAATCCGCCGTGGGGTTGGTTTCGCGGATGATGCGCTCCACCTCGTCGCCGGTTCCGACCGGCACGGTCGATTTGGTGACGACGACCGTGAAATCCTTCAGCGCGGCGGCGATGTCGCGCGCCGCGGCGTGGACATAGCTCAAATCCGCGTGACCGTCGCCGCGCCGGGAAGGCGTACCGACAGCGATGAACACCGCATCTGCCTTGCTGACGGGACCTGTGATGTCGGTGGTGAAATCGAGCCGCCCGGCATTGACCGAGGTTTCCACCAGCCGGTCGAGATCCGGCTCGAAAATCGGCATCTCCCCGCGAACGAGGGAAGCGATCTTGCCGGCATCGGTATCGACGCAAGTGACGCGGTGGCCGAAATCCGCAAAACAGGCTCCCGACACCAGCCCCACATAGCCCGTGCCGATCATGGCAATTCGCATCAGATCATCCGCATCGTTAAAGTTAACGCCTTCAGGGCCAGCGTCTTAGCGCGTTTCACGCGGCCTTGGAAACATGTCCGTCATACGAAAATCACAGATACCGGCATGACATTTGTATGAATAAACGCAAAGGAAACCCATCACCCGCAGGATGCGGGCGAACTGGCCCGGGACGGCACATCATGACCTCAAACGAGACATACGGGACAGGCGTCGCCAGCGCATCCGGGCGCGTCGACTGGGTCGATTACGCCAAGGGGATCTGCATCATCATGGTGGTGATGATGCATTCGACGCTCGGCACCGAGCTGGCCGCCGGCAGGCTGGGATTCATGCATCATGTCGTGGAGTTCGCACGGCCGTTCCGCATGCCCGATTTCTTCCTGATCTCCGGCCTGTTCCTGCCGCTTGTGATCGACCGCGACTGGCGCACCTATCTCGACCGCAAAGTGGTGCATTTCGCCTATTTCTATTTTCTCTGGGTCGCGATCCAATTCGCGTTCAAGGCTCCGGGGCTCGCCGCGACGAATGGCTGGGCGTCCGTCGTCACCATGTATCTCGAATCCTTCATCGATCCGTTCGGCACCCTGTGGTTCATTTACATGCTGCCGATCTTCTTCGTGGTCACCAAGGCGACCCGGGGCCGCATTCCCGCCGCCGCGATCTGGTTTGCCGCTGCGGCGCTCGAAATGGCGCATATCTCGACCGGCTGGACGGTGATCGATGAATTCGCCGCCCGTTTTGTCTATTTCTATTCCGGCTATCTGTTCGCACCGCGCGTGTTCGCCTTCGCCGAATGGGTCAGGCATCATCCGCTGGGCGCGCTGGGTGCGCTTCTGATCTGGGCCCTCGTCAACGGAACGCTGGTTTACGCCGACCTGGCCACCCTTCCGGTCATCTCGCTCATGCTGGGCTATGCCGGCGCCTGCGCCATCATCGCCACCGGCACGCTGCTCGCCCGCCGGCACCTGCTCGACTGGCTCCGTTATTGCGGCGAGTATTCGATCACGATTTATCTGGCGTTCTTCCTGCCCATGGCGGTGACGCGGATCCTGCTTCTCAAATCCAACCTTATCGCCAGTATCGGCGCGGTTTCGCTGATCGTCACAGTCATGGCCGTGTTCGGCGCGCTTCTGATCTGGTGGGGAACGCGCAATACCCGGCTGAAATTCCTGTTCGAGCGTCCGGACATGTTCTGGATCGCACCGAAAAAACCGCGAGCCGTTCTGCAGCCGGCGGAATAGTCCGCGTTACGCCAGAAGCTCCGGCTTAACACCGTCCTTCATTCCGTCGACGCGCTCGCGAAATGCAGCCGCATCGCCGAAATCCGCGAAGCCCGCATAATGCGGATGCGGCCCCAGCACGCGCCGCGCATGCTTGATCGGACACCAGTACACTTCCGTTCGCGACGCGACTTCGCGGATGAATGCAGCCGCCTGATTGAAATACGAGCAATAGGCGCAGTTGATCTTTTCGATCGTGTTCAGATAAGCGAGATGATGGCGGTCGAACACAAGGTAATCGCGGCGGCGCACCTTCGGGATGCCGTAGACCGGGAAACACACCGCCTGATAGATCATGACGAATATATCCAGCACGATCATCGGGACGATGACCGAGTAGATCACCGGCGCGGTAAGCAGCACCATCGGACGCGCATTGGCCAGATAACGCAGCGCGTGGGTCCGCATCGTGGCGTGAAGGCGCTTGACCTCGTCCTCGAATACGACGCGGCGGTTGTGAATATCGAAGCGCAGCGCCTCGCGCCGGCGGGTCAGCTCTGCCTCGATGTCGGCTTCGGCCGCGCGCAGTTTCTCCTGTAGCTCAGCAAAGCGCGCATCCATCGTCTCTTGTCCCCTGCGTGAACCGGCGCTCCAAGAAGGCATGGAAAACGCCCGGTTTCAACCGTTTCCGGGTAGCGGCCCCGCGGCACGGGGTGATATTGCGAGGGGTCACTCCTATATGAACGCCATGGCAAAATCTCCTACAAAAACGGCGCCTAAATCCGGCGACCATGTCTTTCTGGTCGATGGTTCGGGATATATTTTCCGCGCCTATCACGCGCTGCCGCCGCTGAACCGCAAATCTGACGGCCTGCAGGTCAATGCGGTGCTCGGCTTCTGCAACATGCTGTGGAAGCTGATGCGCGATATGCCGCAGGAGGACCGTCCGACGCATCTGGCGATCGTGTTCGACAAATCCGAAAAGACCTTCCGCAACGAGTTCTATCCCGAGTACAAGGCGCACCGCGATCCCGCGCCCGAAGACCTCGTTCCGCAATTTCCGCTGATCCGCGAAGCGGTGCGCGCGTTTGACCTGCCGTGCCTCGAACAGCTTGGCTTCGAGGCGGACGACCTGATCGCCACTTACGTGCGTCAGGCCTGCGATCGCGGCGCACGCGCGACCATTGTCTCCTCCGACAAGGACCTGATGCAGCTCGTCAACGACTGCGTCACCATGTACGATACCATGAAGGATCGCCGTCTCGGCATTCCCGAGGTGATCGAGAAGTTCGGCGTGCCGCCCGAGAAGGTGGTGGAAGTGCAGGCCCTTGCGGGCGATTCGGTCGACAACGTGCCGGGCGTGCCGGGTATCGGCGTCAAGACCGCGGCGCAGCTCATCACCGAATATGGCGACCTTGAAACGCTGCTGACGCGCGCGGGAGAAATCAAGCAGCCCAAGCGGCGCGAATCGCTGATCGAGAACGCGGAGAAAGCGCGCATCTCGCGCAGACTCGTGCTGCTCGACGACAAGGTGAAGCTCGACGTACCGCTCGACGATCTCGCCGTCCATGAGCCGGATGCGCGCAAGCTGATCGCGTTCTTGAAAGCGATGGAATTTTCCACGCTGACGCGGCGCGTTGCGGAATATTCGCAGATCGATCCCGCCGACATCGAGCCGGACGCGAAACTGAAAAGCGGCTTTCCGCGCACCGGCTCCAATGAAGATTCTCCGGCGGTACCGGCGCTCGGCGGCGAACCGGATTCTCGGGCAACCGGCACGTCGGCCGCGTCGCAAGCGCCTGCCGAAACCGGGCCCGCGCCGAAACGCTCCCCCGCCGCGCTCGCGGCGTCACGCGCCGAGGCCGCGGGCAAGACAAGGATCGACCGCAGCAAATACGTCACCATCCGCTCGCTCGACGAACTCAACCGCTGGATCGCACGCGCGCATGATCTCGGTTATGTCGCGATCGACACCGAGACCACCAGCCTCGATCCCATGCAGGCCGAGATGTGCGGCTTCTCGCTGGCGCTGACGCCCAACGAGGCCTGCTATGTGCCGCTCACGCATCGCGATGGCGGCGATGGAGCGGGACTTTTCGCCGGCGGAGTAGCGCCTCACCAGATCAAGCCGGAAGATGCCTGGGCCGCGCTGAAGGCAATGCTTGAAGACGACAGCATCCTCAAGATCGGACAAAATCTGAAATTCGATGCGCTGGTGTTCGCGCAGCGCGGCATCACCATGCGCGGCATCGACGACACGATGCTGATGTCCTACGTGCTCGATGCCGGACGCAGCGCGCACGGCATGGACCCGCTCGCCGAGAAGTGGCTCGGCCACCAGACCATCACTTTCGGCGAGGTCGCGGGCACCGGCAAGAACGCGCTGTGCTTCGATCAGGTCGCGATCGACAAGGCCACCGAATACGCCGCCGAGGATGCCGACGTGACGCTGCGTCTCTGGCAGGTGCTGAAACCGCGCCTGATCGCCGAGCGCATGAATACAGTCTATGAGACCCTGGAGCGGCCGATGGTCGACGTGCTCGCGCGCATGGAGCAGCGCGGCATCACCATCGACCGGCAGGTGCTGTCGCGCCTTTCGGGCGAATTCGCGCAGACCGCCGCCCGTCTCGAAGCGGACATTCGAGATCTTGCAGGCGAGCCGATCAACCCGGGAAGCCCCAAGCAGCTCGGCGACATCATGTTCGGCAAGATGGGCTTGCCCGGCGGCAGCAAGACCAAGACCGGAGCATGGTCCACCTCCGCCTCGATCCTGGAAGACCTCGCGGAGGAAGGCCACGAATTCCCGCGCAAGATTCTGGATTGGCGCCAGGTGTCGAAACTGAAATCGACCTACACCGATGCGCTGCCGAATTACGTGCATCCGCAGACCGGCCGCGTGCACACCTCTTATTCGCTGGCGTCCACCACCACCGGGCGGCTGTCGTCATCCGAACCGAATTTGCAGAATATTCCGGTCCGCAATGAAGAGGGCCGCAAGATCCGCAAGGCGTTTATCGCAGCGAAGGGCCACAAGCTGGTTTCAGCGGACTATTCGCAAATCGAGCTGCGCCTGCTCGCCGAGATCGCGGACATTCCGACATTGAAGCAGGCCTTCCGTGACGGCCTCGACATTCATGCCATGACGGCCTCCGAAATGTTCGGCGTGCCGATCAAGGACATGCCCGGCGAAGTGCGCCGCCGCGCCAAGGCGATCAATTTCGGCATCATCTATGGCATTTCGGCCTTCGGTCTCGCCAATCAGCTCGGCATTCCGCGCGAGGAGGCCGGCGCCTACATCAAGAAATATTTCGAGCGCTTTCCCGGCATCCGCGCCTACATGGACGCGACGCGCGATTTCTGCCGCGAGCACGGCTATGTCGAGACCCTGTTCGGCCGCAAATGCCATTACCCCGATATCAAGGCCAGCAACCCCTCGATCCGCGCCTTCAACGAACGCGCGGCGATCAACGCCCGCCTGCAGGGCACCGCCGCCGACATTATCCGCCGCGCCATGATCCGCATGGACGAGGCGCTCGCGGCGAAAAAGCTGTCCGCGCAAATGCTGCTTCAGGTGCACGACGAACTGATTTTCGAGGTCCCCGACGACGAGGTGGCGACAACGCTGCCCGTGATCCAGCACGTGATGGCCGATGCGCCCTTCCCTGCCGTTTTGCTGTCGGTGCCGCTGCAGGTCGAAGCCCGCGCCGCCGACAATTGGGACGAGGCGCACTAGGCCATGCCGGAGGCGACCGGATGAGCGATCTTTTTTCCAATCCACTCGCCGCGTTTGTGCTGACCTCATTCGTCATCGAAATGACGCCCGGGCCGAATATGGCCTATCTTGCGACGTTATCGCTGTCGCAGGGCGTTCGCGCCGGGCTCGCCGCCGTGATGGGGGTCGCGCTTGGCCTTTCGGTCTACGGTGTGGCGGCGGCGCTTGGTCTTAGCGCCATCATTGATAATTCGCCGCTATTTTACGAAGTGCTACGCTGGGGCGGTTTTGCTTATCTGCTATGGCTCGCTTGGGAAGCATGGACAAGCGAATCCGAAACGTCACCCGAAAACCTGAAGGACCTCAACATTGGGGCCTTGGTTGCCTTTCGGCGCGGTCTCATCACCAATCTGCTCAATCCCAAAGCCATGGTCTTCTATGTCGCGGTGCTGCCAGACTTCGTTCAGATCGGCAGGGGCTCGGTAACGGCGCAAACCCTGATGCTGTCTGCGATTTATGTTGGCGTTGCAACCACCATTCACCTTGCGATCGTGCTTCTGGCCGGACGCCTGCAAAGCGTGATCTCAACACCGGACAAGCGCAGGGCCATTCGCCGGATGCTGGCGCTGTTGCTGGCCGTTATCGCAATATGGTTTGCCTTCGGCACGGCTCGTTGATAACCCGCATTGTTTGTTGACGAATTCCGTTACCGCGGTAGCGCCGGTTGGCTGTTGTCGGGTAAAGTGTCGGTCGACCGACAATAAAAAGCCGAGACCCGACACGTGTCCATATCCGCCTCCCGCGCCCGCCTCGCCGATATCATCCGCAAACGCTCCTTCGGGCGCGGCGAGATCACCCTCGCTTCCGGCCGCAAGAGCGATTTCTACTTCAACCTCAAGCCGACCATGCTCGATCCGGAAGGCGCGGCGCTGCTGGCTGAACTGTCCTATGACGCGCTCAAGGACGAGAATGTCGATTATATCGGCGGCCTCGAGATGGGCGCGGTGCCGCTGGCCGGCGCGATCGCGCAACTCTCATGGCTGAAGGGACACCCGATCGCGGCGTTCTTCGTCCGCAAGAAGCCGAAGGATCATGGCGCGCGGCTGTCGGTCGAGGGCCTTGCGAAGGACGAGAGTCTGCAAGGCAAGCGCGTGGTTATCGTCGAGGACGTTACGACGACGGGAGGGTCAGCGATCAAGGCCGTCGAGGCGGTGCGCGACTCCGGCGCGGAGGTTGCGCTGGTTTTCACCATGCTGGACCGTGACGAGGGCGCGGATGCGACATTTCGCGATGCTGGAGTTCCCTTCCGTTCGCTCTACAAGGCGGGCGAGTTTCTCTGAACCCCGGCACCCTGTGAAACCAGTTCCTGCGCTCATCGCCCTCGTGGCTGCTCTTGTTACGATCCCCGCGCCCGCTTTCGCCGCCGAGAACCTGAACGGCGCGGCGCTGCCGGTCTGGTGGGCGCTTCCCTTCGCGGGCATTCTGCTGTGCATCGCCACCGGACCGGTGTTCTACCCGCATGTGTGGGAGCGCGACTACGGCAAGATCGCTGCAATGTGGGCCGTCATCGTCGTGACCCTGCTTCTGCTCAACGCGCCGACATCAGTCGTCACCACGACACTGGCGCACACCATCCTGCTCGACTACATGCCCTTCATCCTGCTGTTGCTGGCGCTGTTCACGATAGCCGGCGGCATTTATCTCGAAGGCAACCTGCACGACAGCGTTTTCACCAACACGGTCTTGCTCGCCGTCGGCGCAGTGCTCGCCAGCATCGTCGGCACCACCGGCGCGGCGATGATCCTGATCCGCCCTCTGATCCGCGCCAATGACGACCGCCGGTACAACGCACACGTGGTGGTGTTCTTCATCTTCCTCGTCGCCAATATCGGCGGCGCGCTGTCGCCGCTTGGCGATCCGCCGCTGTTCATCGGCTTCCTGAAGGGCGTCGATTTCTTCTGGACCACACAGCATCTGTGGCAGGAGACGCTTTTCGTCGGCGGCATCGTATTGCTCGTGTTCCTGGTGATCGATCTTTATTTTCATCGCAAGGAAGCCCATCTCAAAGCGCTCCGCGACCCCACCCCCGATTCGTCTTCCCGGATTCACGGCACGGTCAACTTTCTCCTGATCGGGGTTGTGATTGCCGCCATCCTGATGAGCGCCTCATGGAAGCCGGGAATTGTCTTTCATCTCCTCGGCGTCGAGCTGCAACTGCAGGATCTGCTGCGGGACGGCATTTTCGTTATCGTCACCGTTCTTTCGATGCTGCTGACGCGCAAGGAGCATCGTGACGCCAATGGCTTCAGCTGGGGTCCGATCAGGGAAGTCGCGATCCTGTTCGCCGGAATTTTCATTTGCATCGTCCCGGTGCTTGCGATGCTCCAGGCCGGCGCGAACGGCCCGTTCGGAGCGCTGTTCGGTCTTGTCACCAGGGCCGACGGCAGCGCAAATCCCGCCGCCTATTTCTGGCTGACCGGCGCGCTGTCGTCCTTCCTCGATAACGCGCCGACCTATCTCGTTTTCTTCCAGCTTGCCGGAGGCGAGCCGCAGGCCCTCATGCATGCGCAAAGCGCGATTCTTGCGGCGATTTCGTCCGGCGCGGTTTACATGGGCGCCAACACCTATATCGGCAACGCGCCGAATTTCATGGTCTACGCCATCGCGCGGCAGGCTGGCGTGAAGATGCCGAGCTTTTTCGGCTACATGATCTGGTCGTCGCTGGTGCTGATCCCGATCTTCATCCTCGCAACGTTTGTGTTTTTCTAACCAGGACGGGCCTTCCTAACCCGGCATTTACCATCCCGCCTTAATGTGACCCCGCCGCAGCTAGTGCCAGCGGGGGGTCGCATTGGGTGGAGTGGTAGCGTTGCGTAAAAAATTGCGTTTCTCGTGCGGCCGCGGCGCGTTTTTTCCCGTTATCGTGCTGACGACGGCTCTGGCGCTCGCTCCGCGTGCCGCCTCGGCCGGCTTTCTCGACTTCCTGTTCGGCGGCGGCCAGCCGGCTTCGAACCAGCCCGCTCAGATGGATTCCAACACCGATGTGATGGCCAATCCCGCACCCAACGGCGCGCCTGTGATGTCATCAAGTGGCGGCAACGGCCGCTTCGCGTCCTATTGCGTGCGCACCTGCGACGGAAAATTCTTTCCGCTATCGGCGCGCTCCGGCGTGACGCCGGCGCAGATGTGCCAGTCATTCTGCCCGGCCAGCGCGACCAAGGTTTATTCCGGCAACAGCATCGACGCCGCGCTGGGCGCCAATGGCGAGCGCTATGCCGATCTGCCGAACGCCTTCGCCTATCGCAAGGCGCTGAGGGCCGACTGCACCTGCAACGGCCGCGACCCCGCCGGCCTCGCGCCGATCGATCTGTCGCTCGACACCACCCTGCGCCCCGGCGATGTGGTGGCGACCGCCAATGGCCTTGTCGCCTATTCGGGCGTCCGCGTCGGCAATGCACAGACCGCCGAATTCACGCCGGTCGCCAATTATCCCGGCCTGACCGCAGACGTCCGCGCCAAGCTCGGCGAGATGAAGGTCGCGCCAGCCAGCAACGATATCGCGGGTGACGACAACCGCGATACCACGCCGGATATCACAGGCTCGATCCCGGCGGCTGTGCAGCCGCCGCCCGCGCCGAATGCGAAGCGCGCGGATGACAAGGTTTCGGCAGCGCGCGCAGAAATGCGTAGCAACGGTCCGGGGCGTTGACGAGGTTAGCAGGTCAATCGCATCAATAGTCAGGTGTCGTCCCCCGCGAAAACGGGGACCCAGTCTGTAAGACTGATGCCTTGGAAATCCTGGGACGCTGCCTTCGCAGGGACCAAGTTTCAAGGCGTCTGACTGTCAGCGGCTGACGATGACGCCGATCACGTTCGGCGAGGACAGATATTTCTCTTCCCATTCAAGCCGAGCGCGGGCCTTGTTCTCCGGGGTCAGCAGGCCACGCTTCTCCGCCAGGATCATCCAGCAATAGCCCCACCAGTCGGTGAGGATGCCGGTGTCGTCGACAAGGTCGTACCCCTGCTCGGCGGCGAAGATGCGCGCGCGGGCCTCGTCCAGCGTATCGAGGAATTCGTGATCCTCGCCGCTGAACATGTCGTCCGACAGATCGTCCATGGCATAGCCCCACACCGACGAACACACGGTGTTGAACTCGCGGTCGATCTGGTCGTCGTCCACGAGTCGCCGCCGCGAGGCCGCATGCAGGCGGGTCAGCGTGCGGGCGAAGTCGGCGATGCGCGTCAGCGCGCTGTTGTCGAAAGCGATGCTGGACATGGGTGCCCCAAAATCTGGTTCTCTTGCGTGTCGCGGCAACCTAGATGTGGTGGCGAACGCTTCGAATCACAACGATATATCAATAGCTTATGAAAGTGTTCTTAATTTGTTCCGAGAATGCAAGAGTTATTTGAAAAATGAAAAAGCCCAGCCAAAAAGCCGGGCTTATTCATTGACCGTCATCCCGGAAGTGATGGCCTCGGGGACCGCGGCTTATCCGCCGTCATTCTTCGAGGCTCGCAAAAAGGCGCGCGCCTCATGATGATGTGACCTGCCTACTCCGCCGCCTGCTTCACATCGGGCGCGGCAGCGAGAACCTCGGCGTCGACGGTCGCTTCGAACTTGGCGAAATTCTTCTGGAACATCGCAACAAGATTGCGCGCCGTCTTGTCGAATTCAGCCTTGTCCTTCCAGGTATTGACCGGATCGAGAATGTCGTCCGGCACGCCGGGCAGCGAGGTCGGCACCGCGAAGCCGAAATAAGGATCGGTGCGGAAATTCACGTTGCGCAGCGAGCCATCGAGCGCGGCGGTGAGCAGCGCGCGCGTCACCTTGATCGGCATGCGGCTGCCGACGCCATATTTGCCGCCGGTCCAGCCGGTGTTCACCAGCCAGCAATCGACGTTATGCCTGGCGACGAGATCGCGCAGCATCCGGCCATAGACGGCAGGATCGCGCGGCAGGAACGGCGCGCCGAAGCACGCCGAAAATTCCGGCTGCGGCTCGTTGCCGAGACCGCGCTCGGTGCCTGCAACCTTTGCCGTATAACCCGATAGGAAGTGATACATCGCCTGCGCCGGGGTGAGCTTGGCGATCGGCGGCAGCACGCCGAACGCGTCGGCTGCCAGCATCACCAGATTTTTCGGAATGCCGGCGCGGCCTGTCCGCGATGCATTCGGGATGAAGTCGAGCGGATAGGCCGAGCGGGTGTTCTCGGTCTTCGAGCCGTCGTCAAAATCGGCAACGCGGGTGCGCGGATCGAGCACGACATTTTCCAGAACCGCGCCGAAACGCGTCGAAGCGTCATAGATCGCAGGCTCCGCCTCGCGCGACAACTTGATGGTCTTGGCGTAGCAGCCGCCCTCGAAATTGAAGATGCCGTCCGGTCCCCAGCCGGTCTCGTCATCGCCGATCAGGGTGCGGTTCGGGTCCGCCGACAGCGTCGTCTTGCCGGTGCCAGACAGGCCGAAGAAAACAGCCGAATCCCCGTTGGGCCCGACATTGGCCGAGCAGTGCATCGGCATCACGCCCTGCTCGGGCAGATAATAATTCAGCGTGGTGAAAACCGACTTTTTCATCTCGCCCGCATATTGCGTGCCGGCGATCAGCACGATCTTGCGGGTGAAGTCGATGGCGACGACGTTTTCAGACTTGCAGCCGTGACGGTTCGGATCGGCGCGGAAGCTCGGCAGATCGACAATGGTCAGTTCAGGCACGAAGTCCGCAAGCTCGGCGAATTCGGGCCGGATCAGCAGCGTGCGGATGAACAGCGAGTGCCAGGCAAGCTCGGTATAGACGCGCGTCCTGATGCGGAATTTCGGATCGGCGCCGCCGTAAAGGTCCTGCGCGAACAGCGTCTTTCCCTCGCAGTGCTTGATGAAGTCATCGTGCAGGGTCTGGAACTGTTCGGGCGTGATCGACTGGTTCGTGCTCCACGACATGGTCTTGTCGGTGCGCGCGTCGCGCACGGTGAACTTGTCCTTCGGGCTGCGGCCCGTGAACTCGCCGGTCTCCGCGCACAGCGCGCCATCGGCCGTCAGTTCAGCCTCGCCTGTCCGGATCGCGTGCTCGTACAATGGCGGGGTCAGGAAATTCCAGTTCACGCCGCCGAGATTTTTGAAGCCGAACTTGTCCGCGCCGAAGGCGCTGTTACGCACACCCGTTTCCTTCACGACAGTCTCCCATGGAGCGCGCATTTTTGCGCGTTGGTTTTTATGTGACGAAAGCCCAAAGCCGGCGGGACTTTAATACGGCGAGCGCAAAGCCGCCGATATTTCTTTCGTCGCAATCGAATAATCTTAACGCGCTGCAGCGCGGAATGTTCAGGCTGTGGTTCGGGCCTGATCCGCCAAATTTTTCAGCACTTTTCGCAGTGCACCCGGCTCCGTCGCGCGCTGCGGAAACGGCAAGCGTAAAATCTGCCGACCATTTTGCATGTCGAGTCCATCGGGGTCGCAGCCGGTGCACATCCAGTCACCGGGCGCAGCCTTGAGCAGCACGGTTGCATAAAGATTCAGCGCGTCGCGATGATCGGCATTCATGTGCGCGATGGCATCCGGCTCGGCAGCGATGAGCGCCGACGCATCGCTGACATCGGTGAGAAACCGGTCCGGCGTCAGATCGACGATGCGGCCGAAGCCGGCGACCAGATGCGCGTTTTGAATCTCGATCCGGAAAAATCCAAAGTCGGGGAAATCGGCAAATGTTTCGGCGGAGGGCTGCGCGGCAAGATAGCGGCGCCGCGCAATCACGGCCCCATCACCGCTTAACCCACGCGCCGTTCCAGCCAGCATGATCCGCGCCCCTTGCAGCGGATCTTCTTCGCCCCGTTCGTCGAGCATCAGCGAGACACGCGCATCGGCGAGAATGTTTTTCGTATGAATGGCGAGACGCGATATCAGAAGCAGCGGCGAGCCATCCACATCCGTCGCCGTCGCCACCAGCGAACAATAGGGATCGCCGCTGTGCGGCATCAGCGTCGCGAGCGCCCCCTGCCGGGACCGGCGGAGCAGCAGACGGGCGGCTTCGGCGGGGTCGAAAGAGGTTAACGGCGGGATCATGGACAAAGATTCATGCTCCGGATTTGACTGGCTTTTTGAGAATAAGGGGTTTTTTTCCGGGCCGGGCCTTTTATATAGGTCGGAATATCGCAGATTTGCCCGGATTCGGGGAACCCGGTCACATTTCGGCCAGCTTGCATTGCTGGTTGACAGTTGCTTTTGGGCAAAGCCGTTCTGCCTTACTTTCTGCAGCATCCGGGTTTGAAACGGAGCCGCTTCAATCAGCCATTCGGGAAAACAGACAAGATGCCTACAATCGCTCTCGTTGATGACGACCGCAACATCCTGACCTCGGTCTCGATTGCGCTGGAGGCCGAAGGCTACCGCATCATGACCTACACCGATGGTGCCTCGGCGCTCGAAGGCTTCAAGACCTCGCCGCCGGACATGGCGATCCTCGATATCAAGATGCCACGCATGGACGGCATGGAGACGCTGCGCCGTCTGCGGCAGAAGTCCGATCTGCCGGTGATCTTCCTGACCTCGAAGGATGAGGAAATCGACGAATTGTTCGGCCTTAAAATGGGCGCCGACGATTTCATCCGCAAACCGTTCTCGCAGCGGCTTCTGGTCGAGCGCGTCAAGGCGGTGCTGCGCCGCGCCGTGCCGAAGGATCCGGCGGTGGCACAAAAGGAAATGGACGCCAAGGCGCTGGAGCGCGGCATGCTGCGCATGGACCCCGAGCGTCACACCTGCACCTGGAAGAACGAGCCGGTCACGCTCACCGTCACCGAATTCCTGATCCTGCAGGCGCTGGCGACACGACCCGGCGTTGTCAAAAGCCGCAACGCGCTGATGGATGCCGCCTATGACGATCAGGTTTATGTCGACGACCGCACCATCGACAGCCACATCAAGCGCCTGCGCAAGAAGTTCAAGGTCGTGGACGACGATTTCGAAATGATCGAAACGCTTTACGGCGTCGGCTATCGCTTCAAGGAAGCAGCTTGAACTCTGTTACATGTGAAGGCGGCGCCTCGGCGACCTGACGCGCCGCCGGATTTGGGATAATATGGCGGCCTCGGAACCAACCCAGGCAGGTTTGCGATTGCTCGACAGAACTCAGCCAGAGCAAGAACCGCAAGACCAAGCGGCACAAAGCGAGGGCATTTCGCCGCCGATCGCGCCTGAACTCGACTCTTCAGCGCAGGACATCGAGCCGGGCGAACACGCGCGCGGCTGGAATCCCTTCCACTGGCTGCGGCAGGCCGGCCGCTATGTGTTCGCGCTGACCTTCTCGAGCCTGACCAAGCGTATCGTCTCGCTCAACCTCATCGGGCTAGTCGCGCTCGTCACCGGCATTCTTTATCTGTCGCAATTCCGCGCCGGCCTTATCGACGCGCGCGCGCAAAGCCTTCTGGTGCAGGCGGAGATCATCGCGGGCGCAATCGCGGCCTCCGCCACCGTCGAGACCAACACCATCACCGTCGATCCCGACCGCCTCAGCGATCTGAAAACCGGCGAAAGCTACGGGCCAAGCGACGAACTGCTGTCCGGCCTCGATTTTCCGATCAATCCCGAACGTGTCGCGCCGGTGCTGCGCCGCCTGATCTCGCCGACCAAGACGCGCGCGCGCATTTACGACCGCGACGGCGTGCTGACGCTCGACAGCCGCAGCCTGTACGGGCGTGGCGACGTGCTGCGCTTCGAATTGCCGCCGCCGGCGGCCGAAAAGCCCGGCCTGACCGAGCGGATGATGATCGCGGTCCGCACCTGGCTCAATCGCGGCGATCTGCCGCTGTACCGCGAACTCGGGCCCGAAAACGGCAATGGCTATGACGAAGTGCAGAAGGCGCTCGACGGCCGGAAAGCCAGCATGGTCCGCATCAACGATCGCGGCGAAGTGATCGTCTCGGTCGCGGTCCCGGTGCAGCGTTTCCGCGCCGTGCATGGCGCGCTGATGCTCTCCACCCAGGGCGATGACATCGACCAGATGGTGACGGCGGAACGTCTCGCCATCCTGAAGGTCTTCGGCATTGCCGCCGTGGTGATGATCGTGCTCTCGCTTTTGCTCGCCTCCACCATCGCGGGTCCGATGCGCCGTCTCGCCGACAGTGCCGAGCGCGTCCGCCGCCGCATCAAGACCCGCGTCGAGATTCCCGACTTCAGTTCGCGTGGCGACGAGATCGGCCATCTGTCGCAGGCGCTGCGCGACATGACCGGCGCGCTCTACAACCGGATCGACGACATCGAGCGTTTCGCCGCCGACGTCGCGCACGAACTCAAGAATCCCCTGACCTCGATGCGCTCGGCGGTCGAAACGCTGCCTCTGGCGCGATCCGACGAAAGCCGCGGCCGTCTGCTGGCGGTGATCGAACACGATGTGCGCCGGCTCGATCGCCTGATCTCCGACATTTCCGACGCCAGCCGCCTCGACGCCGAGTTGCAGCGTCAGGACGCCGAATCGGTCAACATCCGCCACCTGCTGGAGACGCTGGCCACGGTTGCAAACGAGACGCGTCAGGGCGGCGACATCAAGGTCGAGACCCGTTTCGAAGGAAGCCCGGGCGACTCCTTCTTTGTGCCCGGACACGATTCCCGGCTCGGTCAGGTCATCTCCAATCTGCTCGCCAACGCGCAATCGTTCTCCGAACCCGGTGGCAAGGTGCGCGTCACCTGCCGGCGCCGCAAGAACCAGATCGAAATCACGGTGGACGATGACGGCGCGGGCATTCGCCCCGGAGCTTTCGAGAAGATCTTCGAGCGGTTTTACACCGACCGGCCGCATTCGGGCTTTGGTCAGAATTCCGGACTCGGCCTGTCCATCTCCAAGCAGATCATCGAGGCCCATGGCGGGAAGATCTGGGCGGAAAATCGCGCCGGCCCGCTCGATCCGGAAGGCAATGCACGCGTGGCGGGCGCACGATTCGTGGTGCGGCTGCCAGCGACATGACGCCTTCAGGTGATCCGAGCGTTCACGCCTCGGCGGTGCTGGCGGGGTCGCGCGCCATATTGATTCGCGGCGCTTCTGGTTCCGGCAAATCGCGGCTGGCTTTCGATCTCATTCTGGCGGGCCGTGCGGACATCGTGCCGAAAGTGACGCTCATCGGGGACGACCGGGTTCGCCTCTCCGAGCGGGATGGACGCGTTGTCGTCCGGCCTGTCGCGGAGCTCGCGGGCATGATCGAAATTCGCGGCCTTGGAATCCGTCATTGCGACTTCGTCCCGGAGGGCGAGATAGGCCTCGTGGTCGATCTCGATGCAGCGGACGCCACCCGCCTGCCAGTTCCACAAGCCCTTGAAGTCACACTGATGGGCGTTGCACTGCCTCGGATTCCCGTCGCCAGGGGCTGGGATTCGCTCCCTCTGGTAGCCGCTTTCCTTACGACAACTTAAGGTTTTAGAGGCCCTTGCGGGACTTTCCGAGAATTGCCCGAAGGGAATTGGTAACCATATAAGTTCAACAATAGCCACCGAATTGATAAGTGCGAACCGCCCGTTTTCAGGGGCGGACGTCAAGATGCCCCCTTGTGCCCGGGCTCTGGATGGTCAACATGTGGCCCGTTCGTGCGGTGCACCAAAAAGCGCCCGCGAGGAGTCTTCGATGATTGGTCTAGTACTGGTGACCCACGGGCGTCTTGCCGACGAATTCAAGGCAGCGCTTGAGCATGTCATGGGTCCGCAAAAGCAAATCGAATCCATCACCATCGGCGCCGAAGACGATGCCGATCTGTGCCGAAGCGACATTATCGAGGCGGTGAAACGCGTGGACAGTGGCGACGGCGTCGCCATCCTCACCGACATGTTCGGCGGCACGCCCTCCAACCTTGCCATCTCCTGCATGAGCCGCCCGAAGGTGGAAGTCCTGGCCGGCATCAATCTGCCGATGCTCGTGAAGCTCGCCAAGGTGCGCGATGACAAGCCGCTGCCGGATGCGATCGCCGCCGCGCAGGAAGCCGGACGCAAATACGTCACCATTGCCAGCCGCGTGCTCGCCGGCAAATGACGCAGGCGTCGGACGATCAGGCGTCTTCGTCGTCCGGCGCGCTCGTCCGCGAACTTCCCATTCTCAACAAGCGCGGCCTTCATGCGCGCGCGTCGGCGAAATTCGTCCAGACGGTCGAGCGCTTCGACGCCGAGGTCACGGTGACGCGCAACGGCGAAAGCGTCGGCGGCACCTCGATCATGGGCCTGATGATGCTTTCTGCCGGCATCGGCACGTCGATCGTCGTGTCCACCAAAGGACCCGAGGCGCAGGCCGCGCTGGACGCGATCACCAAACTCCTCGCCGACAAGTTCGGCGAAGAGGAATGATCAGCCGGGCCGTTCATGACTGCTGCTGAAGCAACCCCACCCACCCAGGGCCGTCTTGCACGCGCAGGGCGGACAGCCGCCGATTTCGTCGAGGCCAATCCCGCCGGCGGCTTTGCCATTTTCGCGGTGTTTCATTTCGTCGTGTGGACGGTCATGCCGACCGTTCTTTACCCCAACCTGCCGCTCGATCTGATCGAGGCCCTGACCTATGGGCGCGAATGGCAGCTCGGCCACGACAAGCTGCCGCCGCTGCCGTGGTGGATCGTCGAGATTCTCTATCGGCTGTTTCACGCCGACATCGCCTATTACGCCTTCGCCCAGATCACCGTGCTGGCTGCCTTCGCGCTGGTGTTCCGCCTTGCTCTGCCGATGGTCGGCCCGCTGGCCGCGCTCGCTTCCATCCTGATTGTCGACGGCCTGCACTACTTCACATCGACCTCGCCGAAGTTCAATCACGACGTCATTCAATTGCCGTTCTGGGCCCTTGCGGGCGTTTCCTACTATTACGCACTGCGAACGGGGCGCATCGTCCACTGGATGCTGCTCGGCTTTGCACTCGGCATGGCGTTCTGGGCCAAATACTTCGTGGTGATCCTGGCGTTTCCGCTGGCGCTTTTTCTGTTTGCCGATCGCAAAGCGCGGCCCGCGCTGCGAACGTCCGGCCCTTATGTCGCTGCACTTGTCGCACTGACCGTCGCCTCACCGCATCTCGTATGGCTGGTCCAGCACGACTTTCTCCCCATTCATTATGTCGAATCGCGCGCGATCCCGCCCCAGGGTTTTCTCGACCACATCAAGCGGCCGCTGTCGTTCGCGTTCGGCCAGTTTGCCTGGGCGTTGCCCTGTCTTGCCATTGCCGCAAGTCTGTTTCTGCGCAGAACGGACAAGATCGAGCCTTACGCGGTCGATGCGTTCGGCCGCCGCATCGTCACGCTTCTGACCTTCGGCCCCATGGTCACGCTTCTGGTCTCGGCGGCCATCACGGGCGGCAAGCTGATCGGCATGTGGGGTTATCCGTTCTGGCTTTTTCTCGGGCTCTGGCTGGTGCTGCGCGCAGGGCAAATCCGTGAGCGCGCTCGCTTCGAAACGCTGGGCTGGGTTTGGCTGTTCGCCACCGCGTGCTACGCCCTCGCGTTCCTTATCGACATGGCCGTCATCCCGCGGCTGAAGGACGCGCCGCGCACCGAGCTGTTTCCGGGGGAAGTCGTCGCCAAGGAGCTTGCCGCACGTTTTCGCGTCGAAACCGGAGAGCCGGTGCGTTACGTGATCGGAACCATGTATGACGGCGGCAACATCGCTCACTATGCCGACGAGCAGCCGCGCAACATCATCGATGGCACTTACGCACGCTCGCCCTGGATCGACCCTGCCGACGTCAAACGCCATGGCGCGCTGGTGGTCTGGTTCTCGGCAAATCCCCGTCGCGTTCCAGACGAGCTTCGCCCGCTCGCAGGAGACGCCGCCGCGAGAGAGCCGCTGGTGGTGCCGCGCCGGAGAGGCAAGGGAGACGCCGTGATCGGCTGGGCCATCGTCAAGCCGCAGCCTTAAAGCCGCTTTATCTCGGCGCATGCCTCGAAACCGATTGATTTCCAGTATTTTCCGGCAGCCCGCACCGATTACGCTTTGCCGGAAAATCCTCAAAATGCTATCCCGCGCCCCATGACGACCACCCCGATCTCGAATATCCGCAATTTCTCCATCGTCGCCCATATCGACCATGGCAAATCCACGCTGGCCGACCGCCTGATCCAGATGACAGGCGGACTGGAGGCGCGCGAGATGAAGGAACAGGTGCTCGACTCGATGGACATCGAGCGCGAGCGCGGCATCACCATCAAGGCGCAGACCGTCCGGCTGAACTACAAGGCCAAGGACGGCAAGAGCTACATCTTCAACCTGATGGACACGCCCGGCCACGTGGACTTCGCCTATGAAGTCTCGCGTTCGCTCGCGGCATGCGAAGGATCGCTTCTCGTTGTGGACGCCTCGCAGGGCGTCGAAGCGCAGACGCTCGCGAACGTCTATCAGGCGCTCGACAACAATCACGAGATCGTGCCGGTCCTGAACAAGGTCGATCTTCCGGCCGCGGAGCCCGAACAGGTCAAGCAGCAGATCGAGGACGTGATCGGCATCGACGCGTCCGACGCGGTCATGATTTCCGCCAAGACCGGTCTTGGTGTTCCGGACGTGCTGGAAGCCATCGTCACTCGCCTGCCGCCGCCGAAAGGCGACCGCGACGCGACGCTGAAGGCGCTCCTGGTCGACAGCTGGTACGACGTCTATCTCGGCGTCGTCGTCCTCATCCGGATCGTGGACGGCGTGATGAAGAAGGGCCAGCGCATCCGCATGATGGGCACCGGCGCCGCCTATGACGTGGAGCGCGTCGGTTTCTTCACGCCGAAGATGCAGCAGGTCGACGAACTCGGCCCCGGCGAGATCGGCTTCATCACCGCCGCGATCAAGGAAGTCGCCGACACCCGCGTCGGCGATACTATTACCGACGACCGCCATCCGGTCACTGAGATGCTGCCCGGCTTCAAGCCGGCGATTCCCGTGGTGTTCTGCGGCCTGTTCCCGGTCGATGCCGACGATTTCGAGACGCTGCGCGCGGCGATGGGCAAGCTGCGGCTGAATGACGCGAGCTTCTCGTTCGAGATGGAAACCAGCGCCGCATTGGGTTTCGGCTTCCGCTGCGGCTTTCTCGGCCTGCTTCATCTCGAAATCATTCAGGAGCGATTGAGCCGCGAATTCAATCTCAACCTGATCGCGACCGCCCCCTCGGTGATCTACAAAATGCACCTGACCGACGGCGCGGAGATCGAAATTCACAATCCGATCGACATGCCGGATGTGGTGAAGATCGCCGAAATTCAGGAGCCATGGATCGAGGCGACGATCCTGACGCCCGACGAGTATCTCGGCAGCGTGCTGAAGCTGTGTCAGGAGCGACGCGGCATTCAAAAGGAGCTGACCTATGTCGGCGCCCGCGCGATGGCCAAATACGAGCTGCCACTTAACGAAGTCGTGTTCGATTTCTACGACCGCCTGAAATCGGTCTCGAAGGGCTACGCCTCGTTCGACTATCACCTCACCGACTACAAGCCGGCCGATCTCGTGAAAATGCAGATCCTCGTCAACAACGAGCCGGTCGACGCGCTGTCGATGCTGGTGCACCGGACCCGTGCCGAGGGCCGCGGCCGCGCCATGGTCGAGAAGATGAAGGAACTGATTCCGCCGCACATGTTCCAGATTCCCATTCAGGCGGCGATCGGCGGCAAGGTGATCGCGCGCGAGACGGTCCGCGCGCTGCGCAAGGACGTCACCGCGAAATGCTATGGCGGCGACATTACCCGCAAACGCAAACTTCTGGAAAAGCAGAAGGAAGGCAAAAAGAAAATGCGGCAGTTCGGCAAGGTCGACATCCCGCAGGAGGCTTTCATCGCTGCGTTGAAGGTGGACAGCTGACACTGCGCATCAATTGGTGACCGTGCTGAACGTGGATAGCAGGACCGGTTCGGTTCCTTTAGCTTGACTCCGCCGCTTCGCTCGCGAAGGTTGTGATTCCACAATCACAAGCATGGAGGCCGGTGTGCCCTACAAATTCGAGATCTACAAAGACAAGGCCGAAGAATTCCGTTTCCGCTTCCGCGCCCCAAACGGCGAGAAGATGTTCGCCTCGGAAGGTTACGCCAGCAAGGAATCCGCCAAGAGCACGATCAAGTCGATCATCAAGCATGTCGGCGCGGCGGAAATCGACGACCTGACCAAGGCGCCGAAGGTGGCCGCTCCCAAGAAGGCAAAAAAAACCAAGAAGAAAAAAGCCTGATCGAGGCCGAAGGGCGACGCGGCCCTCAGGCCGCGTCCACCCGCTCGCTGGAGCGGTGTTGCGCGGTCAGAAGCTGGGCGATTTCATGGTTCGGCCGCGCCTTGCTGAACAGGAAACCCTGGCCTTCATGGCACCCTTCCCCGCGCAGGCAGCTCAGTTCGTCCTCGGTCTCGACGCCCTCGGCGGTGATCGTAACGCCAAGTCCCATGCCGAGGCTGACGATCGAGCGCACGATCGCCTGAGCGTCGCGGTTGAGCGCGAGACCGCGCACGAATGACTGATCGATCTTGATCTTGTCGAACGGGAAGCTGCGCAAATAGCTCAGCGACGAATAGCCGGTACCGAAATCGTCCATCGAGATGCGCACACCAAGCGCGCGCAACGCATGCAGCGTCGCCAGCACGTCGTCGCTCTTTTCCAGAAGCAGGCTTTCGGTGATTTCGAGTTCAAGCCGCTTGGGCGGCAGGCCGGACTGCTTGAGCGCGTCCATGACCACCGACAGAAGATTGCCGGCACGGAATTGCAGCGTGGAAAGATTGACCGCGACCCGGACCGGGTCCGGCCAGCTTGCCGCGTCCATGCAGGCACGGCGCAGCATCAAATTGCCGAGCGTGCCGATCAGCCCGGTTTCCTCGGCGACGGGAATGAATTCGCCGGGCGAGATCATGCCGCGCTGCGGGTGCAGCCAGCGCGCCAGCGCCTCGACACCGGTGATGCGTCCGCTCTTTAAGTCGACCAGCGGCTGATAGAACGGCTGCAGCGACCGGTTTGCGATGGCCTCGCGCAGATCGGTTTCGATGCGATGGCGGTTTTGCGCGCGGGCGTCCATTTCCGCTTCGAAAAAACTGAAGGAGCCGCGGCCCTCGCTCTTGGCGCGCGACAGCGCCATGTCCGCGTTTTTCAGAAGACGCTCGGCGTCGTCGCCGTCCCCCGGTGAGAGCGCGATGCCGATACTCGCGCCGCTCACAACGGTGTGGCCCTCGAACAGATAAGGCTCGCCAAGGGCATCGAGCAGCCGCCTCGCAAGCAGGGCCGCATCTTCGGGACGCGCGCAGCCAGCCTGCACCACCGCGAATTCATCGGAGCCGAGACGGGCAATGGCGTCTTCCTCACGCAGGGAGGAACGCAGCCGCCGTGCGACCGCGTTGAGCAATTTGTCGCCGATGGCATGGCCGAGGGTATCGTTGATGGTCTTGAAGCCGTCGAGGTCGATGAAGAGAACCGAGAGCTTGTCGCCGCTGCGCCTCGTGTGAGTCAGCAGTTCCTCGAGGCGCTGACGCAGCAGGATGCGGTTCGGCAGCCCGGTCAGGCCGTCATGCTGCGCGACGAAGGCCAGACGCGCTTCGGCACGCTTGCGCTCGGTAATGTCCATCAGCGCCAACAGCACGGCCGGGCGATCCTCGAACATCAGGTCGCGCGAATAGATCGCGACATCGATCAGCGAGCCATCGGCCTTGATGTGCTTCCAGGTGCGGGCGTTGCGCTCGTCGAGCGAACGGTCGTCGGCCCACGGCGCAACCGACTCGAATGCCTGAATGTCGCGGATCGAGAGTTTCTCGAATTCGATTTTGGAGTAGCCGTAATGTGCCAGTGCGGCGTCATTGACGCCGATGATGCGCTCGTCGTCCTGCGCGCACAGGATCATCGGCACCGGATTGCTGTCGAACAGAAGGCGGAAAGACGCCTCGCGATGCTTGAGGTCGGTAATATCGACGCGCAGGCCGATCACGCCGCCGTCCTTGGTCAGACGCTCCTCGATCCGGACACATCGGCCATCGGCCAGAACCTGCTCATGCGCCTCGCCTGGCTGGTGCAGCTTGGCGAGCCGCTCGGCGATCCATTCTTCCTCGCGCCCGGCGGCTTCGGGATAATCGCCGCGCTCGACGCCAATCCGCAGCGTGTCCTCCAGCCGCGCGCCCTGTGCAAACAGGTCCGCGCTGGTGTTGTAGATTTCCGAATATTTCTTGTTCCAGAGAATGTAGCGGCCATCCGGATCGAGAAACACGATGCCTTGCGGAAGAATGTCGATGGCTTCGCGCAGCCGGTCGTGCGCCTTTCGCGCTTCGGCAATGGCAGCGTCGGCTTCCGCGCGGCTGCGAACAACCTCGCTGATTTCGGACAGCCCTGTGCGGCCCAGCTTGGGGGCCGCCTTGGCCGGACGAAGACCCGCCAAGCGTTTTCTTGCGACTTTCCGTTTTGCTTTTGGCCGAGTTGTCGGCATGTCCTCAACGCCACCTGTACGCGCATTCTGCGGCGGTACTTTTGAAGCAAGTGTCTGAAAAAACGGTATCCCGCGAAGGCGCCGATCAAATCGGCGGAACCGGACTTGCCTCCGATTGCATACTTATCCGGCGCTTGTTTCGAGTCAGGGCGAGGGCGGATGCGCCGAGACTATGCAATTTGCCCTCAACCGGTGATTTTTTCTCGATGAGAACGTTTTCCGGGTCCAATTTCCCAACGCATTGAAACGCATGCGTGCTCAGGCGTCAGGCCGCATCAATTTTCAGCAATGAGACACAGGGTTAATGCTGAGTAAAAAAACCCGCCGGTATTGGCTCTCCATTCCCCTTCCTTCCGGCGTATGATGGACACGACAGAGCGACGAGCGGGTTCCACGGCGGTTGTCACAAACGAAAGTTTGAACGGCAAAAGGCACGCGAAACCCACGGCAAATTTGCTCGCGTGTCAAACGGCTGGGCTATAGTTCGCGCATGAACAGAGCGCGATTGATTCTTCTTTCGGGGCCCGCACTGATTCTGACAGCGTTCCTCGCCATGATATCGCCCTTCGCGGGCGCGCACGCTCAGGACAAGGGCACACTGGACGCCAGACCGCTTCCGCCGCTTGCCCATCCCGACGATCTCAACAACGCGGCGCGGGACGTGTTCGGCCGCAAGCAGGCGCCGATCCAGATGCCCCCGCAAGTCATCGGGTTCTATGCCAAGGGCTGCATCGCGGGAGCCCAGCCCCTGCCGCTCAACGGCGCGACGTGGCAAGTGATGCGGCTGTCGCGAAATCGCTATTACGGGCATCCCGAGCTCATCGCGCTGCTCGAACGGCTGTCGGTGAAGGCACAGAAGGCCGGATGGCCGGGTCTTCTGGTCGGAGACATGTCGCAGCCGCGCGGCGGACCGATGCTGACGGGACACGCCAGTCATCAGGTCGGGCTGGATGCCGACATCTGGTTGACGCCGATGCCGAATTATCAGCTGTCTCGCACCGAGCGCGAGGACATGTCGGCCGTGATGATGGTGCGGCCGGATCGGCTCGATATCGACCCCCGCGTGTGGACGCCGCAGCATCTGAACGTCATTCGCGCCGCAGCCACCGAGCCGCAGGTCGAACGCATTTTCGTCAACGCCGCGATCAAGAAGGCGCTGTGCCGCGAAGCCAAGGGCGAGCGGAGCTGGCTTTCGAAGGTGCGCCCGATGTATGGCCACGATTATCATTTCCATATTCGCATCAAGTGTCCCGCCGGCAGCACGACCTGCGAATCGCAGCCGCCGCCCCCGGAAGGCGAGGGCTGCAGCACGGACGATCTCGCCTACTGGTTCAGCGACGCCGTGCTTCACCCCAGGCCGCCGGTGACACCGCCAAAACCCCGGCCGCCGATCACGCTGGCGCAGATGCCCCCCGAATGCCGCCAGATCGCGCTCGCGCCTTAAGCGCCGGGCGACAGGGCTGTCGTTGTCGGCGCAACATATTTGAAAAGCCTTTTTCCCCTGATAAACTAAGGTCGGCGCTGGGGGCTTAGAAAGGCATTCCTCCGGACTCCGAGTCCCGAGGAGGCGCGGCGCTGGTATACGGTCATGGGGAGAACCATGTGCACTAGAATGCCCGATCGAAGCGGCACGATCATCGTAACCCCTTCCGATGTCATGATCGCGGTGGACTGACCATGCGCCGGAGACTCGGTATCGCATTCGCACTTCTGGGGACCTCATCCGCCTTTGCCGATGATCCGGTCGGCTGCGATAAATTCAAATGGCCGGTGGACCTCGAGCGCGCAGCGCTCAGCACCGCCAGCCAGCAGCAGGTCGCCAGCGGCGCGAGCATCAACACACTGACCGCACAGAGCATTTCGCTGAAACCGCTCGCCAGCGCAGCTCTTCCGATGGCGCCCGAACGCAAGCCGGCGGATGGCACGTTCGCGGGCTTCGTGACCGTGCCAAATCCCTCGGGTGGCAGTTACATCATCGGCGTGTCGGACACCGCCTGGATCGACGTGCTGCAAAACGGCACTTACCTTAAGCCGATCGCTTACAGCGGCGCGACCGGCTGCGAGGGCCTGCGAAAATCCATCAAATTCGAACTCGGCACAGCGCCGACGATCATCCAGGTCAGCGGCGTTCCAAAGAACACCATCAATCTGGTCATTCTGCCCGCGCAGAACTAATCCGGCTTGCGGCTCCGGTGTCGGAAAAAACGCCGGTTCAAGGCAATACACGTCAGGACCACCGCACTGAGGGGTTTCATCGCTCGCCCGCCCCTGATAGTGTCGAAGGCACGATAGCCCGCCGGCCGCAAGCCCGCCGGGACTTTCGGAACGGCGCTTCCGATGATCGTCACCGATCTCACCCAATCCGCAACCTTCGCTGCGGATCGATATGGAGCGCCTTCATGACGTTTTTGACCCGTTCTCTAATCGCGGCCGCCCTTGTTTGCGCGCCGCTGGCTTCGCCCCTTCTTGCGCAAGAAGGCAAAATGGCTGCGCCCGCCGCTGCCACCGAAAAAACGCTCACCGCATTTGCCGCCGCGTCGATGAAGAACGCCCTCGATGACGTCAACAACGCCTTCGCCGCCAAGAGCGGCACCAAGGTGGTGGCCAGCTACGCCGCAAGTTCGGCGCTCGCCAAGCAGCTCGAACAGGGCGCGCCGGCTGACATCTTCATCTCTGCCGATACCGACTGGATGAAATACGCCATCGAAAAGAAAACCATCAACGAATCCACCAGGGCGGATTTGCTCGGCAACGCGATCGTGCTGATCGCGCCGAAGGATTCGAAGATCGACAAGGTCGACATCGGGCAGGGCTTCGACCTTGCCAAGCTCGCGGGTGACGGGCGCATCGCCACCGGCGATGTCGCTGCGGTGCCGGTCGGCAAATACGCCAAGGCGGCGCTGGAAAAGCTCGGCGCCTGGAAGGATGCCGAACCGAAATTCGCGATGGCGGAAAGCGTTCGGGCCGCGCTCAGTCTGGTCTCGCGCGGTGAAGCCGTGCTCGGCATCGTTTATTCCACCGACGCCAAGATCGATCCCGGCGTGAAGATCGTCGGCACCTTCCCGGCCGATTCGCACCCTGCAATCGTCTATCCGGTCGCGGCCACCGCCGCCGCCAAGCCGGCGACCGCCGATTATCTCGCTTTCCTGAAAAGCGCGGCAGCGAAGACCATCTTCGAGAAATACGGCTTTACCTATCTGATCAAGCCGACCTCGTAAGGCACGTCTGACCCAGGCAATCGATTCTCAAAGACGTGTCCGATTTCACACCCACCGAATGGACGGCGATCCTGCTTTCACTGCGGATCGCCGTCGTCGCCACCCTGTTCGCCACGCCGCTCGCCATTGCGCTGGCGTGGCTGCTGGCGCGCTACGATTTCTGGGGCAAGGCGCTGCTCGATGCGGTGATTTATCTGCCGCTTGTGCTGCCGCCAGTTGTCACCGGCTATCTTCTGCTGCTCACCTTCGGCCGCCGCGGCCTGATCGGCGAATGGCTCGCCGATCATCTCGGCATCGTGTTTTCGTTCCGGTGGACCGGCGCGGCGCTGGCCTGCGGCGTGATGTCGTTTCCCCTGCTGGTGCGTCCCATCCGCCTGTCGATCGACGCCATCGACAGGCGTCTCGAACAGGCTGCCCAGACGCTCGGCGCCGCGCCCTGGCAGGTGTTCCTCACCGTGACGCTGCCGCTGGCACTGCCCGGAATTCTCGCCGGCATGGTGCTCGGCTTCGCCAAGGCGCTGGGCGAGTTCGGCGCGACCATCACTTTCGTCTCCAACATTCCCGGCGAGACACAGACGATTTCTGCGGCGATTTACTCGCTGACTCAGACCCCTGCCGGCGACGTGGCCGCCATGCGGCTCGTTCTGGTGTCCATCGGCATCGCCGTGGTCGCTCTGGTGCTGTCGGAAGTCTTCGCGCGCCGCGTCAACAAGCGCGTTCACGGACAATAGCGATGCTGAGCGTCGACGTCGCAAAACAACTTGGCGAATTCAGCCTGATCGTCGCCTTCGAGAGCACCAGCCGCGTCACCGGGCTTTTCGGCGCGTCGGGCTCGGGAAAAAGCTCGCTGGTCAACATGATCGCGGGATTGTCGGCACCGGATCGCGGGCGCATCGCCATCGATTCCGAAGTGCTCGACGATGCGCAGGCGCGCGTTCACATCGCTCCGCACAAGCGGCGCATCGGCTATGTGTTTCAGGACGCGCGGCTGTTTCCGCACCGCAACGTGGCGCAAAATCTGGATTATGGCCGCCGCATGAATGGTCTGGCGCGCGACGACGCTCATCAGACGCGGATCGTCGATCTGCTCGGCATCGGCGCGCTGCTGACGCGCAGGCCCGCGCAATTGTCCGGCGGCGAGCGCCAGCGTGTCGCGCTCGGACGGGCCTTGTTGTCGAAGCCTCGTTTGCTGCTGCTCGACGAGCCGCTCGGCGCGCTCGATCAGGATCGCAGGGCGGAAATCCTGCCCTATCTCGAACGGCTGCGCGACGCGGAAAACGTGCCGATGGTTTACGTCAGCCACGATCCCGACGAGATCCGCCGTCTGGCCGTACAGGTCGTGATCCTGAAGGCAGGCCGTGTCGCCGCTTTCGGCGGTGTGGAGCTGCTGCCAGCCGCATATTGAGCAGCTTCAAATTCCCGATACGGCCTTGAACACACGAATGGCGCGCCGCCTGATCGCGGTGATGCGGCGCGGCGGGGGTTTGGCCTCTTCATCTTCCGGCAATCTCAGGCCAACGACATTGACCCGGTTGCCGCCGATGCTGCGTGCCACCAGAACGATGGAATCCAGCGGCACCGTCGCGCCGACGCGCGGCGCATGATCGAGATGGATGTCGAAATAATCCGCCAGCGTCAGTTCGGCGTTCTCGGGAACGACATTGATTCCGTAAATTTCCGCGACCGAGCCCAGGGTGACATCGCCGGCCATCATGAAATCGCCGAGCAGATGCGGATCGGGAGCCGGCGCCGCCGGCATGTCGACGAAGAAACGGTCGAGCGCTTCCGCCTTTTCCGGGGGCGCGAGCAGATAGACATAGTCGCCTTTCACCACCGGATCGGCCTCATATGGCGAAAGAATTTTCTGATCGCGGATCACCAGCGTCGGCTTGGACCAGGAGGGAATGAGGCCGCGCTTGAGAAACAGGCTGTTGCCGCGCACCGGATACCCGACGAGTTGCTGCTCGAGCTGACCGGGCAAATCCAGTTCGATGCGGCGAGGACCCTTGTCGGTGCGCGGCAAAGCGACATGCAGCTTCCGCGCCGCGACGCCGAGCGTCCAGCCCTGTGCAAGAAGCGAAACGAAGACAACGACGAAAGCGACGTCGAAATAGACGTGCGCGCCCGGCAGATTCAGCAGCAGGGGGATCGAGGCCAGAAAGATCGCGACCGCGCCGCGCAGTCCCACCCAGGCGATGAAGATTTTCTCCCGCCATTGAAAACGGAACGGCGCAAGGCACAGGAACACCGCCAGAGGCCGCGCAATGATCATCAGCGTCACCGCGACGGCCAAAGCCGGAATCAGACTCTGGATGAGGCGAGTCGGCGACGCCAGCAGGCCGAGCAGCACGAACATCACGATCTGCGCCAGCCAGGTCGCGGCGTCGAGAAACGTCACGACGGTGTTATGTGCGCGGGTGGGACGATTTCCGATCACCATGCCGGCGAGATAAACGGCGAGAAAGCCCGAACCGTGGGAGATCTGCGCGAGGCCGAAAATCACCAGCGCGGCGGTCGTGACGAATGGCGCGTGCAGGCCCTGCGGCAGCGCCACCTTGTTCAGCGCGATCACCACGATACGGCCGCCGATGAAGCCGATCGCAATGCCGAGCAGCGTCTCGTCGATGAATTCGAGCACGATATGCGCGCCGGTGCGCTGGCCGATGGACAGGATTTCGACCAGCACCAGCGTAAGAAAGACCGCGAACGGATCGTTGGTGCCGGATTCGACCTCCAGCGTCGCGCCGACGCGAGGCCGCAGGCGCAGGCCCTGCGCGTGCACGAGAAGAAAGACCGCCGCTGCGTCGGTAGAGGCCACAACCGCGCCGACCAGCAGCGCCTGCGGCCAAGCGATGCCGAGCGCGAATTTCGCCACCGGCGCGGTGAACAATGCGGTGAGCAGCACGCCGACCGTCGCCAGCACCATCGAGGGCGCAAGCACGGCGCGGATACTCTGAAACCGGGTTTTCAACCCGCCGTCGAAGAGAATCAGCGCCAGCGCTGCCGATCCGACGAGATAGGTCAGATGAACGTCATCGAATTTTAGTCCGCCGGGACCGCTTTCACCGGCGAGAATGCCCAGTGCAAGGAACACCAGCAGCAAGGGGGCGCCGAACCGCAGCGCCAGCAGACTCGACAGAATGCCCGCCATCAAAAGGACGGCGCCGAGCAGAATGGCAATACTGACCGAGTCCAGTGATTCCATCGGGTGGATGACCTCAAATACCTGCAAATGCATGCTTATCGTCGCGGAGGCGGATCGCCAACCGATTTATCCATGCCATCACAAATGCGCCGGATTTAGCGGTGAAGTCGTCACATCGCGTGTTGTCAGCTGCTTCCGTATCCCGCATATGCCGTCCTCAACCGTGCGACGTCAGGTCGCGGACCTCGGCCGTGCGGGTACAATCCGGCCGTTTGAACAGGGTCCGGCGCGGCTTAAAACGCGAGCAAGAAGGATTGGCCGATGGAATGGAATGACATCCAGGGCGCGCTGAATGACACCCTGCATTCGGGGATCACGCAAATCACCTCGCCCTGGTTCTACATCCAGGCCGCCATCGTCCTGATCGCAGCCGGTCTGTCGATCGCCGCCGCCGCTTTCCTGCGCGACAGGATGGACCCCGCCGCGATGACGATGGGCCTGCCGGCTCCGTTGCGTGTGCTGATCCGGGTTCTGAGGCAGCAGACCGGGGTGATCGTGTTCGTCCTGCTCACCTGGCTGGCGCGCATCGCGCTGGTCCATGCCGGACTTCTCAACCGCGGCTATCTGCTCGCCACCGCGACCAGCCTCGCCAGCGCCTGGATCATCATTCGCCTCGCCACCAGCCTGATCCACAATCAGTTCGTGGTGCGGGTGGTGTCGCTGGCGGCGTGGACGGTCGCGGCCCTCAGCATCATCGGCCGCCTCGACGACGCCGAAGACGCGCTGGATTCGGTCTCGGTCATGGCGGGCGCGCTGCGCGTCACTCCGCTTTTGCTCATCAAGGTCACGGTACTGCTTGGAATTGCGTTATGGCTCACCGGCGTTCTGAGTAATTTCCTTGAAACGCGGATCACACGATCGCACGACCTGACGCCCTCGATTCAGGTTCTGCTGATCAAACTGATGCGCGTGCTGTTGATCGTGGTCGCCATCGCGGTGGTGATGAGCATGGTCGGAATCGACCTGTCGGCCTTCGCGCTGTTTTCCGGCGCGATCGGCGTCGGCATCGGTTTCGGCTTGCAGAAGATCATCGCCAATTTCATCAGCGGCGTGATCCTGCTTGCGGACAAATCGGTCAAACCGGGCGACCTTGTGACCATCGGCGACAGTTCGGGCCGCATCAGCGCCATGAACACGCGCTACATCTCGGTGGCGGCCGGCGATGGCCGCGAATTTCTGATCCCGAATGAGGATCTGATCACGCAAAAGGTCGTGAACTGGACCTACACCGACAGGAACTCCCTGGTGAAGGTCAATTTCGCCACCAATTACGAGGCCGATCCGGCGCGGGTCTGCGAGGTGGCCGTGCAGGTCGCATCCGCGCATCCGCGCGTGATGAGCAGCAAGCCGCCGGGCTGTCTTTTGAGCGAATTCACCGATACCGGCATGAAATTCTCGCTCACCTTCTGGATCGAGGATGCCTATGCCGGGATGGACAATCTGCGCAGCGACGTGATGCTGGCGCTCTGGAAGGCCTTCAAGGCGGAAGACATCCGCGTGCCCTATCCGGTGCGGGAAATCCGCGTCCGCGGCGGGGCATTGCCGGTCGAAACCGTCGTCGAACTACCCGGCGCGGGCTGACGGGGCGCTTGCTTAAAGTGCCCGAAGCATTAGATTAAAGGCACATTCCTTCCAGCGATCCATCATGAATTACGTCGAAGCCACAGACGCCTCACTGCGAAAGACCGGACAGATCAAGCTGCATGGACCGGCGGCCTTCGCCGGCATGCGCAAGGCCGGCGCGCTGACGGCCCTGTGCCTCGACGAACTCGCGGCGATCGTGCGGCCCGGCATCTTCACCTCGCAGATCGACGATTTCGTCCGCAATTTCGCTTTCAGCAACAACGCGATTCCGGCGACGCTGATGTATCGCGGCTATCGTTATTCGACCTGCACCTCGATCAACCACGTGGTCTGCCACGGCATGCCCGGCGACCGGCAGCTCAAGGAAGGTGACATCGTCAATATCGACGTCACGCTGATCGTCGATGGCTGGTACGGCGATTCCAGCCGGATGTATCCGGTCGGCGAGATTTCGCGCCGCGCCGAGCGTCTCCTTGAGGTAACCTACGAAGCACTGATGCGCGGCATCGCGGCGGTCAAGCCGGGCGCGACCACCGGCGATATCGGCTACGCGATCCAGAGTTTCGTCGAGCCGCAGCAGATGAGCGTGGTGCGCGATTTCTGCGGTCACGGCCTCGGGCGGCTGTTCCACGACGAGCCGAACATCATTCATGTCGGCCGCCCCGGCGAAGGCGTACCGCTGCGCCCGGGCATGCTTTTCACCATCGAGCCGATGATCAATCTCGGCAAACCCGGCGTGAAGGTCCTGTCCGACGGCTGGACCGCCGTAACCCGCGACCGCTCGCTGTCGGCGCAGTTCGAGCATTCGGTCGGCGTGACGCAGACCGGCGTCGAAATCTTCACGCTGTCGCCCGGCAAGCTCGACAAGCCGCCTTACCGAACCGCGTAAAGACTGCGTTTCCCTGCCGCGAATAGCGACGACGCGGCTCGCGGTCAGAAAATGCCCTTTGCAAAACCATGGCGGCACGGCATGCTCGCTCAGGCTTTCCGAGGCTCGAGCAAAGCGCCGACATGCCGACCGCTGACGACTCTCCCAAAACCGTCGCTCCCAAGACCTCCGGCTTTTCCGAAGCACCGCATTATCACGGCCACCGCGAACGGCTGCGCGAGCGCTTCAACGAAGCAGGTCCCGACGCGCTCAGCGATTACGAGCTTCTGGAAATGGTGCTGTTTCGCGCGCTGCCGCGCCGCGACGTCAAGCCGCTGGCGAAATCGCTGATCGCAAAATTCGGCTCGTTCGCGGAAGTCGTCCATGCGCCGGAGGCGCGGCTGCGTGAAATTCCCGGCCTCGGTGAGGCCGCTACCACCGAGATCAAGCTGATCGCCGCGACCGCCAGCCGCGTCGCGCGAGGGCAGGTGAAGCTGCGCGCGGTACTGTCGTCATGGTCGAGCGTGATCGAATATTGCCGCGCGGCGATGGCGTTCGCCGAGAAAGAGCAGTTCCGCATCCTGTTTCTCGACAAGCGCAATCAGGTGATCGCGGACGAATTGCAGCAGGTCGGCACTGTGGACCACACGCCGGTCTATCCGCGCGAGGTGGTCAAACGCGCGCTGGAATTGTCGGCCACCGCGATCATCCTGGTGCACAACCATCCTTCCGGCGATCCGACACCCTCGGCCGCCGACATTCAGATGACAAAGTCGATCATCGCGATCTCAAGCCCGCTCGGCATTTCGGTGCACGACCACATCATCGTCGGCAAGAATGGACACGCCAGCCTCAAGGGGCTGCGGCTGATTCCCTGATCGCGCGCGAACTTATTGCCGCATCATGATCAGGGGATCGGTGGTGTCCGGCACCAGCCGCCACTGCGCGTTGTCGTCGGCCTCGAACCGCCATATTTCGCCCTTGGCGGAGATCAGCAGAATTTCGCCGCGCTCGATGCGCCACATCGTCGGCGCAAAAGCCGCAATCGCGGGCTCGCATCGCGGCTTGAGAAACACCTGAAAATTGTCCGGCGAATTTTCCACCGGCGTATTGGTGAGCGTCAGACCGCACACCTGATTATCGTTGCCGCGCACCATCGACCAGTCGCCGATCAGCTGGTCGGTGGACTTCGACAGCGCGCGGGCGGCAGCAAGGTTTTGCAGAAGATAGACGCCCTCTCCCGTGCGCGTGCCCTCGAAAATCCCGCTCTCGACCTCGGTCACGTCGATGACGGACTGCCCTTTCGCATCCTGCAGACGAACGATGTCGAGGCCCTTCACGCTCCACGTCGCGATCGTCTTGGTAAACGGAAGCGCCGCAGCGCATCCCTTGTCCAATTCAAGCTTCATGCCTTGGGGGGCGCCATCGCTTTTCAGCGTGATCGCACATGTCTTGTCCCGCCCGGCCGTCGACAATTCCCACTGACCGACCATATCGTTCGCAAGCGAGCGCGCATCCTGTGCCTTCGCGCCTCCAAAGCCGAGCGCGAAGGACATCAGGACAAGGCTGGCGAGCAGTCGCGGCATCAGCGTCCCTTGAACGGCGTTTCAGGCACGGGCGTGATCGGCGGCTTGCCGGAAAACCAGTTCTTGAGGTTGTCGACCACAAGCTGATCCATCGCATCGCGCGTCGTTACCGAGGCGGAGGCGATATGCGGCAGCAGCACGACGTTGTCCATTTCGATCAACGCCTTCGGCACGTTGGGCTCGCTGGCGAACACGTCGAGGCCGGCGGCGGCGATGGTGCCGTCCTTCAGTGCCGCGATCAGCGCCTCCTCATCGACCACGCTGCCGCGCGCCACGTTGATGACGACGCCGCGCCGGCCGAGCGCTTTCAGCACATCGGCGTTGATCATTTTCGCGGTCGAGGGGCCGCCCGGCGTAATCAGGATCAGCGTATCGACGTCCTTCGCCATCTCGATCAGATTCGGATAGTGTTTGTATTTCAAGCCCTCGACCGGCCGGCGCGAGTGATAGACCACCGGCACCGCCGAAGCCTCGACCCGCCGCGCGATGGCCTGACCGATGCGGCCCATGCCGACAATGCCGACCGTACGATCGCGCAAGGAGTGCGGGCTGAGCCGGAAATTCCCGCCCGGCCATTTGCCTTCACGGACATAGCGCTCGGCGGGGATAAATTCGCGCAGCGTTGCGATTAGAAGACCAAGCGCCGTGTCGGCGACCTCCTCGGTCAGCACATCCGGCGTGTTGGTGACGATGATGTTATGTTCGCGTGCATAATTGACGTCGACATGATCGTAACCGACGCCGAAGGAAGCGACCATTTCGAGCCTGGGAAAACGCGCCAGCATCGCGGCGTTGGCCTGCACCAGACCGGTGACGGCAAGCCCGCGAATGCGCGCGGCGACATCGGCCGGAAGGGCCTCGACATCGGCAACGCCGCGGCAGGAATAGGTGGAGAATTGCGCGGACAGCCCCTTTTCAACCAGAGGCTTCAGCGGGCCGTAGATCAACACATCGATTTTGTCAGACATTCTTCTTCCTTGGTGTTTCCTTGTTATTCCTGTCCCAAAGCACTTTCGTGCCAGCCTCGTAGCACAAGATGCGAGGCCAGCGAGAGCGCGATGTGGATCACAATGCCTGCCACGCCGAGCAACAGCAATGCGGCGAACATGCGCGGAATGTTGAGCCGGTAGCTGGATTCAGCAATCCTGTAGGCCAGCCCCGACCCCGCGCCCGCCGATCCCGCGGCGATTTCCGCCACCACGGCGCCGATCAGCGACAGCCCGCCGGCAATCCGCAGGCCGCCGAGCATGTAAGGCAACGCGGATGGCAGTTTCAGAAAGCGCAGGGTCTGGCCCCGGGAGGCGCCATAGAGCGTGAACAGCCCCATCAGATTCCGGTCCACCGATTTCAATCCGAGCAAGGTGTTCGACAGCACCGGGAAGAACGCCACGATGAAGGCGCAGGCGACCACGGCCAGATGCTGCGGCAGGTAAATCAGAAGCAGCGGCGCAATCGCGATCACCGGCGTGACCTGAAGGATCACCGCGTATGGGAAAAGAGCCGTCTCGATCCATTTCGAGCGGCTGAACAGAAGAGCCAGCGCAATGCCGCCTGCAGACGCCGCAACGAAGCCCTCCAGCGTGGTCCGCAAGGTGGTCAGAAGCGAATCGAACAGTACCGGCCAGTCCTGCACCAGCGTCTGTGCAATGAGCGCGGGGCTCGGAAGGATATAGGGCGGAATTTGCCCAAGACGGACAATCGCCTCCCAGGCGATCAGCATAACCAGCGCGATCAGGGCCGGCGGCACCACGCGCAACAGCTTCGTCTGCGGGCGATTGTCCGGGAACATACCGTCTCTCTGTGACGCGACCGGATGAACCGGCGCAGGATTGCTCCGTGCTCATCTGCGCGCAGCCGCCTTCTTATACAAAGAAGAAAAACGGAGATACAGGCCGGGGGCGCGGCCCCAACGCATACATCGGATGCGTGATGACGGAGAGTGCGGCGAAAGAGCCCGCCCGCCCGTTCCGCCGCCCGCGCCTGCTTTCAGATCAATCGTCTCAACTGCCGTTTTTGTCGTACATGTTCGGGAAGAACAGATCCTTCCACGATCCGGCCTGCTCCTTGATCATGCCGGTACGGCTCATGAAGCCGACATATTGTCCGATGCCCTGCGGTGTGGACGTGAAGCTGACCTGCGGATCGTTCAGGATCGAGGTGATCAGCTGCTCGCCGGCGGCATCGCCGCTGAGCTTGACGTAGGTTTTCGCGGCTGCCGTTTTGTCGGCATTGATGATGCCGATCGCCTCGTCGAGAGATTCGACAAAGGCCTCGTAGATTTTCGGATTCTCCTCGCGGAATTTCGACGAGGTCCAGACCACGTTGAAGGTCGAGGGATTGCCGAGAATCTTGTACGAGTTCAGAAGCGTATGAACGCCCGGCTTCGCCAGCTCCATTTCCTGAATCGGCGCCGCGGTGAAATGCCCCGTCACCTCGGTCGACGACAACAACGCCCGCATGCCGTCCGGATGCGACAGCGTCACCGTCAATTTGTCGAGGTCGTTCTGATGACCGGGACCGAACTCCTTCTCCGCCGCCATCTGCAGAAGGATCGCCTGTATCGAAACCTTCACAGCCGGAAGCCCTATCTTGTCGCTGTCGGTCAGGTCGCGCAGCGTCCGTACGTTCGGCTTGTTCATGTTGAGATACAGCGGCATCGAATTCATCGCCGCCACGGCCTTCACCGCGAGCGGCGAATTTTTGGTCTTGGCCCAGAGCACGATCAGTGGCGGCACGCCGCCGGCCGCGAACTGGATCGAGTTGGAGAGCAGCGCGTCGTTCATGGCCGCGCCGCCGGCCAGAGTGAGATAATTGACCTTGAGATTGGGAATGCCGCGCTTGGCCGCGTTCTTCTCCAGAATGCCGCGATCCTGCATGATCATCAGCGGCAGATGCCCAAGACTGGGTTGCCGCGCGATACTGATCTCCGACATTTCGGCGTGAGCGGCTCCCGCTCCTCCGAACACTACAAGCGCAATCGCCAGTCGCTGCATCAATCGCATCGTCACGCCTCCCTGTTTTTTGGTTATCGCCGGATAATCGGTGCCGCCACGCTCTCCATCATCACATTGATACAAGCGGGTTTGCCGCTGCTGTGGGCTTGCGTGAGCGCATCGCCCAGTTCGTCCGCGCTCGACACGCAGGCCCCGAAGCCGCCGAGCGCCTCAACCGCGCGGTCGTAGCGCGCGGGCAGCAGCTCGCAATTCCTGGCGCGATCAGCGCCATATTGCCGGAGCTGGATCTGATATTCGGCGTTCCACCGCGCGTCATTGCCGACCACGGCGATGAAAGGAATGCCGTAACGCACGGCGGTGTCGAACTCGGCCATGTGGAATCCGAACGTTCCATCGCCCATCACCGCGACCACCGGATGCTCCGGCCGATGGCATTTGGCCGCGATCGCAAACGGCAGCGACGCGCCGATGGTTCCTGCAATGCCGTTGATCAGCCGCCGGTCCCGATGAATCAGCGCCTGCGCCCACTGCCCGACCTCGCCGCCGTCGCAGATATAGGTCGCGCCGGGATGGCCCTGCAGAAAGGCGCCGATGGTGCGGCACATCTCGACCGGATGAATGTGATCGCGGCCGGCCGAACGCAACGATGTCCATTGCGGAGGCTGAAACTGCAAAAGACTGCCAACATCCTGAAGCCAGCCAGTCGCTGCGCGTTTCCCTTCGCTGCTTTTGATTAAAGCTGCAAGAACAGGTGCCGCATCGGCCACGCACGACATCGCAAGACGCTCTCCCAGCGCCTTTGCCGCGCGCGCGATCAATGTTTTGTCGGAATCAATCACGCCCCATTTGCACGTGGACGAAACAGCAGGCGCTTCGCCGAATTTCAAGGTGAAATCCAGCGGCTTGCCGATCAGCACGATGAGATCGGCCTGCGCCAGAACTTCCGCGAACGCACCAAGAGCGGGATCGTTGATGCCGCGCGGGCTTTCCATGCCGATCACGGGCACGCCGAGCGCATCGCTGGCTTTCGCCATCATGGCGCGGCCGCGCTCGGTGCAGAACATGGGTCCGCACAGCATCAGCGGTTTCGACGCAGCCTTGATCTGCGCCAGCACTTCACCAACGGCTCCCGCATCCGGCGGTGCGGACGCGGCGGGCGTCACCGGCGGCGGCGCAGCATCGGGTATCGTCTGCTCGAGAAGATCGACCGGCAGGCTGACGTGAACCGGGCCGGACCGTCCGGATTTGGCGAGCGAAAAAGCCTTTGAAATGTCCGTGCCCAATGATGCCGCGGACCGCGACGTCCATGACGCCTTGGCGACGGGACGCGCGAGATCGGCCTGCGGCATTTCCTGAAATGCGCCGCGGCCAAGTTCGTTCAGTCCGGCATGACCCGACAACAGCACAACGGGAGATTCGGAGGCGAGCGCCATATAGAGCGCAGCCACTGCATTGCTGTGGCCCTGCCCGCCGGTGACGAGCGCCACACCGGCCTCGCCGGTCAGCCGCCCCCACGCATCGGCCATATGGACGCAGGCCGCCTCGTGCCGAGCGTGAATTAACTTGATATTCGTCGCCAGCAGGGCGTCGAACAGCGGCATGACGTGATTGCCTGATACCGTGAAGATGTATTTCACCCCCACATTCTCAAGCGCCGCCGCGACGAGATCCGCGCCCCTGACAGCCGCGCCGTCCTTCATGCCGCCTCCCGAGCGAACTGCCCTTGCCGGGCTCTGTTGGCGTGAAAGCTATACCGGCCCGTCGGCGCAGTAAATATATCATATGTCTGATATAAGACTTGACCGTGAGCTCGCCGGTCAACTCCCGCCGGTCCGCGACAGCGCGGCGAACACCTCGCGGCACATCCCCGCATAGATGGCTGAAGTCCGGAACTCCTCGCCGCGCGGCTCCGGCGGGCTGACTGAAAACTGCGCGGCGATGCGTCCCGGCCTCGCCGTCATCACCACCACGCGCTGCGACAGGTACACCGACTCGAACACCGAATGGGTCACGAAAATCACGGTCTTGCCAAGCGTGCGCCACAGCGACAAGAGATCGTTGTTGAGACGAAAGCGGGTGATTTCGTCGAGCGCGGCGAACGGCTCGTCCATCAGGAGAATATCCGGATCGGTGATGAGAGCGCGCGCCAGCGACACCCGCATTTTCATGCCGCCCGACAATTCGCGCGGAAAGGCATCGGCGAATTCGGCAAGCCCGACCTGCGCCAGCACATCGCCGGTGCGGGCGATGATCTCCTCGCGTGCCGCGCCGGCCAGCCTGAGCGGCAGGCCGGCATTGTCGCGCACGCTCGCCCACGGCATTAAAGTCGGCTCCTGAAACACGAAACCGATGCTGCGGCGCGCGCCGCCCGCAACGCTCACCTCGCCGCTGCTCGGCTCCGCAAGACCCGCGATGATCCGCAGCGCCGTGGACTTGCCGCAACCCGAAGGGCCGAGCAGCGAAACGAATTCACCTTTATTCACCTCAAGATCGATCGGGCCGAGCGCCGGCAGATCATTGGCATAGATCTTGGTGACGCCGCGCAGGCTGACGGCTTTCGGGGTTGATCCGCTCATCGCGCCGCTATTTGCCGGGGCGCAGATCGAGACCGACGCCCTTGTTGACGAAGCGAAGCGTGTACGCCTTGCGATAATCGAGATCGCGGCGGACCACGCCGGCGCGCACCATCTTGGTGAAAAAATCGCCCATGCGCGCGTCGCTCATCGCGCCGATGCCATCCTTCAGCGCATCGCCCGAATCGACAATGCCGTAGTCCTTCATGCGCGCGACGGAATATTGCAGCAATGCATCGGTCATTTCAGGATTGAATTTCTTGATGAGGTCATTGCCGGGTTTGTTGTCGCCATAAAGGTAATGATACCAGCCGATGATCGAGGCATCGACGAAGCGCTGGACGAGATCCGGCTTCTTGTCGATCATCACAGCGCGGGTTTCGATCAACGTGGAATAGGAGCTGAAGCCGTAATCGGCGAGCAGGATCACGGTCGGCCTGAATTTGGCCTGCTGCTCGACGGCAAAGGGCTCGGAGGTGACGTAGCCCTGCATCGCGCTGTTTTTGTTGGCGATGAAGGGCTGCGCGTTGAACGTATAGGGCCGCACATTCTCCTCGCTGAATTTGTACTCGCTCTTCAGCCACTGGAAGTAAGTCGGCATGCCTTCCTTGGAAACGAACAGCGTCAGCGGCCTCAGATCCTCCAGCGTCTTCACCCTGGATTCGGGATGCGCCAGAAACACCTGCGGGTCCTTCTGGAACATCGCCGCGACCGCGACCACAGGCACGTTGTTGGCCACGGCGTCGAACGATTGCAGCGTGTTCGCCGACATGAAGAAGTCGAGCTTGCCGGCGATCAGGAGAATCCGGTTGTTGATGTTCGGCCCGCCCGGCACGATGGTGACATCGAGGCCGTAGCTTTTGTAGGTGCCGTCCGCGACCGCCTGGAAAAATCCGCCATGCTCGGCTTCCGCCACCCAGTTGGTGCCGAAGGTGACCTTGTCGGGCACGATCGCCACCGGCGCTTTCGGATCAGGCGCTTGCGCCGCGGCGGGACCGATCCACACCCCTCCGCAAAAGGCCGCCAGAAGAGCCGCCGTTAACGCTCGCGGCAGAAGAAAACGTCGCATATTGGACTCCGGGATCGTGCCATCCTAGGTTTAGAGACTATCCCGGTTGAAAGAAATATCCCGCACGATGACAGGTCCGTTCCCGCCCCGCGACTGGAGCCGTATTTACTGGCCCGATGTCAGCGCTGCCTCAACAGCACGCTGGATCGCGGTGCTGCCGCTGGCGGCGACGGAACAGCACGGACCGCATTTGCCGCTCGGCACCGACACCGCGATCGCGCAAGCCTATCTCGCGCGGGTTCGCGAGACGCTCGCACGTACCATTCCTGCAAGTTTCCTGCCGGTGCAGGAGGTGGGGCTGTCGACTGAACACATCGCCTATCCCGGCACGCTGACGCTGCCTTATCATGTCGCGATCCGCAGCTGGCTCGCGCTCGGCGAGAGCGTGGCGCGCGCGGGTGTCCGCAAGCTGGTGATGGTGACAAGCCACGGCGGAAACAGCGACGCGATGGCGCTGGTGGCGCAGGAACTGCGATGCCGCAACAACATGCTCGTCGTGACCACGAGCTGGAGCCGATTCGGCGTGCCGGAGGGATTGTTCCCTGACGACGAATTGCGCCACGGCATCCATGGCGGCGCGGTGGAAACCTCGATCATGCTGGCTGCCGATCCGCAGAGCGTGCGGACGGACAGGATCGGGAATTTCACCCCGAGCAGCATCGCAATGGAAAAGGAATTCAACCGGTTGTCCACGCGCCGCCCTGCGCCCTTCGCCTGGACCGCGCAGGACCTCAACGCCAGTGGCGCGGCCGGTGACGCCACCCTCGCCAGCGCCGAAAAAGGCCGCCTGCTGATCGAGCACGGCGCGAAAGCGTTTTGCGAGTTGCTGGCGGATGTCGACGCCTTCGATCTGGCGCGACTCGATACCGCACCAAAAGTGTAAGCCCGGCGCAGTCTTTCCCTTTCGAAAAAATTACAAACCGGGTCGAACCCGATCGCGCGTCTCCTCCACCAATGGGCATGACGGCCATGACGGCCGCCCAACGGATGGAGATCAACATGTCGATCAAGACCAGACTGGCTGCAGCTGCGTTTGCGGCACTCACTTTGACCGGCGGCGCCATCGCCACCACGAGCCCGGCACAGGCCGGTCATTATAACGGGGCCGCCATCGGCCTCGGTATCGCATCGGGTGTTGTGCTTGGCGCGGCCATCGCCGGCAACAGCTACGGCCCTCCCGCTTACGCCTATGGCTATCGCCGCTGCGGCTGGGTTCGCCAGTTCGACGCCTACGGCAATTACATCGGCCGGGTCCGGAGCTGCGCTTACTGATCCAGCCTCTTCGCGCCGGCCTGGCGCCTCATCCACGCCTGCCCGCGCAGGCCCGTCCGGACTGTCCCCCCGGGCGGGCCATTTTTATGGTCTTGGAAACGAAAGGACTTCGGGGCTGAATTAGTTGCAAATCATTCGCAAAAATAGTTGACAATAGTTCGCAACAAGCGCTGATTGCGCCCATGAAAGTCACCACTCCAGTCCGGCTCATAATTGCGGTTGATGACAGCGAGACGACAGCGATATGCGCGTGTCGTTGTGGTGGCTTGGCCGCAAACGCCATGGCAAGTGTGTGGCCATGAGCGCGATTCTCCGCATCCCTGCCGCAGGCCTGCTGCTGATTGGCGCAGCGAATGCCACCGCGCGCGCAGCGGACTTTCCGGTGAAAGCACCGAACCTTCAGCCCTCATTCGACTGGTCCGGCGTCTACATTGGCGCGCATACGGGTTATGGATTCGGCCACGCTAGCACCACGGCTTTCGATCCCGGCGCGACGACGGGCGGAAACGCTTACGGCGGCGCAATCGGCGGTGTTCAGGCGGGATATAATTTCCTGCTGCCGTCACGCGTTCTGCTCGGCGTCGAGGCCGATATCTCCTTTCCGAGCTATCTTGACGGCAACAATGTCGCCGCGTCGATCGCAACGCCGAACGCCTCGGTGGTCGAGCAACTCGACTATGCCGGCACCGTGCGCGGCCGGATCGGATACGCCGCGCCGGCCTGGATGATCTACGCGACCGCGGGATTCGCTTGGGCGGGCGAGCGGTTTCTTCACACGCCCTTGAGCGGCGGCGAGGACAGGACGCTCTATCAACGCACCGGCTGGGCGGCCGGTGCGGGTATCGAAGCCGCCATCGCGCCGCAATGGACCGCGCGGCTCGAATATCTCTACAGCGATTACGGCACGGCCAGTCTCGGCCTGGTCTCGGGCGCGCATGTCAACTCGGCGCTGGATTTCCAGACCATCCGCATCGGGCTTAATCGCAAGATCGATAGTCCCGGCATTGGCACTCCGTCCATGGCGCCGCAGTCCGATCCCACTGAAGCCAACCGATGGGAGATCTGGGGCCAGACCACCTATCTCGGCCAGGGCTATCCCGCCTTCGGCGCGCCCTATAGCGGGGTCAACAGCCTCACGCCGAATGCGCAATACCAGGCGACCTGGAGCAACAGCCTCTATATCAATGCGCGGCTCTGGGACGGCGGCGAGTTCTATTTCAACCCGGAACTGCTCCAGGGCTTCGGCCTCAGCGATACCGTGGGCCTCGGCGGCTTTTCCAGCGGCGAAGCGCAGAAATCGAATTTCCCCTATCCGCGCTTCAATCCGTCGCGATTTTACGTGCGCCAGACTTTCGGGTTCGGCGGCGAGCAGGAAATGCTCGAGGGCGGACCGAGCCAGCTCAGCGGCAAGGAGGACATTTCCCGCCTGACCCTGCAGGCCGGCAAGTTCGCGGTGCTGGACGTCTTCGACGGCAACTCTTACGCAAAGGATCCGCGTCAGGATTTCATGAACTGGTCGATCTGGGCGCCGGGCGCGTTCGACTATTCGGCCGACAAGGTGGGCCTGACCTATGGCGGCACGGCGGAACTGAACCAGAAGAACTGGGCGTTCCGGCTCGGCTATTTCCTGATGGACGCGGAATCCAACTCCAACAATTTCGACATGAAGATTTTTTCGCGCGGCGAATATGTCGCCGAACTGGAACAGCGCTACACGCTGTTCGGAATGCCCGGAAAATTGCGCGCCATCGGCTGGATCAACAGCGCCTTCTCCGGCAGCTACCGCGAGACGCTCGATAATCCCGCGCTCGATCTCGATATCGCCCAGACCCGCAAGGGTCGCATCAAATACGGCTATGTCGTCAACCTCGAACAAGCGCTGACGCAGGACATCGGCCTGTTCGGGCGCTGGAGCTGGAACGACGGCAAGACCGAGATCATGGCCTTCACGGATATCGACGCTTCGCTGTCGGGCGGCCTGTCGATCAAGGGACGATCATGGGGACGGCCGGACGATACGGTGGGCATCGCCGGAGCCGTCAACGCCTTGTCGGCGGATCATCGCGATTTCATCGCCGCCGGCGGCCTCGGCGTTCTGATCGGCGACGGCCGACTCAATTATCATCAGGAAAATATCCTGGAGACCTATTACGCCATCGCGCTCAACAAGCAGCTCACCGTGACCGGCGACTACCAGTACATTCAAAATCCCGCCTACAACGCCGACCGCGGCCCCGTCTCGATCTTCTCGGGCCGCCTGCGCGGGCAATTTTAACGCGCCTCTTAAACATCACATCCTGGGTGCGAACGTGTCCGCCTGCGCGCAGGCCCATGCGTCCCTGAAGCGGGGGTTGTCCGTCCCCTCCAGCAATTCGCCGGAACGCAAACAGGGATAAAGCTGCGCGAAGGAGATGACATCCGTACCCGTTATCCGGTGCGAAAAATGGATCGGACGAATCTGCTGCGGATGCTCCAGCCCCGCGGCGGCGATCAGTTCGGCCAAGACATGTAACGTGGCGCGGTGATAGTTGAAGACACGCTCATATTTATCGGCCACCACCAGCGCGCGGCTGCGGGTCGGGTCCTGCGTGGTCACGCCGGTCGGGCAGCGGTCGGTGTGGCAGCTCAGCGACTGGATACAGCCGAGTGCGAACATGAAGCCGCGTCCCGAATTGCACCAGTCCGCGCCGAGCGCCATCGCGCGCGCCATGTCGAAGGCGCTGGCGATCTTGCCGGACGCGCCAATGCGGATGCGCTCGCGCGCTCCAATGCCGACCAGCGCGTTATGGACGAAGTTGACGCCCTCGCGCATCGGCATGCCCAGATGATCCATGAATTCGACCGGCGCCGCGCCGGTGCCGCCTTCCTTGCCATCGACCACGATGAAATCGGGATAGATATTGGTCTGCAGCATCGCCTTGCAGATCGCCAGAAATTCCCAGCGATGGCCGATGCAGAGCTTGAAACCCGCGGGCTTGCCGCCGGACAGGCGGCGCATTTCGCCGATGAATTGCATCATCCCGACCGGTGTCGAGAAGGCGCGGTGATAGGCTGGCGAAATGCAATCCTCCCCCATCGCCACGCCGCGGATGCGTGAAATCTCCTCCGACACTTTCGCCGCCGGCAGAACGCCGCCATGGCCGGGCTTGGCGCCCTGGCTGATTTTCAGCTCGACCATCTTGATCTGGTCGCCGCTGGCAACGTGCGCGAATTCATCGGGGTTGAACGAGCCGTCGGGATTGCGGCAGCCGAAATAGCCTGAGCCGATTTCCCAGATCAGATCGCCGCCTTTTTCGCGATGGTAGGGGCTGACGCCGCCCTCGCCGGTATCGTGCGCGAAATGGCCCTGCTTCGCGCCGGCGTTCAATGCACGGATCGCGTTCGGGCTGAGCGCACCGAAGCTCATCGCCGAAATGTTAAGGACGGAGGCGGAGTATGGCTTGCTGCATTCGGGACCGCCGATCGTGACGCGAAAATGTTCTTTTATTGGCGGTTTCGGCGCGACCGAATGATGCATCCATTCGAAACCGTCGCTGTAGACTTCTTCCTGCGTGCCGAAGGGCCGCTTGTCGAGAACCATCTTGGCGCGCTGATAGACCACCGCGCGCTTGTCGCGGCTGAAGGGCTTGCCGTCTTTTTCGCTCTCGAAAAAATACTGCCGCATCTCGGGGCGGATTTCCTCGAGCAGGAAACGCAGATGCGCGGCAATCGGATAATTCCGCAGAATCGCGTGCGAGGTCTGCATCAGATCGCTGAGACCGAGACAAACGAGGCCGCCGAACAGAACGAGCGGAGCGAACAGATAGGGCCATAACGCCGTTTCGCTCACGAGAAGTGCGACGAGGAAGGCCGTCACGACAATGCAGATGGTCAGGACGATAAAACGCGGAGTCAGCGGAAGCAGCAGCGTCTGCATGGAAACCTCGGGGCGCAGCGGCGGGAGAGGATCGAAGAGAAGAGTCGGGCGGGGATTCGTGCTTGGCAACCTTTATTGAAGCCAAAGCATTTCATTGTGACGACACGGGAATGCATGCATTGGTGTTGCACAGCAACATGAAGTTAGTGAGCGTGGGGCTGCATTTCCTCGGGAATGCCGCCCTTCTCAAGGCCGCCGGACGCGATCCATCTTTCGGTGGCGGAGGTGGCGCGGTCGATATGCTCCCCTGAGCGCGAAAAATCGTAAGGTGAGCCGACCAGCGGACACAGCGGCGGCACCACGGCGTATTGGATGCCGGGCTTCAAATCCTCAAGGTCTTCCATCATCTGGCGCGCGATCAGAAGCGTTACCGCGTGCAGCACGTTGGCAAGCGCGCCGACTGGCGGGGTGTTGCTGGCACAGGCATAACCCGTCGGCAGAATAATGAGCTTCGTTGCGCCCTTCTCGATCGCGACCTGAATCGGCGTGTTGCTGGAAATCGCCCCATCCGCAAGATAGCGGCCGCGATATTCGACCGGCGCGAATGCGCCGGGAATCGACGTACTCGCGACAATGGCTTCGGTGGCGGAGCCGTCCGACAACACCACGGTCTCGCCGGAGACAATGTCGGTGGTGACGATGTGAAGAGGCAGCTTCGCCTCCTCGATATTCCTGTAAGGCAGATTGTCCTCGATGAGCTTGCGGACACCATCATGCGAGATCAGAAAATCGCGCCGCCACAGGAAGGTCATCAGGGTCCGCAGGGAAATCGGAAAAATGTCCTGCCGTCGCAGGCCGCGCCAGATCGTCGCGAGTTTCTGAACGCCGTCCGGTGTCGGATCGCCGGCGAAATAGGCGCCATTCATCGCCCCCACGCTGCATCCCACGACAATATCGGGAATTACGCCGTGCGCGACGATAGCCTGCAGCATGCCGACCTGAACCGCGCCGAAACTGCCGCCGCCGGCGAAGACGAAAGCCGTCTTTTCGGACTTCAGATGCAGCAAACGATCGAGCGACAATGGCAAAGGGTAAAACCTTGCGGCAGTTACGTCCGGCTCCGCGGCTTATATCAACGCTGCCGCGAGAGAGGCAATCGGGCGATTGGACAATTCAGGAGCCGGGATTGCTCCCGGCCTGATTGCTTTAAACCCTTGCGATCAGAACGAGCCGAACGTCGACCCCAACGCAAAAACCACCGCCAGCGAGATGATCACACTCACGATCACGGTCATCACCATGTCGCCATAGCTCTTGGCGTGGGTCTGCTTGCTGATCTGGAGCAGCAGCAGAACGGTTCCGTTGTGCGGCAGCGCATCGAGCGTGCCGGCACTGATGGTCGTCAGGCGGTGCATCAGTTCGGGATTGATTCCATATTCGCCCGCAAGGCGCATGTATTCGGCGCCGAGCGCATTCAGCGCGATCGCCATGCCGCCCGATGCGGTGCCGGTGAGCGCGGCGAGCGCGTTCATGGCAACGATGAGCGACACCAGCGGTCCTCCGGGAATCTGCAGCACGGCGTCGCGGACCGTCGCGAAGGCCGGCAGCGTCGCGATCACCGCGCCGAATCCGACAAGGCTGGCCACCGTCATGATCGGCAGCACCGAGGAGTTCGCGCCGGCGTCGAGGCTCTCGCGCAGGTTGGGAAGACGCTGATAATTGACAATGATGAGCGTGACGATCGCGGCGAAAAGCGCGATCAACACCGCCCATACGCCGAGCAGGCCGTTCACGTTCACGCCCCAGCGCTCAAAACTGATGAACGAGAAATCGATGCGCGGCAGGATGACAAGCGCCATCATGAAGTTGACCACGATAACGACGAGCAGCGGGAGGGCGGCGAAAAAGAACGGCGGATGACTGGAGCCGCGTTTGCCGTGGTCAAGTTCGGCGGGGTCGAAATCGCCCGAAAGCGTCGCCTGTTCGCGCGTCTTCTCCTCAATCACCGGCACGCCTGAATCGTCGACATATCCTTCGCCCGCGGCGCGAGCTTTGGCTTCTACACGAGCAAGCCACCACAATCCGAAAATCAAAGTGACGATCGAGGCGATGATCCCGAGTCCCGGCGCGGCGAAAGTCGTGGTGCCGAAATAGGGCATCGGGATCGCGTTGTTGGTCGATGGCGTGCCGGGCATCGCCGACATCGTGAAGGTGAACGCGCCAAGACCGATCGCGGCCGGCATCAGCCGCGCCGGAATGTTCGCGGCCTTGAACATTTCGCGCGTCATCGGAACCAGAACGAAAAACGCGACGAATACGCTGACGCCGCCATATGTGACGACGGCGGATGCCAGAACGACGGCGAGCATCGTCCGCTTCACGCCGAGCTTCTGCGTCAGATAATTGGCGATGGAGGTGATGGAGCCGCTGTCGTCCATCAGCTTGCCGAAGATGCCCCCGAGCAGAAACAGCGGAAACCACTGCGTCACGAACCGGGCGGTGCCGACCATGAAGGTCTGGGTCCAGTTGATCAGAAGCGGCTCGCCGGAAAGCGCGGCAGCCAGGAGCGCCGCTGCCGGCGAGAGCATCAGCACGCTCCAGCCGCGATAGGCCAGCCACATCAGGAGCCCGAGAGAAATCAGGATTGCAAAAAGTCCCATGATTGACCTTTTCAGTCTTTCGAGGTCCCAAAAGCGAAGACCATCAGCTTGGTCGCGAAATGCAAAAAGACGACTGGTAGCTTACGGACGAGTGAACTGGCGATCCCGGGATGACTCGAACATCCGACCTAGCGTTTAGGAAACGCTCGCTCTATCCGGCTGAGCTACGGGACCGACCGGTTTGCGGGGCTGCAAACGCCGAAACCTGATAGCAGAACGACCGGCGCTCCGCTACAGAGGGGTTTCTTGAGCAACGGGCTATTTTACGGCTGTGCAGGATTTGATAGCCTTTGTGGCAGGACCGATGGCCGCCGCTCCATGGGACAGACAATGGACGTCCGAGACATTCGCCGGGACAAGGAGGCGCGATCCGCAAGCATGGCGGAATCGGATAGTCTGCCGGCGATTGCAGCGCTGGTCTTTTCGGGTGATGAAAATCCCGACGAGGTTTTAAGCCGCTTTGCCGATGGGCTGATGCAGAACAGGCATCGGGTGATGGGCCTCATTCAGCGCGGCCATTGCAACGGACCGGATACGCGCGAACTATTCGCCACGCTGCTGCATACCGGGGACGCCGTGCCGCTGTTTCAGGATCTCGGCACCTGTGCGCAGGGCTGCAAGCTCGACGCCAACCAGCTGCTGCGCGCGGGTGCGGCGATCTCGGAGGCTCTCGCCCGGGACGGCGGCGACATTCTCATCGTCAATCGTTTCGGCAAGCTGGAGAAGGAAGGCAAGGGCCTGCTGTTTCTGATCGAGCAGGCGCTCGGCGCGGGCATTCCGGTGCTGATCGCCGTGCCGCAGGCCAGCCTGGATGAATGGTCCGCTTTTTCCGGGGGCTTCGATGTGCGGCTCGCATGCAGCGAGCGCGCGGTGAGCGCGTGGTGGGAGAGTTTTTCGACCCCGGCGGGTTCTCTGCCCGGGCGTCGGATCGCCTGAGGCCGCCGCTCATTCGCGCCGAGGCACGATCCGGTGCAAAGTCAAAAAGACTTCAATACGTCATCGTGCTCCGGAAGCCGAACACCGCCGCATCCTTGATGCGGTGGGTCTGGGTCGGATCGAGCGGATCGACCGCGCCGCCGCCGGGGTGAAACACATACTGAAAGACCGGCTGCACCAGCCAGTTGTCCTGCAACTGGGCGCCATAGGTCGCCTCGAATACTGCTTCATAGTCACGCACCGGAATGGCCACGCCGGTCTGTGTGAAGACATCGCGATCCGCCTGGCGCGCGGCATTTGAAATCTTCGCATATGTCATCGCGACACCGATGCGGTCGTCCGGGCGCGCGCTGCTGAACCCGGTCAGCAGAAAGCCGCCGTCGAGATAAAAGCTGATGAGATTGCGGTCCGACGGGCTGACCGAGGTGCGGACGAAAAACGCCAGCCCCTTGTCGGGATCGAGCGACGAGCGCGTCAGCATCTGTTCGTACACGCCGAAGATGCCCTGATTGCCGCGCAGCTTCTGCGGATCGGCGCCGGGATCGGCGGCAAGCGGGATGCCGCCCGCTGCAAATCTCTGGTCGTTGAAATCGCCGAGATGCTTCCACGCACCGCCGGTGATGGAGGCCGGCAGGTTGGCGGAGCCGACATTGAACTTGTATTTGAGCTGCCCGATCATCCAGGCCGGATCCCTGACGCGAAACAGCAGGCCGGTCGCGTCGGCGATCTGCGGATCCTGCCACGAATCCGGCGAAGCGGCGTCGCCATCGAAGATCGCCGCATAGGCGGTGATGTTCTCGCTGAGATAAGCCTTTACACGCACACCGGGCACCGCCATCGGCGGCGAGGGGCCGCCGGCGAGGAGATTGATGCCGGTGATACCGGGCCAGCCCAGCGCGGAGTTGGTGAACAGGTCATCATACTTGCTGTCGAAGAATTCGACATCGGACGCCTGCTGGCCGATCTTCACCAGCAGCTTGCCGTTATAAAGCGCCTGTTCGATCCATAATTCGTAAAGACGGGTCGCGGGCAGCGCCTCGACGCCGCTGACCAGCATCAGATTTCCGATATAGTCGCGCGACAATCCCTGGCCGTTGATCTGGTACATGTTGGCGTGAAACTTCGCGCCGGACCATCCCATGACCTTTTCAAGGTCCAGATCCATGCCGAGATCGAGACGGCCCGTGAAGATCGTGCCGCGTCGGATGCCACCGGAAACGTTGCCGAATGTTTCGGCGATATAGGTCGCGGAAAAGGTTACGCCCCAGTCGGCAAGAAGATCGCGCAGGCTTTTCGCGGGCTGCGCTTTGGCCTTCGTAGCGATCTTGGTGCCATCCTTGCTATTGTCCTGGGCCTGGTCCGCCGCCATGGCGAACGATCCGCTGACAATTGCGAGGCCGAAGATCGCGGCGGCCAGCAGCTTGATCGGATGAAACCGCACGACAGCCCCGGGTTAGCGAACGATGCCGAGGCGCTTCATGATGAAATAGGCCAGCGCGGATGAGACCACGATCATGCCCGCCGCCCATACAAACCCGCCATCCACATCGGTCAGCGGCAGGTCTTTTGTATTCATGCCGAAAATGCCGGTGATCAGGGTGGGCGGCAGCAGAAGCGCCGTCAGCACCGAAAGCAGATGCAGGCTCTTGTTGCTCTGCTCTTCCATTTTCAGCTGCAGTTCCTCCTGAAGCAGACGGCTGCGCTCGCGCATTTCGACCACGGCGTGATCGAGCGAATCGAGTCGCTGCGCCAGCTTCCCGGCCCTCAGCCGCAACGCCGGTTTCAGTGCGCCGCTGTCCTGCTGCTCGAGGCGATGGAAGGTGAAGCGCAGGCCGGACAACTGTCGGTGCAACCGCACGCAGGTGCGGCGCAATTTGCCGAGGTCCTTGCGCAGGTCCACCGTATCGTCCGACAACACACGCTCCTCGAACGCATCGAGTTCCTGCTCGATACGGTCGGCGATGCGCTCCATGGTTTCGGCGACATATTCGACGATGGTCTCGAGCAGTCCCGCCGCGCTGCTGACGCGCTGGCCGCTCTCGAGCACGCGCCGCGTGGCGTCGACCGAACACAGTGCGTGGACACGCCCGCTCACCAGCAGTTTTTCCGTCATGACAAAGCGCAGAAAGCCGGTTTCCTCGGTCGGCCGGTCGATGGCCCGAACAAGATCGGCGATCACGCCATAAACAGAATCGTCCGCGCTGTGCATCTGCTGAAAGTTGTCATGGGACAGAAACAGCGTTTTCGCGACCGGCGGCAGATCGAGCTCGGTCGCCGACAGCCATTGCCGGGCGCGGGCGTCGGCAAGATTGAAATGCAGCCAGAGCAGGCCGTCGTGGCGCAAATCGACCGGCTGCTCGACATCGAGCGGCTCGGAGCGCCCGTCCTCATGGATACGGAAGGCCCAGATCAGGCCGGGCACCATGGCTACCGCCGTCCCCGGACCGGCGGTATCCGGCATTGTCACAGTCTCGCTTTGCACGCTTTACCCCAGCAAGCTTGCAGCGGAGCATGCCGCCCTCCGGCATGCGCTGCCGCCGGATATGACGACACTTTTGTTACAGTCGCATGTCAGCGACAAACCGGAGCCGCGGATTACTCCGCCGCTTCGGCCAGATCGTCGTCCTGCTTGTTGTAGTCATAGACCACGCGGCCATAGGGCAGTGTCAGGTCCGCCACGAAGTGCTTGGCTCCGATCACGCGGCGCACGGGAAAATCGGCGACCGGCGCGTTGACATGCGGCACAAGGTGCAGACGGCCCGGGCCGAACCACGATCCCTTCACGGTGATGTCGGTGAGGTTGATCGCGACAAGCTGGGCAACTTCGGCGCGGCCATCGACGCCGGGAATCAGCTTCAGATTGATCTGGGTTTTCTGAAGCGCCGCCAGCGTAGCCTCGCCATTGCCGGCCTGCGCTTCATGCTTGTAGCCCATGGTGCCCATGGCGACGAGCTGGCCCGCATATTCGAGCGTGCCGGTCAGCGTGTCCTTCACGATTTCCAGTTTCGGATGGGCATATTTCTTCGGGAAGCCCCAGATTTCGCGACCGGCCGCGATCGGCGGATCATCGTCGAGATACATCTGGTTGACGAAATTGACACTCTCGCCGTTGAGACGCGCGGGAATCACAAGACCCGATTCGGTGTAACTGCCAAAGCCCGAGGAATCGGGCATCTTGATCCACTCATAGTGCACGATCGGCTGGTCGATCGGCTCCAGCGGTTCGGGCAGGCTGTCGCGGATGAGATCAGCATCGGTCTCGTAGGTGATGACCAGAAACTCGCGATTGATGAAACGGTACGGGCCCGCCGGATAGCTCGGGCCGGCAGCCGGCATCGAGGGAAGCTTGAGAACATCCGCCTTGCGCATCGGGACTGCCTTTCCTTGTTCGAGCCTATCGGCACAGACGCCGAAGATGCTGCAACAGCTAACGGCGGTCCTTGACATGGATGTTTCATGGAAATGACAGGTCTGTGCGGGATCTCGTTTCCCGAAGGAGGCCTTGAGAAAATAAAAAGCATCGCGCGCGGATCGCGATACCCTGTCACAACAGCGTCACCGCTCGTCTGAAATCTGCGCCCGCAAATTCCATTTCCAGATCAGGACAAACATTATGGACGCGCGCACGCCTCACACCGAAACATCGCATCCTCCCGGCTGGCGCCCCGAACGGTGCGACCGTGTCGCTCTGGTGCTGCAGGGCGGAGGCGCGCTCGGCGCGTATCAGGCCGGCGTCTATCAGGCGCTGCATGAGGAAGGCATGGAGCCGGACTGGGTTTGCGGCGTGTCGATCGGCGCGATCAACTCCTCGATCATCGCCGGCAACCCGCCGGAGAAACGCCTGGAGCGCCTGCGCGCGTTCTGGGACCGCATCACGGCGCGCAAGGTCTGGCACTACACCCCGGACGGCGACATCTATCGCAAGGCGCGCAACCTCACGAGTTCGATGATGACGACGACGCTGGGGCAGCCCGGCTTCTTCAAGCCGCACGACGTCAATCCCTGGTTCAGCCCGGCCGGCGCGAAGACGGCGACCAGCTATTATGACACCACGCCGTTGCGCGAGACGCTGCTCGAACTGGTCGATTTCGACCGCATCAACGCACGCGAGATGCATTTCGCGGTCGGCGCGGTGAACGTGCTGACCGGCAATTTCCTCTATTTCGACAACAAGAAGGAAGTGATCGGCCCCGAGCACATCATGGCGAGCGGCGCGCTCCCGCCGGCCTTGCCGATGGTGAAGATCGGCACCGATCATTTCTGGGATGGCGGTATCGTGTCGAACACGCCGCTGCAGCATCTGCTCGATCAGGACGACAAGAAGAACTCGCTGGTGTTCCAGATCGACCTGTTCAGCGCACGCGGCCAGCTTCCGCGCGACATTCAGGAAGTGATGGCCCGACACAAGGACATCATGTACTCCTCGCGCACCCGCTACAACACCGACGTCCACCGCAGGATCAGCAACCTGAAGAGCGACTATTACAAGGCGCTGCTCAAGATTCCGCAGGACCAGCTCAGCAATCATGAGCGCATAATGCTGGAAAATCTCGCCGATCTTCCCCAGCTTACGATCCTGCAGATGATCTATCAGCAGAAGGCGTATGAGGGCGATTCGAAGGACTACGAGTTCTCGGCCACCTCGATGCGCGAACACTGGCTGAGCGGCTATGAGGACACCACACGCACCCTCAAGCGCCGCGAGTGGCTGCATATGCCCGAGCCAGGCACCGGTGTCGTGGTGCACGACGTCCACCGGGAGCGGGACTACTGAGCAATCTTCGTTTTATGAGTCGCAAAAACCCGCGCAGCGCGCGGGTTTTTTTAATGCCGGAATGAAAGCAGCCGCCGCGAAATTCGCGGCGGCTGCGATGATCATGGCCGTCTCTTCTTAGAACAGGTGCGAGAAGATGTAATACAGGAACGCCGACAGTGCGATCGCGCAGGGCAGCGTCAGTACCCAGGCCATCGCGAGGTTGCGGATGGTGGCCATCTGCAGACCCGATCCGTTGGCGGCCATCGTTCCCGCGACACCCGACGACAACACATGAGTCGTCGACACCGGCAGGCCGAAATTGTCGGCGGCGGCAATGGTGGCGGCGGCGACGAGCTCGGCAGACGCGCCCTGGGCATAAGTCAGGTGGCTCTTGCCGATCTTTTCACCGACGGTGATGACGATACGTTTCCAGCCGATCATGGTGCCAAGGCCAAGCGCGATCGCGACGGCGATTTTCACCCAGAGCGGAATGAACTTGGTCGCGCTGTCGAGCCCGCCTTTGTAGGCGTTCAACGTGGCGACCTCTTCCTTGCTGAGATCGTTTTCCTTGTCCTTCATCAGGAAGCGAATGGCCTCCGAAATCAGATACATGTCGTTACGCGTGTTGCCGACCTGTTCGGCGGGCAATTTCGCGATCGAGCCGAACTGCGCGACCTGCTGGCCGACATCCTTCACCAGCACGGCCAGCGAAGGATACGTGCCCTCGGTGATTTTCCGGTCGGTGACGAACTGGGTTACCGCCGGACGCGGATCGCCGATAATGCTGTGGCCGGCGCCTTTGGCCGAGATGATCTGCGAGGCAGCGCTCGACAATTGCTGGAATTGCGCGACCTGCGATTCAGGCAGCGCGCGGTTCAACGCATAGGCCGTCGGCACGGTGCCGATCAGAATCAGCATGATAAGGCCCATGCCCTTCTGGCCATCATTCGAACCGTGCGCAAAGCTCACGCCGGTGCAGGTAAGGATCAGTAACCCTCGAATCCAGAGCGGTGGCGCCTTGTTGCCTTCCGGCGCCTTGTACAGGTCCGGGTTGCGGATGATCGCCTTCAGCAGCAGCAACAGGATCGCGGCGCAAACGAAGCCGACCAGCGGCGACAGGAGCAGTGCGTAACCGATTTCGGTCGCCTTGCTCCAGTCAACCCCCGAGGTGCCGTCGCGGCCGCGCATCAGTGCGTTGGCAACGCCGACGCCGATGATCGAACCGATCAGCGTGTGCGAGGACGACGCCGGCAGGCCGAAATACCAGGTGCCGAGATTCCAGATGATGGCCGCGATCAACAGCGCGAAAACCATCGCGAAACCGGCGCTGCTGCCGACCTGAAGGATCAGTTCGACAGGCAGCAGCGAAACGATGCCGAACGCCACCGCGCCGGTCGAGAGCAGCACGCCGAGGAAGTTGAAGAAACCTGACCACATCACGGCGAATTCGGCGGGCAACGAATGCGTGTAAATGACCGTGGCGACCGCGTTGGCGGTGTCGTGGAAACCGTTCACGAATTCGAAGCCGAGCGCGATGAACAGCGCGACCAGCAGAAGAAAGAAGGGGACGTAGGAGGTGATCTTGGTGTGCGCATTGCCCACGTCGATGTAGATGCTGTACGCGACGAAAAGAAGCCCGGCGGCGAGGATGCCGAAAAAGAGCAGCATCGTCAGCGGATTGAACCCCTTGTCGAGATTCGGTCGCGACGCGGGTTGGATAATATCCCCGTCGATATTCTGGTTGATTGCCATATCGGTCATTGGTGAACGCCCCTTGTGAACCAAGGGCTTCCTTTTGACCGCTGTATTTAAAGGCTGAATGACATGGCGGGGGTTTTAAGCCGCATTGCAGCAGGAACCATCGGTGCGGGTCGGCGTTGAATCGGGCGGATGGAACGGGAGAATGGACCGATGAGAGAGTTTCTCGGCATCATTTTGGGTTGTTTGCTCACGATCGCGGTCGTTTATGTCCATGATTCAATGGTGACTTCGACGGTGGCGAACGGCGACACGGCCGGCGCGAGCCGTCAGATCGTAAACTGGAACGTGGCTGCGTCCGAGTGGAATTCGGTCAAGGAGAACGTTCATACGACCTGGCTCAAGCTCAAGGCCAACAACGGATAAGGCGCCGTTACCCGGTCAGCCTCTGCGATGTTAAAAAGCCCGGCATCTCTGCCGGGCTTTTGTTATCGGATAGAGGACGAGGTCAGTTGCCGTACAGGTAATTCGGCAGCCACAGCGTCATGCCCGGCCACAGATACATCAGCACCATGCAGACAATCACGATCAGCATGTAAGGCATCATGCCGCCGAAAATCTGGTTGAGCGTCACATGCGAGGGCGCGACGCCTTTCAGATAAAAGGCCGACATCGCAACCGGCGGCGACAGGAACGCCGCCTGCAGGTTCACGAACACCAGCGTGCCCCACAGAATGGGGTCGATGCCGAAATGCTTGAGCATGGGCAGGAAGATCGGCACGAAGATCACGATGATCTCGGTCCATTCCAGCGGCCAGCCGAGCACGAAGATGATCGCCTGCGACAGGATCATGAACTGGATCGGCGTCATGTTGAGCGACAGCACCCAGCTTTCGAGCAGCGCCTGTCCGCCGAGGATGGCGAACACGGCGGAGAACAGCGCCGAGCCGACAAACAGCCAGCACACCATCGAAGTGGTTTTGGCGGTGAGGAACACCGCCTCCTTGGTGCGCTTCCAGTCCAGCGTGCGGGCCTGAAGCGCCAGCAGGAACGCGCCCGCCGCGCCGACCGCGGCCGATTCCGTCGCCGTCGTGATGCCGAGCAGGATCACCGCCAGCACCACGACCGTCAGAATGCCGAGCGGCATCACCGACGAGGTGAGCAGACGCAGGACCTCGAACTGTTCCGCCCGCATGGTCCAGTAGTAATAGAGCAGCCAGATTGCGAGGACGGCGGTGGTGATCCAGAAATACGTGAAGAACTCTTTCGGCGGCCCCTCATCCGCCGGGGCGGACGTTCTCATGTCGCGCAGTTCCGCGCTGCCCATTTGCTGCAGCTCTTCGGGCTCGTTGGACTGCTGCCTCGTGGACGCGCCGCTGCCGAGCTCCTGAAGCTCTTCGGTCGGTGCCGCGGCGGGGACAGACGAACCCGTCTTTTGCGAGGCCGCCGGCTGCGTGATCGAAGCCTTCGGCGCCGGAAGCGCATCGGCCTGTTGATGGATCACCACATACCACCATGCGCCCCACAGTGTTGCCACCGTCAGCGTCAGCGGCACCAGCGCATAACCGAAATTCTTCAAAAGCATCGCGTAGGTGACGCGGACGCCATCGGCGGTGATGCCGAGCGCCTTGCCGGGCGAGAACAGCGCGCCGACCAGTGCGCCCATCATGCGCGGCGAATAGGCCTTGCCAAGCTCGGCGATCCACGGGCGCACCGGCACCTGCAGGTCTTTTTCCGGCAGCTTCGGCGCGATCTTGGGATCGATCAATGCCCACCCCACGATGTAGATGAGGTAAAGCAGCGCAAGGAAGAAGCCCGGCAGCATCGCGGCGGCGTAGAGCTTGACAACTGACTGCCCGGCCACCGCCGCGTAGACGATGATCATGACCGAGGGCGGAATCAGGATGCCGAGCGTGCCGCCGGCGGTGATCACGCCCGACGCGAGCTTGACGTCATATCCCGCCTTCAGCATCGGGTTGAATGCGATCACGCCCATCAGCACAACGACCGCGCCGACCAGACCCGAGGCGATGCCCCAGAAGGTGCAGACGAACAGCGTCGCCACCGCGAGAGAGGCGGGCACGCGGCGGAACGCAAGCTGGATCGAATAGAACATCTTATCGACCAGCGCCCCGCGTTCCATCACATATCCCATAAGCACGAACAGCGGGATTGAGATCAGAACGTCGTTGGTCATCGCGCCATAGGTGCGTTGAACCATCAGGTCGAAGATATGGTTGTCGGCCCATCCCTCGCCGCCCCGGTGATAGGCGAAGAAGCCGAAAAACATGCCAAGACCCATCAGCGTGAAGGCCGTGGGGAAGCCCATCATGATCACGACCACGATGAGCACGAGCATCGTCAGACCGAGTGCGGGATCGCTCATTTCAACAAATCTCCGCCCATGCCGCGCTGACGTGCGGCTTCCTCGATGTCCTGCGCGTGTTCGATCGCGATCTTGCGCGACTCTTCGTCGACATACTCGCTGTTCGCGAGCTGCTCCTCGACCACGTCGATTTCCGACACGTCTTTCAGGCGGCTCGGCCATTCGCCGGTTTTCAGACACATGATCGCGCGAATGATTTCAGCGGCGCCCTGCAGCAAGAGCAGCGCGCCCGCGATCGGAATGATCGTCTTGAAATGATAGACCGGCGGTCCGTCGGCAGTGGTGTTGGAATGCTCGTTGATCCGCCATGAGTCGGAGGCGAAATCCCAGCCGGCATAGATCAGCGCGCAGATGCCGGGCAGGAAGAACACGATGTAAAGGATCAGATCAAGCAGCGCCTGGGTGCGCGGCTTCATCGAGCTGTAGAGAAAATCGCCGCGTACATGCCCGTTCTGCGCCAGCGTGTAGGCGCCGCACATCATGAACAGCGTGCCGTAGAACATGTTCGAGGCGTCGAAGATCCACGCCGTCGGCATGTTCATGATGTAGCGCTTGAAAACCTCGACGCAGACCAGCGTCATCAGTCCGATGATGAGCCAGGAAGCCGCCTTGCCGGTGAAAGTGCTGATGCCATCAATGGCATGAAGGACGCGTTGAATTGTCATGCAAACTCGAGCCGTACGATGCGAGGAAATACCGTGAGCGGAATGCGCGACCGCATCACCCGGGGATCACCCCGGATGATGCGCGCGTGCAGTGAAAAACCGGATCAGGTCTTCTTCGCGTTGGGCCCGAAATAATGGTTGTAGGCCATGCGGCGATTCACCACGGTGTCCTGCTCCCATTGCGTCGCGCGCTTGGCGAAGGCGCGCTGCGAGTCCACGATCTCCTTGAACAGCGGATTTTCCGCCGACTTCTTGGCGACCACCTCGTCATACACTTCGAGCTGCTTTTGCAGCACGGAGTCGGGCGTCTTGTAGAACTTGACGTTGTCCTTGGACTGCATGCCCTCATAATCCTGCGAATAACGGTCGATCGCCTTCCAGGACATTTCGGCGCTGGCCGCTTCGGTCGCGCCGGCGATGATGGCGCGCAGCTTGTCCGGCAGTGCTTCGTACTTGGTCTTGTTGAACAGCACTTCGAACTGTTCGGCGTTCTGGTGATAGCTCTGCAGCATGCAGACCTTCGAGACATCGGGGAAGCCGAGCAACCGGTCCGACGAGGCGTTGTTGAATTCGGCCGCGTCGAGCAGCCCGCGATCCATCGCCGAGACGATTTCACCGCCCGGCAGCGCGTTCACCGCAGCGCCAAGGCCCGTGAACACGTCGATCGAAATGCCGACGGTGCGGAATTTGGTGCCTTGCAGATCGTCGGCCTTGGTCACCGGCTTCTTGAACCAGCCAAGCGGCTGGGTCGGCATCGGGCCGTACGGGAAGGAGACGACATTGGCGCCGATCGAGTTGTAGAGCTTCGCGAGCAGCTCCTTGCCGCCGCCATACTTGTGCCAGGCGAGCAGCATGTTGGCGTCCATCGCATAGGCCGGACCGGAGCCCCACAGCGCGAGCGCAGTCTGCTTGCCGTAGTGATAGACCATCACGCCATGACCGCCATCGAGCGTGCCCTTCGACACCGCGTCGAGCAGGCCGAACGCCGGCACCACGGCGCCCGCCGGCAGCACCTCGATCTTGAGTTCGCCGCCGGTCATGTCGTTGACCTTCTTGGCGTAGTCGAGCGCGTATTCGTGGAAGATGTCTTTCGAGGGCCAGGTGCTTTGCCAGCGCATGTTGATGACGCTGGCGTTCTGCGCGATGGCGGGCGCGGCGACCGCGGCAGTGGCGGCGCCGGCCGCCGCGGTTTTCAGAAAGCGGCGGCGAGTCGTGGATGTGTTAGACGCAGAGTCCTTCTTCCGTGTCGTCATGTTGTCCTCCCGGGATGAGCCGTTCTTTTTTGAATCGGCGTTTTTGCTTGGCTTGCATGCAAATGCCTGCCGGGAGGTTTGGCAACAAAGTTCCGGGTGCTGCGACGCTTCGACGCAACACCCGGGTCAACCTTGATTAGACTTTCGTTCGGTTAGCGTGCACCGCCCACGGCGCCGGGATAGCCGGGCGAGGTCGCGCTATCGCCCGGCAAACCGCTCGGCGATGCGCCGGTGCCGATCGAGCCGGGCGTCGAGGTGTTCGGCACGCCCGGCTGATTGACGCTGCCCGTGTTCAGTCCTGTGCCAGCCGAACTGCCGGTCGTCATGCCGGGTGAAGTCGTCGTTGCGCCGGGGCTGGTCGTTACCGGGCTTTGCATCGCGCCGCCGGAAGGCCTTGTCGCGGGACCGGTCCCAACAGCGCCGCTGGCCTGCGCCAGAACGGCCGTGCTTGCGCCGGCCAGCATTGCACCTGCGAGAAGAAGTGTGAGCGGTGATTTCGTCATGCGACTTTCCTCAGTTGTATGCATTGGTTTGGTGCTTCAGTTTTTCGAGCTGGCTTTGCCGGACTCGGCGGCGTTCTGCTGCGCCTTGTCTTTCTTGTTCGCCTCGTGATGGCCGATGGCGCATCCGGCGGCCGCGCCAAGCGCACCATGTCCCGCAATATGTCCGGCGATGCCGCCGACGATCGCTCCCTTGATACAGCCCTTCGCATTGGCAGCGGTTGTCGCCGTGGCAAACACAAGCCCGATGGCGAGGGCTGCTGCGGATCGTTTCATCTTGTCCTCCAGCGGATGATTCATCGTGACTATCAACGTCTTGCAGATCGCTTGAGTTCCTGATCGGCCGATCACGCCCTTGCGAGGATCGTGGTTTGCCCCTTGGCAGGGCACTTCGCGCGCGTAGAGTGCGCCGCGCATTTTTCAGATGCGCGTTTCCGGGGAGAGATCATGTCCGTCAAGGTGAGTGCGCTCGATCATCTGGTCGTGAATGTCAGCGACGTCGAGAAGTCCGCGCAGTGGTACCAACGCGTGCTTGGCATGGAGCGGCGCGACTTCGATCCGGGCCACGGCAAGCCGGTCCGCGTCTCGATGCAGTTCGGACGACAGAAGATCAATCTGCGTCCCATGGGCACCGACAAGGTCGAGTGGTTCACCGCCGATCATGAGGCGGCCGGAAGCGACGACCTTTGCTTTCTTACCGATGCCACACCCGATCAGGTCGTCACTCACCTGAAGTCATGCGGCGTGGCCATCGAGGAAGGGCCGATCAGGAAACAGGGCGCGCTGGGGCCGATCAATTCGGTCTATTGCCGGGATCCGGACGGCAGCCTGATTGAAATTTCCTCCTATGTCTCTGGGACTTAAGGAAGAATTGCCCGGAACAAAAGCGCCTTGAACCCGCTTATCAAAAGGATCGACTGATGCATGGGAGCCGCAATGAAAGGATTTGAGCGGGCCGCCTCTGGCAAAGCCTGCTCGCGAGCCCAGATTTGCAGCTCCGTCGCAGAAGTATCGTATCCAGTTCCCGCCTTTCGTCGTATCCTGATCCGGGTCCAATTAGGCCGACGAGACCATTCGCCCTCACCGCAGGAAATTGCAAATGACATCCGTTCGTTCAAACACTTTACAGAAAGCCATGTTGCCGAAAGCGGGGTCGACCGCAGTCATGGCCCTCGCCGTGCTTGGCGCTGCTTTTGGCATGCAGGTCCCGGCTGCACATGCCGCTGGCGCGTTTGACGGCTATGCCGGAAGCTGGTCAGGCGGCGGTACGATCCAGATCGCCGATGCCGGCACCGAGCGCATCCGCTGCCGCGGCACATATTCCACAGACGGCAGCGGCAACAATCTGCGACAGTCGCTGCGCTGCGCCAGCGACAGCTACCGCTTCGACCTGACCACCGACATCCGCTCGAACGGCAGCTCTGTCAGTGGCTTCTGGAGCGAGTCCAGCCGCGGCATCAACGGCACCGTGGATGGCCGCGTCAGCTCAGGCAATGTCGTCGCCCGCGTCGAGACCAACGGTTATGTCGCCTCGTTCAACATCACGACGCGCAACGGCAAGCAGTCCGTCGCCATCGCGTCGCCGGGGCCGATCCGCGCGGTCAACATTTCGCTGACACGCGGAAACTGATCGCCGATAATCAAAATCCCCGGCTGCGTGGCGGCCGGGGATTTTTCATGACTTCGAGATTGGTGCCGGCGTGCCTGGAGCCGGTCGCGGTCGATCCAAGTCACTCGGCCGGTTTGGGACGCATCTCGCCGCGCAGCCGTTTCGACAGGCTGATGAGAAACATCGCCGTCGGCCGCAGGATGAACAGATCGGCCACCAGCGCCGAGATCATCGCGAACGCGCTGAGCCATCCGAACAACCGCAGCGACGGCAGATCGGAAAACACCGTCACCACAAGGCCGCAGGCCAGGACCACGGTGGTCAGGATCAGCGCCGGGCCGACCAGTACCGTGGCGCGCTCCACCGCCTGCCCCTCGTCGAGATCTGGCCTCTCTTCCAGCCGCAGGCGGTTGAGGAAATGGATGGTCGCCGACAGGCCGAGCCCGAAGGAAACGGTGAGCGCGACGACGCTGGCGAATTGCAGTCCCTCGCCGAGCAAATAGAGCACCGTACCCGACAGAACGACCGGGAAAATGCCCGGGAGGATGCTCGCCAGCATCACCACGACCGAGCGGAACGCCAGACCGATGAACGCCGCCACCAGAATGAATTCGATGGTGAGGCCGTGGTTGAGCTTCTCGATCATGCTGGCGCTGTTGCGCGCGGCGATCGCCGACAGTCCGGTGACCGCGATTTCATAACCCGGATGCGCGGCACGCACCGGGTTCATCGCGGCATCGAGCTTTTCGACCACGGGCAGAATCTGGCTGGAATCGAGATCCGGCACGCGGCCGGACACCACCACCGCGGTCTGATCGGCTGAAATGAAGCGGCGCACCAGATAATCGGGGAGCATGTCGACATACTGCTTGAGCGTCTCGACATCGGAGCGGCCGACCTTTTCGGCGATCCAGCGGCGCAGCGTTTCCAGCGACCAGACGTTGCCGACCCCGGCCTGCTTTTCGATGATGGTGTGAACCGCCGCGATGGTGTCGAGGGTCTCGCTGTCATAGAGCGATTTGCCCTTGGGGAATTCGATCAGCACGTCGATCGGATTGGCGCCCGTCAGCTTCGCGTCGAGTCGCCCGCTCGCCGCCACCGCCTGCTGCTTGTCGGGCACCTGATCGGCGAGGCGATAGCGCGGCTGCAGATGCGCATAGACGATGCCGAGGCCGACGACGACGATAAGCGCGATCAGGCTGAACAAAGCCGGACGGCCGACCATGCGAACCGCGATCCAGCGGCAGAAGGCGCGCAGCGCCTCGACGCCCCTGTCCGCGCCCTTGATCTTGGTGACGAAGACATGCTCGCGGCGCACCAGAAGCACGCCGAACACCGGCACCAGCGATAGCACCGCGAGCAGCGCGATCACGGTCGCGAGCAATCCGGCCTCGCCGAAGGAGCGGATCAGATCGGAATCGGAGAATTGCAGCGCGATGAACGACAGCGCGGCGGTGCCGTGGGTGAGCACGCAGGCGGGACCGACGACAAGCACCGCGTTACGAAAGGCCGTGTATTTGTCCTCGCCGGCGATCAGGCGATCGCGCGCCGCGAAAGTCAGCTGCATCGAATCGGCAAAACTGATGACCATGATGAGCGGCGTCATCACGTTCAGGAACATGTTGAGACTGAAGTTCAGCCATCCCAGCGTGCCGATCGCCAGCAGGATCGCGAGCAGCGGCGGACCGGCGGCGATGAACATGAACGAGATACGGCGGAAGAAGACAATGGCGATGATACAGCCGGCGAGAATGCCGGCGATGTTGTAGGTCAGCCCGTCGCGCTCCACCGCGTTGCGGATTTCGAGCTGCATCACCGGCACGCCCGACAAAGAGCTGTGCAGGCCCGTGCCCTCAAGATCCTCGGCCATCGCCTTGCGGACTTCGCCGATGGTGGTGTTCAGCCCCTTGTTGCCGACGATCGCAGGATCGAGCGCCAGCACGATCAGAGCCAGCGTGCCGTCGTCGGACAGCAGCTTGCCGCGGATGATCTCGTTGGTCATGACGCGCTGATGGATGAAATCGTCATAGGCCTTGCCTTCGGGCAGCGGCTCGGGAAACAGCGGCGCGGGCAGCTTGCCGGCTTCGGGCGGCTGGCGCGCGGAAAACAGCGAAATGATGCCGCGCGTGCCGTCGATCAATTGCAGATCGGTGGTGAGGTCGCGCAGCTTTTCCAGCGAGGAACGTTCGAGCAGCGACTTCCCCTCGATCACGACAAGCACGTCGAACTCGGTGGCGGGAAATCGCTTGGTGACCTCCTCATACTGCTTGTATTCAGGCGTGTTGGAGCGAAAGAGCTGGCTCAGCGAATCGTCGATCTTGATGCGCTGAATGCCGAACACGGCGATGACGCACAGCGCCAGAAGGATCGCGGCGGCGGTTTTTGGCGCGCGCAACGGGATCAGCCCGATCCGCTCCAGCCCGAAGGCGATGCTGAAGCGGCCCCGCTCGTTTACCACGGCATCGGCATCATGCGGGTCGGGAATTGTCATTTCGGGTCCGAAGGCATGAGGGACGGGATGGCGGGGCGAACGGCCGGAGAGTGCGTGACGGGGTGCGGCACAACGCGCCGCTGGACGGCCGGGAGACGGGAAAATATCGAATCAGGAAAGGGACAAAACAAGGCTATCGCATGTTCATCCCGATCTGGGACAGCATCGCCTGCTGCGAAAACGTGCATATTTTCCGTGCTTTTATGGTGGATTTGTCGAACCCGGACGGCGGCCTTGTTCATACCAGAGCAGCCGATGCGCCGCCAGCGCGCGGAACCGTTTTTGGAGGCCGGAATTTAGTTCAGGTCATTGAGGAGCAACCGGCATGGCACGAAAATATTCCAAGGCGAGTGCGAAAAAGGTCGAGCGCGCGATGAAGAAGCGCAATGCCGGCACCCTTAGAAGCGGCCGAAGCGGAAAGAAGGTCACGAGCCGCAAACAGGCCATCGCCATCGGGTTGTCCGAGGCGCGCAGCGAGGGCAAGAAAGTCCCCAAAAAGGCTTCCAGGAAAACGTCCAAGAAAACATCCAGGAAAACGTCCAAAAAAACTTTGGGCCGCAAGGCGGGCAAAAAGAAATCCGCTCGCAAGTCCTGAACGCACATTGGTTCGCGAGCGCTCAATGGTGCGAGATGAATACATCATGAACGGAGCACCGGACGCCAGCGCGAAAAGGTTAGAGGCCATGACGCTTTGACGACAGCTGCCGCAATCGCCGGCAGCTTTTGATGAGCGCGTTCCCTTGTCACCATCCGGAGCCGGACCTATGTTTCGGCTCATCGACCACAGGAGACTGAGATGGGTTTGCTCGACGTTCTCAACGGAATGCAGAATGGGCCGCGCGGCCCCAGCAACAACACGCCTGCTCAGGGTAGCGGCAGCGGCATGTCGCCGATGACGATGGCGATTCTCGCTCTGCTTGCCTACAAGGCGGTCAAGCACGTCACCTCAGGCTCGGGCACAGCAACAGCTCCGGCCACTCCCGCGAGCCTGCCGAAAACCACTCCGGCCGACACAACCGTTGCAGCCAGCAGCGGTGGCGGTCTTGGCGGATTACTCGGCGGATTGCTCGCCGGCGGCGCTGCAGGCACCGTGCTCAGCGGCGGCCTCAACGATCTGATGAAGCAGCTGCAGGATGCCGGTCACGGCGACAAGGCGAGCTCGTGGGTCGACAACGGTCCGAACAAGACCATCGCGCCGAAGGATCTCGAGGGTGCGCTCGGTTCGGATCAGATCAGCGCTCTTACCTCGCAGACCGGCCTCTCGCGCGATGAACTGCTCGAGGGCCTCAGCCAGCAACTGCCGCAGATCATCAATCAGCTGACGCCGCATGGCCGGCTGCCGACCGAGCACGAAGCCAACAACTGGCTGTAAATTTTCAAAAGCGGGCGGCAACGCCCGCTTTTCTCCTGCGCGATTTGGTTCGATAATCGGCCAATCGAATTCGATCAACAGACGGAAAGAAGGGCTGCGTCAATGGGCGGTATTCTCTGGATCATCATCGTGGGCTTTATCGCCGGCGTCATCGCAAAATGGTTGTCACCCGGGCCGAACAATCCTTCGGGCTTCATCCTGACAACGGTGCTCGGCATCGCCGGCGCCTTTCTGGCGACTTTCATCGGCCAGCAAATCGGCCATTACGGCCCCGACCAGGGCGCCGGCTTCATCACCGCGACCATCGGCGCGGTCATCGTCCTGTTCATCTGGAATCGCCTCGTTGCGAGCGGCGTGATCAAGGGCTGATTTCTCGTTCGCTTTGGCGGCGCGTCGTGACGCGCACGAGCCCTCTCAGAACACCGCCCCTCGCCGTGTGCGTCGGGGCGGTGTTTTTTATTGCGGCTTCGGACGCGAGAGCCGCCTGCGATTTCGAGATTCAGGGCGAGGGCCGCGTGGCCGCTGTCACCGACGCACGCAGCCTTCGTCTCGCTGATGGCGGCGAGGTGCGTCTCGCCGGGATCGAGCTTCCCGCAAATGCCGATCCGCGTTTTCTGCGCGATCTTGTTCTCGGCCGCGAGGTCACACTTCGTTCGACAAGCGATGCGCCCGACCGCTACGGGCGCCTGCAGGCGTTCGTATTTATGTCCGGCGGCGACGGCATCGCGCTGCAGAGCCGGCTGCTGTCACAGGGATGGGCGATGGCCTCCGGGACCGTGGCGGACAAAGGCTGCGCGGCGGAACTCGGCGCGGCGGAAAAAGAGGCCCGCGTGGCCCGGCGCGGGCTCTGGGCGAGCCCTGCCGCCATAAAAAACGCCGAAAGCACGGCCGATATTCTGGCCGAAACGGGGCGCTTTACCCTCATCGAGGGCAAGGTTGTGTCGGCGCGGGACGCCGGAGCGACTTTTTACGTCAATTTTGGCAAGAGATGGATTCAGGGCTTTGCGGTCATGGTTTCGCGGCGCATGATGGCCTCATTCGAGGCGGCCGGAATGAAATTGGGGGCGCTGGAAAACAGGCGAATCCGGGTCCGCGGCTTCGTCGAGCGGCGCAACGGCGCACCTCGGATCGAGGCATTTGCGCCCGGACAAATCGAACTGATCGACGAAAGCCGAACGGCTGCGACTGCTGGAAGCGAGTAGCGCGTGATCGTATTGGGGAAGAGCAATGACTTCGGCGGCCGCCTCAGGGCGGCGACGGCGCTGTGCGCGATTTTCGGCTTCGGTCTGTCGCTCGGCGCCTGCACCGATTTCGAGCGTTTTCAGGTCGCGGGCGCTTCGAGCAACATGCCGGCGCTCAAGCCCAACAAGCCTGCCCCGGCGACAGCCGCGACCGACCGCGAACACGAACGCATCCTGTCCACCTATGGCGGCGCCTATGACGATCCGAAACTCGAGGCGCTGATCACCAAAACCGTCGATCGTCTGGTCGCCGCATCCGACCGGCCCGACCTCGCCTACAAGGTGACGATCCTCAATTCCGGCGCGGTCAACGCCTTCGCGCTGCCGACCGGCCAGCTTTACGTCACGCGCGGCCTGATCGCGCTCGCCAGCGACACATCCGAACTCTCCAGCGTGCTGTCGCACGAGATGGCGCATGTCCTTGCCAAGCACGCCGCGATCCGCGAGGAGCAGGCCAAGCAGGCGGTGACGCTCGCGCGCGTGGTCAACGAAATGGGCGGCGATCCAGACACCAATGCGCTGGCGCTGGCCAAGTCCAAGCTGACGATGGCGAGCTTCTCGCGCCAGCAGGAATTCGAGGCCGATAATATCGGCGTCAATATCGCCGCCCGGGCGAATTTCGATCCCTACGGCGCGGCGCGCTTTCTCACCGCGATGGAACGCAACGCCGCGCTGCGCGCGCCACGCTCCGCGCTCGATCCGCGCTCGCAGGATTTTCTGGCCTCGCACCCGGCGACGCCGGAGCGCATCCAGAACGCGCAGGCCAGCGCGCGCCAGAACGCGTCATCCGACGCCACCGAACGCGACCGCGATATCTATCTGAAGGCGATCGACAACCTCGTTTACGGCGAAGACCCCTCGGAAGGCTTCGTGCGCGGCCGCCGCTTCCTGCATCCCAAGCTCGGCTTCACCTTCCAGGCGCCGGAGGATTTCACCCTCGACAACACCGCGCAGGCGGTCGTCGGCGTGCGCGAGGGCGGCGGCGAGGCGCTGCGCTTCGATGTCGTGCGGGTGCCGTCCGATCAGTCGCTCGGCGACTACCTCAATTCGGGCTGGATGGAGAACGTCGACCGGAATTCGACCGAAGCCGTCACCGTCAACGGCTTTCCGGCCGCCACGGCGACAGCCAGCGGCGATCAATGGCAATTCCGCGTCTACGCCCTGCGCTTCGGCAGCGACGTCTATCGCTTCATTTTCGCGACAAAGCAGAAAACCGCGGAAACCGACCGCGCTTTTCGTGAAACCGTCAATTCATTCCGCCGCCTGACGCTGGCGGAAATCCAGGCGGCGCGGCCGCTGCGGATCAAGATCGTCACCGTGCAGCCCGGCGAAACGGTTGACACCATCGCGCGGCGCATGCAGGGCGTCGATCATCCGGCCGAGCGGTTTCGCGTTCTCAACGGCCTCGACTCCCGCGCCAACATCAAGCCGCGCGACCGCGTGAAGATCGTGGTGGATTGATCGCGATCTCCCTGCTCGCGGACGACGTCCGCGCTCCGGCTATTTTCGATTTCAGCTCACAACAAAAAGCCCGGTCGCAGGACCGGGCTTTCGAATTTCGCGCTTTGATGTCTGCTCCGATTGTCTATTCGGAGGAGCCATCCTTTCAGGCGGCCTCGTCCTCGGCGAGCGAATCGTCGTCGTCCCCGCCCTCATCGGCCTCCTCAGCATCGGCTTCGGCATCGGCCTCGTCAGCCACCGCGTCGGCGCCGGCTTCAGCCTTGTTCGCGCCGCGGCGCGGGCTCTTGGCGAGATTGGCCTCGATCTCCTTGACCGCTTCGGTCTCGGTGACGTGCTGGACGACCGCGATCTCGCGCGACAGCCGGTCGAGCGCCGCTTCGTAAAGCTGGCGTTCGCTGTAGGACTGCTCGGGCTGCGACTCGGAGCGGTACAGGTCGCGCACGACCTCGGCGATCGCGACGATGTCGCCCGAATTGATCTTGGCTTCGTATTCCTGCGCGCGGCGCGACCACATCGTGCGCTTGATGCGCGCGCGGCCCTTCAGCGTCTCGAGCGCGCGCTTGACCAGCGCCGGCTCGGACAGCTTGCGCATGCCGACATTGGCGACCTTGGCGGTCGGAACGCGCAGGGTCATCTTGTCCTTGATGAAATTGATGACGAACAGTTCGAGCGTCGCGCCCGCGATTTCCTGCTCCTCGATCGCCAGGATCTGGCCGACGCCATGCGCCGGATAGACCACGAATTCGTTGGTCTTGAAGCCCTGGCGCTGGGTCAGAACCTTCTTCGGCTCCTCCACCCGCGGCGCAACCTTGGCGACCGGCTTGGTCGCAACCGGCTTCACCTTGGCGGCGGGGGCGGCCTTCGCCGGGGCCTTGCCCTTGGCGACGGTCTTGGATTTGGCAGGCTTTACGGAAGACTTCTTGGTAGCGTTTTTTGCGGGCTTTTTGCTGGGCATTTCATTTCTTTTGTTTTTTGAGGCGGAATTCTTCTTGGCGTCGTGCTTGCCCGACGCCTTCTTGGAGTTCTTATCCTTGGAGCCTTTGTTTTTCTTATGACGCGATTTGTCTGCCACGGCGCTATACGTGGAACCGCCACGTCCCTGATTGCTGGTGCCTGGAACCCGTTTTGTTCTGGACGGTCTCGTGAAAAACAACGCACGAGCGGGTTCGACTGACCGAATGTGCCCAGAATAGCACATTTTCAGCAAAAATCAATGATTTATGGGCTTTCTGACGGCTTCCGGCCGCTCGTTGCGCCTGTTCCGGCTCAACAAGGTTAAGGACGGCGGAACCGGGGATGCGCAAATGCGCCGGTCCCGCTCCTCAAGGCGTCACCAGATAGAATTAGTCGCCGGTGCCGGGATTGGGAGAAAAGTATTTCTCGAACTTGCCTTCCACGCCGTCGAATTCCTTGGCGTCGGCCGGAGCGTCCTTCTTCTGGGTGATGTTGGGCCAGGACTTGGCGTATTCGGCGTTCACTTCGAGCCACTTTTCGAGACCGGTTTCGGTATCCGGCTTGATGGCTTCGGCCGGGCATTCAGGCTCGCACACGCCGCAATCGATGCACTCATCGGGGTGGATGATGAGCATGTTCTCGCCTTCGTAGAAGCAGTCCACCGGGCAGACTTCGACGCAATCCATGTACTTGCACTTGATACAATTCTCAGTGACGACGTAAGTCATCCATAGCTCCGAAAGTTCTGGCCCCGAAAGTTCTGGTCTAAAGGTTCTGGCCTTTAAAAAACCGGCCCGAACCAGCCCGCATTTTGGCTGGTGGCGTAGCGCAGGATGCCCCGTGCCGCAAGAGAATGAAGGGCCCGCTTTTGAGCAGATAGTTACCCGGAAAGGCCCTGTAAATCGTCGTAGAGAGCATGGGCGGTCTGCGCATCGCCGCGCCGCTCAGCGAAGGTCACAACTTTCAGAACACGCACGCGCGCATCGAGCGCGATGGTGAGCACGTCGCCCGGTTTCACCCCGTGGCCCGGCGAGGTTTCGCGCGCGCCGTTGAGACGGACATGGCCCTTGGCGACGAGCGCCGCCGCATCGCTGCGGGTGCGGACGACCCGCGCGTGCCACAGCCATTTGTCGATGCGCTGGTGGTCCAAGCGGAAGCTTCAATCCTTGCGGTTGGCGAGCTGGTCCTTGAGCGCGGCCAGCTTGGCGAACGGCGAGTTCGGATCGGCGGAACGCTCGCGCTCGCGCGGAGCGCTGGTGGCGAAGGTGCGCAGCGCGGCGCCGCTGTCGCGATCGCGCCGGTCCCGGCCGCCTTCCCGTTTTTCCGGACGCCTGTCCTGGCGTTTGCCCTCGAATTTGCCCGGCCTGCCCTCGAACTTTGCGCCGAACTTGCCTTCGAATTTCTGGGCGCGGCTTTGACCCTCGCGCGGGGGCCGCCCTTCGCGCGGCGCCTCGCTCTGGGCTCCTTCGGCCGCAGGCGCGCCCTGTGCGTCAGGGCGGCGATGATGATGACGCCGGCGCGGATGATGTTCGCGCGGTGCGCCTTCCGCGCCCTCCTTGGAGCCCTCGCCGGCCGCATTCTGATGTCGGTTACGATTGCGGTCGTGACGGGGACGGCGATCTTCCGAGCGTCCAGCGGGGCGCCAGACCTCAACCAGCACAGGCTCGGCCGGTGTTTCGGGCGCAGCACCTTCGCCCGCGGTAGCTTCCGTGCTTGCGGACTCACTGGCGACCGCGTCCGGAGCGGGCGTTTCCGCTACATCAGATGCGACGATGACTGCTGGAGTCTCCGCTGGTGCAGTGTCCGCGGAAATGGCCGCCTCGACAGGCGACGATTCAGGAGGCGCTTCGGTAGAAGGCTCAGTGACTTCAGGCGTTGCAGCCGCCGGTGCAAATTCGATCTCCGGCAGCTTTGCCGCGCTCGAAGCGTCGTCCGTCGCCGGAGCATCGGCCGATACAACAGGATCGGAAGCCGTCTCGCTCACCGGGGTTTCGGCGGCAACCTCCGCCGTCGCCGCAGCTTCTACCGGCGGCGATTCCGGCAATGGCGGACGGCGGTCCATGCGATAGCCGAGCGCGCGCAGCACCGAGGCGAAATCCTCGCCCGCCGACCCCGTCAAAGACGTCATCGCCTGCGTGACGGTGAACGAGCGTCCGTCGAACGCGCCCGCGGGCTTGTCCAGGCTCGAACCCGGACGCCAGGACAGCGCCGGACGAATGAGATCGGCGAGGCGCTCCAGAATGTCGACGCGCACCGCGCGCTCGCCGCAGAGCTTGTAACCGAGCACGCGATAGGCGTCCGCGTTCAGCGCCTTGTCGGCGGGGAACGAGGTGCGGCCGCTACCCGCCAGATGCTGCGCGCCGGTCAGCGCGCCGAAATCGACATTGTCCTGCTTGAGCGCCCAGAGCAGCGAGGCGAGGCCGCGCGCGGCGGGCTTGAGCAGCGAGGGAATGAAAATGTGATACGCGCCGAACCGCACGCCGTATTTGCGCAGCGTCGCGCGCGAGGGCTGATCGAGATCCTTCATCTCGGCGGCGATCTTGCTGCGCTCGATCACGCCAAGCGCCTCGACGAGCTGGAAGGCGATGCCGCGAGCGATGCCGGTGACGTCTTCCGCCTTCTGCAGATCGAACAGCGGAGCCAGAATCTTTTCGATATGCGTTTTCAGCCACAGATCGAGCCGTGCCTGCACGGCATCGCGCGGCGCGCCGGTCAGGCGCTCATCGGCGACGATGCGAATGCGCGGGACCAGCACATTGTCGGCGGCGACCAGCTTGGCGACGGCGTCGCCGGTCCAGCGCAGCGTGCCGTCATTGGCCAGAACGAACTGGTCGTCCGGCGCGTTCGACAGTTTCTCGGCGCGCGCGTCGATTTCGCCGGCCAGCGCTTTGAGCGCCGTGGCCTGCAACGCCTTCGCGTCGGAGCCGGCCTCCGCCGATTCCGGCGCAAACATGAAACCGTCGAGGCGGCCGATCACATGGCCCTCCACCGTCACCTCGCCGGTCTTTCCAATCTCGGTATTCAGCATCGTGTTTTCCCGCAAGCGGCGCATCAATACACTGGTCCGGCGATCAACGAAACGCTCAGTTAGCCTTTCGTGCAGCGCATCGGACAATTTATCCTCCACCCCCCGGGAGACGCCCTGCCAGTGTTCGGGGTCGGCGAGCCAGTCCGGGCGGTTGGCGGCGAAGGTCCAGGTGCGGATTTGCGCGATTCTGGCGGATAGCGTGTCGATATCGCCATCGGTGCGGTCCGCCTGGGCGATCTGGGCGCCAAACCAGTCATCGGGGATTTTCCCCTTCCGCATCAGGAACCCGTAAAGCGTGGTTACCAGTTCCGCATGCGCCGCGGGGGCGATCCTGCGGTAATCCGGAACGAGGCAGGTGTCCCACAGCCGCTCCACGGCCGCCGCGCCCTTGGCCATATCGCGCACATCAGCGTCGCGTGCCGCATGATCGAGCACGCGCAAATCCTCGGCAACCGGTGCGCGGGTCAGCGCCTCATGGCCCGGCGCCAGCGCCAGCGAGACCTGCAATGCGCCGAGGGAGGAAAAATCGAGTTTCGAATTGCGCCATTGCAGCACCCTGACACTGTCGAAGGTGTGGTTCTGCAGCGCGTTGACGAGTTCGGGCTCGAACGGCTCGCAGCGGCCCGTGGTGCCGAAGGTGCCGTTGCGGGTGGCGCGGCCCGCGCGACCGGCGATCTGTGCGAACTCCGATGGCGTGAGGCGGCGGAACTGGTAGCCGTCATATTTTCTGTCGGAGGCGAACGCGACGTGATCGACGTCGAGATTGAGGCCCATGCCGACGGCGTCGGTGGCGACGAGATAATCCACATCGCCGGACTGGAACATCTCGACCTGAGCGTTCCTTGTGCGCGGCGACAGCGAGCCGAGAACGACCGCCGCGCCGCCATGCTGACGGCGGATCAGTTCGGCGATGGCGTAAACTTCATCCGCCGAGAACGCGACGATGGCGGTGCGGCGCGGCTGGCGTGTGATCTTGCGGTCGCCGGCGAATTCGAGCTGCGACAGACGCGGCCGGGTCACGATATTCGCGCCGGGCAGCAGCCGCTCGATGATGGGGCGCATCGTTGCGGCGCCGAGCAGCAGCGTTTCGTCGCGGCCGCGCCGGTTGAGAATGCGATCGGTGAAGACATGGCCGCGTTCGAGATCGGCGGCGATCTGGATTTCGTCGACGGCGAGGAATGACACGTCGATGTCGCGCGGCATCGCCTCGACGGTCGAGACCCAGTAACGCGGATGCGGCGGCTTGATCTTCTCTTCGCCGGTGATCAGTGCCACGGCGTCCGCGCCAGCCCGCGCGGCGATCTTGTTATAGACCTCACGCGCCAATAGCCGCAGCGGCAACCCGATGATGCCCGAGGAATGCGCCAGCATCCGCTCGATGGCCAGATGCGTCTTGCCGGTGTTGGTCGGGCCGAGCACGGCGGTGACGCCTGCGCCGGGTGCGCGGTCCCTGGATGGAAATGGCGCGAGGGAGGAAAGGGGCATCGCTGAAATCCGCTTGGCGCTCGGGAGTTAAGATTTGGGCGCGTGCGGCGGGCAGAACGCGTCACTTGATGGGGATTCGGCGTATAGGTGTCTCACAATGCGACGCTTTTCGCGCCAGGACTCTGTGGCCGCTTAAGCATTGGAACGACTCCGGAACGAAAGCGGCCCGAATCGCTGACTCATATCGTGTCCGGCTTCGTTCACCGCAATATGTCGCGTCATTCATCGCATCCCCCGCTAGATCGGGGATTCCGGGCGCAAAGCACGCGCCGAACGGAAGCGAAAAACTTAGGCTGACGGAGGACTCCGATCGGCTCCGGAGTCAACACGATTCAACGCGAATATAAGGCGGCGGTCAGTTCGTTTTCGCGGCGCGGGCGAGGGTCGCCGTCGAAAATTCCGTGGCCTCGACCAGACCGGTGCCGATCGGGGTCGGAATCTTCATCCGGATCGGCGCAAGGATCCGCGTCCCGGCGATCGGCGCGAAGGCAATTTCCATGTCGCGCTGCTCGGTGAGGTATTTGATCGCGTAGCGGCCCGGCACATAGCCGGACAGGGGCGTGAAATAGACGCCGCACACCACCACCGGGCCCTGATAGCCGCCCTTGCTGAAGGTGATCCGTTCCATGCGCCTGTATTCGAGGCGCAGATCGTAGCGCATGCGCCCGTCAAAGACCGAAGTGGTCTTGTGGCAGGCATCGGGGCCGACCGGATCGCCGGTGCCCGCCACATAGAGCAGCGAGCCGGTGAGCGGATCGAGCACGCCGCGGCGATGCGCATCGGTCACCGCGATGCGGTCATTGGCGACCGGCGGGACCGGCTCGATGGATGAATCCGTTACGTTCCCCTTCGCCAGCGCGATGTGGATGGTTTCGTTCTTGGGGCCGTAATTGATCGAGGTCTGGTAATTCGCCGGGTTGAGCTGGCCAGCGGCAACACGGCCTCGCACCGAGGCGTTGCCGTTGCCATTGCCGATCGCCTTCATGATGCCGGACGTGGCGCCCGTGACGGCCGAGGAATAATCGTCCTCGCCGATGGTGACGATCCAGTTGCCCTTGCCGATCGTGATGCCGCCGAGGGTCACCTCGTATTTGGCTTCGACGCGGCCCTGCGCCGCAAGCGGATCGCAGAATACGGCAGCGGCCAGCAGCCACAGCGCCGTGAGGCCGAAAGCGCGCCGCAAGGAGGAAATACGGAACCTGTTCACGAAGGAGAATCCTGCTGGGCGTGCTGTTGGCCGGCGGATCGGCGCATCATGCCACTTCAACATGCCGCTTCAATAGGGCTTTGCCTGATCCTGATAAGCGTAATTTCAGCTCCGATTACGTCGATTATATGTTACCGAGCACGCGGAAGCACTTGGACTGACTGAATAAATTCGGAATTTCGGTTTCCGTGACGGACTTTTGCACCAGAGCCCGCCGCCTTGACCTCGCCGCGCTCTGCCCTTATACGTCCGCGGTTCCTGAAATGGACGGATATACAAACCCTTGCGAGCCCCTCGATGGCGAGGCCGGTTCCGGGAAAACCCGAGTTTCGAACTTAAGGATTTCGCCATGTCGCGGCGCTGTGAACTGACGGCCAAGGGGCCGCAGGTTGGCCACAAGGTCAGCCACTCGAACATCAAAAGCAAGCGCCGGTTCCTGCCGAACCTGTGCAACGTCACGCTGATCTCCGAAACGCTGGGCCGCAACGTGCGCCTGCGCGTCTCGACCAACGCGCTCAAGAGCGTCGATCACAATGGCGGCCTCGACGCCTATCTGCTCAAGGCCAACATCGCGACGCTCTCGCCGAAGGCGGCCGAGCTGAAGCGCCAGATCGAGAAGAAGAAGCTCGCTGCGGCCAGCTGATTTTTTCTGCGACGTGAATTTCAAAAGGCCGGATTTCGATCCGGCCTTTTTGTTTTGCGTCCCTCGTTGTGCTCCCGACCGGCCCACGCCATCCTGAGGATACCGGCCACGGACAGCGGCGGGGCCTCAGGATGCGGCCATGTGCTTGGGAGGGCACATATGGCCGTTGCGGGTCGCGCGATAGCCAATGACGACTATCGTCGATCAAGTAGCCATTTTGGGCTGGCTGCGCAGACGGCTCCAGCCTTCAGAAATCGCACCCCAGAACAGCGCGATCAGTCCGAGAATCATGATCGTGGACACCAGCCCGTTCGAGAAGAAAACGCCGAGACTGCCGCCGGAGGAGAGCAGCGACTGGCGGAACGCCTCTTCCGCCTTGTCGCCGAGCACGATCGCCAGAACCATTGGGGCCAGCGGATATCCCGTCTTCTTCAGTGCGTAACCGATCACGCCGAACACCATCATCAGGATGACGTCAAAGCTGGAATTGTGCACCGAGTAGGCGCCGATCGCGCAAATCACCAGAATGACCGGCGCGATGATGCTGAACGGAATTCGCAGGATCGCGGCAAAGAACGGCACGCAGGTCAAAACCAGAATCAGACCGACCAGATTGCCGAGATACATCGAGGCGATGAGACCCCAGACGAAATCGGGCTGCTCGACGAACAACAGCGGCCCGGGCTGCAGGCCCCAGATCAGCAAACCTCCCAGCAGCACCGCCGCGGTCGGCGATCCGGGCACGCCAAGCGCAAGCATCGGCAGCAGCGCGGCCGTGCCCGCCGCGTGCGCCGCGGTTTCCGGCGCAACGACGCCTTCGATTTCGCCGTTGCCGAAATTCTTGCCGCGCTTGGAAATACGCTGCGCAATGCCGTAGCTCATGAACGAAGCGGGCGTCGCACCGGCCGGCGAAATGCCCATCCAGCACCCGATCAGGCACGAGCGCAGCGATACCATCCAGTATTGCGGCAGCTCTTTCCAGGTCTGCCACACCACGCGCGGGTTGATGCCCGCCGCCTTGCCCTTGAACGACAGCCCCTCCTCCATCGTGAGGAGAATTTCGCCGATGCCGAACAGGCCGATCACCGCGATCAGGAAGTCGAAGCCGTTGAGCAGTTCGGTAAATCCGAATGTCAGCCGCAACTGGCCGGTCACGCTGTCGAGACCAACCGCCGCGAGCGCGAATCCGATCGTCATCGAGGCGAGAGTCTTGAACGGCGGCTCCTTGCCCATGCCGATAAAACTGCAAAAGGCGAGAAAGAACACCGCGAATTTCTCGGCGGGCCCGAATTCCAGCGCGAAGTTCGCCACCAGCGGCGCGACGAGCGTGATGACGATGACGGCGAACAGCGCGCCGACGAACGACGATGTGAAGGCCGCGGTCAGCGCTTCGCCGGCCTTGCCCTGTTGCGCCATCGGATAACCGTCGAATGTGGTGGCGACCGACCACGGTTCTCCGGGAATGTTGAACAGCACCGACGTGATCGCGCCGCCGAACAACGCGCCCCAATAGATGCACGACAGCATGATAATGGCCGACGTCGGCGACATGCTGAATGTCAGCGGCAACAGGATCGCGATGCCGTTGGCGCCGCCCAGACCCGGCAGCACGCCAATGATGACGCCGAGCAGAATGCCGATCACCATCAGCAAGATATTGTAGGGCTGCAATACGACTGCAAATCCGTGAAAGAGATTGGCGATATCTGCGAGCATGATTTTTCCCAGCGATTATCGTGTTGCCGAATTTGTGCGAACGTCCGCGCCTACAATCCCAGCCAGTCCTCGATCGGGCCTTTTGGCAGCGGGACGAGAAACCATTTCTCGAACATGAAATAGATCGCGAAAGGAACCGCGACACCAAGCGCGACGGCGCTCGGCCAGCGATACTTGCCGAGCCAGATCATGAAGCCGGTAATCAAAACGAATGAGGCGGCGTAGATGCCGGTGAAAGGCAGCACGCAGACATAGGCTGTCGTCGGGATCACGACCGCAAGCACCTGCCCGAGCTGCGCCCATGTCGCAAATCGCGGCGCGCGATCGAGTGCCCATGCATCCTTGAGATTCATCAGGCTCGAACCGACGATCGCAAGACCGATGTAGAACGGGAAAAATCCGGATCGCGGTCCCTCGGCTCCCCAGCCAATGCCGACCTTGACGCTGCCGAGAATGGTGATGATGCCGAAAACCAGGCAGGCAATCGCCACGCCCATTTCGATATTGCGATGCGACGGGCCGTCCGCCGGCGCGTGGTGTCCTGTGTCGCTCATCTGATCGGTCCTTGCACTGAGAAGAGTCGCATGCGGATGAAGTGAAATCGCCGGCGTCACTGGACGCCGGCGAACGCTTATTCCTTGGCTGCGAGGAAGCCCGCTTCCTTCATCAGGCTTTCATGAGTCTTCTCGGCGCTATTGACCCATTTGAGATAATCCGCACCGGAGAGCGCGGTCTGGTTAAAGGCGCCATCCTTCATCAGTTGGGCCCATTCAGGCGTATCGCGCACCTTCTTCATCAGGTCGACATAGTAGGCGACCTGCTCCGGCGTCGAGCCCGGCGGCATGAAGAACCCGCGCAGCATCACATACTCGACATCAAGCCCCTGCGATTTGCAGGTCGGAATGTCCGCCCAGGCGTGATCGGCAGTCACCTTTTCACTGTAGCTGAGCGGTTTGGCGTCGAAAACGCAAAGCGGGCGCAGCTTTCCGCCGCGCCATTGCGCAACCGCTTCAATCGGATTGTTGACGGTTGAATCCAGATGATTGCCGACAAGTTGCACCGCGACTTCGCCGCCGCCCTTGTACGGAATGTAAGTCATCTTCTTGCCGGTCGCCTTTTCAAGGGCGACGGTAATGATCTGGTCCTCTTGTTTCGAGCCCGTTCCACCCATCTTGAACTGGCCGTCAGGACCGGCCTTTATGGCTTCGACATATTCCTTGGCGGACTTGTAGGGCTTCTCCGCGTTCACCCACAGAACGAATTCGTCGAGCGCCATCATCGTGACCGGCGTCAGATCCCTGTGAGAAAATGGAATCCCGGTCGCCAGCGGAGTCGTGAACAGATTGGAGAGCGTGATGATGAGCTTGTGCGGGTTGTTGCGCGACGACTTCACGTCAAGGAAGCCCTCGCCGCCGGCGCCACCAGCTTTGTTGATGACGATCATCGGCTGATTCATCAGATTGTGCTTGGTGACAATGCCCTGAATGACGCGCGCCATTTGATCGGCGCCGCCGCCGGTGCCCGCCGGCACGATGAGTTCGACCGGACGAGTAGGCTCCCATGCCGCGATGGCCGGATTGGGCGCTAACGCGAGTGTAACACCGAGCAATGCAGCAGACCCACAGCCCGTCGCATAACGTAGACCCGTCATGATTCCCTCCCTGAAAATTGATAACCGGTCTTTGATGCCGGTTTATCGACGCCCATCGGCAGCGCTGACGCGAACTGCCGTGATGAAGGATCGTGCAACGGGACGAGATATTTAATATACCAAAACTTCAATCGTGAGACGATCTGACGCGAGACGTCCTGACGCAGGCTGTCATAGCGTCGCAGCGTAAGCGCAATGCGAAATAGATTTGCTGCAATCGCTCACGCCATTGACCGACACATACATAAATGCGTCAGGCCGGACTTACTTTCCCGCCAGCGTGAACTGCAACAGCAGCGTGCGCTGGATCATCGAGAAATTGTCGTCGGAAACCATGGTCAGAACCGTGTCGCCATCCGGAGCGATGTGAAAGTCGATGCCTTCCATGTTGTCGATCTCATAGCCGAGATCGACCTCGAATAGTGTCGGCCCGTCCACCAGCGCACCGGGCTCGACCGCCGCGATGGGAATGCTGCGAATGCGGATGCCGACGCCCGATAGAATCGAGAATTTGCGTTCGAGAATGAGCAGTTCGCCGGACGGCAGCAGCACCGCGTCGCTGATGTCGTAATTGCCGCTGCGTTTCACCGTGAAGGTGCCCGGCGCCGGTCCGCCGATCAGAAAGCCGAGCAGATTGCCCGACGCATCGAGACCGCGCTCGGAGATCGCGATCAGCGTGCCGGCCAGCTTCGCGCCCTCGCCTTTCCGGTCACGCGCCACGAACACCAGCGTCTCGAGGCCCTTGTTGAAGGGCAGCGTATCGATACCCGGCGGCACCGGGATGGCTTCTCCGCGCGAAAGAATGCCGCCCCTGGAAAAATCGAACCGCAAAATCTGATTCACGCGCTCGAGACCGACATAGGCGACCTGTCCGTCGAAGGCGAGCGATTCGGTGTCGAACCAGCCGCGCGAGGCGATCTTTTTGCCGTCGCTGCCGCACATCGGCGTCGAGGTGACATCGGCGAGACCGGCGAAATCGTTGCCTTTATAGACCACGCGCCCGGCGAACCAGTCGCCGTGATCGCTAAGCATGAGAAAGCGTTCGCCCTTGGTGTCCAGCCAGCGCAGCGCCGACAATCCGCCGAACGGCTTGAACGATGAGGTCAGCACAAGGCCCGAGCGGAACTGCAGCGCGCCGTAGCGCAGATGCGACGCATCGCGCGGATCGAAGGATGCGATCGGCCGGGCGTTGACCGTCAGGCGCGTGATGACCGGCGATGCCTGCGCGGAAGCGGCGCGCGGCGTGGCCAGAGCGGCGAGCATCGCCGCACCGCCTTGCAGAACATCCCGGCGGCGCAGCCCATGGGTCATTGATCAGGAATGCAGCCTGCGCTTGCGCGGGGGCGCCTTGGCCTCGACATGGGTCTCGCTGAACAATTCGGCGAGCTTTTCGGTGATCGCGCCGCCAAGCTCTTCGGCGTCCACGATGGTCACCGCACGGCGATAATAGCGCGTCACGTCATGGCCGATGCCGATGGCGATCAATTCGACCGGCGAGCGGGTCTCGATCTCCTCGATGATCCAGCGCAGATGGCGTTCGAGATAATTGCCGGCATTCACCGACAACGTGGAATCGTCCACCGGCGCGCCGTCCGAGATCATCATCAGGATCTTGCGCTGCTCGGGCCGGGCCAGAAGACGCTTGTGCGCCCAGTCCAGCGCCTCGCCGTCGATGTTTTCCTTGAGCAGGCCCTCGCGCATCATCAGGCCGAGATTCTTGCGCGCGCGTCGCCACGGCGCGTCCGCCGACTTGTAGATGATGTGACGCAGATCGTTGAGGCGGCCGGGGTTCGCCGGCTTGCCGGCGGCGAGCCACGCCTCGCGCGACTGCCCGCCTTTCCACGCCCGCGTGGTGAAGCCGAGAATCTCGACCTTGACGCCGCAGCGCTCGAGCGTGCGCGCCAGAATGTCGGCGCAGGTCGCAGCTACCGTGATGGGGCGCCCGCGCATCGAGCCGGAATTGTCGAGCAGCAGCGTCACCACGGTGTCGCGGAAGGTCGCTTCCTTCTCGTGCATGAACGACAATGGATGATGCGGATCGGTGACGACGCGCGACAGCCGCGCCGGATCGAGGATGCCTTCCTCCAGATCGAACTCCCAGGCGCGGTTCTGCTGCGCCATCAGTTTGCGCTGCAGGCGATTGGCGAGCCGCGCGACGATGTGCTGCAGATGCGCGAGCTGCTTGTCGAGATAACCGCGCAGACGTTCCAGTTCGTCCGGTTCGCACAGGTCCTCGGCCGCGATGATCTCGTCGAATTTCGGCGCGTAGGCGTGATATTCCGGCCCGCGCGGCTCGTTGCTGTCGCGCGAATTCGGACGCACGGCTTCGCCCGGCTGCTCGTCGTCGGCCATGTCGCCGTCATCGAGCGAATCCGCATCCGCCGTCTGCGCGCTGTCCATGGCGTTTTCGGAGGCGTCGTCGGTGGACGGCTGCGCCTGATCCGCGCTCATCTCCTCCGTCGCTTCGCTCTGCGGCTGACCGTCCTCGCCGCTTTCGGCGTTTTCACCCTCGCGCTCGTCCTCGTCCTGCTCGTCCTCATCCTGATCCGCGCTGCGCTCGTCGGAAAGATCGAGCGCCGACAGCAGGTCCTGGATCGATTCAGCGAACTTGCTCTGGTCCTCGGTGAAATCGCTGAGCTGATCGAGCCGCGCGCCGATCTTCTCCTCGAGAACCGGACGCCACAGATCGACCACGCGCCGGGCCGCGGCCGGCGGCGCAAGGCCGGTTAGGCGCTCGCGCACCATCAGCGCCAGCGCATCCGCGAGCGGCGCGTCGGCGCGATCGGTGATCTCGTCGAATTTGGCGCGGTGGAAATGATCGTCGAGCATGGCGCCGAGATTTTTCGCGACGCCGGCCATGCGGCGTGCGCCGATCGCCTCGACACGCGCCTGCTCGACCGCGTCGAACACCGCACGCGCCTGCGAATTGCCCGGCGCAAGCTTGCGATGCAGCTTGGCGTCGTGACAGGCGATGCGCAGCGCGATGGAATCGGCATGGCCGCGCACGATGGCGGCGTCCTTGCGCGTCAGCTTGCGCGCCGGTTCGGGCAGCCGCGCCTTGCCCGGCGCGAGGCCCGGCCGCTCGGCGGAAAACGTCACTTCAAGCTCGGGCTGCTTGGCAAGCGCGCGCAACGCCGACGTCACCGCCCGCTTGAACGGCTCGGTCGGCGATTCCTTGGTCCCGGTCTTGAACTTGACGTTGGCCGTGGTGGTCATTGCAATTGCGGTCCGTACCTTTTCCCCTCTCCCCTTGTGGGAGAGGGTGGATCGCCGGAGCGAAGCGAAGGCGAGCCGGGTGAGGGGTCAACTATAATCCTGAACCCCTCACCCGCCTCGCAGCCTTCGGCTGCTCGGCACCCTCTCCCACAAGGGGAGAGGGCAGCAACTCAACTCAGCTCAACGCCACGTTCACCGCCGATTCCGGCAACTCCGCATTGAAGCAGCGCTGATAGAATTCGGCGACCAGCGGACGCTCGAGTTCGTCGCACTTGTTAAGGAAGGTGACACGGAAGGCGAAGCCGAGATCGCCGAAAATCTCCGCGTTTTCCGCCCAGGTGATGACCGTGCGCGGGCTCATCACCGTGGACAGATCGCCATTGGCGAAAGCGTTGCGCGTCAGATCCGCCAGACGCACCATCTTGCTGACGGTCTCGCGGCCCTGCTCGTTGCGGTAATGCTTGGCCTTCGCCAGCACGATTTCCACTTCCTCGTCATGCGGCAGATAGTTCAGCGTGGTGACGATCGACCAGCGGTCCATCTGGCCCTGGTTGATCTGCTGGGTGCCGTGATAGAGACCCGAGGTATCGCCCAGACCGATCGTGTTGGCGGTGGCGAACAGACGGAAGGCCGGATGCGGCTTGATGACCTTGTTCTGGTCGAGCAGCGTCAGGCGGCCGGACACTTCGAGCACGCGCTGGATCACGAACATCACGTCCGGGCGGCCGGCGTCGTATTCGTCGAACACCAGCGCGACATTGTGCTGAAGCGCCCATGGCAGAATGCCGTCGCGGAACTCGGTGACCTGCTTGCCGTCCCTGACGACGATCGAATCCTTGCCGACGAGATCGATGCGGCTGATATGGCTGTCGAGGTTGACGCGCACGCAGGGCCAGTTCAGGCGCGAGGCGACCTGTTCGATATGGGTCGATTTGCCGGTGCCGTGATAGCCGGTCACCATCACGCGGCGGTTTTTCGCAAAACCTGCCAGAATGGCGAGCGTGGTGGCGCGATCGAAACGGTAATCCGGATCGGCGTCCGGCACATGCGGATCGGTCGTGGAAAAAGCGGGGACTTCAAGATCGCTGTCGATGCCGAACACCTGCCGCACAGACACTTTCATGTCCGGCAGACCGGCGGGCTCCTGCGATGTCGTCATGGCGGCAGTCATCAATCCTCCGTGGCCTCGGAACGCTCCCGAAACCAGACGTGCACGTTCGCGACGAGGTGGGATGCGGTATAAACCTAGCAGACAGAAGCGGGCGGCAGAAGCCTTACGCCGGCTGAAAGTTCGGCTTTGTTATCATCTAGATAGGCCATTTTTGCGCGAATTGAAGACCTGCCCTGCAATTCCATAACAATCTTGCAACAATTTTCGGCAGCACTAGGTTGGGTGCGGACAGACCACCTGCCAGCCCACCGGCATCGAATCAGCATTGGATACGTCTTGGGGTCCTATCTCAGCCAGCTCATCGATTTTGTCTCGCTTCACGCGCTGTCCGCCTACACCGCCATTTTCCTGTCCGCGCTGGCGGAAGCCGTGCCGATTTTCGGTTCGATCATTCCCGGCTCGACCGTGATCCTCGCGCTGAGCGCCCTGGTCCCAAGCGGAAATCTTCATCTGATCCCGGTGCTCGCCGCCGCCTTCGGAGGTGCCGTGCTGGGCGACGGCCTCGCCTTCCTGATCGGTTACACGGCCAAAGGTGCCGTACTGTCGAGCTGGCCGATGTCGAATTATCCCGCGCTGGTCGCCGAGAGCGAAAACTTCTTCAATCGCCATGGCGCGCTCGCGGTGTTTTTCGCCCGCTTTGTGCCGCCGGTGCGCGCCTTCGTGCCGATCACCGCCGGCGCGCTTGGAATGCCGCCGCAGAAATTCTACGCCGTCAACGTCGCGGCCGTTCTGGTCTGGGCGCCGGCCATGGTGCTGCCCGGCGTGCTGGCCGGCTCCGCCGCCGAGCAATGGGGCGCGAAAGCCGAGCATTACGCGCTGCCGCTGGTCGGCGGGCTGATCGTGATCGGCGCGGGCGTATGGGCGTTTCAACACTGGCGCAGAAGCCGCCGCCTTGCGGCGGCCGACACGACGAAATAGCGCGCCGCCTCAGCGCTCCGCCGGCACCACGGTCTTGAGGTAATTATACGCCTTGATGATCTCGATCAGGCGATCCTCGGTCGAACGGTCGCCGCCATTCGCATCCGGGTGATGCTGTTTCACCAAAAGCTTGTATTGCGTCTTGACAGTTTCGAGCGTCGCGTCGGGACCAAGTCCCATCACCTGCAACGCCTTGCGTTCGGCGTTGAAGATCTTGCGTGTCTCCGCCTTCGGTTCGGCTTTCGCGCCGGGACCCGGACGCCATTTGCCGCGGCCGTTCATTTCCGCAAACATCGCGAACGGATCGAGCGCGCCCTCGAATTCATCCTCGACGCCGGGCTTGCCCTTGCCCTTCGTGCCGGTGTTGGCCCCCATCTTCCAGGTCGGACGATGGCCGGTCTGCGCGTCCTTCTGATAGCGCGCCACCGCCTCGTCGCTCATGCCCGAGAAGAAATTATAGGACTGGTTATATTCGCGCACGTGGTTGAGACAGAAGTGCCAGTATTCGCGCTCCTTGCCGCGACCCTTCGGCGCGCGATGCGGCGCGGTGTTCTTGCACCCCGGCCATTCGCACATCACCGCCTCTTCCTTGACGCGCGGCTGCTTCTGGCGCGTGGGCTTGATGCGGATCTTGTCGAAATATTTTGAATCGAATGATGACATGCTGGCTACGGCAACGCTTGCTGACGGTTACGAGATCGGCGTTTTTGGATCGGCGCGGTGTCCGAACCGGATTCGAAGGTCGCGCACTATACATCATCGCGCACTTGAACCGCAATTCCAGAACCACAAGTGAGGTGGGCATTGACCTGAAAGATTAACCCGCGATATTGCGGATATCATGACAACCAGAGACATCATCACGCAGAAATTGAACGCGGCTTTTCATCCCGAAAGCCTTGACGTCCTCGACGAGTCGCATCTGCACGAAGGTCATGCCGGCCACAAGCCCGGCGACGAAACTCACTTCAGGGTTTATATCGTGTCGAAGGCTTTCGAAGGGAAGAGCCGGATCGACCGCCACCGCATGGTCAACGCGCTGCTCGCGCCGGAACTCGCCGGGGGCGTGCACGCTCTTGCCATTCACGCCCACGCGCCGGATGAAAACGCCCGGCGTCCGGCTCCGGCGGAAGCCTGCAAGCATTGAGTTACACCGCGTCGTCCCCGCGAAGGCGGGGACCCAGTCGCTGAAAAGCGAATCCATCTCGTTCAGAGATATTGATCTATCAAAAGCCTTTTATAGGAAGGCTGGGTCCCCGCCTTCGCGGGAACGACATAGAATAAATTCAACGACGCAAGTGACATCTAAGAAAAACTAGAACGACGCGCCCGCCCTCGATCTACGCTGAGGATTCTCGTTGTCGGGCGGCAGCGGCACGATCCGCAAGGCCGTGATGCGATTGCGCTCGCGCCGAAGCACCCGGAACCGAAAGCCGTGAAACGTGAAGCTCTGGCCGCGATCCGGGATCTGGCGCGCCTCGTGAATCACCAGTCCCGCAATCGTCGTCGCTTCCTCGTCCGGCAGGTTCCAGCCCATCGCGCGATTGAGATCGCGGATCGGCACCGAGCCGTCCACCACCACAGAGCCGTCGGGCTGGGCACGAACGCCGGCGACGGTGACATCGTGCTCGTCCGAAATGTCGCCGACGATTTCCTCCAGAATGTCCTCGAGCGTGACGAGACCCTCGACCTCGCCATATTCATCGACCACCAGCGCGAAGTGAGTCTTGCGGCGGCGGAAGGCCTTGAGCTGTTCGGAGATGGGACGCATCTCGGGCACGAACCAGGGCGGCAGGGTGATCGCGCCGACGTCGATTTTTGAAATGTCGCCATCCGCCAGCCGGATCGCGCGCAGCAAATCCTTGGCGTGCAGAACGCCGATGATGTTTTCCGGCTTGTCGCGCCACAGCGGAATGCGGGTGTATTCGCTCGCCAGCACTTCGCTGACGATTTCCTCGGACGACAGGTCGGCGTTGATCATCATCATCGCCGTGCGGTGAACCATGACGTCCTCGACCGCAAGATCGCCGAACCGGAACACATTCTGAAGATATTCGGCCTCGCCGCTTTCGATCTTGCCGTGCTCGGCGGATTCGCCGACCAGACCCTCGATTTCCTTGCTGGTCAGCACTTCATGCTGACTCATTTCCTTGACGCCGAGAAAGCGCAGCAGAGCGCGCGAAGCGTTGTTGAGCAGCCAGTTGAGCGGATAGAAGATGATGTAACAGATGTGCAGCGGATAGGCGATCCACAGCGACACCGGTTCGGGCTGGCGGATGGCCAGCGTCTTCGGGACCTGTTCGCCGACAACGATATGGAGCGAGGAGAAAACCAGAAAGCCGGTCAGGAACGAGACGAAGTGAAGCGTCGATTCCGGCAGGCCGAGCGGCGACAGCAGCGGCTGAAGCAGCGCCGCGACGGTCGGCTCGCCGACCCAGCCCAGACCGAGAGACGCCATGGTGATGCCGAGCTGGCAGCAGGCCAGATAGGCCTCGATATTGCCCATGATGTCCTGAACCAGCCGCGCGCCGAGACGCTGCTTCTCGACCATGGCCTTGATGCGAAAGCCGCGGCTTTTAACGAGCGCGAACTCAGCCGCGACGAAAAACGCGTTCGCCGCGAGCAGCAGGACCGCGATCAGAAGATTGCCGGCGGTGCTCATGTTCATGGCGTGTCGTGCCTGCCGCACTGAAGCGGAATCAAATGACAGTGGATCGTCATTGCGAGGAGCGCCAGCGACGAAGCAATCCAGCTTTTCCCGTAATTCTGGATTGCTTCGCTCCGCTCGCAATGACGGCAGCGTTGATGAAAGTTCATGTCGTCACGTTTCACGCCGAGAGCTTCTGGGCCAGAAAGTCTCTGACCAGCGAGGGAGCGACATCGTTCACGATCACGGCGCGGCCGATGCCTTCCATCAGAATGAAGGTGAGCTTGCCGCGCTTGACCTTCTTGTCCTGCGCCATCAGCGCCAGCAGGGACTCGGCGTCGCCGATGCCTTCCTGCGAAAATCCTGCGATGTCCTGAAGCCGTGTCGGCAGGCCGACCGCTTCGAGATGATGCCTCACCCGCGCCGCGTCGTCATTGGAGATCATGCCCTGCGCCGCCGAAAATTCCGCCGCCAGCGTCATGCCGATCGCAACGCCCTCGCCATGATACAGCCGGTCGGAAAAACCCGTCGCCGCTTCCAGCGCGTGGCCGAAAGTGTGGCCGAGATTGAGCAGCGCGCGCTCGCCGGTCTCGCGCTCGTCGCGCGCGACGATCGCCGCCTTGGCGCGGCAGCTGATCGCGATGGCTTCCTCGCGCTCCGGTCCGCCCGCAAAAATACCGGCGTGGTTTTTTTCCAGCCACTCGAAGAACGGCAGATCGCCGAGCAGGCCGTATTTGGCGACTTCGGCATAGCCCGCGCGGAACTGCCGCTTCGAGAGCGTGTCGAGCACCGCCGTGTCGGCGAGCACCAGAACGGGCTGTTGAAACGCGCCGATCAGATTCTTGCCTTTCGGCGAATTGATCCCCGTCTTGCCGCCGACGGATGAATCGACCTGCGCCAGCAGAGAGGTCGGCACCTGGACGAAATCGACGCCGCGCCGCACGATGGAGGCGGCAAAGCCCGCAAGATCGCCGACCACGCCGCCGCCGAGCGCGACCACGAGATCGCCGCGCTCGATCTTCGCGCCGATCAGCGCCTCGCTGACGTCTTCCAGCACGCCGTAGCTTTTCGAGCCTTCGCCCTCGGGAACGACGATTTCGCTCGACGCGATCCCGGCTTCGGCCAGGGCGTCCTGCGCCGGTTTCAACCAGTGCTTCGCAACCGTCGCATCGGTGATGATGGCGGCGCGCGCGCCGGGACGGATCGCCTTGATGCGATGGCCGAGCGAGGCCAGCACACCGCGCCCGATCGCGATATCATAGGCGCGATCGCCCAGCGCGACATTCACGAGTGTCGGCTGCGGCTGCGGCGATCTGGCCGCGAGTGAACTTGCTGCTGTCATTTGCTTTGGTCTGCTGAAGAAGGCGGCGCATCCTGAAGATAGGCGTGCAGCGCGTCCATGATTTCGTCGACGATCTTGTCATGCGGCACGTCGCGCGACCAGATGGCGATGTCCGCCAGTTCATAGGTCGGGTTGCGCGTCGTGATGAGCTGTTCGATGGTCGCAGCCGGATCGGCGGTCTGCAGCAGCGGCCGGTCGGCGCGGCGCTTGACGCGGCGCAGGATCACATCGCCCTCCGCCTTCAGCCAGATCGACACCGCCTTGTCGCCAATCCGCTTGCGGGTGTCCTCGCGCAGAAACGCGCCGCCCCCGGTCGCGAGCACCTGCGGCCCGTTCTCCAGCAAGGCGGCGATCACGCGCGCCTCGCCGTCGCGGAAATACGGCTCGCCATGCGCGGCGAAAATTTCCGAAATCGTCATGCCGCCGTGACGCTGCTCGATCTCGTGATCGGCGTCGACGAAAGGAACGTGCAGCCGCGCCGCGAGACGCCGGCCCACGGTGGACTTGCCAGATCCCATCATGCCGACCAGCACGATCTGCCGCGATCCGAGCGCGGAGACGATCTCCGCTCCCTGATTGGCAGGTGCACCCGGTTTTGGCATCGCCTCCGGCATGGCTGAAACTCGGCTCCGGTCCATATCACGACGTTTATACTACCCGCGCTCCGCCGGGGGCCAGAGCCTCGTGCCGAAAGCTTGCGCCGGTGGCGGCTCTCGCTTAACGCTTTGGCGCACACCTTTTGGTTAACATGCGATTCGCAGGGGTCGAGACGGATGCCCAGCCTGTTCCGCTTTTTGACGGTGGTTGCGATCATCGCCGGCGTGATCTACGGCGGAATCTATGCGCTGGCGAATTTCGTCAAACCCAGGCCGCGCGAGATGACCATCACCATCCCGCCCGAGAAACTCAAGAAATAGCGAAAGAGCGGGAGGGACAAACGTCCTCCGACGCGCAACTGACCGATCTGTTTCTCGACATGCTCGCGGCCGAACAGGGCGCGGGCGACAACACGCTGTCCGCCTATCGCGGCGACCTTGAGGACCTGTCACAGTTTCTCGGCCGCGCCGGGCGCTCCTTTTCAAACGCCGCGACGCAGGATTTGCGCGACTATCTCGCCGATCTCGACACCCGCGGCTTCAAATCGTCCAGCGTGGCGCGGCGGCTGTCGTCGATGCGCCATCTGTTTCGTTTCCTGCTCAACGAGCGCAAACGCGCCGACGATCCGGCCGCCATTCTCTCGGGACCGAAACGCGCGCGCGGCCTGCCGAAGGTGCTCTCCATCGGCGATGTCGACCGGCTGCTGACGAAGGCAAAGGACCTCGCGTCTTTGAGCGATCAGGCGCCGCTGCAAAGGCTGCGCGCCACGCGGCTGTCCTGCCTGCTCGAAGTTCTTTACGCCACGGGCCTGCGCGTGTCCGAGCTTGTCGCGTTGCCGGTGTCCGCCGCGCGGCGCGACGCGCGCATGCTGGTGGTGCGCGGCAAGGGCAACAAGGAGCGCCTCGTGCCGCTCAACGAATCCGCCAAGCAGGCGATGGCGGATTATCTCGCCGCGATGGGCGAGGCCCATGAGGGAAAGAAAAAATCGCTCGCCGCGTCGAAATGGCTGTTTCCTTCCTCCGGTGAAAGCGGGCATCTGACCCGCCAGCATTTCGCGCGCGATCTGAAGGAACTTGCCGCCACCGCCGGACTGCCGCCGCGCATCGTCAGCCCGCACGTCCTGCGTCACGCCTTCGCAAGTCATCTTCTGCATAATGGCGCTGATCTGCGCATCGTGCAGACTTTGCTCGGCCATACCGATATTTCCACCACGCAGATTTACACCCATGTGGTCGAGGAGCGCCTCAAGAGCCTGGTGCGCGACCTCCATCCCCTTGCGGAAAAATAATAGCGCAGCAACTCCAATGGCTTCGGGTGTTGTGCGGCGCGCTTGACTCGGTGCTGATTTGCTCTATCCCCAAGGCCGGATTCAATGATCGGGGCACCCCGGTCCGCGCCGCCGCAGCAATGCGTCCATTCTCTTCCTATATCGATTGTCATGCCCGACCCGATGCGCAGCTATCTGGACTTTGAGAAGCCCGTCGCCGAACTCGATTCGAAGATCGACGAACTGCGTGCCCTTGCGGAAAACGGCAGCGACATTCATGACGAGGTCGATCTGATCGAGAGCAAGGCGCGCCAGACGCTGCACGAGCTATATGCCAATCTGACGCCGTGGCAGAAGACCCAGGTCGCGCGGCATCCGCAGCGGCCCCATTGCGTCAATTATATCGAGAAACTCATCACCGACTTCACGCCTCTGGCCGGCGACCGCAAGTTCGGCGACGACGAGGCGCTGATCGGCGGTTTCGGACGCTTCCGCGGCGAGAGCATCTGCGTGATCGGGCAGGAAAAGGGCTCGACCACCGAAAGCCGTCTCAAGCACAATTTCGGCATGGCCCGGCCGGAGGGCTATCGCAAGGCCGTGCGGCTGATGGAAATGGCCGACCGTTTCGGCATTCCGGTGCTGTCGCTGGTCGATACCGCCGGCGCCTATCCCGGAATCGGCGCGGAGGAGCGTGGTCAGGCAGAAGCCATCGCGCGTTCGACCGAGGCCTGTCTTAATCTCACCGTGCCGAATGTCGCCGTGATCCTCGGCGAGGGCGGCTCGGGCGGCGCCATCGCGATCGCCACCGCCAACCGGGTCATCATGCTCGAACACGCGGTCTACAGCGTGATTTCGCCTGAAGGCGCGGCGTCGATCCTGTGGCGCGACGCCGGCAAGGCGCAGGAAGCGGCGACCAATCTGAAAATCACCGCGCAGGATCTGGCGCGGTTCGGCGTGATCGACACGATTTTGAATGAACCGGCGGGCGGCGCTCACCGCGACCCGGACGCCACCATCGCGAGCGCCGGGGAAGCCATCGCAAAGGCTTTCGACGAATTCCGGGGCCTCGATCCGATCGCGATCCGCAACCAGCGCCGCAAGAAGTTTCTCGAGATCGGCCGCCGCCTCGGCTGAGCGCTTCAAAACAACGCGGCCAATCGTCCCGCGCGGTTCCCCGCAGTCACCTATCGTGGCTTTTTTGTGATTGATTTCGTTAAGGTTTTTTTCATCGCAGGCTGGCTTTCATCGCCTCCGCAAGGGCGCTTCGGCTTGCGAAAAACCCCTGTTTAAGGGTAATAGTTAAATGTATCCGGAGTTACATTCTCGTCCCCCGGCATCTTCATGGCCCCATCGGATGCCGGACGGATTTTGAGCTGCGGAGTTTCGCATTGATCCATTCCTCGCTTGTCCGCACGCTGACGCTCACGGCCGCTTTCGCCGCCGGGCTCGTGCTTTCCGGCTGCGATGGCGACAGCCTTTCGGTTGGCGCCAAGGCCAACAGGCCGATCCCGGAAAAGCTGCTGAACGAGATGGAAGCCAAGAACATGGACAAGGGCGCGCCGATGGTGGTGCGTCTGTTCAAGCAGGAAGCCGAGCTTGAGGTCTGGAAGCAGGACCGCAGCGGAAAATTCGCCCTGCTGAAAACCTATCCGATCTGCCGCTGGTCCGGCGATATCGGGCCGAAGACCCGCGAAGGCGACCGTCAGGCGCCGGAAGGCTTCTACTCCATCACGCCGGCGCAGATGAACCCCAACTCGGGCTACTATCTGTCCTTCAACATCGGCTATCCGAACGCCTATGACCGGGCCTGGGGCCGCACCGGCTCGCAGCTGATGGTGCATGGCGATTGCTCCTCGCGCGGCTGTTACGCGATGACGGATGAGCAGATTTCCGAAATCTACGCGCTCGGCCGCGAGTCTTTCTTCGGCGGCCAGAACGCGTTTCAGGTGCAGGCCTATCCCTTCCGCATGACGCCGCAGAACATGGCGCGCAACCGCGACAACCCGAACATGCCGTTCTGGCGCATGATCAAGGAAGGCAACGACTATTTCGAAGTGACCAAGCAGGAGCCGAAGGTCGATTTCTGCGAGAAGAAATACGTGTTCGGCGCGCAGACCCCGCCCGGTTCGCGCCCGCTCGTGTTCAACGCATCGGCGCGGTGCCCGGCCTATGAAATACCGTCCGACATCGCCCAGGCGATCAAGGACAAGCAGCGCAGCGACGACGCCAAATACGCCGAACTCGTCGCGCGCGGCACGCCCGTCTCCAAATCCCGCGCCGGTATCGACGGCGGCATGCATCCGGTGTTCGTGAACAAGCTGCCCGATCCGCAATCGGTCGCGATGACCGACGCCACCGATTTCACCGTGTCGGCTTATGGCCCGGCGCCGGGCACAATCCCTTCCCACGTCAATCCTCCGACCCGGCCGGAGACGCCGCAGGTGGCTGAAACCACCAATGTGATGGATCCGGGCCCGGCGAGCACGGCAGCCGCAGATACCGGCAATTCCGGCGCGGTGCGCGGCAGCTTCTTCAGCAGTCTCGCGGCCAAGGTCGGGCTTCGCGGCAACAAGCCGGAAGAAGCCCCGGCGCCGCAGACCACCGTGGCCGCCAAGCCGGCGCCGGCGCCGAAATCCAAACCGATTCCGAAGACATCCAACACGGAAACCGCTCGCGCTTCGACAACCGCTCCGCCTGCCCGCGTCATTCCGCTTGGGCAGTCCACAACGACAGCTCAGGCCGGTCAATCGACTCCGCCCCCGACACCGCCGCAATCGATCGCGGGCGCGCAACCGACGGGACCGGGCAACACGTTCGACAGCCGCTGGTCGTCGTTCCGTTAAACTCCACGATTTCTTCGTTGTGGAACTGCGATGAGACGCCGCAATCGCTCACGCATTTTCATGGTGAACTGTCGTTCGGCCACCGCTACACACTCGGTGGACTGAAGGCGGCCGATTTCTTCCGAGCACCCGATGAACGACATCGAAACGGCGAAAAAACTGTTCTTCGAGGGCCTGGATTTTTTTGACGCGGGCGATCTCGTCAACGCCGAATCAAAACTCCGCGAAGCGCTCCGCCTCGCTCCGCAAAACAATGCGGTGATGACCAATCTGGCGGTCGTGCTCGCAAAACAGAACAAATTTGCAGAAGCGCGGGTCCATGCCCAGAGGGCCGTATCGGACAACGACAGCAATGTCGAGGCGTTGCGGGTGCTCGATGCGACATCGCCGATGCTGACAAACGCACAAGTCTCGTCTGGTGCAGACGATGACATCGAAACGGCAAAAAAACTGTTCTTCGAGGGACTGGAATTTTTCAACGCGGGCGATCTTGCAAACGCCGAACCGAAACTCCGCGAAGCGCTCCGCCTCGCTCCGCAAAACAATGCGGCGTTGACAAATCTGGCGGTCGTGCTCGCCAGGCAGGACAAATTCGCAGAAGCGCAGGTGTATGCCCGCAAGGCTGTTGCCGACGACGACAGCAATATCGAAGCGCTGCGAATCCTCTCCGCCTGTTGTCTCAAGGACAGCGATCCGCAATTCGACGAAATTCTCCGGATCAATGACCGGATCATACAACTCGCACCCAACGACGGCAGCGCCCACAACAATCGCGGACTGGCGCTGGTGCATGGCGGCCGCTTCACCGAAGCGCTCGAAAGTTACGACCGGGCGATCGCGCTGAATCCGGCCAATGCCCATTACCTCACAAATCGGGGAAATGTACTGTTTGAGCTCAAGCAATACAGTCAGGCCCTCGCAACGCACGACAAGGCACTGGCGCTCAATCCTGGCATGCTGCCGGAGGGATGGCTGGGGCGCGGCAACGTCCTGTTCGAGCTTCATCGCGATGCCGAAGCGCTCGTATGCTTCGAAAAGGCGGTTGCGGCCAAGCCGGACCTCGCAGCCGGCTGGCTTGCGATCGGAAAGCTGCATCAGCGATCCAACGAGCGGGATCTTGCCATCGCGGCTTTCAAAAAGGCGAACGAAGCCGCGCCGAAAGAACGTTACGATGCGAAACTCTATCTGATGCAGATGGGGGCGGAAGAGCTTTCCGATATGTCGCCGGCTTTCGTGCGCTCGCTGTTCGATCAATATGCGCCGCAATTCGAGAAGGAACTGGTCGGAAAACTGAACTATCGGGGCCCGCAACTTCTGCTGAAAGCCGTGCTCGACGCCTGTCGCAAGGCGGGGCATCCCGCCTCTTTCGCGCGCGGGATCGATCTGGGATGCGGCACGGGTCTGGCCGCGCGCGAGTTCGCGCCGCATGTGAAAGAGTTCATCGGTGTCGACCTGTCGCCCGGCATGATCGAACGCGCCCGCCAGAGCGGTCATTACGCGCGTCTCGATGTCGCGGACATGGTGCAAGGGCTGGCCAATGAACCGGACGCCAGCGCCGATCTCGTGATCGCCGCCGACGCCATGATCTATTTGCTGGATTTGACGCCGGTGGCCGTGGGCGCGGCGCGGGTGCTTAATTCAGGGGGCGTGTTCGCCTTCACCACGGAAACCCACGATGGAAACGGTGTCGTTCTCGGTCTCGGGCTGCGATACGCCCACGGCACCGATCATGTCCGCACGGCGATTGCGCAGGCCGGGTTGCAACTGGTCGATCTTTCTTCGATGTCCGTGCGTAACGAGAAAAACGTCGCTGTTCCGGGGCTGGTCGTGGTCGCGCGCAAAATGTGACGGCCGTTGCGATGACTTCGCAGAAGAGCCCGCATTGGATAGGCGGCCGCCGCTGGATCACCCACCAAACAAAAATGCCGGTCTTGCGACCGGCATTTTTTTGCGAGTCGGATTCGCAATGGCGCCTTAAGCGTATCTACCGTGGCAGTGCTTGTATTTTTTGCCCGAGCCGCAGGGGCAATCCTCGTTGCGGCCGACCTTGCCCCATGTCGCGGGATTGTTGGGATCGCGCTGGGCCGCCGGCACCGGAGCGAGCGCAGCGGCGCTCGCCTGTGCAAACTCGTCCTCGCCGGTGTTGGGATCGAGCTTGTGCGCGGCCATCTGCGGCAATTCCGGCTGCTGGTCCTCCGGCGGCACGATCTCCACGCGCATCAGCTGCGCGGTGACGGCCTCGCGCAAATGCGAGATCAGGCCCTCGAACAGCGCGAAGGCCTCGGACTTGTATTCCTGCAAGGGATCGCGCTGGCCGTAGCCGCGCAGGCCGATCACCTGCCGCAGATGATCGAGCGTGATGAGATGCTCGCGCCACAGATGGTCGAGGGTCTGGATCAGGATCGACTTCTCGACGTAACGCATCACGTCGGGACCCCATTGCGCGGATTTGGCCGCCATGTGCTCGTCAACACGCTGTTCGATGCGCGAGAGCAGTTCCTCGTTGGCGATGCCCTCTTCCTTGGCCCAGTCCTCGATCGGCAGATCGAGATCGAGCACGCGTTTCAGTTCGTCCTTGAGGCCCTCGGCGTCCCACTGCTCGGCATAGGCATGCTCGGGGATGTGCTTGGCGACAAGGTCCTCGACCAGGATGTGGCGCATGTCGGCCACCGTCTCGGCAACGTTCTGGTCGCGCATCAGATCGATGCGCTGCTCGAAGATCACCTTGCGCTGGTCGTTGGACACGTCGTCGAACTTGAGCAGATTCTTGCGCAGGTCGAAGTTGCGCGCCTCGACCTTCTGCTGCGCCTTCTCCAGCGCCTTGTTGATCCACGGATGGATGATCGCCTCGCCTTCCTTGAGGCCGAGCCGGGTCAGCATCGAATCGAGACGATCCGAGCCGAAAATGCGCATCAGATCGTCTTCCAGCGACAGGAAGAACTTGGTGCGGCCAGGGTCGCCCTGACGGCCGGCGCGGCCGCGCAGCTGGTTGTCGATGCGCCGCGATTCATGGCGTTCGGAGCCGATGATGTAGAGGCCGCCGGGTTTCTGAACCGTCTTGGTGCCGGGCTTGGACGGATCGAGATCGACGGTCTCCTCCGCCTTCAGCACCGCCTCCTTGAATTTCTCGATGTCGGCCTTGATGCCGTCGACGATCTTCTGCTTCTGCGCCTCGTCCTCGATGCCGGCCGTCGCGGCCGCCGCGCGCATTTCCAGAGAGCCGCCGAGCTTGATGTCGGTGCCGCGGCCCGCCATGTTGGTCGCGATCGTGATCGCGCCCGGCACGCCGGCTTCGGCAACGATATAGGCTTCCTGCTCGTGGAAGCGGGCGTTGAGCACCGCGAACAGCTTCGACGGCTTGCCCGAGCGCGCCGCCGTATAGAGCTTTTCCATCGATTTCGGATCGGTGAAATCGATCTGCTTGTAGCCGTGTTCTTTCAGGAATTCGGCCAGCGTTTCGGATTTCTCGATCGACGCAGTGCCGACCAGAACCGGCTGCATGCGCTTGTTGGCACGCTCGATCTCGGCAAGGATCGCGGCATATTTCTCGCGCGCGGTACGGTAGACCTCGTCATCCTCGTCGAGACGCGCAACCGGCACGTTGGTCGGCACCTCGATGACTTCGAGCTTGTAGATGTCGAACAGTTCGTCCGCCTCGGTCGCCGCGGTGCCGGTCATGCCCGCAAGCTTCTTGTACATGCGGAAATAGTTCTGGAAGGTGATCGAGGCCAGCGTCTGGTTCTCGGGCTGCACGGTCACGTGCTCCTTGGCCTCGAGCGCCTGATGCAGACCTTCCGAATAACGCCGGCCCGGCATCATGCGGCCGGAGAATTCGTCGATGATGATGATCTCGTCGTCGCGGACGATGTAGTCCTTGTCGCGCTGGAACAGCGTGTGGGCGCGCAGCGCCTGATTGACGTGATGCACGACCGAGACGTTCTCGACGTCGTAGAGCGAATCGCCCTTGAGCTGTCCGGCGTCGCGCAACAGCGTCTCGATCTTCTCCATGCCCGCCTCGGTCAGCGAGACGTTGCGTTGCTTCTCGTCGACCTCGTAATCGGTCACCTTCTCCAGTTTCGGAATATAGGTGTCGATGGTGTTGTAGAAATCGGAGCGGTCGTCCAGCGGGCCGGAAATGATCAGCGGGGTGCGCGCCTCGTCGATCAGGATGGAGTCGACTTCGTCGACGATGGCGTAATGATGCCCGCGCTGGACCATGTCCTCCAGGCGGTACTTCATGTTGTCGCGCAGATAGTCGAAACCGTATTCGTTATTGGTGCCGTAGGTGATGTCGCAATGATACGCCGCCTGTCGCTCGGCATCGTCGAGGCCGTGGACGATGATGCCGGTGGTCAGCCCGAGGAAGCTGTAGATCTGGCCCATCCATCCGGCGTCGCGCTTGGCGAGGTAGTCGTTGACGGTGACGACATGGACGCCCTTGCCGGCGAGCGCGTTGAGATACACAGCCAGCGTCGCCACCAGCGTCTTGCCTTCGCCGGTTTTCATTTCGGCGATATCGCCTTCATGCAGCACCATGCCGCCGATCAGCTGCACGTCGAAATGGCGCTGGCCGAGCGTGCGCTTGGCGGCCTCGCGCACGGTGGCGAAGGCAGGGACGAGAAGGTCGTCGAGGGTGGTCTTGCCGTCGGCAAGTTGCATCCTGAATTCGGCGGTGCGGGCCTTGAGCTGTTCATCGGACAGCGCCGCTATTTCCGGCTCGAGCGCGTTGATGGCGTCGACGCGCGACTGGTAGGCCTTGAGCCGCCGTTCGTTGGCGGAACCGAAAAGTTTGCGGGCGAGTGCGCCGATCATCATCCAGTCCTGTTCTTGCTCCCGGCGGTCCTGCCGCAAAGCAGAACTTGCAGTTCACCCGCCGAAAACCCTGCAGAGAAATCTGCCGCGAAACCCGTCTGCCGCCAGACTTTTTCGGCGCGGACGGTCCTCACGAAATGGTTAAGAAGGCGACGCCCGAATTCGTCGGCCATCGCGTATACGCAGCCTGGCCGTGCCTTAAGGCCGGGCGCGGCTGCGAGACAGATATGGGGGGGCTAGGGCCTTGTCAACGCGCGACTCATCACCGAATCATGTAAGCGAATTCATGATTTTGGCGGGTTTTTCGCGTTGCCATTGGCAAACGGTTGAGCGAGTGTCCCGCAGCCTCAGCCTCCCTCAGGTTCTTTGATCGAAAAGGATTTTCCATGACCGCTCTTCCGGCCCCCCGCCAACCGGCCGCACGCCCTGCCCGGTTCGCCGGCCTGCTCACCACCGGCCTGACCGGGTGCCTCATGCTGGCGCTGGTCGCCGCCCAGCCGCTGCGCGCGCAGGACGCGAACGCGGTCGTGGCCAAGGTCAATGGCTCGGAAATCCGCCAGAGCGACGTGACCGCCGCCGAAAGCGAACTCGGGCCGAGCCTGGCCCAGATGGACCCGGCCGCGCGCCGCGACGCCATCATCACCTTCCTGATCGATCTCAAGATCGTCGCCAAGGCCGCCGAAGACAAGAAAATCGCCGACACGCCGGAGTTCAAGCAGAAGATGGCGTTCCTGCGCTCCCGCGTCCTGATGGACAATCTGCTCGCGCAGGAGGGCAAGGCCGCTGTCAACGACGCCTCGATGAAGAAGGTCTATGAGGAAGCCGCCAAGCAGATCACCGGCGAAGAGGAAGTTCATGCGCGGCACATCCTCGTCGACACCGAGGATCAGGCCAAGGAGGTCATCGCCGAACTGAAGAAGGGCGCCGATTTCGCCGAACTCGCCAAGAAGAAATCGAAGGATCCGGGCGCGTCCGATGGCGGCGATCTGGGCTTCTTCACCAAGGACCAGATGGTGCCGGAATTCTCCGCCGCCGCTTTCGCGCTCAAGCCCGGCGAGATTTCCGAACCGGTGAAGTCCCAGTTCGGCTGGCACGTCATCAAGGTCGAGGAAAAGCGCCCGCGCAAGGCGCCGGACTTCGATCAGGTCAAGCCGCAGATCGAGGCCTTCGTGGTCCGCAAGGCGCAGGCCGACTACGTCGCCAAGCTGCGTTCGGAGGCCAAGATCGAGCGCATGGACAAGCCGGCTGATGACGCCGCGAAAACCGACGCCAAGCCGGATGCGAAGCCCGACGCCGCGGCGAAAAAGAAATAAACTTCACAAATATGTCACGCCGCAATCGAGCGGCCATGCGATGCCCGGCTCCGCCGGGCATTTGCTTTTGCGGGACCCTGTTGAAAAAGCCGCATTCGCCGATGGCGGCTTGGCTCTTGCGATTTTCCTTCGTCATGCGTTTGATGCGCCAGCTTCCGAAAACAGGATTCTTTCCATGGTGACCGCAATTTCCCCGCTTGCTCCCCAGAATGTCCCCGACATGCCGCGCATCGCGGGCATCCGGCTGGCGACGGCCGCCGCTGGCATCCGCTACCAGAACCGGACGGATGTGCTGCTGGCGCTGTTCGACAAGGGCACCAGCGTCGCCGGTGTATTCACCAAATCCAAGTGCCCGAGCGCGGCGGTGGACTGGTGCCGCGCCCGGCTCAAGGGCGGCGAGGCGCGCGCGCTGGTGGTAAATTCCGGCAACGCCAACGCCTTCACCGGCAAGATTGGCAGGCAGGCCACGGCGCTCACCGCCGCGATCGCGGCAAAAGCGATCGAAAGCAATCCCGGAAAAATCTTTCTCGCCTCCACGGGCGTGATCGGCGAGCCGCTCGACGCCACCAAGTTCGACGGCGTGCTCGATGAGCTGGCAAAAAACGCGACGCCTGACGGCTGGCACAATGCCGCGCGCGCCATCATGACCACCGACACCTTCGCCAAGGTCGCAACCGCAACCGTGAAGCTCGGCAAGACCAAGGTCCGCATCAATGGCATCGCCAAGGGCGCCGGCATGATCGCGCCCGATATGGCGACCCTGCTCGCTTTCGTTTTCACCGACGCGCCGATCTCCTCGGGCGTGCTGCAAACGCTGCTGAAGAGCGGCGTCAACGACACATTCAACGCCGTGACCATCGATGGAGACACCTCGACCTCCGACACGCTGATGGCATTCGCAACGGGCGCGGCGGCCGCCAAGGGCGCGCCGGTCATCAAACGCGCCAACGACCCGCACCTCAAGGCTTTCGCGGCGGCGTTTCACGGCATCCTCGCCGACCTCGCAGAGCAGGTGGCGCGCGACGGCGAAGGCGCGCGCAAGCTCGTCGAGGTGGTCGTCGAGGGCGCGCATTCGGACAAGTCCGCGCGCAAGGTCGCGATGTCGATTGCGAACTCGCCGCTGGTGAAAACAGCGGTCGCGGGCGAAGACGCCAACTGGGGCCGCGTGGTGATGGCGGTCGGCAAGGCGGGCGAGCCCGCCAATCGTGACAAGCTCGCCATTTCCTTCAACGGCATTCGCGTCGCGAGCCGGGGCGCGCGCGATCCGGCCTATAATGAGGAGCAGGTGTCGGCGACGATGAAGCAGCCGAAAATACAGATCAAGGTCGCCATGGGCATCGGCAAGGGCCGCGACCGCGTTCTGACCTGCGACCTCACCAAGGAATATGTCGCAATCAACGGCGACTATCGCTCGTAAGGATGGCTAGCCGCCGAGCGCGTCAGCCAGCAGCGGCGCGGCGGCGTCCTTGTCCGAGATGACCGGGTTGTCCTTCAGCGGCCAGGCGATGGCGAGCGTCGGGTCATTCCAGCGGATCGCCCGTTCGTGCGCCGCCGACCAGTAATCGGTCGTTTTGTAGAGAACCTCGGCGGTCTCGCTGAGAACCTGAAAGCCGTGCGCGTAGCCTTCGGGAATCCAGAGCTGCTTCCTGTTCGCGGCGCTGAGCGAGAAGCCGACCCATTGCCCGAACTGCGGCGAACCTTGCCGAATGTCGACCGCGACATCGAAGATTTCACCCTGAACCACGCGCACCAGCTTGCCCTGCGCCTTGGGCGCCACCTGAAAATGCAGGCCGCGCACCACGCCCTTTTTGGAAAACGACTGGTTGTCCTGCACGAACTGAAGGCCGCCGGCGACCTGGTCGGCGAACCGCTGATGGTTGAAGCTCTCGAAGAAATGCCCGCGCGCGTCGGCGAACACCTGCGGCTCAATCACCACGACGCTTTCAAGCGCGGTCGGCGTCACTTTCATGGGCCGATCCCGTCGCTCAACAACGCCTTGAGATAACGCCCATAGCCGGTCTTGCCGAGCGCGTCCGCCAGAACCTCAAGCTCCGATGCGCCGATCCATTTCTGGTTGAACGCGATCTCTTCCGGACAGGCAACCTTCATGCCCTGCCGATGTTCCAGCGTCGCGACGAACTGGCTCGCTTCCAGCAGCGATTCATGCGTGCCGGTGTCGAACCAGGCAAAACCGCGCCCGAGAATCTCGACGTTCAGAAGACCGGCATCGAGATAGCGCCGGTTGACGTCCGTGATCTCGAGTTCGCCCCGCGCCGATGGCTTGATGGCGCGCGCGTGCTGAACAGCCTCGTTGTCGTAGAAATAAAGCCCGGTGACCGCGAAATGCGATTTCGGCGCCTCCGGTTTTTCCTCGATCGACAGCGCGCGGCGCTGCTCGTTGAATTCCACGACACCATATCGCTCCGGGTCATGGACCCGGTACGCAAAGACGCTGGCGCCGCTCTGGCGCGCGCAGGCGGATTCGAGCAGCGCAGGCAGGCCATGCCCGTAAAAGATGTTGTCGCCAAGAATCAGCGTGACGTCATCATCGCCGATGAATGATGCGGCGATAGTCAGCGCCTGCGCCAGACCCTCGGGGCGCTCCTGCACGGCATAGTCGAGCTGCATGCCCCATTTCGACCCGTCGCCGAGCAGCTGCGCGAAACGCGGCGTGTCCTGCGGCGTCGAGATGATGAGAATTTCGCGGATACCCGCCAGCATCAGGACCGTCAGCGGATAATAGATCATCGGCTTGTCGAACACCGGCAGAAGCTGCTTGCTGACGGCGATGGTCGCCGGATGCAGGCGCGTGCCCGATCCGCCGGCGAGCACGATACCCTTCCTGTTGCGAATGGAAGTCATTCAGCGGCGGTCCTGCGTCAGGGGTGGCTGAGACGGGCGACAAAATCCCGGAGCGGAACCTGCCATGCGGGAAGATCGGTGCCAAGTAAAGCGCGAATTTTCGCGGTGTCGAGGACCGAATTCTTCGGCCTTTGGGCCGGGGTCGGATACTGTTCGGTCGGGATCGGGACGATCCTGTCCTGCGACAGTTTCAGCGGCCAGTTCTGCGCCTTGGCCTCGCGCACAAGCGCAAGCGCATAGTCGTACCACGACGTGCGCCCGGACGGCGCGACATTGAACGTGCCCCTCGCCCGATCCGAAACGGGAGCGATGAAACGCCGCGCGATATCCGTTGTGACATCCGCGATCAGATCGGCCGAGGTCGGCGCGCCGAACTGGTCGTTGACGATCCGCAATTCGTCCCGCTCGCAGGCAAACTTGAGGATCGTCTTTGCAAAGTTGCGGCCCGCGAGCCCGTATACCCAGCTCACGCGCAGGATGGTGTGGTTCGGCGCGGTTGCCATGATCGCGTCATCGCCCGCGCGTTTCGATTGGCCATAGACGCTGAGCGGCGAAGGCAAATCAGCCTCGACATAGGGCGCGGCTTTGCTGCCGTCGAAAACATAATCGGTCGAATAATGCACCAGCCACGCGCCGGCGGCCTTTGCTTCCTCGGCGAGAATTTTCGGTGCCTCGGCGTTGACGCGCCAGCAAAGCTCGTGCTCGCTCTCCGCCTTGTCGACGGCGGTATAGGCGGCGGCGTTGACGATCAGATCGGGATGCGCCGCGCGAACCGCCTGACGCAACTGATTGGGATTGCCGAGATCGCATGTCGCGCGATTATGCGCCACGAGATCGCCGAGCGCGGCAAGGCGCGGCTGCAGTGCAGCGCCGACCTGTCCATCCTTGCCGAGCAGAACAATGCGCAAGGCGGTCACCGCGCCGAATAATTTTTCTGAATCCAGTCGCGATACGCGCCGGAGATGACCCGCTCGGTCCAGGTCGGATTCGCAAGATACCAGCGGACGGTTTGAAGAAGCCCGGTCTCGAAGGTTTCCTTTGGCGTCCAGCCGAGTTCGCCCGTCATCTTGGCGGCGTCGATCGCATAACGGCGATCGTGGCCGGGCCGGTCCTTCACGAACGCGATTTGTTCCTTGTAGGAATTCCCGTCAGCGCGCGGACGCTCCGTGTCCAGAATATCGCACAGCGTATGAACCACATCGATATTGGCTTTCTCGCTGTTGCCGCCGATGTTGTAGGTCTCGCCAAGCCGGCCCTTCGCCAGTACGCAGCGGATCGCCTCGCAATGATCCTCGACATGCAGCCAGTCGCGCACCTGCATGCCGTCGCCATAGACCGGCAGCGGCTTGCCGCTCAGCGCGTTGTGGATCATCAGCGGGATCAGCTTTTCGGGAAACTGATAGGGACCGTAATTGTTCGAGCAGTTGGTGGTGACGACCGGCAGTCCATAGGTGTGATGCCAGGCGCGCACCAGATGATCGGACGCCGCCTTCGACGCCGCATAGGGACTGTTCGGCTTGAAAGCATTGGTCTCGCTGAACGCGGGATCGGACGCCGCAAGCGTGCCGTACACCTCGTCGGTCGAGACATGCAGAAAGCGAAACGCCTCGCGCTCCGCCGCATCGAGCCGCTGCCAGTAATCGCGCGCGCATTCGAGCAGGCGAAAGGTGCCGACCACGTTGGTGGCGATGAAATCATCCGGCCCGTGGATGGAGCGATCGACATGGGATTCAGCGGCGAAGTTGAGAATCGCGCGCGGCCTGATCCGCGCCAGCAGATCCTTCACCAGCTTGACGTCGCCGATATCGCCCCGGACGAACTCGAGCCGCCGATCGGTCAGATCGCTGAAATTTTCCAGATTGCCCGCATAGGTCAATTTATCGAGATTGACCACCGGCGCCGTCTCGCGCGCGAGCCAGAGCCGGATGAAATTCGAGCCGATGAATCCCGCGCCCCCTGTGACGAGAATGGGCGATGAGGCGGCGGGATCGGGGATTTGGAAAACTGACATAATCGATGGAGTTTGCTGGAGCGCCGGATTGAACAGGAATTAGCATAAAGCAATTTCCATGCTCCGGCCCGGAAAACAACAGCCAGATACGCCGAACCGGGACAGAAGCCCTGTTTGTAGGGCCATTTCCTTCAGTTTTTTGCATTCCTGGACGATGAAGCCGATTCATGTAAATTCAGATTGGTACGGCATTGCGAGAATGGACATACCCATGCTGCGCAAGGTGGGCTATTCGATGATTTCATGACGAAGCATTACCATTCACGCGGTTCGATTCTCGCTGCGGCCATGGCCGCCGTTTCGCTCCAGCCGGCTTATGGCGATGACACGATCCACGAAAAAACTGTCGTCAGCGGAAAGCAGGTGATCGTGGGCGGCGGCGCGCGATTTAACAAGGAGTGTGAAGCAGGGCCACCGCCAATCATCACGCTCGGCAAAGCTCCCGAGCATGGGGTTGCGTGCGTGCGGATTGCAGAGATCACGCCGCAAAAATTTATAGATGGTCAACTGAAGGGAACTCTCTTCGGGACTGCCACACATTGCGTGAATAGAGCGATAAAGGGCGTAAACCTCGTTTATGAGTCATTCCCCGGCTTCACGGGAGAAGATACTCTAACGTTTACGCTCCATTATCCGCGAAGGGAATCCACTTATGCCGAGCACATTACCGTGCTGCCAGACGGCGCAAAATCCGTCCCGACCGCCTTACCGTCCCCAGAAAAACAACACGCCGGTCCAGTGCCGGAATGCGCTGCGCTTGCCTCGTGACTGGATGACGCCGGCACCATGAAACTCACTCTCGTCGTCGCCTGCGCGCTGATCGACACCGACAACCGCGTGCTGATCGCGCAGCGCCCGGAAGGAAAGACGCTTGCGGGCCTGTGGGAATTTCCCGGCGGCAAGCTGGAGCCCAACGAGCGCCCGGAGCCCGCCCTCATCCGCGAACTTCATGAAGAGCTCGGCATTGTCGTGCAGGAGGCCTGTCTGGCGCCGTTGACCTTCGCCAGCCACGCCTATGACGATTTTCATCTGCTGATGCCGCTCTACATCTGCCGCCGCTGGGAGGGCACCGTCAGCGGCCGCGAGGGGCAGAATCTGGCATGGGTGCGCGCCAACAAATTGCGCGACTATCCGATGCCGCCGGCGGACTTGCCGCTGATTTCGCATCTGACGGACCTGCTGTTGTGAAGAAAATTTTCCACGTCGTCCCCGCGAAGGCGGGGACCCAGACCCTTGAAGAATGGCCTCCCTGTTCTTGCTCTTTGAATTTCGTGCTTTGAAAATGACTGGGTCCCCGCCTTCGCGGGGACGACATTTGGTAAAGCTGCGCGTTACGATTTCTGTCCCGACGCCTTCACCGCTTCTTCCAGACTGATCTTTCCCGAGCCCGGCTTCAGCGGCTTTTGCTGGCTGTCATGCGGCGCCCAGCCCGACATCCAGACGATATCGAACGTCGCACGGATGCGGCCGTCATCGTCGGCAAAACGCTGAGCGTAAATCTGCGCCATCCTGAACAACGTCGCGCGGCGCAGCGGCGCGCGACGGCGCTGATGGAGAATGTTGGTCGCGCCCATGCGCCGCAGATCGCGCATCAGGGCGAACACGTCGGCGTATCGCACCACGATGCGGTCCACATCGGTGACAGGCAGCGCGAAACCCGCGCGCTGCAGCAGCGCGCCCGCGTCGCGCACCTCGATCATCGGCAGGACGCGCGGCGACAGACCGCCCTCGATCTCGCTTTCCGCCGCAGCGAAGCTCTGGCGCAGTTCGGTAAGCGTGTCGCCGCCCGCAAGCGCGGCGAGAAACAAGCCATCGGGCTTCAGCGCGCGGCGGATCTGCGCGAGCGTGCCCGGCAGATCGTTGACGAACTGCAGCGCCAGCGCCGACACGACCAGATCGAACGAGGCGGGCGCGAGCGGCAACGCCTCGGTATCGTCCTCAGGCAGATCGACATGCGCGATGTTGCTCGCCAAAGGCGCCACAGCGCGAGCGACGGCATCGCCCGGTGGACCGATATCGGCGCCATGCGAGAATGTCCGCAGCACCGCGCCGAGCCGGTCGGCAAGATCGCCCGCGACACGATCGAGCAGAAACGTCTCGGCCCCGAGAGAACGCGCGCGCCGCTGCCGCCGCGCCAGTAAAGCGCGGTCGAAAAAACGTGGGCCGATGTCGTTCTGCGGCGGCATGCCTTCTGTTACGCCGCCCGTTACCGCTCTGGCAATGCCGTGCGCCGTCAATCGCGCTTGAGGCCTCGTGCGGCCAAGGCTAGCCTTGAGCGATGGAAACGCAGGCGAGCAGCGGAACTCCCGTCAAGGCAAGGCTGGGCAGGTGGGCGGCGCTTTGCCGTAGCGCGCTTGCATCCACCGCGCGCGCGGCGCTCGATGTCGCGCTGCCCGCGCTGTGCGTGTCCTGCCGCGAGCCGGTCGAGGGCGAGGGATTGTGCCCGGTCTGCTGGAGCCGCCTCTCCTTCATCGCGCCGCCTTATTGTCCAAGGCTCGGCATCCCGTTTGTCTACGATCCCGGTCCCGGCCTCCTGTCGATGGAGGCCATCGCCGCGCCGCCGGCCTATCAGCGCGCCCGCGCCGCTGTGCGCTATGACGATGTCGCGCGCACGCTGGTCCACGCGCTCAAATATCAGGATCGCACGGATCTCGCGCCGGCCATGGGCCGCTGGATGGCGCATGCCGGTCGCGAATTGCTCGGCGAGGCCGACGCCCTCGTTCCGGTGCCGCTGCACTGGAAGCGCAGCTGGAGCCGGCGCTACAACCAGTCCGGCGCACTGGCGCGCGCGATCGAGAAACAATCCGGTGTTCCCGTGAACATGGAGTCTCTCGGCCGCGTCCGTCCGACCCATCAGCAGGTCGGTTTGTCCAGAACCGAGCGCGCGGCCAACGTGCAGGGCGCGTTCAAGGTCGCAAAAGAGAAAAAATCGCATGTCGCCGGTAAGCGCCTTGTGCTGGTGGACGACGTGCTGACTTCGGGCGCGACAGTGGACGCCTGCGCCCGCGCACTTTTGCGTGGCGGGGCTGCATCGGTGGATGTGCTGGTGTTCGCGCGGGTTGTCGAGGGCTTCCGAACTCCCATATAATCGTTCATTCCATTGCTGGACGAGACACATGCCCGCGACGATCGAAATCTTCACCCGCCCCGGCTGCGGCTATTGCAGCGCCGCCAAGGCGTTGCTCACGCGCAAAGGCGCGGCCTTTACCGAATACGACGCCGGCGTCGATCCGTCCTTCCGCGAGAAAATGCTCGAACGGTCGAATGGCGGGCGCACCTTTCCGCAAATCTTCATCGACGGCCGCCATGTCGGCGGCTGCGACGATCTTTACGCGCTTGAAGGCGGGGGCGAACTCGATGCCTTGCTGAATGGACAGCAGGTCGCGTCATGAGTGAGCACACCGCCGCGCCGTTCACCGCCGCGCTGGTGCAGATGCGCACCGGCCTGTTGCCGACGGACAATCTCGACAAGGCTGTGAAGCTCATTCGCGAGGCGAAGGACAAGGGCGCCGACTACATTCTCACGCCCGAGGTCAGCAACATCATGCAGGAGAACCGCGAAGCGCTGTTCAACCTGCTCGCGGCCGAGGAAGACGATCTGTCGCTCAAGGCGTTCCGCGCGCTGGCGAAGGAACTGAAAGTCTATCTGCACATCGGATCGCTGGCGCTGAAAGCCTCGCCCGGCCGCGCCGCCAACCGCTCGTTCCTGATCGGGCCGGACGGCGATATCGTCGCGCGCTACGACAAGATCCACATGTTCGATATCGATCTCGGCAACGGCGAGAGCTATCGCGAGTCGGCGAACTACCAGCCGGGCGAGAGCGCGGTGATCGCCGATCTGCCCTGGGGCCGGCTCGGGTTGACCATCTGCTACGACCTGCGTTTCCCCGCGCTCTACCGCGCGCTGGCGGAGGCTGGCGCGTCGTTCATCACCGTGCCCGCCGCGTTCACAAAGAAAACCGGCGAAGCGCACTGGCACGCGCTGCTGCGCGCGCGCGCCATCGAGAATGGCTGCTACATCCTGGCCGCCGCGCAGGGCGGCACGCACGAGAACAAACGCGAGACCTTCGGCCATTCGCTGATCGTCGATCCGTGGGGCGAGATCGTCGCCGAGGGCGGAACCGAGCCCGGCGTGGTGACGGCGAAGATCGATCCGGCGAAAGTCGTCAGCGTGCGGCGGAGCATTCCCTCGCTGCAGCACGGCCGCCGCTTCTCGGTCAGCGATCCGAAGGCCGGCCCCGATCATCTCCATCTGGTGCGGGGCTCAGTATGATCCGCTACGCGCTTCGCTGCGAATGCGGTCATGCATTCGACAGCTGGTTTGCCGATTCGGCGGCCTACGACCGCCAGCACGAACGTGGACTTGTCACCTGTCCGGTTTGCGACTCCGCGAATGTCGAAAAGGCGATCATGGCGCCGCGCCTTGCAAAAGGTGATCGCGCACGCAAGGCGGGCGGGGACAACCGCGACGTCATCGACAATCTGCCGACCGTGCAGACATCCGCCGAACCGGCCGCGCCGCTGATGATGGCGCCGCACGAGCGCGAGATCGTCGCCAAATTGCGCGAACTGCGCGAGCATGTCACCAAAACCGCCGAGGATGTCGGCTCGCGCTTTCCCAACGAGGCGCGCAAGATGCATTACGGCGACACCGAGCACCGCGCGATCTATGGCGAGGCGACGAAGGACGAAGCCCGCGAACTGATCGAGGAGGGCATCGAGGTGCTGCCGCTGCCGGTGCTGCCGGACGATCGGAATTAGCCCTCAACAGCGGGACAGCCGAATGAGTCCTGACGCATTTTCCTCATGGCAGGTCTGGGCGTTTCTGTCGGCGGTCTTTGCCGCGCTGACGGCGATTTTCGCCAAGATCGGCGTCGAGGACATCAACCCCGATCTCGCCACCTTCATCCGCACCGTCATCGTCCTGATGAGTTTCGCGCTGATCCTGTTCGCGACCGGGCAATTCAGGGCGCCGGAAAGCATCTCGCCGAGGACCTGGGTATTTCTGGCGCTGTCGGGCCTCGCCACCGGCGCGTCGTGGCTGTGTTATTTCCGCGCGCTGAAACTCGGTCCCGCGACTCTTGTCGCGCCGATCGACAAGCTCAGCGTCGTCCTCGTCGCGCTGTTCGGTGTGGTTTTTCTTGGCGAGAGGCCTTCAGGCAGCAACTGGCTGGGCATCGCCTTGATCGCGGCGGGCGCGATCCTGATCGCGTTCAAACGCTAGCCCGCAATCAATAGGCCAACTCCGAGCAGGATCAGCGCGATGCCGCAAAGCTCACGCGCGGAGATCGGCTGCTTCATGCCGTAATAGGCGGCGAACTGCGCGAACAGCACCTCGATCAGCGCCAGGGTGCGGACATTCGCCGCGGCGGTGAGCGCGAAGGCGAGAAACCAGAACAGCGAGGCGAACGATCCCATGAAGCCGGCGAACATCGACGGCTTCCAGAGCCTGAAGATCGACGTCATCACGCCGGGCCGATAGAAGGCGAGCCACGCGGACATCGCGATGGTCTGCAGCAGCAGCGTCATCGCGAGGGTAAAGCTCGCCGCGGTGACGAACGAGACGTTCGCCACGTTGAGGATCGCGCCGCGATAGCCCACCGCCGACAGCGCGAAGAACGACGCCGCCAACAATCCCAGGACGGTCGGCCGCAAACTGCCGAAGCCTTTCGTGCCTCCGGGGCGCAGCGCGGTGATGACGACACCTATGGTCGCGATCAGGATCGCGGCGACTTTCAGGAACGTCAGGTGATCCGACAAAAACACGAAGCCGAAAATCGCGGCCTGAATGGCCTCGGTCTTGAGATACGCCGTCGTGACCACGAACGAGCGCTCGTTCATCGCCGCCAGCATCAGGGCAGTGGCGACGATCTGCGCGCCGCCCCCGGTTATCAGCCACGGTAGAAATCCGCTGTCCGGCCATGTCAGCCGGTCGCCGCTCGCCAGCAGAATGCCGGCGAGAAATAGCCCCGCGAACGGAAGGCCGAAGAGAAAGCGGATATGCGTCGCGCCCAGCGTGCCGAGCGGACCCGTCAGCCCGCGCTGCATGGCGTTGCGCGCGACCTGCCCGGCGGCTCCGACGAGCGTGAAGGGGATCCAGAGAGAGACGATAGTCATTGCAAATCGTGACTTCACCTCTCCCCAATGGGGAGAGGTCGACACGCGAAGCGTGGCGGGTGAGGGGGATCGAACTTTACATTATACATTTAGAACCCTCACCCCTCCCCTCTCCCCGTCGGGGAGAGGGAGCGCAAGCCCCCAACCTTAGGCCAACGTCTCCGCGACCACCATGTAGTTGACGTCCATGTCGGACGATAGATTCCAGCGGTCGGCGAGCGGGCTGTAAACGACGCCCGACTGTTCGGTGATCTCGAGCTTGCTGCGCGACAGATAATGCGTCAGCTCCGCCGGGGTGACGAATTTCTCCCACTGATGGGTGCCGCGCGGCAGCCAGCGCAGCACGTATTCCGCGCCGACAATGGCGAGCGCGAAGCTTTTCCACGTGCGGTTCAGTGTCGATACCAGCATCAGGCCCTGCGGCTTCAGTACTTTCGCGCAGCGCTCCAGAAACGCGCCGACATCGGTGACATGCTCGACCACTTCCATCGCCAGCACGATGTCGAAGCGCTCGCGCGGGTCCATTTCCTCGATGGTGGTGCAGCGGTAGTCGATCGACAGATGCCCACGCTCGGCGTGAAGCCTGGCCACCGCGATATTGGTCGCCGAGGGATCGACGCCGATCACCTCGGCGCCGAGCCGCGTCAGCGGTTCGCACAGAAGCCCCGCGCCGCAGCCGATATCGAGAATGCGCAGGCCAGAAAGACAGTTCAGGCTTTTCGGATTGCGGTCGAACCTGCGGCAGGCGGCGTCGCGGATATAGGCCAGCCGCAGCGGATTGATCGCGTGCAGCGGCTTCATCTTGCCGTTCGGGTCCCACCATTCCTGCGAGAGCTTGGAGAACCGGGCGATCTCGGTGGGATCGACGGAAGCGGATGAAGCATTGGCGGATGTGGCGTTGCTGTCGGTCATGTGTTTCTGACGGCTTTTCTTGTTCTGTGTTGACCCGCTAGCGGGCGGTGATGTGATTGCGGAATTCGATCGGCGAGGCGATCATCCTGATGGTTTTGGCGCCCTCGCCGACGCCGCGAATGGTCACGTCGCCCCAGCCGAACAGCCGTCCCCAGACGCTCTGGTCGACATCGACGCTTTCGACCTTGTCGAGACTCATCTCGAAGGTGCGCCGCTGGATGAAGCCCTCCTTGTGAACCACGCGCATGGTGGTGACGTCGGTTTCGGTTGTCCAGCGCTTGAACCACGCCCGCAGCGCCAGCATGAACCCGATCACGGCGAACAGGGCGGCTCCGACCAGCAGCGGCGGAAACGCCGCGAATCCGGCAAGACACGCCGCGCCGGCGGCGAAACACAGCATGCCCGGCAGATAGATAATGCCGTGCAGCGTCGTGGAATAGAGCAGCTTTTCGCCGGGCTGCAGAATGCTGTCCACATAGCGCGCCATGATCGCTCCGCCTTATTCCTTAACCTTGCGGGTCAGCCACCGCCGCCGGGCTTGTCTTTCCGCCGCGCGGGCTTGCCGAGCCCGGCGCGGCTATGTATAGCCGCCTTTTCAGGCCGGTGCTGCGGTTTTGCACGGAACCGGCCCCTCACGCACAACTCCAACGGGACCGTCCTTCGCGATACGAAAATGGGCCGCCTTGTCATGAAATTCGGCGGCACGTCCGTCGCCAATATCGAGCGTATCCGCAACGTCGCGCGCCACGTCAAGCGCGAGGTCGATGCCGGGCACGAGGTCGCCGTCGTGGTGTCGGCGATGTCGGGCAAGACCAACGAACTGGTCGGCTGGGCGAGGGAAACGTCCGCGCTGCATGACGCGCGCGAGTACGACGCCATCGTCGCCTCCGGCGAACAGGTCACTTCCGGCCTCCTCGCGATTGCGCTGCAGTCGCTCGGCATTCCGGCACGCTCGTGGCAGGGCTGGCAGATTCCGATCCAGACCGACGACGCGCACGCCTCGGCGCGCATCACCGGCATCGACGGCAGCGAACTCATCAGGCGCTTCAAGGACTCCAAGGAAGTCGCGGTGATCGCCGGCTTCCAGGGCATGAATGTCGAAAGCGGGCGTATCACCACGCTCGGCCGCGGCGGCTCCGATACGTCGGCGGTCGCGATCGCGGCGGCGATCCATGCCGACCGCTGCGACATCTACACCGATGTCGATGGCGTCTACACCACCGATCCGCGCGTGGTGCCGAAGGCGCGGCGGCTGGACAAGGTCGCGTTCGAGGAAATGCTGGAAATGGCCTCGCAGGGCGCCAAGGTGCTTCAGGTCCGCTCGGTCGAGCTTGGCCTCGTGCACAATGTGCCGGTGTTCGTCCGCTCCAGCTTCGACAAGCCCGAAGATATCGATCCGCACGGCACGCCGCCGGGAACGCTGATTTGCAGCGAGGAGGAAATCGTGGAAAGCCAAGTCGTCACCGGGATCGCCTTTTCCAAGGACGAAGCCCAGATTTCCGTGCGTCACATTCAGGACAAGCCCGGGGTTGCCGCCTCGATCTTCGGCCCGCTCGCCGAAGGCAGCATCAACGTGGACATGATCGTGCAGAACGTGTCCGACGACGGCAAGTTCACCGACCTCACCTTCACCGTTCCGGCCTCCGAATTCGTCCGCGCCAAGGACACCATCGAGAAGGCGAAGGACAAGATCGGCTACACCAAGCTCGACACCGCGACCGACGTCGCCAAGGTGTCGGTGATCGGGGTCGGCATGCGCAGCCATGCCGGTGTCGCGGCGAAGGCATTTGCCGCTTTGTCCGAGCGCAACATCAACATCCGCGCCATCACGACCTCGGAAATCAAGTTTTCGCTTCTGATCGACGCGGCCTATACTGAGCTTGCCGTGCGAACGCTCCATACGCTGTATGGGCTGGATCAGGCGTAAAGGACTGTCAAAAGTTTTCCTTTTCCCCTCTCCCACAAGGGAAGAGCGGAAACAGAAAAGGCGCGGGCCGTGAGCAGCTTGAGCAGCGTCACACATGCCTTCCTGCTGGTTTTTGCCGGCCTGTTTCCGATCGTCAATCCGGTCGGCAATGCGCCGATCTTCCTCCGCCTGACGCAGGGCGCCGACGACAAGCGTCAGGCGCTGGCGCGCGCCGTTTCGATCAACGGCTTTTTCCTGTTGCTCGGCTCGCTGTTCATCGGCTCGCACGTGCTGGAATTTTTCGGCATCACCTTGCCCATCGTGCGAATCGCCGGCGGCATGGTGGTCGCCGCCTTCGGCTGGAACCTGCTGCATTCGGACGACGAAAAATCGCAGGCCCAGCGCAGCGCCAGCGATAACGAACCCGGCCAGTCGATCGACGCCTTTTACCCCCTGACCATGCCGCTCACCGTCGGCCCGGGCTCGATTTCGGTGGCGGTGACACTGGGAAGCCAGCGGCCTGCCACCGATTACGCGCAGTTTGCGCTGGTGGCCGGGGGCGCGATTGCCGGACTTCTCGCCGTCGCAATCACGATTTACGTCAGCTACGCCTTTGCCGAACGCATCGTCCGCAGACTTGGCGAGCGCGGGACCACCATTGTCATGCGTCTGTCGGCTTTCATCCTGTTCTGCCTCGGTATCCAGATCATCTGGAACGGCTATAATTCCCTGATGGCGCTGCCAGCCTGACAAGCCGAAACGTTGGCCCCTTTCGCCTCCCGGCGTCGCCGCCTTTTGAGCGTTTCCGGCACGCGATGGCAGGTCTTTTGCTTGGCAAAACGAGCGTCAATTCGCTATAGCCACACCCAAGGGCAGGCGCGGATTGTGCCCGGATTTCGACCCGCCGCGGTCCGCAGCGTCCCGTTTTCCGGCCCAAATTCCGACTCAGGCCCTGTGCCAGAAGGCACGTTATTTCAACGGATTAACCAGCGCCGCCCGGATCGGCCGGAGAAGCGCTCAAGGGAGGACATCGCCGCATGCGGAGCGCGCTGGGAGGCCCCCGCGTCTTGTTGAGACGGCTCCGCGAGGTGATGGCCGAACAGGTCAGCGCGCAGGAGCGGCTCGACAAGATCGTGGTGCTGATCGCCGCCAACATGGTGGCGGAGGTCTGCTCGGTTTACGTCCTGCGCGTCGATAACACCCTTGAGCTCTACGCCACCGAGGGCCTCAACCGCGACGCCGTCCACCAAACGGTGCTGACCGCGCATGAAGGCCTTGTCGGTCTCGTCGCCAGCGAGGCGCAGGCGCTGAATCTCTCGGACGCGCAAAGCCACCCGGCATTTTCGTACCGTCCGGAAACCGGCGAGGAAATCTATCACTCCTTCCTCGGCGTGCCGATCCTGCGCGCCGGCAACACGCTTGGCGTGCTGGTGGTGCAAAACCGCGCCCACCGCACCTATGTCGAGGAGGAAGTCGAGGCGCTGCAGACCACCGCGATGGTGCTGGCCGAGATGATCGCCTCCGGCGAACTCTCCGCACTGGCCCGGCCCGGCGCCGAGCCCGCCGCCCGCCACTCGCTGCACAAGACAGGCGCGATCCTTTCCGACGGCATCGCCATGGGTCATGTCGTGCTGCATGAACCGCGCGTCGTCATCACCAACTACATCGCCGAGGACGTGCCGAAGGAAACCAAGCGGCTCGAACAGGCGATCGCGAAACTGCGCGCCGATCTCGACCGCCTGCTCGAGCGCGGCGACGTCGCCGAGGGCGGCGACCACCGCGACGTGCTCGAAGCCTATCGCATGTTCGCCAACGATCAGGGCTGGCAGCACAAGCTGCTGGAAGCCGTCGCCACCGGCCTCACCGCCGAGGCCGCGGTGGAGCGCGTGCAGTCCGATACCCGCGCACGCATGCTGCGCTCGACCGATCCCTATCTGCGCGACCGGCTGCATGACCTTGAGGATCTCGGCCACCGCCTGATGCGCCAGCTGGTTGGGCGCGATCACGCGCCCTCGCGCGAGCAGATGCCCGACAATTCCATCCTGATCGCGCGCGCGATGGGCCCGGCCGCCCTGCTCGACTACGATCGCAACAAATTGCGCGGCCTCGTGCTGGAGGAAGGCACGTCCAATTCGCACGTTTCCATCGTGGCTCGCGCGCTCGGCATTCCGGCCATCGGCGAAGTGCCGAACGCGGCCGGCATCGCCGATCAGGGCGACGCGATCATCGTGGACGGCACCTCCGGCTCGATCTATGTGCGCCCGTCGCAGGAAATCCAGTCGGCCTATGCCGAGCGCGTGCGTTTCCGCGCGCGGCGGCAGGAGCAGTACCGCGAACTGCGCGACAAGCCCTGCATCACCAAGGACGGCCAGAAGGTCGATCTGATGCTCAACGCGGGCCTTGTCATCGACCTGCCGCATATCGAGGACACCGGCGCCGCAGGCATCGGACTGTTCCGCACCGAACTGCAATTCATGGTCAGCCCGAGCCTGCCGCGCACCAGCGAGCAGCTTGCGCTGTATCGCGCGGTGCTCGACGCGGCCCATGACAGGCCGGTGAACTTCCGCACGCTCGACATCGGCGGCGACAAGGCGCTGCCCTATATGGATACGATCATCGAGGAAAATCCCGCGCTCGGCTGGCGCGCGATCCGTCTCGGCCTCGATCGTCCGGGCCTGTTGCGCGGCCAGATCCGCGCACTGCTGCGCGCCGGTAGCGGCCGCGCGCTGCGCATCATGTTCCCGATGGTCAGCGAGGTGCGCGAGTTCGATCAGGCCAAGACCATGATCGAGCGCGAACTGACTTATTTGCGCCAGCACGGCCACACGCTGCCCGAACGCATCGATGTCGGCACCATGGTCGAGGTCCCCGCGCTGCTCTATCAGCTCGACGAACTGATCGAGCGCGTCGACTTCATCTCGGTCGGCTCGAACGATCTGTTCCAGTTCATGTTCGCGGTCGATCGCGGCAATGCCCGCGTCACCGACCGTTTCGACACGCTGTCCGCGCCGATCCTTCGGGCATTGCGCGACATCGCCCGCAAGACGATCGCCGCGGGCAAGGTCTGCTCGCTGTGCGGCGAGATGGCCTCCTCCACGCTCGGCGCGCTGACGCTGGTCGCACTCGGCTATCGTTCGCTGTCGCTGTCGGCAACCGCACACGGGCCGGTCAAGGCCATGATTCTCGATCTCGACACGAAGAAGGCCGAAGCCCTGATGACGAAGCTGCTGGAAGCGCCGACCGGCAGCGTGTCGATCCGCCAGAAGCTGACGGAATTCGCCGAAGCCGAAGGACTGGCGTTGTAGCGGGCTGTCTTGTTGCTTTCCGCTCGCTTCCTCCTTTCGCTGTTTTGAGATTTTCCAAATGCTCCCGCAAGCCAAACTTGATGTTCTTCTGGCCCGCCACGCGGCGCTCGAACACGAACTGCTCGGACAATTATCGTCCGACGCCTATGTGCGCGCGACGCGCGAACTCAGCGAACTCAGCCCTGTCGTCGAAGCGGTGAAGGCCTGGCGCGCGGCGGGTGAGGAAATCGCGGGCATCGACGCGATGATCGCCGATCCGGCGACCGATGCGGACATGCGCGCCATGGCGGAGAGCGAGCGGCCGGCTCTCGCCGCCAAACAGGACGCGCTCGAACAGAACATCCGCGTCGCGCTGCTGCCGAAAGACGCGATGGACGAGCGCAACGTGGTGCTCGAAATTCGCGCCGGCACCGGCGGCGACGAAGCCTCGCTGTTCGCCGGCGACCTGTTCCGCATGTACGAACGCTTCGCCGCGCTGCAGGGCTGGAAGGTCGAGGTGATCTCGGCCAGCGAAGGCACCATGGGCGGCTACAAGGAAATCATCGCGGAAGTGCGCGGGCGCGGCGCCTATGCCAAGCTGAAATTCGAATCCGGCGTCCATCGCGTGCAGCGCGTGCCCGACACCGAAGCGTCGGGCCGCATTCACACCTCCGCCGCCACCGTCGCCGTGTTGCCCGAAGCCGAAGAAGTGGACCTGCACATTCGAGACGAGGATTTGCGGATCGAGACCATGCGCGCGCAGGGCGCCGGCGGGCAGCACGTCAACAAGACCGAATCGGCGATCCGCATCACGCATATTCCGACCGGCATCGTGGTCAACATGCAGGACAGCCGTTCGCAGCACAAGAACCGCGCCAGCGCGATGAACATCCTGCGATCGCGCATCTACGACGCCGAGCGTCAGCGCATCGATTCGGAACGCTCCGCCGACCGCAAGGGCCAGGTCGGCTCCGGCGATCGCTCGGAGCGCATCCGCACCTACAATTTTCCGCAAGGCCGCGTGACCGACCACCGCATCAACCTCACGCTCTATAAATTGCCGCAGGTGATCGCGGGCGAAGCGCTCGGCGAACTGGTCGATGCGCTCACCACCGAACATCAGGCGGCGCTGCTCGCCGCCGAAGGCGCGTCGGCGTGAACGGCGCGAGCGGCTTCGAGGGACTGAGCATTGACGATGCGAGGCGCAGGCTCGCCGCCTCATTCGCCTCCTGCGGACTCGATTCGCCGGAGCTCGACGCGCGGATGCTGGTCGGCGAGGCGCTGGGGCTCGACCTGACGGGTCTGATCGCGCAGGGCGCGCGCCAGATGACAGTTCATGACGCTTTAATCCTGAGTTCATTCGCGCAAAGACGCCTCGCCGGCGAGCCGGTCGCGCGCATTCTCGGCCGCAAGGAGTTCTTCGGGCTGTCGTTCGATCTGTCGCCGGCAACTCTGGTGCCGCGTCCGGATACCGAAACCGTGGTCGAGGCGGCGTTGGAAATCGTGCGAAGCGAAAATCGCGCGGGCGATGCGCTGCGCATCGCCGACATCGGCACGGGTTCCGGCGCGATCCTGCTGGCGCTACTTTCGGAATTGCCACACGCGACCGGCATCGGCACCGATATCAGCCGCGAGGCGGTGGAGACCGCGCGCCACAACGCGCAAAAACTCGGGCTCGGCGCGCGCGCGGCCTTTGTGGAGTGTGTTTACGCTTCAGCGCTCACCGGTCCGTTCGATCTCATCGTCTCGAACCCGCCCTATGTTGCGTCCCGCGAAATTAACCGGCTGGCGGTTGATGTCCGCGACCATGATCCCCACATCGCACTGGACGGGGGTGATGACGGGCTGGACGCCTACCGCGCGATTGCGCCGGCCGCCTGCGAACTGCTTGGACCCGGCGGCGCGCTGATTTTCGAGGTCGGAGCGGGCCAGGACACTGCCGTGCAGGACATCATGAGAGCGGTGCGACTCACAGCCGAGGCGCCTCCCCGCCGCGATCTGGGCGGTATTGACAGGTGTGTTATCGGCCGGAAAATGCCCGTTAATATGCGGTTCTAAAGGCAAAAAAATCGCTTGGATTATCGCCCGGGAGCGATTAGGTTCCGGCCACACCATCGGTTCAGGGTCGATAATCCCGTCAGAGAGGCGGGTCGACACCCAGAGTTCTTGATCAAAGTTATTGGAATCGAGAACCGCCGAGCGAAGGTTCCTGAAAAAGCGGATCACGTCGAGCGCGACGGCCAAAAGTGCCGCGCTGCCCGGGACCGCAAAGCGGACGAAAGCCTGATTTTGCGCTCGAACATTTAACGATGAAACTCAAGACCGGAGCGATCTCAAGCCCGAGCAATCGGGATGAACCGGTCCCACCGCAGGGCCTTGCCCGTCGGCATTGAAGGGACGCGTCTTTGTTGAACGCGACGAACGGCAAGTTCGAACTGGAACCACATGACGCAACCCGCGCACATGCGCGGCATTGTCTTCCTGCGACCACCACGATTCAGATCGGCAATTAAAGGCACGACATGAGAAACGGTCAGAACAACAAGCGTATGCGTAACAACCGCTCGAACAACAATAACAATCACAACAATAATCGGCGCGGCCAGAACCCGATGACCAGGGTGTTCGAATCGAACGGTCCCGACATCAAGATCCGCGGCACCGCATCTCATGTGGCCGAGAAATACGTGCAACTGGCGCGCGACGCCCGCTCGTCGGGCGATCCGGTCGCGGCGGAAAACTACTACCAGCACGCCGAACATTATTTCCGCCTGATCGCCGCCGCGCAGGAGCAGCTGCGCCAGCAGCAACCGCAGCAGCAGCCGCGCCCCGACAACAACGAGATGTCGGACGATATGGGCGACGATGCCGACGGCTATTCGAATTTCGGCGCCGAGCCCGGCTTCGCACCGCAGCCCGTGGCGCAGCCGCAGCCGCAATTTGTGCCGCGAGAGCAGCCGCAACCGCGCGAGGCCTATCGCGACAATCGTCCGCAGCCGGCAATACAGAACAACGGCGACACGGTTGGCCTGCCTTCGTTCATCACCGGCGGTGCGCAGCCTCCCGTTGGCGGTTACGAATCCAACGGTCAGGGCGAACGTTACGCACATCGCCGCCGCCGCCGTCCGCGCCCGGAGGGAGCGCCGCTTCCTGCGGACAACGGCACCGCGCAGGCGGCCGACGATTTCAATCCAGGAAACGACTAAAAGACCTGAATTCGCGCGCATCGACGAAGATGCGCGCGTTTTTCTGACATCACCTCGGTGAAGGCGTCGGCACGAGCACCGGCTTCATCGATGGGATGAGACGCGTTCGTTCGCGGTGTGCGGGGATCGCGCGATAGACCTGCTTCGACGCCTCGACGATAAACACACCCGGAAACGGCGACGACAACGCCGCGCCGATTTTTTCCCACGCCATCGCCGAACGCAGAATCCAGCCGCCGTCGATAGGCGGCACGAATAGCGCCTCGCCCCAGGCGATCGGCGTAAACCAGGTCTGCCGCAACAGCTGCGTGATCTGCGAGCGCGAATAAGGCCGGCCATGACCGAACGGCGTATTGTCGGTGCGGGTCCAGACGCCGCGGCGATTGGGAATCACCGCCAGCATGCGTCCCGATGGCGCAAGCACACGCCACACCTCGCGCAGCAATCCCTCGGGATCGTCGGACATTTCGAGCGCGTGAACCAGAAGGATACGATCCACCGACGAATCCGGCAGCGGCAGCAGACATTCATCGACCAGCGTCGCCAGAGTCGGGCGCGCCGTCGGCCATTTCAAGACGCCCTGCGCAGCAGGCATGAAGGCAATGCAACGCTCGCAATTATCGCGGAACAACCCGAGATAGGGTGTCGGGTAGCCGAGACCGAGCACCCGCATGCCCTGCGCGTGCGGCCAGCGCGTCTCGATACCGCGATTGATGAGCCGCCGCGCGACGACGCCAATGCGCTGCGAGTAGAAATTGCGAAGATCGATCACGTCGATGGACATGCCCGCAGATTACCACGTCCCGGCACACGATACAGCCTGCGCAGCACCGTGAGGTACGGCATTGTCATGCCATCGCTAATTTTGGGCGTTAACGCGTACTTTCATCCGTTGTCGCGGGTGTGTTATACGCTCCCCCGCAAGCATGATGGAGATGTCATGACCGCTGAAATTCGCGTGTTTCCGTGCCTGTCCGATAATTTCGGCTATCTCATTCACGATCCGGCAACCAAGGCCACCGCCTCGATCGACGCGCCGGAAGCCGGCCCGATCCTCGCCGCGCTGGAGCGTGAAGGCTGGACGCTCACCGACATTCTTGTGACGCATCATCACGCCGATCATGTCGGCGGCATCGACGAGCTGAAACGCAAATACAAATGCCGCGTGCTGGCACCGCATGACAATGGCACACCGATTCCGCTGGTCGATCAGCGCGTGAAGGAAGGCGACGTCGTGAAGGTGGGCAATCTTTCGGCGCGGGTGCTGGCGACACCGGGCCACACCCTCGACCACATCAGCTACATGTTCGACAGCGAGCACGCGCTGTTCTGCGCCGATACGCTGTTCTCGATCGGATGCGGCCGCGTGATCGAGGGCACCTATCCCATGATGTGGGATTCGCTTCTCAAGCTGCGCGCGTTGCCCAATGAAACCCGCGTCTATTGCGGGCATGAGTATACGGCCGCCAATGTGAAGTTCGCGCTCACCATCGAGCCGGATAACCCTGCATTAAAAAAACGCGCCGACGAAGTCACGAAGCTGCGCGCGGCGAACAAACCGACAATTCCTTCGCTATTGGGCGAAGAAAAGGAGGCCAACGTGTTCCTGCGCGCCGACGTGCCGTCTGTTGCCACCGCCGTCGGTCTTGCCGGCAAGCCGGCCGCGGCCGTTTTTGGTGAAATCCGCGAGCGCAAGAACAAATCCTGATGAACGCCGGCCTGCTGACCGCCGCAGACATCATCACCGGGCTCGATCTGAAGCCGCACCCCGAAGGCGGGCATTATCGCGAAACGTTTCGCGATTCACACAATCCCGGCGGGCGTGCGGCCTCGACCGCGATCTATTTTCTGCTCGCGCGCGGAGAAGTATCGCACTGGCACCGCGTCGATGCCGTCGAGATCTGGCACTATTATGCGGGCGATCCGCTTCTGTTGAGCGTAACCGCAACCGACGGATCGCATGATATTCATCTCGGCAACGATCTTGTCGCGGGCCACGCGCCGCAAGCCGTTGTTGCCAGAGGCGCATGGCAATCGGCGCGCAGCCTTGGCGAGTGGACACTCGTGGGCTGCACCGTTGCGCCGGGATTTGAATTTTCGGGATTCGAGTTGGCGCCGTCCGGCTGGACGCCTACGCGCCGCGCTTGAAGATCGTATCTTTCGCGGCGATGAGACCGCCGCCCGCGATCAGAAGCGCCGCGATGCCCAATGCCGCCGTAGGCTCCGAATATCCCGCAACGATCAGAAAGAATGTCGAAAGCAGCGGCGTCGTGTAGGACATTGCGCCCAGAACACGAATATCGCCGCGCTTCATGCCGATGTCCCATGCGAAAAAGGCGATGCCGACCGGACCGACGCCGAGCGCAATGATTGCTGTCCATTGCATCAATGTGTCGGGCCAGACTGTTCTTTCAAAGGTAAAATGACAGAGCGCCGCGAGCAACGCAGTGGCAAGGCAAAAGCCAGCCACGACGTCGGTTGGGACGGCAGCGAAACGGCGGGACATCACCGAATAGCCCGCCCAGACAAAGGCCGCGACGAACGCCGCCACAAGTCCCGGAATGGATGACGCCGCAAACCCCACACTGGCGCGGCCAGCAAGCAGAACCACTGTACCGGCGAAGCCGAGCAACGCTCCCACAATATGATGCACAGCGAGCCTCTCGCCCGGCAGCAGCGAGGACAACAGCACGATTAGTAGCGGCCAGAGATAATTCAACAGCCCTGCTTCGGCCGGTGGCGCAAAACGCAAAGCCAGAAAATACAGCGCGTGGTAACCGAACAACCCGCCGATTCCAACCAGCCACACACCAAACGGCTGGCGCAAGGCTGCGAACGAGCCGGGCCGAAAGTACCACATCACAGGACCGATGCAGGCGCCGATCGCGAATGTCATCGCCAGCAATTGAAAAACGGGCACCTGCCCGGTTGCAACGGTCAGCGCCGCCAGAAGCGACCACATCACAATCGCCGCCAGACCGATCAAAGTCGCGGCGCGCGGCGTCATGTTCGCGGCGTCAGATAATATCCCGGCAGATCAATGCAGATACTGGCCGCCGTTGATCGTGAGCGTTGAGCCGGTGATAAATCCCGAATCGTCGGAAGCCAGGAACACAACGGTCCGCGCGACCTCTTCCGGCTCGCCAAGACGGTTGAGCGGGATCTGCGGGATCACCTTTTGCTCCAGCACGTCCTTCGGCACCGCCTGAACCATTTCGGTATTGATGTAGCCGGGGCAAATCACATTCACCGTGATTCCGCCCCGCGCCGTCTCCAGCGCCAGCGCCTTGGTGAATCCGATATCGCCCGCCTTGGCTGCGGAATAATTCACCTGGCCAAATTGACCCTTCTGTCCGTTAATCGAGGAGATATTGATGATACGGCCGAATTTGCGCGCGCGCATGCCTTCGATCACCTGCCTTGTCATGTTGAACAGCGATCCGAGATTGGTGTTCATCACGGCGTTCCACTGATCGAAAGTCATTTTGTGAAACGGCACATCGCGCGTGATGCCGGCGTTGTTGACGAGAATGTCGATTGGCCCAACTTCCGCCTCGACCTTCCTGATCCCGTCGGCACAAGCGTCGAACGACGAGACATCCCATTTGTAAACAGGAATACCGGTTTCCTGTTTGAATTTCGCGGCGGCGTCGTCGTTCCCCGCATATGTCGCGACGACGCTGTAACCGGCACCTTTAAGAGCCTTGCTGATCGCGGCGCCGATGCCGCGCGTTCCTCCGGTAACCAGTGCTGTGCGCGCCATGCCAATACGTCCTTCACCTCACGCGAGTTCTTATTCGTTTTGAATATCCGGTGAATGACATGTGCCGCAAGAACAAAAGCCCGGCAGCATCGGAATGCGGCCGGGCTCGTGATTTATTGTTGTGCAGCGCAGTTGATTTTACTGCGGTTGCGAGAAGGACGCGCGTCAGCGCTCCACGCACATGGCAATGCCCATGCCGCCGCCGATGCAAAGCGTGGCAAGAGCCTTCTTGGCGTTTCGCTTTTGCATTTCATGCAGCAGCGTTACCAGAACGCGCGCACCGGACGCGCCGATTGGGTGTCCGATGGCAATCGCGCCGCCATTGACGTTGACCTTTTTCGTATCCCAGCCGAGGTCCTTGTTGACCGCGCAAGCCTGAGCCGCGAAGGCCTCATTGGCCTCGATCAGATCGAGGTCCTCGACCTTCCATCCCGCACGTTTCAGAGCCGTGCGCGACGCCGGGATCGGTCCCGTTCCCATGATAGCCGGATCGACGCCGGCCTGCCCCCAGGACACGATCCGCGCGAGCGGCGTCTTGCCTTCCTTGGCAGCCTGTTTGGCGGTCATCAGGACCACCGCGGCGGCCCCGTCATTGATGCCGGATGCGTTGCCGGCAGTGACCGTCCCATCCTTTTCAAAGGCGGCCCTCAGTTTTGCCATGGACTCGATATTCGCGCCGTGGCGGGGATATTCGTCGGTATCGACGGTGATATCGCCCTTGCGCGTCTTGATGACGAAAGGAACGATTTCGTCCTTGAACTTGCCGGCCTTCTGCGCCGCCTCGGCTTTCTGCTGAGAGGCCACGGCGAACTCGTCCTGCTGCTGACGGGTAATCTGATATTGCTTGGCGACGTTCTCGGCGGTGTTACCCATGTGATAGCCGTTGAAGGCATCCCACAGGCCGTCCTTGATCATCGTGTCCACGAGCTCGAAATTGCCCATTTTCACACCGCCGCGCAGATGTTGGGCATGAGGCGCCATGCTCATCGATTCCTGGCCGCCGGCAACGACGACATCGGAATCGCCGTTCTTCAGCGCCTGGTAACCGAGCGCGACGGAGCGCAATCCAGAACCGCAAAGCTGGTTAACACCCCAGGCCGGGCTCTCGATCGGGATACCAGACTTGATCGACGCCTGACGCGCCGGATTCTGTCCCTCGCCGGCCGTAAGAATCTGGCCCATGATGACTTCGGAAACGCGGCCAGGCTCAACGCCCGCGCGATCCAAGGCAGCCTTGATGGCGACGGCGCCAAGTTCATGGGCTGGGGTATTTGCGAACGCACCGTTGAACGCGCCGACGGCGGTGCGAGCGGCGCTGACGATTACGACATCGTCGGACATGAAACATCTCCTGACAGGTTTGGGGCAGGGCGCCGGACGACGCTCGCCGCCGTTAACTTAAGCCGTTTGGGCAAAACAGCCAGACGCAAGATTGAACACTTTGTGTTCTATCTCGCAGTTGCGTCATATGCCAGCATATTAACCGTGCTGCACAAATCGGTAGCCGAGGCGCATTGAAAATGCTTACTTTGTGCATCGCATTGCTGCACCGCCCCGGTTTTGGTCGGCGGTTCCTGTCCTCGGTGTTTATGTGTGAGCGTTCATGGCCAAATCCGACCAGCCCATCACGATCAAGAAATACGCCAATCGCCGGCTCTACAACACCGGCACCTCCACCTATGTCACGCTCGAAGATCTCGCTGCGATGGTGAAGACCGGCGAGGATTTTCTGGTGTACGACGCCAAGACCGGCGACGACATCACGCGCTCGGTTCTGGCGCAGATTATTTTCGAGCAGGAAAACAAGGCGGGCCAGAATCTTTTGCCCACCACTTTCCTTCGTCAGCTGATCCGCTTCTACGGCGACAGCATGCAGATGGTCGTGCCGAAATATCTCGAACAGTCGATCGATACGCTGACCCGCGAGCAGGAAAAATTCCGCAAGCAGATGGCCGATACGTTCAGCGGCACGCCGTTCGCGCCGCTCGAAGAGCAGGTCCGCCGTAATATGGAAATATTCGAGCGCACCTTCGCGATGTTCAAACCCTTCGGCGCGCAGCCCCGAAGCGATCTCGCGGCTGCAGGCGAAACGCCATCCTCCGAGCCGGCAGAGACCGACGACATCGACGATCTGAAGCGTCAGATGAAAGACATGCAGGACCGGCTCGACCGGCTGGCCAAACCGGGCGACGAAAACGCCTGACGCGTATTTCTAGATCGCGGCGGCCGGCGCCCGTTTATCCGTTGACATAGTTCCGGCGGCGGCGCTTGCGGTTTCCCACGGCCTGCCGACACCGGCGAGACCGATCAGGCGGCCTTGAATGTAATCGCAGCCCCAGCTGCGCAGCAGCCCTGCCGATTCTTCATCCTGAACCCATTCGGCGACCGTCTTGATGTCGAGGCGGTGCGCGAGATCGATCATGGTTTGCACGAAAGCGCGATCATCCGACGACCGCGCGATGTTCTGCACGAACGCACCGTCGATCTTGACGATATCCACGCCGAGTTTGCGCAAGTTGCGGAACGAAGTGTAGCCCGCGCCGAAATCATCGATAGCGATGCGGCTACCGAGATTCTTCAGCCGGGTCACAAAGCCGCGCACATCGTCGAGATCCTGAATCGCGACGGTTTCGGTGATTTCGACGATCAGCCGCTCGGCGACGCCTGGACACGAACGGAACAGCGATTCGATGCTGGCCCACCAGTTCGGGTCCATGGTGGTGTCCGGCGAGATGTTCAGACTCATCTGCACGTCCGGCGCGGCGTGCAACTCGCCAACCACAAGCTCCAGCACCCGGTGATCGACAAGACGGATGAGCCCGAGCTTTTCGGCTGTCGGCACGATGTCCAGTGCAAGCGAGAATTCGCCGTCGTCACGGCGCATCCGCACCAGCGCCTCGTAAAAAGCGGATTCCCGCGAGGCCGTATCGACCACGGGCTCGAAAGCCATCACGATACGCCGCTCGTTCAGCGCGGTGACGATCTCGTCGGTGACCCGAATATTGACCTTGCGCTGGGCGTCGCGTTCGACATTCGGCCGCCACGCCATGAACGATCCGCGACGACGCGCCTTCGCGCTCGCCAGCGCCTCCTGGGTGCGGCTCATCGCTTCCTCGGGGGTGCGTGCGTAACGCGGTGCGCTGATTGCCCCGATCGAGACCGTCACAGATACCGGCCCGGAGCGGGTCGGCACGACCTCGTCGCGCACGGCCGAGAGAAAACGCTCCGCAGCGGCGCGCTTGTCGTCGACGGTGCAGTTTTTCAGAATGAGGCCGAACTTGTTTCCCGAAAAGCGGCCCATCACATCTCCGCCGCGCAATCGCGTCCTGATGCGCCGGGATATTTCGAAAATGACCTCATCGGCGACATCGAAACCGAAGGCCTCGTTCAGCCGAGCAAGATGATCAATCCCGATCAGCATGAAAGCGAAAGACGAACGGAAGCGCGCGGCCTCTTCAATCGCCTCGGCCAAAGCGGTGGCGAGACGGGTGCGGTTCAATTCACCTGTCAACGGATCGTGCTGCGACAGCTTGAGGAGTTGCTCTTCGCGGGCGTGATGCTCGCTATTGATACGCAGAATACCTTCGGCGCGAACAGCGTGGCCATCAGGTCCGGCGAACCAGCGCCCCGTTTCCTCCACCCAGAGGACCGGCACGGAAGCGGCGGCGCGAAGCCCATATTCGATCTGATAAAGGACGCCTGAACCTTCGTCTTTTGCCGAGCCGTTCAGCACCGCATCGGACCGGACGGAGCTTTTGGGCTCGATCAGTTTCGCAAACTTGCTCGCTTGCGACAACACGTCAGGCGAGAAGCCATGAAGCACATCGCCTGTGTTGCCGCTCCAGTGAATGCTATCGCCAGCGATGTCCCAGACGAAGCTGGCCTGGCCGAGTGTCTCGAGAATGCGCGGCGCGGCGGACAGAAGAAGATCGTCTTCCTCCGCTGTCACCATCACAGTCACATTCGAATTTTGCGCTGCGGTCAAAAACTGCCTCGATCCGGCACAGTCGGGTTGATTCGCCCACAAGAATAATGCGTTCAGTGGCGGGGAGCCTAGGGATGGATCCTAAAGAATATAAGAAAATCGGGCTTTCGAATTGATCCAACGGGCTGCTGAAGCGTTGCCAAAACCAGGCACGTGCTTTGCGATGATACTCATGGACAGAAAATGTGTCTCGAAACGAGACATGCCGCAGGGAGCCGGTATCTATATCCGCGACTGCCAGATGAAGGTCAGCAAATGTTCAAGCGCGGCAACGGGCTGCGGCGATGAACAGCGGTGCCACGCAACGGCGCCTGAAAAAGTCTCTGCTCGCGCAGACGCGCAGCCTTCAACGGCGCTTGTTTTGCGGACTGCGCCCGTCGCCGGGCACGCGCCCCGCGTAAACCGCCCTGCTGCAGCTTTTCTGGCGCATTTGATCGCGACCGCCGAGCAGATCCCTCAAACCCGCGTGTTCCGGCGCGGGTCCATTACGGATGCGATGTCGTATTATGATGCCACGGCAACAGCAGCCTCGACTGCCGCGCGCACGAAGCGCCGCCTGTTGTCGCGGATTGCCTGAAAGAAAATTATTGTTCGGACGTTTTTTTTACGGGCGCCGCTTCCCGCTGATCCGCATGATCGGAATCGCGCACCAGATCGGATACGCTCCATTCTGAAATCTTTCGTCCCGGCTTGATGTTTCCGACCGAATCCTCATGGATCGCCGGCGAAATCTTTTCAACCGGCGGCACAGCCGGCGACGCTGACGGTGACGGCATCTCGGGTTCTGCACGAGGCGCGACCAAGGGGGGGTGCGATGGCGGCGGTCCCCGAGTCCCCGCAGGCACGTCGGCACTCGGCCGTTCGAGCTGATCGTCCTGCGGCAGATCGTGACTGTCGACAGGCGCATCGTCGGCCGCGCGATATTTACGGTGGCGCAGTGCATTGACTGTGCCGGTCAGAAATTCAACCGCCATCATGACCGTCAGCAGAAAGAAAGTTGAAGTGCCGAACGGCCCAAGCAGAAGGAATTCGGCGAGCGCTGCTGCAAAAACAAGGAGCGACAGCAGATGGTCGGTGAGATATTTCGCGCCGGGACGCGCCGCCTTGACTGCCTCGAGCAGCAAAAGGAATAGCCCGCACGCCAGCAGCAGATCGCCGAAGGTCATCGGCCAGTCGGCGCCCGACATCAGGCGCACGTTCGCGACCGCGGCGGTGAAAGATACGCCGGGCATCAGAAAGACGACGATGTTGTAAATCGCGAGCGGGATGAGAAGCAGCGGAAAACCGATTGTCATCGGCCGGGCTTTCTGTCGCTATCGTTTCGGACGCACGTCGCTTGTTGGATCTGGCTGCCGGACCCGGTTAATTCCTAGGGTCGGCTTCAGAAATAGTTGCGCGGCCCGAAAGCCGCGCAAACCGGAACCGTCTTTTAGACGTCCTTCTTGACCTTGAGAACCTGACGGCCCTTGTACATGCCGGTCTTCAGGTCGAGGTGATGCGGACGGCGCAATTCACCCGAGTCCTTGTCTTCAACATAAGTCGGCTTCTTGAGGGCGTCAGCGGAGCGGCGCATGCCACGGCGTGACGGCGATGTTTTCCTGCGTGGAACGGCCATAACTTCGTCCTCTGGTCGAAAGCAGCCGCCCTTGGCGGGCTGCCCTGTCGCAAAATTGGGATTGAGCACGGGCTTATAGAGGAAGGATGTGGTGAAAGCTAGACCCGGAAAGGGCGGAAATGGCCTTAAAATCCGCTATTTCGGCCCCAGCAATTCGCGAGTTCGGCTGATTGGGCACGCACCATGTAGGTTCCAGCCAGCCTGCGAACTGCAGGACCCGGCTGGCGGGCGCTGCGCTTGACCGGATTGGGCAGGGTGGCAACCAGAAGCGCGGCTTCCTGCGCCGACAACCCCGCCGCCGAGCGCCCGAAAGCATAACGTGCTCCCTCTTCCACCCCGAATTGCCCTGCCGGGCCAAGCTCGGCGATATTCAGATATAATTCCAGTATCCTCTTTTTGGGCAGCACGAGGTCGATCCACAACGCCAGCGGGAACTCCAGCCCCTTGCGAATGAAACTGCGGCCCGGCCACAGAAACAGGTTCTTGGCCACCTGCTGGGTGATTGTCGAACCGCCACGCGTCACCTCGCCGTCCTCGGCGTCCTCCATGACATCGTGCAAGGCATCCCAGTCGATACCGTGGTGGGAACAGAATTGGGCGTCCTCGGCGGCCACGGCCGAACGCGGCAAGGCCGGAGACATGGCGCCGATGTCGATCCAGGTGCGTTTCACCGGCGCGCCCGTCAGCCAGCGCCCGATCATCAGCGCCGAGACCGGATGACCGAGGGCATAAAACGGGGTCAAAATATAGGGCAGCAACACCAGCGCCAGCACCGTAAGAATAATTGCGCGGATCGCCGGTCGCATCTCGCCTCGCGGTCATGAAAGCGCTCGGCCCTTCGCGGACCGCGCTGACGGCACGTTTACCAGAAGCGGCGGCTGGTAAGAAATCCCTTCGCCCAAGCCCTTGCCGGAATTGACGTGGCCAGTCCCATGAAGGATTGTCCGGCCAAATTCTGGAGCTTGCGATGACCACCGGCCTTTCGACCCAAAGCCTTTCGACCCAAGATTTTACGAAATTGCTCGACGCAACTGCCGCCGACACCGAAACCCTGCTGGGTCAGCTGCTGTCCGACGCGCCGCTACCCGGTGAAATCCTGCGGCCGCATCGGCTGATGGAGGCGATGCGCTATTCGAGCCTCAATGGCGGCAAGCGGCTGCGCCCGTTCCTGACGGTCGCCAGCGCCGACGTGTTCGGCGTTCCACGCTCCTCGGCACTGCTCGCGGGAGCCGCACTCGAATGCATCCACTGTTACTCGCTGATCCACGACGATTTGCCCTCGATGGACAACAGCGATCTGCGACGCGGACGGCCGACCTCGCATAAGAAATTCGATGAAGCGACCGCGATCCTGGCCGGTGACGGGTTGCTGACACTGGCGTTCGACATCATTACCCGCGACGAGATTCACAGCGATCCGGCAATTCGCCTCGCGCTGACACGCGCGCTGGCGCGCGCCGCCGGCATCGGCGGCATGGTCGGGGGACAAATCATGGACCTCGCCGGCGAAGGCCGCTTCGGCGATCCCGAGCCGCCCGATGTCGCCAAGCTCCAGCAGATGAAAACCGGCGCGCTGCTCAAATATGGCTGCATCGCCGGCGCGATACTCGGCAAAGCCTCGAAGGAACAATATGCCGCGCTCGACACTTACGGACATCTGTTCGGTGAGGCATTCCAGATCGCTGACGATCTTCTCGATGTCGAAGGCGATGCGGCGGCGCTCGGCAAACCGGCGGGACAGGATGCCGCAGCAGGCAAGACCACTTTCGTCACCCTGCTGGGTGTCGACGGCGCGAAGGCGCGCCTGCGCGATCTGCTCAGGCAGGCGGATTCGGCATTGACGCCGTTCGGCGCGAAGGGCGATGTTCTTCGAGCCGCCGCCCGCTTCGTCGCCGAGCGGCAAAACTAGGATGTCATGAAAGCCAAGAAGGCCGCGACCCGCGCAAAACGATCGGCGCCGGCGAAGCAAAAGGAAGAGGACGACATCTTCCTGCGCCTTCAGCGGTTGCCGAAGGCGGCGCGGGTCGTCTATTCGCGGCCCCGGCTATTCATCTCCATCGCCATCGGACTTGCCTCTCTTCTTGTCATGCCATGGTCCTGGCGGCTGACAACGCGCCTTCTCCTGGCTTGGGACGTTTCACTGGTGCTCTATCTCTCGCTGGCTTTCACGACTGTCTTCTCGTGCGGCGCCGAATTCATGCGCAGGCAGGCCGCCCTTCAGGATGACGGCCGCTTTTTTATTCTCGGCATGACCTCCACCGCGGCGCTCGCCAGCATCATCGCCATCGTCCTCGAACTCGGCGCGGCCAACCGCGGACAGATGCAGCTTCTGCTTGCGGTCGTGACCATCGCTTTGTCGTGGGCCGCCATCCACACGACATTCGCGCTGCACTACGCCCATGAATATTATCGTGGCGAGACTGGCGGCCTGGCGTTTCCCGGCGGCGGCGATCCGGACTATTGGGATTTCGTCTATTTCTCCTTCGTGGTCGGCATGACCGCACAGGTCTCAGATGTCGGCATCACCGACAAGATCATCCGCCGCACCGCGGCCGCGCATGGCGTCGTGTCCTTCGTCTTCAATACCGCGTTGCTGGCCTTGATGGTCAACATCGCCGCGAGTGCGATCTGATGGCTCAGGAATTTCTGTTATTCCTGCTGGTTCTGACCGTGCTTTGCGCCGCTGCTATAGCCGCGCGCAAATTTGATCTCACACCCGCAATCGTGTTTCTTATTGTCGGCGTTGCGCTCGCATTCGTGCCGGGCATGCCTCCGATCGTGATGGAACCGGAGGCGGTGCTGTTGCTGGTGCTGCCTCCGCTGATCTATTCGGCCGGCGTATCGATGAGCTGGCGCGAATTCAAATACAATCTGCGCCCGATTTCGATGCTCGCCATCGGCGCGGTGATTTTCACCACCTGCGCGGTGGCCTGCGCCGCACACTGGCTTCTCCATCTGCCTTGGGCCGTCGGCTTTGTGCTGGGCGCCATCGTGTCGCCACCGGACGTTGTCGCACCACTGGCGATCGCGCGAAGGCTCGGACTGGAGCATCGCATCCTCGTCATTCTCGAGGGTGAGGGCCTCGCCAATGACGCCACGGCGCTCATCCTCTACCGCTTCGCCGTCGCCGCCGTCATGACCGGCTCATTTTCGCTGTTGACAGCCACGGTCTCATTCACCGGCATTTTGATCGGCGAGATCGTTTTCGGCATCGTGATCGGATGGCTTAGCCTCCGGCTTCGGCAATGGGCGCATGACACACGCGTCGAGATTTCCCTCTCGCTGCTGACACCCTATCTCGCCTTCTGGGTGCCGCATCATTTTGGCGGCTCCGGTGTCATCGCCACGGTGGTAACCGGCCTTTACGTGAGCTGGAACGGGCCGCTCCTGATCTCGGCGGCAACCCGCCTGCAGGGCATCTTCTTCTGGGATTTCGTGATCTGGCTGATCGAGGGCGTGCTGTTTCTCATCGTCGGCTTCCAGACCAAGCTGCTGTTCGAAACGTCGAAGGTACTGCCTCTGAATGACGTCCTGCTGGCGATCGCGATCACGTCCGCGATTGTTATCGTTGCGCGCTTCATGTGGGTGTTTCCATCGGCCTATCTTCCGCAACTGTTCAGCGAACGCATCCGCAAGCGCGATCCCGCTCCACCCTGGCGCGTGATCGTCATCATTGGATTCACCGGGATACGAGGCGTTGTATCCCTGGCGGTCGCGCTGGCGCTGCCGTTCACACTGCCGGACGGCGAGGCCTTCCCTCACCGCAATCTTCTGCTGTTGACATCGTTCGGCGTGATTTTCGTGACGGTGGTCGGAATCGGAGCGGCGCTGCCGTGGGTTGTTAAGTGGCTCGGCCTTGCAAAGAAGGGGCATGCCGAAGCCGTTCGTGAGCGCGAGGCTGAGATCGCGGCGCGGCGGGAAATTCTCGAATCGGCCCGCGAAACCCTGAAAACGATCATCGCCGAGCGCGAACTGCCCGAGAGTCTCGCCAAGTTCCTTGAAGCCCGCCATGAGACGCGCATGCGCGCTCTTCCAGATCCGCCGCGTAACGAAGGCGAGAACACGCCCGCGACAAAGGGAGCTTCGATGGTGCGGGAGATCATTACGGTCGAACGCACGCTGCTGCACAAGCTGCTGCGCGACGGCAAGATCACCGACGAAACGCGCCGCCGTATCGAGCGCGATCTCGATCTCGAAGAAGCCGTGGTGAACAACCGCGAAAAAAATACGCCGCTCTAGGCGGCGTATTGCTGTTTTGCAAAACGGCTGAAACTTATTCCGCAGCCGTCACGGTTTCGGCGCGGACATTTACGCCGTAACGCTGATCGATGTAGTCGATCACCAGCGCCTTGAAGTCGGCCGCGATGGTCGGACCGCGCAGGGTGCGGAATTTCTCACCGTCGACGAACACCGGCGCGGCGGGCGTCTCGCCCGTGCCCGGCAGCGAAATGCCGATATTCGCATGCTTGGATTCGCCGGGGCCGTTGACGATGCAGCCCATCACCGCAACGTTGAGCTGTTCGACACCCGGATAGCGCGTTTTCCAGGCCGGCATCTCATCGCGGATGAACGCCTGAATGTCGCGCGCCAGTTCCTGGAACACGGTCGAGGTGGTACGGCCGCAGCCGGGGCACGCGGCCACGAGCGGAACGAACGTGCGGAAGCCCATGGTCTGCAGGATTTCCTGACCGACCTTCACTTCGAGCGTGCGATCGCCGCCCGGCTCCGGTGTCAGCGAAACACGAATGGTATCGCCGATCCCGTCCTGAAGCAGAATGCCGAGAGCGGCCGACGAGGCCACGATTCCCTTCGATCCCATGCCGGCCTCGGTCAGACCGAGATGGATGGCATAGTCGGACCGCGCGGCCAGTTCGCGGTACACCGCGATCAGATCCTGCACGTTCGACACTTTCGCCGACAGGATCATCTTGTTCTTCGGCATGCCGATCTCTTCGGCGCGGGCCGCGGAAAGGAGCGCCGACTGCACCATCGCCTCGCGCGTCACCGCGCGGGCGTCGATCGGATCGGGAGACTTGGCGTTGTCTTCCATCAGGCGCGTCAGCAATTCCTGATCGAGCGAGCCCCAGTTCGCGCCGATGCGCACGGCCTTGTCGTTCTTCAGGGCGATTTCGATGATGTCGGTGAACTGGCTGTCGCGCTTGTTCTTGAAACCGACATTGCCCGGATTGATGCGATACTTCGCCAGCGCCTTGGCGCAGTCGGGATATTCGGCGAGAAGTTTGTGGCCGATGTAGTGGAAGTCGCCGATCAAGGGGACGTCCACGCCCATCTTGTCGAGCTTCTCGCGGATGTGCGGTACGGCCGCTGCCGCCTCGTCACGATCGACGGTGATGCGGACCATTTCCGATCCGGCCCGCGCCAGCGCCGCCACCTGCTTGACCGTCGAGTCGACGTCCGCGGTGTCGGTGTTGGTCATCGACTGGACCACGATCGGAGCACCGCCCCCGACCTTGACGTTGCCTACCGTCACCTGAACGGTGCGATGGCGGCCCTTCGGCCCGGCCTCGATGACTTTGGTGCGCTCTTTAAGATCGGTCATGGGGAATAATTATCTGTTCTCTGTGACGGCCAGCAAATGCCGCCGGATGCCTATGGTCTGTTTATCAGAAACGTCCGGGATATGGCCAGCAATGCCGTACCTCAAGACTGGCCGAAAACGCTGCCTTAAACCGCCACATAAGCCTGAAAAATTGCAAAAAAAGGCTGGCTTTGCGGGCCGGAGATCAAATCGCCGCTAGGCGGAGCGCTGGCAATGGGCGCAGGTGCCTGTAATCTCGACGACCGACAATTTGGGCGCAAACCCCGCCCCCTGCGCGGCCTCGCTGAAACTTTTTGCCAATCCTGCGGCAGGCATTTCCCCAACCGATCCGCAGCGATCGCAGATCAGGAAAGCCACCACGCTGCTGGTATCGTGGTTGTGAGCGCAGGCCAGAAAGGCGTTGCGGCTCTCGATACGGTGGACGAGGCCGTTTTCCATCAAGAAATCGAGGGCGCGATAGACCGTTATCGGCGCTGGCCGCGCCATGGACCCTGCCAATTCCTCAATGATTTCATAGGCTCCGAGCGGCTTATGATTCGACAGGAGGGCCTGCAGCACCTGGCGGCGGATGGGGGTAAATTTCTGGCCACGATCAACACATACACGCTCGGCGTGGGAAATAGCGGCACTGGCGCATTGGCTGTGATCGTGGTCGGGGGCCGGGAAAGCCGGTTTTGCCTGTGTCATGGAACGACAATCTCACGCGGTTAATGTCGGTTCACTTGCGATTTCAAAGTCTTGAACCGCCACCCTCGGCCTGATTTTGCAATGCAATAATATCTATTTGCATTGCACCATAAAACCCCCAGATTCCAGAGGAATGAGTATGTGGAACCCTATCTGAGCGGTGCCGATCTTTTTAACATCCTCAGTCCCCGAGCGAAAGAAACTCCCCGTGGCGACCAATCTCAAATCCTATCTCGATCATCTCACGCCCTGGAACTTCACGGGCCAGGGCAAGGCCCGCCGGAGCGCCAAAAAGATCAACCTCGCGCTCCAGGGCGGCGGCTCGCACGGCGCCTTCACGTGGGGGGTGCTGGACGGTCTGCTGGAGGACGGCCGGCTTGAGATCACCGGCATTTCCGGTGCATCCGCGGGCGCGGTCAACGCGGTGATGCTGGCGGACGGTCTGGCGCGCGGCGGAGCCGACGAAGCCCGCAAGCGCCTGTCCGCATTCTGGCGCGCGGCAAGTGCGGGCGGCGATCTGCCGCCGGTTCAACGCGCCATCGCCGACCGCCTGTTTTCGTTGATGCCCTTCGCCGGCACGCCGGTGCAGAACTGGTTCGAGGTGATGACGCATTATTTCTCGCCCTATGAACTCAACCCGCTCAACATCAATCCGCTCAGCGATCTGATCGACCGTTTCGTCGATTTTGACGCGATCCGCGAGAACACCGATCTCGCGCTTTATATCTCGACCACCAATGTCCATACCGGTCGGCTTCGCATTTTTTCCAACGACACCATCACGGCCGACGTGGTGATGGCCTCGGCGGCCCTGCCCTATCTGTTCCGCGCCGTCGAGATCGACGGCGTGCCCTATTGGGACGGCGGCTACATGGGCAATCCCGCCATCTTCCCTTTCCTTCAAACGACGGAAGCCGAAGACGTACTGGTGGTGCAGATCAATCCGGTGTCGCGAACAACAACTCCGCGAACGTCGCGGGAAATCATCAGCCGGCTGAACGAAATCACCTTCAATTCCGCGCTTATTTCGGAACTGCGCACAATGGATTTCGTCAACCAGCTGATCGACGACGGCCGCCTGCCCCGCGGCACCGGGAAGGACCAATACCGCCGACTCAATATTCACCGCATCGACCTCGGCGGTCTGGGCGAACGGCTCGGCGGATCGAGCAAGCTGAAAACCGACTACGATTTCTTCGATCTGCTGCACAAGGCCGGCGTACGCGCGGCCAAGCGATTCCTTGAGGAGCATTACGACGACATCGGCAAGCAGAGCACCATCGACCTTGCCGCCGAATCCGGCGTCGAATGGGCCTGAATTGGCAGCACCGTCCCGCGCAGTTTCACGTTGAAACACGGGAATATCCCGCTGCGCGGGTGTGAAGGCTGCGGCAAACTTTGCTAGCGTGGGCATCATGACCGTGCACACGACGCCACCCGTTCCTCAAGAGTTCGCAGCTTCCGAGCAAGACGCCGGCAACACCCGCGCGACGCCGATGATGGAGCAGTATCTTGAGATCAAGGCGGCCCATCCCGGCCTGCTGCTGTTCTACCGAATGGGCGATTTCTACGAATTGTTTCTCGACGACGCGGAGATCGCATCGCGCGCGCTCGGCATCACGCTGACCAAGCGCGGCAAGCATCAGGGCCAGGACATTCCGATGTGCGGCGTTCCCGTGCATCACGCCGACGATTATCTGCACCGCCTGATTGAACTCGGTCATCGGGTCGCGGTGTGCGAACAGATCGAGGATCCGGCCGAAGCGAAGAAACGCGGCAGCAAAAGCGTGGTGAAGCGCGATGTCGTGCGCGTGGTAACCCCGGGCACGCTGACCGAGGACAATCTGCTCGACGCGAGAGCCAACAATTACCTGATGGCGATTGCGCGCGCCCGCGCTTCGAACGGCGACGACCGGCTTGGCCTTGCCTGGATCGACATATCCACCTCCGAATTCAGCATTACCGAATGCCCGCAGTCCGAACTTTCGGCAACCCTGGCCCGCGTCAACCCGAATGAAGTGATCGTCACCGACGCAACTTACAGCGACCCCGAATTGGGGCCTGTGCTGCGCACCCTTCCCGCCGTCACGCCGCTGACCCGCGACATTTTCGACGGTGCGACCGCCGAGAAACGGCTGTGCGATTATTTCGCCGTCGCGACCATGGATGGCCTCAGTCAGATGTCGCGTCTGGAGGCAACCGCAGCTGCCGCCTGCGTCTCCTATGTCGACCGCACCCAGATCGGCAAGCGGCCGCCTCTGTCGCCGCCGTCACGCGAACTCGCCGGCACGACGATGGCAATCGATTCGGCAACCCGCGCCAATCTCGAACTCACACGTACGCTGGCCGGTGAACGGCGCGGTTCGCTGCTCGATGCGATCGACCGCACCGTGACCGCGGCGGGATCGCGGCTCCTGGCGCAAAGGCTCTCCGCGCCGCTGATCGATGCGGCGGCGATCGAGCAGAGGCTGGATGCCGCGGCCGCTTTTGTCGCGGACGCACCGGGACGCGATAACATCAGGGCAATTCTGAACACCGCGCCGGACATGGCCCGCGCACTGGCACGGCTATCGGTCGGACGCGGCGGACCGCGCGATCTCGCCGCGCTGCGCGATGGCATTCTCGCGGCCGATCAGGCCGTCGCCCGGCTGTCGCAAATGGCCAATCCGCCGCAGGACATCATCGCCGCCGTCGCTGCGCTGCGGCAACCCTCGCGCGGGCTGGCCCGGGAACTTGAAAAGGCTCTTTCCGAACAATTGCCGCTGATCAAACGCGACGGCGGCTTCGTGCGCGAGAATTATTCATCGGCACTCGACGAGACTCGAAAATTACGCGACGACTCCCGGCTTGTCGTCGCCGCTATGCAGGCACGCTACGCGGACGAAACCGGCATCAAGGGCCTCAAGATCCGCCACAACAACGTGCTCGGCTATTTCGTCGAAGTCACCGCGCAGCACGGCGACAAGCTGCTGTCTGCGCCCCTGAACGCGACCTTCATTCATCGTCAGACCCTGGCCGGTCAAATCCGGTTCACGACCACCGAACTCGGCGAGATCGAAGCCAAAATCGCCAGCGCAGGGGACCGGGCACTTGGTCTCGAGCTGGAGATATTCGATACGCTGACCGGGCAAGTTATCGCCGCAGAGAACGACCTTCGCGCCGCCGCGCAAGCTTTCGCGTTGCTCGATGTGTCGTCATCGCTCGCAAAACTCGCTGCCGACGAGAATTATGTGCGGCCGGATGTCGATTCCTCGCTGTCGTTCCTGATTGAAGGCGGGCGGCATCCCGTGGTCGAACAGGCGCTGAAACGCGACGGCCAGTCCTTCATCGCCAATCATTGCGATCTGTCGCCTGCTCCTTCGCAAACCTCGGGCCAGATCTGGATCCTCACCGGTCCAAACATGGCGGGCAAATCCACGTTCCTGCGCCAGAACGCACTGATTGCCCTGCTCGCCCAGATCGGCAGTTTCGTTCCAGCCTCGCGCGCCAAGATTGGCGTGGTGGATCGGCTGTTCTCACGCGTCGGCGCCGCCGACGATCTGGCGCGCGGCCGCTCGACCTTCATGGTCGAAATGGTGGAGACAGCCGCCATCCTCAATCAGGCGACGGAACGGGCTCTCGTCATTCTTGACGAGATCGGCCGCGGCACAGCGACTTTCGATGGCCTGTCGATCGCATGGGCTTCAATCGAGCATCTGCACGAAAGCAACCGATGCCGCGCACTGTTCGCGACACATTACCACGAGCTCACCGCGCTCGCGGCGAAGCTGCCACGCCTGTTCAACGCCACGGTGCGGGTGAAGGAATGGCACGGCGAGGTCGTGTTTCTTCATGAAGTGTTACCGGGCTCGGCGGATCGCTCTTATGGCATTCAAGTCGCGAAGCTCGCCGGGCTGCCGCCACCGGTCATTACGCGGGCGAAATCCGTGCTGGCGAAACTCGAGGCTCAGGATCGCGGCGCGACGGCAAAGGCGCTGGTGGACGATCTGCCGTTGTTCGCCACACCATCGCGCGCGGCAACCGAACCCCAGCCGCCGAGCGAGGCCGATCAACTGATCGAGGCGCTCAAAGAGCTTCATCCCGACGAGATGTCACCGCGCGACGCGCTCGATGCGCTCTACGCACTGAAAGCGAAGCTGCCCAAGTGAGACACTACGGGTCGCTTATATCGTCGTTCGCCGGATAACGCTTATATTGCATCAAGCCGAGGGACCATTAGAGCGCGCCCGAAAGAATATTATCCTATATTTATCAGCGCGTTAAGTTGTTTCACTAACATGGGTTTCCCCTTCAACCGGTCCGGCAAAGACTGCGGCCGGGCGGGGAAAATCAGGACGGACACTCCGAACTTTCACAATCAGCCGTGACACCATCATTACAGTTCGCTATCGCAGAACATATGGACAGCTTAACCCTAGAACGGTCTCACCGGGACCTTCTGCATTTCAATCCCGAGAAGATCTCGCGAGAGGTCGATGCGCTGGCGAACAAGCATGCCGGCAATGACGACGCATTCCGCGCCGCGATCACGCAGCTTCTCAAGACTGAAATGACGCAAGCGCGGGACGCCGCGCAGGCGGAATTACTCAAGGACCGGCATGGTCGCGCCTGCGCGGAACGGCTTTGCTATGTGCAGGACGAGGTCATCCGCATTCTCTACAATGCCGCGACCAAGCATCTGTATCGTTCGCACACGCCGTCCGATTCCGAACGCATGGCGGTGGTCGCGACCGGCGGCTATGGCCGAGGCCTGATGGCTCCGGAATCCGACATCGACCTGCTTTTCATCCTGCCCTACAAGCAAACCGCCTGGGGTGAACAGGTCGCCGAAGTCATCCTGTATTGCCTGTGGGACATGGGACTGAAGGTCGGGCACGCCACCCGCTCGATCGACGAGTGCATCCGACAGGCCCTCGCCGATATCACGATCCGCACGGCCGTCCTTGAGACGCGCTACCTCACCGGCGACAAGGCGCTGTGCGACGAACTGATGGTGCGGTTCGACAACGAGGTGGTGCAAGGCACCGCCGCCCAGTTCGTCACAGCAAAGCTTGCCGAACGCGAGGAACGGCTGCGCCGCGCCGGCCAGTCGCGCTATCTGGTCGAGCCGAATGTGAAGGACGGCAAGGGCGGACTGCGCGACCTCCACACCCTGTTCTGGATCGCGAAATATGTCTACCGCGTCCGCGACACGGATGAACTCGTCAAACGCGGCGTATTCGATCCCGCCGAATACCGTATCTTCCGCCGCTGCGAGGACTTTCTCTGGTCGGTCCGCTGCAACATTCATTTCTATACCGGACGCGCCGAGGAGCGGCTGTCGTTCGACATGCAGCGCGAGATCGCCCAGCGGCTCGGCTATACCTCGCATCCCGGCATGCAGGATGTCGAACGCTTCATGAAGCACTATTTCCTGGTCGCAAAGGACGTCGGCGATCTCACCGCTATTCTTTGCGCCAAGCTGGAGGAGCAGGAAGCCAAGCCCGCACCGGCACTCAGCCGCATGATGGACAAGCTGCGTCCACAGCGAAAGCACGGCAAGGTGCCGGGCTCCGCCGACTTCGTGGTCGATAACGCCCGCATCAATCTCGCCAACGCAAATGTATTCAAGACCGACCCTGTCAATCTGATCCGCATTTTCCGTCTGGCGCAGAAGAACAACCTTGCCTTCCATCCCGATGCCATGCGCCTCGCGACGCGTTCGCTCGGTCTGATCACGCCTCAACTCCGCGAAAATCCGGAAGCCAACAAGCTCTTCATGGAGATTCTCACCTCGGAGAATGCCGAGACGGTTTTGCGCCGGATGAACGAAACAGGCGTGCTCGGCCATTTCATCCGGGCCTTCGGCCGCATCGTGTCGATGATGCAGTTCAACATGTACCACCACTATACGGTGGACGAGCACCTGCTCCGCTGTGTCGGCATCCTCCAGGAGATCGAGCGCGGCGGAAACGAGGAATTCATCGTCGCCAGCGACTTGATACGAAAGATTCGCCCCGAACACCGCGCCGTTCTTTACATGACGGTGTTTCTCCACGACATCGCCAAGGGCCGGCCGGAGGATCACTCGATCGCGGGCGCCAAGGTTGCGCGCCGGCTTTGTCCTCGCTTCGGTTTCAATGCGGCCGATACCGAGCTGATCGCCTGGCTGATCCAGGAGCATCTGACGATGTCCACCGTCGCGCAGTCGCGTGATTTGTCCGACCGCAAGACCATCGAGAATTTCGCCGCCGTGGTGCAGTCGGTCGAGCAGATGAAGCTTCTGACCATCCTTACCACCGCCGACATTCGCGGCGTCGGTCCCGGCGTGTGGAACGGCTGGAAGGCCCAGCTTCTGCGCACGCTGTATTACGAAACCGAGCCCGTGCTGACCGGCGGCTTCTCGGAGGTCAATCGCGCCCAGCGCATCAACGCCGCACAGGCCGAATTCCGCGCCAATTTCACCGAATGGCCGCCGGAAGAGCTCGATGCCTATATCGCCCGGCATTATCCGGCCTATTGGCTCAAGGTCGATCTGCCGCGCAAGATTCGCCATGCCCGCTTCGTTCATGCGAGCGATCCGAAAGCCAACAAATTGTCGATCAATGTCGGCTTCGACGAGGCGCGTGGCGTCACCGAACTGACGATACTGGCGCCGGACCATCCCTATCTGCTCTCGATCATCGCCGGTGCCTGCGCCGCAGCCGGCGCCAACATTGTGGACGCGCAGATCTACACCACCACGGACGGACTTGCGCTCGACACCATCGCAATCTCACGCGAATACGACAGGGATGACGATGAGGCGCGGCGCGCCACGCGCATCGGCGAAATGATCGAGCAAGTGCTGGAAGGCAAATTGCGGCTGCCTGAAATCGTGGCCAAACGTATCGCGTCGAAGGCGAAACCGAAGCCCTTCGTGATCGAGCCCGATGTTATCATCAACAACCAGTGGTCGGACCGCTTCACGGTGATCGAGGTCTCCGCGCTCGACCGGCCGGGCCTTTTGTATCAGCTCACCAACGCGATCTCGAAACTCAACCTCAATATCGGTTCCGCCCATGTCGCAACCTTCGGCGAGCGAGCGCGCGACGTTTTTTACGTCACCGATCTGATGGGCGAGCAGATCAATACGCCGACACGACAGGCCGCGATCAAGCGCGCTGTCGTGCATCTTCTCGCCAACGGCGAGGCCGCGGACAAACCCGCGGCCTGAGCGGCCGTCCGCGACCTTAATCCGCGTTAACCTTCCCTTTACCCGCCCTTAAACCGCCATCGCTAGCGTGTACGCAAATCCGGCGTAGGCGCCCTTTCGGACATGGTTGCGAAGCGTAAAAGAAACGGACGGCAGGAGCCGAGGTTTGAAGGTCGCGCCTCGCTTGACGGCCTGCGTCTGAACGCACGCGACCGTGTCGGCAATGATGCCGGCGAGTTCGAAGACGATCGTCCGCCACGCCGCCGCGCCGCGTCCCGCGATGAGTTCGACGAAGACGAGCCGCGCGAACAACGCAAGCCGCGCAAGACCCGCGCGCAGCCGAAGCGCGAGAAGAAGAAGGCTTCACGCGAGCGGGCTCGCGGTGGCTTTGGCCGTCTCGTCTATTGGGGCGTCGTGCTCGGGCTTTGGGCAGTCATCGCCGGGGTCGGTGTGGTGATCTGGGTCGGTGCTCATCTGCCTTCGATCCAGACGCTCGAAATTCCCAAACGCCCCCCAACCATTCAGATAGCAGGCATTGACGGCAGCATCATCGCGACGCGCGGTGACATGCCCGGCACGAACGTTCCGCTGAAGGAGCTTCCGCCCTATCTGCCTAACGCGTTCATTGCCATCGAAGATCGCCGCTTCTATTCGCATTTCGGCATCGACCCGGTCGGTATCGCGCGCGCCGCTATCACGAACCTTCTGCACCGGGGTGTTTCGCAAGGCGGCTCGACGCTGACCCAGCAGCTTGCGAAGAACCTGTTCCTCACTCAGGAGCGTACGCTTCAGCGCAAGCTGCAGGAGGCGGAACTGGCTTTGTGGCTGGAGCGCAAATATTCCAAGGCAGAAATTCTCGAGCTTTATCTCAACCGCGTCTATTTCGGTTCCGGCGCATACGGTGTCGAAGCCGCCGCGCAGAAATATTTCGGCAAATCGGCGCGCAATGTGTCGCTCTCGGAAGCGGCAATGCTGGCCGGCCTTGTCCGCTCGCCCTCGCGCCTTGCGCCGAACCGCAACCCGGAAGGTGCGGCCAGCCGCGCCCAGACGGTGCTCACCGCAATGGCGGATGCGAAACTCATTACAGAAGCGCAGGCGCAGGCCGCCATCGCCCAACCGTCCTATGCGGTGAAACCCGCCGGCGCGGGCACCATCAATTATGTCGCCGACTGGATCGGCGAAGTGCTCGACGATCTGATCGGGCAGGTCGAGCAGAATATCGTGGTCGAAACGTCGATCGATCCGAAACTGCAAAGCGTCGCCGAAGCCGCGGTGATCGACGAACTCGCCGCCAAAAGCGTGAAGTTCAATGTCTCGCAGGGCGCATTGGTGGCGATGACCCCCGATGGGGCGGTGCGCGCCATGGTCGGGGGCCGTAAGTATGCCGAAAGCCAGTTCAATCGCGCCGTCACGGCCAAGCGTCAGCCCGGCTCCTCGTTCAAGCCGTTCGTCTACCTCACCGCTCTGGAAGCAGGCCTGACGCCGGACACCATCCGGCAGGATGCGCCGCTCGATGTGAAGGGCTGGAAGCCGGAGAATTACAGCCACGAATATTTCGGGCCGGTCACGCTCACCCAGGCGCTGGCGATGTCGCTGAACACCGTTGCGGTGCGGCTCGGCATCGAGGTTGGACCGCAAAACGTCGTGCGGACCGCACACCGGCTCGGCATCGCCTCCAAGCTTGACGCCAATCCTTCGATAGCGCTCGGCACCTCCGAAGTGTCGCTGACCGAGCTTGTCGGCGCTTACGGAGCATTCGCAAATAACGGGCTTGCATCCTCGCCGCACGTCATCAACCGCATCCGCACACCCGAGGGCAAGGTTCTTTATACGCGCACGCCAGACCCGGCCGCGCAGGTGGTCGATCCGCGTTATGTCGGCATGATGAACACGATGATGCACGAAACGCTCGTCACAGGAACGGCGAGGAAGGCCGACATTCCCGGCTGGTACGCCGCAGGCAAGACCGGCACCAGCCAGGATTTCCGCGATGCCTGGTTCATCGGCTACACCGCCAACCTTGTCACCGGCGTCTGGCTCGGCAACGACGACAATTCGCCGACCAAAAAAGCCACCGGCGGCGGATTGCCGGTGGAAATCTGGACCCGTTTCATGAAGGCCGCACACGAGAATGTGCCGGTCGCCGACCTGCCGAATTCGCAATATGCCAGTGGCGGCGGCGGGTTCCTGTCGAATTTCTTCCAGCCGGCGGCGCGCAGCAGCACCCAGCAGATCGCGCCGCGGCCTGTTCCGCCAGGCAATCCGGCCAATAGCGGCAATGTTTATGCGGGTAGCAACAATCCGCCTCAGCCGGTTCAACAGCCGCAGCGGCCTTATGCGCCGCCAGCTTATTACCCGAACGCACGTCCGCCGGTCGCGCAAACCTCGGCGCGGCCTGAAGCGGCAAGCGGGCTTGGCGGAGGCGGCTGGCTGATGGATCGCCTGTTCGGCGGCGGAAGAGACTGACGCGCCGACCTTAGTCTTTCACACCGTAACGGTGCAGATCGTTGCCGTGCGTATCGAGCCACTTCTTGGCGCGCTCGGTCTGCGGGCAGATTTTCCCCACGACCTTCCAGAACCGGGCCGAATGATTCATCTCCACCAGATGCGCGACTTCATGCGCGGCGAGATAATCCAGCACGTAGGGCGGCGCGAGGATCAGCCGCCATGAGAACGACAGCGAGCCGGCCGAGGTGCACGAACCCCACCGGCTGGATTGATCGCGAATGGTGATGCGCTTAACCTTGACGCCGAGGACTTCGGCGTAATAGTCGGCGGCCTTGGTGAGGTCGCGGCGCGCCTCGCGCTTGAGAAAATCGAGCACGCGCCGTTCCACATGCGGCAAACCGCCGGCGGCGCAGAGGATTTTTTCGCCGCTATCGCGCGTTTCCTGCCAGACCGTGCCGCGCTCGCCCGCACGATGGACAATCTTGTGCGCCACGCCGCGCAGCGGCAGCGAGGTCCCGGTCGAAAACGGCGCGGCCTTGGGTAATCCGCCAAGACGCGCGGCGATCCAGGCGCCGTGGCGCTGCGCAAAATCCTTGGCGTCGGCGAGATTGCCGCGCGGCGGCATGGTCAGAATCGCCTGACGCGCGCTCGGATGAATCCGGAGCGTGTATCGCCGGGCTTTTCGATGCCGTCTGAGCTGAACGGGATAAATCGACGCACCGATTTTCACGGCAAGCGTGCGTGGTTCGGTCGGACGGCGGTAGAGAAGCGCGCGAAAAGCCATGTCGAGAGGTCCGGAGGAGAGGATTTCGCCCGGATTCTGCCATATCCGCCGCCAGTGGAATTCATCGGCGCAAAAACAAATCATTTGCCCAATATATCGTGGTTTTGTGATCCCTGCCTCCTACGGGCTGGGCCATGAAACAGAACATTTGGATTCATAACTTCTAGAAAAAGGCGATCGACCCGCCACCTTCAGGGTCACTTTATGTCCGGCTCGCAAAGGCAAAAATAACACCGACAAAACAAAAGCTTACCAAGCCCTACCGCGAATCCGGGAGGTCAAGAAATCGGAAAATGCAGCAAACAGTGGCTTTTTGCTGCCAAAGACCCGGATCCGCGGCTATTCCGCCGCCAGCGCGGCGGGAACCAGACCGGGTATGGAGCGGGCGGACGACACCATAAAATCGGAGATTCGCGGCAGAATTTCCGAACGGAAGCGAGAGCCGTTGAACACGCCGTAATGACCGACGCCCTTCTGCACGTAATGCACGCGCCGCTCGTTGGGAATCGATGTGCACAATCCGTGGGTTGCCTCGGTCTGGCCGAGACCTGAAATATCGTCGTGCTCGCCCTCCACCGTCATCAACGCCGTGCGATAAATCCGCGAGGGGTCCACCTTCTTGCCGCGATGGGTCATGGTGCCGAGCGGCAGCGCGTGCTTGATGAACACGGTGTCGACCGTTTGCAGATAAAATTCTGCGGTCAGATCCATCACCGCCAGATACTCATCATAAAAATCCCGATGCTTGTCGACCAGATCGCCGTCGCCCTTCACCAGATTGGCAAAAAGCTTCTTGTGGGCTTCCAGATGGCGATCGAGATTCATGCTGACAAAGCCGGTGAGCTGCAGGAAGCCCGGATAGACGTCCCGCATGAAACCGGGATGCGGAAACGGCACCTTGGTGATGACGTGGCTCTGAAACCAGTTGAGGCCCTTGTCGCCTGCCAGCTGATTAACGGCGGTGGGGTTGCGGCGCGTGTCGATCGGACCGCCCATCAGCGTCATCGACACCGGGATGTAGGGATCGTTCTCCGCTTCCATCCGCGACACCGCGGCCAGAACCGGCACAGAGGGCTGACACACCGCGACGATATGGATGTTGCCGCCGAGCGCATGCAGCATCTCGATGACATAATCGACATAGTCCTCAAGATCGAAGCGCCCCGCCGCAAGCGGGACCATGCGGGCGTCGCTCCAGTCGGTGATATAGACCTCGTGATTGGGTAGGAACGCTTCGACCGTGCCGCGCAGAAGCGTCGCGTAGTGGCCAGACATCGGCGCGACGATCAGCACGCGCGGCTGCGGTTCGCGCAGCGGGCGCACGAAATGGCGCTGAAAATAAAGCAGGCGGCAGAATGGTTTTTCCCACACCGACTTGGTCTCGACAGGCGTGCGCACGCCCTGCACCTGGGTGTCGGTGATACGCCATTCCGGTTTGCCATAACGGCGGGTGGTGCGCTCGAACACCTCGCAGCTGGCCGCAACCGATTTGCCGAATTCAGTATTGGTGAGCGGGTTGAGCGGATTCTGGAACATCAGCCGCGTGGCATCCGCAAACGCCCGGGCCGGATTGAGCGAGGCCTGGCCCATCTCGTACATCCAGTACATCGGAGACGTGGCAGGTGAACTGGTTTCGACCGGCGATTCCGGTAAACGTGCAAATTCTCCGATGGGCATTTGCGTTCCTCGATCTGTTCCGCGCCGCAACATAGTGTCGCATATGCGGCAGTCAATCCGGCTATCAGATCAGGTCTGCCTTGCATTCCGCTTAAAGGCCTATCTTCATGGTGGAACTTGATATTCTTTCCTGCTGAGGCCCGGTTATAGTGGTGACGCCATGAGCGATCTTGCGCAGCCCGGCCTGTATCATTCGCACCGAGCTGTGCGTCTCGACACGATTCTCCGGTTTCGCTGGCTGGCGGCGCTTGGACAGCTGGTAGCGATTTTCATTGTCGCGCAGGGACTGGATTTCGAAGTTCCAATCATTCCTTGCCTGACGGTGGTCGGAATTTCCGCCGCGCTTAACCTGACGCTGCAAACAGTCTTCAGCCCGGTGCACCGTCTCGATCCGCCGTTCGCAGCTCTCCTGCTGGCGATCAACATCGCCGAACTCGCCGCCTTGTTGTTCCTGACCGGCGGCTTGCAGAATCCGTTTTCGTTTCTGTTCCTCGCGCCGGTGCTGATCTCAGCGACAGCCTTGCCGACCCGGTACACCATCGCTCTCGGTCTGCTCGCGGCGCTTTGCGCATTGGTGCTTGGATTTTTCCATTTGCCGCTGCCATGGGACAACGACGATCCTCTGGTGCTGCCGCGCACATACATGATCGGCGTGTGGCTCTCGATTGTCCTGGCGCTCGGCGTGACCAGCCTGTACGCCTTTCAGGTCACCGAGGAATCCCGCAAGCTATCGGATGCGCTCGCCGCCACCGAACTCGTTCTGACGCGCGAGCAGCATCTGACGCAGATCGACGGGCTTGCCGCCGCCGCCGCGCACGAACTTGGCACCCCGCTGTCGACCATCTTTCTGATCTCGCGCGAACTCGAGAAGCTGACGCAGGGCGTCGATCAGGGAGGCCCGCATCTGGATGAACACGTCGTCGCGGATCTGAAGACGCTGCGCGAACAGGCGCAGCGCTGCCGCGATATTTTGAGTAAAATCACGCAGCTGTCGTCCAGCGGCGCGCCGATTGACCGGATGCCGCTGTCGCTTCTGATCGAGGAAAGCGTTGCCCCGCATCGCGAGTTTGGCATTGCGATCAAGATTCGTATTGCCGTCACTGGCTCGGCGGAGCCGGTCGGAATGCGCAATCCCGCGATCCTTTATGGCGTGGGAAATATTCTGGAGAACGCGGTCGATTTTGCGAAATCAGCCGTCGAGGTGAACGCCTGGTGGAATGACGAACGCGTGGAAATCGTCATTTCCGATGATGGCCCGGGCATTCCGCCGGATCTGCTGAAACGGATCGGGGAACCCTATCTGTCACGCCGCCCTCCAGGCGAGGAGGGCGCCGGTGAACATCGCGGCCTTGGCCTCGGCGTGTTCATCGCCCGAACATTACTCGAACGGACGGGCGCGAAAGTGCTGTTCAACAATCTTGTTTTCCCCGATCATGGCGCCGTGGTCAGCATTGTCTGGCCGCGCGAACGCTTTGAAAGGCGCGAAGAACAAGGCCTTTCGGGCACGGGTACGTAAACACGCGACATTGCGTCGCACCTCGCTTTGGCGGACTTCTACGAAGTCCACTTGGTGGCGCCACAATGCCCCTCCATCTTCCCCGAGGATAAAATGAAAGGGCCCAACGTGAACGTGACATTGCAAACGTCCTCCTCAGCCGACGCCTCCATCGCCGCGATGGCCGATCGTTCTCTCCTGATCGTGGAAGATGATAAGGCGTTTCTCGAACGGCTGTCGCGGGCGATGGAAGCGCGCGGCTTTCTTGTGACGAGTTGCGACAATGTTCCCGAGGGTCTCGCCTTCATCGACAAGACACCGCCCGCGTTCGCCGTGGTGGATCTCCGCCTCGGTGATGGGAACGGTCTCGATGTGGTCGGCGCCTTGCAGAACAAGCGGCCCGACGCACGCGCCATCGTGCTGACCGGCTACGGCAACATCGCCACCGCCGTCACCGCCGTGAAGCTTGGCGCTGTCGACTATCTCGCCAAGCCTGCGGATGCCGACGATGTCGTCGCGGCGCTCCTCGCCATCGGCCGCGACAAGGCCGATTTGCCTGCGAACCCGATGTCGGCGGATCGCGTGCGCTGGGAACACATTCAGCGCATTTACGAAATGTGCGACCGCAACGTTTCCGAAACCGCACGGCGGCTCAATATGCATCGCCGTACGCTGCAGCGCATTCTCGCCAAACGCGCTCCGCGCTGACGGTTACGCCAATAGCCGCGGCGCGTATGGCGCCGCGGAACAATCCCTGTCCGGGCGCGTTGGTCGCGGGAAGTTGGATCAGGGAGCGCGGTCTCCGCGTAAGACCATGCGCAAGGCACGCCATATTGATATTTCCACCCGCCTCGAAGCCACCAAACGGCTGGGTCTGGTTGAGGATTATCAAATCGACTGGCGCTCCAAATCGCTTTGCGCGCCCCGTGTCACGATCTGCGCACGAGCGCAAACTCCCCGGCAAGTGACCAAGAATTATGTGTCTATCCTGCTCGAACAGCTTGTGCCCACCCGTGAAATCGTGGTGACACGAAGAATGAAGATTTCGTAACGGCCGGACGCGTCGGGTCGCGTCCTGAAATCTGATCACATTCGAAACAAGCACATTCATACAGCGGTGGCAGGCCATGAGCCTTCTTATTCAGGATACGATCCGCGAGGCCACGCATCATTCGCACCGTCGGCTCGATCTGGCGCTGTCCTGGCTCGATCTTAAGCAACCCCGTTATTATGCGGGCTTTCTTCGCAGCCAGGCCGAAGCCCTGCTTCCGCTCGAAAGCGCGCTCGAGGCGGGTGGCATCCCGGACATCCTGAGTGACTGGCCGCTCCGTGCGCGCTCTGCCGCACTCCAGCTTGACCTCGATGTGATGAACATCTCGCCGGTGCCGTTGCCGACACCGGATATTGGCAGTGCCGCGCAGATGCTGGGCGCGGTCTATGTTCTCGAGGCTTCTCGCATGGGCGCACGCGTGATGCTTGCGCGCCTGGCTCAGCATCCCGAGTCGATGTCCATCGAAGCGACGAAATATCTCAAGCACGGTTTCGGCAAGCGCTTCTGGCCGACATTCCTCGACGTGCTGGAAAACCACCCCGCAGCGAAGTCGGATGTTTCAGGCGTGCTGCTGGGCGCGCAAACAGCCTTCAGCATGTTTGAAACCGCACTGGCGCCCGTGGTCAGCGTCGAGGCGGCCTGATCGTTATTCGTCGATCATGCCGTGACCCTGCGGGTCGATCATTCTGTTGATCCGCCGCGCCGCGACCAGCCCGAACCGCAAGAGCATCAGCTTGCGCGTTGCCGCCGGAATACGATGTTCGGGCGCGTCGCAATGCAGATACGCGCCATAGGAATCCGCGACAATCAGGCCGGTATCGTCGGGAAAAATCTCGCACGGCAGATCCTGCGTGAAGGCGAAAAACAGCCGGTCGCAATGCATCCGGTAGTCCTGCCATTTCTGATCGGCTCGCAAATCCTCCAGTGACGATTTGATTTCCACGATCCAGACATCGCCGCGCTCATTGATGGCGACGAGATCGGCGCGGCGGCCGGACGGCAGCGGCAATTCGCTAATGCATGAAAAACCGAGCGAGGCGAGCAGCCGCGACGTGCCGCGCGCGATCGCCAGCGCGGTCTCCGACTGGCGGCGGTCGGCGGGGAACTGGACCATCAAAGAGGGGCCGGGCGGGCTCATGAACTGCACATTAAAATGGCGTGAAGTGTCATCCTAGCAGACGGACTGATTCCGGCACGCGAAAATCTCTCAAAGCGGCGTGACCCGTCCGACAAATGGCTTGGCGCGGTTCTAAAAATCGGCAATGTGCGCGCATGAGCAATGAACCCGACACCGCCAACGAAACTTCCGCCGGACCTTCGAAGGCGCAAGCCGTCATCATTCCCGTCACGCCGTTTCAGCAGAATTGCACGCTGATATGGTGCACGGCGACCAGCAAGGCGGTGGTGATCGATCCCGGCGGTGACCTGCAGCAAATCTCCAAAGCCATCACGCAGGCGGGCGTTACTGTCGACCAGATCTGGCTGACGCACGGCCATATCGATCATGTCGGCGCCGCGGCGGACTTGCGCGACGCGCTCAAGGTCGGGATCACCGGACCGCACATGGCGGACAAATATCTTCTCGACCATGTCGTGGAAAGCGGCATGCGCTTCGGCATGACCGGCGTGCGCAACTTCACGCCCGACCGCTGGCTCAATGAAGGCGACACGGTCAGCGTCGGCGAATTGACGTTCGAGATTTTCCACTGTCCCGGCCACTCGCCCGGCAGCGTGGTCTATTTCAACAAGGAAATGCGCTTCGCCCATGTCGGCGACGTGCTGTTCAACGGCTCGGTCGGCCGCAGCGACCTGCCGGGCGGCGACCACGCCACCCTCATCAAATCGATCACGGACAAGCTGCTGCCGCTCGGCGACGATGTCGGCTTCATTTGCGGGCATGGTCCGGGCTCAAGCATCGGCCATGAGCGCATGACCAACCCGTTCCTGAACGGGCTGGCCTGAGGTATGACTTGATGAAAGAGGCCTGATGCCCTGAAAGGGAGGCTGCGATGGACGATCGGGCCGTGCGGGCGGCGCTGGAGCGCCATTGGGAGGCTTCGGACGCCAACGATTTCCGGGCCGAGCATGAAATCTATCGCGAGGATGCCGTTCTTTATTATCCGCAATCGGGTGAACGGATTCGCGGCCGCCGCAACATTGAAGAGAGCCGCTTCGTTCAGCCAAACAAGAAACGCTTCACGCTGAAGCGAATTATCGGAAACGGCAATCTCTGGGTCTCGGAATTCATACTCAGCTACGACGGCGTTCCCTCTTATGCCGTGAGCATCATGGAATTTCGCGAAGGCCTGGTCGCCAGCGAAACGCAATATTTCGCAGCCTCCTTCGATCCCGCGCCGTCGCGCGCGCATCTTGTCGAACCGACGCGCTGAACTCGACATTTCATCGCGTCTAGTTCAGCGACGCCTTCAGCGCGGAGGCCGCCGAGGCATAGCCGCCCCGCGCGCCATCGACGAAATGAAAATGATCGGGCTTGTTGGACTGCGTGAAGCAGGTGATGAGCGCGGCATCCTGCCGGTGAACGCCATACCGCAGCGATCCCGCTTTCGTCGCCTCGGCGAGGCGCGCCTCGATTGCGTCGGCGACCTGCGGCGTGCAGTCGATCACCATGCGCAGGCCGTCGTCATATTTGCGGAAGTCGGAATTCTCCACCAGCTGCCGCATGTAATTTCCCGGCACGAAACCGCCACGCACGATGCCGTAGCGGAATGTCAGATGCGAGGCCAGCGAACGGCCCATCACGCGCAGATGACGCAGCACCAACGGGCCCTTGTTGCGAACCCGCGCCATGTAGTCGATGCCGGGCGGTGGCCATTTCATCGGCGGCCCCGTCAACGGCACCGGCCGCCCGCCGGCCGGCGTCTTTTCGACGATCGCCAGAACGTCATCGACGGCGGCGCGAAAAGCCGGCATGTCGGCGCGGCTCGCGGGCACCATCAGGATTGAAAAGATGATGCCCTGCTTTGCCGGAATTTCCGAGAAGTGGCACGACAGGCCGGAGAGATCGGGCAGCGACCCCGGCGGCGCCGGCGCAATCGCGAACTCGCCGCGCTTCATCGCCGCATCCGCCCATGCGAGTCCGCCGCCGCCGAACATCGCATACGACACGTAGGGCGAAGGCGCATAGCGCGCGATTCGTACATCGACGCCCGCCGCGCGGATCGCATCGACCGGTATTATCGCAATCCGCATGGTCAGATCGAGCGCGTCCTTCACCCAGGCGGCGGTGGCGGCCAAAGCGTCCCGCGCCAGCTCGGCCTCATGCGGCGCGATCGCAAAGCTCGCGCCGTCGCCGCCGAACACGAACGGAAATTCGCGCTTCTCCAGCGCATTGGTGACAGCGGCGATCACCGCCGCGCCCGCCATGTTTACCGCCTTGTAGCGGTTGCTGGCGATCGCCTTCGTCGATTGCACGATATCCGAGATGCCGATCAGCCAGCCGTCCGGGACAGGCTGATACAGGGAGGGGTCGGTCAGCTGGCTGAAGCGGTCGAAAACCGGCAGGCCGCTGTAAAACGCACCCGCATCCTTCTCTTCCCCGCTGCCGTGATTGGACGAATTCATAATGCCTTGGAATTCATAACGCCTTGAAACTTATAAAGCCCCGCCGCACGCGCCTCGCAACGCCAATACCAGCGTTTCAGAAATAGTGCAGCCAAACAATACGCTGATTATGATTCCCTTTTGTGTGAGGCTGGTGCCCTGTGCCGAAACCGGCACTTTTCCCGGCGTCGGGAGTTCCCGGACTGCCCTCAGGACACGTATTGCACCCTGGCCGGAATCTTTGACAACGGCTCCGCGCCGCTTTCACCGATCAAGACCGGATATTCGAGACGCATGCCGGCCACGCCCGGCTGATAGAAGTGCGTGCCGAGCGCAATCACCATGCCCGCAGCCAACACGTCGTTGCTATTCGCGTTCATGAAAGGCCGCGTGCGCGCGCATGTGCCAAGCCCATGACCAAACAGCGGCAGGCCAAATTCCTCAAGACCGTGGCGCTTGTAGGCTTCCACTCCCATCGCGACGCAGTCACGCACCGCGCGCCCGGGACGGATCGCCGAAAGCATCGTCGCGGCGACGTCCTCCCAACAGGCGATGGCCCGCTTCTGTGCGTCGTTCGGTGTGCCGAAGAACACCGGGATCGACAGGTCCGACATGTAGAGATCGATCAGCGGATGCAGATCGATCACGACGAATTCGTCGCGCCTGATCTTGCGCTCGGTGCTTTGCTGGGTCACGCCCCGGAAAAACGATGTGCGCTCGCCAGCACCGACCTCCGTGCCGCCCGTCACGGACCACGACCACATTGACCCATGATCGCGGATCGCCGATTCCACCACTCCCGCGACGTGATTTTCCGTTACGCCCTCGCGCACAGCCGCAACCCCCGCTGTCAATCCTGCATCGGCGGCCGCAGCCGCCATGCGCAAGCGCTCGATTTCTGCCGCCGACTTGATGATCATGCACTCGTCGATCCACTGCACGCCATTGACGAGGCGGGTATCGGGGAGCCGTTGCGCAAGGTCGAGATATTCGCCGGCGGTCAGCATGCCCGGAGCCACCTGCGCAGCGCCGGGATGACTGATGTCGAGTCCGACCGGACCGCTCACGCCGCGCGCCTTCAGGCGCTCGACAATCGCGTCGGCCATTCCCGACCCCGTGAAGGTGAAGAGATTGCCGTGGCATCCCTCGTGCTTCACCCGTTCGGCGTCCATCGCCCAGTACACCACATCGCAGTCCCCGCGGGCCGTGACGATCACGGCACCGCGCCAGCACATGAAAGTGCCGCACAGATAGTGCAGTGAAGCCTGACGCGTGCCGACATACGCGCCGATATCGTCCTTGCTCAGACGCGCTGCGAGCGCGGCGACGCGCGCGGAAAAGTCGATCGGTTGCATGATAGGCCCTACGTGACGTTATTCGACGCTGATGTTGGCGGCGCGAATGGTCTTCGCCCACTTCTCGGTTTCGCTGCGGATAAAGGCCGCGAATTCTTCGGGCGACGAGCCGACAGGCTCAGCGGCCTGCTTGTCGAACGCCGCCTTGACGGCCGGATCCTTCAGCGCCTCGACCACCGCATTGTTGAGTTTGGCGATCACATCCTTCGGAGTACCGGCGGGCACGACAATGCCGGTCCAGCCATACGCCTCGTAGTCCGGCAGGCCGCTTTCCGCGAGAGTGGGAACATTCGGCAACAACGGCGAGCGTGTCTTGCCGGTCACCGCCAGCGCGCGCAACTTTCCGCTCTCGACCTGAGGAACTGTCGTGATCATGGAGTCGAACATGAAGTCCACGTGGTTGCCGAGCAGATCGTTCAGCGCGGGCGCACTTCCCTTGTAGGGAATGTGAGGCGCCTGGATTCCCGCCTGGATCACGAACAGTTCGCCGGACAGATGCATCGACGTCCCGTTGCCGCCCGAAGCGCGGTTCAGCTTGCCGGGATTCTTTTTTGCAAAATCGATGAGGTCCTTCACCGTCTTGAACGGAGAATCGGAATTGACCACAAGCAGCAGCGGATACCGCACGACCAGCGACACCGGATCGAAATCCTTGATCGGATCGAAGGGCAGCTTTTTGAACAGCGTCTGGTTGATTGAATGCGTGCCGATGGTGGCGAGCAGCATGGTGTAGCCGTCCGGGGCGCTCTTGGCGACGAAATCGGCGCCAAGATTGTTGCCGGCGCCAGGGTGCGTTTCGACGACCACAGGCTGACCGAGAATGGTCTGCATCTTGTCCGCCAGAATCTGCGCCGTGATGTGGGTCGGCCCTCCGGCGGCTGCAGGCACAACGAATTTGATCGGACGCGTCGGAAAATCATCCGCTGAAGCCGGAAGCGCGATTGCCATGCCCAGAACTGCCGCCAGGCCCGCCTTCCACAGGTATCCCGATATTTTCACTGGTGTGACCCTCCCGATTGTTGTTCGTTTATCGAACATATGATCTATTAACGAACAAATTATCCGCCCTCGGGAGCACTGGCAAGATGCCGCCAGCTTCATCGCATACGGCAGTCAGCGGGATTTCGGCGCACGTGCAGCGGGAAAGCTGGACGCACATGGCGGCGTGGCCGGTGAGCGGCGACACGTTCGTGGAGTCCTTCGCCAAGGGATTGTCGGTCATCGCCGCCTTCGGTCATGAGCGGGCGCTCAATCTCACCCAGATCGCGCGGCGCACCGGCCTGACCCGCGCCACCGCGCGGCGGCTATTGCACACCCTCGTTGCGCTCGGCTTCGCACGCCACGACGAAGACCTTTTCATGCTGACACCGCGCGTGCTGCAGCTCGGCTTCGCCTATCTCTCGACGCTATCGCTGCGCGATGTCGCCCAGCCGGTGATCGAATCGCTGTCGCGTGCGGCGGATGAAGTGGTGGGGCTTTCCGTGCTCGACGATCTCGATGCCGTTTATATCGCGCGCGCCGAAGTCACGAGCGTATTACGCAGACCTCTCACCGTCGGAAGCGGCGTTCCTGCATTCTGCACATCGATGGGCCGGGTCCTGCTCGCAGGACTCGATCCCGACGAATGCGCAAGCCGTCTTGCCCGCGCGGAACGGCGCGCATGGACGCGCCATACGGTGACCGATGCCGATGCGCTGATGGATGAAATCGCCAGGGTGCGCGGCCAGGGCTGGAGCCTTGCGACCGAGCAGCTCGAGCTCGGGGCCTGCGGCCTGGCGGTCGCGGTGGTCGACAACGGCGGCAAGGTGATCGCGGCGCTCAATCTCTCCACCAATCTCGCGCGTCACACACCCGACATCCTGATCAAGACGTTTTTGCCGCGCCTGCGCGAGGCGGCCGATGAGATCGCGCGGCAACTTCCCGTTTAAAGGCAAACGAGCCGCTGAAAGACAGGCAAGGCGCACGCGGCATCAGCCTAACGGATAGGATTGAAGACAAAAAGCCGTGACACAACATCATGGCAACTGGGTGGACGACATCCCACCTGCTAACCGTTTCGCCACGCCGGTCCCCGACGTCTGTCCCCGATCTTTCCAAGAAAGAACCCCCGATATGAGTGAACTTTTCAAGCCCTGGAAGCTGGGCTCCCTCGATTTGCCCAATCGCATCATGATCGCGCCGATGTGCGAATATTCGGCCGAGGACGGCAGCGCCACCGACTGGCACATGATTCATCTCGGCCATCTGGCCCTGTCGGGCTCCGGCATTCTGGTGACCGAAGCCACCGCCGTTTCGCCGGAGGGGCGCATTTCGCCGAAGGACCTCGGGCTTTATTCGGACGCCAATGAAGCGGCGCTGGCAAAGGTGCTGAAAGCCGTCCGCACCTATTCGCCGATCAAGGTCGCGGTGCAGCTCGCCCATGCCGGACGCAAGGCATCCACCAGGGTGCCGTGGGAAGGCGGCGCGCAGATTCCGCCAAAGGCGCAGGATGGCTGGCAGACTGTTGCGCCTTCGGCGCTTCCTTTCGCCGACGGCGAAAATCCGCCCGTCGCCCTTGATGCCGCAGGTCTTGCGAAGGTGAAGGCCGATTTCGTCGCCGCCGCCAAACGCGCCGCCAGCCTCGGCTTCGACGGTATCGAATTGCACGGCGCGCATGGCTATCTGCTGCATGAGTTCCTCTCGCCGATCTCGAATGTCCGCACCGACAATTACGGCGGCAGTCTCGAAAACAGGTTGCGGTTTCCGCTGGAAATTTACGACGCGGTGCGCGCGGCCTTCCCCGCCGACAAGCCGGTTTGGTTTCGCGTCTCCGCATCGGACTGGGTCGACGGCGGCTGGGGCGTCGAGGGTACCGTTGCCTTCGCCAAGGAATTGAAGAAGCGCGGCTCTCCGATCATCCACGTCTCGAGCGGCGGACTGACGCCGCGCCAGCAGATCAAGATCAAGCCCGGCTATCAGGTGGACTTTTCCGAGCGGGTGAAAAAGGAAGCCGGCATCGAGACAGTCGCGGTCGGGCTGATCACCGAACCCGATCAGGCCGAGGAGATCGTCCGCGACGGCAAGGCCGACGCCATCGCGCTGGCCCGCGCGATGCTCTACGATCCGCGCTGGCCCTGGCACGCAGCGGCGAAACTCGGCGCTCATGTCAAAGCGCCGAACCAGTATCTGCGCTCGCAGCCGCACGATCATCCGAATCTGTTCAAGACGGCCTGAACGCCGGCGGAGCGAATTCCCTTCTTCTGTGTTATGCTCGACATGAGAATTGAACTACAATGGTCCGGCGGCAGCCGCCGCCGGATCGAAAACACAGAGGCCGAAACGCGATGTCGCCCGTCTCCCTTTTTCTCAACATTCTGTGGATCGTGCTCGGCGGGTTCTGGATGGCCTTCGCCTGGATGATCGCCGCAATCATCATGGCCATAACCATCATCGGCCTGCCATGGGCGCGCGCGGCCTGGACCATTGCCGGCTACACGCTGTTTCCGTTCGGTCAGAAAGCGGTGTCGCGCGATGTCCATACCGGCCGCGAGGACATCGGCACCGGACCGCTCGGCGTGATCGGCAACATCATCTGGTTCATCCTGGCCGGCTGGTGGCTGGCGCTCGGCCATGTCTGCACGGCGGTGCTGCTCGCCATCACCATCGTCGGCATTCCGTTCGCCTGGGCGCATCTCAAGCTCGCCGGCATCGCGCTGTGGCCGATCGGCAAGATCATCGTGCCGGCGTAATCGCGCTCCACGGGGCGAGAAGAACTCATTTCAACTGCGACAAAAACCGCTCGATCATCCACGCCGCGGCGGGACCGGGCGGATTGTCGGTGCGGTAGATCGCGTTGAGGGTGTAAATGCCCGCCTGCCACTCGGGCAGCTTCAGCCGCTTCAGGCGTCCGGCTTTCAGATCGTCTCTGACCATCGGCTCGGGCATGTTGCCCCAGCCTATCCCCGCGAGCAGCAGCGCATGCTTGGCGCCGAGATCGGCAAGCCGCCACGACTTGACGGCGATGACGCCGAAATCCTGACCCTCGGTCAAAGTCGAACGGTCGGTCAATACAAGCTGGATGTGATTGCGCGCTTCTCCCGGCGCAATTCTCTTCAATCGCGCCAGGGGATGCGAGGGCGCAGCGACCGGCACGAGATCGACGCCGCCGATATTGATGTGTTCGATCCCCGCGACATCGGTCAGGATCGGTCCGCACACGCCGATACGCGCAACGCCGATGTCGACGAGCTGCCTCGTCGCCCCGAGCGCCTCGACATGCAAGCGCAGCGGCACGGTCGGAAACCTCGACTCGAACGCCTGCATCGCATCGACCAGCCGCGCGGTCGGCAGCATCACATCGACAACCAGAGCGACCTCGGCCTCGAGGCCCTCGATCATGCCTTTGACCTTGGCGCGCAGATTGTCGACGCTCATCGAGAGCGTGCGCGCCTCCGACAGAACGGCGGTCCCCGCTTCCGTCAGCACCGGCTTGCGCGTCTGCTCGCGGTCAAACAGCAGAACGCCGAGCTGGGATTCGAGATTGGCGATGGCGTAGGAAATCGCCGAGGTCGCGCGGTGCAGCCGGCGGCCCGCCGCGGCGAAACTGCCGGTTTCGACAACGGTCAGAAAGACCTGAAGCTGATCGAGGCTCGGAACGCCCGGTCCCTGCATATCCAACTTCCTGATATCTAATTTCCTGAACGTTATCTTCAGAACTTTACGGGTTTTTTGCAAGAAGCAAAACGCCTATGTCTTCCCTGCCGCCGGATCATCGCGGGCGATTTCAGCCCGGCGAGCCGGCCCCGTATTCAGATTCGAAGGAGCGTGCGATGCCCAAGGTTCTCGTTCTTTATTATTCCAGCTACGGCCATATCGAGACGATGGCGAACGCCGTCGCGGAAGGCGCGCGCGCGGCGGGCGCGAGCGTCGATATCAAGCGCGTGCCCGAAACCGCGCCGCTTGAAGTCGCCAAGGCCGCCTATTTCAAGCTTGATCAGGCCGCGCCGGTGGCGGCGATCGAGGATCTCGCCAATTACGACGCCATTATCGTCGGCGCGCCGACCCGCTTCGGCCGCCTCGCCTCGCAGATGGCGAGCTTTCTCGATCAGGCCGGGGGCCTGTGGATGCGCGGCGCGCTGAACGGCAAGGTCGGCGCGGCGTTCACGTCCACCGCGACCCAGCATGGCGGACAGGAAACCACGCTATTCTCGCTGATCACCAACCTCCTGCATTTCGGCCTCATCATCGTCGGCCTGCCCTACAGCTTTCAGGGCCAGATGAAACTCGACGAAGTGACAGGCGGCAGCCCTTACGGCGCGACCACCATTTCCGGCGGCGACGGTTCGCGCCAGCCGAGCGAGAACGAACTCGCCGGTGCGCGGCACCAGGGCGAACTCGTCGCCCGCACCGCCGCCAAGCTGTTCGGCTGACCCTCACTCACGGCCGACGCGAGCGCCTCGCGCCGGCCTTTCATGTCGGGAGACATCCAATGAATCCATCGTTTCGCTATCTGCCCTTTATCGGGCGCGTCCTGATCGCCATCATCTTCGTGCTCAGCGGCCTGTCCAAGATCGGCAATCCCGCCGGCACGCAGGCCTATATCGCCGCCGCGGGACTGCCGCTGCCCGAACTCGCCCTCTGGATCTCGGTGGTGATCGAGACGCTCGGCGGTGTTCTGCTGATTGTCGGTTACCAGACCCGCGCCGTCGCCGCCGTGGTGGCGCTGTTCACGCTCGCCGCCGCGTTCGCGTTTCACACCAACTTCGCCGACCAGAACCAGATGATCCATTTCCTGAAAAACATCTGCATGACCGGCGGACTGCTGCAGGTGGTTGCGTTCGGCGCTGGCCCGTTCAGCCTCGATGCGCGCTTCGGCAAGGCATAACGTGGCCAAGCATAAACGCATAAAACGGCGGCGTCTTACGATGCCGTCTTGCCGCCATTGACGCGAATGATTTGTCCGGTGATGAACGATGCCTTGTCCGAGGCAAGGAATATGATGGCGTCCGCGATTTCCTCGGGCGTGCCGGCGCGCTTGAGCGGTACGCCGGCGACGAGGCCGGCTTTTCGTTCGGCCGTTCCGGTGAATCGTTTCAGCATTTCGGTTTCGGTCGGCCCCGGCGCAACCGCATTGACGCGCACGCCGGACGCAGCGGCTTCCAGCGCCGCCGACTTGGTCAGACCCTCCACCGCATGCTTACTCGCGACATACAGCGAGGCGTTCGGCGCGCCGCGCTCGCCCATGGTCGACGACAGGTTGACGATGCTGCCGCTGCCCTGCGGCAGCATGACACGCAGTTCGTGCTTCAGGCTTAGCAGCACGCCCAGCACGTTGGTGTCGAAGGTCGCCGCGTAATTCTCCGCGCTCAGCCCGGTGATCGGTCCCGGCACACCCTCGGTGCCGGCATTGTTGACGGCGACATCGAGACGCCCGAACCGCTTCACGGTGCCGTCGACGAGATTGCGGACGTCGTCCTCGTGGCGGACATCGGCACGAATGAATTCGGCTTCCGCACCGAGAGCGTGAAGCTCCTTGAGCAACGCGGCTCCCTCGGTCTCGCGCCGGCCCGAGACAACGAGCCGCGCACCCTCGCGGGCGAAGGCCAGCGCGGTGGCGCGGCCGATGCCTGCCAGCGCGCCTGTAATCAGAACAACCGGGCCTGCCATGACGATCGTCTCCTTTATCGGTGCGATTGGCGCCGGTTCGAGAGTAACCCGGACCATCGCAGGCGGCCGTCACATTTCCATGATGGCCGCAATCCGGGACAGCCCGTCGCCGTTGCCCGCGCCCCGCCAATCAGCTACAAAAACGCTGTTGCACCCGTAGCTCAGCTGGATAGAGCGTTGCCCTCCGAAGGCAAAGGTCACACGTTCGAATCGTGTCGGGTGCGCCATTCCCATAAATCGCGGAATTACCCAACACGCGTTTGCGTAGCGGACCCACGGCGACGACCGTTAAAACTCATCTCAACTGCATTTGTGAAGACAAGCGGCGCGCCGGTCCGGTGAAGCCGTTCGCAAACCTCACCGCGCCTCTGCGACTTAAGGACTAGCGCCGTTCAATTCAAAGTGACCGCAATTCATCCGGCGGGAGGATGTCGCCCGCATTCGATGCATATATGCGGCCGCACACTCATCATCGACTCCGGACTGCCACTTATGACTTTACGCTCGCTGTTACTCGTCTTCGCATGTTCCTTGATTTTTGCGCTCGGCTGGGCGTCTTTCGTCGCGGGCGAAGCCAATTCAAGGGAAGGTCAGGAGATTATCGATCTGCTTGACGAGTAATCCTCTCGAATACAGGCGTCACGAAGGACCTGATCCCGGAACGGCAGCATTTGAAGACGGCCGCGGCGAATCATCGCCGGCGACAATGCGCGCCGCTCGCAAGACTTCGTCTTTCCGGTTTCAGAATACGCGTCATGCTTCGTCGTAACGAGCAGCGCGTGATATGCCAGCGCCCTGCATCAGCTCCGCGTATGGACAGAGCGCTTGGAATGAGTCTAATGTTTCCAATTGATGTGGCGCCGCCTTGATGAAGATGGCGTCCCGGAGTTTGCGATGGCGAACCTTCTTATCAACGGCGCGGCCTATCAGGTCGACGCTCCCGACGACATGCCGCTGCTCTGGGTTTTGCGCGACATGCTCGGCCTCACCGGCACAAAATTCGGCTGCGGGATCGCGCAATGCGGCGCGTGCACTGTCCATGTCGATGGACGGCCGCTGCGGTCCTGCGTGCTTCCGGTCGGCTCGATCGGCAATCGCGCGGTCACAACCATCGAAGGCGTCGGGGCGACGCCGGCGGGCGAAAAAATCCAGAAAGCCTGGCTCGATCTCGAAGTCATCCAGTGCGGCTACTGCCAGTCCGGCCAGATCATGTCGGCGGCGGCGCTGCTCGCCTCGACGCCGCATCCCGAGGATTCGGACATCGACGCCGCGATGGCGGGAAACATCTGCCGCTGCGGCACCTATGTGCGTATCCGCGAGGCGATCCATCAGGCCGCATCGGACAAGGCGTAGGAGCCGCCATGAGGACAGCCGACAAAATTCTCTCCGGACCTTCGCGGCGGGAAGTGCTGACGAGCGCGCTCGCCGGCGGTTTCGTGCTGGCCTTCCATCTTCCGGTTGAGGCCGCGGTCAACGAGCCGCAACAGCCGCCGGATTCCACCGCCGGCAAATTTGCGCCGAATGCTTTCATCCGGATTGCCCCGTCAGGTGAAACAACTTTCGTGATGCCTCAGGTCGAGATGGGACAAGGCGTCTACACCTCGATCTCGATGATCATCGCCGAAGAACTCGATGCGGATTTCTCCAGGCTGACGCTGGAGCATGCTCCTCCCAGCGACAAACTCTATGGCAATCCGCTGTTCGGCATTCAGGCCACGGGCAACTCCAATTCCATTCGCGCGTTCTGGAAACCGCTGCGCACGGCGAGCGCCACCGCCCGCGCCATGCTGGTGCAGGCAGCGGCGCAGCAATGGCAGGTCGATCCGTCGAGCTGCACCGCCTCGAACAGCGTCGTCTCCCATAAAGACAGCGGTCGCTCGCTGTCCTACGGCGCGCTGGCCGACGCTGCCCAGCAGCAGAGCCCGCCGAGCGACGTGAAACTGAAAGATCCAAAGGATTTCACCCTGATCGGCAAGCCGCTGCCGCGCCTGGATACGCCGGACAAGGTCAATGGCAAGGTCGTGTACGGCATCGATGCAATTCTGCCCGGCATGAAATTCGCCACCATCAAGGCCTGCCCGGTCTTCGGCGGCAGAGTCGCCAAGGTCGACGATCGCGCCGCGAAGAAAATTCCCGGCGTACGCAATGTCGTCGTGCTCGAAAGCGCGGTCGCCGTGGTTGGCGATCACATGTGGGCCGCGCAGCAGGGTCTGGACGCGCTCGACATCACCTGGAATGAAGGTCCGAATGTCAGCATCGGCTCGAAGGAAATCTGGGACAATCTTCGCGCCGTGAGTGAAAAAGACGGCGCTGTCGCCAAGTCGACCGGCGATCTCGCAAAAGCTTTCGCGTCGGGTGAGCGGATCGACGCCGTTTTTGAGCTTCCTTTTCTCGCTCACGCCACGATGGAGCCGATGAACTGCACGGCTCAGGTCACGCCGGACGGATGTGAATTGTGGCTCGGCACCCAGATCATGTCGCGCGTGCAGTCCGAAGTTGCGAAGGCGCTCGCGCTGCCCCCCGAAAAAGTCACCGTGAACAATCATTATATCGGTGGCGGCTTCGGTCGAAGGCTCGAACCGGACATGGCAATTTCCGCCGCGCTCGTGGCAAAGCAGGCTGGCGCGCCCGTCAAGGTCGTCTGGAGCCGTGAAGAAGACATCCGGCACGACGTCTACCGGCCGGTCTACCGCAACACGATTTCGGCAACGCTGGCCGATGGCAGGATCGCCGCCTGGAAGCATCGCATCGCCGGATCGTCGGTGATGGCGCGCTGGTTTCCTCCCGGTTTCCAGAATGGCGTCGACATCGATGGCGTCGATTGCGCGATCGACATGCCTTACGACATTCCAAACTTTCGTGTTGAATTTGCCCGGGCCGAGCCGCCCGCCGTGCCGACGGGCTTCTGGCGCGGCGTCGGGCCGAACAACAACGTCTTCGCCATCGAATGCTTCATGGATGAGCTGGCGCGCAAGGCCGGCAAGGATCCGATCGCGTTTCGCCGCCCGATGCTGCCGCCGCGCCTGCAGGCGGCGCTCGACTTCGTGGCGGAAAAATCGGACTGGGGCAAACCGTTGCCGCCGCGCACCGGACGCGGCGTGAGCGTGCAGCCCGCTTTCGCCAGCTTCATCGCAACGGTGGTGGAAGCTTTCGTCGACGATTTCGGCGAACCGCATCTGCGCCGGGTGACCTGCGTCGTGGATACCGGCATCGCCATCAATCCCAACACGGTAATGGCCCAGCTTCAGGGCGGCCTGATTTTCGGCTTCACCGCGGCACTCTATGGCGAAGTCACCATCGACAAGGGCCGCGTGCAGCAGTCCAATTTCAACGATTACCGCATGCTTCGGATCAACCAGACTCCTCCGATCGAGGTGCATGTCGTCAAAAGCGGCGAAAGCCCCGGCGGTATCGGCGAGACCGGCGTCGCGGCGGGACCGCCTGCTCTGCGTAACGCGATCTACGCCGCAACCGGCGTGCCGCTGCGGCGTTTGCCGATCGACCGCTCTCTGCTCGCCGTGGGGAAGAAAACATGAGCGGCGGCGCGCGTATTGTCGGCAGCCTTGTCGTGATCGGCGTGGTGGCGGCTGCATCCGCCGCCTGGTATGTGCGCGGTCCAGGTCCGATGGATTTCAGCGGCGGAAGCAAGGTCGCGCTCGCCGATTATAAAGAGGCGAAGCCCACCGGCGTTCCGGCGAAGCTGGCGCAGGCGAGCCTGATCGAGCGCGGCGCCTATCTGGCGCGCGCGGCCGACTGCATGGTCTGCCACACCGCGCAGGGCGGGCGGGACTACGCCGGCGGCCTGCCCTTCAAACTGGCGTTCGGTACGCTCTATTCGACCAACATCACGCCCGACAAGGAAACCGGAATCGGCAATTACACCGATGAGGATTTTCTCAACGCCATGCATCGCGGCATCCGCCGCGACGGCCAGCGGCTCTATCCGGCGATGCCGTTCGCGGCCTACACCTATATGAGCGACGACGACGCACTCGCGATAAAGGCCTATCTGTTCAGCCTCGATCCGGTCCGCAACGAGACGCCCGGCAACACGCTGACATTCCCGTTCAACCAGCGCTGGGGCATGGCGTTCTGGTCGGCGCTGTTCAATCCCGATACACGTTTCGCGCCCGACACCAGCCAGAGCGCCGAATGGAACCGGGGCGCCTACCTCGCCGAGGCGCTGGCGCATTGCGGCGATTGCCACACTCCGCGCAATCTGGCCTTCGCGCTCGACAACCGCAAAAAATTCGGCGGCGCGCTGACGGCCGGCTGGCGCGCCTACAACATCTCCTCCGACAAGAGCACCGGCGTCGGCGGATGGAGCAAGGACGACCTGATCTCCTATCTGTCGACCGGACACGTCACCGGCCATGGCACGGCGTCGGGGCCGATGGGCGAAGCGGTGCTGCACAGTTTCAGCAAGATGGCCCCCGAGGACATTGCCGCGCTGGTCACCTATCTGCGCAGCGTTCCGGCAGTCGCCTCGAACGATCCTTCGACGTTCGCACCGCCCGCGCCGGCATCCTACAAGGAAGGCGGCGGATCGGCGAATGCAGCAGGCCAGAAGATATTTGAAGGCTCCTGCGTCAGTTGTCACGGCTGGAGCGGCGAGAGCGGATTGTCGCCCTTCGCGACACTGACCGGCTCGCGCAGCGTCAACGATCCAAGCGGCACCAACGTGGTGCAGGTGATCCTCAACGGGACGAAGACGACAGCAGGCGCCTTGTCGATGCCCGCCTTCGGCAGTTCGCATTCCGATGAGGAAATCGCGGCGGTCGCCAATTACGTCACCGCGCGCTTCGGCACCAAGGGTGCGCAACTGACCGCGCAGGACGTGGCGCAGCTGCGGGCGCAAACCGCGCAGTAGGACCGCGCGGCGCTTCATGCAGGTGCGGGTCTATCGGCCCATGACGTAGGCGTTGAGCTGGCGCATCTGTCCCACGATCATGGTGGAGTGATCCTCGCCCGCGCGCGGCACGAGATAGACGAAGCGCCGCACATTGGGTGAGCGGCTTGCACCGCCCGGCGGATCCATGCTGACGACGAGCTGCACCGGCACGCCGGCCTGACCGAGCGTCGCCGCCATGTCGGATGCCGCGCCGCCGCCGAGCGAATGGCCGACGATCTTGATCGAACTGGTGCGGCCGCTCTTGTATTCCTCGATCGCCTGCGCCGCGAGCGAAGGCTCATCGCCGTGATTGGCGACGGTGGTGCGAATACCCGCGCGCTGCATGCGATAGCCCCACTCCGCCAGCCCCGGAGAATTGTTGCCGAGGCCGAGAAAGACATAGAGATGCGTGCCGCCGCGCGCATGCGCCGAACGGTGATGCGCATGGGATCTGGCGTGACCGGTTTCCGGCAAGGCGAGAGCGGCACAGGCCGCAAGCGCCGCACACCCGGCGGCAATACGGAACAGGATCATGCGAAAAAGCCCCCGAAATCAATTCCGATCTATAATTTCGGCGAATGCCGCGAACACCGGCGCCGCCATCATGCGCGGACAGCTAACAGGGGCAACGGGATATTGGCAAGCTGTCAGACTATCGCGCCAGCAGACTGCAATGCGTTTACAATTTCCGCGCGATGAAAAGGCCTTCTACTCCTTGCGAGGCGTCAGTTCCCGGCGCAGCGCAACATCCACCAGCCGATCGGGCGTCAGCGCACGGCCGATCGGACCGAATTGCGCATAAAGCCCGACACTGTAGCGCGCTCGCGGATGCGTCGCCGTCGCCGCCTTGAGGATGGCCCGCGCGACCCGCTCGGGCGTGAGCACGCCGAACCGGCCCGGCCGCAGGAACTCGCGCATCTTGCGTTCGAGATTGATCTTGAAATCGCGATACGGGCTTTGCGCGCCGGTGTCGGGAATGGATTTCACCAAGGTCGCTTCGAAATGCGTGGCGATCGGCCCGGGCAGGATGTTGACGACATCGATGCCGAACGGCTGAACTTCCGGCCGCAACGCATCCGCCAGCGCCTCGATCGCGAATTTGGTGGCGTGATAGGCGCCGCCGCCGGGAATGGACACGCGCCCGGCCACCGAGCTGACGTTGACGATACGCCCACGACCGGCGCTGCGCATCGCGGGCAAGACCAGCTGCGCAAGCCGCAGTCCGCCGAACACGTTGGTCTCGAACTGCTTGCGAATCGCCTCCGGCGAAATTTCCTCGAGCGGACCGTATTGGCCGTAACCGGCATTGTTGACCAGAATGCCCACCGCTCCGAATTCGGCCTCGACGGCATTTACGGCGGCGATCCGGGCGGATTCGTCGGTGACGTCGAGCGCCAGCGTGCGGCAGCCGGCCTCACGCAAGGGATCGAGTTGCGACGGATCGCGCGCGGTGGCGAAGGTCGTGAAGCCCGCGCGGCAAAACGCCAGCGCCGCGGCACGCCCCACTCCGGTGGAGCATCCGGTCACAAGAACAGGCCCGGGATCGCTCGGCTTTGGCACGGCTCACCTCATCCACGCCACATCGGTAACGGACCAATCCTGTCGCCGCAATGACCCCATGACGACAATGGACCTTTGCCGGCCGAAAGCGGTTAGCGGTGAATGGATTTCCCGCTCCGAACCGGAACAGCCGGGTGGACTGTTCCCGCGCAATTCAAGGCCGACATTCCCGGCGGCGGCAGTCATCTGGAACGCTACGCGCGGCGTCTCAATGCGGTTGAGATCAACTCGTCGTTTTACCGACCGCACCAGAGAAAAACCTATGAACGCTGGGCCGGGGCCACTCCAGACGGCTTTCGTTTTTCCGTGAAGATGCCGAAAGCGATTTCGCACGAACACCGGCTGAAGGATTGTGTCGCGCTGATCGACCGCTTTCTTGAGGAGATCGCGGGCCTCGGCGACAAGCTCGGCGTGCTGCTGCTGCAACTGCCGCCGACATTCTCTTTCGACGAGTCGCGCGCGACGCAATTTTTCGAGAGCCTGGCGGCCCGCACCGGCACGCCGATCGCGCTCGAACCCCGCCATGCGAGCTGGTTCGGCCCGCAGATGGATCGCTGGCTCGCGGAGCGGCATGTCGCGCGCGTGGCTGCCGATCCCGCCCCCGTACAGGGTGCCGGTGCGCCGGGCGGCTGGCCCGGGCTTGCCTATTATCGCTGGCACGGCTCGCCGAAAATCTATTATTCCGATTACGGCGAGGATGCGCTCGCCGCGCTCGGCCGTCGGCTTTACGAGAGTCGGGCACAGGGCGAGACATGGTGCATTTTCGACAACACCGCACTCGGCGCAGCATTCGGCAACGCGCTGTCATTAAAAGAGCGTGACAACACCATTTTGTGAGGCCCGGCCCTTGCAATGCCGTTTTGGCTAGCGACAATCGCGGCGATGAAAACTCCTCATTATATTGCCGCGACTGTTTTCGCCGTGGCACTTCAGGCAGCCGTTCCTGCGCTGGCGCAGGATGCGCCGGTCCGCCGTCCCTTCACTTCGACATTGTCGAACAATGTTCCGCTCGCATTCGGCATGGATACCAGCGAAGCCTCGCGCGCGCTCGGCGGCCTGCCGCTGACTTATGTGAGCGGCAGACCGGGCGACGAGCTTTTCATGGTGGTGCAGCCGGTCAACGGCGACGGCTTCATGTGGCGCAACGATCCCCTGTATCTGCAGTTCCGTCGCGGACGTCTCACCGGCTGGAAAGGCGACTGGTCGCGCGGCTGGATGTGGCGCTCGCCCTTCGGCTGACCCGAACAACAGCCGGCAGGTGCTGACCGATCAGAACCAGCGTTCGCTGACCTGAATCGTATCGCCGGGCCGCAACAGCGTCCCCATCGGCGCGGCAACGCGCGAGGCGCCCGAAGCGTCGGTGCGGGTGATCGTGACATTGGTGCGGAAGGCGCGCGGGGTGAACCCGCCGGCGATGGCGATCGCGCTTTCCACCGTCATGTTCGGCACGAAGGGATATTGGCCGGGCGCGGTGACTTCGCCGAGGATGAAGAAGGGACGATAGGTCTCCACCTCCACCGCGACATAGGGCTCGCGCAGATAACCCTTCTTGAGTTTGGCGGTGATGACGGCGGCGACCTCGGGCGGCGTCAGGCCCCGCGCGCGAACCGCGCCGATCAGTGGCATGGTGATCGCGCCGCCCGCATCGACGGCGTAAGTGTTGGTGAGGCCTTCCTGACCGAACACGACGATGCGCAGCTTGTCGCCCGCATCCAGCCGGTACGGACCGTCACTCGTCGAGAAGGTGTAGGGAACGGGGCCGGCGAGATTCGGCTTGATATTATAGGCGAGCATGTCGAGATCGCCGCCGCCGGCCACCGTGCCTGTCGGCAGCACCGGCGTGTGCATGCAGCCCGACACGGCAAGTGCGAGAAACAAGGCGGCAATCAGCGGTAATCGAAACGCGCGCACGAAACGCTCCGGGCCTGCCTCCAGATAAAGAGACAGACCCGGTTTGCAGCATTTATGGTTAACAAAGGGTATTCACGGCCCGGATTTGGCGAATCCCGCCTTCCGGACTGGGCTCAGGCGGCGTTGACGCCGACCCCGATCGGGCAGGACACGCCGGTGCCGCCCAGCCCGCAATAGCCGGCAGGATTTTTGGCCAGATATTGCTGGTGATAGTCCTCGGCGTAATAGAAGTCTTTCAGCGGCGCGATTTCCGTGGTGATCGGCCCGAAACCCTTGGCGGCGAGCGCCTGGTTGTAGTCCGTCTGCGACGCCAGAGCCGCCTTCATCTGCGCCTCCGATGTGGTGTAGATCGCCGAACGATATTGCGTGCCGATATCGTTGCCCTGCCGCATGCCCTGGGTGGGATCATGATTTTCCCAGAACACCTTCAGAAGCTTCTCATAGGAGATCTTCTTGGGATCGTAGACGACCATCACCACTTCGGTGTGGCCGGTGCGGCCCGTGCAGGTCTCTTCATAGGTCGGGTTTGGCGTCGAGCCTCCGGCATAACCGACGGCGGTGACATAAACATCGTCGCCGAGCTCCCAGAATTTGCGCTCCGCGCCCCAGAAACAGCCGAGGGCGAACACGGCGGTTTCCATGCCGGCGGGGAAAGGCGACTTCAGATTATGGCCGTTGACGAAATGGGTCCGCGCCGTCGGCAGCGGGGTGGAGCGGCCCGGCAGGGCCTCGGCGGCGGTCGGAATCGTGAGCGGCTTGCGTGAGAAAAGCATTAAGCGTCTCCTTCACTTTGCTGCGGGGGATATATGTATTTACGCGCAGAATGTCAGAGTGTTACGGCGCCCGCCGCGCAGTTTCAGTCGCGTCCATAGCCGATCAGCGGACGGGGAGGACGGAACAACACCAGCAGTAAAATTCCGACAATGCCGAGAACTGCCCAAGTGGGCTGGTTGAGAATGACCTTTACGACATTGTCCCAGAGAAACACGGAGACGCCTTCCACAGTCTTCTGGAATGAGCGCTGACTGGCCTGATTGATGTCGTTCCAGAACTCACCAAGTTTGGTGAGCCTCAAGGTCTGGTCCGCGATCGAGCGGGCGCCATCGTAAACCAGGAAAATGAAGGCTCCGGCGAGCAGCAGCAGGCCGATCAGCCGGAAAAAACCACGGATCATGAGGCACCCTTTATATTGCAGCCGCAATAGCCTCCCGACCGCCAAAATTCAATCGGAACGGGGGATTTTGGCCAATTTGATCGCTCTGGAGCGCCCCGAAGTCCGTTGACGGTCAGGTCCGGCCATCTTATAAGGTCCCCAAAAGGCGGCGGAGCGATCCGGCCGCCCTGTTCTTTTGGACTTCGGCGTTGCAGCTGTTTTGCTTGCTGCCGACTTGCTTGCCACCGGCGTCCGCGGAACATCCATCATTCAAGCACCGGCCGATTATCGTCAGCCGATCGAAGTCAGGCCGGCGGACGCCGCCGCCGCCGCTGAAGGACCGAGAGCACATGGCCAATACCACTTCCGCCAAGAAGGCGACGCGCAAGATTGCCCGCCGGACCATCGTCAACAAGTCCCGCCGCACCCAGATGCGCGGCGCGGTTCGCTCCGTCGAGGACGCGATCAAGGAGGGCGATCGCTCGGCGGCGCTGGAAGCTTTCAAGAAAGCCGAGCCGGAACTGATGCAGGCGGCGCAGCGCAATATCATTCACAAGAACAACGCCAGCCGGAAGGTGTCGCGTCTCGCGCACCAGATCGCCAAGCTCGCGAAGTAATTCGCCGCGCGAAAATCTCCAGCGATTCAAGATGTGATAAAAGCCCGGCGATTGCCGGGCTTTTCTTTTGACCGATCGTTCCGATTTCGCGGCGCAGTTCGCCTTCCCGTGCACGAATTCGCGCAAGTTTCTTCTGCTCCGTGCGCAAACGCCGCACGACGAGCGTCACCTCGTCCCCTGCATCGCACGTGCGCTCTCGTCAACGAGATTCAGAAGCGGAACGGCGCGTGTGCGATCACCATTTAAAAAGTTACCCTGTTCCGACGATCATGAAAAAACGCGCTTCGATAATCACTTATCGGCATAGCGGTGCGCGGTACTTGCAAAACGCTTTCGCCCGCGGAGCGAACGTAAACAATTTATGAATTTATTTTATGCGGCGCCGAGATTTGTGACACTTGCATCACGGTTCGATTCTGCGCGCAGATTCAAAACCTTGCCACTTTCGAGCGAACTGCCCTGCCTGGCGAGCGTGCCGCCAAGTTGAAAAAGCGGCACTCACCGCAAAATCAAATGCGTTGCGGAGAATTCGGCCTCGTGTATTTCTTAAAGCCGTCGCGGTGCCCGCGGCTTGAGGATCAGAACGATCAGCAAAACCGGGGCAAAACGTACAGATCAGCGACGGTGTGTACGCCGGCGATGCTTTCCAAGCGATGACGAATTCGCTCTCACGCGATTTGTGAGAACGGCTTTTTGCGTCGAAATTCCTCTTCGGTCCGGCACGTCGCCGGGCAACGAAGGGGACGCGCATCGAGCAGGCTTCGTGATCCGCGGCAAGCAGGAATGATGTGGGTTGGACAGGCAAAACAAGATTGGGCGGCGTACACCGGACAGACGATCGGCCGGGTAACGCAAAAAAGACTTGAAACAGACCAAGCGACATCAACTTGCCGTGTGACAGCGCACGGTGAGAGGGGGAGTTCTATGTCTATTGATCGGGAAACGAACCGTACTCCGGCTTATGTTTCTTTTCGTGACGTCTCTTTTCGCAGCCGGACCAGTCTTTCCGGCCTGCTCGCCACGAAGGCAATGACGTCAGGCACCAACCCATCGAACGCAGCGACGGCTGACGTGTTTCTCTCCGCCGCACGCGCCGACACGCGCGTTCCATGCGAGTCCGATCGCGATCTGCATCCGCCGAGTTACCTTTCGAGCTATTCGCCAAGTCCGCACGTCAACACGCGCTGACGGCGAAGGCGGCTCTCCTCTTTCTTCCTCAAGGCATCGACAGGCCACCGGCGCGGTTCGCCGATCGGGAATCTGTCGGCGGAATTGTCCGCATCGCTCGCCAGGAGGGGCTGAGGAGTCCGCGCCGCAGGATCAAGAACCCAATCAGAAACTCCAACCAGAAAAGTAAAAATGACCATGACAATCGCGGAAGGCACGGAACAGGATCGTTGGGCCCGGGTGAAGGGGCGTCTGCGTTCGAGCGTTGGCGAGGACGTCTATTCGAGCTGGTTTGCGCGCATGGATCTGGAACGCGTGCAGGATGAGAGCGTGCACCTGTCGGTGCCGACGCGCTTTCTCAAGAGCTGGATTCAAACCCATTATGCCGAACGCGTGCTGACCTGCTGGCAGGCCGAACTGCCGGAAGTTCACCGCATCGACCTGACGGTGCGCAGCCCGCTGCGCAACACAGCTCCGGTGAAGGAGAACAAGGCGGCGGAAGAGCGCGTCAACGATCGCAGCGAGCGCGGCGCAGCCGAACTGCGCGCGGTGGCGACCGTTCCGGTCTCCGCAAATCACGAGGCGCTCGGCGGCTCGCCGCTCGATCCGCGCCTGACGTTCGCGAGCTTCATTTCCGGACGCTCCAACACACTGGCGCTCGCAGCCGCGCGACAGGTCGCCGAAGGCCGCCGCGGCGATCCGGTGATGTTCAATCCGCTTTACATCCATGCCGGCGTCGGCCTCGGCAAGACGCATCTGCTGCAGGCCGTGACCTGGGCCGGCAATTCCGGCACTGAGCGCAAGGTGCTGTATCTGACCGCCGAGAAATTCATGTACGGCTTCGTCGCGGCGCTGAAAACCCAGACCGCCCTCGCCTTCAAGGAAGCGCTGCGCGGCATCGACGTGCTGGTGATCGACGATCTGCAGTTCCTGCAGGGCAAATCGACACAGGCCGAGTTCTGCCACACGCTCAACGCGCTGATCGACGCCGGCCGCCAGGTCGTGATCGCCGCGGACCGTCCGCCGTCCGATCTCGAAAGCCTCGACGATCGCGTGCGCTCGCGTCTTGCCGGCGGTCTCGTCGTCGAGATGGGCCAGCTCGGCGAGGAATTGCGGCTCGATATTCTCAGATCGCGCGTCGCAGCCGCCAAGGTGCATCACGCCAGTTTCGACGTGCCGCTGCCGGTGCTCGAATATCTGGCCAAGGCGATCACCCACAATGGCCGCGACCTCGAAGGCGCGATCAATCGTCTGCTCGCCCATTCCAAGCTCAACGCCCAGCCGGTGACGCTGGAAATGGCCGAGCGCGAGGTGCGCGACCTGATCCGCCCGCAGGAACCGCGCCGGGTCAAGATCGAGGACATTCAGCGGGTCGTCGCGCGGCAGTACAATGTCAGCCGCTCCGACCTTTTGTCCTCGCGCCGCACCGCCAATGTCGTGCGTCCGCGTCAGGTGGCGATGTATCTGGCCAAGACCCTGACACTGCGCTCGCTGCCCGAGATCGGACGCCGGTTCGGCGGGCGCGATCACACCACCGTGCTGCACGCCGTCCGCAAGATCGAGGCGCTGGTTGCCAAGGATATCTCCTTGTCCGACGAGGTCGAGCTTCTGAAGCGCCAGCTTCAGGAATAGGACGGAAATAGCCGAAAACCGCGCAAAAGCGCAGCCATGGCCTCTTGCGAAACGGCTCCATCCGCGTCACTTTACCCGCCCCGCGCTCGGCCGGACCCTGATCCGGCTTGAGCGCGGAATCATCTGCCGCGGCGCCATCGGCGACCCGGCTCATGCACGTATCTCCGCAAAAAGTGGACTTTTCCGCAAAAGTGGACTGGACCGCGGCCTGCGGGCCGACTACGCGCAACAGGAATGGTTGGGACAAGAACGGTTGGGGATCGGGCGGAAGTCATGAAAGTTACGGTCGAACGGGCGCAACTCCTGAAATCACTGGGTCACGTCCACCGCGTGGTCGAGCGGCGCAACACCATTCCGATATTGGGCAACGTGCTGATCCGCGCCGAAAACGCGCGCCTCAGCCTCAAGGCCACCGACCTCGATCTCGAAGTCACGGAAACCTTGCCTGCCGAGGTCGCGACCAGCGGCGCGACCACCGTGCCCGCGCACATGTTCTACGACATCGTGCGCAAACTGCCCGACGGCTCGCAAATCGTGCTCGAAGGTGACGGCGATCGCTCGGTGCTGGCGATCCGCGCCGGCCGCTCGCGCTTCACGCTGCAGACGCTGCCCGAGAGCGACTTCCCCGATCTCGCCGCCAGCGACATGACACATTCCTTCTCGCTGTCGGCGGCGGACGTGAAGCGCCTGATCGACCGCACGCAGTTCGCGATCTCGACCGAGGAAACCCGCTACTACCTCAACGGCATCTATCTGCACAGCGCCGGCACGGCGAAGGCGGCGACGCTGCGGGCGGTCGCGACCGACGGCCATCGCCTCGCGCAGTTCGATCTGCCGTTGCCGAAGACCGCGGCGAACATGCCGGGCGTGATCGTGCCGCGCAAGACGGTCGGCGAAGTCCAGCGCCTGATCGAGGATGCCGAGGCCGAGGTCGGCATCGAGCTGTCGCAGGGCAAGATCCGTTTCACCATCGCCAATGTTGTGCTGACGTCCAAGCTGATCGACGGCACCTTCCCCGATTACGCCCGCGTCATTCCGCAGAACAACGACAAGGAACTGATCGTCGACAAGAAGGATTTCGAGGCGGCGGTGGATCGTGTCTCCACGATCTCGAGCGAACGCGGCCGCGCGGTGAAGCTGGCGCTGTCCGGCGGCAAGCTTACGCTGTCGGTGACCAATCCCGATTCCGGCAGCGCGACCGAAGAACTCGAGGTCGAATACGCCGCCGATCCGCTCGATATCGGTTTCAACTCGCGCTATCTGCTCGACATCGCCGCGCAGATCGAGGGCGAGGTCGCCGTGCTGCGTCTGGCCGATCCCGGCTCGCCGACGCTGATCCAGGACAAGGACGCCAAGAACGCGCTCTATGTGCTGATGCCGATGCGGGTGTGAAGCTATCCCGCCACGGCATGATTGCGAGACTTGCTTTTTCCCTCTCCCCCTGTGGGAGAGGGTGCCCGAGTGAAACGAGGGCGGGTGAGGGGTGCAAATGGCACGAGAACCGCATCATCGTCCGGTCTCAATATCCACTCGCAGCTTTGCAAAACGCATGCGGCGCGAACCGACAGACGCAGAGGCGGCTATGTGGCGGCTCTTGCGCCATCGACAACTCGCTCATTTGAAGTTTCGCCGACAGGCACCGTTTCGAAGCTACATTCTGGACTTCGTTTGTTTCGAGGAACGCCTTGTCATCGAGATCGACGGCAGCCAGCACCTGTCCTCCGACCGAGATGGAGTGAGAGACGCCCTGCTGGTCTCCGAAGGATTCAGAACGGTTCGTTACTGGAATAACGACGTACTTGAGAAGCCTGCTTCCGTTCTTGAAGATATTCTTGCCAATCTTGACCGGGATGCCAGATAACCCCTCACCCGGCTCGGGTTTTCAACCCTCGCCACCCTCTCCCACAAGGGGAGAGGGAAGTACGTCAGCGTCTTCCCCATGACCGTCTCCCGAATCCTGCGCCTTGGCCTGACGCATTTCCGCAATTATCGCGCGGCGTCGCTGCAGACACCCACCGATCTTGTCGTGCTGGTGGGGCCGAACGGCGCGGGCAAGACGAACTGTCTCGAAGCCATCTCGTTTCTCTCGCCAGGACGCGGGTTGCGCCGCGCCACGCTGGAGGACGTCGCCGACAATCAGGGCGACGGCTCGTGGGCGGTGTCGGCCGAGGTCGAGGGCGAGGTCGGGCTCGCCACGCTTGGCACCGGCATCGACGCGCCGCAGGAGGGTGCATCCACGGCCCGCCGCGCACGGATCGACCGCGAGCCGGTCTCGTCGCCTGCCGCGTTCGGCGATTATCTGCGCATGGTCTGGCTCACGCCGTCGATGGACGGACTGTTCATGGGACCCGCCTCCGAGCGGCGGCGCTTTTTCGATCGCCTCGTGCTCGCCATCGACAAGGATCATTCCGGCCGCGTCTCCGCGCTTGAGCGATCGCTGCGCTCGCGCAACCGTCTTCTCGAAGAACGCAATTTCGATTCGCACTGGGCCGACGCCATCGAGCGCGAGACCGCGGAGCTCGCCGTCGCCGTCGCCGCGCAGCGCGGCCACACCGTGCAGCGCCTTGCGGCGGCGCTCGCCGCGCGCGGCGCGGGATCGCCTTTTCCGTCGGCGCAGATTGCACTCGACGGCTGGATGGAAAACGCGCTTCTGACCGAAACCGCCACCGCGGTCGAGGATCGCTACCGCGACATCCTGCGTGAGGGGCGCGCACGCGATGCCGCCGCGGGGCGCACGCTGGACGGACCGCATTTGACCGACCTTAACGTCGTCTATGCGCCGAAAAACATGCCGGCGCGCGACGCCTCGACCGGCGAGCAGAAAGCGCTGCTGATCGGTCTGGTGCTCGCGCATGCCGGCCTTGTCGCGCAGATGACCAGCATCGCGCCGTTGCTGCTGCTCGACGAGGTGGTCGCCCATCTCGATCCCGGCAGGCGCAGCGCCCTGTTCGGCGAACTGGAGCGTCTCGGCACCCAGGTCTGGATGACCGGCGCCGACCCCGCCGCGTTTGCGGACCTCGGTTCACGCGCCGATATATTCGACGTCGATGGCGGCAAAATCGCACGGCGGACATGAATTAAGCCTCCCGCAAACGGGAAGAGGCGGCGGATCGGCACGGGAATCGTGGTTCCAAACACCCGCGAATCGCTCTTTTCCACAGCCCCGAAAACGCCGTTTCAGCGCCTTGAAAATCGGCAAGAAAATCCCATTTATTCAACAGCTTGATGGGCCTCACTTTGTCCTAGGCGCTGCCCCGATTTCATGTCACAAATTGAAAAATGGGTGCGCGTTTTACGCGGCCTTTTCCGGTCCATTGGCAGACCCGCGATTTCCTCTTTTCTGACTGTTCCTAAAGGCACCTCATGAGCGAACCAGCCCGGCAAACCAGCGCCGAAACCGCGCCCTCTTCTGGCTCGGATTACGGCGCGGAATCGATTCGGGTGCTCAAGGGCCTCGATGCCGTCCGCAAGCGTCCAGGCATGTATATCGGCGACACCGATGACGGCTCCGGCCTGCATCACATGGTGTACGAAGTCGTCGACAACGCGATCGACGAGGCGCTGGCCGGTCACGCCACGCGCGTCGAAGTGACGCTCAACCCCGACAATTCAGTGACGGTGCGCGACGACGGGCGCGGCATTCCGACCGGCATTCACAAGGACGAAGGCATCTCGGCGGCCGAGGTCATCATGACCCAGCTGCACGCGGGCGGAAAGTTCGACCAGAACTCCTACAAAGTCTCCGGCGGCCTGCACGGCGTCGGCGTCTCGGTGGTCAACGCGCTCTCCAGCAAGCTCGAACTTCGCATCTGGCGCGACGGCAAGGAGCACTATGTCGAATTTGCCAACGGCGATTCGGTCGCCCCGCTGAAGGTCGTCGGCGATGCGAACGGCAAGCGCGGCACCGAGGTGACGTTCCTCGCCTCGACCGAGACCTTCAAGAACGTCGACTACGATTTCGCCACGCTCGAACACCGCCTGCGCGAACTCGCGTTCCTGAACTCAGGTGTGAACATCATCCTGTCCGACATGCGCCACGCGGTCGAGCAGCGCGTCGAGATGCACTATGACGGCGGCGTCGAGGAATTCGTCAAATATCTCGACCGGAACAAGAAGGCCGTGGTGCCGCAGCCCATCGTGATGCGTTCGGAGCAGAACGGCATCACCGTCGAAGTCGCGATGTGGTGGAACGACAGCTACCACGAGAACGTCTTGTGCTTCACCAACAACATTCCCCAGCGCGACGGCGGCACGCATCTGGCCGGTTTCCGCGGCGCGCTGACGCGCCAAGTGACCAATTACGCCGAGGCGATGGCGAAGAAGGAAAAGATCGCGCTGACCGGCGACGACTGCCGCGAAGGCCTCACCGCCGTGCTGTCAGTGAAGGTCCCCGACCCGAAGTTTTCCTCGCAGACCAAGGACAAGCTGGTTTCCTCAGAAGTGCGTCCCGTGGTCGAGAACGTGCTCAATGCCGCGCTCTCGGCATGGTTCGAGGAACATCCAACCGAAGCCAAGACCATCGTCGGCAAGGTGATCGAGGCCGCAGCCGCGCGCGAAGCCGCGCGCAAGGCGCGCGATCTCACCCGCCGCAAGGGCGCGCTGGATATCGCCTCGCTGCCCGGCAAGCTCGCCGACTGCCAGGAGCGCGATCCGGCAAAATCCGAACTCTTCATCGTCGAGGGCGATTCCGCAGGCGGATCGGCCAAGCAGGGCCGCAACCGCGAATTCCAGGCGGTGCTGCCGCTGCGCGGAAAAATCCTCAATGTCGAGCGCGCGCGTTTCGACAAGATGCTCTCTTCTGAGCAGGTTGGCACGCTGATCACCGCGCTCGGCACCGGCATCGGCCGTGAGGATTTCGACCTCAACAAGCTGCGCTACCACAAGATCATCATCATGACCGACGCCGACGTCGACGGCGCGCACATCCGCACGCTGCTGCTGACGTTCTTCTTCCGCCAGATGCCGGCGCTGATCGAGGGCGGCTATCTCTATATCGCCCAGCCGCCGCTCTATAAGGTGACGCGCGGCAAGTCCGAGCAGTATCTGAAGGACGAGCGCGCGCTGGAGGATTATCTGATCGAGACCGGCCTCGACGACTGCGTTCTCAAGCTCTCCTCGGGCGAGGAGCGGCGCGGCCGCGATCTTCAGACGCTGGTGGAGGATGCGCGCGTCATCCGCTCCATCCTGATGAACCTGCACAGCCGCTACAATCGCGCCGTGGTGGAGCAAGCCGCGATCGCCGGCGTGCTGAGCCCGAGCGTGGTCGGCAATACCGAGACCGCCAACGCCGCCGCCGACTACATCGCCAAGCGCCTCGACGCGCTGGCGGACGAGGTCGAGCGCGGCTGGACGGGGAAATTCACCGAAGGGGAAGGCTATACCTTCGAGCGCACCGTGCGCGGCGTGAAGGACGTCGCGATGATCGACGACGCGCTGCTCGGCTCCGCCGAGGCCCGCAAGCTCGACGAATACGCCGCGCGCCTGCAGGAGGCCTACCCGCGCAGCGCCACGCTTCGCCGCAAGGATTCCGAAGTCGCGATCCACGGCCCGGTCAGCCTGTTCGAGGCGGTCACCGAAGCCGGACGCAAGGGCGTGACCTATCAGCGCTATAAAGGCCTCGGCGAGATGAACCCGGACCAGCTCTGGGAAACGACGCTCGACACCGACGCCCGCTCGCTGCTGCAGGTGAAGGTCAAGGAGGTCGACGCCGCCGACGATATCTTCACCAAGCTGATGGGCGACATCGTCGAGCCGCGCCGCGAATTCATCCAGGACAATTCGCTCGACGCAAACGTGGACGTGTGAGCCAGTCCGCCGCGTCATCCACGATTTGCCTTGCAGGCGTTCCGTGCGGCCGATCCGGTTAATCCGGTCGCAAATATTTGACCTTGCGGCGTTAAGATAGATTGCAGTTGATCGGCAGGCGCGCGCATCCTTATCATCGGTGCGATTAGAGTAGCCGCAGGCCGCAGCCGGAAAGTCTCGCCGATGATGCTCTCGAAAACGATGCTCTCGAAAACGATCCAGTTCACCGCCGCCGTCCTGCTTCTGGCGAGCGCAAGCACCGCTCACGCCACGCAGGCCCAGTATGTCTGCGATGGCGGCGCGCGGCTGACCGCGCAATTCTCCCCGCCCGGCGTGCCGAACGGCCGCGCGACCCTGATCTTCGGATCGGGCCGCAAGGTCGTTCTGCCGCAGGCCATGTCGGCGGATGGCGGCCGCTACACCAACGGCAACATCGAGTTCTGGATCAAGGGCAGGGGTGCGACCCTGACGCGCGGCGGCAAGAGTCAGAGCTGCACCACGCAGTAATGACAGCGCGGGATTGAAGAATCAGCACGATGTCCGATTCCGCCGAAAACATTCCAGCGCCGCCGCAAAAGCGCAATCGTATGCCCTGGATCGTCACCGCTGCGGCAGCGATCGTCGCTTTCCTTTATTTCACGCCGGGCCTGTTCGTCGCCTATACCGAGGACGCCTATGTCCGCTCCGACTTCGTGGAGGTCGCGCCGGAAGTCGCCGGCGTCGTCGATCGGGTGGATATCGCGGACAACCAGAAAGTTGACGTCGGCACGGCACTTGCCGGCATCGACCCGCAGCCGTTCAAGCTCGCGGTCGATCTGAGCCAGAAGCGTATCGACGGCGCACAGTCCGCCGCCAATGTGAAGCAGGACGAGGCGCGCACGCTTGCCGCCGAACTCGACTCCGCCCAGGCCGCCGTCACTCTCGCGCAGAAGGAATACGACCGGGCCGCCGCGCTGGTGAAGGACCAGAGCGTCTCGCAGGCGGCGATGGACCGCGCCGTGGACGACAGGCAGAAGGCTCTCGACGAAGTCGCCAAGCAGGAGGCCAAGGTCCGCGTCAATGCAGGCGAAGTGGCCGCGGCGCTGGCCGAGGTGGATGTCGCCAAGGCGGAATTGGCGCTCGCCCAATACAATCTCTCCCGCACCAATCTCGTCGCCCCCGTGCCGGGATACGTCACCAATCTGTCGCTGCGGCCCGGCGCCTATGCCAAGGCCGGCGTGCCCATCGTCGGTCTCGTCGACGACACGCAATGGCGGGTGGTCGCCAATTTCAAGGAATACGTCGCCTCGCGGCTCGAGCCGGGCATGCGCGCATGGGTCTGGCTCGACAGCCACCCCTGGCGGCTGTTTCCCGCTCGCGTGACTGGAATCGGGCGCGGCATCTCGCGCGATGAAACAGCGGGACGGCTGTTGCCCTACGTCGCGCCGACCACGGACTGGATTCGCCTCTCCCGCCGGATGCAGGTGACGCTGGTGCTCGATCCCAAGCCGGACATTCCTCTTTTCATGGGCGCTGACGCGCGCGTCCTGCTGTTTCCGTGAGGCTGTGAATGTCGCAGCAGGCCTATCATCTCCGGCTGACTGCGGCGCTAAAGCGCGAACTCGGCGGTCTTTCCCTGTCGGGCCCCACCGCCGCACTGGCTTTCCGCACCGCGCTTGCGAGCGTGCTGTCGATGCTTCTGGCGATGATCCTGCATCTCGACAATCCCTATTGGGCCGCGATCACCGCCGTCGCCATCATCCAGCCGGATATTCCAAGCTCGCTTCTGCGCAGCGTCGATCGCTGTCTCGGCACCATCGCCGGGGCGGCTGTCGGCTATTTCGGCGCGCACTTTGTCGCGGACCATCTGATTTTTCAGCTCATCTGCGCAGCCGCCGTCACCTTCGGCATTTACGGCATGGCGCGCAGCACTCATGGCTACGCGGTGCTGCTCGGCGCGGTCACGGTGATCCTTGTGATGTTCGGCGCGCTGGAAAAGCCGGATGCGGCGCTCAATCTTGCGGTCTATCGCTCGCTGGAGATCATGGTCGGTGTCGGCGTGGCCTATCTCGTCGAGCTCGCTTTCGCGCCCGTGAGCGAAGGCGGCCCCGCGGCTCCGAAACCCGGCATCTTCACCGGTCCGCTGGATGAAGGCCTGCTCGTGACCGGCATCACCGGCGGCATCGCCACCGCCAGCATTCCGGTGATCTGGAACGCGCTCGAATTGCCCGGCCTCGGCCAGACGCCGATCACCGCTTTCGTGATTCTGGTCGCGATGCAGCGCGAACCCGCATGGACCGCCGTCAACCGTCTCGCCGGATGCGTGATGGGCGGAATCTACGGCCTGCTCTGCATGCGCTTTGTCGACGACGATATCGTGGTCTGGCTCGCGCTGCTGTTTGCCGGCCTCTACGTCTCCAGTCATGTCAAACACGGCAATGGCGAAGCGGCTTACAGCGGCCATCAGGCGAGCGTCGCGATCATCCTGTCCATGGTGCAGGGACTGGGGCCGTCCCCCGATATCCTGCCCGCCATCAGCCGTCTTGTCGGCATCATCGGCGGCATCGTTGTCGTGATGCTCGCGCATGTCGTGCTGGCACCGCTCGTCGCGCGCGCCGTATCGTTCGTTCTCCATCGCAGAAGAATCGTGCCATCCAAGGCGGGAGAGTAACGGCGGCGCGCAGTCTCAGGGCTTCATCTGAGAAAGTGCCTGTTCCATCGGCGCTTTCGAAACGTGGATATATCCGGCGAACGGATGATCCATGTCGACGATCAGATTGAGCGCAGCCGATACCGAGAAGGATGCGACAACGAGAGCGACGACGACCGTTGCATTGGACGGCGCGAACAGCGCGAAACTCAGAAACAGCGCGCTCAGCCAGAAGACGATGACGAACCAGAACGCACGCGGCGTGCGATTGTCCTGCTGCACGGCGAGAAGCCGGCTGTTCAGTTTCAGGTCCGCGACCAGCCGCAAGGCCGCCTTGCGCGCCAGTTTGTCGGCGTCGCTCTGCACGCTGAACGCACGCAGCCGTTCCTGAATATCGTCGAGCATCGCAACTGTCCGCAAATGATCGGCGATGGTGTTGGCGCTCGTTCCCCAGGTCTGCGCGATCTTTTCCTCGGTAAAGAGCCGCAGCAGATCGCGAATGGGCGCCGTCTCGGCGCCGAAATGCGCGGCTTCCCGATCCAGAAGAATCAGGCCGGAGCTGAATTGCTCGACCTCCCTCGCCGCCGTATCGAGATTGCTTTTGGCGCTTGCGACCATCAGTCCCAGGACCAGCGCCGCTAGAAGGCCGACAATGCTCATGACCGCCTGCACGGTCTTCTGGGTCGGCCTCTCGTGATGGTCCCGGGGCAAAAGCCGGCCCAGAAACAGCCCGGCAACGGAGGCTCCGAAAATACAGCAGAAAGCAACCAGTCCTATTCCAGTGAACATTGTGCTGGCCCGAAGCGTTACGAACGGACGGCACGATCAGGGGCGGGCTGTTTGATGTCAAGGCAAGGGGGCCATGGAGCCATAAAATGGACCGGGTTGCGCCGTCATCTGGGGCCCGTAAAATGCAGCCGAACTGAACCGAGGTGAACGATGAGCTGGATGCCTTCCAACGATCCCCTCCTCGGCGACGCGCCGTCCTGCGACGCCCTTGAACTCGACATCGTGCCGCGCACCCGCGACCTCGGCGACGGCTTTCAGGTCCGCCGCGCGCTGCCGCACGGCAAGCGGCAGATGGTGGGACCTTTCATCTTCTTCGATCATTTCGGGCCGGTGCAGTTTATCGCGGGCAAGGGCATGGACGTGCGCCCGCATCCCCATATCGGGCTTGCCACCGTCACCTATCTGTTCGACGGCGCCATCATGCATCGCGACAGCGAAGGCAATGTGCAGGAGATCCAGCCCGGCGCGATGAATTTGATGACCGCCGGACGCGGCATCGCGCATTCGGAGCGTACGCCCGACGTCCAGCGCGCGAACGGCCAGAGCATGCTGGGTCTGCAAAGCTGGATCGCGTTGCCCGCCGCGCGCGAGGAGATCGCGCCGTCGTTCCAGCATTATGGCGCGGCGAGCCTGCCGACCATCGAGGACACAGGCCTGAAAGTGCGCGTGATCGCGGGCTCGGCGTTCGGCGCAACCTCGCCGGTCGAGATGGTGTCACCGTGGTTCTACGCTGAAATCAATCTCGACGCCGGGATGAGCGCGCCGCTCGACCCGGACCATGAGGAGCGCGCGGTCTATATCGTCGAGGGCGAGATCGATGTCGCCGGCGACAAATTCCAGGGGCCGCGTCTTTTGATCTTCCGCCCCGGCGACCGCATCACCATCAAGGCGATCACGCCGGTGCGCATGATGTTCCTCGGCGGCACCGCGCTTGAAGGACCGCGCTATATCTGGTGGAATTTCGTCTCATCGAGCCGCGAGCGAATCGAGCAGGCGAAGGACGACTGGAAGAGCGGGCGTTTCGCCCATGTGCCGAACGAGCACGAATTCATACCGCTGCCCGAATGACAGGTTGCCGTTCGCTGCGGAATAAAGCTGGGAGACAAAGATGCCGACACTGGGATTTGATCGCGCGCCGGAGTTCCTGAGCAATCTGCTCGGCACCCTGACCGAGCGCGGACGGTACTTGCTGCGCGGCCTGACCCAATCTTCCGCACCACACGCGCTGAGCGACGGCGAACTGATCGAGCTTGGCGAGGCGCTGTTGTCGCGGCGCGGCGAAGCCACCGGCGTCGCATTGGCGCAGACCCTGCTCGCCGGCTACGACGCCGCCGCCCCGGAGGAGCGCATCGCTTTTCTCAAGGCACTCGCCGACATGTTCGGGCCCGATCAGCGGGAAATCGAGAAAGCGATGGACGACGTCCGCAAGGACGATTTCAGTCCGGCCGCCGTCAGCGCGCTTCACAACGCGGCCGAGCCGCGGCGGCAGGAGCTGATCCGCCGGCTCAATCTCGCCCCCGGCGGCACCGCCGCGCTGGTGCGCATGCGCGAGGCGCTGCTGGCCAATATGGGTGAGCACCCGCAATTGCAACCGGTGGACAGCGATTTCATGCACCTCTTTGCTTCGTGGTTCAATCGCGGATTCCTCGTGCTGCACCGGATCGACTGGACCACGCCAGCCAACATTCTGGAAAAGATCATCCGCTACGAGGCGGTGCATGCCATCCGCAACTGGGACGATCTGCGCAACCGCCTCGCGCCGAGCGACCGGCGCTGTTACGGCTTTTTTCATCCCCAGCTTGTCGATGAGCCGCTGATCTTTGTCGAAGTCGCGCTGACGCGCGATACGCCATCCAGCATCGCGCCGCTGCTGGAGGACAACCGCACGCCGATCGCCGCGGCGCAGGCCACGACCGCCGTGTTCTATTCGATCTCGAACACGCAGCGGGGTCTCGGCGGCATTTCCTTCGGCAACTTCCTGATCAAGCAGGTCGTGGAAGACCTGAAGCGCGAACTGCCGAACCTCCACACCTTCGTCACTCTCTCGCCCGTGCCGGGTTTCGCCACGTGGCTGGGGCGCGAACGCGCGGCGGAGGATTCGGCGTTTCTCGATGCCGCGGACAAGGACACGTTATCGGTTCTCGACCAGCCGGGCTGGCAGAACGATGCGATAATCGCCGAGCGCGTGCGTCCTGTACTGCTTGGGGCCGCCGCTCATTATTTTCTGGAAGCGAAAGACCGGCGCGGACGACAGATCGACCCGGTCGCGCGCTTCCATCTCGGCAACGGCGCGCGGCTGGAGCGGCTGAACTTCCTCGGCGACATGTCGGACAAGGGCCTGAAGCAATCGCACGGCCTGATGGTGAATTATTGCTACGCCCTCGACGAGATCGAAAGCAATCACGAAGCCTTCGTCGAGAAGGGCACGGTGGCAGCGTCGGCAGCGGTCCGCAAGCTGCTGCGCACGCGAGCCAGTTCGACCCACGCAGCCTGATTGTTTGGAATCTGAATAAGCGGCAAGAAAAGCGATAAGAGCGGCGCGGCTCAGGCCGCGCCCGCGAATCAGGCCGCGCCGGCGAGAAACGCCTCGCGGCGTCCGATCATGCGCTCTGCGGCGATCTTCGCCTGCGCCTTGGTATCGGTTGCGCAGGTGCGATATTCGAGATCGGGCAGATGCGCTTCACGTTTGATGAAGAATGTCGCCAGCGAGCGCGACGGGGCACCGATGCGAGCCAGCGCCTCGGCCAGACTGTCGACCGCGCCGAAGGCATAAAGCGCGCCGGTGCTGGCGTTACGCACCTCGTAAATGCCGGGACCGATGGGGGCCTCAAGCCTGTCGCCCGGAACGCCTTTGGGATAGCTCTTCCATTCACCCCATGTCGCGATCATCATAGCCTCGATTTCTGTAAACGTTGAAATGAAACGCGCACACGTTTGTGTCTGATGAACGCCAACAGGTTCATTTCGTTCCAAGTACCGCCGAGCTAATCGCGTCCGGCGATCAAAACAAGGCAATCGCCAAGCGTTTAAAGCATGGCTGCTAGACGGATAACCCGTGCTGCTGTGCGAGAACCTTGAGCGACGTCTGGGGCCGCGCACCGATATGCTGGATCACCTCGGCCGCCGCGAGCGCGCCGAGCCGTCCCGCCTCTTCGTGGGTAAAGCCGCGCACGAGGCCAAACAGGAAGCCTGCGGCGAACAGGTCGCCCGCACCTGTGGTATCGACAACTTGACTCACCGGAAACGCCGGCACCGGCGTGACGCTGTCCCTTGTGGCGACGACGCAGCCCTTTTCGCTGCGCGTCACGACGCCGAGCGTGGCATCGTCGCGAAGCTGGGTCAGCGCCTTGTCGAAATCCTGCGTTTCGTAGAGCGACGTGAGTTCAGCCTCGTTGGCGAAAATCAGATCGACTGTCCTGCCGCGCATCAGATCAAGGAATTCGGCGCGATACCGCCCGACACAGAAGGCATCCGACAGTGTCAGCGCCACCATGCGTCCATTGTCATGCGCGATCTTCGCCGCCTTGACGAAAGCCTCCTTCGCGCTTTTGGGGTCCCACAGATAGCCCTCCAGATAGACGATCTTCGACGCCGCGATCTTCGCTTCGTCGATGTCAGCGGGGGTCAAATCCTGCGCCGCGCCGAGATAGGTGTTCATGGTGCGCTCGCCATCCGGCGTCACCAGAATGTAGGAGCATCCGGTCGCTGGTCCGCTCGCGGCCGGCGGTGTGTCGAACGCCACTTTCGCCGCGCGGATGTCGTGGGTGTAGAGATTGCCGATCTGGTCGTTCTTGACCTTGCCGATATAGGCTGCACGCGCGCCGAAATCGGCGACCCCGACGATGGTGTTGGCCGCCGAGCCGCCGGAAATTTCCGTCGCCGGACCCATCGCCTGATAGACTGCGCTCGCCCGCGCCTCGTCGATCAGTGCCATCGCGCCTTTGGACATGCCATGGGCTGCCAGGAAGGCGTCGTCGGTTTTCACCAGAATGTCGAAAATGGCATTGCCGATTCCGAGCACGTCATATTGGGCGGTGGTCATTAAGATTAATCCTGCTGGAAGGGCGAGAGAGCGGACGAAATCCGCTATGAATGACTATGAATGGCTGCGCCCGCGACCTATCAGACACCGTGTCCGCCAGCAAGCCAGCGTCTTTCAAACATCCCGATAAATAGCGCTAGAATAAGTCCATGATCCGGCACCTTCTCACCGTTTCCTGCGGCACGCTGGTCTCCCGTATTCTGGGATTTATCCGCGATTCGCTGATCGCGGCGCTGCTCGGCGCGGGACCGGTCGCGGACGCGTTTCTGGTCGCGTTCCAGTTCATCAATGTGGCGCGGCGCTCGCTGGCGGAAGGCTCTCTCAACGCCGCGCTGGTGCCGGGGTATCTGCGGCTGCGCGGAACCGAGGGCACGACCGCCGCCGCGGCCTTCGCGGGCCGCGTGCTCGGCAGCGTCAGCGTCGTTCTCATCGCGATCGCTGCGGGTCTGTTCGCGCTGATGCCGCTCGTGATCTCGCTGCTCGCGCCGGGTTTCATCGGCAGCGACACGCTGCACCTCGCGGTCGACAACGCACGGCTGATGATGCCGTATTTCGCCTTCGTCGGCCCGGTCACGGTAATGATGGGCGTGCTGAACGCCGAGCACCGCTTCCTGCTCACCGCCTTCGCGCCCGTGCTGTTCAATCTGACATTGATCGCGGCGCTGGTCGTGCTTCTGGTCTGGCAGCACGATCCGCTGTTTTCCGCCACCGTGATCGCGGCCACCGTCGGCATCGCGGGCCTGTTCCAGACCCTGATCCTGATCCAGCGCCGTCCCGGACGTCCGGGCATCGCCACGCCGGTGCGAGTGTCGTTCGATCCGCAGATACGCGGCTTCTACCGCAAGGGCATTCCCGGCATGATCGCCAATGCCTGCCCGCAATTCCTGATCGTCGGCGGCGCGATCATCGCATCCGCCTCCCCCGCCGCGGTGTCGTGGCTCTATTTCGCAAATCGCCTGATCGAACTGCCGCTCGGCATGGTCGGCGTCGCGATGGGCGCGGTGCTGATGCCCGAACTCACCCGCGCGATTCAGGGCAACGATCACGCCGCGCTGACACACGCCGAATCCCGCGCCTTCGAGCTTGCGACCGCGCTCGCGGTTCCCGCGACCATTGCCCTCATCGTGCTGAACCAGCCGATCGTCCGTATCCTGTTCGAGCACGGCGCATTCACCGCGCAGGATACCCAGTCCACCGCGCAGGCGCTGGCGCTGCTCGCCATCGGCCTGCCGGCGCATGTCCTCATCAAGATATTGTCGGCGGCCTTCTTCGCCCGCGACGATACCAGAACGCCACTCTACGCCACGCTGGCAGGCATCGGCACGGCCGTGATGACAGGCCTTGCCCTGCATCGTGTGTCCGGTGCAAGCGGTGTCGCCATCGGCGTGTCACTGGGCGCGTGGTTCTGCGCCGTGCTGTTGCTCTGGCGCGGCGCGACCACTTTCGGATTTTCGCTCGACGCCACCGCGCGCCAGCGCCTGCCGCGCATCTTGCTCTGCGCCATCATCATGGGCGCAACGCTGCTCACCTCGGACATTTTCGTCGCTCCCGTGATGGAAAATGCCGCCTTGATCGCGCAGCTCACGATTCTCGGCGGACTGGTGGCGGCCGGTATCTCGCTTTACGGCCTGCTGCTCGATCTGTTCGGCGTGGTGAGCTGGGGCGAGGCCATTGTCGGCTTGCGCGAACGCGATCCGAAAGATTAATCCGCAGAATTGATGCCGGGTTGCGCTCGCAGGCATATTGCGAACTTGCGAACCCCACACTAAACAGGCCGCCAAACAGCGCTCTTTCCGGGACCATTCCATGCCGACCGAACGGGTTTTTTCAGGCGTCCAGCCGACGGGCAATCTGCACCTCGGCAATTACCTCGGCGCCATCGTCAATTTCGTCAAACTGCAGGACAGATACGACTGCATCTATTGCGTGGTCGATCTGCACGCCATCACGGTGTGGCAGGATCCCGTTGAGCTGACCCGCAACATCCGCGAGGTCACCGCCGCCTTCATCGCCGCCGGCGTCGATCCGAAGAAGCACATCGTCTTCAACCAGAGCCAGGTCGCCGAACACGCCGAGCTGGCCTGGGTGTTCAACTGCGTGGCGCGGCTCGGCTGGCTCAACCGCATGACCCAGTTCAAGGAGAAGGCGGGCAAGGATCGCGAGAACGCCTCGGTCGGCCTTTACGCCTATCCGAACCTGATGGCCGCCGACATTCTGGTGTATCGCGCCACCCATGTGCCGGTCGGCGAGGACCAGAAGCAGCATCTGGAACTGGCGCGCGACATCGCGCAGAAATTCAACAACGATTTTTCGGATTCCATCCGCGCGCATGGATTTGCCGAAAAATTCTTTCCGCAGCCCGAGCCGCTGATCACCGGCCCGGCGACGCGCGTGATGTCGCTGCGCGACGGCTCGAAGAAAATGTCGAAATCCGACCCTTCGGATTATTCGCGCATCAACCTGACCGACGACGCGGACACGATCGCGCAGAAGATCCGCAAGGCGAAGACAGATCCGGAACCGCTGCCGTCCGAGGAAAAAGGTCTCGAGACGCGGCCCGAAGCGGACAATCTGGTCGGCATCTATGCCGCGCTGTCGGGCCGCAGCAAGGCGGATATCCTGCATGAATTCGGCGGCGGACAATTCTCCAGCTTCAAATCGACGCTGGTCGATCTTTCGGTCGACAAGCTCGGACCGATCGGGGCAGAGATGAAGCGGCTGACGGCGGATACCGCCTATGTCGATTCCGTGCTGGCGGATGGCGCCGACCGCGCCCGCGTCATTGCCGCAGAAACGATGAACGCCGTGAAGGATATCGTCGGTTTCATCCGGAAGCCGTGATGCCGCATGGCTCGTCATGTCCCCGGACATGCCAAGGTAATTACCGCCAAACCCTCGATCATGTCACTTGATCGTGCTTTTTTCGCCGCCATCTGTTAGAAGCGACAGCACTTTTAACCCGAACGCGCCGGCCTTGAACCGGCGATGAGCCGGAGACCACAATGTTCATCCAGACCGAAGCCACCCCCAATCCCGCCACGCTGAAATTCATCCCCGGACGCACCGTGCTCGACAGCGGCACGATGGAGTTCGTCGATCGCGAAAGCGCAGCGCGCTCGCCGCTCGCCGCCAAGCTGTTCGAGGTGCCGGGCGTGACCGGCGTGTTCTACGGTTCCGATTTCGTGACCGTCACCAAGACCGACGGCGACTGGCAGCACCTCAAGCCGTCGATCCTCGGCGTCATCATGGAACACTACATGTCCGGCGCGCCGCTGCTGGCGGACGGCGAAGCCGCCGATGGCGCGCACAAGGACGAGTTCTTCAGCGAAGCCGACGCCGAGACCGTCGAAATCATCAAGGACCTGATCGAGACGCGCGTGCGCCCGGCTGTCGCGCAGGACGGCGGCGACATCACCTTCCGCGGCTTCAAGGAAGGCGTGGTCTATCTCGACATGAAGGGCTCCTGCGCGGGCTGTCCCTCCTCCACCGCAACGCTCCAGCACGGCATCCAGAACCTCCTGAAACATTTCGTGCCGGATGTGGTCGAAGTCCGGCCGATGTGACGGCCCTTGATTTGCAAAACGGCCGGCACTGGCCGCCGACAATTCGTCTAAAAACAGCAGGGGCAGCGCCGAAACGCTTGCCCCTTTTGCATTTGCGCGGCAGTTTGCGGGCGATTTCATAAACCTTGCGTATCCGGTGCTTTTCGCATGCTCGTGCTCGCCATCGATACCGCGCTTGGATATTGCGCCGCTGCGGTGGTCGACACTGACAGCAAGACGCTTCGCGCGTCGGAAACGCTGGAGATGCAGCGCGGACATGCCGAGGCGCTGATGCCGCTGATCGGCCGCGTCATGGAAAAATTCGGCGGCGGCTTCGATGCGCTCGACAGGATCGCGGTGACCACCGGCCCCGGCAGCTTCACGGGATTGCGTGTCGGGATTTCCGCGGCGCGCGGGCTCGCGCTCGCAGCCGGCAAGGATGTCGTCGGTGTCAGCACGCTGTCGGCCTATGCCGCGCCCCTCGTCAATGACAAGGCCGCCGGCCCGATCGTCGTCGCCATCGATGCGCGCCACGATCATGTTTATTGCCAGGTCTTTTCCGGCAATGGAGCGACCCTCATCAAGCCGTGCGTGGTGCCGGTCGACGAAGTCACCCGCGCCGCGCGCTTCGGCAGGCCGCGCCTTGCCGGCAACGCGGCAAACATCCTTGCCACGCGCTGGCCGGATCAGCTGGTAAAGCCACTCACGTCTGCTTCGCAGCCGGGCCCGGATATTTCGTGGGTGGCGTGGGTCGGCGCCGTGGCCGATCCCCTCACCGCGCCAGCGCGTCCATTTTATCTGCGCGCTCCCGACGCAAAGCCGAAGGCGCCGTCAGCCGTTCGCGCGGACGATCCTCGCAACATGTTGCCGGATTGATCGCGATGCCGCCCGTATTCTTCATGCGCCTTTTCCCGAATCTTCTGACGGCAGGAACGCCGTCCGTCGAACCGGCGACGCCGCGCGATGTGGAAACGTTGTCCCGCCTTCATCGCGCGTCGTTTCATCGCGGCTGGAGCACGGGGGAATTCCGCCAGATGCTGACGGAACGCAACGTGCTGGCGCATCGGCTGCGGCTCGGCAAACGCACGGCAGGCTTCATCATCTCACGCATCGCGGCCGATGAAGCGGAAATTCTTTCCGTCGCGATCGACGCCAACCATCGCGGGCGCGGCCTGTCGCGCGATCTGCTGCGCACGCATCTCGGTTATCTCGCCGGCCATGGTCTCAAGACGGTTTTTCTCGAAGTCGAGGAAAACAACCGTCCGGCACGCGCGCTTTATGAAAAAGCAGGCTTCCGCACGGTCGGACGCCGCGAGCGTTACTACAAGGATTCAAGCGGCGAACATTTGAACGCGCTGGTGATGCAGCGCAGCTTGTCCTAGAATTCCCGTTCTCATCTGTGCTAGCCGAAACGGGGAGCGAATGTTAGAATTGGACCACCCGTTGGCAAAATAACATCATGACAGCCCTGAAATCGGTATCCGAGCCCCATCCGACAGATATAGAGCGCCGCTGCGCTGCGACCGGCATGCGGATGACGGAACAGCGGCGTGTCATCGCGCGCGTGCTTGCCGAATCGTCTGATCATCCCGATGTCGAGGAACTCTATCGGCGCTGTGTCGCGGTCGACGACAAGATTTCCATCTCGACCGTCTATCGCACCGTGAAGCTGTTCGAGGACGCCGGCATCATCGAGCGTCATGATTTTCGCGAAGGCCGCGCGCGTTACGAGCAGGTCCAGGAAAACCATCACGACCACCTCATCAATCTGCGCGACGGCAAGGTCATCGAATTCACCTCCGAGGAAATCGAGAAATTGCAGGCCGAGATCGCCCGGAAGCTCGGCTACAAGCTGGTTGACCACCGGCTGGAACTGTATTGCGTTCCGCTGGATGACGATAAAACCTGATATTTTCAATGACTTCAGTGGTTTTTGAGCCGCGCGGCGCTGGATTTGACGCCAGTTGGGCTATATCTGGGTCCCATTAGCTGATTACCGGAACCGAATGACCGCGCCGCGCAAGCTGCACATCAAGTCCTATGGCTGCCAGATGAACGTCTACGATGCCCAGCGCATGGTGGATACGCTGGCGGGCGAGGGATTCGTCGAGACGGCGAATGCCGAAGACGCGGACCTTGTCATTCTCAACACCTGTCACATTCGCGAAAAGGCATCGGAGAAGGTTTACTCCGAACTCGGCCGTCTCCGCCTCGCCAAGATTGAGGCCGCGCGCAGCGGCCGCACCATGAATATCGCGGTTGCGGGCTGCGTGGCGCAGGCCGAGGGCGACGAGATCATCCGCCGCGCGCCAGTTGTTGACGTGGTGGTCGGGCCGCAAAGCTATCATCACCTGCCGCAGCTTCTGAAGCGCGCGCGCAGCGAAGGCCGCGCGATCGAAACCGAATTTCCGGTCGAGGACAAGTTCGGCGCATTGCCGCAGCCGAAACCCGCCGCGATCCGCGCGCGCGGCATTTCCTCCTTCGTCACGGTGCAGGAAGGCTGCGACAAATTCTGCACCTTCTGCGTGGTGCCCTATACGCGCGGCATGGAAGTCTCGCGTCCGGTCGCGCGGATCGTGGAAGATGTACAGCGCCTCACCGAAAACGGCGTGCGCGAAATCACGCTGATCGGGCAGAACGTCAACGCCTATCATGGCGAGGGACCCGGCGGCGCGCCGTGGACGCTCGGCCAGTTGCTGCATCATCTCGCGAAAATTCCGGGTGTGCTGCGTCTGCGCTATTCGACCAGCCATCCGCGCGATGTGGATGACGCACTGATCGCGGCGCATCGCGACATTCCCGCCGTGATGCCTTTCGTGCATCTGCCGGTGCAGTCGGGCTCGGACCGGATTCTGGCCGCGATGAACCGCAAACATACCGCAAGCGATTATCGGCGTATTGTCGATAAATTCCGCAATGTGCGCGAAGACATTGCATTTTCATCGGATTTTATCGTGGGCTTCCCCGGTGAAACGGAGGAAGATTTCGCCGCCACACTCGCGCTGGTCACACAAATCAGTTACGCTGCGGCATATTCGTTCAAATACTCGCCCCGCCCCGGCACGCCCGCGGCGGACATGCAGGAGATGGTTGCAACCCCGGTGATGGACGAGCGATTGGCGCGGCTTCAGGAGTTGATCGACAGCCAGCAGGCGGCGTTCAACGCGGCTGCCATCGGACGGACGGTGGATGTGCTGTTCGAACGCGACGCGCGCAATCCGGGCCAGATCGTCGGACGCACCGCTTACCTGCAACCCGCGCATGTGATGGCGTCTCCCGACATCATCGGACAGGTGCTCCCCGTCGAAATCGAGAGTCTCGAGCGCTACAGTCTCAAGGGCAAGCTCGCCGGTAAACTTCCGGGTTCGACGCTTCATGCGGAGCGATCCGCCTTTCCGTCCCGCGCCGCTTTGTCTCCCACCATCATTGGAGCCTGAACCCTTGCCGAAAAGCGCATCGGATTCGCCTTCACTCGCTCCCGGCCGCAAAGCCGATCTTCCTCCGCAGCCCGAAACCCACATCGTCGTGACCTTTGACGACAATCGCGCCGCATCGGCGGTGGTCGGTCCCTACGGCCAGCACCTCGCGCTGATCGAACGCCGCCTCGGCGTCGTCGCGGATTCGCGCGGCAACCAGGTCACCATCGGCGGTTCGCGCGACACCTGCGACGCGGCAAGGCGCGTTCTGGAAATGCTCTACGGTCAGGCGCTCGAAGACAGCGATATTTCGCAAGGCGATGTCGAGGGCGCGATCCGCGCCATTCTCGCGCAGGGCTCGTTGTTCGATTTCGATCCCAAGAGCGCGAAATCCTCCTTCGAGGAAATCAATCTGCGAAAACGGCCTGTGCGCGCACGCACCGCCGCGCAGGACGCCTATATCCGCGCGCTCAAACGTAACGAACTGGTATTCGGCATCGGGCCCGCGGGCACCGGCAAGACCTGGCTCGCGGTCGCGCAGGCCTGCATGCTGTTCGAACGCAAGGAAGTCGATCGCATCATTCTCTCGCGTCCCGCAGTCGAAGCCGGCGAGCGGCTGGGCTTTCTGCCCGGCGACATGCGCGAGAAGGTCGATCCGTATCTGCGGCCGATCTACGACGCGCTCTATGACCTGATGGATTCACGCATCGTCGAACGGGCGCTGCAAAGCGGCGAGATCGAGATCGCGCCGCTCGCCTTCATGCGCGGCCGCACGCTGACCAATGCCGCGATCATTCTCGACGAGGCGCAGAACACGACCTCCATGCAGATGAAGATGTTCCTGACGCGTCTTGGCGAAAACAGCCGGATGATCATCACTGGCGATCCCAGCCAGGTCGATCTGCCCAATGGCCAGACGTCCGGCCTTGCCGAAGCCTCGCGTCTCCTGTCCGGCGTCGAGGGTATCGCGCAGGTCACGTTTGCCGCCGAGGACGTGATCCGGCACGAACTCGTGGCGCGCATCGTCTCCGCTTACGAGGGCGCGCAGCCGCGCACGGCTCCAGCCAAGTTCTGACCAAGTTCTGAGCTTTCAAGACTCAAACCATGTCGACGACCGCCATACCCGAAACCGACATCCTGATCGAAGCCGCGTGCTGGCAGGACGAAAAGGACGCCGAGGCGATTGTCCGGCGCGCCATCGCCGCCGCCGCCGCGACGGTCGAAATGCCCGACGGTGACACCGAGCTTGCCGTGCTGCTCACGGACGATGGCGGCGTGCAGGCGCTGAACAAGACATGGCGCGGTATCGACGCGCCAACCAACGTGCTGTCCTTCCCTGCCGTCTGGCGTGACGATGAAGTCTCGGAGACAGATGGCGCGCCGCGCATGCTCGGCGATATCGCGATCGCCTATCAAACCACGCGCAGGGAAGCGCAGGACGAATCCAAATCATTCGAGAATCATCTGGCGCATCTGACCATCCATGGCTTCCTGCATCTTCTGGGCTACGATCACACCACCGACGACGAGGCCGAGATCATGGAAGGCCTCGAACGCAAAATTCTGGCGCAGCTCGGAATTCCCGATCCTTACGCGCATCACGGCCAGGCGGACTAAGTGACACCCGATAACGACAATCCAGCGGACGTACCCTCCTCCGGGACCCGGTTGCCGGTCCCTGTCGCGCAGGGCGAAGTGCTGCGTCCGGTATCCGAAACCTGGCTGATGCGCGCGCTGCGGACCCTGTTCGGATGGCGGGCCGGCTCGGCGCGAGCCGACCTTCAGGTGGTGCTGGACGCAACCGCTCCTGACGAGACCAGCTTTACGACCATCGAGCGCACGATGCTGCGCAACATCCTCAGCCTGCACGACCAGCGCATCGCCGACGTCATGGTGCCGCGTGCCGACATCGTGGCGGTGAAGCGCGACATCTCGCTGGGCGAACTAATGAGCATTTTCGAGAGCGCCGGCCATTCGCGCCTCGTGGTCTATAACGACACGCTCGACGACCCCGAGGGCATCGTTCACATCCGCGACCTTGTTTCATTCATGGTGGCGAAAGCGAAGGTCGATCCGGAGGCCAACGCCAAGCGCAAGAAGCCGTTTCCCGCCGGACTGGACCTGCGCTCGGTCAATCTCGGCATCGCGCTGGCCGATGCCGGCTTGATGCGGAAACTGCTTTATGTGCCGCCGTCGATGCCGGCGATCGATCTGCTCGCGCAGATGCAGGCGACGCGCATTCATCTGGCGCTGGTGGTGGATGAATATGGCGGCACCGACGGCCTGGTCTCGATCGAGGATATCGTCGAGCAGGTGGTCGGCGAGATCGACGACGAGCACGATGCCGACGAAGCTCCCACCGTGGTCAAGCAGAGCGATAATTCCTTCATCGCTGACGGCCGGGCGAGCCTTGAGGATGTCAGGTCTGTGGTCGGCGAAGACTTCAACACCGGCGAAGCGGGTGAAGATGTCGACACGCTCGGCGGCTATCTGGTCACGCAAGTGGGCCGTTTCCCGGTGCGGGGCGAAGTGATCTCCGGGCCGGGCGACTACGAAATCGAAGTCCTCGACGCCGATCCACGCCGCGTCAAGCGCGTGCGCATCGGCACGCGCAAGGATCGCTCCGCGCTGCGCTTGCGCGAAGCCCGCCGGCGCGAGATCGCCGCCGACGCCGCGTCTACGGACAAAAATCCGTCATCACGCGACGGCGCGGGCGCGGCGTGATGGCAAACCGGTCCGCTCTGTTGTCCGCAGGACGCGCCATTCTTCTCGCCTGGGGATGGAAGCGCGCGGCGCTGGCCTTCGTGGCGGGCGCGCTGTCCGCGCTGGCGATGGCCCCTTTCAATGCATGGCCCGTTCTGTTCATCACACTGCCGGTCGCGATCTGGCTGATCGACGGCGCGGGCGCCGGACGTCTCAACGGCGTTCCGGCCGCAGCATTGTCGGGCTGGTGGTTCGGTTTCGGCTATTTCGTCGCGGGGCTTTACTGGATCGGCTACGCCTTCCTCGTCGACGCGCAAACCTTCGCCTGGCTGCTGCCCGCCGCGGTCGCCGGATTGCCGGCCTTTCTTGCGCTGTTCATGGCCTTCGGCTTCGCTCTCGCGCGCGTCATGTGGACACGGGACGCCTCGCGTATCCTCGCCTTCGCCGCCGCGGTGACGATCAGCGAATGGCTGCGGGGACATATCCTCACGGGCTTTCCGTGGAATCTGTTCGGCTATGCGCTGACCGAACCTCTGGCGCTGGCGCAGATCACATCGCTGATCGGCATCTGGGGTTTGACATTTCTGTCGCTCGCGATTTTCGCAAGCCCCGCGACCCTGATCGACGAGCGCGTGGCGACGCGGCGGCCGACACTCAGACACTGGTTGCCGCTGGCTCTTTCCATCGTGCTGCTTGCCGGGATGGGAGGCTATGGCGCCTGGCGGCTGAACGATCATCCGACCAAACTCGTACCCGGCGTCAAACTGCGTCTGATGCAGCCGAACCTGCAGCAGGACGCAAAATTCAACTATTCCGCCAAGAAGGCGGTGATGGAGCGCTACCTCTCGCTGTCGGATCGCTCCACAGGACCGCAATCGACCGGCGTGCGCGACGCCACGATCCTCATTTGGCCGGAATCGGCGTTTCCCTTTTTCCTGACGCGCGAAGCCGACGTGCTGGCGCAGATCGCAGACTTTCTGCCGCCCACAACCACGCTGATCACCGGCTCGGTGCGGCCGCCGGATGTCCCGCCGGGCGTGAAGGTGACGCAGGCCTATAACTCGATCTACGTCATCGATCAGAACGCCAGTGTGCTTGACGTCTACGACAAGCTGCATCTCGTGCCGTTCGGCGAGTATCTGCCGTTCCAGAGCGCGATGGAAAAACTCGGCTTCATGCAACTCACCAAGGTGATCGGCGGATTCATTCCGGGCGAACGCCGGCGCACGATGGATATTCCCGGTGCGCCGCGCGTGCTGCCGCTGATCTGTTACGAGGTTGCCTTTTCCGGCGCCGTCGTCCCGCCGGGCGAACGTCCGGGCTGGATCGTGAATCTCACCAATGACGGGTGGTTCGGCATTTCAACCGGTCCCTACCAGCATCTTCAGCTGGCCCGCACACGCGCCATCGAGGAAGGATTGCCCATCGTGCGTGTCGCCAATACCGGCATTTCCGCCGTGATCGATCCTGTCGGCCGCACCATCGCGCGTCTCGAGCTCGGCCGCGAAGGCGTGCTGGATTCGGCGCTGCCGGCTCCCATATCGCCGACGCTGTTCTCGCGGATCGGCGACATTCCGCTCGCCGTGATGCTCGTGCTCTCGCTGCTTTACGTGCTGCGCCGGCGCGCAATGACACGGAATACTTAACGTCCGGAAAGAGTTCGGAATCGTTCCAAACTGCGAAATGCCAGCGCAATCTGTCTTCGATTTAACCTAAATTCTTTATCACAATGACCGGTCGCATTTGACGATCTTTGCTTAAACGGCTTATTTCGGCCCAAAGCGCAAGCACCGGTTGAATGTGCGGAGTTCTGAAGAAGGTCCGAGTATGTCGGCGAAAACGCCAAATCCCGTGGACAAGCATGTCGGCAGCCGCGTGCGGATGCGCCGGATCATGCTCGGCATGAGCCAGGAAAAACTCGGCGAGGCGCTTGGCCTGACCTTCCAGCAAATCCAGAAATACGAAAAAGGCACCAACCGCATCGGTGCCAGCCGCGTTCAGCAGATCGGCGACGTGCTGCAGGTGCCGGTGTCTTTTTTCTTTGAGGGCGGCCCGACAAGTTCTGTTGCCGCTGACGGATTTTCCGAAGCGCCTTCGCCCGCCTATGTTTCGGACTTTCTTGCCACGTCCGAAGGTCTCGCGCTGATACGGGCCTTCACCCGTATCCATGACGCAAAGCTTCGCCGCAGCATCGTCGATCTGGTCGAACAGATGGCCGCGCGGGAAACATCCGAACAGCGCTGACCCCTCTGCCATGAGCGCGCGTGACAAGACCGGCGAGGACGACGCGGACCGTGCTCTCGCCGGGCACGGGTCATTTTTCGGCCGGCGCAAGGGCCACAAACTGCGTGCGCACCATGCCGATCTGATTGCGCATCTTTTGCCGCGTCTATCGCTCGATATCTCACAGTCGGCGCCGGATGATCTGACCTCGCTGTTCGATACAGGCATCCGCAATGTACGGCTGGAGATCGGTTTCGGCGGCGGCGAGCATCTCGTTGCCGAGGCGCTGGCACATCCGGACACCGGCTTCATCGGCTGCGAGCCCTATGTCAACGGCATGGCCAAGATTCTGGCGCAGATCGAGGCGCGTGGCATTTCCAACATTCGTTTGTTCGCCGGCGACGCGGCGGAGCTTGTCGCATGGGCGCCGACACACGCGTTGTCGCGGATCGACCTGATCCATCCCGATCCCTGGCCGAAGCGCCGCCACTGGAAGCGCCGCTTCGTGCAGGATGCGACGGTGGAAGCGATGGCGCGCGTGCTTCGCGACAATGGCGAATTCCGATTCGTCTGCGACATCGACGATTACAGCGCCTGGACGCTGGCGCATCTGACGCGGTCGCCGGATTTTAAGTGGACCGCCGAGCGCGCGGACGACTGGCGCAATCCCTGGCCCGGTTACACCATGACCCGCTACGGCGCCAAGGCGACGCGCGAAGGCCGCAAGGCGATCTATCTGACGTTCCGGAGATTCAGCGCCACGCTGGCGGCTTAGGCGGATTTGCTGGCTTCGCGCGCGCGCCAGAACACCAGCACGCGCTGCGCCGTCGAGGTCGACAGACGCTCGAAATTCACCCGCGCTTCCTCAATATCGGGCGGCGAGGGCACCTTGCCCGGACCCAGCCGAAGCACGATCAGCGCCCGCACCGTCGCCCATTCCAGACCGATGCCGCGCCCCAGAATCAGGATCGGATCGTAACGGTCGCCGACCACCAGACGATCCACGGTCCCGATCCGCACGCCGGACAAGGCCGCAACAGCAGCGACCGTTTCCTCGTATTTGTGGCTTTTGGCGAAATCGAGAATCGCCGCCTCGGTCAGTTGCCCCTTGCGATGCAGAGCCAGAACGGCGCGCTGGGCGGGAACAAAATCGCGCTTCACCAGCTGGGCATTCGGCGCGGAGGAAATCTCGATCATCGCCATGTTGATCGCGGCGCGCTGCCGGGGCTTGGCGACGTCGAACAGACGGCGGCGGACGATATCCACCGATCTGCTGAGCAGTTCCTTCAGCGAATGCGAGGAAATGTCCTCGCGCTGGCCGACAGCGAGCGCCAGCATGCCGTCATCGGCGGCGCGTTTGACAAGACCCGAATAGCCGCTCTCGGAAAATTTCGCGCCTCCATTGCGTGCCACGGCGCGAACCACCTCGCGGTCGCCGCGTCGCAGGATCACATCGGTCAGCGAAGGCGATAACGTGTCCCGCTCCGATATCGCGGCGAGATGCGATTGTCCTTTCGCGCGCGCAATGCCGATCAGGGTCGACTCGTCGATCATCGGCGAATGAGAGAGGATCGGACCGGCAATCCTGATCTCGTCTTCTTGCGCGAGCTGATGGACGATTGTCGGCGGAGCATTGCTGAGCGGCGCCAGACGTTCGGCAAGGGTGGCGCGCGTACCGACTTCCGTCGAAACGATCAGGCCGGTCAGGATGTCGTCGAACAGAGCGATGTGCTGGGACTCGAAGTGCCCGGCACCCTGCAGAAAAAGATCGGAGATACGCGAGATCGCTTCCGCCCGCTTCTGGGCGGTGCCGTTTTTGACGATATCGTCAAGCTCGGGAATGAGGGATGGAGCGGTTGCCATGTTCAGCCGGGTGCCTCGGCTCGCAACTTACCGGTGCCCTGATGAATGAAGGGTTAGTTCCAGATCGATAAACGCTGCAATTCGTCTCTTTCTGGCGGGGCGTGCGGCCTTGCCGGAACCGTTCCAAGCGGCTATATTCGCGGCAACAATCAATTCTCATACGATCGCGTAGGAGAGTGGGCCCCTCGGGACCCGCTCTTTTTTGTTAGCCAGCCGTGTGTAGCAACCTGACCGGTTTGTTCGCTGCTCGATTGGCTTTTGCGCGCTCGCCACAGACCGGTGAAATTCACCGGCCACGTTAAAGACCTCGCGCCGGATATGACAGAGCCAGTTGCCGCATATGACGCTGCCGATCTCGTCTCCGAACCACGTCTTGTGGTCGAGCCGGGCGTCGGCGCGCGTGTCGCCGCCGTTGCCGCGCCGGTGCTGGAAGGCATGGGCTATCGACTCGTGCGCATCCGCATCACCGGCGAAGCAGGCTGCACCGTGCAGATCATGGCTGAGCGTCCCGACGGCACCATGCAGATCGAGGATTGCGAGGCGATCTCGAATGCGCTGTCACCGGTGATGGACGTGGCCGACCCGATCCAGCGCGCCTATCGCCTCGAAATTTCATCGCCCGGCATCGACCGTCCGCTGGTGCGCCGCTCGGACTTCGAGCGTTACACCGGGCATCTGGTCAAGGTCGAAATGGCCGCACCCCATGACGGGCGCAAGCGTTTCCGTGGATTGCTGCAGGGAATCGAGGACGGCCATATCCGCGTGGTTCGCGAAGACGCCAAGCCCGATCACAAGGGCGCGCAGGAGCTGGATGTGCTGCTTCCCATCGAGGACATCGCGGACGCGCACCTCGTGCTGACCAACCAGTTGATCGCCGAATCCATGCGGCGCGGACGCGACGCCGAGCGCGAGCGGCTTGAGCAGGAAGGCGTTCTTCCGCCGCCGCCGCCGCACGCCAAAAAAGCTCGCGAAAAGCGCGATCTTTCAAAAACGAACAAACCCAAAGAAAAAGCGGCAAAGAAATCCAAACCCGTGCCGCAGAACACCAAAGCCCACCGGCTCGCCGCACAGAACAAGCGCGCTGCCGCATCTCATTCCACCGAAGGAGAGTAACCATGGCCGCTGTCAGCGCCAACAAACTCGAACTGCTCCAGATCGCCGACGCCGTCGCGCGGGAAAAATCCATCGACCGCTCGATCGTGATCGCCGCGATGGAAGACGCCATCGCCAAGGCGGCCCGCGCCCGCTACGGCAGCGAGACCGACGTTCATGCCGAGATCGACAGCAAGAAAGGCGAGCTTCGCCTGTCACGTCACATGCTGGTGGTCGATCAGGTCGAGAATTCCGCCAACCAGATTTCGCTGAAAGACGCGCAGAAGGCCAATCCCGGCGCGCAGGTCGGTGACACCATCGCCGACACCCTGCCGCCGCTGGAATATGGCCGCATCGCCGCGCAGTCGGCCAAGCAGGTGATCGTGCAGAAGGTCCGCGAGGCCGAGCGTGACCGGCAGTATCAGGAATTCAAGGACCGCATCGGCGAGATCGTCAACGGCATCGTCAAGCGCGTCGAATATGGCAGCGTGATCGTCGATCTTGGACGCGGTGAGGCCATCATCCGCCGCGACGAAATGCTGCCGCGCGAAGTCTTCCGCAACGGCGACCGCGTGCGCGCCTATATTTTCGATGTGCGCCGCGAGACGCGCGGGCCGCAGATCTTCCTGTCCCGCACCCATCCGCAGTTCATGGCGAAACTGTTCGCGCAGGAAGTGCCCGAAATCTATGACGGCATCGTCGAGATCAAGGCGGTCGCCCGCGATCCGGGTTCGCGCGCCAAGATCGGCGTGATCTCGCGCGACTCCTCGGTCGATCCGGTCGGCGCCTGCGTCGGCATGCGCGGCTCGCGCGTGCAGGCGGTGGTGAACGAACTGCAGGGCGAGAAGATCGACATCATTCCGTGGTCGCCCGATATCGCCACCTTCGTGGTCAACGGCCTTGCGCCCGCCGAAGTCTCGAAAGTCGTGATCGACGAAGACCGCGAGCGCATTGAAGTCGTGGTCCCGGATACCCAATTATCTCTTGCGATCGGCCGCCGCGGCCAGAACGTGCGTCTGGCCTCGCAGCTCACCGGCTGGGATATCGACATCCTGACCGAGCAGGAAGAATCCGAGCGCCGCCAGGCCGACTTCGAAAATTCGACCCGCGTCTTCATGGAAGCGCTCAATGTAGATGAGGTCGTCGGCCAGCTTCTGGCGTCCGAAGGCTTTTCTTCGGTTGAGGATCTGGCGCTGGTCGATCCGCGCGAACTGACCAGCATCGAGGGTTTCGACGAGGAAACCGCCTCCGAGCTGCAAAGTCGCGCCAAGGAATATCTCGAACAGCTTGATGCCGAGCTTGAGGCCAAGCGAAAGGAACTGGGCGTGGAGGACGCGTTGAAGGACGTACCGGGCGTGACCGCGAAGATGCTGGTCAAATTCGGCGAAAACGACATCAAGACGGTCGAGGACCTTGCCGGCTGCGCCACCGACGATCTTGTCGGCTGGGTGGAGCGCAAGGACGGCGAGACCACCAAGCATCCTGGCTTCCTGGACGCGAACGAGATTTCGCGCGAGGACGCCGAGGCGCTGATCATGCAGGCGCGGCTCGCCGCGGGCTGGATCACCGAAGCCGATCTGCAGAAGCCGGCCGAGGAAGAAGCCGCCGAAGAAAATCCGGCCTAAGACAATGCCGAAAAGTGTGAAGCGGTTTTCGGACCACATGGTCCAAGGTTGAAAGGACGATGCCCCACGCATGCTTGCCATCGCCGACACAGCGGACCTTGACGACGGCCCCCGGAGCAAATCCGGGACCGAGCGCATGTGCGTGGTCACGCGGCAGGTCAGGCCGGTCGGCGATCTGATCCGCTTCGTGCGTGCGCCCTCGGGCGAGGCCGTGGCCGACCTGAAACGCAAGCTGCCGGGGCGCGGTCTGTGGGTTTCGCTCTCCCGGGATGCCGTGACCGAGGCCGCAAAGCGTGGCCTGTTCGCCAAAGGCTTCAAAAACGCCGTCACGAATTCGGCGGCGCTGGCGGCCGAAACCGAGACTTTGCTGGTGCGCGCCGCTATCGAGGCCCTGGCGATGGCCGCCAAGGCCGGGCAGGTTCTGTCCGGCTTTGCCAAGACCGAGGAAGCGATCAGGGCCGGCCGGACCGCCGCCCTGCTCCATGCCAGCGACGGCGCGGCAGACGGAATCCGCAAGCTGGATGCGGTTTTGCGGCAAAGAACAGCGAATTTGACCGATATTCCGGTCATAAATGATCTGACCGGCGACGAATTGGATTTGGCGCTCGGCCGGTCAAATGTGATACATGCTGCCCTGCTTGCAGGACCGGCAGCCAGGACTTTTCTCGCCCGTTGTCAGACGCTTCACCGATTTCGGCACAATGATGCTGCCGGAGCGGCTGGCCAGATGGGCGCGGATCAACGAAGCGAGCCGAACGCCTGACATCGCGGACGCCCGCAAGCACATGAACGAGATTGGACTGTTGAATGGCTGATACGAAAAATCCTGGCGATAAAACGCTGAGCGTCGGTACCAAAACTCTGTCGCTGAAAGGGCGAACGGAGACCGGCGTCGTGCGCCAGAGCTTCAGCCATGGCCGTACCAAATCGGTCGTGGTGGAAAAGAAAACCAAGCGCCGCCTCGCCGGAGAGCCCGCCGAGGCAGTGGCGCCCGCACCTGCTGCTGCTCCCGCACCCGCCAAGCCAGCGGCGCCGGTTCGCGCCGAAGCCAAGCCTGCCCCGGCCCGCAATTCCGGCGTCGTGCTGCGCACCCTGACCGAAGACGAGCAAAGCGCGCGCGCCAGTGCTCTCGCCGACGCGAAAGTCCGCGAGGAGGAGGAGCGCCGCGTCGCTGAGGCCGAAGCCGCCCGCCGCAACACCAAGGAATACAAGGAACAGCAGGAGCGCGAGGCCGCCGAGGCCCGCAAGAAGGCCGAGGAAGAGCGCCATCGCGCCGAACAGGAAGCCAAGGCGAAGGCTGAGCGAGAGGCCAAGCGCCGCTTCGGCGAGGAGAACAAGCCAGCAGCAGCAGCGGCCAAACCCGTAGCCACCGCGGCTCGGCCCGCCGCAGTTGCCGCCGACGGATCCGACGATGACGAAGGCCCGCGAATGATCCGCCGTCCCGGCGGGGCCGCGCGTCCCGTGGTCGCGGCGAAACCTGCCGCAAAGCCCGGACCCGCAAAGCAGCGCGGCCGCCTCACACTGTCCACGGCGCTGAATGCCGACGACGTGCGTGAGCGTTCGATCGCCTCGTTCCGCCGCCGCACCCAGCGCCTCAAGGGTCATGCCTCGAACGAGCCGAAGGAAAAGCTGATCCGCGAGGTCACGATTCCCGAAGCCATCACGATTCAGGAACTCGCCAACCGCATGGCCGAGCGCGCGGTCGACGTCATTCGCCTGCTGATGAAGCAGGGCGCGATGCACAAGATCACCGACGTGATCGACGCCGACACCGCGCAGCTGATTGCCGAGGAACTCGGCCACAGCGTCAAGCGCGTCGCCGCCTCCGACGTCGAGGAAGGCCTGTTCGACGTCGCCGAGGATCACGCCGCGGATACCACACCGCGCCCGCCGGTCGTCACCGTGATGGGCCATGTCGATCACGGCAAGACCTCGCTGCTCGATGCGCTGCGTCACGCCAATGTGGTCAGCGGCGAGGCCGGCGGCATCACCCAGCATATCGGCGCCTATCAGGTCACCTCGCCTGAAAGCGGCAAGAAGATCACCTTCATCGATACGCCCGGTCACGCCGCGTTCACCGCGATGCGCGCGCGCGGCGCCAAGGTTACCGACATCGTCGTGCTGGTCGTGGCCGCCGACGACGGCGTGATGCCGCAGACCATTGAAGCGATCAATCACGCCAAGGCCGCACGGGTGCCGATCATTGTTGCGATCAACAAGATCGACAAGCCGGACGCCAAGCCCGAGCGCGTGCGCACCGAGCTGTTGCAACACGAGGTTCAGGTCGAATCCTTCGGCGGCGATGTCGTCGACGTCGAAGTCTCGGCCAAGAACAAGACCAACCTCGACAAGCTGCTCGAAATGATCGCACTGCAGGCCGAACTGCTCGACCTGAAAACCAACCCGGACCGTCCGGCCGAAGGCACCGTGATCGAAGCCAAGCTCGATCGCGGCCGCGGTCCGGTGGCCACCGTTCTGGTTCAGCGCGGCACCTTGCGCGTCGGTGACATCATCGTGGCCGGCGCAGAAATGGGCCGCGTCCGCGCGCTGATCAACGATCAGGGCGAAACCGTGCAGGAAGCCGGCCCCTCGGTGCCAGTCGAGGTGCTCGGCTTCAACGGACCGCCGGAAGCCGGCGACCGTCTTGCCGTGGTCGAAAACGAAGCTCGCGCCCGCCAGGTTACGGATTATCGCGCGCATCAGAAACGCGAGAAATCGGCCGCCACTTCGGCAGGCATGCGCGGCTCGCTCGAGCAGATGATGAGCCAGCTCAAGACCACGGGCCGCAAGGAATTCCCGCTGGTGGTGAAGGCCGACGTGCAGGGTTCGCTCGAAGCCATTATCGGCTCGCTGGAGAAACTCGGCACCGACGAAGTCGCCGCGCGCATTCTTCATGCGGGCGTCGGCGGCATCTCCGAGTCCGACGTCACGCTGGCGGAGGGCTTCAACGCCGCAATCATCGGCTTCTCCGTGCGCGCCAACAAGGAAGCGGCGGCGCTGGCCAAGCGCGACGGCATCGAAATCCGCTATTACAACATCATCTACGATCTCGTGGATGATGTGAAAAAGGCGATGTCCGGCCTGCTCGCCCCGACACTGCGCGAGACCATGCTCGGCAACGCGCAGATCCTCGAAGTGTTCAACATTTCGAAGGTCGGCAAGATCGCCGGCTGCCGCGTCACCGACGGCAGCGTGGAACGCGGCGCCAATGTGCGCCTGATCCGCGACAACGTCGTGGTTCACGAAGGCAAGCTCTCGACGCTGAAACGCTTCAAGGACGAAGTGAAGGAAGTGCAGGCCGGCCAGGAGTGCGGCATGGCCTTCGAGAACTACCAGGACATGCGCGTCGGCGACGTGATCGAGTGTTACCGCGTGGAGACCATTCAGCGCTCTCTGTAAGTCCAAGTCTTACGAGTTCGCTGGAATTAACGAGCTAGGACGTCATGGCCGGACTTGTTCCGGCCATCCACGTCTCGCCAGCAATATCAGAAAAGACGTGGATGCCCGCGACAAGCGCGGGCATGACGATTTGAGTTTTGACAGGGACGACAATGGCCACTCGAAAGAACAGCAGTTCGCACAGCGGCGGCTCGCAGCGCCAGCTCCGCGTCGGCGAACTCATTCGTCACGCGGTGTCCGATATCCTTTCGCAAGGCGGCGTGCATGACGACACGCTCGCCGGCCACATCATCACCGTGCCCGAAGTGAAGATGTCGCCCGACCTCAAGCTCGCAACCGTCTATGTCATGCCGCTCGGCGGGCGTGATACCGGCGAGGTGCTCGAGGCACTCGACCGCAACAGGAAGTTCTTGCGGGGCGAGGTTGCTCACCGCGTTAACCTGAAATTCGCACCTGATCTTCGCTTTCGCGCCGACGAGCGATTCGACGAAGCGGAACGTATCGAGAAATTACTGCGAACACCCGCAGTCCAGCGCGACCTCAAACACGATTCGGACGACGAATGACGACAGTGACAGCCCCTTCCACGGAACACCGGATGCAAAACGACGAATTTCGCGTCGTCCCTGAAAAAAAATTTTCGGACGATGCCCGGCGTCAGCCGCGCCCGAGCAAACAGCAGAAACGCGAGCGGCGGGACGTTCACGGCTGGATCGTGCTCGACAAGCCGGTCGGCATGACCTCGACCCAGGCGGTTGCGGCGCTCAAGCGCATGTTCAACGCCAAGCGCGTCGGCCATGCCGGCACGCTCGATCCCCTGGCTTCGGGCGGCCTGCCGATCGCTCTTGGCGAAGCCACCAAGACGGTTCCCTTCGTGATGGACGGCCGCAAGCGCTATCGCTTCACCGTGAGCTGGGGCGCCGAGCGCGACACCGACGACACCGAAGGCCGCGTCACCGCGACCAGCGAGGCCCGCCCTTCGGTGGACGCCATCCGGGCACTGCTGCCGCAATTCACCGGGACCATCGCGCAGGTGCCGCCCCAGTTCTCGGCCATCAAGATCGCCGGCGAGCGGGCCTACGACCTTGCCCGCGACGGCGAAACCGTCGATCTACAACCCCGGCCGGTCGAAATTCACGAATTAGTGCTTTTGGAACATGCTGATAACGGCCACTCGGTGTTCGAGGCCGAGTGCGGCAAGGGAACCTATGTCCGGGCGCTGGCCCGCGATATGGGCCGGATTCTGGGCTGTTACGGGCATATTTCGGCCCTCCGGCGCACTTTATGCGGCCCTTTCACCGAAGCGGACATGATTCCGCTGGCAGAATTGGAGGCTTTGTGCGATAGAGCCGCGTCTGGCGAGGGTAGCCTCGCCGACGCGCTATTACCCGTTGAGACCGCGCTGGACGACATCCCGGCACTGGCCGTCACACGGGCTGATGCCGCAAGGCTCGCAAGAGGCCAGGCGGTTTTGTTGCGCGGACGGGATGCGCCCCAATTTAGCGGCACAGTCTATGTCACCGTCGGCGGAAGGCTTTTAGCCCTCGCCGAGACTGGCAATGGCGAACTCATCCCCAAGCGCGTGTTCAACCTGACCGGACTGACTGCCAGCTCCGGACGCCAAGAGGAAGTTTGACGATGTCGATTACCGCAGAACGCAAGGCGGAAGTCATCAAGACGAGTGCCAAGAAGGCCGGCGACACCGGTTCGCCGGAAGTCCAGGTCGCGATCCTTTCGGAACGCATCAACAATCTGACCGAGCACTTCAAGACCCACAGCAAGGACAATCACTCCCGCCGTGGTCTTCTCAAGCTCGTGTCGACGCGCCGCTCTCTTCTCGATTACGTGAAGAAGAAGGACGAGGCGCGCTACAAGGCGCTGCTCGAGAAGCACAACATCCGCCGCTAACGAATTCACGCGCGCAGTCATCTGCGCGCGTTTTTGCATGATCCATACGATTGTGTTTGCGATCATGTTTTGACCAGCGCGTGGACCGAAGAAAGATCCACGCGGCGTGTCCAGCGGCAATCCGGCCTCTGGGCGATAACGGGTGAAATGCCCGTACCATCGAAAGGATGGACGCCATACGAAGTTCAGAAACCATGGCAGGATCGCAGGACGCCGCGCGCGCAGATCGCGTTTCGGCGTCCCGCAATCTTGCGCATGGTTTTTGTTTTTCGGGCGTTCGCCGTTTCGCGAACCTGAAAGAAAAATAGAATGTTCAAGACTCATAGCGTTGAGATCGATTGGGGCGGACGTCCGCTCAAGCTCGAGACCGGCAAGATCGCCCGCCAGGCCGACGGCGCGGTGATCGCCACCTACGGCGAGACCGTGGTGATGGCGACCGTGGTATCCGCCAAGACGCCGAAGGAAGGCATCGACTTCCTGCCGCTGACCGTCAACTATCAGGAGAAGGCGTTCGCTGCGGGGCGCATTCCCGGCGGCTATTTCAAGCGCGAAGGCCGTCCGAGCGAAAAGGAAACGCTGGTTTCCCGCCTGATCGACCGTCCGATCCGCCCGCTGTTCGCGGACGGTTATCGCTGCGACACCCAGGTGATCGTCACCACCCTCTCCCACGACATGGAGAACGATCCGGATATCGTGGCGATGGTCGCGGCCTCCGCCGCGCTCACGCTGTCGGGCGTGCCGTTCATGGGTCCGGTCGGCGCCGCGCGCGTCGCCTTCGCCAATAACGAGTTCATCCTTAATCCTTCGCTCGATGAAATGACCGAGAGCCAGCTCGATCTTGTGGTCGCAGGCACCGCAACCGCCGTGCTGATGGTCGAATCCGAAGCCAAGGAACTGCCGGAAGAGGCGATGCTGGCCGCCGTGATGTTCGGCCACAAGCACTTCCAGCCGGTCATCAAGGCGATCATCGAACTCGCCGAGCAGGCCGCGAAGGAACCGCGCGATGTCGTCGCGACGGTCAACACCGATCTCGAAAAGGAAATTCTCGGCATCGTCGAGCAGGACCTGCGCAAGGCTTACTCGATTCCGGTGAAGCAGGACCGCTACGCCGCCGTCGGCGCCGCCAAGGAAAAGATGCTCGAGCATTTCTTCCCCGAAGGCATCGAGCCGCGTTACGAGAAGCTGCGCGTCCTTGACGTGTTCAAGGAGCTGGAAGCCAAGATCGTTCGCTGGAACATCCTCGACACCGGCAAGCGCATCGACGGCCGCGACCTGAAAACGGTCCGTCCGATCGTCGCCGAAGTCGGCGTGCTGCCGCGCGCCCATGGTTCGGCGCTGTTCACCCGCGGCGAGACGCAGGCGCTGGTCGTCACCACGCTCGGCACCGCCGAGGACGAGCAGTTCATCGACGCGCTGGCGGGTACGTACAAGGAAACGTTCCTGCTGCACTACAACTTCCCGCCCTTCTCGGTCGGTGAAACCGGCCGTATCGGCTCGCCGGGCCGCCGCGAAATCGGCCACGGCAAACTCGCCTGGCGCGCGATCCACCCGGTCCTGCCGGCGCATCACGAGTTTCCGTACACCCTGCGCGTCGTCTCGGAGATCACCGAGTCCAACGGCTCGTCGTCAATGGCGACCGTCTGCGGTTCCTCGCTCGCTCTGATGGATGCCGGCGTGCCGCTGAAGCGGCCGACCGCGGGCATCGCGATGGGTCTCATCCTCGAGGGCGAGCGCTATGCGGTGCTCTCCGACATTCTCGGCGACGAGGATCATCTCGGCGACATGGACTTCAAGGTGGCGGGCACAGAAAAGGGCGTCACCTCGCTGCAGATGGACATCAAGATCGCCGGCATCACCGAAGAGATCATGAAGGTGGCGCTGACGCAGGCCAAGGAAGGCCGCATCCACATTCTGGGTGAGATGTCCAAGGCGCTGACTGCGGCCCGCGCCGAGCTCGGCGAACACGCGCCGCGCATCGAGGTGCTGCAGATCCCGACCGACAAGATCCGCGACGTGATCGGCACCGGCGGCAAGGTGATCCGCGAGATCGTGGAGAAGACCGGCGCCAAGATCAACATCGAGGACGACGGCACCGTGAAGGTCGCGTCCGCCAACGGCGAATCGATCCGCGCGGCGATGAAGTGGATCAAGTCGATCACCTCCGATCCGGAAGTCGGCGAAATCTACGACGGCACCGTGGTCAAGGTGATGGAGTTCGGCGCGTTCGTGAACTTCTTCGGACCGAAGGACGGTCTGGTTCACATCAGCCAGCTCGCGCCCGGCCGCGTGCAGAAGACCTCCGATGTCGTCAAGGAAGGCGACAAGGTCAAGGTCAAGCTGCTCGGCCTCGACGATCGCGGCAAGGTCCGCCTGTCGATGAAGGCGGTCGACCAGACCACCGGCGAGGACCTGGAGGCCAAGCAGAAGGCATCCGAGAACGCGGCCCCCGCAGCCGAGTAGTTTTCGCAAAAACATCACGAAGGGCGGCTGAAACCACAGCCGCCCTTTTTGTTTGCCCGATTGACGGCGCGGACGGATTTGTTTCCATTAGCGCGCCGCCAAAAAGGCGATAGGGAGCGACGCCATGATGAAACTTTACTGGTCACCGCGTTCACGCTCCTTCGCCGCGCTCTGGCTCATGGAGGAAGTGGGCGAGCCCTATGAGCGCGTGCTGATCGACATCAGCAAGGGGGCGCAGAAGACGCCGGACTATCTCGCCATCAACCCGATGGGAAAAGTTCCGGCGCTGGCGGATGGCGAGGTCAGCATGTCGGAATCGGCGGCGATCTGCGCCTATGTCGCCGAGCGTCATCATGACAAGAACCTCGCTCCGCCGATCGGCGATCCACTGCGCGCCAAATATCTACAATGGATGTTCTTCTCGCCGGGCTGCATCGAACCGGCGATGGTTCAGGTCGCCACCAAACTCGAACTCTCTCCGGTCGCGGCAGGCTGGGGCAGCACAACACAGGTGCTCGATGTGCTCGACAATGCGCTCGCGAAGGGCCCGTGGATTCTCGGCGAGATGTTCTCGGCCGCCGATGTCGTGATCGGCTCAAGCCTGAATTTCGCGGTGCGGCTTTTCAAGATGATCGAGGCGCGGCCGAATTTCGACCGCTATATCGACGCCTGTTCGGCGCGGCCCGCGTTTCAGCGCGCGCAGGTGCTGGCGGCGGGATAGTTACGCTTCATCGCCTTTCAGCGCGTCCGGATGCGGCATCGAAATGATGTTGTAGCCAGAATCGGCGAAGTGCGTTTCGCCCGTGACGCCGCCCGACAGATCGGACAGCAGATACAGCGCGGTGCCGCCGAGTTCATCCAGCGTCACGCCCCGGCCGAGCGGCGAATGTTTTTGCTGGAAGGCGAACATCGCGCGCGAATCGCCGATGCCGGAGCCGGCCAGCGTGCGCACGGGACCGGCCGAGATCGCATTGACGCGGATGTTATTGCGGCCGAAATCGGCGGCGAGATAGCGCACCGACGCCTCGAGCGCCGCCTTCGCCACGCCCATGACGTTATAATTCGGCATCACGCGGGTCGAGCCGCCGAAGGTCAGCGTCACCAGCGCGCCGCCGTCCGGCATCATCTTCGAGGCACGCAATGCGACCTCGGTGAACGAGAAACAGGAAATCACCATGGTGCGCGAGAAATTCGCGCGGGTGGTGTCGGCATAACGTCCCTTGAGTTCGTTCTTGTCGGAAAAGCCGATGGCGTGAACGACAAAATCAAGCTTGCCCCAGGCGTCTTTCAATGCGGCGAAGGCCGCATCCACGCTTTCGATATTCTCGACGTCGCAGGGCAGGATCAGCTTCGCGCCAAGCTGCTCCGCCAGTGGCTTGACGCGTTTTCCAAGAGCGTCACCTTGATAAGTAAAAGCGAGTTCCGCGCCATGAGCGTGCAGCGTTTTGGCGATGCCCCATGCGATCGAGTGATCGTTGGCGACGCCCATGATGAGCCCGCGCTTGCCCTGCATCAGTCCAGCCATACCGCCATCCTCTCGTCATGGCCGGGCTTGTCCGGGCCATCTACGTCCTAAACTTCAACACCTGTCAGAAGACATGGATGCCCGGGACAAGCCCGGGCATGACGCTCTTCCTTCAAGGAAAGACAATCTCACGCATCCAGCCGCTTGAACACCAGCGTTGCGTTGGTGCCGCCGAAACCGAACGAATTCGACAGCACGGTGCCGACCTTGACGTTGTCGATGCGCTTGCGGACGATCGGCATGTCGGCGAAGACCGGATCGAGTTCCTGAATGTTCGCGCTCTCGCAGATGAAGCCGTTGTTCATCATCAAAAGCGAATAGATCGTTTCCTGCACGCCGGTCGCGCCCAGCGAGTGCCCCGTCAACGCCTTCGTGGCCGAGATCGGCGGGCACTTTTCACCCGCGCCGAACACATTGCGGATCGCGTTGATCTCGGGCGGGTCGCCCGCCGGTGTCGAGGTCGCATGCGGATTGATGTAATCGACCGGCGTTTTCACGGTTGCGAGCGCCATGCGCATGCAGCGTTCCGCGCCTTCGCCGGACGGCGCGACCATGTCGTAGCCGTCCGATGTCGCGCCATAACCCACGATTTCACCGTAGATGCGCGCGCCGCGGGCCTTGGCATGCTCAAGCTCTTCCAGCACCACCACGCCCGCGCCGCCGGCGATCACGAAGCCGTCGCGATTGACATCATAGGGGCGCGAAGCGGTCGATGGCGTGTCGTTGTATTTGGAGGACATTGCGCCCATCGCGTCGAACAGCACCGAGAGCGACCAGTCGAGCTCCTCGCAACCGCCGGCGAAGATGATGTCCTGCTTGCCGACCTGGATCGTCTCATACGCGTTGCCGATGCAATGGTTCGACGTCGCACAGGCCGAGGAGATCGAGTAATTCACGCCCTTGATCTTGAACCATGTGGCGAGCGTGGCGGAAGCGGTGGACGACATCGCCTTGGGCACGGCGAACGGTCCGACGCGCTTGGGTCCCTTGGTGCGCGCGGTGTCCGCCGCTTCAACGATGGTACGCGCGGACGGGCCGCCCGATCCCATGATGATGCCGGTGCGCTCGTTGGAGATATCGGACGGCTCGAGGCCGGAATCGCGGATCGCCTGCTCCATTGCGACGTGATTCCAGGCCGCGCCTTCGGCGAGAAAACGCATCGCGCGGCGATCGACGACTTCGGACGGATCGAGCGTCGGCGCACCGTGGACCTGCGAGCGGAAGCCCATCTTGGCATAGTCATCCGCCCGCGAAATTCCCGGCTTCGCCTCGTACAGGCTCGCCAGAACCTCCTGAGTGTTGTTTCCGATGGATGAGACAATGCCCATCCCCGTGACGACAACCCGTCTCATGATCGCCTCGCCTTTGCTTCCATTTTGTTGATTGTTGGCCGGCTCCCGCTACTTGCCATGCATCGCAACACAGCCGGCACTGCATTACTTTCCAGGCTGGGCGTCCTGCTGAAACAGCCCAACCTTCAGATCGCTCGCCCGATAAATAATATCGCCATCGGTCGAAAGCCACCCATCTGCGACACCGAGCACAAGCTTCGAACGCATCACCCGCTTGATGTCGATGTGATACACCACGCGGGTGACATTCGGCAAAACCTGGCCGGAAAATTTCAGATCGCCAAGGCCGAGCGCACGGCCGCGCCCCGCTCCGCCGGTCCAGCCGAGGAAAAAGCCAACCATCTGCCAAAGTGCGTCAAGACCGAGGCAACCGGGCATCACCGGATCACCCTTGAAATGGCATCCGAAAAACCAGAGGTCCGGTTTGACATCGAGTTCGGCGCGAATGACGCCCTTGCCGAATTCGCCGCCAGTGTCGGAAATCTCGACAATGCGATCGAACATCAGCATGGGGGGCAGCGGAAGCTGGGCGTTGCCCGGTCCGAAAAGCTCCCCCCGGCCGCAGGCCAGCAAATCTTCATATCCGTAGCTGCTGCGACGTTCGTGCATGCGGCCCATGTCCTTTCGCTCGTTGCCGCTCCAAAGACGGCTGGGACCCTCTAACATAGGCTTTTCAGCCGTCAAAGCGGCGGAATTAACCTATTCCACCCCGCAAGCGGGGCCAAAATCCTTGATCCAGTTGCGAAAAACTTGCATGTATCTGCATCCTTCCTATACTGTTGGAGAAGGCCGGGGCAGCGCGCTGCCCGAGCCAGTCATGCGTTGGAAATGAGACCGGACCAGAAGATGAGCGAGATGGAAACCTCCGACCAGCCGCGTACCGATCTTGTCGGCGCCCACGCCCATGACCCGGTGCTCACCGGATGTCCGTGGCATGACGTCAACGAGATGTTGCAATCGGTCGGTCTGCGTCCAACCCGTCAGCGCATGGCGTTGGGCTGGCTTCTGTTCGGCAAGGGCGACCGCCATCTGACAGCGGAAATGCTTTACGAGGAAGCGACGCTCGCCAAGGTGCCGGTGTCGCTGGCGACCGTCTACAACACCCTGAACCAGCTCACCGAGGCCGGTCTGCTGCGCCAGGTCAGCGTCGACGGCACCAAGACCTATTTCGACACCAACACCAGCGCCCATCATCATTTCTATGTCGAGGGCAATCACGAGCTGGTGGATATTCCGGATCCGAACCTCATGCTGCAGAAGATGCCCGAGGTGCCGGAAGGCTACGAGATCAGCCGTATCGACATGGTCGTGCGTCTGCGCAAGAAGCGCTGAGTTTCAGCGAACCGTCATTGTCCGGCATTAGGTCGTCGTCCGCCGGAGACCGGCGTGAACGCTCCTTGCTCAGGCAATCTATAAAGAAAGTCTGTTGATGAGTGCGCGGGTCAATTCCGCGCACGGCACATCGCTTGCGGCGCTCAGTCGACTTTCTCGTCAGCGTAAACGCCCCACAGCCGTTCCTGCTCGATCCAGCCGTCGAATCCGTTGCCCGTGATACGGCACCAGCTGCCGTTGCAACGCTTGACCTGCGCCACGACGCCGGCCTGCAGACGAGCCGCCACCGCGCTGTCTTCATCGGGACTGTCGTGAAGCGAGGCGAGCTGATCCTTCTTCTTCATGGTGATGACGGCGGTGCGCTTGCCCGACAGCAGGGAGTGATAGACCCAGCCTTCCGCGCCCTCCGAATCGCGCACCCTTCGCCAGTTCTCGAATTCGGCGGTGACCTCCACCGGCAGGCCGGAGCGGGTGTAAATCCAGCTCACATCCTGATCCTTGGTCGGACCGGCGCGCACATTCACATGGTCGGATTTCAGGCTGACATAGCGGGGGACCGGAAGGCCGCTTGTCGTCGGCACTGTATCCCGCGCGGTGGCTCCGCCGCACCCCGCAATGCCCCACAGCCCGGCCAGCAGAAGGGCCGTTCCCCTGTTCCCGAATACCGCCATCGCCCTGTCCCTAACGTCGCCCGCTTCAAGCGGAATTCCCCAAGCGGCTCCGGGCTTTAGTCCGCAGCCAAAATCACGTTCCCAGGTCCCGGGGGGCGTCGTTTGGGGTTCTTGTCTTGGCCCGGCCTTCTGCTAGAGAGGGACCGTCGCGAGGGGCCAGACAAGCTCCAGAGCCTTGAAACATCCACCGGGACTGTGTCGGTACCTTCGAACAGGCGGGTTAACGGGGACTGAACAGCCGGATGGAAGCGTCCTGAAGAGCCAACATGTCGGGTAAGAAAAAGCCTCTGGTCGTCGTCACCCGCAAGCTGCCGGACAGCACCGAAACGCGCATGCGCGAATTGTTCGACACAAGGCTCAATCTCGACGACACGCCGCTGACGCCGGCCCAGCTGGCCGAGGCGGTCCGGACCGCCGATGTGCTTGTGCCGACCGTCACCGACCAGATCACCGCCGAAATTCTCGACCAGCCCGAAGCGAAGCTGAAACTGATCGCGCATTTCGGCAATGGCGTGAACAATCTCGACGTCGCCGCCGCGCATGCGCGCGGCATCACCGTGACCAACACACCCAAGGTCCTGACGGAAGACACCGCCGACATGACCATGGCGCTGATCCTTGCCGGTCCGCGCCGTCTGATCGAGGGCTCGGCGATCCTGACCGAGGGCAAGGAATGGGCGGGATGGTCCCCGACCTGGATGCTCGGTCACCGTCTCGGCGGCAAGCGGCTCGGCATCGTCGGCATGGGCCGGATCGGTCAGGCGCTCGCGCGGCGGGCGCAGACCTTCGGCATGCAGATTCATTATCACAACCGCCGCCCGGTCGCCGCGCGCATCGAGGAAGAACTCAACGCCACCTATTGGGAAAGCCTCGACCAGATGCTGGCGCGCATGGACATCATCTCGGTGAACTGCCCGCATACGCCCGCAACATTCCATCTGCTGTCGGCCCGCCGGCTGAAGCTGATCCGCAAGGACGCCTATGTCGTCAACACCGCGCGCGGCGAAATCATCGACGAGACCACTCTCATCAAGATGCTCGAGGACAACGAACTTGCGGGCGCTGCGCTCGACGTGTTCGAGCACGAGCCGGCGGTCAATCCGAAACTCGTGCGCCTCGCCAAGGCCGGCAAGGTGACGCTGCTGCCGCACATGGGCTCCGCCACCGTCGAGGGCCGCAACGACACAGGCGAGAAGGTCATCATCAACATCCGCACCTTCCTCGATGGCCACAAGCCGCCGGATCGCGTGCTGCCGAATATGCTGTGAGCCATGATCGGCCGGACTTGCGAGAATATTTCCGTGCGTCATTGCCGGGCATAGCCGTTCGAAGAACGGCGTCGCTTCGCTCGCCTATGACCCGGTAATCCATTCCTTTCAAAAAGATGGATGCCCGGATCACGTCCGGGCATGACGGGAGACGATATTCTCAGCGGTGAATGCTTAAATCCACAATCGCCGGATTGTCGCCGTTGAGCGGATTGGCCGGATCGCGCGCATAGCGCAGCGTTTCGAACCGCATCGCACGGGCGTCGATCATCACCAGCCGCCCCACCAGACTCTCGCCGAAACCGACGATTTCGCGGATCGCTTCCAGCGCCATCATCGATCCCAGAACGCCCGCAAGCGCGCCGAGCACGCCCGCCTCCTCGCAGGTCGGCACGGTGCCGGGCGGCGGCGGCTCCGGAAACAGGCAACGATAGGTCGGATTCAAAACGCCTGCGGCGTTTTTCTCGTGCGCGCGGATCGTGGTCAGCGAGGCGTCGAACACGCCCAGTGCGCCGGCAACCAGCGTGACCTTCGCAAAATAACAGGCGTCGGAGACGAGATAGCGGGTGGAAAAATTGTCCGAGCCGTCGACCACGATGTCGTAGTCGCGAATGAGATCGAGCGCATTGTCCGCAGTCAGCCGCACCGCATGCGTACGGACGATGACGTGCGGGTTGAGTTCCTTGATCCGCGTCGCGGCGCTGTCCACCTTGGGCCGCCCGACGTCGGGAGTGCCGTGAATGATCTGGCGCTGCAGATTGGAAAGAGACACCTCGTCGTCATCGACGACGCCAAGGAGTCCGACGCCCGCCGCCGCCAGATACATCAACACCGGCGCGCCGAGCCCGCCCGCGCCGACCACCAGAACGCGCGCCGTCTTCAGCGCCGCCTGACCGGGACCGCCGACCTCGCGCAGAACGATATGGCGCGCGTAGCGTTCAAGTTCTTCGGAGCTTAGCATGATGTGTCACTTATGCGCCGTTCTGATCTGTCGCAATGTCCGCATCCGAACGATCGTGCCGTTCATGTCCGAACGCGGCCCTTGACCGCATTGGCAAAGGCCGAGACCGTGACGCGCCCGTCGGCTTCTTCATGCAGGTGAACCCGCACCCGCGCTTTCAGTTCGGCAATCTGCGCCGGGTCCATTTTGGCAAGAGCTGCCTTGAGCGATGCCGAGCCTGGCGCGGCATTCCAGAAATCATCGACGTCCAGATACGTTCGCGTCACGTCGATGCGGCGCGTCTCGACATTCTCGAACCCGGCATCGGTCCACAATCTCATCATTTCCTCGCGGCGCGATGCATCGGCGCTCGGCGGCCATATCGGCGAGAGCCCCGTCGCTCGCAATTCCTTGAGAATGACTTCGAGCGGAAAGCCTCCTCCATTCATGTCCCAGGCGTAAGCCGCGACGGTGCCGCCGGGCCGCACCACGCGCGCCATTTCCGCGACCCCCCTGGCCGGCTCGGGAACGAAGAAGATCACGAGCGCCATCACGGCGGCGTCGAAACTGTCCTTATCGTAAGGCAGCGCCATCGCATCGCCGATACGGAAATGCGCCATGCCTGTTGCCGCGCGTGTCTTCGCATAGGCGATCTGCCCTTCCGACGGATCGATGCCTTCCACCCTTGAGGGCGCGTTATGTCTGACGATCTGCTCCGTGAACGCGCCATTGCCGCATCCGATATCGGCCCATGACAGGTTTTTCTGTAGCGCCAGCCAGTCCAGAAATATCTCTCCGGCCTTTGCACTCCAGATTCCCATCATCCGCTCATAAGCGGCGCCATCGTCGAACCTGATCGGCGTGTCGGTCACGGTGTTATCCTTTCGAGGCCGGCCGCATTCATTTCTGACATTTCGGGCACCAGAAAGTCGAGCGGCCGTTTTGCGTGAAGCGCTTGACGATCCCGCTGCACCCCGCGGTCCTGCATTTTTCGCCTTCGCGGTCATAGACCTGAAACGAATGCTGAAAATATCCGAGTTCGCCGTCGGTCCGGCGATGATCGCGCAGCGAGGAGCCGCCGGCCTTGATCGCCGCATGGAGTACTGCGTGGATCGCGCCGACAAGACGTTTGGCATGATCGGTCGGCTCGCCGCTTCGTGTCGCCAATGTCGAGGCCTGCCGCTTCGGCGACAGATGTGCGCGAAACAGCGCCTCGCAGACATAGATGTTGCCGAGGCCCGCGACCACGCGCTGATCGAGCAGCGCCGCCTTCAGCGAGGTCTTCTTGCCCGCGCAGACCCGCGCCAGCATCGCGGCGTCGAACTCGTTGCCCAGAGGCTCCGGCCCGAGGCCGCGCAACAGCGGCTCGTCCGCCAATCCGGCGCGCGACACGATTTTCATATAGCCGAAACGGCGCGGATCGTTGAACGAGATCATCGCGCCCGACGCCATGTGAAACACCACATGATCGTGCGCACGTTCCTCGCCGCGCGGATGATGAAACGCGCCCGGCGTGACGGCGTTTTCGTCATGAACGACGCGGAACGATCCCGACATGCCCAGATGCATCAAAAGCACATCGCCGGAAGACAAATCGGCCGTGAGATATTTGGCGCGGCGGCCGAGACCCGTCACGATCTGGCCTTCCAGCCGCGTGACGAAATCCTTCTGCAATGGAAAACGCAGATCGCCGCGCCGCGCCTCGACCCGCGCGATCACCTGTCCCTCCATCACCGGCTCAAGGCCGCGGCGGACGGTTTCAACCTCGGGTAATTCAGGCATTGCGCATTCACCTTGAGACGTGGTGGTGATAGCGCCATTGCGCGGGGCGCGCTATGGTCGCCCCGCCGGAGAGCCAAAAATGAGCGAACCCACGGATTTCACAACACATTTCGGATACAGGGACGTGCCGCTTGGCGACAAGCAGGCGCTGGTGAACGACGTGTTTCACAGCGTCGCCCGCCGCTACGACCTGATGAACGATCTGATGTCGGGCGGGCTGCACCGCGTCTGGAAGGACGTGATGATCACCACGCTGAACCCGCCGCGCGACGGCGCGCCGTTTGATCTGCTCGATGTCGCGGGCGGCACCGGCGATATCGCCTTCCGCGCCGCCGGCGCTGCCGGTCCGAACTTTCAGGCCACCGTGTGCGACATCAATACCGACATGCTGGCGATCGGCCGCGAGCGCGCCGAGGCAAAGCATCTCGATCACCGCGTCACCTTCGTCGAAGGCAATGCCGAAGCCTTGCCGTTCGCCGATGGCAATTTCGATGCCTACACGATCGCATTCGGCATCCGCAATGTGCCGCGCATTCCGCTGGCGCTGAAGGAAGCGTATCGCGTGCTCAAGCCGGGCTCGCGCTTCCTGTGCCTCGAATTCTCCACCGTGACGGTGCCGGGCCTCGACCGGCTCTACGATTTCTTCTCGTTCAATATCATTCCGCAGCTCGGCCGCGCGGTGACGGGCGACGCCGAATCCTATCGCTATCTCGTCGAATCGATCCGGCAGTTTCCGCGCGCGGAGCCTTTCGCGGAAATGATCCGCGAGGCCGGATTCAGCCGGGTCAAATACGACATCATGTCCGGCGGCATCGTGGCGCTGCATTCGGGCTGGCGTTTGTGATCTCATCGCTATCCCATATCGTCCGGCTCGGGCGCGCCGGCTTCGTGTTCGCGCGCGAGGGCGTGTTCGGCCTTGTCGATCCCTCGCCGCTGCCGCCGCCGGCACAGGCCGCCATTCGTGTCGCGCGCCTGATCGAGCGGCGCGACGCCAAATCAGGCGCGCGGCTGTCACGTGCGCTGACGCGCCTCGGGCCCACATACGTCAAGCTCGGGCAGTTTCTCGCGACACGGCCGGACGTGGTGGGCGTCGCGATGGCGCGCGACCTTGAAAGCCTTCAGGACAGGCTGCCGCCTTTTCCACGCGACGAAGCCGTCTCAATTATCGAGGAGTCGCTTGAAAAGCCTGTTTCCCAGGTGTTTTCGAGCTTCAGCGAGGCTGTCGCTGCTGCCTCCATCGCCCAGGTGCACCGCGCCGAGATCGCCGCGAACGGAGAGACGAAGACCGTCGCCGTCAAGGTGCTGCGGCCGAATGTCGGCGCGCGCTTCGCCCACGATCTGGACGCCTTCCGCTATGCCGCGCGCAAGGCCGAATCCGTGTCGTCCGAAGCGCGGCGGCTGCGGCTGACGGAGATCGTCGAAACGCTGGCGCGCTCGGTCGCGATGGAAATGGATCTGCGGCTTGAGGCCGCGGCGCTCTCCGAAATGGCGGAGAACACCCATAACGATTCCGATTTTCGAGTTCCCGGCGTCGACTGGGACCGCACCAGCCATCATGTCCTGACGATGGAATGGATCGACGGCATCGCGCTGAACGATCACGCGCGTCTCGATGCCTCGCATATCGACCAGCCCGCACTGGGGCGCAAGATCATCCAGAGCTTCCTTCGGCATGCCTTAAGGGATGGCTTCTTTCACGCCGACATGCATCCCGGCAATCTGTTCGTCGATAGCCAGGAGCGCCTTGTTGCGGTGGATTTCGGCATCATGGGCCGGCTCGGCATGAAGGAGCGCATGTTTCTGGCGCAAATTCTCTACGGCTTCATCACCCGCGACTATCGTCGCGTCGCCGAGGTGCATTTCGAGGCCGGCTATGTGCCCGCGCATCATTCGGTCGAGAATTTCGCGCAGGCGATTCGCGCCATCGGCGAGCCGATCCACAACCGCTCCGCCGACGAAATCTCGATGGCGAAACTGCTGACGCTGCTGCTCGAGGTCACCGGGCTGTTCGACATGCGGACCCGGCCCGAACTGATCCTGCTGCAAAAGACCATGGTGGTGGTCGAGGGCGTGGCGCGCGGCTTCGATCCCAAGCTCGATATCTGGACCACCGCCGACCCGGTGGTGCGCGAATGGATCGAGCGCAATCTCGGGCCGCTGGGCCGCATTCAGGCGGCGGTCGGCGGCGCGGGCGAGATGGGACGGGCGCTGTCCGGCCTCCCGGCGCTGGCATCCCGGTCGGTCGCGTTGCTGGGCCATATCGAGACGATTACCCGCGACGGGCTGGTGCTGTCCCCCGAAACCGTTCAGGCGATTGGCGCTGCCAAGGCCAAGGCAACGCGCTGGCAAAGCGCCGCCCTGTGGCTTATCGCATTGATACTTGTCCTTATTTTTCTTTCATCCTGAATTGAAATCATTGGCAAGCACATTTGATTGCATCGCAATCATTTGCTAGGCTGGACCCGTTGGATGAGGGCGCCATGGCCAGCCTCACGGTTCGCAAGCTGGATGACGAGATCAAGGCTGCGCTCAAGCTGCGCGCGGCCAGAAGCGGCCGCTCGGTCGAGGACGAGGTCCGCGTGATCCTGCGCGAAGCGGCGGAGACGCCGGCCCAGAGGCCGGCGGCACCAGAGCCTATGGAGTCAGTTCCACGCAACCAGCGGCTCCGCCCCGCCGAGAATGGCCGCCCGCGCGTCACGCTGATCATCGGCGGCGGCATCGCGGCCTACAAGGCGCTCGATCTGATCCGGCGGCTGAAGGATCGCGGCTGCCATGTCGGCTGCGTGATGACGCGCGCCGCGCAGCAATTCGTTACGCCGCTGACGGCGAGCGCGCTGGCGGACGAACCCTGTTACACAGACCTGTTCGACTCGCGCAGCGAATTCGACGCCGGCCACATTCGCCTCGCGCGCGACAGCGACATGATCGTGGTCGCGCCGGCCACCGCCGACCTGATGGCGAAGATGGCACAGGGCCACGCCGACGATCTTGCAACCGCGATCCTGCTCGCGACCAACCGCCCGGTGCTGATCGCGCCTGCGATGAACCCGATGATGTGGACCAACAGCGCGACGCGGCGCAACGTCGCGCAGCTCGAACGCGACGGCATCGCTTTTATCGGTCCGAATTCCGGTGAGATGGCCGAAGCCGGCGAAGCCGGTGTCGGACGCATGGCCGAACCGGCGGAAATCGCCGCCCGTGCCGATGCCATTCTTCGCCCGCCGCAGGCGCGTATCCTTTCGGGGATTCGCGTGCTGGTCACGGCAGGGCCGACCCACGAGCCGATCGACCCGGTGCGCTATATCGCCAACCGCTCCTCGGGCAAGCAGGGCTTCGCCATTGCGGCCGCCGCTGCCAGGGCGGGAGCTGATGTCACGCTGATCTCGGGTCCCGTCGATCTCGACGATCCTGCAAATGTCCACATCATTCACGTCGAATCGGCGCGCGATATGCTGGATAACGTCCAGAAGGCGCTGCCGGTCGACGTCGCAGTGTTCGCCGCCGCCGTGGCCGACTGGCGCGTCGCCAATGCCGGCGCGCAGAAAATCAAGAAAACCCAAGGCAGCCTGCCGCAACTGGAGCTGACCGAAAATCCCGACATTCTCGCCACTGTTTCAAAGCTCACAGTCAACCGGCCGAAGCTCGTGATCGGCTTTGCAGCAGAAACCGAAAATCTCATCGCCAATGCAAGATCGAAACTCGCGCGCAAGGGCTGCGACTGGATCGTCGCCAACGACGTCTCGCCCGGCAGCGGCGTGATGGGCGGCGATCGCAACACCGTGCATCTGATCACGAGGGATGACCCACCGGATCACGCGCCGGATGTCTGGCCGGTAATGACCAAGGAGGATGTCGCCGCCACCCTGGTCGCGCGCATCGCGGGCGCCGTCAAAAAGGACGTATCAAGATCATGAGCGAAACGCTTCGTCTCGAAATCCAGCAGCTTGCGCACGGCGAAGGGCTCACTTTGCCGGCCTATCAGAGCGAATTGGCCGCAGGCCTCGATCTGCTTGCTGCGATCCCCGAAGACAAGCCGCTGATTCTGGAACCGCAATCCTATGCGCTCGTGCCGACGGGCCTCGCCATCGCCCTGCCGCCGGGGTTCGAGGCGCAAGTGCGCCCGCGCTCCGGTCTCGCCGCCAAACACGGCATTACGGTACTGAACGCGCCGGGCACGGTCGACGCCGATTATCGAGGCGAGATTTTCGTCCCGCTCATCAACCACGGGGCAAGCGCCTTCACCATCCGGCGTGGCGAACGCATCGCGCAGATGGTGATCGCCCGCGTCGCCCATGCGGAACTTGTCACCGTGGCGACACTGGCTCCGACCGCGCGCGGCAGCGGCGGCTTCGGCTCGACCGGACGGTAATTTCAGCGCCATTCGGCTCAATCCGAGCCTTATTTTTCAAGCTCGATTCACGTTCACGGTCTGGACTCTTACCCGCCGACTCCTGTTGAGGATATTGTCTTTCGATTCGAGCCAGTTGGTTCGCGCTGGCGGCGGTTGGGATCATTCATGTCGAGCGTCCTCGGGGCGATGCGTCGAACGTTGCTGTCATGCACGACGATGGTGCAGGGCGGCGTTGTGGCGGCCGTCTCGGGAATTTGTCCTGCCAACGCCCGCGAAATGACGCTGATGGAGACCGCCCGTGCCGCACTCGCCGGTCTGCACCGGCAGGAAGCCGCGGCGCTGACCGTATCCGCCTCGGTGCTCGGGTTTTCCGTGGTGGCCGCCATTCTTCTGATGCGAACGCGGGTCCGTGCGTCCGCGGTCGAGGCGAAGCTGCGTGTCGAAAATCAGCTGCTTCAGAACGAATCCGACCGCTATCGCGCTTTGCTGTTTGCCGAACCGCAGATTCTGATTTCCTGGGTGGCGGGCGGCGACAGACCAGAGATCAGCGGAGATATCGCGTTGCTGATCCCGCAAGGCAACCAGAACTACGCGCAGCAGCGGGTGCTCGCGTTCGGCACGTGGCTGCATCCGGAACAGGCGCTTGAAATGGATCGCGCGGTCGAGAGCCTGCGCGAATCCGGCGAGGGTTTTCTTCTCAATCTGACCACTGCCGCAGGACGCTCGATCGAGGCGATGGGCCGCGCCATTGGCGGCCAGGCGATCGTGCGGATTCGCGAGCTCTCCGGGTTGCGCAAGGAACTGGCGGAAATGTCGATCCGCCATCGCCATCTTGCGGAAGAAACCGATGCGCTGCGCGCCTTCGCCGCAGCCATCCCGCAGCCGATCTGGGCGCGCCGCGCCAACGGCACGCTGAGCTTCGTCAATCCTGCTTATGCGCGCGCCGCCGAGGCGGGCAGTCCGAATGAAGCGATCGAGCAAAACATCGAATTGCTTGAAAGCGCCGAGCGCGCCGAGATGGAACAGAAGCTGGCGCAGGGGCAGGCGTTCAGCGCCCGGATGCCGGTCGCCATCGGCGGGCGGCGGCGCATTTTCGACGTTTACGCGCTCAATGTCGGCGAAGGCAGCGCGGGCATCGCCATCGATTCGAGCGAAGCCGCCGAACTGGCCGCGGCGCTGCAGCGGATGACCGACGCGCACCGGCGCATGCTCGATCAGCTGTCATCGGGAGTCGCGGTGTTCGACGCGAACAAGCGCCTCACTTTTTATAACGACTCCTATCGCCGGCTATGGGACCTCGATCCGGCTTTCCTCGATTCAGAACCGGACGATTCCAGCGTGCTGGAAAGATTGCGTGCCTCGCGCAAGATTTCCGAGCAGCCGGATTTTCGCGCCTGGAAGAACAAGCTGCATGAAGCCTATCGGGCGGTCGAGCCTGCGAAGGACACCTGGTATCTGCCCGACGGCCGCGCCATCAGTATCGTCACCACGCCCAATCCCGAAGGCGGCGTGACGTATCTTTTCGATGACGTCACCGAAAGCCTGAAACTTCAGCGCCAGAACGATGGCCTGATGCGCGTGCAGCGCGAGACGCTGGACAATCTGGCCGAAGCCGTCGCCGTGTTCGGCGGCAATGGCCGCGCGCGGCTGTTCAATCCGCCTTTTGCGCGGATGTGGAAGCTCGCACCCGAAGCGCTGGCCGAGCAGCCCCATATCGAGACCATCGAGCAATGGTGCCGTCCGCTGTACGACGACAATGAGGCCTGGCAGGCGCTGCGCGCGTCGATTACCTCGATCGACAATCGCTCGAGCGTACAATTAAGAATGGAGCGCAAGGACGGCAGCGTGCTCGATTGCATGACCATCCCGCTGCCTGACGGCGCGACCATGCTGACGTTCCAGGACGTCACCGACAGCGTCAATGTCGAGCGGGCGCTGCGCGAGCGCAACGAGGCGCTGGAGACCGCCGACCAGATGAAGGTCGATTTCGTTCATCACGTCTCCTACGAACTGCGCTCACCTCTGACAACGATCATCGGCTTTGCGCATTTCCTCAACGATCCGGCCACCGGGCCTCTGACCTATAAGCAGAGCGAATATCTCGGCTACATCACGACATCGACCAACGCGCTGCTGGCGATCATCAACAACATCCTCGATCTTGCCACCATCGATGCCGGAGCGATGACGCTTGATCTCGGTCCCGTCGATCTGCGCAAGACGGTGGAAGAGGCGACCGCCGGATTGCAGGATCGCCTCGCGCGCGACAACATTCACCTCGACGTTAATATCAGTCCTGCGATCGGCCATTTCATCGCGGACGAGCGGCGCGTCGTGCAGGTGCTTTATAATTTGCTCGCCAACGCCATCGGCTTCTCGCCGCAGGGCGGCACCATCGTCATCTCGGCGCGGCGAAGCCATAACAGCATCGTCTTCTCGGTCGCGGATTCCGGCCCGGGAATTCCGCCGGAGGTGCAGGACAAGGTGTTCGACTGGTTCGAGAGTCGCGCCAATGGCTCACGCCATCGCGGCGCCGGCCTCGGGCTGTCGCTGGTGCGCTCCTTTGTCGAATTGCATGGCGGAACAGTGCGCGTCGATTCCGTGCCCGGACGCGGCACCGTGGTCACCTGCGAATTTCCAGCCGACCAGACAGCGCATCGCAGCGCAGCCGAATGAGCGAGCCGCCGCACGAGCCGACGGTGTTTGCCGTGGCGCTGGCCAACGAGGCAGCCACCGCGCATCTCATGGAGGATCTCGGGCTGCTGCTGCGGCCGGGAGACGTCATCACGCTGTCCGGCGATCTTGGAGCGGGCAAGACCTCGGCGGCGCGCGCGCTGATCCGTTACCTCGCCGGTGACGATGAGTATGAAGTTCCCAGCCCGACCTTCACGCTCGCTCAGACCTACGATCTACCGCCCTATCCGGTGCTGCACGCAGACCTCTACCGCATCAGCGATTCATCCGAGCTTGAGGAAATCGGCATGTCGCCGCTGCCCGAGGGCACGCTCGCGGTGATCGAATGGCCGGAACGCGCGCCTGAAGCGATGCCGCCCGATCGCATCGACATCGCATTCAGCCACCGCCCCTCGCTCGGCAGTTCCGCGCGCGCTGCCGAGATCGTCGGCTATGGCGCTTGCGCGCCCACGATCACGCGGCTGATTGCCTTGCGGCGGTTTCTCAATCTTTCCGGAAACGCCAATGCCCGGCGCGAGCGCGTGACGGGCGATGCATCGACACGGTCCTATGCCCGGCTGATCCGCGACGGCAAACCGGCCATGCTGATGAATTCGCCGCAGCGTCCGGATGGGCCGGCGCTCTATGACGGAAAATCCTACAGCGCCGTGGTGCATCTGGCCGAGGATGTCAAACCCTTCGTCGCCATGGCTGGGGCGCTGCGCGAGCGCGGCTATTCGGCGCCCGCGATCTATCATGCCGATCTCGATGCCGGTTTCCTGATCACCGAGGATTTCGGCACCGCGTCCTTCGTTCAGGGCACTCCGGCGACACCAATTCTCGAGCGCTATCAGGTCGCGGTCGACATGCTGGCGTCGCTGCACCATGAGGAGTTGCCGCAAACCGTCGCACTCGCCCCCAAGGTCGATTACCGCATTCCGCTGTTCGATCTCGATGCGATGATGGTCGAGGTCGGCCTCATCATCGAATGGTATCTTCCGGATCGCGGCGTCGAGCTGACCGGCATGATGCATGCCGATTTCATTCTGGTCTGGCAGCAGCTGTTCGCAAGGCTCGATGGCGTGCCGACGACATGGATGCTGCGCGACTTCCATTCGCCCAACCTGATCTGGCTCGAGCATCGCGCCGACACCGGCAAGGTCGGGCTGCTCGATTTCCAGGATGCCGTGATCGGGCCCCCCGCCTACGATCTTGTCTCGCTGCTGCAGGACGCCCGGATCGACGTGCCGGGGGATGTCGAGATCGCCATGCTGGCGCGCTACGTCGCGGCCCGCCGGGCAGCCGATCCCGCCTTCGATCCCGTGGCCTTCGCCGAGCAATACGCCATCATGTCGGCGCAGCGGAATACCCGCCTGCTGGGCACCTTCGCGCGCCTCAACCGCCGTGACGGCAAGCCGCAATATTTGCGTCACCAGCCCCGGATCTGGGCCTACCTCAATCGTGCCTTCGCACACCCTTCTCTGTCGGGCGTGAAGGAATGGTGCATCGCAAACGTGCCCCCGCCACCCGCGGTATGAACGGCTAATTTACTGCTTGTTAGCGATCCGGCCGCTAATTTGGGTCAAAGCAGGAAAGCAGCCGCGGGCTGCGCGGGGACTCTAGGACGGAGAGACGCAGGCCATGGCCACCGAACGGCGCAAGGGCGAACGCGTGGTTTTCGAGCGCGGCTTTGCGGCGCAAATGATGGGCATTGACGGTACCTGGCGGCGCAATTGTCTGGTCGAGGATGTTTCCGAAACCGGAGCCAAGCTCGCGGTCGAGGGCTCGGTGACCGGCCTCGCTCTCAAGGAATTCTTTCTTTTATTGTCGTCCACCGGTCTGGCCTATCGCCGCTGCGAACTCTCCTGGGTCAACGGCGGGCAGATCGGCGTCACATTTCTAAAACCCGAAACGCGCAAGAAACAGCCGCGCAAGTCGCAGTCGCAGATGATCGAGGTCTGACACCGTGCCGCACCGGCGCGAGTCGCATCCCCGTCACATTGGACGATTAGAGCGGTATGATCGCTGCGCCGCGCATCATCGATGCTAGTCTGGCGCGCCATTGTGAGCTGTCCGAATGATTTCGCATTTACAACCTCCGTCAGCCAAATCCGCTCCCAGGACAGCGATGGTGCTGGCCGCCGGTCTTGGCATGCGGATGCGGCCTTTGACCGACCATATGCCGAAGCCTCTGGTCGAAGTCGCGGGTAAGCCTTTGCTCGACCATGTGCTCGACCGCCTGAAGGATGCCGGCGTCACCACCGCGGTGTTGAACGTGCATTATCTCGGCGACCAGATCATCGAGCATGTCGCCTCGCGCACGCAGCCCAAGGTGCTGATTTCGGATGAGCGCGACGGCGCGCTTGGCACCGGCGGCGGTGTCAAGAAGGCGCTTCCGCTTCTGGGACATGAGCCGTTCTTTCACATGAACGCCGACACCATGTGGATCGACGGCGTGCAGCCGAATCTCGAGCGGCTCGCCACGGCGTTCGATCCCGCGCGCATGGATATCCTGCTTCTGCTGGCGCCGACCGCCAGCAGCATCGGCTATGACGGCGCCGGCGATTACAACATGCTGCCCGACGGCACGCTCCGCAAGCGCAAGGAAAATCAGGTGGTGCCGTTCGTCTATGCGGGAGCCGCCATCCTTTCGCCGGCGATTTTCGCGAACGCGCCGGATGGCGACTTTTCGCTGACCAGACTGTTCGATGTCGCCGCCGAGCAGGAGCGGCTGTTCGGACTGCGCCTTGAGGGCGTGTGGATGCATGTCGGCACGCCGGATGCCGTGCGCGCCGCCGAGGAAGCGTTTCTCGCCAGCGTCGCGTAATCGCTTCTCCCGATACGTCCTCCCATGGCATGATGCGTCCTGATCCCTCCCGAGTCGGGCTTTCATGCGCGTTTTCAATGTTCCGGCTTCCGCGCCGTTTCTGCGCACCGTCATCGCGGCGCTGGTCGACGGCAAGCTCGTCCGCGGATTTGAGGCGCGCACGCGGCCCGAACTCCTGCTTCAGGCGACGCTCTACCTGCCGACCCAGCGTGCCTGCCGGATGGCGCGGGAGATCTTTCTCGACGTGCTTGGCACCGACGCGGTGCTGCTCCCGCGTATTGCCGCGATCGGCGACATCGACGAGGATGAGCTTGAATTCTCGCAGATCCAGTCCGCCCCGGATTTTACGACTCTCGACGTTCCGCCCGCACTGGACACGCTGCAGCGCCGGCTGACGCTGGCCCGCCTTGTCGCGGCATGGGCAAAACAGCTCAAGCCGGGCGATCCCGCCGCGACACCTCTGGTCACGGGCGGTCCGGCCGCGACGCTGGCATTGGCGGACGATCTCGCGCGGCTGATGGACGACATGACCACGCGCGGCGTGGACTGGAGCGCGCTCGACGGTCTGGTGCCGGACGATCTCGACCGCTATTGGCAACTGACGCTGGAGTTTCTGCGGATCGCAAAGGAGACCTGGCCCGGTATCCTAAAGGCGACCGGAACGATCGAACCCGCACAGCGCCGTGACCGGCTGATCGAGGCCGAAGCGGCGCGGCTTGCCGCACAGCATCAGGGACCCGTGATCGCCGCCGGATCGACCGGCTCGATGCCGGCGACAGCAAGATTTCTTCATGCCATCGCAAAGCTGAAACAGGGCGCCGTCGTGCTGCCCGGGCTGGATACCGACCTCGATGAAGCGGCGTGGAATGCCATCGGGGGCACTGACGAATCCGCGCCGCTGCCGAGCCACCCGCAATTCGCGCTGCACGCCTTGCTGGCGCGTTTCGGCCTCAAGCGCGGCGACATCGAACAGCTCGCTGCGCCCGCTCCGCATGCCCGTGACCTGCTGACATCGGAGACGATGCGGCCCGCGAGCGCCAGCGCGGACTGGTACACGCGGCTTGCAGAGCCTGACATTGCCCAAAAAATTGACGACGGCACCCATCGTCTGTCCGTGATCGAGGCCGCAAATCCGGAAATGGAAGCGCTCGCGATCGCAGTGGCGATGCGCGACGCAAGCGCGAAGGGCATGTCGGCGGCGCTGGTCACGCCGGACCGGGCGCTGGCGCGGCGGGTGATGGCGGCGCTCGGCCGATGGAAACTCGCATTCGACGATTCTGGCGGCGATTCGCTGATGGACGCACAGGCCGGAATTTTCGCGCGGCTTGCCGCGCAGACCGCGGCTGACGATCTGGCGCCTGTGAGTTTGCTTGCATTGATAAAGCATCCGTTGTTCCGGCTAGGCGGTGCAGCCGGCGCGCATACGCAAACCATCGCTGATCTTGAAGTGGCGCTGTTCCGCGGCACAAGGCCGGCAAGCGGTTGCGCCGGACTTGCACGAGACTTCGCGCGCTTTGCCGAAGAGCACGCGAAGCTGTTGCGCAAGGAATTGTCGGCCATCCATTCTTCCGAGCTTCGTGCAACGCTCGATGCCGAGCGCATCGCTCGCGTTCAGGACTTCATCGGTCGTCTGTGCGCGGCATTGGCACCGCTGGATGCGATCAAAAACGACACGTCGCATGACTTCGCGGCCATCGCGGTGCTGCACCGGAGCGTCCTGACCGAATTGTCGCGGGACGACAATGGCGTTATCGCGGTCTTTGAGGGCGACGATGGTGAAGCCCTTGCAGCAGCATTCGACGACCTTACCGGACCGGAAGCTGCAAGCGGCCTTGCTGTCACGCGCGGGGACTATCCCGAACTGTTCAAGACTGCCTTCGCCGAGCGCGTGGTGCGGCGGCCGCAAAACGCTCAGGCGAAGCTACGCATCTACGGCCCGCTTGAAGCGCGCCTCACGCAGAACGAGCGCGTGATTCTGGGCGGACTCGTCGAGGGCATATGGCCTCCCGCGCCGCGCATCGACCCCTGGCTCAGCCGTCCGATGCGCCACGATCTCGGCCTCGATCTTCCCGAGCGGCGTATCGGACTGTCCGCTCATGACCTCGCGCAACTGCTCGGCGCGCCTGAGGTAATCCTGACCCACGCCGCCAAAATCGGCGGCGCGCCGGCGGTCGCATCGCGATTCCTGCATCGGCTTGAGGCCGTTATTGGCGAAACACGCTGGAAGGAGACGAAGCAGCGCGGCGACACCCTCGCCGCCTGGGCCGGAATGCTGGATGAGCCCGCGGACGTCTCGCCGCAACCGGCTCCGCAGCCCAAGCCTCCCCGTGCGTTGCGTCCGCTTCGCATGTCGGTCACCGAGATCGAGCACTGGCTGCGCGATCCCTATACGATCTACGCCAGGCGCATTCTCAAGTTGCTGCCGCTCGATCCCGTTGACATGCCGCTGTCGGCCGCGGATCGCGGGTCGGCGATCCACGCCGCGCTCGGTGAATTTGCCGAGACATATCCAGGCAAGCTGCCGGACGATCCTGCCCGTGCGCTGATCGATATCGGCAAAAAACATTTCGCGCCATTGATGGAGCGGCCGGAGGCGCGTGCGCTGTGGTGGCCACGCTTCCTGCGCATCGCCGAATGGTTCGGCGGCTGGGAGACCGGACGGCGCATTAACGTTGCCAGCGTGGACGCGGAGACACGCGGTGAAATTTCGATCCCTCTCGATGGCGGACGCAGCTTCATTCTGTCCGCGCGCGCCGACCGCATCGAACATCGCGAGGACAGAACTTTCGCCATCGTCGATTACAAAACGGGAAGTCCGCCCAGCGGCAAGCAGGTGCGTCTTGGATTGTCGCCGCAACTGACCCTCGAGGCAGCGATCCTGCGCGAAGGAGGATTTGGCGGCATCGACGCAGGCGGCTCCGTAAGCGAGATCGTCTATGTCAAACTCAGCGGCAACAATCCCCCGGGCAAGGAACAGCTGCTTGAACTCAAGCTCGACCGCTCCGACGAACCCCAGTCGCCGGACGACGCCGCCGTCGAGGCCCGGCAAAAGCTGGAAGCATTGATCCGCGCCTTCGAGAGCGAAGACCAGGCTTATAATTCGATGCAGGCGCCGATGTGGTCGAGCCATTACGGAACCTATGACGATCTCGCCCGCGTCAAGGAATGGTCGGCCAATGCCGGCAAGGGTGACGAGCAATGAGCGCGCCGCGCAGCAACATTCCCGACGCGGTGCGGAACGCTCAGGCGCGCGCCTCGAATCCGGAAAGCTCGGTATTCGTCGCCGCCAATGCCGGTTCGGGAAAAACCCATGTGCTGGTCAATCGCGTGATCCGCCTGTTGCTCGGCGGTGTCGCGCCGGAAAAGATTCTCTGCATCACCTTCACCAAGGCGGCCGCCGCCAACATGGCGGAACGCGTGTTCACGACGCTCGGACGCTGGGTGGCGATGGACGACACCGAACTCGATGCCGCGATCCGCGAGGCAGGCGCGCAACCGAACGCGAAACTTCGCCGGCGCGCCCGGGAATTGTTCGCCTGCGCGCTGGAAACGCCGGGCGGGTTGAAGGTCCAGACCATTCACGCGCTCTGCACGCGGCTGCTTCAGCAATTTCCCTTCGAGGCCAATGTGCCGGCACGGTTCGCCGTACTCGACGACCGCGATCAGGCGGAGATGATGGAGCGCGCCAATATGTCGGTGCTGCTCGCTGCGTCCGCCGATCCGGACAGCATTATCGGACGTGCGCTGAACACCGCGATGACAAACGCCGCGGACTCGACATTCAGGGACGTGGTTCGCGAGGCTAGCCTGAGCCGGGATCGCTTGATGGCCGAGGCGAATGGCGCATTGGATCCGGCTGCAATCCTGATGCAACTCAACAGTGCGCTTGGCCTCTCGGCCGGCGACACGATCGAAAGGATCGAGCGGGATATCGTCGATGGCCCGCTGATGCCATCGTCGCAATGGGACGTCTTCGCCGCAAAATTCGATTTGGGCACCAAGACAGATGCAAATCAGGCGGAGCGTCTGCGAGAGGCCCTCGCGCAGAGCGCAAGTGCACGCGTCGACAGTTATCTCAGTCTTTTTCTTACCGACAAACTCGAACCGCGCAGCAGCGTTTACACCAAGGCACTGGCCAAAACGGAGCCTGCATTCGCATCGCTGCTTGATCGCGAGCAGCCGCGCGTGCTTGCGATACTCGAGAAGCGCCGGGCCGTCATCGCGCGCGACCGTACTCAATCATTGCTTACCATCGCCGCCGCCGTCGCCGCGAATTATCGCGCCGAAAAGCAGACGCGCGGGCTGCTCGATTACGACGACCTGATCGACAAAACGCTGGCGATGCTGGACAACGTCTCCTCCGGCTGGGTGCATTTCAAGCTCGACCGCGGCGTCGATCATCTCCTGATCGACGAGGCGCAGGACACCAGCCCTCGCCAGTGGGACATCATTACGCGAATCGTTGCCGAGTTTTTTGCGGGAAAGGGCGCGAAAGAAGATACAAAACGGACTTTGTTCGCGGTCGGCGACGAGAAACAATCGATCTTCTCATTTCAGGGAGCCGAGCCGCGCGAATTCGACGAGCGGCGGCGTTATTTCGATTCGCGTTTCAAGGACGCCAACCTGAGTTTCGAGAAGGTCTCGTTCGACTATTCATTCCGCTCCGGTGAAAGCGTTCTGCAGTCCGTTGCGGCGACATTCCAGACGCAGGAGATATTCAGCAGCATCACGACCGACGAACGGGGCATGCCGCCGCACATGGCGCTGGCGGATGCCGCGCCAAGCATGGTCGATCTGTGGGAGCCTGAAGCGCCGGACGAGAGGCAAGAGACCGAGGGCTGGCTCGCGCCATTCGACGCAGTTTCCGGGACGAGCCCTGAAGTCCGGCTGGCGCATCGCGTGCAGCTTGCGATCCGCGACCTGATCGATCGCGGCGAGACGACGGGCTCCGGGACAAAACGGCGGCCTTTGTCCTATGGGGACATGCTGGTGCTGGTGCGAAAGCGCGGGCGCGCATTCGACACCGTGATCCAGACGCTGAAACATGCCGGCATTCCGGTCGCCGGCGCGGACCGGCTGAAACTCACCGAACACATCGCGGTCATCGATCTGATGAATCTGGCCGATGCGCTGCTGCTGTCCCGCGACGATCTCGCGCTTGCGGTGGCGTTGAAGTCCCCGCTGTTTGGTCTCGACGACGACGACCTGATGAAAATCGCGCCACTGCGCCTGGGCACCTTGCGCGAGGCGCTCGCGCTGCACGCACCCGGCGATACGAAACTTCAACGCGCGCTGGAACGCCTGCAGGAGTGCGAAAGGCGATTTTCGAGCGACACGCCTTTTTCATTCTATGCGTGGCTGCTGGGAGGAAGTGGCGGCCGTGCGCGGATTCTCGAAAGACTGGGCCCGGAAGCCAATGACGCGCTCGACGAGTTTCTCGAGCTTGCGCTGAGTTACGAGCGCAAGGCGCCCGCCTCGCTGCAGGGCTTCATGGCGTGGCTGCGCGCGTCCGACACCGAAGTCAAACGCGACATGGAGATCAGGCGCGACGAAGTGCGGGTGATGACGGTGCACGGCGCGAAAGGCCTCGAAGCGCCCGTGGTTTTTTTGATCGACACCACCGGGTCGCCGACCGATCCGTTCCGGGTGAATCTTTTGCAGCTGCCGCAAGGCAACGCCGCGCCGAACGCGCCCGGCATTACCGTCTGGGCAGGGCGCAAAGCGGACGACACGTCCACGATGGCTGCGGCGCGCGAAAAGATGAAAGTCGAGAGCAACGACGAATATCGCCGGCTTTTGTATGTCGCGATGACACGGGCGGCGGACCGCCTGATCGTTGGCGGCGCCTTGCCTCGCAAGCCCAAGGAGCCCTTGCCCAACTCTTGGTACTGCCTGATCCGCGACGGCCTTGGACGCTCCGGGCTGCAATCGCAAAATCTGGAAACGCCGCATGGCCCGGTCCGGCGCTACTGCCGCCCGGAGGATTTCGTCATTGTCGGCACAGCCGCGCCTGGAGCAACTACGCTGCCATCCGGAACGTCAGTTGAAACGCCTCCCTCGTGGCTGCGTGAGCCAGCGCCGCCGGAAGCCGTTGCCACGGTGCTACTGAGGCCTTCCGATTCCGCGAATGACAGAGCGCCAGTGCTGCGGTCTGATGAAACTGCGCGGGCGAGGTCCATCGCGCGGCAGCGCGGCACGCTGGTGCATCGTCTGCTGCAGTCGCTGCCGGATCTTTCGCCGGACATCCGCGCGGAGGCTGCCGAGAAATTTCTCGCAAGAAATGCCCGCGACGATGAAGGATGGACTGATGAGTTGCGCCGCGCAACAGCACGTCAGGTTTTGCAACTCATCACGGACGTTCGATTCGCTGCCTTGTTCGGTCCTGGCAGCCGCGCCGAAGTTTCGATCGCCGGCCGGCTGCCGCGCCCCGGCCTTCCCGCTGCAACTATTTCAGGCCAGATCGACCGGCTGGTCGTCGGCGACAGCGAAATTCTGATTGCGGACTACAAGACCAACCGGACGCCGCCCTCGCGCGCGGAGGATATTCCGCAAAACTATGTGGGTCAGCTCGCGCTTTACCGGGCGGTCCTTGGCCGCCTGTATCCCGGCCGTCCGATCCGCTGTTTCCTGCTCTGGACGGAAAGCGCTGAAATAATGGAGCTTTCCGAAGCCGCCCTTGACGCGGAGACGGCGCGGCATCATCTGATCGTGACCAAACCTTGACCCGGCCACGGGCGGTTCATAGGTTGGCCCTATCAAAAGAGCGCGATTCTGACCCGCGCTGGAACAACGAGGCATATCATGAGCGTGAGCAAGGTTTCGGACGCCACCTTCGAGGCTGAAGTCCTGAAGGCGGAAGGTCCGGTCGTGGTGGATTTCTGGGCGGAGTGGTGCGGCCCGTGCCGCATGATCGCGCCTGCGCTCGACGAAATCGCCGGCACGCTTGGCGACAAGGTCAAGATCGTCAAGCTGAACGTCGACGAGAGCCCGAAGACAGCGTCGAAATACGGCGTGATGTCGATCCCCACTCTGATGGTCTTCAAGGGCGGCGAGATGGCGTCGCGTCAGGTCGGCGCCGCGCCGAAGCAGAAGCTCGAGCAGTGGATTACCGCTGCGGTCTGATCGATTGGAAGTTCGGATTTGAAGACGGCCGGTGAACATCACCGGCCGTTTTTGTTTGCGCATTCGGGACGCAATTATTGCGGCGGCGTTCCGTTCGCCGCCAGAACATGCCCGGCGAGATAGAGCGAGCCGGTCATCAGAATGCGCGGCGGGGCTTCATAAGCAAGCTGTGCGATCGAGCGCAGTGCGGCCTCGATGCCGTCGGCGATATCGACACGCATGCCGAGCGAGCGGGCCGCGTCGGCCAGCGCCTGCGGGGACATGGCGTTGTCGTTACCGGGGATCGGCACCGCGATGATATGGCGAGTCAGTCCGGAGAAATTGGACAGAAAGCCCGCCGCATCCTTGTTGCCCATCATTCCCGCGATTACAACGAGGGGACGCGGCACGCGCTCCTCAAGATCGCCGAGTGCAGCGGCAATCACCCGACCGCCGTCGATATTGTGTCCGCCATCGAGCCACAATTCGGAATCTTTCGGCGCAAGCGACAGTAGCGCTCCGTTTGAGAGCCGCTGCATACGGGCCGGCCATTGCGCGCTGGCAATGCCTTGCTCGAATGCCGACGATTCGATTCGGAATTTATCGATGGCGCGCAGCGTCGCAATCGCAAGCCCGGCATTGTCGAACTGGTGGCGGCCGAACAACCGAGGCGCAGCAAGGTCCAGCAGCCCGCGCTCGTCATGATAGACCAGCCGCCCGCGCTCGATATTGACGTGCCATTGCTGCGTGGCGGTGTGAAGCGGAGCGCGAAGCCTGTCCGCAGTGCGCTCTATCACCGCCGTCGCCTCATCGGGTTGCTCGGCGCAGATGACGGGAATATTTTTCTTGATGATGCCGGCCTTTTCCGAGGCGATTTTCGCGAGCGTGTCCCCGAGAAACTCGGGATGATCCATGCCGATGGGCGTAATGACGCTGGCCAGCGGAGCGTCGATCACGTTCGTTGCGTCAAGCCGTCCGCCAAGACCGACTTCCAGCAGCAGCACATCCGCCGGATTTCGCGCAAATAGCAAGAACGCCGCCGCCGTCTCGATCTCGAAGACGGTGATCGGCTGACCGCCATTGGCCCGCTCGCAAAGATCGAGCGCATCGCGCAGCTGATCGTCGGCAGCCAGCACGCCGCCACCAGCTCTGCCGAGCCGGAAGCGCTCGTTGAACCGGACCAGATGCGGCGAGGTATAGACATGCACGCGAAGCCCGGCGGCTTCAAGGATGGCGCGCATAAACGCCACCGTCGAGCCCTTGCCGTTGGTGCCGGCGACATGAATCACCGGCGGCAGTTTTTTCTGAGGGTCATCGAGCGCGGCGAGAATGCGCCACATGCGGTCGAGCGTGAGATCAATCCGCTTGGGATGCAGCGCCGTCAGCCGCGTCAGAAGATCGTCAAGTGCGTCCGTTTTCTTTGGCGTAGCCGGATTCACGCGGGCGACGCGCTCGCCGCAGCGTCCGTCAAGGCGGGCGTGCGAACCTGAGCCACCTCGCCGCTCGGCGGCGCCTTGGTCAAAAGCCGGCACAGCCGTGCCAGCGTGGTGCGCAGATCGTGACGATGCACGACCATATCGACCATGCCATGCGCTTTAAGATATTCGGCACGCTGGAAGCCTTCGGGCAATTTTTCGCGGATGGTCTGCTCGATCACGCGCGCGCCGGCAAAGCCGATCAGCGCGCCAGGTTCAGCGAGCTGCACATCACCCAGCATCGCATAGGACGCCGTAACGCCGCCGGTGGTCGGATTCGTGAGCACAACGATATAGGGCAGCTTCGCTTCGCGCAGCAGCTGGATCGCGACCGTCGTGCGCGGCATCTGCATCAGGGACAGAATGCCTTCCTGCATCCGCGCCCCGCCCGAGGCCGCGAACATGATGAAGGGCGCCTTTTTCTCGAGCGCCAGTTCGAGCCCTTTGACGATGGCTTCACCGGCGGCCATCCCCAGCGAGCCGCCCATGAAATCGAAATCCTGCACAGCGACAACCGCCGGTGTTCCTTCGACGCGGCCATAGCCGACCTTCAACGCGTCGTTCATACCTGTCTTGGCGCGGGCGTCCTTGATGCGGTCGACATATTTTCGCTCGTCACGAAATTTCAGCGGATCGGCGGCGACATCCGGCAGCGCCACGTCGAACCAGGTCTCATTGTCGAAAATCGACTTGAGCCGCGCTGTCGCACCCATTCGCATATGGTAGTTCGAGCCTGGAATGACGAACTGGTTCGCCTCGACATCCTTGTAGAATACAAGCTGTCCGGAATCCGGGCATTTGATCCACAAATTCTCCGGCGTTTCGCGCCGAAGGAAACTGCGAATTTTCGGCCGGACGACATTGGTCAACCAGTTCATGTTTCAAGCTCCGTGCGTCACCGGATGGTGACCCTTACCTGCCTCGCCGGTTATGTGCGGCCCGGCGCAGCTTCGCACAAGGGATAATTAGAAGAATAAATCTATTCCGCAGCCTGTTTTGCGCCGCGCACACCCTGCGCAAGCGAAGCGACAAAATCGGCAACCGCGGGAACCGTTTTCGCGGTGGCGCGGCCATCGGCATCGAGCGTCGAGCGCAGCACATCGATCAGCGCCGAACCGACCACCGCACCGTTCGCGGCCTGTGCGATATCGCGCGCGGCATCTGGTGTACGGATACCGAAACCGACGCAGACCGGCAATTGGGTATGGCGTTTGATGCGCGCCACAGCGTCCTTAACCTGCGTCGTGTCGGCGCTGGCGGAACCGGTAATGCCGGTGATCGACACGTAATAGACAAAGCCCGACGTGTTCTCGAGAACGGCCGGCAAACGCTTGTCGTCCGTCGTGGGCGTTGCGAGACGGATGAAGTTCAATCCGGCCTTGAGCGCGGGCAGGCACAGCTCTGTGTCTTCCTCGGGTGGCAGGTCAACCACGATCAGACCGTCGACACCCGCCGCCTTCGCGTCGGCAAGGAATTTGTCGACGCCATAAATGTAGATCGGGTTGTAATAACCCATCAGCACCACGGGCGTCGCGGCGTCATCCTTGCGGAACGCGCGCACGACACCGAGCGTCTTGTGCAGCGTGGTGCCGGCTTTCAGCGCACGAAGTCCGGCCGCCTGTATCGCGGGGCCGTCCGCCATTGGGTCGGTGAACGGCATTCCGATCTCGATGATGTCCGCTCCGGCCTTCGGCAAGGCCTTGATGATCGCGAGCGAGGTGTCGAGATCGGGATCGCCGCACATCACGAACGTGACGAATGCCGCGCGGCCTTCCGTCTTCAGTTCGGCAAAGCGTTTATCGATGCGGGTGGTCACGATTTGCGGCCTTTCAGAATATCGCCGACCTGCGGCACATCCTTGTCGCCACGTCCCGAGAGATTGACAACCATCAGATGATCGCGTGGACGTTTCGGCGCGAGCTGCAGCACCTTGGCGATAGCGTGCGCCGGTTCGAGCGCGGGGATGATGCCCTCAAGACGCGAGAGCAATTGGAATGCCTCCAGCGCCTCTTCATCGGTCGCGGAAAGATAGGTCACGCGGCCGGTTTCGTGCAGCCATGAATGCTCCGGTCCAATGCCCGGATAGTCGAGCCCCGCCGAGATCGAATGTGCGTCCTGGATCTGGCCGTCATCGTCCATCAGAAGATACGTTCGGTTGCCGTGCAGCACGCCGGGACGGCCACCCGCGATCGAGGCCGCGTGCAATTGCGTCAGACCGTGACCGGCCGCCTCGACGCCGAAAATCTCGACGCCAGGATCGTCGAGGAAGGGATGAAACAATCCCATCGCGTTCGAGCCGCCGCCGATACAGGCGATCAGCGAGTCCGGCAGTCTGCCCTCGGCCTCCTGCATCTGTGTGCGGGTTTCGTGCCCGATCACCGATTGAAAGTCGCGCACCATCATCGGATAAGGATGCGGGCCTGCGACGGTGCCGATGCAATAGAACGTGGTCGCGACATTGGTCACCCAGTCGCGCAGCGCATCGTTCATCGCGTCCTTGAGCGTTTTCGTGCCCGACTGCACCGGCACAACCTTGGCGCCAAGCATCTCCATGCGGATCACGTTCGGCTGCTGCCGCGCGACATCCACTGCGCCCATATAGACGATGCATTCAAGTCCGAAGCGCGCGCACAAGGTTGCGGTGGCGACACCATGCTGACCCGCGCCGGTTTCCGCGATGATGCGCTTCTTGCCCATCCGCCGCGCGACCATGATCTGGCCGAGCACGTTGTTGACCTTGTGCGAGCCGGTGTGGTTCAGCTCTTCGCGCTTGAGATAAATCTTCGCGCCGCCCAGATGCTCGGTGAGGCGCTCGGCGAAATACAGCGGCGAGGGACGGCCGACATAGTCCTTCAGATAGCCGTTCATTTCCTGCTGAAATGACGGATCGGCCTTCGCATCGGCATAAGCCTTTTCCAGTTCAAGGATCAGCGGCATCAGGGTTTCGGCGACGAACCGACCGCCAAAAATACCGAAATGACCGCGTTCGTCCGGACCGGCGCGGAATGAATTGGGTTTTGCGAGACTCATAACTGCCCTTCGTCATGGCCGGATTTATTCCGGCCATCCACGTCTTTCTTTCCATTACCTTCAACAGACGTGGATGCCCGGGACAAGCCCGGGCATGACGGCTGTCGTGATGTGACGATGCTATCTCGCATGTGAGATCGCTTCGCTCAAATTTATCTCCGCCTCCCGCGCGGCGCGAATGAAGGCCCGGATCATCTCTGAATCCTTCGCGCCGGGCGCGCGTTCGACACCCGATGACACGTCGACACCACCGGGCCGGGCAATGCGGATGGCTTCGGCGACATTCGCAATGGTCAAGCCGCCCGACAGAATGAAGGACTGGTCGCGCGTGGCGCCGTCCAGCACATGCCAGTCGAACGGCACGCCAAGCCCGCCGGGCCTCGTCGCGTCTTTCGGCGCACGCGCATCGAACATGATGCGATCGGCAACCGCCGCGTAGCCGGGCAAGGGCGCAAGATCGTCTTTACTCTTTACGCCAATGACCTTCATCACCGGCAGGTCGTAGCGTTGCCTGATATCGCGTACCCGCGCCACGCTTTCCTGGCCGTGAAGCTGCAGCCAGTCGGGCCTCAGGGTCTCGATGATGTTGGCGAGCGTCGCGTCGTCTGCATCGACCGTCAGCGCAACCTTTTGAGCACGGACCCCGACCTCGCGGCCGAGTTTGCGTGCCGCTTCGAGCGAAAGGTGCCGCGGCGACGCCTCGAAGAAGACGAACCCGACCATATCCGCGCCCGCGTCGAGAGCCGCGCTCAGCGTCTCGGACGTGGACAGGCCGCAGATTTTCACGATCAGGGACAAAATATATTCCCGTAGAATGGGTGCCGTTTGCAATCGGAACAGGCCCTTTTGGGTGCAATCCGAAGGGCATGCAGATGACTTAGCCCGCGCATCCCGCGGGTCAAGTGGTGAAGGCGGCGTTCTACAACGCCGCGCCCGGCTTGTCTTGCGGCTTGTCCTGCCCAATGGCCGGCAACGAGCCCGGATAGGGGCCCGCCGGCACCGCCGCGCCGGGTCCAAACCTCTCGCCCGAAACCTGAGGAATCCGCGCGGTGAGTTCCGCCAATCTCTGGCGCGCCTCATAGGCTTCGGCCTCGTGACGGCGCGAGGAACGACGCCAATGGCGCTGCCCGACCCAGGTTGCGATGCCGCCGGCAATTACGCCGATGATGGCCGCGGCGATGATCACGATGAAAAGCGGAAGGGTCAGCGCCAGCGATGCGTCGGCGGAATCGAAGGGGTTGAACGAAACCATCACCAGATGGCGGTTCGCCACCGCGAAGGCAAGCAACACCAGCGCGATCGGCGCGATCACCAGCGTCTTGAGGAATTTACTCATCTCGATCGCTTTCCGTTGCGATCAGAGACCGCATGAGGCGGATCAGGACGCCGCGCCAAGATCGCCGGCGGCCTCGGACTTGCTGTCGCGATTCAGGCGTTCGCGCATTTCCTTGCCGGTCTTGAAGAACGGCACGCTTTTCTGCTCGACAGGAACGTGCGCGCCGGTGCGCGGGTTGCGGCCCGCGCGCGCCGGACGGTGCTTCACCGAAAATGCGCCGAAACCGCGCAGCTCCACACGATCGCCGCGCGCGAGCGCGGCGACGATCTCATCGAGGATCGCATTCACGATATTCTCCACGTCCCTCTGGTAGAGGTGCGGATTGTGCTCGGCGATACGCTGGACCAGTTCGGATTTAATCATCGCGTCAAGGTGCTCATGAAACTTGCAGAAGCCATTTCCTTGAAAAAGCCTTGAACTGTCAAGCCGCTAAATCCGATGGAAGCGTACGAAATCACGTGACAATCAGCCGATTCCCTACGCAGGAAAATGTGACAAAGGGGGCGCCGCGCAGCTGAAACGCGATTCAGACATTCAGTTCTGCGGCGAGGGTTGCCATACAGCGAGCAACCCGTCGAGATCAAGACGATCGGCTGCGGCGACCACGCCTGTCTGCTCCAGCCGGCGCGCGACAGACGTCAGGCCAAGGGCGTCGAACGCGACCGAAGCGGCTGTGCGAAGAAACGTCATGTCGCCAAAACGCGGCGTCAGACGAAAATCCCGCACCGGCAAGGCCGAGCCGATTTTCTTTTCAGAAACCAGCCATGCCACAGCGGTTTTTTCATCGCCAAGTTCGTCAATCAGCTTCAGGCCCACCGCTTGCCGCCCGGTGAAGACGCGGCCGTCCGCCACGGTTTCAAGCGTGGCGTCATCCATGTGACGCCGGGTCTTCACCAGATCGCGGAACCATGCGTAGGAATCCTTCACCAGCGAATCCAGCGCGGCGCGCGCTTCCGGGCTGGTCGGCTCATAGCCGTTCGGCGCGGCCTTGAGCGGCGAAGACTTCACTTCCTCGACCTTGACGCCGATGGTCTTCAAAAGCTCCGCCACGTTCGGAATCTGGAACAGCACGCCGATCGAACCGACGAGCGAGGTCTGCTGTGCGACAATGTGATCGGCGGCGATCGCGGCGATATAGCCGCCCGATGCGGCGAGGCCGTCGACAACCACCACGAGCGGCTTTTTGGCCTTCAGCCGGATCAGCGCGTCATGAAGCTGCTCGGAGCCGGCCGTCGTGCCGCCCGGTGAATTGATGTGAACGATGACGGCGGGAGCCGAAGATTTTTCCAGCCGCTCGAGTGCTTCGACCCGGCTCTGGTCGCTGCGGATCAATCCTTCGATCCGAACTCGCGCGATCGCATTCTGGCCGGTGATGGCGCTTCGTCCTGCCGGCGTCGCCAGCATGCCCACGGTGACGACTGCGGCGATGATGGCGAGAGCCGCCAGCACACGCCAGAATGTCAGCTTGCGGCGGATGCGGCGGCGATCGACGATCGCATCGGATTCAAACGACATTCAACTCTCCCGCAAGCAATTTAAAAGCGTAACCCTGCGCAACCGGTTCGATGCCGTTCTGTCGGTACGGCGTTGAGATGAGGTGACTTCATTACATCAATTGCGATGCAATTTGAAGGAAACAACGCTTCAAAATCGCGCGCACGATCATGGCAACACCGCATGAAAAAGGGCCCCGGAAATATCCGGAGCCCTTGTTTTGCGGTCTGCCTTCGCGAGGCGAGCTTACTTCTCGCGCTTCTTGAGAGCGTTGCCGAGAATATCGCCCAGCGTCGCGCCCGAATCGGACGAGCCGTATTGCGCGATGGCTTCCTTCTCCTCGGCGACTTCCAGCGCCTTGATCGACACCTGGACCTTGCGGGCCTTCTTGTCGAACTGGATGACGCGGGCATCGACCTTTTCGCCGACGGCAAAGCGTTCGGCGCGCTGGTCGTTGCGGTCGCGCGCGAGCTCCGAGCGCTTGATGAAGGTGGTGAAGTCGGTGCCCTGGATCTGCACCTCGATGCCGGTGTCCTTGACCTCGAGGATTTCGCAGGTCACGACCGCACCCTTCTTGACGTCACCCGGCTCGGCGAACGGATCGCCCTCGAGCTGCTTGACGCCGAGCGAGATACGCTCCTTCTCGACATCAACATCGAGAACGATGGCCTTGACCATGTCGCCCTTCTTGAAGTTGTCGATCACCTGCTCGCCCGGAAGCTTCCAGTCGAGATCGGACAGATGCACCATGCCGTCGACGTCGCCTTCGAGGCCGAGGAACAGGCCGAACTCGGTCTTGTTCTTGACCTCGCCCTCGACGGTCGAACCGACCGGGAACTTCTCGACGAACACTTCCCACGGATTGCGCATGGTCTGCTTGAGACCGAGCGAGATCCGGCGCTTGGAGGAATCGACCTCGAGCACCTGCACCTCGACTTCCTGCGAGGTGGAGACGATCTTGCCGGGGTGCATGTTCTTCTTGGTCCACGACATTTCGGAGACGTGGATCAGGCCTTCAATGCCGGGCTCCAGTTCGACGAACGCGCCGTAGTCGGTGATGTTTGTGACGCGTCCGGTGAAGCGCGAATTCAGCGGATACTTCGCCTCGATGCCCTGCCACGGATCGTCCAGCAACTGCTTCATGCCGAGCGAAATGCGGTGGGTCTCGTGGTTGATCTTGATGATCTTGACCTTCACCGTCTGGCCGATGGTCAACACCTCGGTCGGATGATTGACGCGGCGCCATGCGATGTCGGTGACATGCAGCAGGCCGTCAATGCCGCCGAGATCGACGAACGCTCCGTAGTCGGTGATGTTCTTGACCACGCCGTCGATGATCTGACCCTCTTCGAGGTTCTGCACCAGTTCCTGACGCTGTTCGGCGCGGGTTTCTTCGAGAACCGTGCGGCGCGAGACGACGATGTTGCCGCGGCGACGGTCCATCTTGAGAATCTGGAACGGCTGCGAGTTGTTCATCAGCGGCGCAACGTCGCGGATCGGACGGATGTCCACCTGCGAGCGCGGCAGGAAGGCGACAGCGCCGTCGAGATCGACGGTGAAACCACCCTTGACCTGATTGAAGATGACGCCGTTGACCTTCTCGTTGTTGTTGAAGGCCTTCTCGAGCTTGCCCCAGCTTTCCTCGCGGCGCGCCTTGTCGCGCGACAGCACGGCTTCGCCGAGTGCATTCTCGATCCGGTCAAGAAACACTTCGACCTCATCGCCGACCTTGAGGTCGCTTTCGCGGCCGGGACCGGAAAATTCACGCAGAGCCACGCGGCCCTCGGTCTTCAGGCCGACGTCGATGACGGCCATGTCCTTTTCAATCGCCACAACCTTGCCCTTGATGACAGAGCTTTCCTGAAGGTTGCCGCCCGAGAAGGACTCGTCGAGCATGGCCGCGAAATCGTCGCGGGAGGGATGATAGGTATCAGCAGTCGAAGCCATATGTTCTCCAGATGCGGGATGCCGGCAGCGGGTTAAGGGCGCAGCGCGCGTGAAGTGCCAAAGGTCCGCAACCCTTGACGACCGTTTCCGCGAGATTCGCGAAAACGGGCCGGCTGATGCCTGCACGAGCAATGCGATGATGTCTTGCCGGAGCTGGTCTCAAAATCAAATCGACGCCGAAGACACGGGAGCGAGCTCTCCTCCAATGACGGCAGGGATCACCTGAATAAACAGTCCCGTTGCCGGCTCGCTCGGACGGTCTCGACATATGCCGATGTCAGGTCCGGACGGGGCTGATATAGCCGTGGAAACCCCTGTGGGCAAGGCGAATTGGCCCCGAAATCCTTTAAAAGAATTCGGAAAATCGCCCTCTAACGGCCCTAAAACGCCATTTCAGCGGCCAGTCCGGACCCTGTCCACGATCGCAATGGCCGCGCGGACACCGCCTTCAATGTCCAGCTCCGAGTTGTCGAGCTCGATGGCGTCATCAGCGCGGCGAAGTGGCGCAGCGGCCCGGTTCTTGTCGCGCTCGTCGCGCTTGAGGATGTCGGCCAGCACCGCTGCCTCGTCGGCGCTCTCGCCCCGGGCCCGCATTTCCAGCGCCCGGCGCTGCGCCCGCACTTCCGGCCGCGCCACCACGAAAATCTTCACCTCGGCTTCAGGACAGATCACGGTGCCGATGTCGCGGCCGTCGAGCACGGCACCGGGTGGGCCGGCGGCAAAGTTGCGCTGAAACGCCAGCAGTTCGCGCCGCACTTTCGGATGGGCGGACACGACCGACGCGGCGGCGCCGACCTCCTGGGTCTTCAGAGCCGCGTCGCCGAACACCGCCGGATCGAGCGCCTGCGCAAAGGCCGCCGCAGCCGCTTCATCGGCAAGATCGGCGCGCTCATCCAACATCGCCTTGGCCACCGCGCGATAGATCAGGCCGGTGTCGAGATGGCGGAAGCCGTAATGAATGGCGAGGCGCTTGCCGAGCGTGCCCTTGCCCGATGCGGCCGGTCCGTCGATGGCGATAATCATGCGTATTCCCGATCTTCCCGGCAGCTTTATAATCGACTGTCACAATGGTCGGGGAGGTTCAACACCTCCCGCGCCCAACTTTCAAGCGGGTGGCGTTCCAGTTCCTCCCCCTATAGGTTGCCGAGCAGGCAGGCGCGCGGCGTGTGCCGTTCTTCCCGCGCGGAGCCCACCATGAATCGCATCGACGCCTTTCGGAAACTGCTGGTGCATGTCCGGGAACGATTGAGTCTCGAACCAGGCTTCGTGCTGTGGGACGGCTCAACCGTGCCCGATGCGCTCCCTCGCGATGCCCTGGCGATCAAGATTGCCGACGAAAACGTGATCGCGGCGCTCATCCGCAGGCCAGGCCTGCCGACGCTTTGCAATCTGTGGGTGTCGCAACGCCTGGATATTCTCAACGGATCGCTGTTCGATCTCATCGCAGCCCGGCCCAAGGTCCGCACCCGCGATACACGCAAGGCGCTCGACAAGGGACTCTTGCTCAATACGCTGCGCCGGTTTCTGTTTCTGCCCCGCGGCGGACCATGGCCACTCGAAAATATCGGAACGCGAGAAGAGCCGAGCGATGGCAGCGCCGCGCGCAATCAGGAGAACATCCAGTACCACTACGATTTGTCGAACGCATTCTATGCGCTCTTTCTCGATCCCGAGATGGTCTATTCGTGCGCCTATTTCACGGCGCCAGACAACGACATCGCGATCGCGCAGCGCGACAAGCTGGAGATGATCTGCCGCAAGCTCCGGCTTCAGGAGGGCGAACGGTTTCTCGATATCGGATGTGGCTGGGGGGCGCTGGTTTGCCACGCCGCGCGGCATTACGGCGTGACGGCCCACGGCGTAACGCTGTCGCGACAGCAATTCGATCTCGCACAGGAGAAAATCGCAAGGCTCGGCCTCGCCGACCGCGTCACAATCGAGATGAAGAACTTTTCCGATCTGAAGGGAGGTTTCGACAAGATCGCTTCGATCGGCATGTTCGAACATGTCGGCATCGCCAACCATCCCACCTATTTCCAGACCATTCACAGGCTGCTTCGCCCCGGCGGGGTTTACCTGCATCACGCCATCACCCGGCCGGCGAAGCGCACCAACCGCCGGTTCAAACGCAGCAGCCCCGAATATCGCGCGATCCAGAAATACATTTTCCCGGGCGGCGAACTCGACCATATCGGAATGTCCACGGCCAATCTTGAGCGCTACGGATTTGAAGTGCACGACACCGAAGGCTGGCGCGAACATTACGCCAGAACATGCCGGCACTGGCACGACCGCCTGCTGGAGAACCGCGCGGCGGCCGAGCGCGAGGTCGGCGTGGAAAAAACCCGGCTCTGGCTATTATATCTCGCCGGCTGCTCGATCGGTTTTGAACGCAACAGCATCGGAATATTCCAGACCGTGGCGTCCCGCCGTCAACGCGGCCCATCAGGCCTGCCGCTGACCCGCGCTGATCTTTATCGCTAGTTTGAAGCCCTTTCAGGCGAAGCCGGCACCAAGCCTGCGCATCATCGGAACGAAGTCCGGAAAGCTGGTGGCGATAAAGGCGGTGTCGTCGACCTTCACCGGTTTGCCGGAGGCCAGCCCCATCACCAGCGCCGACATCGCGATGCGATGATCCATATGGGTCGCGACAAGCCCGCCGCCGGGTACATGGCCTTTGCCCTCGACGATCAAGTCGTCGCCGGAAATCTCCACCTTGACGCCGTTGACGCGGAGCATGTCGGCGGTCGCCTCGAGACGATCGGATTCCTTCACCCGCAATTCCTTCAACCCCTGCATCCGCGTGACCCCCTCCGCGAAAGCGGCGGCGACCGCGAGCACGAGATATTCGTCGATCATCGATGGCGCGCGCTCAGGCGGCACCGTCACCCCGCGCAGCTTCGATGCGCGCACGCGCAGTTGCGCCATCGGCTCTGCGGTGTCCTTACGCGCGGCGCCCTCCTCAATCGAGGCGCCCATTTCACGCAAAGTGGTAAAAAGCCCCGTGCGAAGAGGGTTGGTCATGACATCCTCGAGCGTGACATCCGAATCCGGCACGATCAAAGCCGCGACCAGAGGAAACGCCGCTGACGATGGATCGGCCGGCACTGCGACATCCGCACCGTGAAGTTCCGGCTGGCCTTGCAGTGTGATGCGCCGTCCATGCGCGCCCTCTTTTTCCGAGGAAATTTCTGCGCCGAAATGGCCGAGCATCAGTTCGGTGTGGTCGCGGCTGGCTTCGGCCTCGATCACCGTGGTCACGCCCGGCGCCGACAGGCCGGCAAGCAACACAGCGGATTTGATCTGTGCGGAAGGCACAGGCGTCTTGTAGGTCATCGGAATCGGATCGCGCGCGCCCTGGAGCGTCATCGGCAGGCGGCCGCTGTCGCCCTCGCCGGTGATGCGCGCGCCCATCAGTTCCAATGGATCGAGAATCCGGCGCATCGGTCGCTTGCGCAGGGACGCGTCGCCATCGAAGGTCGCGACGATGGGAGAACCGGCGACAGCACCCATCGCCAGACGGCAACCCGTGCCGCTGTTGCCGAAATCGAGCGGCGCGTCGGGTGACTTGAAGCCGCCGACGCCGACACCCTCCACCGTCCATGCGCCCTCGCCTGTCCGTTCGACGCGCGCGCCGAGTGCCTGCATCGCCTTGGCGGTATTGAGAACGTCCTCGCCCTCCAGCAAGCCCGAAATCCGGGTCTTGCCCACGGCCAGCGCCCCCAGAATGAGTGCCCGGTGAGAGATCGACTTGTCGCCGGGAACGCGGACCCGGCCCTGCAAGGCGGCGCTGCGGCGGGCTTCAAGCGGTGATTTTGGCGTGGAATGGGGCAAATGGCGGTCCTCTTTGATCCGTCGGCTCCTAACATGGAGCGCGGGGCAGGTCACGCGACCGCCAATACGTCATGCTGCCGCCATTATGCTCGTTAACCGCTATTGACAGCAGCGGCGCAACTAGCCAAGTGAAGCACCGTTTTTCAAGAAAAACCCAAAATCCCTTCAGGACGCAACCGTGGCCAAAGCCGATCTCGGAACCAAGCGAACCTGCCCGACCACGGGCAAGAAGTTCTACGACCTCAACAAAACTCCCGTGATCTCGCCCTATACCGGCGAAGTCGTGCCGATTGCGCCGGTCGCCCCGCCGCGCGGACGTGGCGAGGCCGCCGCCCGCGCGTCAGCCGCCGCGGCAGCGCCCGAGCCGGTGGAGGCCGAAGAGGAGTTGGTGTCGCTCGAGGAGGCCGATGCCGAGGAGAATACCGGCAAGGTCAAGGCCGTGGTGCCCGAGTCCGAGGACGACATCGAAGTCGACGAAACGCTGGACGACGATGACGACGATTCGACCTTCATTCCCGAAGAGGAAGAGGACAATGAGGACGTCACCGATATCATTGGCGACGTTTCCGACGACGAAGAGACTTGAGATCGCGCCTGAACTGTGATTGTTCAGGCGCTCCGGCGTTCGCGTAGGGCTTAAGCCGCCCAATTCGAAGAACCAGCTTCGAATTCGCAGCACTGATGGGGCCATAGCTCAGCTGGGAGAGCGCTTGCATGGCATGCAAGAGGTCGGCGGTTCGATCCCGCCTGGCTCCACCATCGCTCCGAAACACCCTGTTTACCGGTGTTTGACCGATCTTGAACCTGCCGCCGTGATATCCATATTGGTGTGACGGGGTGCCGTAAGGGCCCCGGTGCTCGTTCAGAGGAGGGATCTTCACCTTTTACTGATGGGCACGTGTCAAAGTCGCTTCGAGAGGACTTTGTGAATGAGTCGTGTTCCTTCGTTATCCAGTCCGTTCCTTTTGGGATTCGACGAGATCGAGCGTGCGCTCGACCGCGTCGTCAAGGGCGCTGACGGTTATCCTCCCTACAATATCGAGCGGTGTGAGCGCGAAAGCGGTCAGCCCGAACGTCTGCGGATCACGCTGGCGGTCGCGGGGTTCACCCGGGACCAGCTCGACGTTTCGACCGAGGAAAACCAGCTTGTGATCCGGGGTCGCCAGCAGGACGACAAGGCCAGGCAATATATCCACCGCGGCATCGCCGCGCGGCACTTCCAGCGCACCTTCGTGCTGGCGGACGGGATGTACGTGCTGGGCGCGGATTTGAAGAACGGATTGCTGTCTATCGACCTCGCCCGGCCAGAACCCGAGCGGATCGTTAAGCAGATAGCCATCAATGAACACGAATAATGGAACCTATAGCGGACTCGACCGCTTGTTGATGAAGAGGAGTCGAGGACATGACTGACGCCACTGTTACCTTCGAACCGGATGTCTCCCTGGAGACGCTGGCCACCCTTGGCGAGGGACATATCGCCTACGTCAAACAGATTCGCTCTGAGGACGTGCCAGGCCTTTTCCCGCAGGCGCCGCAGATCGCGCCCGGCCTGAAGCTGTTCGCGCTTCATGCCGCAGACGGCACGCCCATCATGCTGACCGACAGCCGCGAGGCGGCGATCGCGAATGCATGGAGCAATGAGCTGGAGGCTGTCAGCGTTCACTGAGCGCTGACGCCGATCGTTGCGGCGCAATGCAACCTTTTGATTAGCGGCTGCGCTTTTGCGCGGCCGCTTTTTTTATTGTCCGACCCGCCCCTCCCTTGCCGTTTGCCCGGGTATGGCTGCTATACCTTGAGAACCCTTATGGGGCCGCGAGCCGCCATGTATGGGACACGATCCGCTTTTTGAGGAATCTCGCATGCCTGCCTATCGCTCCCGCACCTCCACCCATGGCCGCAACATGGCCGGCGCGCGCGGCCTTTGGCGCGCCACGGGCATGAAGAACGAGGATTTCGGCAAGCCGATCATCGCGGTGGTGAATTCGTTCACCCAATTCGTCCCCGGCCACGTTCACCTGAAAGACCTCGGCCAGCTCGTCGCGCGCGAGATCGAAAAGGTCGGCGGCGTCGCCAAGGAGTTCAATACCATCGCGGTCGACGACGGCATCGCCATGGGCCATGACGGCATGCTCTACAGCCTGCCCTCGCGCGAGATCATCGCCGACAGCGTCGAGTACATGGTCAACGCACACTGCGCCGACGCGATGGTCTGCATCTCGAACTGCGACAAGATCACGCCCGGCATGCTGATGGCGGCGCTGCGCCTCAACATTCCAGCCGTATTCGTTTCCGGCGGCCCGATGGAATCCGGCAAGGTCAACATCAAGGGCAAGATCCGCTCCGTCGATCTGATCGATGCGATGGTGGCGGCGGCCGACGACAAGGTCAGCGACGCCGAAGTCGAGGTGATCGAGCGCTCCGCCTGCCCGACCTGCGGTTCCTGCTCGGGCATGTTCACCGCGAACTCCATGAACTGCCTCACCGAGGCGCTCGGTCTTGCGCTTCCGGGCAACGGCTCGGTGCTCGCCACCCATGCCGACCGCAAGGGCCTGTTCGTCGAAGCCGGACATCTGATCGTGGATCTGGCGCGCCGCTATTATGAGCAGGATGACCAGACGGCGTTGCCGCGCAACATCGCCAGCTTCAAGGCGTTCGAAAACGCGATGACGCTCGACATTTCGATGGGCGGCTCGACCAACACCGTGCTGCATCTTCTGGCCGCTGCCTATGAAGGGCAGGTGCCGTTCACCATGAAGGATATCGACCGGCTGTCGCGGCGCGTGCCCGTATTGTGCAAAGTCGCTCCGTCCGTACCCGATGTGCATCTGGAAGACGTGCATCGCGCCGGCGGCATCATGGCGATCCTCGGCGAGCTCGACCGCGCCGGCCTGATCGACACGAGCCTGCCGACAACTCACAGCCCGTCGCTGAAGGACGCGCTAGAACGCTGGGACGTTATGCGCAGCAAGAGCGAGAGCGTGCGGAATTTCTATCGCGCGGCGCCCGGCGGCGTGCGCACCGAGGAAGCGTTCAGCCAGGACAAGCGTTACGAGGAGCTCGACACCGATCGCGCCCATGGCTGCATCCGCGACGCCGAACATGCGTTTTCGAAAGACGGCGGCCTTGCGGTGCTGTTCGGCAACCTCGCGACCGATGGCTGCATCGTCAAGACCGCGGGCGTCGATAACAGCATCCTGAAATTCTCCGGTCCCGCGCGCATTTTCGAAAGCCAGGACGCCGCGGTGGACGGCATCCTTGGCGGCAAGATCAAAGCCGGAGACGTGGTGCTGATCCGCTATGAAGGACCGCGCGGCGGCCCCGGCATGCAGGAAATGCTCTACCCGACGAGTTATTTGAAATCGAAGGGCCTCGGCAAGGCGTGCGCGCTGATCACCGACGGACGCTTCTCGGGCGGCTCGTCAGGATTATCCATCGGGCACGTTTCGCCCGAAGCGGCGGAAGGCGGCCTGATCGGTCTTGTCGAGGAAGGCGACACGATCCTGTTCGATATTCCGAACCGGAAGGTTCATCTCGATGTCGACGACGCGACGATCGAGCGCCGCCGCGCGGCAATGCTCGCACGCGGCGACAAAGCGTGGAAGCCGTCGGCGCCGCGCAAGCGCAACGTCTCGATGGCGCTCAGGGCCTACGCCGCGCACACGACCAGCGCGGCGCTTGGCGCGGTGCGTATCGTCAGGGATTGATTCTGAAAAATTTTCCGGAGGCCTTGAAGGCTTGAGCGAAGCTCAGGCCGCGGTCGCGGGCGGCAGCGCCAGCACCGAATACAGCGCCTGCGCGTCACGCGAGGCGCGAAGTTTCTTGGCGATATCCTGATCGCGCAGCAGGCGCGCGATACGTGCCAGCGCCTTCAGATGATCAGCGCCGGCGCCTTCCGGCGCGAGCAGCAGAAACACAAGATCGACCGGCGCGCCGTCCATGGCCTCGAAATCGATCGGGCGCTCAAGCCGCGCGAACAGGCCGACCAGCTTCTCAAGCTTGGGCAGCTTGCCGTGGGGAATGGCAACGCCATAGCCGACCGCCGTGGTGCCGAGCTTTTCCCGCTGCAGCAGAACCTCGAAAATCGTGCGCTCATTCTGCCCGGTCAGCTGCGCAGCGCGCGCGGACATCTCCTGCAACGCCTGCTTCTTGCTGTTCACTTTTAATGCGGGGAGAATCGCTTCCGGCGCGACCAGATCGGTAATCGTCATGGAGCGTTCCGAAGAAGGAGTTCAAGCGTTAACGAGGGTGAAGAGCATTTAATTCTGCGGGCCCGGCCAAGCCGGACCTCACGCCTTCTTAAGGCCGCGGACCATATTGGCGGTCCGCCGGTGCGTCAAGACGTCCTGCGGCCGTCATGGTCAGTTGGTCGCAGGCGGATCGACCCATCCGACGTTACCGTCAGAGCGCCGGTAGATAACGTTAACACGCCCGCTGCTGCCATGCTGGAACACGAGAGCGGATGCACCTGTCAGATCCAGTTCCATCACAGCCTCGCTGACGGAGCATCGTCTCAGCGACTGCGTCGATTCGGCAATAATGACCGGATTAAAAACCGTGACTTCCTCATGACTGTCGAAGTCCGGTCCCTCGATGACATAATTCGAGGCATCGATGCCCGACATTTCCATCGCGGCCATCGCGGCATTCTCGGCATGCGCCTTGCGCGCCGAGCGATCCTTCAGCCGGCTCTTGTAACGTCTCAATCTTTTCTCGATCAGCAGCAGCGCCTGATCGGCGCTCGCGTAGGCGTCCGCCGCCATCGAATCCGCTTCGAGCGTGATGCCGGAATCCAGATGCAGCGCGCAGTCGGTGCGAAAGCCGAACCCGTCCTTGCTCAAGGTGATGTGGCCCGAATAGTTGCCGTCGAAATATTTCCGCAGCACTTCATCGGTGCGAGCGGCGACGCGATCGCGCATGGCCTCGCCAATGCTGATGCTTTTGCCGGAGACACGGAGCGTCATGAGATACCTCCCTTCTCGTCAGACCGGAGAACAGGATCGCCAAACCTCCGGCAGCCGTCAAGCCGGAGCTGTGTCGCGGGATTTGTCGTTCGATGGTACAGCCGGGCTCAGCGAGTTTCCAAGCATGTTCTGCTTGTCACGCCGCCGCTGCACCGAGGAGGGAATTCGCATCGCTTCGCGGTATTTGGCAACTGTTCTTCGGGCAATATCAATGCCCTCGGCACGCAAACGTTCCACCAGCGTATCGTCTGACAGGATCGCGGCCGCTTCCTCCGCATCGATCAGCTGTTTGATGCGGTGCCGCACGGCTTCCGCCGAATGCGCCTCGCCGCCATCCGCAGATGCAATCGAGGCGGTGAAAAAATATTTTAATTCGAAAATACCGCGATTGGTCGCCATGTATTTGTTGGCGGTCACGCGCGAGACGGTCGATTCATGCATTTGAATGGCGTCGGCAACCGCCTTGAGATTGAGCGGGCGCAGATGCGAGACGCCCTGCGTGAAAAAGCCGTCCTGCTGGCGCACAATTTCGGACGAAACCTTCAGGATTGTCCGGGCGCGCTGATCGAGCGCGCGCACCAGCCAGGTCGCGTTCTGCAGGCAATCGGTGAAATAGGATTTGTCGCCGTCCTTGCGGATCGTCTTCGACAACTCCGTATAGTAGCTTTGATTGACGAGAACACGCGGCAACGTATCGCTGTTGAGTTCGACAAGCCAGCCGCCGTCCGGCCCCGGGCGCACATAAACGTCCGGCACCACGGTCTGGGCCTTGGTCGAACCGAATTTCAGGCCGGGCTTGGGATCGAGATGACGGATTTCGCCGATCATGTCGGCGATATCCTCGTCGTCGACACTGCAGATTTTACGCAACGCCCCGAAGTCGCGCTTGGCCAGCAGATCGAGATTCTCGACCAGCGCCTGCATCGCGGGATCGTAACGATCGCGCTCGCGCAACTGGATAGCAAGACACTCGCCCAGCGAGCGCGCACAAACGCCGGGCGGATCGAATGTCTGCAACACCGACAGCACGCCTTGCACGTCGTCGGAGTTCGCGCCGAGTTTCTCGGCGGCCTGGCCAAGATCGGGCGGCAAATAACCCGCATCATCGACAAGATCGATAAGGTATTTTCCGATCATGCGCTGCGCAGGATCGGTCAGCGCCACAGCAAGCTGTTCGGCCAGATGGTCATGCAGCGACAATTCGGCCGCGACGAACGCTTCGAGATTATAGTCGTCGTCATTGGACGAGCCGCCGCCCCATTCGGTGAAGGCGGTGGGCGCGGCGTCCTGGGCATTGCGCGCGGCGGCTTCTGACGGCTCCTCGCTGAAAACGTTATCCAGTCCGTTGTCGAAGGTCTGCTCCATGTCGGAGCGCGTGCCGAGGTCGCGATTGATCCAGTCGTCGCCGCCACCCTCGAATTGATCGCCTGCGGAATAATCGCCGCTGTCGTCACCGGAGGACGGGCCGGCCCCTGAGTCGGGCGAAAAATCATCCATGGCAGTGTCGGCCTTGGCAAAATCGCCCGGTTCCCCGGCCGTACCAGCAGCCTGTTCCTCACCGCGAACCGGCGGTTCGCCATTGTCGCCCGCCCGCTCCAGCAGCGGATTCCGCTCCAGTTCTTCCTCGACAAAGGCCACCAGATCGAGGTTGGATAGCTGCAACAGCTTGATCGCCTGCATCAATTGCGGCGTCATCACCAGTGACTGCGACTGGCGGAACTCCAAGCGTTGCGTTAGTGCCATTCCCTCAAGATCCGGCCGAAAGTTGGTCCAAATCTTGCTTATTACGTTTATGAGGCAATGTACACGACTTGACGGACGGGAATTTTGAGCTAGTGGGCGTCCGGTCCCTGTTTAGCTCCGGTTGGTAAACAGCCGGCCTTCCGGCCTCAAAGGCGGAATTCTTCTCCGAGATAAAGCCTGCGGACATCCGGATCGTTGACGATCTGCTCCGGGCTGCCTTCGGTCAGCACTTCACCAGCATAGACAATATAGGCGCGGTCGGTGAGCCCGAGCGTTTCGCGGACATTGTGGTCTGTAATGAGAACGCCGATACCGCGATTGGTGAGATGGCGCACCAATTGCTGAATGTCGCCGACCGCAATGGGATCGATGCCGGCGAAGGGTTCGTCAAGCAGCATGTAACTCGGCCGCGAGGCCAGCGCGCGCGCGATTTCCACGCGGCGGCGTTCGCCGCCGGACAATGCGATCGACGGCGATTTCCTCAGGCGAGTGATGTTGAATTCCTCAAGCAGGGAATTCAGCTCCATCTCGCGCTTGCGCCTGTTGGGCTCAACCACTTCGAGCACCGCGAGGATATTCTCCTCCACGCTCAAGCCGCGAAAGATCGAGGCTTCCTGCGGCAGATAGCCGATCCCGAGCCGCGCCCGCTGATACATCGGCATCGCCGTGACATCGTGACCATCGAGTTCGACACGGCCGCGATCAGCCTTGATCAGTCCGGTGATCATGTAAAAGACCGTCGTCTTGCCCGCGCCATTGGGGCCGAGCAGGCCGACAGCTTCGCCCCGCCGCACGTAGATGCTGACGCCGCGCACGACGTGTCGCGAACCGAAGCTTTTTTCGACACCGTGAATCGCGAGGTATCCCGGGCGCGGGGCACGCCGTGCGGGCGCCACGCCATTGCCGCTTACATTGGCGAATGATTGAACGGCAAAGGGCTGATTTGCCCGGGCACTTTGAGGTGGATTTAATGGCACAGTCGATTGTCCGTTCGGCGAGGCGCGGCGCTCCTGGCGCGCAGGCTCGCGAGGCAGTTCTCTCTGCACTTCCCTTTGAGTTTCTCTTCGAGCTTCTCTTGGCTGGTCCCGCCGAATCGGCTGGGCGGAATGGTTGAATGAAAAAGGCTCGGCCGGCTCAAGCTCGGCGACAGAGGGAGCGGGCGGCGCCGACACAGCGCGCTGACGCACTTCGCGAGCCGGGGGCTGTTCAAAGAAGGAAGCGGAATCCTCGCGGGCACTCTCGGCGCGGCCAGAATCTCCACGCACGGTTCTGAAAATATCGCCCATCCGCTCACCCAGCGAGGTGATATCGGGACGCGAACGCGCAAAGCCCTGCCGTCCCCGGGCGGGTGCCTTGCGACGGAATATGCCCAGGAAATCCACCATATCGCTTCGATTAGCCTTTCAGGTGGCTCGATTGCGCTTCGCGGCCAATCGCCAGCGAAACATCCTACGCTGGAACGGCGAAGGCCGTATCATTTCTCGAACGGCTTCGCATATGTCGGTGATACAGGCTTGGCGTGGTAGGTTCAACCTCGGGGCGGCGAGACTTGCTGCAAGCTATTGAGTTTAAGCGGCTTTCCGGCCGCCGCCGGTTGGGACGGCGTCTCCCGGGACGCTCCGCCGCCGCTGGCACCGTTGGGAACAAAGCCGGCCGGACCGCCGCCCTGGGTGGAGGATTGGAACATTCCCTGCACCCCGCGGCCACCTTCCGATTCGACGCGCGAGACGCCTGTGGTCATGTCCACGATCAGCCTGTCACCACGCAGCACATTTTTGTCCTTGGTGAGAACAACACCACCGAGCATCGTCACTGTGTTGGCCCGCATGTCGAACACACCAGTCTGACCGGTGACGGTCTGATCCTTCTGCGTCACCGTCACCCCGCCCTTGGCTTCGAGCCGGCGGATCGACGACGCGCCGCCAGGGCCGGGTGTGGCGGACTTCATCGCGCCCGATTTCGGAGCCTTTGGATCCTGATCGTAATAGACCACCAGCGACTGCGCGCGCATTGTGGTGTCGCCCTGCACCACCTTGACGTTGCCCGAGAACGTGGCCGCCTTGTCCTTGTCGCGCATCTCCAGCGACAGCGCGTCGATCTGGATCGGCTTGTCGCGGTTCTGCGAAAAGCCCTGCATCGCATTCGGCACGCCGGTCATGGTGCTCGTCTGTGCATGCGCGCCTGCCGCGGCGGATATCGCAACGACGAAAATACCCGCGCGGCACAAAATTCGCGCAGCGCTGCGCGCGAATGCCGTCGGGTTGCGGCCGCCCTTAAATCTGATGGCTGACTGTATCGAAGGGACTGTCATCATTTCGGAGCCGTTGCGTCTTGTGCGGCAGCAGGCTGACCGCCCGTACCCGCTGTGTCGTCCTTATTCGTCTGATCCGGCTTATTCATGATCAGGATCATCGTTACACCGCCATCGAAACGAACCAGTTCGCCATTTTCGGTAATGCGCAGGTTTTGCGCGTCGAGCGTGCCATCGAGAAGCTTCACTGCCACCGGATTGTCCGACGACACAGTGCCGTTGGCCATGTCGACGTCGGCCTGAGTCAGGCGCGCCTCATAGCCGGTGCTTGACTGCAAAAGAATGTCATCGCGCAGCGTCAGAACCTGCGATTTGGTATCGAACCGGCCGACCCGCGCGTCGAGCGTAAGCCCGGATTTATCCTCCATCTGGATTTTCGCGCGCATGTCCTGAAGCTCGACGATACTCGGCTTCGTCACATCCTGTGTCGCGGCCCTGGCCCATAATTCGTACGGCCGCTGATCCGGCGTGAAGCCTGCCAGATGCGGCGAATCCATCGTGATGGTGGTGCCGGACATCGAGAGCTGGCCCATGTCCAGCGGCAGTTTCACGAAAAAGCGGAACGGATTGAAAATCGAGGCCAGCAAGATCACCAACAGTGACACCACGACCACAGCCGGAACGGCCTTGCGCAGCAGCCGCACGCGACGGCTGTGGCGCAGCGCGATGGCGTACCGCGCGTCGGCGCTTGCCTGATAATTCTGGCCTTGAACCGAGGACACCCCATGCTCCGGATTAGAGACTCGTGCGGATCGCGCATGACGGCGTATTCTATGCTCGATTTGCCGTCTCTGCACCCCCAAGAGGACAATGAGTGTGACCGAAACGGGGCAACGCGCATTTATGAATGCGCGAAAATATCCTCGTTCTCCCACCCTTCGAGATCGAGCAACGCACGGGTCGGCAGAAATTCGAAACAGGATTTTGCAAGTGAAGTGCGATTCTCGCGCGACAGCATCGCATCGAGCTTTTCGCGCAAGGCGTGCAAATACAGCACGTCTGACGCAGCGTAAGTAAGCTGGGCTTCACTCAGCGAGGCCGCGCCCCAATCGCTGGACTGCTGCTGCTTGGAAATCTCGACACCCAGAACCTCGCGCGTCAGGTCCTTCAGGCCGTGGCGATCTGTATAGGTCCGCACCAGCTTCGAGACGATCTTGGTGCAATAGACCGGCTGCGGCAGCACGCCGAAAGCGTGATACAGCACGGCAATATCGAACCGGCCGAAATGAAAGATTTTCGTGATCTTCGGATCGCCAAGCAGCTTCTTCAGATTCGGCGCGTCGGTGTGACCCGCCGGAATCTGCACCACGTCCGCCGTGCCGTCGCCATTGGACAACTGCACCACGCAAAGCCGGTCGCGGTGCGGATTCAGGCCCAGCGTCTCGGTGTCGATCGCCACCGAGTCGGTATAGCGCGAAATATCCGGCAGATCGCCGCGATGCAGGCGGATGGTCATGTCCCGAAAGCCTTGTGCAGAGTGTCTCGTCGAATCGGTAGCGGCCAAATTACCGCTCTCAGGTTACCGCTCAATGGCCCGGCGCACGAGGGGCTTCGCGCCACTCCCGAAGCCGCAACAAGGGCCGAAAAATTCCGAACGAGTGGTGCCCAGGAAAGGACTCGAACCTTCACGCCTTGCAGCACAGGTACCTGAAACCTGCGTGTCTACCAATTCCACCACCTGGGCGCGAAGGGGTTAGTACGGATCGCCCGTGCGCTTGTCAAATTCAGTTGTTAGGATCGGGCCGCCAAATGCCCCGATCCGGCCCTGTACAGCTCTTGGCTGATGGCGTATCGCGGAAATAGTATAGAGCGGCCAAGTCCAAACCGGCTAAAGCCTAACCCCGGCAAATTGCAGGAACTCTCCATGACAGCGCCCATCGACACCCTCGTCACGGTTTTCGGCGGATCGGGCTTTATCGGCCGCCATGTGGTGCGAGCGCTGGCCAAGCGGGATTACCGGCTCCGGATCGGTGTCAGGCGGCCCGAACTGGCGGGTCATTTGCAGCCGCTCGGCAAGGTCGGCCAGATCAATCCGGTGCAGGCCAACATCCGCCATCAGGCCTCGGTGGAAGCCGCCATGCGCGGCGCCAGCGTCGTGGTCAATCTGGTCGGCATTCTGTCCGAGAGCGGCGCACAGAGCTTCGACGCGGTACAGAATCTGGGCGCGAAAACGGTCGCCGAAGCCGCCAGCCGGATCGGCGCGCGCGTCGTGCATATGTCGGCAATCGGCGCGGATGAAAATTCCTCCTCGCGCTACGCACGCGCCAAGGCCGCGGGCGAAAAAGCCGTGCTGGCCGCGGCACCGACTGCGACAATCATCCGGCCCTCGGTGGTGTTCGGACCGGAAGATCAATTCACCAACCGCTTTGCGGCGCTGGCCCGGATGTCGCCGGTCCTGCCGCTGATCGGCGGCGAAACCAAGCTCCAGCCGGTCTATGCCGGCGATGTCGCCACGGCGGTTGCCGATGCCGTCGACGGCAAGACGAAGCCGGGCGCGACCTACGAGCTCGGCGGACCCGAAGTCATGACGATGAAGGAAATTGTCGAGCTTGTTCTGCGTACCATCGAACGCGAGCGGGCGCTGGTGCCGCTGCCTTTCGCGCTGGCGCATTTGAAGTCGCAGTTCTTGCGCTTCGCGCCGGGCGATCTGAAGCTGACGCCCGATCAGGTCGAATTGCTGCGTACCGACAATATCGTGTCGGATGCCGCAAAAACTGCGGGGCTGACGCTGGAAGGCCTTGGCATTCCGCTGGAGTCGATGGAGGCGGTGATCCCGTCCTATCTCTGGCGTTTCCGCAAGACCGGACAGTTCGCGCACAAGGGCGCGTAAGTCCTATTTTCCGAGCGCCAGCGCGATCAGGCCGAGCGTGCCGACGACCACGCGCCACCATGCGAACAGCGCAAAACCATTGCGCGTGACGAAATCCAGAAACGTCTTCACCACGATCAAAGCCGTGATGAAGGACACTACGAAGCCGACCGCGATTGTCAGCGAGTGATCGAACGTCATGTCGCCGCGGCTCTTGTAGAAATCGTAGGCGAACGCGCCGATCATCGTGGGAATCGCCAGAAAGAACGAGAACTCGGCGGCGGAGCGCTTGTCCGCGCCGAACAGCATCGCCGCCACGATCGACGCACCGGAACGCGACACGCCCGGTATCATCGCCGCGCATTGCGCGATGCCGATGCCAAGATACATCGGCAGCGGAAATGTCATGGCGTTGTGGTGGCGCGGATGCATGTCCTGCTGATCGACCCACAGCAGCACGGCGCCGCCGGCAATCAGCGAGAAACAGACCACCCACGGATTGAACAGTACGTCCTTGATGAAGTGGCCGAACAGCAAACCGAGAATAACGGCCGGCAGAAATGCAACGAGCACGCCGATAACAAAGCGCCGCGCCGCCGGATCGGTGAACATGTGGGTGGCGACATGCCAGAGCCGCCGGAAATAGATCAGCAGGATCGCCAGAATCGCACCGAGCTGGATCATGACCGCAAAGGTCTTCCAGAATTCCTGCTGGTCGAGATTGAAGAAGCGTTCCACCAGCAACAGGTGTCCGGTGGACGACACGGGCAGAAATTCGGTGACACCCTCGACAATGCCGAGGAACACGGCCTTCAGGAAATCGGGCAACATGGAGGGCGATCCGAAAGGGCTGGAGGGCTGGCAACGGCCGCTCTTGTGGCCTATTCGTCAGCGCCCCGCAACGTGAAAAGCGGTCAAACGGCGGTTGCCCCGCAGGCAGGCTCGGGTAGTTTGGCCGGCGGCCGCCACGGCACGCGATTTTCGCTTTCGGACTCATCTTAAGGTTCTCCTTAAGTTTCACCGGGCTATCAAAGATCTGATGTTTACCCTGTTTCACCATCCCTTCTGTCCGCGCTCGCGATTCATTCGCCTCGCCCTCGGCGAGCACGGCTTGGACACGCGCCTCGCCGAGGAGCGTGTCTGGGAACGGCGCGAGGCCTTTGTCGCCCTCAATCCCGCCGCTGAAACTCCGGTCCTGATCTCGGAAGGATTACCGCCGATTCCGGGCGCGGCGATCATCGCCGATTATCTCGACGAAGCACATGGCGCGGCGCTCGGCAGCCACCGGCTGCTTCCGGCGAACATGTCGGACCGGATCGAGGTGCGCCGGTTGATCTCCTGGTTTTGCGACAAGTTCTATGCCGAGGCGGTCGGCCCGCTTGTCACCGAGCGTATCTACAAGCGTTTCATGAATGTCGAGCAGGGCGGCGGGGCACCGTCGACCGACGTGATGCGTGCGGCAAGAACCAACGTCCGCTATCATCTGGCCTATATCGGCTGGCTCGCCCGCACTCGAAATTTCCTCGCCGGCGACGATCTCACCTTCGCCGATCTGGCCGCCGCGGCGCATCTGTCCGCGATCGACTATCTCGGCGACGTGCCGTGGGATACTGATGCCGCGGCGAAAGCCTGGTATGTGCGGATCAAGTCGCGGCCCGCGTTCCGTCCGCTGTTGAACGAATGGCTTCCAGGTCTCCCGGCGCCAGCGCATTACGTCGATCTGGATTTTTGAAGCGGCTCTTGCACGGCGAAAAACGCTAGGACAGTTCCTCGACCGCCGCCAGCATTCGCGCGATATCCTGCGGCCGCGATAGCCGGTGATCGCCATCCTGAATCAGAGTCAGCACGACATCGTCGCTCGGCAGGCAGTGCGTCAGTGCGAAGGCATGTTGCCAGGGCACGTCCGGATCCTGCGCACCTTGCAGAATGCGCACCGGGCAACCGACCTTGATCGGGCCCTTGAGCAGCAGGTGGTTGCGGCCTTCCTCGATGAACCGGCGAGTGATCGGATAAGGTTCGCCATATTCCGAAGGGCGATACCACGCACCGTCCTTTTCGATCTGGTCGCGTATCTCCTGCGGAAACGCCTTCCACATCAGTTCCTCGGTAAAATCCGGCGCCGGCGCGATCAGCACAAGGCCGGCCAGCGAGGCGCGCTGCGCCGTGCCTCGCCGCCTGGCCAGCGCACGCGCCAGCAACAGCGCCATCCATCCGCCCATCGACGATCCGATCACGATCTGTGGGCCTTCGCAAAACGCATCGAACACCGCGACGCTTTCCTCGATCCACTGGCCAATCGTTCCGTCGGCGAAATCGCCGGAGGATTCGCCGTGACCGGAATAGTCGAACCGCACACAGGCGCGGGCCTTTTCCGCGGCGAAGACATCCAGCGCCGCCGCTTTTGTGCCTTTCATGTCGGATTTGAATCCACCCAGCCAGAACAGGCCCGGCAGCGCGCCCTTTCGCGCGCGGACCGCGATGCGGCGCTTGCCGTCGGATGTTTCAACGTCAAGGTAAACGGGCAGCTCGGCTGAATTCATCATCAGAAAATTTTCGCGGATCGATTGGCCGGTTCGCCTGTTATTGATGCAGGCGATGTGCTACGTCAACGGACCTTCCCTGGTATCAATTTCTCCCATGATCGAGCCCATTCGATCATGGAATCGTTTTTCCGGCAGAAAATTTAAAGCAGCGTGCATGGCGAAGGTGGCTTTCTTTCTTATTTCCCTACCGGCGGCGAACGCTTCCATCGGAAACTCATGATGCAGGACGGCTCTACGGCACGCCAGATCGAAAGCCGGCCACTGAATGAAGCGGCGCCCGCCGCTTTCGCCGGCCTTGAGATGCCGGCGCCCGCCAACCGCAACCTGTCCAAGAACCTGACAATCCTGATCGCGGTTCCGACGCTCGAAAGCGGTGCGGCCGACACCAACGCGCTCGATCTGGTCAAGCTGCTGCACGCTGCGGGTCACCGTCCGATCGTGGTGTCGAACGGCGGCAAACTGACCGGTGCGGTGATCGCCAATGGCGGCGAGTTTGTCGCGATGAATGTCGCGAGCAAAAATCCCCTCGTCATGATGCAATGCGCGCGGCAATTGTCGATGCTGATCGCCCAGCGCAAATGCGACGTGGTGCACGCGCTCGGCCGCGCGCCGGCATGGAGCGCTTATGCGGCTGCCCGCATCAACGGCAAGCCGTTTGTCACCACATGGTACAAAGGCTTTCGCGAGCAGAACGCGCTCAAGCATTTTTACAACGGCGTGATGGCCAAGGGCGATCGCGTGATCGCGACCGGAGAGGACATCGCCGATTTGGTCCGTGATCGCTACGATACGCCGCCGGCCCGGCTCGCCGTGCTGCCAGCGATGTTCGATGCCGCGCAATTCGATCCACAGACGGTCACAGCCGAACGCGGCGACCGCCTCCGCCGCGAGTGGGGCGCTTCACCGTCCTGCCGCGTTGTTGTCGCACCCGGCCGCATGGTCCGCCGCAAGGGCCATCATCTCATCGTCAGGGCCGCGGCCCGCCTGAAGGAGGCCGGGGTCAGGGATTTCATGATCGTCTTTACCGGCGAGGATCAGGGCCGCACCAGCTATACCGGCGAATTGTGGGATCTGATTGCCTCGACCGGAACCAATGACGTTATTCGCCTTGCCGGTTCTGGCGCCGATCTGCCCGCCTCATTCGCCGCGGCCAATGTTGCGGTCTTCGCGTCGACGCAGGCCGAAGGAACCAGGCGCGCCGTGCTCGGCGCGCAGGCGATGGGTGTTCCCACGATTGCGTCCGATTTGAGCGCAGGCCCCGAGATTGTGCTGTCGCCGCCAGCCGTGGCCGAAGATCGCATGACCGGACTGCGCTTTACCTCCGGCGACGACGCGGCGCTGGCTGCAGCCCTGATCCGGATGCTCGGCCTGTCCGAAACTGCACGCCGGACGATCGGCCTGCGAGGCAGGGACTGGATTCTTGCCCAACATAACCCGAAGGACCTTGCGGAGCGCATATTGCAGCTTTACGTGGACGTCGCCGGCCACCGGGCGCAGACGTGACCCCGATACCTCGCATTTGAGCCTTTTCCCAGCGCGTCCTTGCCGCGCAGGCCAATATCCTTCAAAATAGACGCCTTCTTTCAACAACAGTGGAGACTATCCCATTCGCCGTCCGAACAGAGCCCCGCCGTCCGTCGCCAAAGACGGGCCGCGCATCAACGATGAAATCCGCAACGCTCAAATCCAGCTCATCGACCAACATGGTGCCAATCTTGGCACCGTCGAAACCGTGGTTGCCGTGAAGATGGCCGCCGAGGCCGGCATGGATCTCGTGGAGATCTCGCCGAACGTCAGTCCGCCCGTCTGCAAGATCATGGACTACGGCAAGTACAAGTTTCAGGCCCAAAAGAAGGCCGCCGAGGCGCGCAAGAAACAGAAGGTGGTCGAGATCAAGGAGATCAAGCTGCGGCCGATGATCGACGATCACGACTATGACGTGAAAATGCGCGCGATGCTCCGCTTCTTCGAAGAAGGCGACAAGGTCAAGATCACGCTGCGCTATCGCGGCCGTGAAATGGCGCATCAGGAAATCGGCACCAAGCTGCTCGATCGCGTCAAGTCGGAAACCGCCGAAGTCGCCAAGGTCGAACAGGACGCCAAGTTCGAAGGCCGTCAGGTGGTCATGGTGCTCGCGCCGCGCTGAAGCGCGCCGACTGTCCGGACGATATCTCAAGCTCCCTCATCATAAAAAATGGCGCCACTTTCGGCGCCATTTTTTAAAATCGACCGTTCAAAGTCGCTTGTTCAATGACTGGGAAGTCAGAAAACGCGGATGGCCTCGGCGAGACCGAGAACGGCGAGAAGAGAACCGGCAACCCACCAGACAACAGAGGTCTGGTTTGCCTGGACCGCAACAGCTTTTGCCTTCGAACGTTTGGCCATTGACTTGGGCATGAGCACCTCGCAATTGAATATCCAAGCCAATATGGGTCGATTGTGGCGATTCTGCCAGCACGGCACGGACGCGCTTCGGCGTGGAGCAGCCATGCCGGAATGCGGGTCGGGGGCCGGAAGGCGGCCCAGCGGCAAGAGCTGGCTGCATTCGCTTTTGCAGGCCGCACGTGGGTTAAACATTGCCAATTGGCCGTTCCTCTGCCATAAGCCCCTCCTTCATCGCCCGGCTGATCAAGGGCTGCCGTGGCGATGCCAATACTGGCTTTTTCTATTCGGGATAAAGCTTAGTATTTTCAACGCTCTAACGAGCATTTTAGCCGCTGCACCGCCCCTCGGGGCGGTTTTGTGTTGCGGCCTTTAGGAGAGCCAAATGCCCAAGCTGAAGACCAAGTCGGGCGCCAAAAAGCGCTTCAAAGTCACCGGGACCGGAAAGGTCGTGTCGGCCCATGCGGGCAAGCGCCACGGCATGATCAAGCGCACGAAGAAGCAGATTCGTCAGCTTCGCGGCACCCGCATCCTGTTCAAGACCGACGGCGACAACGTCAAGAAGTACTTCTTGCCGAACGACTGATCGCCCCTGCCGCGCGCCATCGCGCGGCGCTCTGTCACCATTTTGAATTTTCAGATCGAGGAGATCAGTCATGGCTCGCGTCAAACGCGGTGTGACCGCACACGCCAAGCACAAGAAAGTCTACAAGGCCGCCAAGGGTTTTCGTGGCCGCCGCAAGAACACCATCCGCGCCGCCAAGCCGGCCGTGGACAAGGCCGGACAGTACGCCTTCGCCGGCCGCAAGCTGAAGAAGCGCACCTTCCGTGCGCTCTGGATTCAGCGCCTCAACGCCGCCGTACGCCCGTTTGGCATGACCTACAGCCGTTTCATCGATGGCCTGTCGAAGTCGGGCGTCGTGGTGGACCGCAAGGTGCTCTCGGATCTCGCGATCCACGAACCCGCGGCGTTCCAGGCGATTGCTGAAAAGGCCAAGGCCGCGCTCGCGGCTTAACGCCTTGTCCTCGTTGCCGAGGCGCAACTAACAACGATGTCATGACCGGGCTCGTCCCGGCCATCCACGTCTTGCTGGGCGATCTGAATCAAGTCGTGGATGCCCGGGACGAGCCCGGGCATGACGATGGCGAAACAAACCGGCCAGACATTCTCGACCAGAGGATTGCCGGATGTCCGATCTCGCTCAACTTGAAACTGAAATTCTGGCCGCTGTCGCGGCAGCGTCCGACGAAGCCGCGCTGGAAGCCGTACGTGTCGGCGCGCTCGGCAAGAAGGGCACGATCTCGGCGCTGCTGGCGACCCTCGGCAAGATGTCACCCGAGCAGCGCAAGACCGAAGGCGCCGCGATCAACGCGGCCAAGGACAAGATCACACAGGCGCTAGGCGAACGCCGCGACGTTCTGAAAAACGCTGCGCTCGATGCGAGACTCGCATCGGAGACCGTGGACGTCACCTTGCCGCTGCGCGAGGCGCCCGCCGAGCAAGGCCGCATCCATCCGCTCAGCCAGGTGATGGACGAACTCACCGCGATTTTCGCCGACATGGGCTTTTCCATCGCCGAGGGCCCGGACATCGAGACCGACGACTACAATTTCACCAAGCTGAATTTCCCCGAAGGCCATCCGGCGCGGGAAATGCACGACACCTTCTTCTTTCATCGCAAGGAAGACGGCTCGCGGCCGCTGCTGCGCACGCATACTTCGCCGGTGCAGGTCCGCACCATGCTCAGCCAGAAACCGCCGATCCGGGTGATCTGCCCGGGCCGCACCTATCGCATCGACTCTGACGCAACCCATACGCCGCAATTCCACCAGGTCGAGGGCCTTGTCATCGACAAGGGCTCGCATCTCGGCCATTTGAAATGGATTCTCGCCGAATTCTGCAAGGCGTTCTTCGAGGTCGATAACGTCAACATGAAATTCCGGCCCTCGTTCTTTCCCTTCACCGAACCGTCGCTGGAAGTCGATATCCAGTGCCGCCGCGAGAAGGGCGAAATCCGGTTCGGCGAGGGCAATGACTGGCTGGAAATTCTTGGCTGCGGCATGGTGCATCCGAACGTGCTGCGCGCCTGCGGCATCGATCCTGACGTCTATCAGGGCTTCGCCTGGGGCATGGGCATCGACCGCATCGCGATGCTGAAATACGGCATCAACGACCTGCGCCAGATGTTCGAAAGCGATGTCCGCTGGATCAACCATTACGGCTTCAAGCCGCTGGATGTACCGACGCTGGCCGGAGGGCTATCGTCGTGAAATTTACCCTCTCCTGGCTGAAGGATTATCTCGACACCGACGAGCCGCTGGAAAAGCTCGCCGACAAGCTCACCATGATCGGGCTTGAGGTCGAGCATCTCGACGACAAGGCCAAGTCGCTTGCGCCGTTCACCATCGCAAAAATTATTTCCGCGCAGCAGCATCCGAATGCGGATCGTCTGCGCGTGTGCATGGTCGATACCGGCGATGGCGGCGCGCCGGTGCAGGTGGTCTGCGGCGCACCGAATGCGCGCGAGGGACTCGTCAGCGTGTTCTCGCCGCCCGGGACCTATATTCCTGCGAAGAACATCACGCTGAGCGTCGGCACCATTCGCGGCGTCGAAAGCCGTGGCATGCTGTGTTCGGCCGCCGAGCTTGAACTCTCCGAAGACCACGACGGCATCATCGAATTGCCGGCGGACGCGCCGATTGGAAAACCTTACGCGGAGTGGGCAGGCCTCGGCGATCCTGTGATCGAGATCAATCTCACGCCGAACCGCGCCGACTGCACCGGCGTGCACGGCATCGCGCGCGATCTGTCCGCCGCCGACATGGGCAAGTTCAAGGATAATCCGCCCAGGCCGATCAAGGGCGAATTTCCCTGCCCGGTGCAGGTGAAAATTGAGGATGCGAAGCTGTGTCCGGGCTTCGCGCTGCGCTTCGTGCGCGGCGTGAAAAACGGCCCGTCGCCCGAATGGCTGCAAAAGCGCCTGACCTCGATCGGCCTGCGCCCGATCAATGCGCTGGTCGACATCACCAACTTCATGACCTTCGACCGCGCGCGGCCGCTGCACGTGTTCGACGCCGCAAAGGTCAAAGGTAATCTCGTCGTGCGCCATGCCAAGGAGGGCGAGACGCTGATCGCTCTCGACGGCAAGACCTATACGCTCGACGACACCATGTGCGTGATTGCCGATGAAAACGGGGCCGAGTCGCTTGCCGGCATCATGGGCGGCGAAGCATCGGGCTGCGACGACAACACCACCGATGTGCTGATCGAATCCGCGCTGTGGAACGAGATCAACATCGCGCAGACCGGCCGCAAGCTCGGCATCAATTCAGACGCGCGCTATCGTTTCGAGCGCGGCGTCGATCCGGCCTTCATGGTGCCGGGACTCGCGATGGCGACGAAGCTCGTGCTCGACATCTGCGGCGGCAAGCCGTCCGAGATCGTTGTCGCGGGAAATCCGCACGCCGAAGATCGCATCATCGAATTTCCCCTCGATGAGGTGAAACGGCTTTCCGGCATCGAGGTGCCATTTCCGCAAGTGAAATCGATCCTCAGCCGTCTCGGCTTCATGGTCGCCGGCACGGGTCCCATCGTGAAAATCGCTGTGCCCTCCTGGCGCGCGGACGTTCACGGCAAGGCCGATATCGTGGAAGAGATCGTGCGTATCGTCGGCGTGGACAGTGTGCCGCTGACGCCGTTCGATCGCGGTGATGCGCCGCGCAAGGCGGTGCTCACATCGCTGCAGCTGCGGACCCGCCGCGCCAAGCGCGCGCTCGCCGCGCGCGGCATGATGGAAGCGGTGACATGGTCGTTCGTCTCCAAGGCACAGGCCGAGCTGTTCGGCGGCGGACAGCGCGATCTTGAACTCGCCAACCCCATCGCCGCCGATCTGTCCGACATGCGGCCCTCACTGGTGCCGGGCCTCATTGCCGCGGCCCAGGCCAACGTGGATCGTGGCTTGACGGATATTGCGCTGTTCGAGGTCGGGCAGATTTTCAAGGGCGACAAACCGGAAGATCAGTTCATGGCCGCGAGCGGCGTCCGGCGCGGACTGGCCTCGTCGAAAGGTACGGGCCGCTCCTGGTCTGGTACCTTCGAAATCGATGCCTTCGATGCGAAGGCCGATGCATTCGCCGTGCTCGCTGCCGCGGGCGCGCCGGTGCAAGCCCTGCAAATCGTGCCCTGCAACGAAGCCAGAAACGCGCCGGCATGGCTGCATCCCGGCCGGTCGGGCGTCATCCAGATCGGACCGCAGAATGTGCTCGGCTATTTCGGCGAATTGCATCCGCGCACGCTGGAGGCCCTGAAAGCCGATGGACCGCTGGTGGCGTTCGAAATCATTCTCGAGCGGATTCCCGACGCCAAGGCCAAGCCGACCCGCGCCAAGCCGTTGCTCGAACTTTCGGCCTTCCAGCCGGTATCGCGTGACTTTGCCTTCGTGGTCGATCGGGCGGTGAAAGCCGGCGACATCATCCGTGCCGCGCAGGGCGTCGACAAAAAGCTGATCACCGGCGTCACAGTGTTCGATGTCTATGAAGGCAAGGGCGTCGAGGACGGCAAGAAATCCGTCGCGATCGCCGTGACGCTGCAGCCGCGCGAAAAGACGCTGACCGATCAGGAGATCGAGGCCGTCGCCGCGAAGATCGTCGCCGAGGTCGGCAAGAAAACTGGTGGGGTGCTGCGAGTCTGATGTTATCGCCGTCTCGCGAACATGGCGTCACCGCCGCTGTTTTGGCCAGGCAAGGCCACCTGTCGAGCCACCCTCGACGGAGTGCCGCTGGCGCGACGTTTTCGCGGGCCTGGTATCCTGCGCCATGCCCTCGATTTTACCTGACAATTTGCGAAGCGCGGCATCTGCTGCACGCTCGCCCGAGACCCACGCGCCGCCGGCTGTGCCCCACAATGTTTCGTGCACGGCGTCGCCGGCGAAAAACAAGGGGCCGAGCGGTTCGGTGAGAATTTTCCGCGACGGCTGACCGCCGGGCAATGCCGCCGACATCGCGCCCATGACGTAAGGCGCATCGTTCCAGCGTGTCGTGACGGTGTGCCGCACAGCCCTGGCCGGATCGCCGCCGAACAGTTTGCGCAGCCATTCGAGCGCGAACGCTGTCATCGCCTTCTCGCCCTGCGCCGCCAGATCCCGGCCGAAACTGCCGGCGACATCGACCTGACACAGTGACGAGCCGCCGGTGTTGGCGAGCAGAAAGGCGGTGCGGTTGTCGCTGCTTTTCTCGATATAGGGATCGTCACGTCCGAGACCGAGCGGGTTGCCCGGCAATTCCAGCGCAATGCGGTCGGTGCTACCGAGCACGAGTTTCGACAAGGCATCGAGCTGGCGTTTGGGAAGGTCGGGCGAAAATTTGATCTTGCCTGCATTGAGAACGCCCGTGGAGGCGGTGACGATCACCGCGCGCGCGGCCAGTGTGCCGGCTTCCGTCTCCACCTGCGCATCGCGGCCGCTCCACGCGATCCGTGTCACAGGCGTGGACAGCGCCACCGGAACGTTTTCCGCAAGCCGCGCGATCAGCGTTCCCAAGCCCTGCCGGCTGAATGAAGCAGGCTCGCGCGGCTGCAACGTTAGAAGATCGGCGGCGGAAATATCTTTCAGGTCGCATCCTGTCGCAAACGCGCCGAGGAAAAAGTCCAGCGTGCCGCCCCATTCCTCCAGAAAATCCCTGGGCAAGGCCTCGAGCGCCGGCATGTCGGGCCGCCCGCGCACCGCCTCCATCATCGCCCGATTGGCGCGCACGACCAGCGCCAGAAAATCCTCGGTTTCGCCTGCGCGCGCGTTACGGCGTTCGATCCGGATTCTCTGGCCGCGCGGCGCCGGTGCAAGCACGATGTCTGCCGAGCGTGCCGGCGCGATCAAGGGATTGCCATCGGAGTTATAGAGCCATCGCGCACCGCGATCGAACGGCACCTCGAACGTGGATGTATCGGTCGCACAGCGGCCGCCGATCAAGGCGGTGGCCTCCAGCACCAGAACTCTTTTTCCGGACGCCGCGATCCTGCGTGCGGCAGCTATGCCCGCCGCACCCGCGCCGATGATCGCCACATCGGTGTCGCGCGGCAGGCCCGTGGCGCGGGCCCCGAAAGGCCGCAACAGCGCGGTCGCTGCCGATCCGGCGATAAGGCTGCGGCGCGTAATTGTCACATCATGGTTTCCGAAAATTCAACCGGGGGGCCGAACGTTGCGGCAAATTTGCCGGAATGGCCGCCGCCACGCAACGGTCATGGTGAATGCTTTGTAATTTGACTGACACATCCATGAACGAAATTGCAATCGCTTTCACGGAAAATTTGATGCAATGAAAAACGGCGGCGCCATGCCGCGCGCACCAGGAAACGCAAGCATGGACTCCATGCTCGACACGGTTGGCAAGATCATCGCCCGCTACCTTCAAAAGGAGGTGCCGGGCTACGAGCCGTTTACACCGAGCGATCCGGACCGCCTGCGCGACCTGCTGCAACCCGGTGACGTGCTGCTGGTGGAGGGCAATAACCGCATTTCCGGCATCATCAAATATCTCACGCAATCGACGTGGTCGCATTCAGCGCTGTATGTCGGACCCGTGGATGGTATCGCCGAGCCTGACGGCGAACCGCACGTGCTGATCGAGGCTAATGTCGGCGAGGGGGTCGCAACCGCGCCACTGTCGAAATATCTGGCGTTTCACACGCGCATCTGCCGCCCTGTAGGTCTGACCTATGAGGACCGCGCCACCGTATGCCGGTACGCCATCAACCGGATCGGCTTCGGCTACGACACCAAGAACATCATCGATCTGATGCGTTACCTCGTTCCCATGCCGTTTCCCCAGCGCTGGCGAAGGCGGATGATCGCGCTTGGATCAGGCGATCCGACCAAGATCATCTGCTCAGCATTGATCGCACAGGCTTTCGGCGCCGTGCGCTATCCGATCCTGCCGCGAATCGAACAGGCCGGAAGCCGGCAGGCGCAGCGGGAGATTCTCTACATCCGCGATTCCTCGCTCTACATGCCGCGCGACTTCGACATTTCGCCCTATTTCGAGATCGTCAAACCGACCATCGTGTTCGGCTTCGATTACACAACGCTGCACTGGGCCGATACGCCGAAACCGCCCGCGGAGGTGGCGGCCTCCGATGATCCCTTTCCAGAGGGAATCTTCGAAGCGCCCGGCCTCGTTCCTGAAGCGCCTGCAGGCGACGATCGGCCGCATTCTGAAAAAGCAGCCTGCGGAGGCTTCGAGCGCGCCGCCTGACACGGGGCTTTCTGAAGCGCGCGACGAACGTCATTGAAAATCCGGTCCCAACCCTCTACTTCTCCGTAAGACCACGGAGACGGGCCGATGTTCGACGCCGCATACAAGGCTTTGACGCAAATGTTGTCGCCGCCGATGCGGGCGATCCTCTGGAAGTCGGTGATCCTTGCATTGCTGCTGATCGTTGTCGTGGCGATCGGCCTGCAGCGCCTGCTGAACTGGTTTGCGGGCTCTGGCGAAATCTGGGCCGAGCAGATGCTGGGTCCGAACTTCCACACCGCACTCAACATTCTCGCCTGGTTCGTGTCGATCGCCGCCGGTCTCGGCATCCTGTTCGGCGCGATTTTCCTGATGCCCGCCATTACCTCGCTGATCGCCAGCGTTTTTGTCGACGATGTCGCCGACATTGTCGAGCGCACCTATTATCCCGCCGAGAGGCCGGGGAAGGCGCTACCCATCGTTCAGGCGATGGTGGAAGGCATCAAGACGTCGCTTCTCACGCTGGTGGTTTATCTTGTCGCGGTGCCGCTGGTGCTGGTGTTCGGCATGGGCTTTATCGTGTTCTTCATTGCCACGGCATGGCTTCTCGGCCGCGAATATTTCAAATACGCGGCGCTGCGCTTCCGTCCGTTGAGCGAGATGGAGCAAATGCGCAGGCAGCATTCGGTCACGATATTTACGGCCGGCATGTTCATCGCCGCCTTCGTGTCCATTCCCATCGTCAATCTGGCGACGCCATTGTTCGGCATGGCTTTCATGGTCCACATGCACAAGCGCCTGTCCGGACCGCGGCCCGAACTGATCGAGCCCGCGCGCAAGGCGAGCATCCCTGCCGGATAGACGGGCCATCATCGGTCTCAATGCGAGATGCCACAATTCAGCTGCCAAGAAACACCGTCTTTTCCGGCCATCGGCACAGATCGTTGATGATGCATGTCTCGCACAGCGGGCGGCGCGCGATGCAGGTATAGCGTCCGTGCAGGATCAGCCAGTGGTGCGCATGACGCATGAATTCGTCCGGCACGACTTCCAACAATTTTAACTCGACCTCAAGCGGCGTCTTGCCGGGCGCGAGACCGGTGCGGTTGCCGACGCGGAACAAATGCGTATCGACCGCGATGGTCGGCTCGCCAAAGGCGATGTTCAGCACAACGTTGGCGGTCTTGCGCCCGACGCCCGGCAAGGCCTCGAGCTCTTCACGCGTGCGCGGCACCTCGCCATTGTGATTGGCAATCAGCTGTTCCGATAGCGCGATGACGTTCCTGGCCTTGTTGCGGTAAAGCCCGATAGTCTTGATCTTGTCGCGCAGTTTCTCTTCGCCGAGCGCCACCATTTTCTGCGGCGTATCGGCGACCGGGAAAAGGTTGCGCGTCGCCTTGTTGACACCGGCATCGGTCGCCTGTGCCGACAGGGCAACCGCGACGAGCAGCGTATAAGGATTGATGTGCTCGAGCTCGCCCTTTGGATCGGGGTTGGCTTTGCGGAAGCGAGAGAAGGCTTCATAGACTTCTGCCGGTGTCCAGGGCTTTGACTTCGCCGGACGTGACTTGAGCTTTGCGGGACGTGATCGGGGCGATGCCTGCTTCGCCGTTTTTTTCGCGGACGGGCGCTTCAGAGGTGGCGCTTTTTTTATTGCCTTCTTGACCATCGCCCTCGTCTTTTTTGCCATGATATCCGTATACTGAAGCGCGATGAACAGCGGCAATGATTTTCAGGATCAGCGGAACACGGACGCCGAACTATTTTCGGCGGTGCTGACCCCGCATCGCTCGCTCAGCCAGCGCGGCTTTGCAATCGTGATGGCCTTCGTGTCGCTGATCAGCTTCGTTGCAGGTCTTGCCTTCTGGTTGATGGGGGCATGGCCGGTCTTCGGATTTTTCGGCCTCGATGTGCTGGCCATCTACTGGGCCTTCAAGATCAATTTCGCCCGCGCCGCGGCGCGCGAGGAAATCTCGGTCACAACGACCGAACTGAAACTGCGGCGCATCAGCCATCGCGGTCATGTCATGGAATGGACTTTCAATCCGCTATGGGTGCGGCTGGATCAGGAGGTCCACGAGGAGTTCGGTATCGAGCGGCTTTATCTCGCCTCCCGCCGTCAGCGGGTCGCGGTTGCGAGCTTTCTTGGCCCGGACGAAAAAGAAAGCTTTGCCAATGCTTTACGAGTGGCCTTGGCAGCCGCCAGGCGCGGTCCAACCTATAATCCGCTTTGAAGCGCGATCAGGAAACGGGTGGCTGCAGACACATGCGCGATCTATATCGCCGGAATGATGCCCAATTTCATGACCAGCGCCATGGCCGGACCCGAACCTTCGCGTTTTGAAACCGTGTCGGAACGTATCGCGAGCGTGCCGGCGCACGAAGCCACGCTGCGCGACTATGATTCCGTCCGCCAGGCCATCGCCTTCATTTCCGAACACTGGCGACGACAGCCCGCCATTGAAGACATGGCGGCGGCTGCGAACCTGACGCCCGACGAACTGCATCACCTGTTCCGGCGATGGGCCGGACTGACGCCGAAGGCGTTCATGCAGGCGCTGACGCTCGACAATGCAAAGCGGCTTTTGCGCGATTCAGCCAGCATCCTCGATGCGGCCTACGATTCAGGCCTGTCGGGTCCCGGACGGCTGCACGACCTGTTCGTCACCCATGAAGCGATGTCCCCCGGCGAATGGAAGAAGGGTGGCGCGGGAATAAAGATGCGCTACGGCTTTCATCCCTCTCCGTTCGGAACGGCCGTCATCGTCGCGAGCGACCGGGGCCTTGCAGGTCTTGCCTTTGCGGATGAGGGCGGAGAACAGATGGCGCTGGCCGATATGCAGGGCCGCTGGCCTCTCGCATCCTATGTGCAGGATCAGGCCCTGACCGCTTCGCTCGCGGTGCGGATTTTCGATTCGGCGCGCTGGTGCGCGGAGCAGCCGCTGCGCGTGGTTCTGATCGGCACCGATTTCGAAGTGCGGGTGTGGGAAACGCTTCTGAAAATTCCGATGGGACGCGCCACGACCTATTCGGATGTCGCCAATCACATTTCCGCGCCGAAGGCATCGCGTGCGGTGGGCGCCGCGGTCGGCAAGAATCCAATCTCCTTCGTGGTGCCCTGCCATCGCGTGCTCGGCAAAAGCGGGGCGCTGACGGGCTATCACTGGGGCGTCACACGCAAGCAGGCGATGCTCGGCTGGGAAAGCGGCCGCGCCAGCGGCGAGAAATAACTACGCCGCCAGATCCTTTTTCGACTCCACCGTCGAATCCGCATTGAGGCGGTAGATGATCGGCGCGCCGGTCGCAAGTTCGCGCGCGATGATGGCCTCGGGCGATAATTTCTCAAGCACCATGATGAGCGCCCGCAACGAATTGCCGTGGGCGGCAACCAGCGTGCGCTGGCCACGCAGCACGCCGGGCAAAATCTCCTGCACGTAAAACGGCAGCGTGCGCGCCAGCGTATCCCTGAGACTTTCTCCGCCGGGCGGCGGCACGTCATAGGAGCGCCGCCAGATATGGACCTGGTCCTCGCCCCATTTCTTGCGGGCGTCGTCCTTGTTGAGACCCGACAGATCGCCGTAATCGCGCTCGTTCAGCGCAAGATTCTTGACGACCGGAATACCGGTCTGGCCCAGCTCTTTCAGCGCCAGATCGAGCGTGGTTTGCGCGCGCACGAGCTGCGAGGTGAAGGCAACATCAAATGACAGCCCTTCGGCTTTCAGCTTACGCCCCGCTTCATGCGCTTCCGCAACGCCTTTTTCGGTCAGGCCCGGATCCTTCCAGCCGGTGAAAAGGTTTTTGAGATTCCATTCACTCTGACCGTGACGCACGAGAACAAGCAGGCGATCGTTCATTTCGGCAGGGCCTCTCTCTTGATTTTCTTCGCCATCCTTGTTGCGACAAGGAAAAATCCGATGGCAATAAAAGCAAAAATAAACCCGAGGATCGCCGAACGAACGTCGCCTCCGATCAACCGCAGGGAAACGATCAACGAGACAACGCCGATACCGAACATAGCAAGCATCCTGATAATCGGGCCTTTATCCTGTTCCTGCGCTGAAGTCATGGTTCAATATCCTTTTTGAAAAAACTCATTCAAAATTGCAAATCAATCAAATTCCAAAGACACAATCAGGCGCCAAGCCCCAAAACATCAGCCATCGTATAAAAGCCCGGCTTCTTGCCGTGCGCCCACATCGCCGCCTTCAGGGCGCCGCGCGCGAAAATCATGCGGTCTTCCGCCTTGTGCGAAAGTTCGATTCGTTCATAAGGGCCGGCGAAAATCACGCTGTGATCCCCGGTGACGGTGCCGCCGCGCAGCGTGGCAAAACCGACATCGCCGCGATTGCGCTCGCCGGTATGGCCATCGCGCGCGCGCACGGATCGCTGATCGAGATTAATGCCGCGCCCCTCCGCAGCCGCCTGCCCGAGCAGGTAGGCGGTTCCTGACGGTGCATCGACCTTCGCCCTGTGATGCATTTCGACGACTTCAATATCGAAATCCTCGTCGAGCGATCTGGCGACCTGCTTCACCAGGGCCGCCAGCAGATTGACGCCAAGACTCATATTCCCCGACTGCACGACGATGGCGCGCGACGTCACGCTTCTGATGACCGCGTTGTCGGAGGCCGACAGGCCCGTGGTGCCGATGACGTGGACGATGCCGCGCTCCGCGGCGATGGCGACATTGGCGATGGTGGCGGCCGGAACCGTGAAATCCAGAATGCCGTCGGCGTCCTTCGACAGCGTCCACAAATCGGCCGACAATGGCACGCCGTTGGCGGGCAGTCCGGCCAGCACGCCGGAATCCTCACCCAGCAGATCCGACCCCGGCGCTTCCAGCGCGCCGGTCAGCACCGCGCCGGGCGTCTCGGACAGGGCGCGAATCAGGGTACGGCCCATGCGGCCGCCGGCTCCCGCCACGATCAAACGCATATCGGACATTTCCGGCCCTCAAATCCTTGTTATCGCGGGTATAGCGGCGCGGGCCGGCCGCGGCAACCTGGTCAGGCCACCGGCTTTTCAGACAGCGCCGCGGCGATCTCGGCGACGATCGCATCTGCGGCCGCCCTCGGATCGTCGGCCTCGATGACGGGGCGTCCGACGACCAGATAGTCCACGCCGGAAGCGATGGCGCGGGCAGGCGTCATGACCCGTTTCTGGTCGCCGACAGCGCTGCCAGCTGGGCGAATGCCCGGCGTGACGAGCGCAATGTCCGGACGGAGAATCCTGCGAAGATTTTCGGCCTCCTCCGCCGAGCACACGATGCCGTCGACGCCGATCGCCTGCGCCTGCCGGGCGCGCATGTCCACCATCTCGCTCGCGCCAAGGCGATAGCCCGCCTCATGCGCGTCTTCGTCGTTGTAGGACGTCAGCACGGTGACGGCGAGAATTTTCAGGCTGGAACCCGTCTTCTGGCGAGACGCATCGCGTGCCGCGACGGCAGCCTTCATCGTCTGCGGATAGGCGTGGACCGTGAGAAAGGTCGCACCAAGACGGGCCAGACTCGCCACGCCATTCGCAACCGTATTGCCGATATCGTGCAGCTTCAGATCGACGAAAACCCTTTTGCCGGAACGAACCAGATCGCCCACCATCGACAGGCCGCCGGCATAGCCGAGTTGATAACCGATCTTGTAGAACGACACGCTGTCGCCGAGACGCGCGACCATCGCCTGCGCCGCCGCAACGTCAGGCACATCCAGCGCCACGATCAGGCGGTCGCGCGGCGTGACTATATCCTGTGTCATCGCAACCTCACATCATCTGCTGCGCCACATCGACAAGCTGGCGCATGGTCGCGCGCAACATGAGCGCGTCGCGCTCATCCTTGAAGCGATCCATGTCGTCGAACGCCTGATCGGCGAAAGACAGCGCCACCTGCTGCGGAATCACGGTCGCCCCGCAACCAAGCGCGAGAATCTGCCGCAGCGCCATCAGAACGCGCAAGCCGCCGAATTTTCCGTCGGACGCCGCGCCGACGGCAAAAGCACGCTCGCGAAACACCTGCCCGAACGTCTCGTTCCGGTCACGCACGCGCGTCACCCAGTCGATGGCGTTTTTCAAAAGCGGCGGCACCGAGGAATTGTATTCCGGGCTGACGATGAAGACGCCGTGATGCGCGCCGATCATGCGCTTCAAGTCGACCGCGTTGCCTGGAACACCGGACTTTGCTTCGAGGTCGCCATCATAGATCGGCAGTGGAAAATCGCCGAGCGAGATCTGCGTAACGTCAACATCGAGCAGCGCCAGCTCTTTGACGGCGACAGCAGCGAGCCTCGCGTTCAATGAGCCGGTGCGAACCGAGCCTGGAATGACGAGGATTTTCAGCGCGGCCATGCGATGAGAACTAAAGCGTTTTCCGGAGAAGGGAAAGCGGGATTGCGGCAAACTTGGCCATGACTATGCAGCGCCCTGGGTCTGCACCGGAGAACATCTCGATCCTGCTGGAAAATCAGCCCTTGCGGTAAACCCAGACGCGCGCGGGCGGCACGTTCATCCAGATTCGCTCGGACGCCTGCGTTCGAACGCCGGGCAGCGATTTGGGAATCGGCGGCACAACCGAATAGGTGAACTGGATGAAGGGCGCGCCCGGCGCAAGCTTGGCGAACGCGTCGCGTATCAGCCGCAGGCGCGTCAGCATCGGCTTTGTCACGAGCGGAAGGCCGGAGACCATCGCGGACGCCGGCTCGGTTATCGCAGTCAGCGTCTTGTCGAGATGGTAGGCGTCGCCCTGAATGATCGTCGCCTGCGGGTAACGCTCGCGCAGCAGCGCGCAGAATTCCGGGTTGAATTCAACCAGCACGAGACGCGCCTGCTCGACGCCGCGCGCGATCAAGGCGTCCGTCAGCGCTCCGGTGCCGGGTCCAAGTTCGATGACAGGTGCGGTGGAATCTGCGTCGACATAACGCGCCACGGTCCGTGCGAGCACCTTGCTGGAGGGCATCACCGCGCCCATCCGGAGGGGCTTTTCAATCCACGAGCGAAGGAAGCGGACCTCGTCATCCAGACGAGGCGGCTTCTTCAACGCACGCGCGGACTGCATGGACATTGGCAGGGACCAATTGGACCCGTGGACTCACGGGCCGTCAAATTTTCTTCATAAATGGGTATAGCCGCAAGCGAAACCGGTCAAGACGGCTGCTTACGGGGCGCTCGCGCGCGTCCCGAAGAAGTCCTTGACTGTTTTAAAGAAACCCGCCGACTCGGGCTGGGTTTCACCGGAGGAGAGTTTTTCGAACTCCGCCAGCAGTTCTTTTTGCCGTTTGGTGAGATTTTGCGGCGTTTCGACCACGACCTGCACGTACATGTCGCCGGTCTGCCGTGAACGCAGGACGGGCATGCCTTTTCCCGCGATCCGGAAACGGCGGCTGGACTGGGTGCCGGGCGGCACCTTGACCTTGACCTTGGTCTTGTCGATGCCCGGCACCTCGAACTCGCCGCCCATCGCCGCAGTCACCATCGAGACGGGCACACGGCAATGCAGATCGGCGCCGTCGCGCTGAAAGAACTGGTGCGAGGCAATGGACAGGAAAATGTAGAGATCGCCGGGGGGGCCGCCCTGGACGCCGGCCTCGCCCTCGCCTCCGAGGCGGATGCGGGTGCCGTCCTCGACCCCCTGGGGAATGTTGACCGACAACGAGCGATCCTTCGTGACCCGTCCCGAGCCCGAGCATGCCGGGCATGGGGTGTCGATGCTCTGGCCGCGGCCCTGACAGCCCGGACAGGTACGCTCCAGCGTGAAAAAGCCCTGCGCCTGGCGGATGCGACCCGCACCTCCGCAGGTCGGGCAGACTTTCGGCTTGGTCCCGGCTTTTGCGCCCGTACCTGAACAGAGCTCGCAGGTGACCGCGACCGGAATATTGATCTGCGCCGTCTTGCCGAGGAACGCCTCCTCGAGCGTGATTTCCATGTTGTAGCGCAGATCGGCGCCGCGCTCGCGGCCGCCACGGCTGCCGCCACGTCCGGCCATGCCGAACAGGCCCTCGAAAATATCGGAGAATGACGACGCGAAGTCGGATCCAAAGCCGGGGCCGCCGCCCATGCCGCCCTGCTCAAACGCGGCATGACCGAAACGGTCATAGGCCGCGCGCTTCTGGCTATCGCGCAGAATCTCGTAGGCTTCGCTGATTTCCTTGAATTTGTGCTCGCAAGCCGGATCGCCCGGATTCTTGTCCGGGTGCCATTTCATCGCCAGCTTGCGGAAGGCTGATTTGAGGCCAGCTTCGTCGACGGTGCGCTCGACTTCCAGCGTCTCGTAATAACAGGTCTTGGTCGGCATGAGAGAAACGGTCCATCGAAGTGACCCCTCACCTTTACAGGAGAGGGGTCATCAAAGGCTTACGCCGACTTCTTGTTGTTCTTGTCGTCATCGACTTCGGTGAACTCCGCGTCGACGACATCGTCCTTGGCCGCATCGGCCTTGGCATCCGCCTCGGCCTGCTGGGCGTACATCGCCTCGCCGAGCTTCATCGAAGCCTGCGCCAGCGTGTTGGACTTGGCCTTGATCGCCTCCGAATCGTCGCCCTTCAGGGCTTCCTTCAGATCGGCCAAAGCATCCTCAATCGCCTTGCGGTCGCCATCCGAGACCTTACTGCCGTGTTCCGACAGCGCCTTCTCGGTGGAGTGAACCAGCGCGTCGGCATGGTTCTTGGCATCCACTGCCTCGCGGCGCTTCTTGTCCTCGGCCGCGTTGGCTTCGGCGTCCTTGACCATCTTCTCGATGTCAGCCTCCGACAGACCGCCTGAGGCCTGGATGCGGATCTGTTGCTCCTTGCCGGTGGCCTTGTCCTTCGCGGACACGTTGACGATACCGTTGGCGTCGATGTCGAACGTGACCTCGATCTGCGGCATGCCGCGCGGCGCCGGCGGAATGCCCATCAGGTCGAACTGGCCGAGCGCCTTGTTGTCGGCCGCCATTTCGCGCTCGCCCTGGAAGACGCGGATCGTCACCGCGTTCTGGTTGTCTTCCGCGGTCGAGAATACCTGGCTCTTCTTGGTCGGGATCGTGGTGTTGCGCTCGATGATGCGCGTGAACACGCCGCCAAGCGTCTCGATGCCGAGCGAGAGAGGGGTCACGTCGAGCAGCAGCACGTCCTTGACGTCGCCCTGCAGAACGCCGGCCTGAATGGCCGCGCCGATGGCAACGACTTCATCCGGGTTGACGCCCTTGTGCGGCTCCTTGCCGAAGAACTGCTTCACGATCTCCTGAATCTTCGGCATGCGGGTCATGCCGCCGACCAGAACCACCTCGCCGATCTCGCCGGCCGACAGGCCGGCATCCTTCAGCGCCTTGCGGCACGGCTCGATGGTCTTCTGCACGAGGTCATCGACCAGCGCCTCGAACTTGGCGCGGGTGAGCTTCATGGTCAGATGCTTCGGACCGCTTGCGTCCGCCGTGATGAAGGGCAGGTTGATTTCGGTCTGCGTCGTCGACGACAGTTCGATCTTCGCCTTTTCAGCGGCCTCTTTCAGGCGCTGCAAGGCGAGCTTGTCGTTGCGCAGATTGATGCCCTGCTCCTTCTGGAACTCGTCGGCGAGATAGCCGACCAGACGCATGTCGAAATCTTCACCGCCGAGGAAGGTGTCGCCGTTGGTGGACTTCACTTCGAACACGCCGTCGCCGATTTCCAGAATCGAGACGTCGAAGGTGCCGCCGCCGAGGTCGTACACCGCGATGGTGCCGGACTTCGCCTTGTCGAGGCCGTAGGCCAGGGCGGCTGCGGTCGGCTCGTTGATGATACGCAGCACCTCAAGACCGGCGATCTTGCCGGCGTCCTTGGTGGCCTGACGCTGGGCGTCGTTGAAATAAGCGGGGACGGTGATGACCGCCTGATCGACCTTCTGGCCGAGGTGGGCTTCAGCGGTTTCCTTCATCTTCTGAAGGATGAAGGCGGAAATCTGCGAGGGCGAATATGTCTTGCCGTCAGCCTCGACCCAGGCATCGCCGTTCGACGCCTTGACGATCTTGTAGGGGACGAGCTTCTTGTCCTTCTCGACGGTCGGATCGTCGTAGCGGCGGCCGATCAGGCGCTTCACTGCGAAGATGGTATTTTCCGGGTTGGTGACCGCCTGGCGCTTCGCCGGCTGGCCAACCAGTCGCTCTCCGTCGCTGGTGAGAGCAACGATCGACGGCGTCGTTCGCATGCCCTCGGAATTCTCGATAACTTTTGGCGATTTGCCGTCCATCACGGCAACGCACGAATTGGTCGTGCCGAGATCGATGCCAATGACCTTTCCCATGGTCCTGTATTCCTTCTTTGCGGCAGGTTGGCCGGGCCCTGGCGGCGCACCGCTCCCAACCCCCTCAGTAACAAACGCGCCATCTGCGACGCTCCGCCTCATATAGGAGGGGGGGTGTGCCCCGCAAGGACCGGACGGCCTGTTGTCGAAGTTAATCGCCCATTTTCACGGACGAAACGGCTGCGGCGCGCCGGGCCTGTCCCGCCGTCCCGGAAGCTGCTATCCAGCGCAGGTCGTGGCCGCCACCCATACCCGTCCATCGAACCGCCTCATTCGAGCCTCACGCAGCCTCCATGAAAACCTTTCGCCTTTCGCTTGCTTTCGCCGCCGCGGCACTCGTGGTGCTTGCCAGTCCTCTCCGGGCCGCCGACGCGGTCTACCCCCCGGGCCTCAGGATTGGACTGGTGCCGATGGAAGGACTTGCGCTCGCGACGGATTTCATCGGGTTTGTCTCAAGCGACCAGAACGTGAAGGTCGGGCTTGGCGAACTGCCTGTGGACGCCTTCACCACTGTCGATAATGCCGTCAAGGACGGTACCCTGCCTCCCCAAGGCGCCAAGCCGCAGGTGTTCGAGACGCCGACGCGCAAGGGCTATTTCAACGTCGAAACCAGCAAAAACGTCACGCCCGCCGTCCGGAGCTACTCCCTACTCCTGCCGAACGACAAGTTTTCCGGTTTCGTGATCGTGCAGGTGCGCGACGGCGCCGACAAAAGCTTCTCGGAAGATGCGATCCGCAAGATGCTGGCAACGACCGTGATGCGAAGCGAGGTGCCGGTCGAGGAGCAGCTGTCGCAGCTGAGTTTCAGGATGGGCAACCTTGCCGATTTCAAAACGATCCGCACGGTGGCGCCGCGCACGGCTGTGCTGCTGACCGATGGCAACGACACGGACGAGCTGGGCCAGGTGCCCTATATGCTGATTGGCATGGTGCAGACTCAAAATCTGGAAGCGGACGACCGCGGCCGCTTCGCGCAGCAGGCTGCCAGAGCCATTCCCGGCTTGCGTGAAGCACGCATTACCTTGAGCGAGCCGATACGAATCGACGGAATGCCGGGCTTCGAGACCAGAATCGACGCAATGATGGGCCCCAAGGACACCCCGATCACCGTGATTCAGTGGCTGCGTTTTGGCGGCAGCGGAGCCGCGCTGAATATCGTGGGCGTCTCGCCACGCGACCAGTGGGCCAAGTCCTTTCCGAGGTTTCGCGCGGTGCGCGATGGAACCGGCCCCCGATAAATTTCAGCGCCGCGTCAGGATATCGACGCCGTTGACGCTGTCGGCGAGGCTGTAATCCTTCAGCAGAACGGCCACTTCGGGATGGACCGCAAGCCACGCGCTCCATTCGCCGGTGAGATTATCCACCAGCACAACAGTCGGCGGTTTTTTGCGGATATCCTCGATCAGGAATTCCCGTTCGCGCGCGGCGTGCGCATTCACCGCCGCCTCATTGCCAGCGCCGAGAAGGCCTGTCTTCTGCATGAACTCGCGATAGCCTTCGACCCATAGTGCCTGCTGGCGCGAGACCCAGACACCATCCACCTCACGGACCAGAGGATGACCGATCCCGGGCTCGCCGGTTAGTGCCAGAATCTTCTGATGCGGTCCAAGACGCGCAACATGTTCGCGCAAGAAGGAAGCATCGAACGCCGTATTGAACCAGGCCATCGCGCAGACAAAGACAATGGCAAGCCCGGCCGCCAATCCCCGGCGGCGAGCGCGGCTCATCGATGTTTCGCCCAAATTCGCCGTAAACGATAGCGCGGTTGCAAGCATCGCGACCGCGATCATGGGGTAGGCGTGATAGGGCCATCCCTTGCGCTGAAGAAAGAAAGCCGCGGCAAAGCCCGCCGACACGGCGAGCAAACCCAGCGCCGGCTTGCTTTGCCGGCCATTTCTTTTGAACGAGAGAGTCAACAACACCAATGCCAGCCATAGCGGTACAGCGGGCTTCATCAGCATAGCGCCGAAAGATTTGCCGACGGGAATGTAAACGTCGCGCGCCAGCGGTCCGACGAAGCTGAAAAAATCGGGATAGAAAATCGCGACACAGACGCCATAGATCGCAACCACGCAGGCGGCGATGAGATTTTGCGGCGAGATCAAAATACGCGGGGCACGAAACTGAGCGGCGAGCAGCGACGACCCAAACACCAGCGCGATGGCAAAATGCGGCTTGAAAGCCACGGCCAGACCCGCGCCGAGCCCCGCGACGATAATCGCCCAGCGCGGCGGCGTTTGTTTCCCCGCGCGCAAAACCAGAACGGCCAGCATCGGCAACAGAGCGATTACTGATATGTGCTCACGCTGGCCGAATTGCTGCATCGGCAGAATCGTGAGGACGGCGAGCGCGAATCCGGCGAGCAGCCAGCCATTCGCCGACGACAGCGCGCGCGACGGCCTCAGGATCACGGCACTCACGCCAAGAGAGATCGCCGCGGCAAGAAAGACTAGCGCGTCGGTTGCAACTTCAGGCTTGAGATGCAGCGCGCGGCCGAGCAGGACGCCGGGAATATAAGTCCAGACCGCGATCGGCGGATTGGTCTCGATCACATCGCGGTAAAGCACATCGCCGCCGAGCACCCGCTCCGCGACGGTCAGCAGCCAGCCGATATCGGTGTTCGCAGGAACGAGGAATCTCAACCAGATCGCAATCGCAAGGATCGCGCCCAGCAGCAGCCACGGCTCAATCGCCGCTCGCTGGCGGGCGAAGATTATTCCGGTGCCGTTCAGTATTGTGGCCGACGCGGTGTCGCTGTCGCTCGCCATATCCCTTGCCGCACAATCCGGTGAACCCGGGCGGACGTTAGAAGAGCGGCCTTAACAAGCCATTTCAGGAATGGCTCGAGATTGTTTGGCGGAGCTAGGTTAGGCTCGGGGCGCGCTCTTGGACACGGCGACGAGGGCCGGACGCAGGACGCGCTCGCCGATAGTGTAGCCGGTCTGCACGACCTGAACCACCGTGCCCGGCGCGACAGAGGAATCCGGCACCTCGTACATCGCCTGATGCAAATTGGGATCGAACTTCTCGCCCACCGGATCGAGCTTCTTGACCCCGTGCTTTTCCAGCGTTTTGTGCAACGAGCGCTCGGTCAGTTCGACGCCCTCGATCAGGCTCTTAAGTCCCGCGTCTGCCGATGCCTTCGCTTCCGCCGGCACGGTGTCGAGAGCGCGCTGAAGGTTGTCGGCGATATCGAGAATTTCGCGGGCAAAGCTGGTAATGCCGTAAGTTCGCGCGTCGGCCACTTCGCGCTGCGTACGCTTGCGGAGATTTTCCATATCCGCCAGCGTGCGAAGCATCTTGTCGCGCGCCTCGGCGGCCTCCTTCACAAGCGTCTCGGACGGCGTTTCGACGGGATCGTCCGGCATAATGTAGGGCTTGGACACCCGCGGCTCGCCGGGCTTGCTGCCCGCGTTGTCCGCCGTTGCCTGGGAATCGTCTTTCTGCCCGTTGGGATCGGTCATCACGCCTCAATCCGTTTTACTGAAATTTCTGGCCTGCATATCGTGGTTTGGCCGCAAAAAATCAAGCACAGCCGTGTGATTGAGCTCGATCTTATCAGAAAGCCGGCCCCTCTTTCGGGATCGTGCGCAAGCCTATTTGCCGAGAACCTGACTGACAATCCGGGCGGCATAATCGACCATCGGAATGACCCGCGCATAATTCAGCCGTGTCGGGCCGATGACGCCGAGCACCCCGACAATCTGTCCCGAGCCGTCGCGATAGGGCGAGATGATCGTCGAGGAACCCGATAGCGAAAACAGCTTGTTTTCCGAACCGATGAAAATCCGCACGCCATCGGCGCGCTCCGCAAGCCCAAGAAGATCAATGACGCCTTTCTTGGTTTCCAGATCGTCGAACAAGAGGCGCACCCGCTCAAGATCCTCCATGGCATGAAGGTCTTCGAGCAGATTGGCGTGACCGCGCACGATAAGCCGCCGCTCGTCGCTCGCCCCGCCCGACCAGCTTGCGATCCCTGCCGCGATCACTTTCTGCGTCAGCTGATCGAGCTCGCTGCGGCTCTCCTGCATTGCGGCCTCAAGCTCGGCTCGCGCCTCGACCAGCGTGCGGCCGCGAATGCGGGCATTGAGAAAATTCGACGCCTCGGTCAGCGCTGACGTCGGAACTCCCGGCGGCAAAGTCAGAACGCGGTTTTCCACCTGCCCGTCCTCGGCCACCAGCACCACCAGCGCCTGTTCGGGTTCGAGCCTGACAAATTCAATGTGCTTGAGGCGCGCGTTGGATTTTGCCGTCAGCACCACGGCGGCGGTCCTTGTCAGTCCCGACAATCGCGTCAGCGCCTCGCTGAGCGCGGCTTCCACCGACTGGTTCCTGCCGATCGAGGCGAGTTGGGTCAAAATCGATTGACGCTCCGGCTCGGTGAGATCGCCAACCTGCATCAGGGCATCGACGAAAAATCGCAGCCCGCGCTCGGTCGGCAAACGCCCTGCAGACGTGTGCGGCGCATAGATCAGTCCCAGCTGCTCAAGATCGGACATGACGTTCCGCACCGAAGCCGGCGACAGAGGCACCGAGATCAGGCGCGAAATATTGCGCGAACCGACGGGTTCGCCGGTCGCCAGATAATTCTCCACGATCTGGCGGAAAATATCGCGCGAGCGCTCGTTGAGCTGGGCCAGCCCGGCATTCGGCGTGATCAGATGGCCGATCGGATCGTGATGAGACACAATTCACTCCCGGAGAAGCTTCTCAGGTGCTGCGGACAATAATTTGTCCATTGCGAAGGGCCATGACAAGCGGCTTTGCGATTTGCGCTTAACCGCGGTCCCGCTTGCCTCCCCCTTGCCGCTGTGGTCCCGCCCCCCTAAAAGCACGGGCAAGATAGATATCACATGGTTTCCTGAGGACATGAACATGCGGCCAAGCCGTCGCGCGCCCGATGAACTGCGCCCCATTTCGCTTGAGCGCGGCGTGGTCAAATATGCCGAGGGATCCTGCATGGTCAAATTCGGCGACACCCATGTGCTGGTGACCGCCACTTTGGAAGACAGGCTTCCCCCATGGCTCAAGGGACAGGGGCGCGGCTGGGTCACCGCTGAATACGGCATGCTGCCACGCGCCACCCATGAGCGCATGCGCCGCGAGGCTTCGGCCGGCAAGCAGAGCGGTCGCACCGTGGAAATCCAGCGGCTGATCGGCCGTTCGCTCCGTACCACCGTCGATCTTGTGGCCCTGGGCGAGCGGCAGATCACAGTGGACTGTGATGTCATTCAGGCCGACGGCGGCACCCGCACCGCCTCGATCACCGGCGCATGGGTTGCGCTGGCCGATTGCGTGGCATGGATGAAAGCGCGCAACATGATCAAGGGAACAAGCGAAGTATTGCGCGACAATGTCGCCGCGATCTCCTGCGGCATTTATAACGGCACGCCGGTGCTCGATCTCGACTATGCCGAGGATTCGGAAGCCGAGACCGACGCCAATTTCGTCATGACCGGCGACGGCCGCCTTGTCGAGGTGCAGGGCACTGCCGAGAAGACACCCTTCTCGCAGGACGAGTTCCTCAAACTGATGGCACTGGCCAACAGCGGAATCGCGCGGCTGGTGGAGCTGCAGAAGATCGCGATGGCGTGATTTGCACATAAGCGTCACGCCCGGCCTTGTGCCGGGCATCCGCGTCTTGCAAGCTTTCCACGAATCAAGTCGTGGATGGCCGGGTCAGGCCCGGCCATGACGAGGCCTTATCAATGACTCAGCATCGCCGAATCACCGGCCGCCTAGTGATCGCGACCCACAATCCCGGCAAGCTCGCCGAGATGCGCGAATTGCTCGCGCCCTATGGCGTGGACGCGGTGTCGGCTGGCGAGCTTGGGCTCGCGGAACCCGAAGAGACCGGAACGACTTTTCAGTCCAACGCGCGAATCAAGGCGATCGCCGCTTCCACCGCGACGAATCTTCCAGCATTCGCCGATGATTCGGGTCTTGCCGTCGATGCGTTGAATGGCCAGCCCGGCATCCACTCGGCGCGCTGGGCCGGACCCTCGAAAGACTTCACAGCCGCGATGACACGGATCGAGCGGCTGATGCAGGAACATGGCGCAACGCAGCCAGCACAGCGAAAGGCGCATTTCGTCTCCGCGCTATGCGTGGCGTGGCCGGACGATCATCTCGAGGAAGTGGAAGCGCGGGTGGACGGCCAGCTGGTCTGGCCACCACGCGGCGACGCCGGTTTCGGTTACGACCCCGCCTTTCTGCCGGATGGTCATTCGCGCACCTTTGGCGAGATGACCAGCATTGAAAAGCATGGTCTGCCACCACACGGCATGGGTCTGTCTCATCGGGCCAAGGCATTCGTGAAGCTCGCGGAGATGTGCCTTGAGCATTGAGGCGAAGGAAGCCTTCGGCGTTTATGTGCACTGGCCATTTTGCCTGTCGAAATGTCCGTATTGCGATTTCAACAGCCATGTGCGGCATGCCGAAATCGATCAGGAGCGTTTCGCGCGCGCCTTCGCACGCGAGATCGAAACCACCGCCGCGCGCACACCCGGACGCGAGGTCACGTCCATTTTCCTGGGCGGCGGCACGCCGTCGCTGATGCGGCCGCAAACCGTCGGCGCCATTCTCGATGCCATCGGCAAATATTGGCGCGTCGCACGCGACGCCGAGGTGTCGCTGGAAGCGAATCCCACCAGCGTCGAGGCAACGCGCTTTGCCGGCTATCGTGCCGCGGGCGTCAATCGCGTATCGCTCGGCGTACAGGCGCTCGACGACGCCTCGCTGAAATCGCTGGGACGACTGCACACCGCGCGCGAGGCGCTCGATGCGGTCGCGATCGCGCGCCGTTCCTTCGATCGCTATTCATTCGATCTGATTTACGCGCGGCCGGACCAGACCGCGCAGGCGTGGACCGCGGAACTGAAGTTCGCGATTTCAGAGGCCGCTGAACATCTGTCGCTCTACCAGCTCACCATCGAGCCCGACACGCCTTTCTTTGGACTGCATGCCGCGGGCAAACTGAAAACACCGGACGAGGCGATCGCCCGCGCGCTTTATGACGTCACGCAGGATGTGTGCGCCGCGCAGGGGCTGCCGTCTTACGAGATTTCCAATCACGCGCGGCCGGGTGCGGAATGCCGGCACAATCTCGTTTACTGGCGCGGACAGGAATATGCAGGCATCGGCCCCGGCGCCCATGGCCGCCTCGATATCGGCGGGATGCGTCATGCCGTCGCGACCGAAAAGCGGCCCGAGACGTGGCTGATGCGCGTGGAAGCGCAAGGCCACGGCATCGTCAGCGACGAGCTGCTTAACAGCGAACAGCGGGCCGACGAATTCCTGCTGATGGGTCTTCGTCTGGCGGAGGGCATCGATCCGCAGCGCTACAAGGCATTGTCGGGCCGCTCGCTCGATCCTCACCGGATCGCGATGCTGCGCGAGGAGGGCACGATCACGGTGGATACCGGCGGCCGCCTGCGTGTCACCAAGGAAGGTTTCCCGCTGCTCGATGCGGTGGTGGCCGACCTCGCAGCGTAGAATTTCCGGTTACGCGCCAAACGTCTTCGGCGGCGCGACGACGATTTGGCCGCCGCCCGATGTCACGCGCAAGACGGCCAGTCCGCGCTCGTTGGTGCCGTCGCTTCGGAATCGAAACAATCCGTCGATCCCGGCAAAGCCGGAGGGATTGGTGAGCGTCTCCTGCGAAAACCGCTGGCCGCCTTGCGTTTTCGCCAGAGCGGCGACAAGCGCCACCGCGTCGTAGGCGAGCGTCGCGGTCCGCACCGGATCCTGACTGTATTTCGCGCGGTAGCGTTTTGCGAAGGCGCGAAAGCCGGACGGATCGGGCGCGGCATAGATACCGCCCTGAAGCCCGCTATCGGCAAACACGCGAGGATTGTCCCACAATCCCGTACCGAGCAACTGGACGCGCTTCAGGTCGGCGCCTCCCGCGTTCAGCTGCTCGACGAGACGGCCCAGCATCTCGCCATCATCGGCGAGCAACAGCGAATCCGCGTTGCCTAGCGATTGCGCGATGGCCCGCGCCGTGGCCTGCATTTGCGATGGATCGCTGGAATATTTTTCGAACGCGACCACGCGCCCGCCGCGTTCGGCAACCCTTTGCTTGAAGGCGACCTCGACCACGTTGCCATAGGCGTTTTCAGGCAAAAGCGCGGCGAAAGATCGTTTTCCCGTGCTCGCCGCATAATCGACGATCCGATTGACGTCGGATTCCGGCAGAAAGCTTAAAAGGAAAACGCCGCGTCCGGCGACGCTCGAATCGGTCGAGAACGCGATCACGGAAATGTTGCGCGACCGGGCCAACTGCGCGACGGCCGGAACCGAAAGTCCGAACAAAGGACCGAGAATAATTTCACTGCCCTCATCGAGCGCCTGTTGCGCGGCCTGCTGCGCGCCGTTCGATGTGCCGGCATCGTCCTTGATCAGAAGCTGAAGGTCGGGATTGTGAAATTCGGCGAGCGCCAGCTCCGCTGCGTTCTTCATCGAATTGCCCGCAACGCCCGCGTTGCCCGCGCCAGATAATGGCAGAATCAAACCGACCTTGACCTGGCCGGAGCCGACCGCAACCGCCTGCTGCGCGGGACCGGCGGGGCCGGGCGGCTGCTCTGATCCCGATCCGGTTCCAAATCCCGATCCGAATTGCGAGGACAGCCCCGCGCAGCCAGCAAGCAGCGGCGCGCCAAGAAAAAGGCCAAGCGCGCTGCGTCTCGTATGGCTGTTGTCATCTCCGGCACGCGGGCCGGGCGGAGCGGTCATTTTCTTGTCCATAGGCCCGATCCGGCGACCGGTCTGGCCGGATGATCTGAAAGGGGATTCCGACATATTGTCGGCACGGGACGCAAAACAAAAGATTTATGACGCCGTTGCTGTGCATTACTTTGGCTCTGCTGCCAAACGGTTTCGCAGATGCGAGCAAGGCGCCCATCACTCACCATTATGGAACGACGCCATGTCACGTCCGCAAGCCCCAAAACCGCAGTCCGCAGATGAGGGCACGCGCGGTTTCATCGTCGCAGGGCATCGCATCGACGCGCCGAGGATTGCACGCGGGCTTCATCTCGTCGCAACGCCGATCGGCAATCTCGGTGACATCACTCTGCGTGCGCTGGAAACACTGGCGGGCGCCGACATTATTGCGTGCGAAGACACGCGGATGACTCATCGGCTGCTGGAGCGTTACGGAATCAAGGCGTCGCTCACGCCCTATCACGATCACAATGCTGCTTCCGCGCGCCCGAAGCTTCTGGCGCAACTCGCGCAAGGCCTGTCAGTCGCGCTGGTGTCGGACGCCGGCACGCCGTTAATCTCAGATCCGGGCTTCAAGCTGGTCCGCGAGGTCTGCGCCGCGGGATTTGCCGTGAATGCGCTGCCAGGCCCATCGTCGGTACTTGCGGCGCTGTCGGTTGCCGCCCTTCCCACCGACCGGTTTTTCTTCGAAGGCTTCCTGCCGCCGAAGGAACACGCTCGGCGCGCGCGGATCGCAGACCTTGCCCGGATCGACGCAACGCTGGTGATGTTCGAAACCGGCGCGCGAATCGAGAATTCATTGCGCGATCTGGCGAACGTCCTCGGCGCGCGGGATGCCGCGATCTGCCGCGAACTGACCAAGTTGCATGAAGATATCCGTCGCGCGCCGCTTGTCGAGCTCGCCGAAAACGCCGGCGCGCTCGAAACACGCGGAGAATTCGTCGTCGTCATCGGCCCGCCGGGCGATGCGAATGCGGCGATGAGCGAGGCCGATCTTGACGATATGTTGCGCGAAGCTCTGGTGAACGGCAGCGTCAAGGACGCCGTGGCACATGCCGTCGAACTGTCGGGACGCCCGCGCCGCGAGATTTATGCGCGGGCGCTTGCCCTTTCGAAGCCGCGCGATGAATGACAAGCATCCCTCCGGCGATAAGCGTGCCGATCCGGCGCGGCTGAAGGCTTTTCAAACAGGATTGTCCGCCGAGAGCCGCGCTTGTGTTCTTCTGCTGGTGAAAGGCTATCGAATCCTCGCACGGCGCTATCGCACCCCGCAGGGCGAAATCGATGTCGTGGCGCGCAAGCGGGATGTTCTGGCGTTTATCGAAGTCAAGGCGCGCGGCGCAATGGACGATGCGGCTTATGCTGTAACGCCGCGTCAGCGCCAGCGCATCGCTGCAGCCGCGGAGGTGTGGTTGATGACGCATCCCCACCATGCCAATCTGAACTGCCGTTTCGACGCGATTCTGGTTGCGCCGAAAAGTTTTCCGCGCCATCTGGAGGCGGCGTTCGATGCCCCGCCTTAACTTCAGCCGCAAACCTCAGAGCCGATCATGAAACTCAAAGTCGCCGTCCAGATGGACCCGATCGCGCGCATCAACATTCGCGGCGACTCGACCTTCGCACTGCTGCTTGAGGCGCAAAAGCGCGGCCACAGCCTGTCCTATTACACGCCGGACCGGATGTCGCTGGCCGGCAACGACGTTGTGGCAAGCGTCCAGCCTTTGCAGGTCCGCGACACCGAGGGCGATCATTTCACACTTGGCGAGAGCAAGCGCGAGAACTTGCAGTCCTTCGATGTGATCCTGCTGCGGCAGGATCCGCCCTTCGATCTTGCCTATGTCACGACGACCCATCTGCTGGAGCGCATCCATCCGAAGACGCTGGTGGTCAACGATCCCGCATCGGTGCGCGACGCGCCGGAGAAGATTTTCGTCATGCAGTTCGCGGACCTGATGCCGCCGACACTGATCTCGCGCGACAAGGAGGAAATCGGCCTGTTCCGCGAGTCGCAGGGCGACGTGGTGTTCAAGCCGCTTTATGGCCATGGCGGCGCGGCCGTGTTTCACATTGCGCCCAAGGACATGAATTTCGGCTCGCTCTACGATCTGTTCGCGACAACATTCCGCGAGCCATGGGTGATCCAGAAATTCGTCCCCGAAGTGAAACACGGTGACAAGCGTATTCTTCTGGTCGATGGTGAATTCGCCGGCGCTGTGAACCGCGTGCCCGCGGCGGACGATCTGCGCTCGAACATGGTGCGCGGCGGCGCGGCTCAGGCAACCGACCTGTCGCCCCGCGAGCGCGAAATTTGCGCCCGTTTGGGGCCCGCCTTGCGCGAGCGGGGTCTGTTGTTCGTCGGCATCGACGTGATCGACGGACATCTGACCGAGATCAACGTCACCTCTCCCACCGGCATTCGCGCCGTCAGCAAGCTCGGCGGTCCCGATGTCGCCTCCGCGATCTGGGACGCCATTGAGGCCAAGCGCCGCTGATTGCGTCTTCGCGTGACTGCCGCTTCGGGCGGAGGCCCGCTTTGGTGTCGGCGGGGTAAGGGTTGCGGAAATCTTCTCGCGTTCCCTAAATGTTCTTGTGTTTCCCGTTTTGTTTGTTAAGGTTCCCGCGCGGCAGCAAGTTGTGCGTTCAAGTCGTGCGTCAAGTCACGCCTTGCAGGGAGCCAGAATGGTTCAGCGCGTCTCGACGGTGGCATTTGAGGGGATAGAGGCCCGCGCGGTGGACGTGCAGGTTCAGGTCGCGCCCGGCTTGCCTGCTTTTACCATTGTCGGCCTGCCCGATAAGGCTGTCTCGGAGGCCCGCGAGCGGGTCCGCTCCGCGCTGATCGCTTCGGGCCTCGCCCTGCCCGCGCGCCGCATCACCGTCAATCTCGCTCCCGCCGATTTGCCCAAGGAAGGCAGCCACTATGACCTGCCGATCGCCCTTGGCCTGATGGCGGCAATCGGGGCTATCCCGCCTGACGCTTTGTCCGGCTTTACGGTTTTGGGCGAGCTTGGGCTCGACGGATCCGTTGCGCCGGTGGCCGGAGTTTTGCCGAGCGCCATTGCGGCCAATTCCCGTGACGAGGGGCTGATCTGTCCTGCGGCCTGCGGCGCGGAAGCGGCGTGGGCCAGCCCGGACATCCAGATCATAGCGGCCGCTTCGCTGATACAGATCGCCAATCACTTCAAAGGCTCGCAGGTCCTGTCGCGGCCGGCGCCGAAGATCGCCGAACCGCAAGCGTCCTTGCTCGATCTGCGCGACATCAAGGGACAGGAAAGCGCCAAGCGCGCTCTGGAAATCGCGGCCGCGGGCGGACACCACCTTCTGATGGTCGGTTCGCCCGGCGCTGGAAAGTCCATGCTCGCCGCACGGCTGCCGTCCATCCTGCCGCCGCTGTCGCCGTCGGAATTGCTCGAGATCTCGATGATCGCTTCGGTCGCGGGCGAAATTGAGGGCGGCGCGCTCACCTCGAGGCGACCCTTTCGCGCGCCGCATCACTCCGCCAGCATGGCCGCGCTGACCGGCGGCGGCTTGCGGGCGCGCCCCGGAGAAATTTCGCTGGCGCATAATGGCGTGCTCTTTCTCGACGAACTGCCGGAGTTCGACGCGCGGGCGCTGGATTCGCTTCGCCAGCCGCTGGAAAATGGCGAGGTTTCGGTCTCGCGCGCCAATCATCGCGTCACCTATCCTGCGCGGTTCATGCTGGTGGCGGCCATGAACCCCTGCCGCTGCGGGCACGCCTTCGAGCCCGGCTATTCCTGCAAGCGCGGGCGGATCGACCGTTGCACCGCCGATTATCAAGGCCGCATCTCCGGCCCGTTGATGGACCGGATCGACCTGCGCATCGAAGTCCCTGCCGTGACCGCGGCCGACCTCATTCTTCCGCCGCCCGCGGAGGGATCGAAGGAAGTCGCGGCGCGTGTCTCCGCCGCGCGTGCGATTCAAGGCGCGCGCTACGCCGCGCTGGGACTGTCCAATATCCGCATCAATGCAGAGGCGCCGGCGGCTGTTCTCGAGGAGGTCGCGCAGCCCGATGCACAGGGCCTCGCTTTGCTACGCGACGCCTCCGAAACCATGCGGCTGTCCGCACGCGGCTATCACCGCGTTCTGCGCGTGGCGCGCACGCTGGCCGATCTCGATGGCGCGGACAAGGTCGGCCGCCTGCATCTGGCGGAGGCGCTCTCTTATCGCGTGCTCGCTGAAGATCTGAGACGCGCGGCATAATTGCCGCCTCGATTGTCCGGCGCGTAAACCCGCCGGTAACACTCCTTCTTTACGCTTTGCGAACCATAAGCCCGGCGTTGCGGGCGGTTTGCCGTGTCGAGTGTGCGTCATGTTGCGTTATCGGATCTTGGTGTCAGCCTTCCCTCTTTTGGTCATCGGCGCGCTTGCCGGTACGAACCTCATCCCCTCCGCCCAGCCCTGTATCGCGCGACGCGACGCGGCCTTCCGCATCGCCTATGCGCCCTGGCAGGGCCAGCAACACGTCGCCTTCACAACCGATCCGAAACGGGCGACGGTACGCGTTCAAGTCGTCGACAGCCCGGAGCTTGCCGACTTTTCCGTGATCGATGACATCGAAACCCTCGACACCACGAGCTGCGAATCGTCCGGCCAGGTGCATTACATCGCCATTGATGCCTATCCCTCCGCGCTGGAACCCGTGATCTACGTGTCGACGGAGCCCGGGGACTATCGCGTGTTCGTGCGCTCAAAAGCCTTCAGCGTCCGCGAAGCCGCCGCACTTCTCGTCGGCGCCTCGCCTCGGTTCAAGCAAGCGGCAGCCGCATCCCTCTGATGCAGGCAGGCCGGGCGCCTTAACCCTCCGCTAACCATGCCAGCAGCGGCACGAAGGAAAAAATCAAGCCTCAAACACTTCGCAAGATTCCGCGAAGCATTCTCTTAACGATACCGGAATCGGGTTCGGAGTGGCCATCGATGTTCAAGAGCCTACGTATCAAGGCGCGATTGCGCCGGTTCGCCCGCTTCCATCCCCGGGTGAATTTCGCGATTCGCTCCACGATCATGTTCATGGCCGCGTTCGGCGGCGCGTATGGCTTTCTCTCCGCGAGCCGCTCCGAACAATCCGGATATGACCCCAGGGCTTTCGCTCTCGGCGCAAGCTTTCTGTTTGCCGTCGCCTGCGTGGCCCTGGCGATGCTCAGCATGCGCATGCGCTGGTTGCGCCACAAGATGCGCAAGATCGCGCTTCACAACGAATCCCTGATCGACCGAAACTGGGAGCTCAAGGAAGCCGAGGAGCGAGCGCGAAATCTGTTCGAATCGCAGGGCGACCTGATCCTGCGGCGCGATGCGGAAGGGCGCATCACCTACATCAACAAGGCTTGTCTCGACTTCATTCAAAAGCCACGCCGCGAAATCGTGAACACGACATTCGCTTTCGATATTCTCGAACAGGGCGAAGCAGCCATCGAAACCGACGGCACGCGTGTTCATGACCAGCGCATCGATAGCCCCCTCGGCCCGCGCTGGATCGCATGGCGCGAAAGTCTTGTCAGGCCCGACGCCGGCCATCCATCGGAAGTTCAATGCGTCGGCCGCGACGTCACCGATCGCGCCGAAACCGAGCGAGCGCTGGGCGACGCGCGCGACTATGCCAACGCCGCCAATCGCGCCAAATCGAAATTCCTCGCGACAGCCTCTCATGAAATCCGTACGCCGCTGAACGGCATCATCGGCATGAGTGGCCTGCTTCTCGACACCCCGCTCACGCCCGAGCAGGTCACCTATGCCAAGGCGGTTAAGACCTCCGGCGAAGCCCTGCTGTCGCTGATCGAGGAGCTTCTGGATTTTTCCAAGATCGAGGCCGGCAAGATCGATCTGGAACAGCGGCCCTTTCAGATCGGAGCGCTGATCGAGGAGATCACCGAATTGCTCGCGCCTCGCGCGCATGCCCGCAACATCGAGATTGCCTCTTATGTCGACGAGCGGCTGCCGATCGAAGTGGTCGGTGACGCCGCGCGGCTGCGCCAGGTGCTGCTTAATCTTGCCGGCAACGCGATCAAGTTCACGCAAGTTGGCGGCGTCGCCCTGATCGTCGAGCCCGGTATCTGGCCCGATGAAATCAGCTTTCTTGTCCGGGACACCGGAATAGGCATCGCGCCGGATGCTCAATCGCGGATTTTTCGCGAATTCGAACAGGCGGACGAGCGCATCGCGCGCAGCTACGGCGGCTCCGGTCTCGGTCTCAGCATCAGTGAGCGAATCGTCCGCCGCATGGGTGGGCGCATCACGCTGGAAAGCACCGTGGGCCAGGGTTCGACATTCGAAGTTGCAGTACCGCTCAAGACCTCCGACTGCACGCCGATGCCGGCCTTCACCGTCCCGGACATGAGCGGCAAATCGATCATGCTGGTGGCGCCGCAAACCATCGAGTCCGCGCTGATCGCCCGGCGTCTGGAGCGCTGGGGCGTTCACACCTGCTGCGTCTCGGATATTTTTGTCGCGCAGGCCTTACTGCCGGAGCGCTCCTGGCATGCAATCCTTGTCGATCATGCGCTGGGCGCAAGCGACGTGCAAGATTTCGGTGCGGCCGCAATTCCTCACACGCCGCGCCGGATCGCGATGTTCACCCCCGCGCAGCGACATGACCTGCAGCCGGAGGCGATGGCCGCCTTCAACGGCTATCTTGTGAAGCCCCTGCGCGCCGCTTCGCTGGCCGCCCGCCTGTCCGACAATCCGCCGCCTCTCGCTCCCGAATCCCCCGATGAATCGGCCGAGGCATGCCCGGCCCCAGCGGACAAGGGCCTTTCGATCCTCGTGGCCGAAGACAATGAGATCAACGCGCTCCTGATGCGCTCGCTGCTTACCCGGCTCGGCCATCATCCGGTGATATCTGTCAACGGCCAGGAGGCCTTCGAATCCTGGCTGGCCGCAGAAACAGCCGGGACGCCGTACGATCTGGTCCTGATGGATGTCCAGATGCCGGAGGTTGACGGCATCTCGGCCACTCGCCTGATCCGCGACCGCGAGGCCGGACGTAGCGCGCCGCGAACCAAAATTCTCGCGCTCACCGCCAACACCCTGGTTGAGGATCGCTACGCCTGTTTCGAGGCCGGCATGGACGGCTTCCTGATCAAGCCTCTCGACCGCGACAAGTTGGCCGAGGCCTTGACGGGTGTCGTGCCGTCTCCGCATCTCGCTGCATAATCTCACGCTTCATCAACTGCCGTATCCACAGGCTCCATCCGGTTGTCATAAAACCGTATGACGCGCGTGTTTATTGGCTACCGGGTTTGCCTCGATTCGAATCGATTTGGCAGCCGCGGGAGCCTCAATGCGCGGGGACGGACACCTCGATCTGAAGCCGGGATTCAACGTGAAGCCACACGGCCTGAAGCCGTTGAGCGCTATAAGCGCGTCGAATCCCAAGATGCTGATGCAGCAGTTTCTGACGCCCCAAATCGCCAAGACGGCTGCGACTGCAAAGACCGCCGCAAGCGCCGCGGCGACCTGGCTGGTCCCCGGTCTGCGACCACTCCCCCTGTCGTCCGTTTTTCCGCAGTCCGCGACACTCGGCCGCATCGGCCCACTCGAAGTGCGGCTCGCCGAAAAAAAGGGTGACATCAAGCGCGCCCAAAAGCTTCGCTACAAGGTGTTCTACAAGGACGGCTCCGCGGTCGCCGACGCCGCGACGATGATGACCCGCCGGGACAAGGACACATTCGACAAATTCTGCGATCATTTGCTCGTCGTCGATCATGCCGGCAAACCCTCCCTGAGCGGCAAGCCGCCTGTGGTCGGGACCTACCGGCTGCTCCGGCAGGATATCGCGGAAGCACATGGTGGCTTCTATACCGAAGATGAGTTCGACGTGTCCGGTCTGATGGAACGTCATCCCGATCTGCGTTTCCTTGAACTCGGCCGTTCATGCGTTCTGCCGCCCTATCGCACCAAACGTACGGTCGAATTGCTCTGGCATGGCGTATGGACCTACGTGCGGCGTCATCGCATGGACGTGATGATCGGCTGCGCAAGTTTCGAGGGCACCGATCCGAACCGGCTCGCTCTGCCGCTGTCGTTCCTGCATCACTTCTCGCGCGCGCCGGAAGACTGGCGCGCCCGGGCGAACGATTCGCGCTATGTCGAAATGAACCGGATGGCGAAGGACAAGATCGACACCAGGGCGGCGCTTCGCGAACTGCCGCCCCTGATCAAGGGCTATCTGCGGGTCGGCGCTTTTATCGGCGACGGTGCGGTGATCGACCACCAGTTCGGCACCACAGATGTTCTGGTGGTGATGCCGGTCTCCGCGATTTCATCGCGCTATATCGGCCATTTCGGCGCCGATGCGGACCGTCACGCCGCATGAACGGATACGCCGCGCTTAAAGCCGCCGCAGCGAAACCGTTTCCACAATATGTTCGCCGCCCTTTTTGAGAATCAGCGTTGCGCGCGGTCGTGTCGGTAAAACATTTTCACGCAGGTTTACGAGGTTTGTCGTATTCCAGATCGACAGCGCTTTGGCGGTGGCCTCAGCGTCCGACAATTTGGCATAGCGGTTGAAGTAGGATCGCGGATCGTTAAACGCCGTGTCGCGCAGCGTCAGAAACCGCTCGACGTACCAATCCTGCAAAACCTTCTCGTCGGCGTCGATGTAGACCGAGAAGTCGAAGAAATCCGACACGAACGGGATAGCCTTGCCGTCGCTCGGCAGGCGGCTGGTCTGCAGCACGTTCAGTCCCTCGACAATAAGGATGTCCGGCTGATCGATCTCGATGGTTTTGTTTGGAATGATGTCATAGGTCAGATGCGAATAAACCGGCGCCTGCACGCTGCGCCGCCCGGCCTTGACGTCACTCAGGAAACTTAACAGCGCGCGCAGATCGTAGCTTTCGGGAAAGCCTTTTTTCTGCATCAGTCCTTCGCGCTCGAGAGTAGCGTTGGGGTAAAGAAAGCCGTCGGTCGTTACGAGATCGACTTTCGGCTTCGGCGACCATCTGGCGAGCAGGGCCTGAAGCACGCGCGCGGTCGTCGATTTTCCGACCGCAACCGATCCTGCGACGCCGATGATGAAAGGCATCTTGCGGTCGCGAATTCCGAGAAAGCGCCGCTGGGATATGAACAATCGTTGCGCCGCGGCGACATAATCGGACAGCAGGCGCGACAGCGGCAGATAAATCTCCTCGACCTCCTTCATATCCAGGCGGTCGTGCATCGAACGCATGCGCGCGACTTCGTCCGCGGTCAGCGTCATGGGCGTGTCGTCGCGCAGTTTCGCCCAGTCGGCGCGCGAGAATGTCCGGTAGGGATCGTAAAGCTGTTGTTCGGCTCTTACGTCCATGAGCCAGCCTTTCCTCAGCTGCGCTTGCGCGCGGCTTTTTCTTCAAGCCCCGACATCTGCGTGCGCTGTGCGAGCGCCGCCTCGACATCGGCAAGCGTGACGCCGCGCGCCTTCAGCAAAACCAGCAGATGAAACAACAGATCAGCGCTTTCGGCGATCAGATGTTCGCGATCATCCTCGACTGCGGCGATGACCGTCTCGACCGCTTCTTCGCCCAGTTTCTTGGCGCAATACTCCGCGCCCCTGTCGAGCAGCTTGCGGGTATAGGACGTCTCGGCGCTCGCGGCGGCGCGGGCGTCGATAATGGCGGCCAGGTCCTGGAGTGTGAAACGGCTCATCGCAGGCTTTCTATCACCGGAACGGCGGCGGCGTTACAAAAACGTCACGAATAAGGTCATGGATAAGATCATGGATCGAGCCGCATCGGCAGACCGGCCCGGACCATGTGTTCCTTGGCTTCGCGGACCGAAAACTCGCCGAAATGGAATATCGAGGCGGCCAGGACCGCCGTGGCGTGACCGTCGCGGATACCCTCGACCATGTGATCGAGATTGCCGACACCACCGGACGCAATCACAGGAACGTTGACGCTGTCGGCAATCGCGCGGGTCAGTGGAATATCGAAACCCTGTCTTGTGCCGTCGCGATCCATCGAGGTCAGGAGAATTTCTCCTGCGCCAAGAGCAACCACTTCCTGCGCGTATTCAAGCGCGTCGATACCCGTCTCCTTGCGGCCGCCGTGGGTGAAGATTTCCCAGCGCTCCGAGCCGCCCGTGCGTTTCACGCGCTTGGCATCGATCGCAACGACGACACACTGGTCGCCGAATTTCTCGGCGGCTTCCTTGACGAACTCGCGCCGATTCACCGCCGCCGAATTGATCGAAACCTTGTCGGCGCCGTAGCTGAGCAGGGTGCGAATGTCATCCACGGTCCGCACGCCGCCGCCGACAGTGAGCGGCATGAAACAGGCTTCCGCCGTTCGCCGCACGACATCAAGAATAGTGCCGCGATTTTCATGCGTCGCCGTAATATCGAGGAAACAGAGCTCGTCCGCGCCAGCGGCATCATAGGCGACAGCGGCCTCCACCGGATCGCCGGCGTCGCGCAGGTCGACGAAATTGACGCCCTTGACGACGCGGCCATCCTTCACGTCCAGACAGGGAATGACGCGGACCTTGAACATCAGGCTGCCGATCGCGCATTTTTGATGAGGGCGAGCGCTTCAGCCGGGTCGATGCGTCCATCATAAAGCGCACGGCCGGAGATGGCGCCCTCCAGCCTCTTCGCGGCAGGCGCAAGCAGGGCTTTCACATCTCCGATCGAGGCAAGACCACCGGACGCGATCACCGGAATCGAAATGTTTTCGGCAAGCGCAATGGTCGCCTCCAGATTGAGGCCCTTGAGCAGACCGTCGCGCGCGATGTCTGTGAAGATGATCGCGGCAACACCGGCGTCCTCGAATCGGCGGGCGATATCGAGCGCCGTCACGGTGGACGTTTCGGCCCAGCCTTCGACCGCGACCTTGCCGTCGCGCGCATCGAGACCGACCGCGACGCGCCCCGGATATTTTTTTGCGGCCTCCTTCACAAAGGCCGGATCGCGCACCGCCGCCGTACCGATGATGACGCGACGGATACCCTTGCCCAGCCACGCCTCGAGCGTCGCCATATCGCGAATACCGCCGCCGAGCTGCACCGGCATTTTGACGGCCTTCAGCATGGCCTCGACGGCCTGCGCATTCATCGGCTTGCCGGCGAACGCGCCATCGAGATCGACGACGTGCAGATATTCAAAGCCCTGCCGCTCGAAAGCGGCAGCCTGGGCGGCGGGATCGAGATTGAACACGGTCGCGCGCGCCATGTCGCCCTGCTCGAGGCGCACGCACTGGCCGTTTTTCAGGTCGATGGCGGGAAAAAGGATCACGGTTTCCACTTTAGAAAATTCGAGATCAGAGCCAACCCAAAGCGTTGGCTCTTTTCAGGATGAAATTGCGTGCCGATCATGGTGTCTTTCGCAACGATCGCGGTGACGGGACCGCCATAATCCGCGCGGGCCACGACATCGTTTTCGTTCGCAGCCTTCAGATGATAGGAGTGAACGAAATAAGCATGCCGACCCTTGTCGCCCAGAGGCAGGCGGTCAAGCACGGGATGCTCGCGTACAAGGTCGAGCGTGTTCCAGCCCATATGCGGGATTTTCAGATTTTCGTCGCGCGGTGCAATCCTTTCGACTTCGCCCGCGATCCAGTCAAGGCCCGGCGTGGTGACGTATTCCTTGCCCTGGGTCGCCATCAGCTGCATGCCAACGCAAATTCCGAAAAACGGCCGCGCCTTGTCGCGCACCGCTTCGGTTATGGCCTCAACCATGCCGTCGAGCGCCTCAAGACCCTTGCGGCAATCCGCGAATGCCCCAACCCCTGGCAGCACCACGCGATCGGCACGAAATACGGTTTCCGGATCGCGGGTCACGATAATTTTGTCGGGATTTTCCATACCGCGCGCCGCGCGTTCGAAGGCTTTCGCCGCCGAATGCAGATTGCCCGAGCCATAATCGATGATCGCAACACTCAACGCGGCACTCCCGGAGAGGGAAAAAATCCCGTCGCGTCCTCCGTAATCGACGAGCGCGGCAGCGGGTGCAGCGACGACGCGCTTCCGCGTGACAAAGGAACACCGGAATTGCTGAAGCTCTCGAAAAACCGCTGCTCCGCCTCGCGTTCATTGCGGGCGACAACGACACCAAGTTCGCGCCATTTCCGGCGCCGCAAGGTCCAGCGCCAGAGCGAGCCGGCCTCAAGTCCAAGTAACGCTGCAATCAGCAGAAAAACCACGAATTCCGCACCGCTGCTAACAGCAAGCAGCGTCAAAACGATTTGCGTGAGCACGACCAGCACGACGTAGCCCAAAGTGGCCAGCCACAGCCTGTGCCAGACGAGCCAGATCAAGCCGGCGACGAATGCCCAGAAATAGAAGCCGTCGCGAATGAACACGATCCGGTCCGGCGTGGTGCGGACATCGACGCCGAAGCTCGCGGGCGCGTGCACTGTATAGACCGCCATGTCTGTCCTCCGAAACCTGCGCCTTACATATAGATACGCAAAGGCAAGCCACTAGCCGCCGAGCTGGCCTTTGGTCGAGGGCACTTCGCCGGCGGCGCGCGGATCGATCGCGGTTGCGGTCCGCAGCGCCCGCGCCAGCCCCTTGAAGCAGGATTCGGCGATGTGGTGGCTGTTCTCGCCATATAGCGTTTCGACATGCAGGGTGATGCCGGCATTCATCGAGAAGGCATGAAACCACTCGCGCACGAGTTCGGTATCGAACGCGCCAACCTTGTCGCGCGGAAAGGCCACCTTGAAGACCATCACGGGGCGGCCGGAAATATCGATCACGACGCGCGACAACGTCTCGTCCATCGGCATGTGGACGCTGGCATAACGATTGATCCCCGCCATGGTGCCGAGCGCCTGCTTGACCGCCTGCCCCAGCGCGATCCCGACATCTTCGGTGGTGTGGTGATGATCGACATGCAGATCGCCGTCGGCCTTGACCGTAATGTCGATGCGCGAATGCCGCGCCAGAAGATCGAGCATGTGATCGAAAAAGCCGATTCCGGTCGCGACCTCGGCCTTGCCGGTGCCGTCCAGATTGACCGACACTTCGATGTCGGTTTCCTTGGTTTTGCGTTTGATCGTCGCGGTGCGCATGAAAATCGGGTCCAAATCCTGAATTCGGTCGCCTTTTAACAGGCGGATGACGCCTTCGCTACCGCGCGGGAGCGCGGTTTTGGCCCTTCCTCCAACTATGGTGAGCGATTCCAGCACAAAAGCCGCGCGGGGACCGGGTTTGCATCCGCCGCTGCGGATCCTTAAATCAGCCCGCACTGGAAGGAATTTGCATGCAGGCACAGCAACCCGAAGTTTGGCACGGCACGACGATTCTCACGGTCCGCAAGGGCGGCAGAGTGGTGATCGGCGGCGACGGGCAGGTTTCGATCGGCCAGACCGTTATCAAGTCCAACGCCAAAAAGGTCCGGAAACTCGGCAAGGGTGATGTCATCGGCGGTTTCGCCGGCGCGACAGCCGACGCCTTCACTTTGTTCGAGCGGCTGGAAGGCAAGCTCGAACAATATCCCGGACAATTGACGCGCGCCTGCGTCGAACTGGCGAAGGACTGGCGTACCGACCGCTATCTGCGGCGGCTGGAGGCAATGATGATCGTCGCCGACAGAGAAGTTTCACTGGTCCTCACCGGCACCGGCGACGTGCTCGAGCCCGAGCAGGGCGTGATGGCGATCGGCTCGGGCGGCAATTACGCGCTCTCTGCAGCGCGGGCGCTTGTCGATTCCGACAAGGACGCCGAAACCATCGTGCGCCGTGCGCTCGACATCGCCGCCGATATCTGCGTCTACACCAACCGCAACGTGACGATCGAATCGCTCTCGATCTGATCGCATCTCAAAGCCGAGAATATGACCGACTTTTCTCCCCGCGAAATCGTTTCCGAACTCGACCGCTTCATCGTCGGCCAGGCCGACGCCAAGCGCGCCGTTGCCATCGCCCTGCGCAACCGCTGGCGACGACTGCAGCTCACCGGCCATCTGCGCGAGGAGGTTCTACCAAAGAATATCCTGATGATCGGGCCGACCGGCGTCGGCAAGACGGAAATCGCGCGGCGGCTCGCGCGGCTCGCGGGCGCCCCCTTCATCAAGGTCGAAGCGACGAAATTCACCGAAGTCGGCTATGTTGGCCGCGACGTCGAGCAAATCGTCAGAGACCTGCTGGAAGTCGGCATCGCCCAGACCCGCGAGCGAAAACGCAAAGACGTTCAGGCCCGCGCCCAGCTCGCCGCAGAAGAGCGCGTGCTGAGCGCGCTGGTCGGCGCGAACGCCAGCTCGGGCACGCGCGAATCCTTCCGCAAGAAATTGCGCGAGGGTGAACTCAACGACAAGGAAATCGAAATCGAGACGCAGGCTGCGGGCGGCACGCCGATGTTCGAAATTCCCGGTATGCCCGGTGCGCAGATGGGAGCAATCTCGATTGGAGATATTTTCGGCAAGATGGCCGGACGCACCAAGACCCGCCGCCTGACGGTTGCGGATTCGCACGAAATCCTGGTCAACGAGGAATCCGACAAGCTGCTCGATGACGAACAGCTGACCCAGGAAGCGATTCACGCCGTCGAAAACAACGGCATCGTGTTTCTGGACGAGATCGACAAGATCTGCGTGCGCGACGGCGCGCGCGTTGGCGATGTGTCCCGCGAGGGCGTGCAGCGCGATCTGCTGCCGCTAATCGAGGGCACCACCGTGTCCACCAAGCACGGGGCGGTGAAAACCGACCACATACTGTTTATCGCCTCCGGTGCGTTCCACATCGCCAAGCCATCCGATCTGTTGCCGGAATTGCAGGGCCGACTGCCGATCCGCGTCGAGCTGCAGGCACTGTCACGCGATGATTTTCGCCGCATCCTGACCGAGCCGGAAGCCTCCCTGATCAAGCAATATGTCGGCCTGATGCAGACGGAAGGCGTGACGCTCAACATCACCGACGATGCGATCGATGCGCTGGCGGATGTTGCGGTGGCGGTCAACGCCAGCGTCGAGAATATCGGAGCACGGCGGCTGCAGACCGTGATGGAACGCGTGCTGGACGAAGCCTCGTTTCATGCGCCCGACATGACCGGCCAGACCATCACCATTGATGCTGCCTATGTGCAGAAGCATATCGGTGATCTGGCGAAAAATGCCGATCTGAGCCGCTTTATTCTCTGAAAAGCTCAGCGCGCGCGCCGCACCCGCACATAAAGCGCGCCGGCCCCGCCATGACCGATATGCGCTTCCTCGAACCCGACAACGAGGCCGCGGAATTCAGGAAGCGCCAGCCACTCGGGCACCTGACGGCGCAGAACGCCGCGTTCGTGTCCCTGCCCTGACGCACCTTTGCCGGTGATGACAAGAACGAAAGTCATGCCATCGGCGCTGGCGCGGTGAAGAAACGCCAGCAGAGCGCGATGCGCGCGTGCCTGCGTCATGCCGTGCAGATCGAGCCGCCCGTCGATCTCCTTTCGCCCCTTTGAAAGCTGAGCACGCTCGCGCCGGCCGATCGGTGCGAGCGGTGGCGCAGAAGGTTTAGAGACGGGTTTCGTAATGGCTGGCGGCGCGGCCTTCGAAGGGACCGGTTCGAATTTCATGGAAGTCACCGGGGCCGTATCGTCAACCGCAATAGCCTCGGTCTTCGCTGCGCGAGTTTTCTTGCGCAGCGGCTTGATGCTTTTGGCGACACTGTCCCACAATGCGCGCTCCTCTTCGCTCAGCGCGCGCTTGCGTTCGACAAACAAAGGTGGTGTGGGAGGGGCGGCGCGTTTCATTGCGTTTCATTGCCGGTCACGGGAGCGGGTGTCGCGGCGATCGCTTGCCGGCTTCGAATCGCCCGCCGGCTTTGTAGATGCGGCCTCCTTCGGTGCATCGGCCGGCCGGGCTCCCGGCAGGGGCACGCCCGTTTTTGAGCTGCCTACGGAATCCTTCACTGCAGAATCCTTTGGGGCGTCCTTCGCCGGGCCCTTTACATCATCAGGCTGCGCCTTCGGCTTTTGCGGAAACTCTTTTGCGATGCGCGCCGACGGCCGCTCGTCCGGCAGCGGAATGGTTTTGGCGCGGGCAGCGGGATCGAGGTCTTTCGGCAACAGCAACACGAAACGGGCGGCGTTCTTGATCCGCCCCGCAACCCGTCCCGCATCGGGGCCGGCGCCGAAATAAAGATCGGCGCGGGCCGGACCGACGATGGCGGAGCCCGTGTCCTGCGCTACCATCAGGCGGCGAAACGGTGTGCTTGACGTATCGGATTCGATCGGCAGCATCGCATCGATATAAAATGGCGTGCCATAAAGGTGCAGCGATTTGTCGACCGCGATGGAGCGGCCCGGTGTCAACGGCACGCCCTGCGCACCGACAGCTTCGTCTTTTTCCGACAGCGGCACTTCGCGGAAGAAAATGTAGGACTTGTTCTGGCGGCGCAACTCATCCGCCGCGCCCGGATTCTGCTCCATATATTCGCGGATGCGCTGCATCGACATTTGCTCTTTCGGAATGATGCCGCGCTCGATCAGAACCCGTCCGATCGGCGTATAAGGATAGCCGTTATGCGCGTCATAGTTGACGCGCACCTGCGATCCGTCCTCAAGCTTGATGCGGGCCGAGCCCTGGATCTGCATGAACAGAAGATCGGTCTGGCTTTTCAGCCAGACGATTTCGAGTCCGCGGCCCGCAATCTTGCCGTCCTCGATTTCGGCGCGATCGTAGTAAGGCACCAGCTTGCGCCGACCGATCTTGCGAAACACCTGTCCCTTGTTAGGCAGGCTCGGCGAGTCCTGCGTGTACCCTCGCACGAAAAGATTCGACGGACGCCGATAGACCGGGACGTTGTAAACATCGCTTCGCGTGCGGGAGCCTTCGACCACCGGCTCGTAATAGCCGGTGACGAAACCGGCATCGTCGCCAAGCCGGGAGATTTGCAGCGGCACGAAGTTCTGCTCGAAAAAGACCCGCGCGGCATCGCCATTGGTAATCTGGGCACCGCGAGCTGCCTTGCACGGCTCTCTCAACGCATTTCCAAGAAATTTGTCGTCGGGCGGCGGTCCGCTTTGCGCGGCAACCGGCGCGCAGCTTACGCGGAAGGTTTTGAACGCCGCGAGCAGATCGTCATCGCTCCAGCCCGTAACGTCACTCCATGACAACGGCGCGTATTGACTGCCGGGAATTTCAAGCGGCCACAGAATACTTTCGGGCCGGGGCCGGACCTTGGCGATTTCGGATGTTTCGGCGTGGTGAGTGCCGCGCCGCACACGGGCCATGGCGGTCGCGATGCTCAGCGAGATCGTGACGGCCACGCAACAAAGTGCCGCCACGCGCAATCGCGCGCGGCTGATGCGCTGGACGTCAGTGACCGCTTTCGGTGCCAACCAGCTTCCAGTTCGGATCGCGTGAAGACACATCGCGCGCGAAGGTCCACACATCGGTGACATCGGTCAGCTTGTCCGCATTGCCGTCAATGACCGCGCCATCCTTGTTGCGTGTCACCGATATCATCTGCGACACGAAACGGACCGTCAGTTGCGCGATGCGGTCGCGCACGCCGGCGCTGACCAGTTCGGCCTTGTCGATCGAAGCAAAGCGGGTTTCCACCTTCTCGCCGCGCTGTTCACGGCCTTTGATCGCCGTATCGAAACCGTCATAGACCTCGGACGACAGAAGATCCTTCAGCGCGCGCCGGTCGCCATTGGCGAAGGCCAGCACAATCATCTCATAGGCGCCCTTCGCTCCGGTGAGAAAATGCTGCACGTCGAACGACGAATCGCTGGCGACGATCTCGTTCAGCCCCGCCGCAAGCGCCGAATCCGGAGGGGCAATGCCCTTCCAGCGATCGGACGCGTCAACGGGTTCCGCGGCTGGCGCCAGCGGCGCCTGATCGATGATCGTGCCGGGCAGCGGCGCAACGCTGTCATTGCCGCCGCGCACCACGTCTCGCGCAGCGTGATCGAACGGCGGCCGCTCGCTGCCGGTGCGCTGACCGAGCACGCTGCGTAGGCGCAGGAAAATAAACACGGCCAGAGCCAGAAAAATGATGGTGTAAATATCCACGTCGATTCACTTTCTGATCGGCGTGCCGCCGATAGTTTGACGCCGCCACGGTGGCTAGAGGTGCTGGATCATCTAGGCATGAAATCCGGCAACACCAACACGACCGTTTGCCGCGTCTTTATGAAACCTTGTTAAGGCCCTGGGGCCGGAACGCACGGCCGTGGATGAACGGCGGAACAGGCTTAACGCCAGCCAACCACGCCTGTTTGCAGCAAATTCTACCCTATAGACGATCTGCGGCCAACCTTTTGGAGCCGTTTCAAGGGCCATCGTCCTTGTGGAATGCGGCAGGGCTATGATAGCCACACGCCCGCACGGCACCAAAGTTCACGCCAAATCGACCCCCAGGAGAGACTTTATGACCAACGGAAACGGCGCCCCCATGCAAGGAGAGGCTCCTCCGCAGCTCAGCGTCCTGGTGCAATACATCAAGGATTTCTCGTTCGAAAATCCGAATTCCCCGGGATCGCTGGCGCCGCGCGAGACTCAGCCGGCGATCGGTATCCAAATCAATGTGAGCGCCGCCGGCCTTGCCGAAAATGATTATGAAGTTTCCCTGTCAATCGAAGGCAAGGCGGAGAGCGGCGGCTCGGTGATGTTTGCATTCGAACTTGTTTATGCGGGCGTGTTCCGTATTCAGAACGTGGCGCAGGAGAATTTGCATCCTCTTGTGATGATCGAATGTCCGCGGCTGCTGTTTCCTTTCGCGCGCGAGATCGTCTCGAACGCCACCCGCAATGGCGGCTTCCCGCCCTTGATGCTCGACCCCGTGGATTTCGTGGCGCTTTATCGTCAGAACATGGCCCGACAGGCCGAACAGCTCCGGCCGAGCTAACCCGGCTATTCCGCGTCGTCCGTAAATTCGCGCCAGATCGCCTTGTCGCCAAGCGAAGCGATGAAGGCATCATGTGCCGCGCGGTCCTCGTCGAACACCCGCGGCGCAAGAGGAACTTCGCGCATACGCCGGCCCACATCGATCATAATTCTTGATCCGGTCTGGCGGGCCTCGGCGAGAATGAGGGACGACTGCCGTGCGCCGATCAGATCGATATAGACTTCCGCCAGCAATTCGGCGTCGAGAAGTGCGCCGTGCTTGGTGCGTTTTGAATTGTCGATAGCGTAACGCGAGCACAAATCGTCGAGCCGGTTGGACACGCCCGGATGCTTGCGGCGAGCCAGTAAAAGAGTGTCGACCAGGCGCTCCCGGGCGACCGGGGCGCGCGCAAGCCGCCCCAGTTCGGCGTTGATAAAGCCGATGTCGAACGAAGCGTTATGAATAATCAGCGGCGTGTCATCGCCGATGAAGGCGAGGAACTCCTCCGCGACCGCCGAGAAGAGCGGCTTGTCCGCCAGAAATTCCGTAGACAATCCGTGAACCGCGAAGGCTTCCTGCGGCATGTCGCGTTCCGGATTGAGATAGCGGTGGTAGACCTGCCCCGTGGGCATGTGGTTGACCAATTCAACGCAGCCGATCTCGACAAGACGGTCGCCGCGCAAGGCGTCGAGACCTGTGGTTTCGGTATCGAGAACGATTTCGCGCATGATCAAAAGGAACCAGAGAGCCGAATCAGCGCCGGCGTTTCGGCATTGTAGCGACTTCGCCCAGAATTTCCCGAATTGTCCGCCGCACCGCGTCAAGTCCATGCGACGTATCCACGATAAAATCGGCGCGCCGGCGCTTCTCCTCGTCCGGCATCTGCCGCGCCAGAACAGTGGCAAGCTTGTCCGGTGTCATGGTTGGCCGCGCTAGAATCCGTTCGTGCTGAATCTCGGGCGTCGTTGTCACCACCGCGACCGCGTCGACCCGACCATCCGCGCCGGTTTCATAGAGCAAGGGAATATCGAGCGCCACGACGGGCGCACCGGAGGCTTCGGCCTCCGTAAGAAAGGCCTGCTCATGTGCGCGAAGCATCGGATGGACGATGGCTTCGAGCTTTTCCATGGCGGTGTGATTGTTGACGACATGCGTCGAGAGTTTCTGCCGGTCCACCCGGCCATCTACACTGGTGCCCGGAAACGCCGCCTCGATGGCTGCGGTTGCTTCACCTTCATAGAGCGCATGAACCGTCGCATCGGCGTCATAGACCGGCACGCCAGCTTCCATGAACAATTTGGCGGTGGTGGATTTTCCCATCCCGATCGAGCCGGTCAGTCCAAGCACAAACATTCAGCGATCCCGGATCGAGAAAAAAAGACAGACTTAAAGAGAGATCAGCTTTGCGCCGCGCAGGAATGCGAGCAGGGGCAACAAAGGCAGTCCCAGAATCGTAAAATAATCGCCCTCGATTTCGTCGAACAGATGCACGCCAAGGCCTTCCAGCTGATAGCTGCCGACGCTCTGGGTGGCGGCCGTTCCCGCGCGATCGAGATATTCCCCGATCGCCTTGTCATCCAGGGCGCGCATGGTCATGGCAGCAACACCGACATGCGAAAACAGGACTTCGCCCCCTTTTGCGGCCACGACTGCAGAATGCAGATAATGTGTTCTCCCGGCGAGTGAACGCAATTGCCCCGCCGCCGCATTTCGGTCGGCGGGCTTGTTGAACAGCTTTCCACCAAGCGCCAGCGTCTGGTCCGCGCCAACCACGAGTCGGCCCGGATTTAATCGTGCAACATGGAGCGCCTTGGCACGGGCAAGATGCTCGGCCACCGCACCGCCGTCGCTTAATCCCGATTCATCCTGAAGCGTTCTCTCGTCGATGTCGGCCGGGATCGCCTCGAATTCGATTTGCGCGCTGCGCAGCAGCGCCTGCCGCGCTCTGCTTTGGGAGGCAAGAATCAAGGTTGTATTTCCACGCATCGCGGTCAGGTGTTGAGCCGCTGACGATCGGCAAAGAGTTTCATGATCGCGGCGGCGGTTTCCTCTATCGAGCGGCGGGTCACGTCGAGAGAAGGCCAGTCATATTTCGCGCTGAGCTTGCGCGAAAAGGCAACCTCGTCTGCCACCGCCTGCCGGTCGATATAGGAATCGTCGTTCGACTGCGCGCCAAGTCCTAGCAGCCTGTTCTGCCGGATCTGAACCAGACGTTCCGGCGTGGCATGCAGACTGACCACAAGCGGCTTTTTCAAAGTCTCGAGCTGATGCGGAATTGGAATTCCCGGCACCAGCGGGACATTGGCGGTCCGTACACCGCGATTGGCGAGATAGATCGATGTCGGCGTTTTCGACGTGCGGGAAACTCCGACCAGAACAATGTCGGCTTCTTCGAGCCCTTCGACATGCTGACCGTCATCATGCATCATGGTGTAGTTCAGCGCGTCGATCCGCTTGAAATATTCGGCGTTGAGAGTGTGCTGCGCGCCCACCCGCTGCGATGTTTCACGGCCGAGATAGGCCCGGAACAATTGCATTACCGGACCGATGATCGACAGGCTTGGAATGTTGATCTCCCGGCATTTCGCCTCGAGGCGATCGACCAGATCCTTTTCCAGCAAGGTGAACAGGACGATACCCGGCGCTTCCTCGATTTCGGCGAGCACGCGGTCAAGCTGCTTCTGGCTGCGCACCAGCGGATACACATGCTCGACGGGCGTGACGTTCGAGTATTGCGCCGCCACGGCGCGCGCGACGGTAATCAGCGTCTCGCCAGTCGAATCGGAAATCATATGAAGATGAAAATAACTACCGCTCGCGGGAGACATGTCGGCAATCCATTCGATCAACCAGCCGCCAACCTGAATATGGTGCTGTGCACGACTGTGTATTGCTGTGGGCAGTCGAGATGCCCGAGAACGATCCGGCTCCAGCTTTGTATAAGTCGCAAAGTTGTTCACACAGTTGTTTGCGGGATGTCGTTCAAAACGCGACGGAGTGTAACGGGGTTATGTGGACTTGTCTTGGGATAATCGGCTGGAAGCTTCGCTCAAACCTTTGAAAAACGTCCGATAATTCATTTCCCGGGATCGCGGCTGAAAAGGCCGGACAACGATTGGCGATGTGGACCAATTTCGGATCGGTACTGGACAACATTGCTTGGGCTCAATCCACCGCAACACAGACTCCAACCTTAAGAATCTAAATTGGATATTTGAGAGGGATAAGGACCGGACTATCCTGTTTTCGTTCACGCGGTCATGCCAAAACGATTGGGTGATCGAACTTCAGCCGTGTCGGGTCAGCGAATGTACGAATGGATCAAGGCGTTGCATATCATCGCTGTCATCTCCTGGATGGCGGGTATGCTCTATCTGCCGCGACTGTTCGTTTATCATTGCGACGCCGAGCCCGGCTCCAAACAGTCCGAGACGTTCAAGGTCATGGAACGCCGGCTGCTGCGGATCATCATCAATCCGGCGATGATTGTAACCTGGCTGGCTGGGTTTTGGCTGGCCTGGGCGGGGCATTGGGAAAGTGCCCGCTGGCTGCATGTTAAATTTGCGCTGGTACTCGTTATGTCAGCGATCCACGGCGTTCTGGTTCGCAGGATGCGGGATTTTGCTGCCGACGAAAATATTAAGAGTCAGCGTTACTACCGGATTCTAAACGAGGTTCCGGCCGTTCTCATGATCGCCATTGTTATTCTGGTGGTCGTCAAACCATTCTGAACGGTTTGTTTCGGAAGATGACCGGCGCGCCAATCTGCCCAAACGATGTTCTTGCGTGGAGCAATCCAATTTTCTATATTGGCGTCATCCTACCCACGCAGGCGGATGTGATTGTGTTCCGGTCTTTCGGCCGGCCGTCACATCAGGTTCAAGGCCTCCCGGCACCTTCCTCGCTTAAGGCACCCTCGCTCAAGACCTGCGGACTTCTTTGATTTGTGGTTGTCCGCGTTTCTCAGCAGGCCGAACCCCTTCTTGCTTCCCCCACTCTCTTTTTTCTACAGGACCATCCCATGCGGGAAATGAAACTACAGGACCTTAAAGCCAAGACGCCGGCGGAGCTTGTCTCCTTTGCCGAAGAGCTTGGGGTCGAAAACGCCAGCACCATGCGCAAGCAGGAGCTGATGTTCGCCATTCTGAAATTGCTGGCCAGCCAGGAAACCGACATTATCGGTGAAGGCGTGGTCGAAGTGCTCTCCGACGGCTTCGGCTTTCTGCGCTCTTCCGATGCAAACTATCTGCCAGGCCCGGACGATATTTACGTATCGCCATCCCAGATTCGCCGCTTCGGTTTGCGCACCGGCGATACCATCGAAGGTCAGATCCGCAGCCCCAAGGAAGGCGAACGCTATTTTGCCTTGCTCAAGGTCAACACGCTGAATTTCGAAGAGCCCGAGAAATCCAAGCACAAGGTCAATTTCGACAACCTTACTCCGCTGTTTCCGGACGAGCGTTTCCGTCTTGAGATCGACGATCCCACCCGCAAGGATTTGTCCGCGCGTGTCATTGATATCGTCGCTCCGATCGGCAAGGGTCAGCGCGCTTTGATCGTCGCGCCGCCACGCACCGGTAAAACGGTGCTGATGCAGAACATTGCGCATTCGATCACCGCCAATCATCCCGAATGCTATCTGATCGTGCTTCTGATCGACGAGCGTCCGGAAGAAGTTACCGACATGCAGCGTTCGGTGAAGGGTGAGGTCGTATCCTCGACCTTCGACGAACCTGCGGTGCGTCACGTTCAGGTCGCGGAGATGGTGATCGAGAAGGCCAAACGCCTGGTCGAGCACGGCCGCGATGTCGTGATCCTGCTCGATTCGATCACCCGCCTCGGCCGCGCCTACAACACTGTCGTGCCGTCATCCGGCAAGGTGCTGACCGGCGGTGTCGACGCCAACGCTCTGCAGCGGCCGAAGCGCTTTTTCGGTGCCGCGCGTAATATCGAGGAAGGTGGTTCGCTGACCATTATCGCCACGGCGCTGGTCGATACCGGCAGCCGCATGGATGAAGTGATCTTCGAAGAATTCAAGGGTACCGGTAACTCCGAACTCATTCTCGATCGCAAGGTCGCGGACAAGCGGACCTTCCCGGCCATCGACATTGCCCGCTCCGGCACGCGCAAGGAAGAACTCATCACCGATCCGCAGCTGCTCAAGAAGATGTATGTGCTGCGCCGTATCCTCAATCCGATGGGGTCGATGGACGCGATCGAGTTCCTCCTCGACAAACTCCGCAACACCAAGAACAACTCGGAATTTTTCGAATCGATGAATACCTGATCGCGATTTCATCGATATGTATCAAATGCCCGGCTCGTGCCGGGCATTTTTGTATCAGGCCGGCGTTGTTGCCGGGCTCGCCGCGAGCGCGATCAAGGCGTCAGGTTCGGTAACCGGCAGCGAACAGCTCATGCCTCGGCAGACAAAAGCGGCTGCGGCAGTGGATGCATTCAGTTTCGCGCGCGCTGGATGATTCGCTGGCAGGCTTTCCATATCCGGCGCGTGAAGGATGATCGCTGTGGCGTGCGGCAGTTTTCGCGCGGCGGCGAGCAACGCGTCCGCATCAGCCCCGTTCCCGACCACAACGATCTCTGCGCCGGTCAGAAGCAGGTCGAGCGCGTTCAGCGGCGACAAATGCCCGAAGACATTCTCGGCGGCTTTGGAAAGCGTGACCGCGAACAGCGCATGGATTTTGCGGCGCCAGGTCTCGTCGCCGGTCAGTACGGCGAGGCGCACAAGATTTTGTGCGATCAGGCCGGTATGGTTCGGGATCGCATCGTCCACGGTTGAATGCGGCCGAATGATGAGGCCTTCCGCGTCATCGGCAGTGAGATAATAGCCACCGTGGTCCCTGTCGGTGTAGTGCGTGTCGAGGCTCGTCTGCCAGGCGAGTGCGCGTTGCAGGAAATCACCTTCACCTGTTGCTTCATACAAAGCGAGCGCGGCGCGGATCATCGCCGCGTAGTCGGAGGCGAGCCCCGGCAGCAGCAATTTGCCGGCGCGCCAGGAATGGCCGAGGCGGCCGTCGCGCGTCATCCTGGTTGACACGAAATCAAATGCGCGTCGCGCCGGCGCGAGCCATTCGGGTTTGCCAAAGGCCGTTGCCGCACGGGTCAGCGCCGCAATCATCAGGCCGTTCCAGTCGGCCAGAACCTTGTCGTCAAGGCCAGGCGGAATTCGTCTGGCGCGTGCCGCGAACAGTACATCGCGCATGGCGGCGAGCTGTTCGGCCTCGAGTGGCGTGTCGTCACTGCTGTTCAGACGATTGAGGATGGTGTGACCTTCGAAATTGCCTTCAGCCGTCACGTCATATTTGGCGGCAAAGAATGTCGCATCGTCGGTGCCCAAAAGCCGCTCGATCTCGCTTTGCGACCAGACGTAGAACTTGCCCTCCTCACCTTCGGAATCGGCGTCAAGCGACGACGCAAAGCCGCCTTCCGGCGTCGTCATCTCGCGCTCCAGCCAGCCGACCGTTTCTGTGGCGCGCTGGCGATACAGCGGGTTGGCTGCGCGCGCGTTCTCCAGCGCGAGCATGTCGAGGATCTGCGCATTGTCGTAGAGCATTTTCTCGAAATGCGGGACGAGCCATTTGTCGTCCACTGAGTAGCGCGCATACCCGCCACCGAGATGATCGTAGATGCCGCCCTGACTCATCTGCGTCAGCGCCATAGCGGCGGTTATGAAGAACCGCTCATCGCCGGTGCGCCCGCCCGCCCGCCACAGAAATTCCAGCATCGCGCATTGCGGAAACTTCGGTGCGCCGCGCAGGCCGCCATTGATTGGATCGGTCGCGCGCGCGATCGACGCCGCGGCGTTGTTCAGTTCGGCAGGTCCGAAGCTCGCAGCATCCGCGCCGGCCCGGCGCGAAAGATGCTGCACAAGCGCGCTTTGATTTTTTGCGATCTTCTCCGGCTCCTCGCGAAACACCCGCGCGACCTCGCGCAGCACATCGACAAAGGCGGCGCGGCCATATTGCGCCTGTTTCGGAAAATATGTACCGCCCCACACCGGCCCGCCATCGGGGGTGAGAAACATGGTCAGCGGCCAGCCACCTTGCTCGCCCAGTGCATGCAGCGCGTTCATGTAGATCTGGTCGATGTCCGGACGCTCTTCGCGATCAACCTTGATCGGCACGAACAGCTCGTTCATCACCTTCGCAGTGGCCTCGTCCTCGAAACTTTCATGGGCCATCACGTGGCACCAGTGGCAGGCCGCATAGCCGACAGACAGCAGGATCGGTTTGTTGCTGCGTCTCGCCTCGGCCAGCGCGTCCGGCCCCCATGGCCACCAGTCGACGGGATTATGCTGATGCTGAAGCAAATAGGGACTGGTTTCGCCCGACAGCCGGTTATTGTGCGACGCAGCATTTTCCATGGTGTACTCTGAGATTTGATTGTGCGACGCACAAATTCATGGAGCAGATGAGGATTCCATCGACTCAACAATTTCGATTGCCTGCAAAGCCTGCCGCGAACAAATAAGCCATGCATCCTGAAGAGCAAACCATCTACGCGCTGGCGTCGGGCCGCTTGCCATCGGCCATCGCGATCGTCCGCGTTTCAGGCTCGCGCGCATCACTCGCGCTCAACTCGCTCGGCGGCCGTTTGCCAACACCGCGCATCGCGACTCTCGTGACGTTGAAGACTGCGGACGGCACGGCGATCGATGACGGCGTGGTGCTGTGGTTTCCAGCGCCGCATAGTGCAACCGGTGAGGATGTTGCCGAATTCCAGGTGCATGGCGGACGCGCTGTGATCGCGGCGCTGTTCGATGCGCTCTCGAAAATCGAGGGGCTGCGTCCGGCCGAGCCCGGTGAATTCACCCGACGCGCGTTCGAGAACGGCAAGTTCGATCTGACGGAGGCCGAGGGCCTCGACGATCTCATTCATGCCGATACCGACATGCAGCGCCGTCAGGCCTTGCGGCAGCTCAAGGGTCTGCTTGGGGACAAGGCCGAGAGCTGGCGCAGGCAGATCATCGAAGCCTGTGCCTTGATCGAAGCTGGTATCGATTTCTCCGACGAGGGCGATGTGCCGCAGGAATTGCAGGCGCATGCCCTTCGCAAGATCGGCACCCTGAAGGACGAGATTCAAAAAGCCCTTGGCACATCGGCTCGAAGCGAGCGTCTGCGCGAGGGATTGGTCGTCGCCATCGCGGGGCCGCCGAATGCAGGCAAGTCGACCTTGCTCAATCGTCTCGCCCAGCGCGAGGCGGCAATCGTTTCGCCTCATGCGGGCACCACGCGTGATGTGATCGAGGTGCATCTCGATCTCGAAGGCTACCCGGTGACATTGCTGGACACGGCTGGCGTTCGTGAAACCGACGATCCGGTGGAGCAGGAGGGCGTCCGCCGCGCGCGGGAGCGCGCACAAAATGCCGACCTCGTTCTGTGGCTCATTGATGCCAGCGCCGGGTCTGAAGGACGGCTGCCCGCCGGGCAGGGCCATGCTCCGGTCTGGTTGGTGCGCAACAAGCTCGACCTCCCAGGTCGGAACGATGTGGCAAAGGGGGTTTCGAAGTCCTTCGATATTTCGGCGGCCCGCGGCGATGGATTATCCGCGCTGAGCGATGCGCTGGTCGATTATGCGCGGGCCTATTTCGGTGCTGGGGAGGGTGCTCTGATCAGCCGAGAACGGCACAGGATGCTTCTGCGCGAAACGATGGAGGCGCTGGAACGCGCGGAGCACATGCGCGGACACGGCGAAGAGCTGGTTGCAGAGGAATTACGGGTTGCGGCCCACGCGCTTGGCCGCCTGACCGGACGGGTCGACGTCGAGGATCTGCTGGATGTGATTTTTCGGGAGTTCTGCATCGGCAAATAGCCGTGTTTCACGTGAAACAGCGGCGCCATCGCAAGCTTCGTTTCACGTGAAACATCGAAGCGGACTTGGCAGAATCCGTCTATCGAACGTTGCGTCTCCGGGATAGAACGGCGCCATGTATCAGACATTCGATGTGATTGTGATCGGAGGCGGACACGCCGGCTGCGAGGCCGCTGCGGCATCCGCGCGTGTGGGTGCCAAAACGGCCCTGGTCACGCACGCCTTCGCGACCGTCGGTGCAATGTCCTGCAACCCCGCGATCGGCGGCCTCGGCAAGGGTCATCTGGTTCGCGAAATCGACGCGTTGGATGGCCTCATGGGCCGGATGGCGGATGCTGGCGGCATCCAGTTTCGGATGCTCAACCGGCGCAAGGGACCGGCGGTCCGTGGGCCCCGCGCCCAGATCGACCGCAAGCTTTATGCACTGGCGATGCAGGCTGAACTCAGCGCCACCGCGAACCTCACCGTAATCGAAGGCGAGGCGGATGACCTCGTTTTGAAGGACGGAAAGATCGCCGGAATCCGTCTGGCGGATGGCCGTGAATTCACCACCGGGGCTGTGGTTGTGACCACGGGCACCTTCCTGCGCGGATTGATCCATTTGGGTGAAAAGAACTGGCCCGCGGGACGCATCAACGAAAAGCCCGCGCTGGGCCTTTCAAGATCGTTCGAGCGCGCTGGGTTTGGTTTGGGCCGGCTGAAAACCGGCACGCCGCCCCGTCTCGATGGCGCGACCATCGACTGGGGGGCTGTCGAGATGCAGCCGGGCGACGATCCGGCCGAACCGTTTTCCGTCCTGACGGACAGGATCACAACACCCCAGATCGAATGCGGCATCACCCGCACGACGCCCGCAACACATGCGGTCATTCGCGCCAACGTTCATCGATCGCCGATGTATTCGGGGCAGATCACATCAACCGGCCCGCGCTATTGCCCGTCTATCGAGGACAAGATTGTCCGCTTCGGCGACCGCGACGGACACCAGATTTTCCTTGAGCCGGAGGGTCTCGACGATTCCACGGTCTATCCCAACGGGATTTCGACCTCGCTTCCCGAGGAGGTTCAGCAGGCGATTCTGGCCACGATTCCGGGGCTGGAGAGCGCTCGCATTGTTCGGCCCGGCTACGCCATCGAATATGACCATGTCGACCCCCGCGAACTCGACGCTTCGCTACAGACCAAACGGGTGCCGGGGCTGTTCCTGGCGGGACAGATCAACGGCACCACGGGCTACGAAGAGGCTGCGGCGCAGGGACTGGTGGCTGGTCTCAATGCTGCTTTGCTGGCGGGCGGAAGCGCGCCCGCGATCTTCGACCGCGCTGATGGCTATCTTGGCGTGATGATCGACGACCTCACCTCGCGCGGCATTACCGAGCCCTATCGGATGTTCACTTCGCGCGCGGAATATCGCCTGACCCTGCGGGCCGACAATGCCGACCAGCGGCTGACGGATCGGGGCATCGCGCTCGGATGTGTCGGTCCGTCCCGGCAACTGTTTCACGTGAAAAAAATGGCGGCGCTGGCTGCAGCGAAAGAGCTGGCCAAGTCGCTCTCGATCACTCCGAACGAAGGCAACAAGCACGGCCTTTCGCTCAACCGCGACGGTCAGCGCCGGTCGGCCTTTGAACTACTCGCCTACCCGGACATCGAATGGAGCGCGCTCTCTTCAATCTGGCCGGAGCTGTCGGCCATTGACCCAGCGATCGCGATGCATCTGGAAATCGATGCGAAATACGATGTCTATCTCGCGCGGCAGGCTGCGGATGTCAGCGCCTTCCGCCGTGATGAGGGGCTCGTTCTTTCCGGCCTCAACTATGACGACGTGTCCGGCCTTTCCAACGAAGCGCGGGCCAAGCTGCAAGCGGTTCAACCGCGCACCATCGGTCAGGCGGCGCGGATCGAGGCCATGACGCCGGCGGCGCTGGCGATCCTCGCGGCCCATCTTCGGCGACAGGCAAAGCGCACATCTGTCGCGTCGGCCTGATATTAATTCTGCTGCGGCGACTCAATGCCGCGATCTGGAGCGGATAGTGACCAAGCCGGCCATCATCACGCCGTCGGCGCAAGACAGGAACGCCGCGCTGGCCTTGACGCCGGTTTCACGTGAAACGGCGGACCGGCTGGATGCCTACGTCGCGCTGCTCCTGAAGTGGCAGGCGACGACCAATCTGGTCGCGCCGTCGACGCTGCCGCATCTATGGTCACGGCACATCGCCGACTCGCTTCAGCTTCTCAATCTGTTTCCCTCCGCGAAAAAATGGATTGATCTCGGCAGTGGCGGTGGCTTCCCCGGCATTGTGCTCGCCTGCGCGCTCGCCGATGAGCCCGATGCGATGGTGAATCTTGTCGAGCGCAATTCAAAGAAGGCGGCTTTTCTTCGCGAGGCACTCCGGGTCACGGGCGGCCGGGGCACTGTGCATCCGACGGACATCGGGGATTATGTGGACAGCTTCGACTCGCCGCTCGATTGCGTCACCGCGCGGGCGCTGGCTCCGTTAGAAACGTTGCTCGGCTTTGCGGAACCCCTGATAAAAAACGGCGCGAAAGCGGTGTTTCTCAAGGGACAAGATGTAGAGCATGAATTGACGGAAGCCACTAAATACTGGACAATCGATCCTCAATTGCACCCCAGCCGGACGGGTCAGGGGTGGCTTGTCGAGATCGGCAGCATCGAACGGCGGAGCGCTTTATCCGCTACAGGCAGGGCACGCGCATGATCGGACTGGATGGAATTTTTAAAAATGAAAACGGCGCGGGTCACGAGCCCGGTCGCCCCCGCATTATCGCGCTGGCCAATCAGAAGGGCGGCGTTGGCAAGACCACGACGGCAATCAATCTCGGCACGGCGCTCGCCGCCATTGGCGAGCGCGTGCTGATCGTCGATCTCGATCCGCAGGGTAACGCATCGACCGGTCTCGGCATCGACCGCCGCAACCGCAGCTGTTCGACCTATGACGTTTTGATCGGCGAGGCGAAGCTGCGCGAGGCGATCATCCCGACCGCGGTGCCGCGTCTGCACATTGCGTCGTCGACGATGGACCTTTCGGGTCTCGAGCTCGAACTCGGCTCTGCGCGCGACCGCGCCTTCCGTCTGCGCAACGCGATCGCCGATCTCAATACCGACACCTCGGCCGAGAACGACTACACCTATGTGCTGGTCGACTGCCCGCCTTCGCTGAACCTCATCACAGTGAACGCGATGGCTGCCTCGCATGCGATCCTCGTTCCGCTTCAGTGCGAGTTCTTCGCGCTCGAGGGTCTGTCGCAATTGCTGCAGACGGTCGAGCAGGTGCGCTCGACGCTCAATCCGACGCTGACCATTCACGGCATCGTGCTGACCATGTTCGATGCGCGCAACAATTTGTCGAACCAGGTCGTCGCCGACGTTCGCCAGTTCATGGGCTCCAAGGTTTACGACACCATGATCCCGCGCAACGTGCGCATCTCCGAGGCGCCGTCCTACGGCAAGCCGGTGCTGGTTTACGATTTGAAGTGCGTGGGCAGCGAAGCGTATCTCAAACTTGCCACCGAAGTGATCCAGCGCGAGCGCGAACTGCGCACGCATTGAAACGCGGGCGCCCAGGCGCCCGCCTTTAGCTCTGGATAATGTGAGTTGCGGCAAGGAGCGTGAGAGTGAGTCCAAGGGAGACGGCGATGGCCGACGAAGCGCGTTCGCGACTGGGCCGGGGTCTTGCCAGCCTGATCGGTGATGTCGGCGGCGAAGCGGCCCATGTCGATCGTCCCGGCCGCGCGCAGCGCAAGGTGCCGATCGAGTTTCTCAAGGCCAATCCGCGCAATCCGCGCCGCCAGTTTTCGGACGCAGAGCTCGCCGAGCTTTCCGAATCGATCAAGCAGCACGGGGTAATTCAGCCGATCGTGGTGCGCCCGGTGAAGGGCGCGCAGGATCGTTTCGAGATCATCGCCGGCGAGCGGCGCTGGCGGGCCTCGCAGCGCGCCGGTCTGCACGAGGTGCCGATCGTCACCATCGATGTCGGCGACAGCGCCGCGCTTGAAATCGCGATTATCGAGAACGTGCAGCGTTCCGATCTCAATGCCATGGAAGAGTCGCTCGGCTATCACGCGCTCGCCAACGAATACAAACACAGTCAGGACGAGATCGCGAAGCTTGTCGGCAAGAGCCGCAGCCACGTCGCCAACATGATGCGGCTGACGAAATTGCCGGAGCAGGTTCAGGGCTACATCGCCGAAGGAAAATTGTCGGCCGGTCATGCCCGCGCATTGATCAGCGTGAAAAATCCGGGCGAGGCTGCGGCCGCCGCGAAGAAAATCGTCGAGCAGGGCTTGAGCGTGCGCGAAGCGGAAGAGCTGGCGCATGAGCGGGGCGTGCCGGAGCGCGGTCCGCAAAAGGCGCGAGGCAAATCGGGCGCCACCGCGCCCGCCGCGAAAAAGGATCCCGATACGCTGGCATTCGAACAGCGCATCAGCGACGCGCTCGGTTTGAAGGTTGCGATCGATCACCGCGATCCGGGCGGCAGGGTTGAGATCAAGTACAGCGATCTCGACCAGCTCGATGAGATCGCGCGGCGTCTGGAAAAGCGACATTAAATCCGGATTAAACCGGCATTAATTGTCATCAGCCCCGGCGACGCGCATTCACCGCAACGGACATCAGCGCGCGCTGCGCGATGGTTGCGGCAAGGTCGGGCTGTTTGCGCATGTCGAATGCCGCTTCGGCAAGCTGGGCGATGATTTTCACAAGCCGTTCCGATCTCGCCTGCCGCAACGCGGACTCGACCAGTGTCTTTCGCGAGAAATGCAGACGCGGGAATCCGGATTCGACCGCATCGCTTTCACTGCGCCCCTCATCGACCGATAGCCGGGCCTTGTGGAGCTGCGCCGCCTGGCGCTGCGCGGACGCGATGATCGCGCCGGGATAGAGACCGGCCGCGATCGCCTTGGCGAATGAAGTTTCCATTTCGCCGACGCGGCCCGCGAACGTATTGTCGATGATCGGATCAAGCGCCAGACTCGACGCGTCGGTGACCACCGCCATCACATCATCGATGGTCACTTCTTTTGCGCCATGCGCGTAAAGCGCGAGTTTGCGGATCTCGTTGCGCGAGGCCTGCCGGTCGCCGCCGAGCAGCGCGACGAGGGCGGTGCGGGCGTCGGCGGCGATTTTCAGATTCGAGGCACGCATCTCGTCGTCGATCAGTTTTGCCAGATCGCGCTCGGTGTCGGGATAGCAGGCAATGGCGACCGCGGACTTGGAGCGCTCGCAGCTCTTGCGCAGCGGCGCGTCGGGACGCAGTTCTCCGGCCTCGATCACGATGCGGCAATCCTTCGGCGGCGATTCCGACAGGGTATCGAGCCCGCTGGAAAAATTCCGCGAGCCGGCACGGATGCGGATCGCGCGGCGTCCGCCGAACAGCGGCACCGTCATCGCCTCCTCGACAAGACGGGACGGTTCGGCGGCGAGTTCGTCGCCGTCCATCCGCACCATCGAAAACGGATCGTTCGGATCGTCGACCGCGGATGCCAGCAGCGCGTCGGCGCGTTCGCGCACCAGTCCCGCGTCGGGACCGTAAAGCAGGATGATGGGACGGGCCGGATCGGGGCGGGCGAGAAAACTGTCGATCTCTTTGCCGCGCAAGGCCGTCATGAGTCGGTCGAATCCAGCGGTCGCCGGAGATGACGCGGCCAAAGCCGCATTTTACATGCCGGCATAGAAATAGGAGGCAAGCCGGGTGCTGATGTTTTCTGCGATGACCTTGGCGGCGCGATCCTCGGCGTCGCGCAAACCGCGGTCGCGGGCAAAACGCTGTTCCTGTCCCGGAATGTCGTTGGTGACATGCGCGCTGGTCGATCCGTTCATCACCACCTTGTCGGTGGCGATTTCGCGCAGCTCGTAAGTGGCGTCGATGCCGTAGCTCTCGGTCTCCGGACGGGCGGTCGTGCTGTCGGTGATGACGGTGACGCGCGAGGTTTGCAAACGCATCGCCAGCTTGTAGAGCGGCGGCGCGCCGGCACCCCCGCCATAGGACTTGAACATCAGTTCGTTGCGGATGGCGACGCCGAGCCGCGCCTCGCGCGAGCCGTTCGGCACGTTCAGCGGCGGAAATTCGACGGTCGAAAGCTTGTCGCGCAGGGCCGCATCCCCGCTGGGGCCGCGCTCCGCGTACATCGGCTGGAAGCAGCCCGCTGTCAGCGCGGCCAGAAGCGCCACAGCCGCCAGCCGTGCAACTGTGCGGGTCTCAAGCCACGACATTCACAATCCTTTGCGGAACCACGATGATTTTCCGGGGTGCAGCCCCGGCCAGCACCGTTTTTACCGCATCGAGGGCCAAAACGGCAGCCTCAATTTCCGGATTCGTGGCATTTCGGGCCACCGTGACATCCGCGCGCTTTTTACCGTTAATGGTTACCGGGAGGGTCATCTTGTCCTCGACCAGCAGATCTAGGTCAATTTTGGGCCAAGAGGCTTGGGAAACTAACCCCTCATTTCCGAGCCTCTTCCAACAAGCTTCTGCCAAATGTGGCATCATTGGAGAAATCATCAGCACCAAGACGGTTACGGCTTCGTCGGTCGCCGCCAATACACGCGGGCCGACTAGTTTGCCAGGTTCCACCAGCGTCCGAAGTATGCCGACGTGTTCGTAAATTTGCGCAACCGCTGTATTGAAACTTAAACGCTCAATATCGCGACTAACTCGGTCAAGGCGCTTATGCGTGACGCGGCGGACCTCTTGAGCTTGATCGGAGTCTGATAGACCCGATTTTTGCGAAAACTCTGGTCGAGTTCTGGCAGCTACAAACGTATTCACCAGACGCCAGATTCGCTGCACAAAGCGGTTCGCGCCCTGCACGCCTTCCTCGCTCCAGATCACGTCGCGGTCGGGCGGCGAGTCCGAGAGCATGAACCAGCGCGCGGTGTCGGCCCCGTAACTGCCGATGATGTCGTCGGGATCGACGGTGTTGCGCTTGGACTTCGACATCTTCTCGATGGAGCCGATTTCGACGGCTTCGCCGTTCGACAGGAGCGACGCGCGGCGATCCGCGCCCATGCCCTCGATCCTGATCTCGCTCGGCGCAACCCAGCTCCCGTCAGGCGCCTTGTAGGTTTCGTGAACCACCATACCCTGCGTGAACAGCCCTGCGAACGGCTCGTCAATGCCGACATGGCCGGTGGCCTTCATCGCGCGGGTGAAGAATCGCGAATACAAGAGGTGAAGAATCGCGTGTTCGATGCCGCCGATATACTGATCGACCGGCATCATCTTATCGACCACCTTGCGGGTGGTCGGCTCGCTTTCGTTCCACGGATCGGTGAAGCGCGCGAAGTACCACGACGAGTCGACGAACGTATCCATCGTGTCGGTCTCGCGGCGCGCATGCTCGTTACCGCATTGCGGACAGGTGACCTTCTTCCATGTCGGATGCCGATCCAGCGGATTGCCCGGGCGATCGAACTCGACATCGTCCGGCAATTTCACCGGCAGGTCCTTGATCGGCACCGGCACGACGCCGCAGGTCTCGCAATGGATGATCGGGATCGGACAGCCCCAATAGCGCTGGCGCGAGATTCCCCAGTCACGCAGGCGGTAATTGACCTGGCGCTGCGCGACCACGCGGTTGCCGAGCGTCGTATTTTCAAGCCGCTTCGCAACTTCTTCCTTGGCCTGCGCGATGGTCATGCCGTCGAGAAAGCGCGAATTGATCATCCGTCCGTCGCCGTCATAGGCGGTGTTAGTGATGACGAATGTTTTCGGGTCCTGTCCTTCCGGACACACGACGGGGATGTTTCCAAGCCCGTATTTATTGACGAAATCGAGGTCGCGCTGGTCGTGTGCGGGGCAGCCGAAAATCGCGCCGGTGCCGTAATCCATCAGCACGAAATTGGCGACATAGACCGGCAGCTGCCATGACGGATCGAGCGGGTGCGCGGCCTTGATGCCGGTGTCGAAACCCATTTTCTCGGCGGTGTCGAGTTCGGCCTGAGCGGTGCCGTGGTGGCTGCAATCGGCGATGAATTTCGCCAGCGCCGGATTTTTCTTCGCCGCTTCCTGCGCGATCGGATGGTCCGGCGACAGCGCGACGAATTTCGCGCCGAACAGCGTGTCGGGGCGGGTGGTGAAAATTTCCACCTCGCTTTCGCCGGCGGGCGTCGTCTTCGGGTCGAGCGCGAAACGGATCAGCAGGCCCTCGGAGCGGCCGATCCAGTTGCGCTGCATCAGCCGCACTTTGTCCGGCCAGCGGTCGAGCGTGTCGAGCGCCTTCAGCAGGTCTTCCGAGTAATCGCTGATCTTGAAAAACCACTGCACCAGTTCGCGCTGTTCGACGAGCGCGCCCGAGCGCCAGCCGCGGCCGTCGATCACCTGCTCGTTGGCGAGCACGGTCTGGTCGACGGGGTCCCAGTTCACCTTGGACTGCTTGCGTTCGACCAGTCCTGCTTTCAGGAAGTCGAGAAACATCCGCTGCTGATGCTTGTAATAGGACGGATCGCAGGTCGCGATCTCGCGGCTCCAGTCCAGCGACAGGCCCATCGACTTGAGCTGCGCGCGCATGGTGTCGATGTTGGCGTAGGTCCATTTCGCCGGATGGGTCTTGTTCTGCATCGCGGCGTTTTCCGCCGGCATGCCGAAGGCGTCCCAACCCATCGGATGCAGAACGTTGTAGCCCCTGGCGCGCATGTAGCGCGCAACCACGTCGCCCATGGTGTAGTTGCGGACGTGGCCCATGTGGATGCGTCCCGAAGGATAGGGAAACATCTCGAGCACATAGTATTTCGGGCGGGGATCGTCGTTGCGCGTGGCGAAGATTCCGCGCTCGTCCCATGTCTTCTGCCAGCGCGGTTCGGAATCGCGTGCGTTGTAGCGTTCGGTGGTCGTCATCTCGGTCGGTCTGTCGGTGAAAGCGGGCCGACTCATACGTGGTTTCGGCCCAAGAGGAAACACCGGGAGCGCATCCCGGCGCCCGCCTGGAGCCGATCAAAATGCTGCGGGAATTGAGGTTTTTAGCGGCAAAGCCGGATTTCGGGCCGGCGGATAGGGAAATGCAGCGTCAGCTTGCCATCGAGAGGTCGCTGTCGCCGGACCGGATCAGGGTATGGGAGACAATATTGTTCCGCCCGCGCCGCTTGGCGGCGTAAAGGCTCACATCGGCGGCGTCGATCAGTTCCTGAGGACCGATAGCATCGCTGGGCCGGATCGCCGCGACGCCGGCGCTGATCGTGACCATGCCGAACCCGCTCATGGTGTGAGGAATGGCGAGCCGCTGCACGCTGGCGCGGATCATATCGGCGATTTCAAGGATTTTCGCTGATTCCGCACCGGGTACCAGGACGCAGAACTCCTCGCCGCCATAGCGTGCGGCAAAACCCTGTGTTTGCGCCGCGACTGTCGACAACACATCGCCGATCTTACCAAGGCAGGCATCTCCCTCGGGATGTCCGTAGGTGTCGTTGAACAGTTTGAAGTAGTCCACGTCGATCATGATGAGCGACAGTTCGCTCCCGTTCTGTTCGGCCTTCAGCCATTCGAAATCGAGCCGGCTCTGGAAGCCGCGACGGTTCGCCAGACCCGATATCATGTCGAGCGACGCCATCACGGTGAGACGATTATTGCTCGCGATCAACTCGCGCTCGCGTTCGGCAAGTTGTCCCGCCATGCGGTTGAAAGCATCCAATAGAGGCACGAATTCGCGCGGCAGTCCGAGATTTGAGGCGGGCGGGCTGAGATCGCCGCGCCCGAACCGTTCGGCCATGTCGGTCATGGTCTTGACCGGACGGATGATTAGCCGCTCGCCGACGAACCACGCGCCCGACAGGGCCAGGAGGATCACCGCGGCAAACTGGAGGTAGGCGGTCCGGATGCGGCCATCGATATCGGCAAGCAGCTTTGCCTCATTGGTGCTGACGATCATGCGGGCGCGCGTTCCCCCGACGCGCGCAAAGGTGACGGCCTGCTTTTCGCCATCGGCAGTTTTGTAAACAATCGAGCCTTCGTCGCTGTCGAGGTTGATTTCCTTCGCCGCCACCGCGTCCAGCAGCGGGGTCTCGCGCAGACGCTGTCCGACCAGGAGCGTGTTCTCGGGATGCGCCGCCAGCACCACGCCGTCTCCGTCGACCAGCAGAACGGAAACACCGGGCCGCTCGGTGCGGCCGGCCAGAATTTGCGACATCCAGCTGAGGTCGATGGTGGCGGCAATGACGACTTTTTTCCCGCTCATGAAGTTGGTTGCGGGATACGCAGCCATGATCGCAGGCATATTGGTGGTGCGGGTAAAAATATAATCGCTGACGACGAATGTTGACGTGGCCATCGCGCGGCGAAAATATTCGCGGTCGCTGAGATCGAGACCGATGATGCTCGGCAAGGTCGAGCAAACGATCTTGCCATCCTTGTCGGTGATCATGAGCGTGCGGATCCACGGCAAATCCGGCCGCATGCTGGCGCGCAGAATCGTGCATCCCTGATCAGGATCAGCCGCCGCGCTGTAGATATAGGCCGATGACTTGAGGACGCCTTCAACGGCCAGAATGACTTCGCGCTGTGCGCTCGCGGCACGGCGGGCAAGTTCGGCGAGCTCGTCTCCTGCTGCTGCAATCTGCCTGGTGCGGGTGTTTTCCAGCACGCGCACCCGGTCCAGCATCAGGGGAGTCACCAGAATCAGGGCAAGAATGACAAATCGGGCGCGGATACCGATCAGGTTTCCGAATTTCGGCCTGTTGCCACGTAAGGTCATAATCGACATAGAAGTCCCCTTGCCCCATCGGGACATTAGGGACCAACGACTCAAGAACAGTTTTCGTCACTCGGTAAAATTCGATCTATCGTGAAAGTTTCGTGTTGGAAAATCGGCAAAACGGGAAAGTTATTCCGGTAATGTCCCATTTACCTCAAGGTTACGTCGCTGTGCGTGACGAGATTATCCGCGCCTGCCGCGATGCGCGGCGACCGCCCGAATCCGTCGAACTGATTGCCGTTTCGAAGACTTTTGATGCGCCCGCCATCGCGCCGGTGATCGCTGCCGGGCAGCGTCATTTCGGCGAGAACCGTGTGCAGGAAGCCAAATCGAAATGGCCGCCGCTGATCGCAGCCACACCGGCCATCCGACTTCACCTGATCGGCCCTCTGCAATCGAACAAGGCGAAGGAGGCGGTGGCGCTGTTCGACGCCATCCATTCGGTGGACCGGCCGAGCATTTGCGAAGCGTTAGCCAAGGAAATCAAAAGCCAGCAGCGCCAGCCTTTGCTGTTCGCGCAGATCAATACCGGCGAGGAGCCGCAGAAAGCCGGCGTCGCGCCGCAGGACGCGGATGATTTTCTGGCGCGCTGCCGCGATCATTACGGCCTGAATATTTCGGGCCTGATGTGTATTCCGCCGGTGGACGAGGCGCCCGCGCCGCACTTCGCGCTGACGGCGAAGATCGCCGCCCGCAACGGACTGAAACTGTTGTCGATGGGCATGAGCGCGGATTTTCCGGTCGCCATTCAGTTCGGCGCGACGCATGTGCGCGTTGGATCGGCGATTTTCGGCGGTCGATAATTTTCGCGGCGGCTACCCGATCACGATTCGCGTCTGCGGTCCGATCCGTTCCAGAAGCCGCAGCATATTCGCGCGGGTCATGCCGACGCAGCCGGCGGTCGGCGAGAAGTTTTCCCGCGCCAGATGCAGGAACACCGCGCTGCCGCGGCCCGCGACGCGCGGGCGGGAGTTGTGGTCGATTTCGATGATGAAGTCGTAGAGATGATCGTCCCGCATCAGCCGGTCGCCCGGCGCGCCGTCCGCAGCGCGGACCGGCCTGTTGTAGCGGCGATCCGCCGGATCTTCCGACCAGGCGTCGGCCGGATCGATGCGGCGGACGGGAAGACGGGTGCGGGGCCGCGGATTCCTGTCGGCGCGCCACCATAGGCGCAAGGGATGGAACACGCCGCGCGGGGTGCCGCCATCGCCTTCGCGCTTGTCGGCGCGAATACCTCCGCGGCCCAGGGAGACGGGCACTGTCCAGTCACCGGCGAACAGCCAGCCCTGCCGGGGGCGGCCCGCCGCCGCGCGAATCAGGATGGCCGACAGCGGCCGATCACGCCGAATTGTATGGTAAGGTGTTGAAGAAACAGGCTTTCCCATGCCGGAAGCAATATCGTTTATTTCGATGGACGTTTAGCGCTATTTCGCCATTGTCTTGCCGCAACACTCCTACCGCCTATTTGACGAGCCTGCACGTGTGCTGCAAATGCTTCAGGCCCGTCAAATCGAGATGCGGCACGAGCCGACAAGCCTTTCTCAACATTCGATTTTCAAGCTTGCAATCCAAGCTTTAAATCCGAGCCTTAAATCCAAGGACAGATCAAAATGCCCAACGCCCGCAAGATCCTGATCGTGGATGACGACACCGATCTGCGCGAAGCTCTGATCGAGCAATTGTCGCTGCACGAGGAGTTCGAGCCGTCATCCGCCGATACCGGCGCGAAAGGGGCATCGGTGGCGAGGTCCGATTCTCCCGATCTGGTCCTGATGGATGTCGGCCTGCCCGACACCGACGGCCGTGAAGTGGTCCGCAGCCTGCGCAAGGGCGGTTTCAAGGCGCCGATCATCATGCTGACCGGCCACGACACCGAATCTGACACCATTCTCGGCCTCGAATCCGGCGCCAACGATTACGTCGCCAAGCCGTTCCGCTTTGCCGTGCTGCTGGCGCGCATCCGCGCCCAGCTCCGCCAGCACGAAGCCAGCGAGGACGCGGTGTTTTCGGTCGGCCCCTACAGCTTCCGTCCGGGATCGAAGATGCTGACCGGCGCCAACGCCAAGAAGGTGCGGCTGACGGAAAAGGAAACCGCGATCCTGCGGTTCCTCTATCGCGCCGGCCAGATGCCGGTGACGCGCGAGACGCTGCTGCAGGAAGTATGGGGCTATAATTCCGGCGTCACCACGCACACGCTGGAAACCCATATCTACCGGCTGCGCCAGAAGATCGAAAAGGATGCCGCCAGCCCGGAAATCCTTGTCACCGAATCGGGCGGCTATAAACTGGTCCCGTGACTGATTTGATGACGCCAACCGGCGCTTTTCTTGCCGCGCCTCCGGTATCCGGCCAAACGCATGTGATCCAAGCGCATGTCGATTGAAGACGACGTCGCTTTGCTTGCGCGCGTCCCGGCGTTGAACCTGCTTGGCATGACCGCGCTTCAGGTGCTCGCCATCGGCGCGGAGCAGCGCGATTACGGCAAGGGTGAAGAACTGTTTCAGATCGGCGATGCGGCCGATGCAGGCTTTGTCGTGCGCCGGGGCTCGTTCCGCCTGTCGGCCGATTCGCCCAGGCGCGAGACCATCGCGGCCGCCGGAAGCCTGATCGGCGAACTGGCGCTGATGATCGAGATGCCGCGTCCTGCCACCGCGACCGCGCTCGAATATTCCAGCGTGGTGCGGCTGTCACGCTCGCTCTACCAGCGCGTCCTGGAAAGCCACCCCGACGCCGCGCGCCGGGTGCGCGACGATCTCGCCGCGCGCACCAGCGAGGCCGCCGCCGCGATCGGCAACCTCACGGCCAAGCTGATCTGAAGGATTAGACTTCCAGCGCCGCCGTCACCGGCACATGGTCGGACGGCCGTTCCCAGCTGCGTGCATCGCGCGTGATCCGAAAATCGCTCACCGCGTTTTCGAGCGCGGGCGAGACCCAGATATGATCGAGCCGCCGGCCGCGATTGCCCACGGTCCAGTCGGCGGCGCGATAGCTCCACCACGTGTAGACCTTTTCGGTTTGCGGAATGCGCTGGCGCGCGATGTCGATCCAGCCGCCGCTGTCCTTCACCGCCAGAAGCTTCTCGCATTCGACCGGCGTATGCGACACCACGTTCAGCAGCTGTCTGTGCGACCACACGTCGTTTTCGTAAGGCGCGACGTTGAGATCGCCGACCAGCACATGCCGGTCGGCGCCTTTGGGATGCAGCGGTTCGCACGCCTTCATCTCATCCAGAAAAGACAGCTTGTGTTCGAATTTCGGGTTGAGCGCGGGATCGGGAATGTCGCCGCCCGCCGGGACATAGAAATTGTGCAGCACCAGTGGCGCGTGGAGCCCGGCCTTTTCACCGAAGGACACCGAGATGTGGCGCGAGTCGACCTTGCCGCAAAAGGTGCGCACGTCGCTCGCCTCGAACGGCAGTTTCGAGACGATGGCGACGCCGTGATAGCCTTTCTGGCCGTTGATCGCGACATGCTCGTAACCGAGCCGTTTGAATCGCTTCAGCGGAAAGGCGTCGTCTGTGCATTTGGTTTCCTGCAGGCACAGCACGTCGGGCCGCGCGCTTTTCAGGAATTTTGCGACGAGGTCGATGCGCAGGCGCACCGAATTGATATTCCAGGTGGTGAGGGTGAAACGCATTCAGAAAATGATATTTGGGCCACGCGCGGATTGATCCGCGCATTCATTCCTGCATTCTTCTTGAAAAAGATGGATCGCCGGGTCAAGCCCGGCGATGGCGTGATCCGGTCGAAATCGGCACCGTCATCGGGTTGGAAACCCGGGCGCCCTAATTATTCCCGCTGCCCTGATAGTAGGTGTAGTCGATCTTGAACAGGCCCGGGTCGAGCTTCTTTCCGGTATCGAGATTATAGACCGCGACGGTGGTGTCGTAGCCCTGCGGATCGGTCACCGTCCACTGCTTCAGCTTGTTGTCCTTGGCGCCAACCATCAGCATCAGCCGGCTGGTGCCGACCAGCGGCTGCTTTTCCTCGATGACGATGCTGACATACACATCGTCGGCGGAAATGCTGACCACATTGGTGTCGCGCAACAGATCGATATGATCGGCGAGAAGATAGCGCAGTGGAGTTTGCGACAACGGATAGACATCCTGCGTCGCCAGCTTGTTGTCGCGCACGATCACGCTGGTGCCGTCGGCGACGATCGCGATCGGGCTCGGCGGATCGTATTCGAAGCGGACCTTGCCCGGCTTCTGCAAATAAAGATCGCCGGTGGTGCGGCTGCCGTCCGGGCCGACCTGCACGAAATTTCCCGACATGCTCTGGATCGATGACAGATAGGTGCTGACTTTCGCCGCGATCTTCCTCTGGCTGTCGTCGAAGCCGCGCGCCGCGCCGGTGTTGTTGCCCATGCCGAGCAAATTGCGCAGATCAGGCAGAATCGGATTCGGCGGATCTTCCGGCGTGACCTGCTGCCGCTGGCCGAGCGAGGCGGGTGGCGTCGAAGCTGCTTTCGGGGCGGGTTTCGGAGCGGGCGCGCCTTGGGCCATTACCGGCGCGGCCAGCATCAGAGCCAGCGTCGCAGCGATCCCGGGACCGGAGAGCCGCGCACCCAGCGAGAAAAGAGACGAGAGAGAGCGAGAACCGCGAATGCGTGGGGAAAGATTGTTTGTCAACGGTCCATCCTGCTCGGCAGAGGGGAGATCAATCGAATGCGTGTTCGATGCGGAATGCTGTTCGGAAGCCTGATTTATCCTGAAGCCCGATTTAAACCTGAAGCTATGGCAGATTCACGGCTGTTAAAGCCCTCGATCGCCGGAGCTGCGCCAAAATTCGTCAAAAGCGATCCTCCTCTTCGGGCACGAGAATTTCGCGTTTTCCGGCGTGATTGGCCTGTCCGACGATGCCTTCTTCCTCCATCCGCTCCATCAGCGTGGCTGCGCGGTTGTAGCCGATCTGGAGGCGGCGCTGGATGTAGCTGGTCGAGGCCTTGCGGTCGCGTTTGACGATGGCAACCGCCTGCGAGAACAGGTCGCCTTCGCCGCCACCGCCCATGCCGGTCGAGTCGAACACGGCGTTGCCGTCCTCGTCGGTCTCCTCTTCGGCCGTGACTGCTTCGAGATATTCCGGCTGGCCCTGCGCCTTGAGATGGCGGACGATTTTTTCCACTTCCTCGTCCGACACGAACGGGCCATGGACGCGGCTGATGCGTCCGCCGCCCGCCATGTAGAGCATGTCGCCCTGGCCGAGCAGCTGTTCGGCACCCATCTCGCCCAAAATTGTGCGGCTGTCGATTTTCGAGGTGACTTGGAAGGAGATGCGGGTCGGGAAGTTCGCCTTGATGGTGCCGGTGATGACGTCCACCGAGGGACGTTGCGTGGCGAGGATCACATGCAGGCCGGCGGCGCGCGCCATCTGTGCGAGCCGCTGCACCGCGCCTTCGATGTCCTTGCCGGCGACCATCATCAGGTCGGCCATCTCATCCACGATGATGACAATGTAAGGCAACGGCTCGAGCTCGAGTTTTTCTTCCTCGTAGATCGCCTTGCCGGTTTCCTTGTCGAAGCCGGTGTGAACCGTTCGCGTCAGCTCCTCGCCCTTGGCCTTGGCCTCGGCGACGCGCGCGTTGTAGCCGTCGATATTGCGCACGCCGAGCTTGGACATGCTCTTGTAGCGCTGCTCCATCTCGCGCACAGCCCATTTCAGCGCGACAACGGCCTTCTTCGGATCGGTGACGACCGGCGTCAGCAGATGCGGGATGCCGTCATAGACCGACAATTCGAGCATCTTCGGATCGACCATGATGAGGCGGCACTGATCGGGGCGCAGACGATAGACCAGTGACAGGATCATGGTGTTGATGGCGACGGATTTGCCCGAGCCGGTGGTGCCCGCGATCAGCATATGCGGGGTTCTGGCGAGATCGATGATGACCGGGTCGCCGCCGATGGTCTTGCCGAGGCAGAGCGGCAGTTTCGCTGTGCTTTCCGTGGCCTCCTTGGCGGTGAGAAGCTCGCGCAGGTAAACCTTTTCGCGCTTGGCGTTCGGCAATTCGATGCCGATGGCGTTGCGGCCGGCAACCACGGCGACGCGCGCGGAGATTGCGCTCATCGAGCGTGCGATGTCGTCGGCGAGGCCGATCACGCGCGAGGACTTGATGCCGGGCGCGGGTTCGAGCTCGTACAGCGTGACAACGGGACCGGGATTGGCTTTCACGATTTCGCCGCGCACGCCGAAATCCTGCAGCACGCCTTCCAGCGCGCGCGAATTTTCTTCCAGTTCGTCCTTGCTCAGCGTGAAGCGGTCCGACGCCTTTGGCGTCGCCAGCACGGAGATCGGCGGCAGCGCGAAGCTCGATTTGCGCGAGGAGGATTTGGCGGGCGCGCGTTTGCGCGGCGCGCGGACCGTTTCTTCTTCCTCTTCCTCCTCCTCGTCGTCCTCTTCCTCGTAGGAGTCCTCTTCCTGCGGCACCAGCGAGGGGCTCTTGCGATTGCCGAGATTGGGCTCGAACCGCTCGAAGGAGCGCTGGTGCGCGGGTTCGGAGCGTCCGACGGCCAGCGCGAACAGCGCCGCCAGCGCACGGCCAAGCCGCGCCTTGGTGCTCATCGCGGTATGGACGATCCAGCCCCAGGCCGCGCCACGATCGTCTTCCTCGTCGAGCGAGAAATCCTCGTCATCGTCGATCGGCGCAGCCTCGCGTTCGACGATCTTTTCCTTTGCGCCCGCGCCGCTGGCGATGGCGAAGGTCACGATCATCGCCGCGAACAGCAGTAGCCCGAGGCAGAGCCGATAGAGAAAGCCGGGCGGGCCGAATACCACGGCCGGCACGCGCACGATGGCGTCGCCGACCACGCCGCCGAGGCCGGTCGGCAGCGGCCACGCGCCGCTGCGCGGCCAGCAGCTTGCGAATCCGGCCGCGATCACCGCGCCGAGAATCCAGCAGCCGATACGGATCGCCTCGCGGTCGAAATGCCGGTGGGTGAGAAGCCGCCAGCCCCACACCGCGACCGGCATCACGATCATGATCGCGCCGAGGCCAAAGATTTGCATCAGCAGGTCGGCGCCGATCGCGCCGGGCCAGCCCATGACGTTGCGGATCTTGCCCGATGTTGCGTGGCTGAGGCTGGGATCCATCACCGACCATGTCATCAGCGCGGCCGCGGCGGCGCAGGACAGCGCGAGCACGCCGAGGCCGGCCAGCTCGCGCAGCCGGCGCATCAGCATCTCGCGGATTGGATCGGAAAGCTGTCCGGCAAGCGGAACGACGCGTTCGATCGGTGCCATATCCCCCTAGCTCCGAAATTCTTTGGAAGGTTCGTCCAGGGTTTGCACCATGCGCTGCAAAGCCTCTGTCGTCAGTTCGATATCCTGCACAAGCGCGACGCGGATATAGCCCGCGCCGGGATTGGTGCCGTCGGCCTCGGTTCGCGCGAGATAGCTGCCCGGCAGCACGCGCACGCCTGCATCCCTGAACAGCTTCACCGCCGCGGCTTCGTCGCCGCCGCAGGCGGACACATCCAGCCAGAGGCAGAAGCCGCCCGCCGGACGTTCATAACCGAAGCGGCGGCCGAGAATTCTGTCGGCGGCATCGAATTTGAGGCCGTAGAGCCGGCGGTTGTCCTCGACATGCGCCTCGTCGTCATAGGCGGCGATGGCGACGTACTGCAGCGGCACCGGCACCTGCGGCGAAGCGATATTTCGCAACTCATGAAAGTGCGCGAGAAAATTCCGATCCCCGGCGACAAAGCCGACGCGCAGGCCGGGCAGATTGGAGCGTTTCGACAGCGACTGGAACGCAGCCACGTTGGTGAAATCAGGCCCGGCCACCGCAAGCATGCCGCCCGGCGGCGTGCGGGTGTAGATTTCCGAATAGCATTCGTCGCTGAAGGCGATGAAGCCATACTGGCGGGCGAGGCTTGCCACGCGGCGGAAATAGGCTGCGCTCGCCACCGAACCCTGCGGATTGGCGGGCGAGGCGAGATAGAACGCGACGGTGCGCGAGAGCAGCTCTTCGGTGAGCGAATCCAGATCCGGCAAAAATCCGGTCGCGCGCGTCGCGGGCAGAAACACCGGCTCGCATCCGGCCGCGCGGGCGGCGGCGGCATAGGCCGGGTAGAACGGATTGGGCAGCAGGATCGCGGGCGTGCCCTTGCGGGGCGCGACGTAATTGCTGGCCGCGACGGCGGCGTAGAACAGGCCCTCGCGGCTGCCGTTCAAGGCCAGGATTTCGGTTTCGGGATCTGGCGCGCGGGGCAGGGTGTAACGCCGCGCCAGCCAGTTCGCCGCCGCTTCGCGAAACGGCGCGATGCCCTTCGAGATCGGATAGCGGCCGAAGGCCGTGACATGCTTTGCGAGCACCTCCCCGACAAAGGCCGGGATCGGGTGCTGCGGCTCGCCAACTGACAGGTTTATCAAGGACTTGCCGGGTTGATGGGGTGCCAGCAACTCGGTCAGACGGGCAAAGGGCGAGCGTTGGCCGGCTTGGGGCGCGGCGTTGGAAGCCGGGCGGGAGGGAGCGGTCATGGCCATAAGGACGCCAGCACTTTCGGATCGGTCGGCGACCGTCCGGCCGCGCGAAATGGATCAAATCACCATAGGTGCGGCGAGGTTAAGACGCGATTAACCATCGCGGACCGCGCCCGCAAGCGGCGAAGAAAACCCCCAAAAAGTAAAGGGCCCCAGCTTGCGCTGGAGCCCTTCGACGGATGAGGCATTGCCGGGTATGTGCCCCAACCGTTGTTCGGTGAGAGGCGGCTGCGGCCCGTGGGCCGCAACCGGTCCTGCTCAGTAGTTGTAGGCGCGCTCGCCGTGCTCGGCGATATCCAGACCCTCGCGCTCTTCATCGACGGTCGGACGCAGGCCGATGATGATGTCGAGGACCTTGAAGATGATCGCCGACACGCCACCGGACCACACCAGCGTGGCCAGAACGGCCTTGCCCTGGGCCATCATCTGCGCGGCCATGTCGTAGGTGCCGGCATTGTTGCCCGTGATGTTGGTGTAGTCGGTGATGCCGACGCCGCCGAAATCCGGATTGACAAGCAGACCGGTCGCAAGGGCGCCGAAGATGCCGCCGATGCAGTGCACGCCGAACACATCGAGTGCGTCGTCATAGCCCAGCGCGTTCTTCACGGTGGAGACGAAGAACAGGCAGAGAGGCGAGACCAAGAGGCCGAGGATCAGCGCGCCCATCGATCCGGAGAAGCCGCAGGCCGGCGTGACGGCGACGAGGCCGGCAACCGCACCCGAACAGATGCCGAGGAGCGAAGGCTTGCCCTTGAAGATCCATTCGACGATCAGCCAGGAGAACGCCGCCGCAGCGGTCGCGATCATGGTGTTGACGAAGGCGACCGCAGTCGCGCCGTTGGCTTCGAGGTTCGAACCGGCGTTGAAGCCGAACCAACCGACCCACAACAGCGAGGCGCCGATCATGGTCATGGTCAGCGAGTGCGGGGCCATGACTTCCTTGCCGTAGCCGACGCGCTTGCCGACGATCAGGGCGCCGACGAGACCGGCGATGCCGGCATTGATGTGCACCACGGTGCCGCCCGCGAAGTCGAGAGCGCCCGCGCCGGCGAGCCAGCCGACGCCGCCGGTGACTTCGTCGAGTTTGGCCTGAGCCGCAGCCTTGGCAGCGTCGCCGCTCGCATCGGCCAGAGCCTTTGCCGCCGCTGCGATGTCATCCGGAGCAGCGATGTACCAGACCCAGTGCGCGATCGGGAAGTACACGAAGGTTGCCCAGAGCAGACAGAACAGCAAGCAGGCCGAGAACTTGATGCGCTCGGCGAACGCGCCGATGATCAGGGCCGGCGTGATCATGGCGAAGGTCATCTGGAACACGAAGTAAGCGAGTTCCGGAATCACAACGCCGTTCGAGAATGTCGCCGCGACAGACGAGCCGTCGATGCCCTTCATGAAGGCCTTCGAGAAGCCGCCGACATAGGGGTTGAGGCTGCCGCCGTCGGTGAAGGCCATCGAGTAGCCGTAGAGGGCCCAGACGATGCCGATCATCGCGACGATGGCGAAAACCTGGGTGAGAACCGAGAGCATGTTCTTGGTGCGGACGAGGCCGCCGTAGAACAGCGCGAGGCCGGGCACGGACATCATCAGAACGAGAGCCGAGCACACCAGCATCCACGCGGTGTCACCCTTGTTGGGGACGGGGGCATCCGCGGCGAAGGCCGGTCCTGCAATGCTCGAAAGGGCGATCGCGCCGAGAGCGAGGACCGCAAATCCCATAAGAGAGGGACGTTTAAACGTCATTTGTTTTACTCCTGATTGGATGAGGTTGTGCGCGAAATCAAAGCGCCGCGGCATCGGATTCGCCGGTGCGGATGCGAACCGCATGGTCGAGGCCGATGACGAAGATTTTGCCGTCGCCGATCTGACCGGTCTTTGCAGCGCCGGTGATGGCTTCGATGGTTTTGTCGACCTGCTCCGAGGCGACAGCGACTTCGATCTTGATCTTGGGCAGGAAGCTCACCGCGTATTCAGCGCCGCGGTAGATTTCCGTGTGGCCCTTCTGACGGCCGTATCCCTTGACTTCCGTAACCGTGAGGCCGTGAACGCCGATGGCGGTCAGGGCATCGCGGACCTCTTCCAGTTTGAATGGCTTGATGATGGCCATAACAATTTTCATGGGTTCTTCCCCGCTTAGGCCCGGTCCAACTACCGGGCGTTTCCGACTGAGGGTCACCACGCGAAGAAAGAACACTCCACGGGCACCAGCCGGGCTAAGGGAATCAAATGCCGTGCCAGAACCGCCCGAAACCCTAACGAATTCTGAATCCTAGGGTTTTGATGATCTGATGGGCGGGCGTGAATTATGGCCAAATTGTCGCGCTCAAAAAATCGGCAGATACGATTAATATTTAAGCGCAACCGGACATTCGACATAATCCTGCCTAGCCGAAGGGCAGAACATTACCAAACGGAAGCGGAATCGGGATTTTTCTACTCTCAGGTGCAACTCTGCACCGCCCCCGGAGGCGGGCGGCCCCTAGCGCCGTCCTATCGCGTCAAAGCGCGTCGCTGTCGGTCTCGCCGGTGCGGATGCGCAGGGCCTTCTCGATCGGCGTCACAAAAATCTTGCCGTCGCCGATCTGGCCGGTCCGAGCGCTTTTGGTGATCGCTTCCACCGCCTGCTCGGCGAGGTTTTCCGGCACGCCGACCTCGATTCGCAGTTTGGGCAGGATGTTGATGATGTATTCCGCTCCGCGATAAATCTCGGTGTGTCCCCGCTGGCGGCCATAACCCTTGACCTCGGTCACCGTTATGCCCTGAACGCCGATCGAGGTCAGCGCAGCGCGCACCTCGTCGAGCTTGAACGGTTTGATGATCGCGGTGATGAGTTTCATGGCGGTTTCCTGATTTATCCCAGAGTGCCCGGCTCCTTATGCCAGCAACCGGCGAGCCTTTTACAGTCCTGTTCTACCGATGCAGGCTGTCTTGGCAAGTAAGGCGGGTTCCGGGGCGGAAACCGGCGGGGTCAGCCGCGCCGCTCGCGGATCGAGCCTTCCTGGGCCACGGAGGCGACCAGTGTGCCGTCGGGTTTGAAAATAAGGCCGCGCGTCAGCGCGCGCCCCGCGCGCGCATTGGGGCTGTCCTGGCTGTAGAGCAGCCATTCATCGGCGCGGAACGGGCGGTGAAACCACATCGCATGATCGAGGCTCGCCGCCGTGACCTTGTTTTCAAACACCGTGCGGCCATAGCGCGTGAGCGAGGCGTCGAGCAGCGAAAAGTCGGAGGCGTAAGCGAGTGCGCACAGATGCAGGGCCGGATCGTCGGGCAGCTTTGACACCGCCTTGATCCAGATATGCATGCGCCCGTCGGGAAATTTCTTGCCGAGATAGCGCTCGAACTCCACCGGGCGCAATTCGATCGGCCGCTCGGATTCATAGTATCGGCGTACAAAATCCGGCATGCGGTCGAGCGGCATCTTCCTGCGCTCGTCGGCGAGCTGCTCCGGCGGCGGCACGACCGGCATTTTTTCTTCGTGCTCGAAGACGCTGTCTTCCTCGGCATGAAACGACACCATCATCGAGAAGATGATGTTGCCGTGCTGGATCGCGCTGACGCGCCGTGTCGAATAGCTCTTGCCGTCGCGCAATCGTTCGACCTGATAGATGATCGGCACTTTCGGATCGCCCGCCAGGATGAAGTAGCAATGCAGCGAATGCGGCATGCGGCCCTGGACAGTGCGGCAGGAGGCGACGAGTGCCTGACCGATCACCTGACCGCCGAACACGCGCTGCCATGTTGTCTGCGGACTGACGCCGCGAAACAGGTTCACCTCAAGCTGTTCAAGGTCAAGAATGGAAAGAAGATCGGACAGGCCGCTCGACATCAATGTTCCAGTAAAAGCCGCTACGATGACGTTAAGCACATGCGGATCGCGATTTCCGCATGGCGGCAAACCCTGATACAACGCGGCCGTCGAGACAAGGGCGACGGATGCAGGGCACCATGGCGCAGCGCGGGATAGTTATCGGTGGTGGAGCATTCGCGGGCCTTGCCCTGGCGCTCGCGTTTCGTCAGGGACTTGGCCCGGCGACACCCATTATTGTCGCCGATCCGGCGCTGGCGACGCAGCCAAGCGCCGATCCCCGTGCCTCTGCCATCGTTGCCGCCTGCCGCCGCCTGTTCGAAGTGCTCGGCGTGTGGGAGGCGGTTGCGGGTGATGCGCAGCCGATTCTCGACATGGTGGTGACCGACAGCAAACTCGACGACGCCACCCGCCCGGCCTTCCTGACCTTCACAGGGGATGTCGCGCCGGGCGAGCCGTTCGCGCATATGGTGGAGAACCGCCGTCTGATCGACGCGCTGGTGGCGCGCGCGGCGAGCGAAGGCGTCGAATTGCGCCCGCTCGGCGTCACCGGGTTCGATACGCATTCCGACGGCATCAAGGCGCGCCTGAGCGACGGCTCGTCCGTCGACGCCGCGCTGCTTGTCGCGGCCGATGGCGCACGCTCCAAACTGCGCGAGCGCGCAGGCATCGCGACCCATGGATGGGACTACAATCAGTCGGGCATCGTGGTGACCGTCTCCCATGAGCGGGATCATCACGGGCGGGCCGAGGAGCACTTTCTGCCTTCAGGACCGTTCGCGATCCTGCCGCTCAAAGGCAACCGCTCGTCGCTGGTCTGGACCGAAACCCGCGCCGCGGCCGCGCGCATCGCCGCTTTGCCGGACGATGAATTTCATGAGGAGCTTGAAAAGCGGTTCGGCCTGCATCTGGGCGAAGTGAAGGCCATCGGCAAACCGCGCGCGTTTCCGCTCGGCTATTTCGTCGCGCGCTCTTTCATCGGCGAGCGTCTGGCGCTGGTCGGCGATGCCGCGCACGTCATCCATCCCATCGCGGGGCAGGGTCTCAATATGGGGCTGAAGGATGTCGCGGCGCTGGCGGAGGTCGTTGTCGATGCCGCGCGGCTCGGGCTCGATTTCGGCGAGGCCGGCGTGCTGGAGCGCTACCAGCGCTGGCGGCGCTTCGACACCGTGGCGATGGGTGTCGCCACCAATGCGCTGAACGGGCTGTTCTCGAACGAATCGACGCTGCTCCGAAGCGTGCGCGATATCGGGCTTGGCCTTGTCGATCGGGTGCCGCCGCTGAAAAGCGCATTCATTCGCCAGGCAGCCGGGTTGACCGGCGAGGTGCCGCGGTTGCTGCGCGGCGAAGCGCTTTAACGATGGCCGCACAGTTCGCGGACAATGTCCTCGGGTGACGTGAACAGGAAGGCCGGTGAAAGCTTCCGCAGCGCCTCGGCGGTGTTGTAGCCCCAGCTGACGGCGCCGAAATCCATTCCGGTCACGCCCGCCGCTTCGCTGTCTCGGATTTCGTCACCGATATAAATGGCGTCGCTTGGCTGAACCTTCAGCGTCCGCAGCACGCGACGGAACTTCTTCGCCTTGCCGCCGAGCGATGCACCGCAATCATAAAAGGACATCAGCGCCGCGGCCTCGCCGAGCGAGTGACGGACATTCGCCTCGGAATCCGAACTGACCATGGCGAGCGTGATGCCCGCCGCATGCAGCCGCCGCAGCATTTCGTCCGCGCCCGGAAACAGCGTGATCTCGTGCAGCGCGGCCGATTTCATCGCCCGCATATCACGGGTGATGCCGGGCAGCCGCCAGCGCGACACGCCAAGCGCGGCGAAAATTTCCTGAAGCGTCTTGGCGCGCAGGTTCTCGACGTCACCCGGCGGCACGCGTTTCAGCCGGTTTTTGTCCGCGACAACATCGAGCGCCCGCAGGAACCAGGGGAAGCTGTTGGACAGAGTCCCGTCGAGATCGAAGATGGCGAGGCGATAACGGACCATGAAGCGATAGAAATATGAGGGGCACGGCTTTTTGCGGGCGAAGCGTCAGCTGATCTTGCGCGCTTCTTCAGGCAGCATGATCGGAATGCCGTCGCGGATCGGATAGGCCAGTTTCGCCGCGCGTGAAATCAATTCCTGCGCGGCAGCATCATATTCCAGCCGGCTCTTGGTCAGCGGACAAACCAGAATTTCCAGAAGTTTCGGATCGACTGCGTCGGGGCGCTCTGAGGCCGGTGTCGTCATCGGATGCCTTGAATGAAACGGATGAACGAAACTAAAACGGCGGCGCGGGACAGATCAACGCCTTATTGCAGCGTGGAGTCGCCCGGCGTCTGTTTCTTGGCCAGTTCCATCTGCGTCACCGCGATCAGGATTTCGGCGCGGGTCTTGAGATCCGGCGCTTCCAGCAGCGCCTGTTTCTCGGCGACGCCATAGGGTGACATCATCGCCAGCGCATTCACCAGCGCTTCGTTGGGCGCGGCGTTGATGCCGTCCCAGTCAACCTTCAGTTCGTTGGCTTTCAGAAAGTCGGTCAGCGCGTCGAGCACCGCCTGACGGTTGACTTCATCCTCGCCCTTGCGCGCGGTGAAATCGTCCACGAAGGAAAAGAAGTCGACCTTGCACTGGCGATAGGGCGTCAGCACCTTCAATTCCTCGACCACCTTGAATCGCGCGATGCCGGTGAGTTCGAGCACATAGCGCCCGTCGCCGGTCTCGGCGAACTGGGTGATGCGCCCGGCGCAGCCGATGCGAAACAGCGAGGGCGCGGCCTCGCTGCGCGAATGGGTCGTGTCGGGCTGGATCATGCCGACGATGCGGTGCCCGTCGCGCAGACTGTCGTCGATCATTTCCAGATAGCGCGGCTCGAAAATGTTCAACGGCATCTGTCCGCGCGGCAGCAGCAGCGCGCCGGCCAGCGGAAACACCGGAACGATTTCCGGAAGGTCGCCGGGTCCGCGATATTCGGCATTGATCGGCATCCGGTTTTCACTCTCGCGTGTGATCGCCTTTGTCCGGCGGAAGTTGCTTACGAGAACAGGATCGTCGACAGCCGCTTGCGGCCCTCGACGGTGGCGTCGTCATCGCCGCCCCACGCCTCGAAGAACTGCACCAGCTGCTTGCGTGCGCCGTCGTCATTCCACTTGCGGTCGCGCTTGACGATTTCGAGCAGCTGCTCGGCGGCTTGCGTGCGTTTGTTGGCGGCGTTGAGCGCGGTGGCAAGATCGAAACGCGCCTGATGGTCGAGCGGATCGGCCGCGACCTTTTTCTCAAGTTCGTCCGCCGGCCCGACATCCTGGGCCTGTTCGGCAAGATCGAGCATGATCTGGACTGCGGAAATCGCGGCATCGTTGCGTTTGGATTCCGGCACCATCGCCAGCGTCTGCTTGGCCTGCTCCAGCGCGCCCGCCTGAACGTAGCAGCGCGCGAGACCCGCGATCGCAGGAATGCTGGCGCTGTCCTCGCTGAGCGCCTGCGCGTAGAGCGAGGCGGCGGTGGCGGCGTCGCCCTCGGCGAGCAGGGCCGCGGCTTCCTCGAGAAGATCGGCGGTGCCGCCTGCGGGTACGCCCTGCGTCAGCTTGTCGATGAAGGCGTTGACCTGGCCTTCGGGCAGCGCCCCCATGAAGCCATCGGCGGGCTGTCCGTTGACGAAGGCGATCACGGCGGGGATCGACTGAATGCCCATCTGGCCCGGGATCGCCGGATGCTCGTCGATATTCATTTTCACGAGCTTGACCTTGCCCTTGGCGGCCCGCACCGACTTCTCAAGGATCGGGGTGAGCTGTTTGCAGGGTCCGCACCACGGCGCCCAGAAGTCGATCAGCACCGGCTGGCGCTTCGATTCCTCGATCACGTCCTTCACGAAGGACTGCGTGGTGGTGTCCTTGATGAGATCCGACGGGGCCGCGCCGGTGGCCGCGTCGCCGCTTTGCTCGATGATGGTCAATGTGATCCTCGCTGGGGCATTCAGGACTTAGGCCGCTGTCTAGCATGCCGACACCATAAATGGCGGGCATGGGCGTGATTTTCAATCGCGGCGGAGCGCGGGACGGCTCGCGAAAACCTTCGGGAACATGGATTTGGACGGGAAAAGCGCCAAAACGACCCGAAAAATAGACCTGCTTTCAGGGGCCTCGCGGTGTTGCATTGCCGGGCCGGTTTTGGCATAGGTGTCCGCCCGGGGCCTGAGGCCCCGAATTTCTGCGATGCGGGTGTAGCTCAGGGGTAGAGCACGACCTTGCCAAGGTCGGGGTCGAGGGTTCGAATCCCTTCGCCCGCTCCAGAACTTCAAGCCGTCCGTTTGAAGCTTGGCAATCCGAAGCTTGCGAGTTTGAATTTTCAGGATGAGCCGCCGCGAGGCGGCTTTCCTGTATTCGCTTTATTTTTCGAAGGCGCGCTGCGCCAGCGTCCTTGCATGGTCGCGGATGTCGCGCGGCCAGCTTTCCGTGAGCGCATGAAAGCGCGTGTCCTCGTTCGCGAACAAGGCGCGCAGCGCCTCTTCATAATGAGGCGCGTTTCCCGCCATCGCGGTGATGAAGCGATACGCGGATTCCTGCGCCGTGCGCTTTGCATCCGCGCCGCTTTTTCGCGCCTCCTCGATCAGCTTGCGGATTGCGACCGACGCGCCGCCGGGCTGTTTCGCCAGCCACTCCCAGTGCCGCGGCAGTAGCGTGATCTCGCGGGCGATGACACCGAGCTTCGGCCGCCCCGGCCCACGCGGCGTCTCTTTCGCCTCGTCGGCTGGCGGCAGTTTCGCGTGAACGTCCGCGGCCGATCCGCGCAGATCGATCTCGACCGGCTGGCTGGTCTTGCTGTCGAAGGCGAGAATTTGCGCGTCGGGGCAGTTCTCCAGATAGACTTTGATCTCCTTCGCCGCCGAAGCGAGGGGACCAGAGGAAATGCAGTGATTCCCGTCGAAGGCGATAATTTCGGACATCGAAACCTCAAGTATCTCAGCGTCAAAAGTATATTACCCGGATGAATTATGCAGTGTCAATAATACCCGGATAAAAAAATTCGCCATCCCCGGTTGCGACCGAAGCCGTTCGCGGGCGTTAAGCTAGCGGCGAGGGAAGCGTCATGAGTGCCGATCTCGATCGCTTTGTCGAAGCCCAGGCCCCGGTTTATCCGCAGGTGATTACGGAGCTGCGCGCGGGCAAAAAGCGCAGTCACTGGATGTGGTTCGTGTTTCCCCAGTTCGAGGGGCTCGGCCACAGCGCGATGGCGCAGCGCTATGCCATCACCTCGCGCGCCGAGGCGGCGCTTTATCTCGATCATCCGATTCTCGGCCCGCGGCTGCGCGAATGCACCGGCCTCGTCAACGCCATCGAAGGCAAATCCGTCTCCGAAATTTTCGGCTATCCTGACGATCTGAAATTCTGCTCCTCGATGACGCTGTTCGCGCACGCGACCTGCAAGTGCGATCTGTTCGTTGCCGCCGTCGAAAAATATTTTGGCGGCCGGTTCGATGAGGAGACGATGGCGCGGATCGCGTGAGGATCGGACAAGCAATGGTGAAAACGGGCGACCGTCTCACGCAGCTGACAGTTGTCAAGCCTGACACGGTCGCGACGTCGGTTCTGACCGTCGAGACGTCCCGCTCCGGATTTTTCGACATCACGTCCGAGGCGCGGCAGTTTCTGCGCGAGGCAAAGGTGCGGACCGGCGCGCTGGTGCTGTTCGTGCGGCACACCTCGGCCTCGCTGACAATTCAGGAAAATGCCGACCCGGACGTGCTGAAAGACCTGACAACGGCGCTCGAGCGGCTCGCGCCCGAAAATGGCGGCTGGATCCACGATGCCGAAGGCCCGGACGACATGCCGGCGCATATAAGGACCATGCTCACATCGGTCACGCTGACGATTCCGGTCATCGACGGCGCCATGACGCTCGGCACCTGGCAGGGCATCTATCTCATCGAGCACCGTGCCCGCCCGCATCGGCGGGAGATCGTGTTGCAGTTTGCCGGATCGGGACAAAGCGCCTAACGCGCAGTCTTCATCATCGCTTCAAGCGGCGGCATCGGCATGACGCTGACGCCGGGTGGTGGCGCGTCGCTCTCCGGCACGAAGAAATCCGGCATCAGCGGCACGGACGGATCGACGCGATATTGGTCGAAGTCACGCACGCCCTCCGCATAGAGAATTTTATCGTCGATGCAGAATTGTCCCGTGAGCGCGCGCGACGGCTTGGTGAGAATCGCATGTGCCGCGTCTGCCACGATGTCCGGCTTGCGGCTGGCACGCATCATGGCGTCGCCGCCGAGCAGGTTGCCGACAGCGGCGGTCGCGACGGTGGTGCGCGGCCACAGCGCATTCACCGCGATGCCGTCCTTTTTCAATTCGCCGGACAGTCCGAGCACGCACATGCTCATGCCGTATTTGGCGATGGTGTAGGCGGTCGAAAACGCGAACCATTTCGCGCTCATGTCGAGCGGCGGCGACATCATCAGAATGTGCGGGTTCTGCGCTTTCTTCAAATGCGGGATGCAGGTCTTCGAGACCAGAAACGTGCCGCGCGTATTGATCGCCATCATCAGGTCGAAGCGCTTCATCTCGGTGGCCTGCACCGGAGTGAGGCTGATCGCGCTGGCATTGTTGACGCAGATGTCGATGCCGCCGAATTCCTTCACCGCCTGATCGACGGCCGCGATCACCTGGGCCTCGTCGCGGATATCGCAGGCGACGGGCAGCGCGTTCCCACCAGCCGCGCGAATTTGCTCGGCGGCGGTGAAAATGGTGCCTTCGAGTTTCGGCTGCGGCGTTGTGGTCTTGGCCGCGATCACGAGGTTGGCGCCGTCGCGCGCGGCGCGCAGCGCGATGGCAAGGCCGATGCCCCGGCTGCCGCCGGAAATGAACAGGGTCTTGCCTTTCAGCGTGGTCATCGCATGCTTTCTTTGAACCGCACCCATGTCACGCGGCTTGGCCGTTGCCGATGGATTTGGTGGACCAATTATCCGGCGGGCTAGTCGGCTCTGTCGGAGATTTTGGATTTCGGCGCGGTCAGCTTGATTTTCGATGTGTGGTGCGGAGAAGGTTCACCTTTTGGCGGTTCGCCGCGGAAATACCATTTCTGCCAGCCTTCCTTTGCCGTCTCTGGATCATGCTCTTTCAGGGCTGCGTTGAATTTGTTTCGCGAGTCCCTGCAAGCGTTGAACTGGTCGCGAATCTCCGGCGCGTCATCCAGCCGCAGAATCTCGGGTTCGACATTTTCCAGCTGCCGGTATCCGATCATGGTCAGAAAACAAAAGGGCTCGTCCTTTTTGAATTCCACAGCGCCGGGCCGGGTGAACAGCCAGTTCATCGTGAATGTGAACGGAATCCAGTCCGTTTCAATGATGCCGTCCAGCGGCGCAATGCCGTCCTTGACAAGATTTGGCGCTCCGCGCGCCCAGATTCCGATCCCGGGCTCGGTGCGGAAGAGATAGCCCAGCTGAAACGTGAGAATTCCGTGTCCGAAATGCGAGGAGACCAGCTGGCCCTCGCGCCATGCAGGTTCGTCGACCTCGACCTTGATATCCCCAAGATTGTTTCCGCCGTTCCATTCGGCGCGGACTCCCGAAGGGCACAGCACGTCCCAACCCATCGAATTTGCAGTTGTCAGGGGAAGGCAGCGATAGGCAAACCGCTGATCCGTATTATCCATCCACGCGCGGTCGGAGCGGCCGGGCACGATGCGCGGCGCAGCTTTATAAATTTGATAACACGTCAATTGTCGCAATCGGATTCTCCAGCATCTGCTTCGGAAAAATGGCCGGGGTTGATTTTTCGGGCTTCCTTATAGCGAACCAAAGCATTCCGGCTATCTGAGAAATTTTGCTCTGGCGCATTCCACCTCGCAATTGATCCGGCCGGATAATCGAGGCGGTTTGATCAGGTCATCATCCGAATCCGGAAACTATCGCAGCAATCGCCGAAGACACCGGTGGTTCAAAGGTGAGTGATCCTTGACATGCTGAATTTCCATCAATTTGAACCAAATCAGCGGAATGAAACTCACCGAGTTCCCAACAGGCACCAATGTGTTGCCCGGATCCCCGGTTCCGCGACAATTTTGCTCGAGGCCGGTGTGACGCGACCGATCAAAATTGACATTCAGAACGAAGACACGCTGAATGCCAGGCCGATCCTTCGGGTTATTGATCGCTTCGGCGTCAGCTCGCATATCGCCTGATTATGTGTAGCTTGGTGGTGAATGTCTTAATGGGACCGCCACTACCGCCACCTGAATTCACCGCCGTGCAGCAATGGCACTAAAAGGAGAAAAGTTATGTCGAATGTTTTGATGGGACCGCCTCCTCCACCCCCCATTTCCCCCGCGGTTCACCAGCCGCAGCGCTGAAGGAGAAACTCATGTCGAAGATTTTGATGGGACCACCACCCCCACCTCCGGGCGGTCGCGCTTGATATCCTGATCGAAGGGTTCCCGATTCTAATTCGCGCATTCGGGCTCTTTCGCTCTGAACGCATCAAGGCCCGGTTTCGCCGGGCCTTGATTTTTATCCGTGCCGGCGACACTGATGCGCCATATCGTGAAATTCATTGTCGAGCGACGATATGGAACCGCCATCCGGAAAAAGCGAGCTGGCGGTCATCATTCCGACCTTCAATCGCGCGCAATCCGTCGGGAAAACCATCGACAGCGTCTTGTCGGCTTCGCTTTCCGCAGTCGAGATTGTCGTGGTCGACGACGGGTCGACCGACCGGACACCCGACGTGCTGGGTGCCTATGACGGGAAGTCCATTAAAGTCATCAAGCTCCCAAAGCGCGAGGGCGGCAACCACGCGCGCAATGTCGGCGCGGCGGCGTCCAGCGCGCCCATTCTCGCCTTTCTCGATTCGGACGATACCTTCGACGCGTCACGCCCCGCGCGGCTGATCGAATTCTATCGCGCCCATCCCGAGATCGATGCCGTTCTCGACAGTTTCGTGGTGGAGCGCCGCGGAAAAAGGCGGGACGCGATCCAGCCCTCGGGCAGTTTCGATCAAGGACGTCTCACCGATCTGCTGATCACCCACGCCATTCCGCTCACCAACTCGACGGTGTCGGTCCGTCGCAAGGCCTTCGATGCCATCGGAGGCTATGACGTAACACTTCATCGGCATCAGGACCGGGATTTCCTGTTACGGCTTTCCGCCGGCTCCAAAATATATCTGGGCAGCGGCAAGGATGTTCTGAAAGTGCAGAGCGCGGATTCCATCTCAAGGCAGGGCCCCGACTCCGTGGGAGCCCTCGCAGCCGTGGTCGCCCGCCACCCGGAGTTCCGCGCACCCTGCTATCACGATCTGCTTGGCTACCTGGCCGTGCGGGGTATCTTGAAATTGCTGATCGCGGGTCATCTCGCCGATGCCTACGGGGAGATCCGGGCGTTGCAGGACAGTGATGTGCTTGGGCGTTCGTTCTGGGATTGTCTTTTGCATTATCGCAGCGGCAGGAACGTGCGGGCGGCCGCAAGGGCGGCGGCGTTCTGCGACATCGCGCGCTCCTCATCTTCCCGGGCCTCCTGAGGATGCGCGCATGATCGTGTTTATCACCACACGGGGCCACGGCTACTCGCTGAAAAGCATTCAGAACGGCACTTTCGGTTTTCCGGCGCCATCGCTGAAGATCATGAGTTATGAACGGCTGCTCGGCGCGCGCCGAATTCCCAGGGCCACCTACATATTCTCCGACATCGAACGACTGCCGCCATTTCTGCTTGGCGTCGCCGCCGAGCTTTACCGGGCGATGCGTGGCGAAGGTCTGCGCTGCCTCAACGATCCTGCGAAAGTCAAATCACGGCTTGCATTGCTGCGGACCTTGCACCGCTCCGGCATCAATCCGTTCAACGCCTACCGCGCGGATGAATCCCCCCGGCCAGCGCGGTTTCCGGTGTTTGTGCGGTTCGAGACGGATCACGGTTCTCCGCTCACCGGTCTGATCCATTCGCAGGCCGAACTCGAGACGGCCCTGTCCGATCTTGAAAACAGTGGGACACCGCTTCGCGGCGCGATCGTCACGGAATACTGCTCGTCCAGCGACGCCGACGGATTGTTTCACAAATGGGGGACCTTCCGGATCGGCGATCAATATTCCGTCGATCACATCGCGGTCGAGAAGAACTGGCTCGTGAAATACGGCAAGTGGGACGACATCACCGAGCCTGTCGCGCGCGAGGAACACGAGACCGTGTCGCAAAACCGCTTCAGCCCCGATCTGTCGCGCGCTTTTGAACTGGCGCATATCGAGTTCGGCAGGGCGGACTACGCGATCGTCGACGGCAGGATCGCAATCTATGAGATCAACACGAATCCCTATATCGGGCCCTTTGTCCCCGATTCGAAACCGTTACGCCTGCAGACGCAGACCATCGCGCGCACCCGCATGGGCAAAGCTCTTGAAGCGATCGACACTGAAGATGGCGGGACGGTGCGCCTCAGTGCCGATCCAAGTCCGCTGCTGAAGAAATGCAGGCGCTGGCGGCTGGGCTGGCAGCTGCCCAAACATCCCTGAAGCACTCTTGATAGGAAGTCCGCGCCGCCGCAAATGTCGCACGCACGGCGCTAGCCGGCAGCAGGAAATCCGAACAGCCGCTGCGGATTATCGGCAAGGATCCTGTCGCGCAGTTTGTCGTCAGGCACCCAGTCGGCCAGGAGATCGAGCAGATCGCCAACGCCCGGCATGACATGCCAGTTGGCGACATGCGGCCAGTCCGAGCCCCAGACGCAGCGATCCGGCGCGGCCTCGGTGAGTGCGCGGGCAAACGGAATCGTGTCGCGATAGGGAAAGCCGTCGACGGTGTCGCGATAGGCGCCCGAAAGCCGCACCCAGGCGCCGTCGCGGACCAGCGACAGCAGAACCTTGAACCCTGGATGATCGACGCCGGCCGATGTCGGGAAATGCCCCATGTGATCGACCAGGAACGGCACCGGCAATTTTGCCAGACGCGGGCCGAGCGTCACGAGGTCGCGTGCATCGAGCAGGAATTGCAGATGCCAGCCCATCTCCCGGCAGATCGCTCCATAGGTTTCGATCTGGCCGAGATCGAGACCGCCGCCCGCATAAAGCACATTCATGCGCAGCCCGACCACGCCGGAGTTTTTCAGTGCGATCCGCTCTTTCTCCGGACAATCGGGCGCGATCACCGCGATGCCGCGAAGGCGTTGCGGGTAAGCGCGCAGCGTCTCGACCATCAGGCGATTGTCGGTGCCGTGCACGCTGACCTGCGTGAGCACGCCATAGGTCATGCCGGTTGAATCCAGCATCGCGATGTAATTGGCCGCCGGCGCCGGCGGCGGCGTGTAGGAGCGCCCGGACACAAACTCATCCGGCGTACCGATGACATGGGCGTGCGTATCGACGGCGCCGCGCGGCACCCTGAACCGCGTCGGACCGTGTTGTGTCGCGGGCGGCCCCGGACAGACCGGGGGATTTCCGGCGGGAGCTTCAGACATCGGCGTGCAGCACCTTTCCGCGCGTTTCCGGCAGCGCGAAGGCGGCTGCGAAGAACACGACATAGGCCATCACCGCGAAGATTGCGATTGCATTGGCAAGCGTGGTGGTCGCTGAAAGCGCGCCGACCAGAAACGGAAACAGCGCGCCGATGCCGCGGCCGAAATTGTAGCAAAAGCCCTGCCCCGATCCGCGCAGGCGCGTCGGAAACAGTTCAGTCAGGAATGCCCCCATGCCGGAAAACGCGCCGGATGCGAAAAAGCCGAGCGGAAAGCCCAGCACCCACATGACCTCGTTGGTGATCGGCAATTGTGTGTAGGCGACGACGACGCATATCGCGCCCAGCGAGAAGATCAGAAACAAATTGCGCCGCCCGATCCGGTCCGCCAGCCACGCGCCGGTGAGATAGCCGATGAACGATCCGATGATGAGGGTAGCGAGATAGCCGGTCGATCCGACAATCGAAAGCTTGCGCTCGGTGGTGAGGAAGCGCGGCACCCAGAAGGTGATCGCGTAGTAGCCGCCCTGGCAGCCCGTCGCGGCCAGCGAGGCGAGGGCTGTGGTCTTGAAAATCGGGCCGGAGAAAATCTCCCACAAGGCCGGTCGATCACCCGCCTCTTTTTGCCGCGCCATCGTCTCCGCCGAGATTTTCGGCTCTTCAACGTAGGAGCGCAGGTAAAGAACCAGCAGCGCGGGCAATGCGCCGACTGCGAACATCCAGCGCCACGCGATATCGGCGGGCAGAAGCGAGAACAGGATCGCCTGCGCCAGCACCGCAAGTCCCCAGCCCACGGCCCAGCCCGACTGCACCGAACCCACCGCGCGGCCACGGAATTGCGGACGGATCGCCTCGCCGATCAGCACCGCGCCTGCGGCCCACTCACCGCCGAAACCGAGGCCGAGCAAGGCGCGCGCGACCAGAAGCTGGTTGAAATCCTGCACGAAGGCGCAGACCAGCGAGAAGAAGGAGAACCAGAGGATCGTGAGCTGGAGCGTACGCACTCGCCCGATGCGGTCGGCGAGATAGCCCGCGAGCCAGCCGCCGATGGCCGAGGCGAGCAGCGTCACCGTCCCGGCGAAGCCGGCGGTCCCGGCATCGACCTTCCACAGCGCGATGATCGTGCCGATCACCAGCGGATAGATCATGAAATCCATGCCGTCGAGCGTCCAGCCCGTGGCACAGGCCCAGAACGTCCGCCGCTCGGGGACATTCATGTCGCGATAGAAAGCCAGAAGGCTCGTGTCTTCGATTTGAACAACTTTTGCCGCGCTATCGCCCGGCTGAACCGCAGTCATGTGAATCTCCCCAGACTTATTATTTTATGTCGCCATTCTGTGACGGCGCCGCGCACGATCTTACGCAGATCGTGCGCCCTGTCGTGTGCAAAAAAAGGTGAGAATCGCTCAGTAGCCCGCCGCTTCCGCACCGCGCGTGCGCGGATCGGGCGCGCCGAGCCAGCCTGCCGGCGATGCCGCCGCAATGGAGTTGGCGGAGGTCTGTCCCATCGGCGCGACGATAGCGTGACCGCGCGCGCGTAGCCCGTCGAGCGTCGATTGCGGAAATCCTTCCTCGACGCGCACTTCATCGGGAAGCCATTGATGGTGCAGGCGCGGCACATCGACCGCCTGCGCGACATTCATGCCGTTGTCGAGCACGTTGACGATCACCTGAAGCACGGTGGAGATGATGCGGCTGCCGCCGGGCGAGCCGGTGACGAGCACGGGTCTGTTGTCCTTCAGCACGATGGTCGGCGTCATCGAAGACAGCGGCCGCTTGCCGGGTCCGGGCAGATTGGCCTCGTAGCCGACAAGACCGTAGGCGTTCGACGCGCCGGGCGCGGCGGTGAAATCGTCGAGTTCGTTGTTGAGCAGGACGCCGGTGCCGTCGGCGACAAGCCCGACGCCGTAGCTGAAATTCAACGTGTAGGTGTTGCTCACCGCATTGCCGTCCTTATCCACCACCGAGAAATGCGTGGTGTTGACGCCCTCACGCGCTTCCTTCGCGAGAACCGCTTGCGCCGGTGTGGCCTTCGCCATGTCAATGCCGGCGCGTTGCTTCGTGGCGTAGTCCTTCGACAACAGTCGCGTCAGCGGCGCGTTGACGAAGGCCGGATCGCCGAGATAGCGCGCGCGGTCGGCATAGGCACGCTTCATCGCCTCGATCAGGACATGCAGCGAATCCACCGACTGCGCGCCGAGCTGGCGCATGTGAAAGCCTTCGAGAATGTTCAGCGTTTCGATCAGCACGGCGCCGCCGGACGATGGCAGCGGCATCGAGACGATGTCGTAGCCGCGATAGGTGCCCTGCACCGGAACGCGGACGACCGGACGATAGGATTTCAGATCGTCGAGGCTGATGATGCCGCCCGCGTCCCTGATGCCGGCGACAAGCTTCTGCGCCACCGGCCCTTCGTAAAATCCGCGCGGACCGTGATCGGCGACGGCCTGCAGGGTGGTTGCGAGATCGGTCTGCACGAATTTGTCGCCACCCGCGAAGGACGCGCCGTCAGGCTTCAAAAAAATCTTGCGGCTTGCGGGCCATCTGGCGAAACGGTCATGCATGTCCGGCAGCGTGTCGGCGGAATCGTCCTCGATCATGAATCCGTCACGCGCCAGCGCGATCGCCGGCTGCAGAAGTTCGCGCAGCGAAAATTTGCCCGAGCCGTATTTGTCGAGCGCCATCGAAAGCCCGGCCACTGTGCCGGGGACGCCGATGCCAAGCGCGCTGTCGCGCGACCTTTTCGGGTCCGGCTTGCCGTCAGTTCCGAGAAACATGTCCTTTGTCGCGGCGGCTGGCGCGGTTTCGCGATAGTCCAGCGCGATGTTGCGACGGTCCCTGGCGAGATGGATCAGCATGAAGCCGCCGCCGCCGATATTGCCGGCGCGCGGATAGGTCACCGCCATCGCGAATCCGGTCGCTACCGCGGCATCGACGGCGTTGCCGCCGCGTTTGAGCACATCCGCGCCGATGCGTGCGGCGAGCTTTTCCTGCGCCACCACCATGCCATGTTCGGCGGCGACGGGCACGGCGGCGCTCGCGATCAGCGGCGTATCGGGACGATGGCGGAAATCCTGCGCCGAGGCGGGCTGCAAGAAAAGTCCTGCCGCGATCAGCGCCAGAACACGCATCCATTTTCGCTTCATCGCAAATCCCATTCAACCGTCGTCAAAAGTGAGCACACATCGCCGCGTTGCTCTATAAGCGTGTGCGAATATGGCGAGAGAACGAGCATGACGGCCGAGGCCCATCACGTAAACATCAACGCAGCGCCGGCAAGTGCGCCAATCGTCTATCCGGGCCGTGCGGCGATTGTCGGATGGCTGCTGTTCGACTGGGCGGCGCAGCCTTATTTCACGCTGATCACGACCTTCGTGTTCGCGCCCTATTTCGCGACGAATATCGCGCCCGACCCGGCGGCGGGCCAGTCGCTGTGGGGATTCGCGACATCCGCGGCGGGGCTTCTGATCGCGTTTTTTTCGCCGGTGCTCGGCGCGATCGCCGATGCGGGCGGACGCCGCAAGCCGTGGATCGCGGCGTTCGGCGCGCTTCTGGTCATCGGGTCCTGCGCGATGTGGATCGGGCGGCCCGGCGATCAGTCGATGATCCTTCCTGTTCTGATCGCGTTCGGCGTCGCGACCATCGGCGCGGAATTCGCGACCGTGTTCAACAACGCGATGATGCCCAATCTCGTGCCGCCGGACCGGATCGGCCGTCTCTCCGGCACCGGATGGGCCACGGGCTATGTCGGGGGTCTCATCAGTCTTATCCTCGTTCTCGGCTTTCTCGCCGCCAATCCCGCCACCGGAAAAACCCTGCTCGGTGTGACGCCATTGTTCGGGCTCGACGCGGCTTCGCATCAGGGCGACCGCATCACCGGCCCGCTCACGGGACTGTGGTTCATCGTGTTCGTGTTGCCGATGTTCCTGTTCACGCCCGATCACGCGGCGAAAAAGCCGATCGAGGGCGCGGTGCGCGAGGGTTTGCGCGATCTGCGCCAGACGCTGTCGTCGCTGCCGTCACGGCCGAACATGGCGACATTCCTGATCGCCAACATGGTCTACACCGACGCGCTGGTGGCGCTGTTCGCCTTCGGCGGCATCTACGCGGCCGGCACGTTCGGCTGGCAGACCATCCAGATCGGCGCCTTCGGAATTCTGCTGACCATTTCAGGCACGCTCGGCGCCTGGCTCGGCGGCAAGCTCGACGATTTGCTTGGGCCCAAGAAAGTCATCACCGGCAGCATGCTGATTTTGCTGGCGGCGATCTTGCTGATCCTTTCGGTCGATCGCGACACGCTGTTTTTCGTGGTCAAGGTCACTCCGCCGGTGCCGGGCGGCGGACTGTTCGCCGCGCCCGCCGAAAAGGCTTATCTCGTGCTCGGACTCCTGATCGGTCTCGCCGCGGGTCCGCTGCAGGCGGCCTCGCGCACGCTTCTCATCAAGCTCGCGCCGAAAGACCGCATCACCCAGCATTTCGGGCTGTTCGCTCTGTCGGGAAAAGTCACGTCCTTCACCGCACCGCTGGTGGTGAGCATCGTCACCGCCATCACCGCGAGTCAGAAGGCTGGCATGGCGGTGCTGGTGGTGTTTTTCGCGTTCGGGCTGATGCTACTAGCGCGGGTGCGGGAATAAGCACCTCAGCAGACTCATCACGCGTCATTGCGAGCGAAGCAATCCAGTTTCTTTGGTGAGACGTGGATTGCTTTGTCGCGTTGCTGCTCGCAAGGACGAAAGTTCAGTGCTTGAAATGCCGCGTGCCGGTGAACACCATGGCGATGCCGTGGGCGTCGGCGGCCTCGATCACCTCATTGTCGCGCATCGAGCCGCCGGGCTGAATCACCGCCGTCGCACCGGCTTCGATCGCGACCAGCAGTCCATCGGCGAACGGGAAGAAGGCATCCGACGCCACCACAGAGCCCTTGGTGAGCGGCTCCGCGAGGCCCAGTTCTTTCGCCGCGTCTTGCGCCTTGCGCGCGGCGATCCGCGCCGAATCGACGCGGCTCATCTGCCCCGCGCCGATACCGACGGTGGCGAGGTCTTTTGCATAAACGATGGTGTTGGACTTGACGTGCTTGGCGACGCGGAATGCGAACAACAGGTCGGCAAGCTCCTTATTTGTCGGCGCGCGTTTGGTCACGGTCTTGAGCGTCATGTCGTCGACCACCGCGTTGTCCCGCGACTGCACCAGAAATCCGCCGGCGACGGTCTTCGCCGTCAGGCCCGGCGCGCGCGGATCGGGAAGGCCGCCGGCCAGAAGCAGGCGCAGGTTCTTTTTCGCCGCGACGATCCCGATCGCCTCTTCGGTGGCGTCCGGCGCAATGATGACTTCGGTAAAAATTTCGGTGATGGCCCGCGCGGCCTCGGCGTCCAGCGTCCTGTTCAGCGCGACGATGCCGCCGAAGGCCGAGGTCGAATCGCAGGCCAGCGCCTTGCGGTAGGCGGAGACGAGATCGCTGCCCTCCGCGACACCGCAAGGGTTGGCGTGCTTGACAATGACGCAGGCCGCAGCGCGGCTGGAATCGAACTCGGCGAGCGCCTCATAGGCTGCGTCGGTGTCGTTGATGTTGTTGTAGGAGAGCTGCTTGCCCTGGACCTGCCGCGCAGTGGCGACACCGGGCCGTTTGTCAGCGGTGAGATAAAACGCCGCGGTCTGATGCGGGTTTTCGCCGTAACGGAGGGCTTCGGCGAGCTTTCCGCCGATGGCGCGAAAGTCCGGCGCGTCGATATTCAGCTGCGCGGAAAACCAGTTCGAGATCGCGGCATCGTAGGCGGCGGTGCGCGCATAGGCCTTGGAGGCGAGACGCTTGCGCAGCGCAAGTGTGGTCGCGCCCTCGAAAGAATCCAGTTCGTCGAGCACGGCCTGATAATCGCCGGGCTCGACGATGACGGCGACATGCTCGTGGTTCTTCGCCGCGGCCCGGATCATCGCCGGGCCGCCGATGTCGATATTCTCGATGCATTCATCGAAGCTCGCGCCGCTGCGCATCGTCGCCTCGAAGGGATAGAGATTGACCACGAGCAGATCGATCGGTGCGATGCCGTGATCCTTCATCGATTTGGCATGCTCCGTATTGCCGCGGATGGCGAGCAGTCCGCCATGCACCTTGGGATGCAGGGTCTTGACCCTTCCATCCATCATTTCCGGAAAGCCGGTCAGATCGGACACGTCCATCACCTTGAGGCCGGTTTCGGCAATGGCCCTGGCGGTTCCTCCGGTGGACACCAGCTCGACACCGCGCACCGCGAGGGCGCGGGCGAATTCGATCAGGCCGGTCTTGTCGGAAACGGACAGCAATGCGCGGGTGACGCGGTGCGGATGGGTCATTTGTGGGGTCCAGTTGAAGGACTGCCGCGTAGCATGGATTTATGTGGCGTTAAACCGTTCGCGCCGCATATCAGGACTTTTTGGGAAAGAGCAGGCGGTGCTGGCAAAAAGATCGCTCCAAAACGGCTAAAACTAGAGCGGCAATTCGGGCTCGCGCTTCGCATTGCGTCTGGCGATGGTGGCCGACTGCGAGCCGCCGGAGCGTGCGAAGCTCCACCGGATTGTCGGTACGTTGCGCGCGTGCTGGCGGATGACGATTTGCGCCGTGCGCCGCGCGCCATCGGAGCCGCCGAGAAACACGCTGTCTTCCAGATCGACCTTCTGGTCGCCGGCCTCGAAGGTCCACACATCCCGGTTCGGCAGAACCAGCATCACTCCGCGCCCATCGCTGAGCCGGCTCGCTTTCACGGACGGGTGCAGATGGAACCGCAGCGCATAATCGTCGTTGCCGCGAAACGCGCCGCCCTGTGCCCTGCTGACCGCATCCTCACCTTCGAGCCTTGAGCCATCCCGCGCGATGGTCAGGACACGGCGGTGGATCACCCCGAACGGCTTGCGGTAGCCGTCATGCGACATCGTCAGCACCGTGCCGCTTTCGGTCACCTCGCGATGGGACTGCACGTCGCCGGGTCCGCTGACGATGGGTGCGCCCTGCAGCATTTTTTTCACCGAGGACAATTGCACGAACTGGCTTGAAGACGTGTCGTGAAACACCAGCGTCGAATGTGCCGCGGTCGAGCGCGCGAAGGCACGCCAGTTGTCGCGGCTGGTCGAGGCCATGCCGCAATTGACCACGATGCGGCAGGTGCCGGACGACATTTCAAACGACAGCGTGCCCGCATGGGCGAAATGGCTGAGGCTGGCCGGCGGCGGCGGCCCGACATCGGCGATGACCATCATCGGTCCGGCATCGACGCGCTGATAGCCGGCGTGCGGCATGTGCGGCATCGGCGTGCCGTGGGCGTCGTCATAGGCGAGCAGCGTCGCGACATCACCGGAGGGAGCAGTGCTCATGCCGTTGAACAGCGCGAAGCTGCCGTCGCCGTGCCGGAAAAAACGCAGCATCGGCATCATGCGGTCGATGGCATTGAGCAGCGCCTGCGGTGGAGCGATGTTGCGCGCGGCGAAGGTCTGCCGGAGCGGCAGCAAATCCAGCATCAACTCGACCAGCGCGCCGGGATTGCGCGAGATGTGCCCGCCATCGGGCAGGATCTGGCGCTGCAGCTCGTCGGACAGCTTCTTGGTCGCGGTGCGGATGAATTTGGTCTGATTGGCAAGACAGAGCGAGGCGTAACACAGCGCGATCAGCACCTGCAGCCGCGCGACGCCATCGGGAATGTCGAGCGTGGTGTAACGCAGATAACGGATGTCGCGCGTCAGGTTCCGCAAAAAGCGGCGGTAGAATTTCCCGTCCGCTTCGCCGAGCAGCAGCGGCGCCTGCGACAGCAGGGAAATGACACGGCGGGCGAGCACGTCGGCGCGCTTGCCGACGGCGCTTTTGCGCTTGGCGTTGGCCCAGTCCTCGATCAGCGCACGGGCATTGGCGCGGGTGATCGCCGAATCGGCGGCGCGCAGATGGCGCAGCCATCCGAATCCCAGAAGCGCGATCTCCCAGTCCTCCGAGGGCGGATCGAGATCGAACACCGAGCGGCCATGGCAGGTGACGATCTTGCCGGCGAACACGAAGCGGCCGGAGTAGATCTCCGCCGCCCGCGTCGCGTCGGTGGTGCGCAAATCGTGCGGCGCGATCAGAAGGCGGTCATTGCGCCCCGGCCAGAGCCGCGACAGCGCCACGGAATTGCTGCTGGCATGCGCCATCACCTTCCGCGCGGCGCGGCCCAGCAGCAATCCTGAAATGCGTCGTTGTCCGGCGGCAGACACGCGTTATGGGCTCATCGCAAGGGAATCTCGCGACTCCTTTTAATCGTAAAACGCGCGCAAGGCACTATCGCGGGTTGCGTCATGACGTATCGCACGCCAACGCCGCGAAGCAGGCTAAATCGCTGTCCCGACTCAGGATTTTATCAGGCGCGCGGCGTAGAAGCCGTCGAGGCCGCCGAGTTTCGGATCGGCGTGGGGCAAATGGCAGGGCAGGGTGCGCAAATCGCCGTCCCGTGTGATCAGTTCGGTGAGGCCGGCAACCTCGGACGGCGTGACCGGAACGCGCTTCATCGACGGCTCGAGATCGAGCAGCGTCTCGATGGCCTGCTCGCCTTCTTCCGGTTCCAGCGAACAGGTGCAGTAAACCAGCATGCCGCCGGGCTTGAGCAGCGCGACGCTTTTGTGCAGCAACCGTTTTTGCAGCGCCATCAGCGCGCCGATGTCGTTTTCGTTTTTCAGCCACGCCACGTCGGGATGACGGCGGATGGTCCCGGTCGCGGCGCAAGGCGCATCGAGCAGGATGGCGTCGAATTCCGCGCCGTTCCATTCGGTGGCGTCGGCGACCACCGTCGTCGCATCGAGCGACAACCGGTCGAAATTTTCCTTCAGCCGTGCCACCCGCGCCGGCGACCGGTCGATCGCCGTCACGGTCGCGCCGGCCTGCGCGAGCTGCGCGGTCTTGCCGCCCGGCGCGGCGCACAGATCGGCGACGCTCTTGTTCTTCAGCTCGCCGAACAGACGCGCGGGCAGCGCGGCGGCGGCGTCCTGCACCCACCATTGTCCGTCGCTGAAGCCCGGCAGCATCGTCACCGAGCCTTGCAGCGGCGTGCGCACGGTGCCGGTGGCCAGCGCCTCGCCATGCAGCCGCGCCGCCCAGTTTTGCGGTTCGGATTTCACGGTGAGATCGAGCGGCGGCTCGAAGGAAATCGCATGCGCCATGGCCTTGGCGGTCTCTTCGCCGTAGGCGGCCATCCAGCGCGCGGCCAGCCATTGCGGCAGATCGATCATGCTGGCGTTGACTTCCTCGACCAACGTCTGGCCCTCGCGCGCGCAGCGGCGAAGCACCGCGTTGACGAGCCCGGCATATTTGCCGGCACGCCGGTCGGCCTGCACGAGGCGCACCGACAGGTCGACGGCGGCGTGATCGGGCACGTCCATCCAGAGAATCTGCGCGGCGCCGATCAGCAGCGCGCTTTGCGCGCGGGGTGCGTCGGTGGGAACGCCGCGATCCAGCAGCCGCGACAGCACATGGCCGAGCGTTCCGAGCCGCCGCAGAATGGTCGCCACCAGGCGGCGCATCAGCGCGCGGTCGCGATCCGACAATGTCTTGAGGCCCGGATGAGCCGCAGCGCCTTCGAGCTGGTCGTCAAGGGTACGGCGCTTGTGCAGGACGCCATCGAGAATGTCGGCGGCGATGCGGCGCGCGGCGAGGCCGGGAACTTCGGCCGGCGGTGCGAAACGCGAGGGACTCATGCGAAGAAAATGCCACCCAGCAGGAATGAACGGCGTCTGGCCGTAGCGAAGCCGCCTTGGTGACACCGGAATATGCCAAATGTAAGAATCGGTTGCGGGCCGATGGGATTACTGTGGATGCCGCGGAGGTTTGTTCGATGACTGAGAAAAAGGCGGAGCGTCCGGAAATAACGCCGTTAACAGGCGAAAATCGCCGTGCCCTGCCGCCCGCCGCGCAGCGCGCTCTGGCGGAGGCGGAGGCCCGGCGTGCGGCGGCCGAGCGCGCGGACAAGGACAATATCCACAAGACCGCGAAGGAAATTCAGGGTCCGGCCGGTCCCGAGCCGACGCGCTATGGCGACTGGGAAAACAAGGGCATCGCGAGCGATTTCTAGCTCAGACTGTTTCGTTTCCGCATTTCTGCAGCATCGCGTGTCATTGCCGCCCCATAATAATATATTATCTAGGTATATATTCTTATTATCGCTAGTACCACCAATTCCAGGCCTAAATCACGACGGCCAGCGCTCGCGACCGACGTTATTCTGAGCATCAGGCTTGTAGTTTTGATGCGTTTAATTGTCGTGTTGGTGTTTATGGTCGTGACAATGAGAATTCTCTTGTCGTTATTTATTTTGGTGGTGATCCGTTTTTTTTTGACATTAGGAATTGTATGACATCGCCTAATGCGTAGGATGAGTTTTCTTGTTAGCTGACGATTGAGTCGCTAATCAAAAAGACAAAAGCCGCTACGGTTCTGACCCGCAACGGCTTTTGGTTTGGGTGGCCCTTGTGGAAGGGGCCGGTACGAAGTGCCGCTTCCTTCTGGAAGGGAAGCGGAGTGGTCCCCGGAGCTCCGGGATCGCCAACTAGAGACAGGCGGGACTGGTTTACTTCTTAAGGATAGACCAGCCCGCCGACCTAGTACCTAATCGTCGTGTTTTCGGGCCTGATTTGTCAAACAAAGAATTAAGTTTTCGACGAAACTCAAATATGGGCGTCGAAAGATGTCTGTTGACTCAAAAGGAATCAGAACCGCGCGAATGTGCAAGCGTCAGAACAGATAGGCAGAATAAAAAAGCCCCGCGTGAGCGGGGCTTTTTGCATCCAGTATCTGGTTTGAAGATCAGCGCGAGGTCACGACCACCGGCGTGCCGACCGAGACGCGCTGGAACAGGTCGGTGATGTCCTGATTGTACATGCGCACGCAGCCATAGGAGACATAGCCGCCGACCGAGTTCGGCCGGTTGGTGCCGTGGATGGCGTATTGGCCACCGGCCAGCGTCATCGCGGCCACGCCCATCGGATTGGCGGGCGAGCCGCCGGCAATCACATCCGGGATATTCGGATGGTCGTGCTTCACGTCGGACGGCGGCGACCATGCGGGCGCCAGATACTTTCCGCTGATCATGGTCGCTCCGGCCCATGCCTTGCCGGGTTTGCCGACGCCGACCGGGTAACGAACAGCCTGACCGCCATTCATCACATAATAAAGCCGGCGCTCATTGGTTTTCACGACGATTGTGCCCGGCGAATAGCCGGCCGGAGCGCCCACGATTTCCCTCGCAGACGCGGTTTCCGAAACCACGCCCAGGGTGGTGGCAGCCAGCAGGATCACAGCGAATTTGCGCAACATCTTGAACCTCCACAATGCCGCCGGGCGCGCCGGAAGCGGCCAATTCCATAGCAGGAACGGGGCCGGCGGACATGCGCAAGACGGCAAAAACGGCGTCATAAAGCGAAAATGCCGCAAGGAAGTAAATGCCCTCAAAACAACACTCGGGGCAAAAGTGACCGCAGGCCGCCAAGGCAGCCTAACAATGCTGTGACCGCACGAAAAATACCGCCAAATCCGCCACTTGGACGCAACCCGGACCCGGCGCGACGGCGGGTCCCCGGCCTCAGGCCGGGGCGTGCTTCTTGTTCTGGCGGTTGTTGACGAGATCGGTCACCACGGCCGGATCGGCCAGCGTCGACGTGTCGCCGAGGCTGCCATGCTCGTCCTCGGCGATCTTGCGCAGGATGCGGCGCATGATCTTGCCGGAACGGGTCTTGGGCAGGCCCGGCGCGAACTGGATCAGATCCGGCGAGGCGATCGGGCCTATATCCTTGCGCACCCACGCCACCAGCTCCTTGCGCAGCTCCTCGCTCGGCTCGATGCCAGCCATCAGGGTCACATAGGCGTAGATGCCCTGACCCTTGATGTCGTGCGGGTAGCCGACCACGGCGGCTTCCGACACCTTGTCGTGTGCGACCAGCGAGCTTTCGACTTCGGCGGTGCCCATGCGATGGCCGGAGACGTTGATGACGTCATCGACGCGGCCGGTGATCCAGTAATAGCCGTCGGCGTCGCGGCGGCAGCCGTCGCCGGTGAAGTATTTGCCTTTATAGGTCGAGAAATAGGTCTGCTCGAACCGTTCATGGTCGCCATAGACCGTGCGCATCTGGCCGGGCCACGAACGCGTGATGCAGAGGTTGCCGGAGCACTCGCCTTCCAGCGGCTTGCCGTCGGCGTCGACGATTTCCGGCACGACGCCGAAGAACGGCCGAGTCGCCGAGCCGGCCTTGAGTTTGGTCGCGCCGGGCAGCGGCGTGATCATGATGCCGCCGGTCTCGGTCTGCCACCAGGTATCGACGATGGGGCAGCGGCTGTCGCCGACCACGCGGTAATACCATTCCCACGCTTCCGGATTGATCGGTTCGCCGACCGAGCCGAGCAGCCGCAGGCTCGCCCGCGATGTTTTCTTCACCGGCGCGTCGCCGGCCTGCATCAGGGCACGCACGGCTGTCGGAGCGGTGTAGAAGATGTTGACCTTGTGCTTGTCGATCACCTCCCAGAAGCGGGAGTTCGACGGATAGTTCGGCACACCCTCGAACATCAGGGTAATCGCGCCATTGGCGAGCGGGCCGTACAGAATGTAGCTATGGCCGGTGACCCAGCCGACGTCGGCGGTGCACCAGTAGATGTCGCCGTCGTGATAGTCGAACACGTATTGATGCGTCATCGACGCATAGACGAGATAGCCCGCGGTGGTGTGCAGCACGCCTTTCGGCTTGCCGGTCGAGCCCGAGGTGTAGAGGATGAACAGCGGGTCTTCCGCGTTCATCGGCTCGCACGGGCACTCGCTTTCGACGACCTCGGCGGCCTCGTGGTACCAGACGTCGCGCACCGGATCCATGTCGACCTTGCCGCCGGTGTGCTTCACCACCACGACCCAGTCCACGCCGCCGGACTTTGCAATCGCCGCGTCGACATTGGCTTTCAATGGAATCTTCTTGCCGCCGCGCACGCCCTCGTCGGCGGTGATGACGACGTTGGACTTGCAGTCCTCGATGCGGTTGGCGAGCGAATCCGGGGAGAAACCGCCGAACACCACCGAGTGAATCGCGCCGATCCGCGCGCAGGCCAGCATCGCGTAGGCGGCCTCCGGGATCATCGGCATGTAGATGGTGACGCGATCGCCCTTCTTGACGTTCCGCAGGCGAAGGATGTTCGCCATCTTGCAGACTTCGTCATGCAGCTGGCGATAGGTGATGTGCTTCGAATCTTTCGGATCGTCGCCTTCCCAGATGATCGCGGTCTGGTCGCCGCGCTTTTCCAGATGACGGTCGATGCAGTTGTAGGCGGCGTTGATCACGCCGTCCTCGAACCATTTGATCGAAATGTTGCCGGGCGCAAAGGAGACGTTTTCCACCGTGGTGAATGGCTCGATCCAGTCCACGCGCCTGGCCTGCTCGGCCCAGAACCCGTTCGGATCCTTGATCGAACGCGCGTACATTTCCCGATATTTCGCGTCGTCGACGTAGGCGCGCTTGGCCCATTCCGGCGTGACGTCGTGAATGATCTCGGACATTGTTATTCCTCCACAAACCGCCGTTTCATGAAGCGGCAGACAAACCTTTTTATTAGCCGGATTATGCGCTTGCCGGGGGGTGTGGGACAAGCTGCATCATTTAGGACTTTTGTCGCGCCCCTGGCCCCGGTGTCATGGTGGCCGCTGTCCGGCATGGTATCATGGGGCGCGGGCGCCAGGATTAATCACACCCGTAATTTAGTCGGGCCCGTCAGCGAGGACAGTAACGTGTTGAAACATTTTTTCCGGCCGGCGGCGTTTGCATTCCTTGTTCTGACCGCGTCCGCCGTGCAGGCGGAGGCGCCTTCGCCCGAGGCCCTCGCAGCAGCGAAAGACCTTGTTCGCACAATGAACGTCACCGAGCAGTTCAAGGCGATCCTGCCGGTGGTCATCAATGCGCTCAAGCCCGCGATCGTTCAGGGGCGTCCGGACGTCGCGAAGGATTACGATGCTCTCATGCCCGCCGTTTCGGCCGAATTCCTGACACGGGTCGATGAAATATCGGACAAGATCGCGGGGCTCTATGCCGATAATTTTTCCGTCGATGAGATAAAGGCAATTAACGCGTTCTATCTCACGCCCGCCGGTCAGAAGGTCCTGCAAAAGACACCGGCCCTGGCGGCCCAGACCATGTCCCTTGGCCAGGAGTGGGGCCGATCGATCGGCACCGATCTGAAGGCGCGGCTCATTGAGGAAATGCGAAAGAAGGGCCATACGCTTTAAAACACGCGCTTTAAAAGCCGCTACGAAAGCCCCCACACCGATGTTTGCTTGATTTCCGTGTCCTCAAGGTCGCGTGTCACCGGCACGCTGTAGTCGGCAATTCTGACAAGCCTGTCCTTGGGCAGATAGGATCGTCCGGGGTCGCCGATCAAAATCATCGCACCGCGCTTTGCGTGCGATGTCAAAAAATCGAACGCGCGCTGCGCGGTGTCGCGTTCGTAGAAAATATCGCCGGCGAGGATGACGTCCCAGACAAGAGACCGCGGCTCCGGCTCCGCCAGGAGGTCGGTCTCGATCAAGGATATCGCGACACGGTTGATACTTGCATTGAGCGTTATGGCCGCGCGCGCGAAAGCGCCGATATCCGCCACATCGGCCGTGGCTGCTGCTGCCTTCATCGTTGCGATTCCGACCAGCCCGGAACCGGAGGCGAGATCGAGAATTTTCTTGCCGCGCACCAGATCGGGGTTGTCGAGAATGTAGCGGGCGAGAGCCTGCCCGCCGGCCCAGGCAAAAGCCCAGAACGGCGGCGGCAGGCCGTGCTCGCCGAGTTCTTGCTCGGTCTTGTGCCAGAGCGGGACTGCTTCATCGGCAAGGTAGAGGGTGATTTCCGGAACGAGCGGGACATAACGCCGGCGCGTATTGGCGCGGATGAAAGCCGCCTTGTCCGGGATCACAGTCCGCCCATCTTGCAGACCAGCTTCCATTGCTCGGGCGTCACGCTCTGCACCGACAGGCGCGAATACTTCAAGAGATCCATGTCGGCGAGTTTCTTCTCGGTTTTCACATCGGCAAGTGTGACCGGCTTTTTGAGCGGCTTGTCGGCCTTGATGTCGACGCAGACGAACTTGCCGGTCTTGTCGCTCGGATCGGGATAGTGCTCGCGGATGATTTCCGCGATGCCCACGATCTCCTTGCCCTCGTTGGAGTGATAATAGAAGGCGAGGTCGCCCTTCTTCATTTTCATCATGTTGAGCTTGGCGGTGTGGTTGCGCACGCCGGTCCACGCTTCGCCCTTCGCGCCCTTGGCGACCTGCTGGTCCCACGACCACACCGAAGGCTCCGATTTCACCAGCCAGTAATTCATGGTTGTCTTATCCCTCCGCCCGGAACGGCCGCGTCAAAAGCATGTCCATCGCCTCATTGACCGTGACGGCGTTGGCGAGCACGGCTGCGACCGCCTTCGCCACCGGCATGTCGATGTTCTTCTCTTCCGCCATCTGGATCAGGACAGGCGCGGTCGCTTCGCCTTCGCTCAAAATTTCGCGCGGCGGCTTCTCGCCGCGCCCGAGCGCCGCACCGAAGGAAAAATTGCGCGATTGCGGGCTCGAACAGGTCAGGATCAGATCGCCGAGGCCCGACAGGCCCGCGAGGGTCTCGGCTTTCGCGCCGAAGGCAAGGCCGAAACGCGTCAGTTCGGCGAAGCCGCGCGTGGTCAATGCGGCGAGCGCGGACGCGCCGAGCTTTTTGCCTGCGACGATACCGGCGGCGATGGCCAGCACGTTCTTGGCCGCGCCGCCGATCTCGACGCCGCGCACGTCGGTCGAATGATAGGGCCGGAACGTCGCCGAGCCGAGCGCATGCACGAGTTTCACCGCCAGCGCCTCGTCATGCGCGGCCAGCGTCACCGCCGTCGGCAGGCCGCGCGCCACGTCGTGCGCGAAGCTCGGCCCCGACAGGATTGCCGGCGCGGCGTCCGGAAGCATCTCAGTGACAACCTGCGTCATGAATTTACGCGTGCCGCGCTCGATGCCCTTGGCGCAGACGATGACGGGCGTGCCCTTGACGAGATGTGGCGCCAGCGCGCCCGCCGCCGCGCGAAGATTTTGCGCGGGCACCACAAGCAGGATCGCGCCGGCCTTTGCGCTTGCCGCAAGGTCGGCGCTGACCTGAATGCCTGTCTCGAGTTGCACGCCCGGCAGACGCGGGCTTTCGCGTGTTTGCGCGAGGATGTCTGCCGCCTTGGCATCCTGCGCGTAGAGCGTGACGCTGCGTCCCGTGCGTGCGGCGGCGTTGGCCAGCGCGGTGCCCCATGCGCCCGCGCCGATGATCATGATGGTGTCGAGTGAGGCCATGAGACTCGTTATTTAGTTTGGCGCATGACGTTATCCGAAAATCGGGTCCCGCATTTTGGCGTCATGCGCTAGTGCTGCGCGCGGGTGTTGATGAATTTGGTTGGCGTCTGGGTATTTTCGTCAAGTTTCCAGCGCGCGCGGGGCGCGGCGTCCATCGTATCGACCATCCCGAGCGCCAGACGCTCCGCGCCCGCCCATGCGATCATCGCGCCGTTGTCGGTGCATAGCTGGGGTGGCGGGATGATGAGCGTGGTCTGCGCGCGGGCGGCGATATCCTGCAGTGCGTTGCGGATCGCGAGATTGGCCGCAACGCCGCCGGCCGCGACGAGTGCGCGGGTTGGGCCGAACTGGTCGCGAAACAGCTTCAGTCCGGCGCGGATGCGGTCCGCTGTCGTTTCCAGCACGGCTGCCTGAAAGCTCGCGCAGAGATCGGCGATATCCCGCGGGTCCGGCGGAGCGAGGCGGTTTGCCTCATTGCGGACCGCGGTTTTGAGGCCGGAAAACGAAAAATTCGCGTCCGGGCGACCAAGCATCGGACGCGGAAAGGCAAAGCGCGCCGGATCGCCGCCCATGGCGACGCGCTCGACATGCGGGCCGCCGGGATAGGGCAGATCGAGCATCTTGGCGACTTTGTCGAATGCCTCGCCGAGCGCGTCGTCGAGGGTGGTGCCAAGCCGGACATAATGGCCGACGCCGAGCACCGCCACGATCTGGGTATGACCGCCGGACGCGAGAAACAGACAATATGGAAATGCCAGCGCCACGGTGAGGCGCGGCGTCAGAGCGTGGGCTTCGAGATGATTGACCGCGATCAATGGCGTACCGTGCACCATCGCGATGGCCTTCGCGGTGGTCAGCCCGACGATCACGCCGCCGATCAGGCCGGGACCGGCGGCGGCGGCGACGCCAGATAGTTGGGAAAATCCCAGCCCGGCGTCTCTCATCGCCTGGGCGACGATACCATCGAGCAGATCGGCATGAGCGCGGGCGGCGATTTCCGGCACCACGCCGCCGAACGGGGCATGCTCGTCGATCTGCGAGCGAACGACATTGGACAGAATCCGCCCGCTGCCGTCCGGCTGGCGTTCCACCACGGCGGCGGCGGTCTCGTCGCAGGTGGTCTCTATTCCGAGCACCAGGGTGGAATGATCGCGAGCCAAATCAAACCTTTACCATCTGCCAGTACAAGGGCCCTTGCCGCCGGTGTGGTTAGCATCGGCGGGCGTCGCACAAAAGTGGTTCCCGGATCGATTCCAGGCCCAAAGCGTCGCGCCAAGGGTTCAATTTGTGGCAGAAGCAGGCCGGTTCACCGGGGAAAGCAGTCGATATGGCGATTTTGGTGACCCGGCCCTACCCGGACAACGAAAAGACCGCGCAGGGGCTGCGTGCGAGGGGGTTCGACGTGCTGGTTTCGCCGGCGCTGCGGCTCGAACCGTTGCCGTTTCACTACGACACCGAGGTCAATTACGACGCGGTCATCGTTACCAGCGCCAATGCCGTCCGCGCGGTTCAAGATGATCCGGCCCTCGGGCCGCTGCATGGCCTGAAACTGTTCGCGGTCGGCGATGCGTCGGCGCAAATGGCCCGGCAGGCCGGGTTCACCAATGTGGTCAGCGCGAGCGGCGATGGCGCTGCGCTGCGCGAGGCGGTTACGGCCGGACTGAAAAAGGGCACAACGCTCTGCTATCTCGCAGGCGCCGATCTCGGCCGCGATCTGACCATCGAGCTTGGCGAGCGCGGCTACACCGTTATTACCCACACCACCTATCGCATGATGCCTGTTCCCGTTTTCGACGATGCCGCGATGACGGCGTTCAAAACCAACAGCGTTGACGCCGTGCTGCATTATTCACGGCGCAGTGCGCGTTCTTTCGTCGAGGCAGCGCAAGCGTCCGGGATCGAAATTCTCGCTCTTGCGTTGCGGCATGTCTGCATATCGGAAACCGTCGCGTCGATCCTGCGCGAAGCAGGCGCGGGCCGTATCGTCGTGGCGCGCGCGCCGGATGAAAATGCCATATTTGAGGCGCTTGATCGCGCGCTCGGCGCGGCGTCGTGAGCGAATTTCCGCGTCAGACACCTTCAAAAATCTGCTAGATTGAAAACGGCGAGAAGGAGGCTGCCCATGGATGACGACAAGCCCGGCGGCATGACCGACGATACGCCGTTGCCTCAAGGCAGTAAGCGTCCGGGACCCACCATCGAACTGACCGCGACAGATGTCACGGACAAAGACGCGGGTTCAGCTTCTGCTGATTCCGCATCCGGCGGCAACGCGTCCAACGAGTCGTCCGGCAAATCGTCCTCGCGCTGGCGCGACAGCTTCAAGGGATATTCCATGCCGCGTTTCAGGCGGCCATCTTGGTCGTGGCCCTCCTCCGACAGGGGCGCGGCGATCGGATCGATGCTCGCCCGCGCCCTGACCAGCGCCATTATCGCCGCGCTGGTCACCGGCGCAGTGCTTCTTATGAACCGCCGCGCGCCAGTCGAGACGGCTGCCACGTCGGACAGCGCGACGATCGATGCGCTGCGCGCGCGTATCGCGGCGCTCGAGACGAAGACGGACAAGCCTGTCGCGGCTGCCACACCCGCCGCGGACCCGGCGCTGACGTCGAAAGTCGCTGGGCTGGAAAAATCGCTCGCCGCATTACGCGATGATATCGCCAAACTGCGCGCGCAAGATGAGAGCAATGCCGCGAGCATCGAAGCGCTGAAAGCTGTGGCGCAGGAATCGGATGCTTTCTCGCTCGAAGAGCGCCTTACCAAACTGGAACGCGCCACGGTGGCATTGACAGCGGACAAGCCCGCGCGGCCGGCGCAGGCCGATCCGACGGTGCCGCGCGTCGCCGCGGCGGCGCTGCTCAACCAGATCGTCAGCCATTCGGAACCGTATGAGGCGGCGCTGAACAATACGAAAAGATTCGGCGATACCGGCGCGCTGAAAGCGCTGGAGCCTTTCGCGGCAACCGGCGTGCCGAGCGCCGCCGCGCTCAGTGGCGAATTGCTAACGCTCCTGCCGCAGCTTGCGCCGAAGCCGGTCGAGACGCCCGTCACCGGCGGCTTTTTCCAACGCCTGCAGGAAAGCGCGATGAAGCTCGTGCGCGTGCGCCGGATCGGAGATGCGCAGTCCGACGATCTGCTCGCACGCGTCAGGGACGCGGCGCAGCGGCAGGATGTATCCGAGGCGCGGCGTCTGCTGATGACCCTGCCCGATGCCGAGCGCGCGCCGGTGCAGTCCTGGATCGACAAGGTCGATGCGCGTGATGCCGCGCTGAGGGCCGCCCGCAATTACGCGCAGGACGCGATGAGCGTAATGCCGCGTCCCGCCGATCCGCAATGATAAAGCAGGATCCTGAATGCTTCGCATTGTCTTCTTTCTCGGTCTGATCGCGGTGGTGGGGCTGGGCGCGGCATGGATCGCCCAGCAAAACGGCGATATCGCACTGTCGATCGGCGCATGGCAGATCGACACCTCGCTGCCGGTGTTTGTCCTCATCCTGATCGTCGCGTTCGTCGTGGTGTCGCTGGCATGGTCGTTCCTGCGCGGCGTCTGGCGTGTGCCGGCGCGGCTTCGCCGCCATCGCAAGGAAAAGCGGATCGCGCGCGGGCGTGACGCCATCACGAATGGACTGATCGCGGTCGGTACCGGCGATCTTTTCTCGGCGCGGCGTCATGCCGGCATCGCGAGGAAGCTTGCGCAGCACGATCCGCTGGCGCTGGTCCTGCAGGCGCAGGCCGCGCAGCTTCATGGCGACCGGGACGGCGCGGAGCGCGCCTTCCGCGCGATGGCGGAGCGTGCCGATACGCGCCTGCTCGGTCTGCGCGGGCTGTTCGTCGAATCGCAGCGCAATGACGATCCCTATACCGCGGTCGCGATGGCCGAAGAGGCGCTGAAGATTGCGCCTGCTTCGCCATGGGCGTCGCAGGCCGTCCTCGGCTTTCGCTGCGCCAAGGGCGACTGGGATGGCGCGCTGGCGATTCTGGAAAACAATCTCGCCGCCGGCCTGATCGATCCTGTCGCCTATCGCCGCCAGCGCGGAGTGCTGCTGACCGCGCGCGCGCTCGAAACCGAACGCAGCGATCGCGATCTGTCGCGCACCAGCATCATGGAGGCGGCCAAGCTTGCGCCGACGCTCGCGCCGGCTGCGACGCTGGCGGCGAAGTTTCTCAGCGAGGACAACCAGACCCGCCGCGCGATGCGCGTGCTCGAAGCCGCATGGGAGGCGCAGCCGCAGCCCGATGTCGCCGACGCCTATGTCCATGTGCGCCTCGGCGATTCCTCGCGTGAGCGGCTGGCGCGCGCCGAATTTCTCGCCGGCAGGGCGCCGGGCAATATCGAGGGTGCGCTGGCGGTGGCGCGCGCCGCGATCGACGCCAGCGAATTCGCCCGCGCCCGCGACGCGCTCGCGCCGTTCATTGCCGCGCCGACCAAGCGCGTCGCGCTGCTGATGGCCGAACTCGAACGTGCCGAGCATGGCGACGACGGCAGCGCGCGCGCATGGATGCTGCGGGCGGTGCGCGCCGCGCTCGATCCGGCATGGACAGCGGATGGTTATGTCTCCGATCGCTGGCGTCCGGTGTCGCCGGTGACGGGACGTCTCGATGCGTTTCAATGGACGACGCCGGTGGCGGCTTTGCCCGGCGACAAAACAGCCGCGCTCGAGTCGTCCGCGCTCGAGGAGGCGCTGCTCGCGCCGCCGCGCCCGGTGGTTGCTGCAGCAGACAAGGAAACCGCGGCGCAGGATAATACGCCTGTCATATCTTCTGCTGCGGCCGTCTCCTCGGCTCCCGCGCCCGCCGAACTTGTCAATAACGCGCAGCCGCCGGTGTTCCGGTCCCGCCCGGCCGATGAGATTGGCAGGGCGGCCAGCATTCCGGCGGTGATCCCGATCGTGCGCGCACCCGACGATCCGGGTGTTCCCGATTCCGCGCCGGAAGATGATTTCACCGATCCGGACCGGGAGGGGGTCGCCCAGCCCGGCGGCTTAAAGGGATTTTTGGCGCGGCTGGTGGGCTGAACCTAGGCTTTTTGGTCCGGGCATCCCGGCCAATCTTGCAAAATCGGCGTCCGGCCGATAACAGGGTGCAATGTTGTACGGGCCGCTGGCCCGGCAAGGTTCGCCGCAATAGCTCAGTTGGTAGAGCACGTCATTCGTAATGACGGGGTCACAGGTTCGAGTCCTGTTTGCGGCACCAATTTTTCCGGCTCTGCAAGGCGGCCAGAACGGTATTGTGCTGTACTTCAGCGAATTCCAGAGACTACCAGAAGTTCTCCGGCTGGTTCCTCCAGCCCGAATGTCGGGGCTTCGGTTACAGCGTGGTTACACTGGCGACACTGACTGATTATAGAATGGACCAAGTATCATCAGTTAAGCCGAGCAGAGCTCCCCATCAACTGGACACGTTCAAACATAAACGCTGGTTTATGTTTGCCTGAGGATCGATTACGGGACGATAAAATCTTGTAAAATCCCCTTTACAGCCTGCCACGTTTCCGACGTGGTATCTCGCATGCGCTGCGTAATTTTAGCTTTAAATGCCGCTTCGGACATCTTCATCTTAGCTGCTTTATGCAGATCGGAAATGAGCCTTTTGCCGTCGCACAAGTCTCGCCACTTGACCTCCCAAAGCTGTTGAAGCTCTTCTTTCTTCATACTGCATTGGGTCGCGAATGACTGGCTCCAAGTTTCCCACTCTACATCGGGCATAGAATTCCGTGACTTGGTCATCCGTCCAAAAAGGGAGCCAGTAATTTCCTTTATATCGCCCTTTAGATCCTCTCGATGGATCGATGGAGTTTCGTACTTCCGAGATTCGTAAATGTCTTTGGCAACGAGGGAATCAAGTTGCTGGTAAGCCAGCTCCCTCATCATTCGTTGAACTTCACCTTCGCTTTCGATTGGCGAGTGAGTATTCTCGGGATCTTTTAATATCTCCGCAATTACATCAACATCAATCATATAATTTTCGACACATCGTCGTTGCCATTGATGAATTCTGACCGATTTCGAACTTGATAAATTGGTTGGCGCTCCGTCATGATCAAAAATAAAATAAATGGGAGGCACTTTCTTCTCACCATTTTCGATTGACTGAATTTCGGTAATAGATCGCTCAATCTCTCGGCGTCCTCCCGTATCCTTTATGATGTAGCGCTTAAATATCTCCGGAAAGCCATTTTGAAGAAACGAGACGTCAGATTCTCCTTCCACGAAAACGGTGCCCTCGTACATCAAACTCTCAGTTACAGATGATCCCAGCCTCTGCAATGCATCGGCATGTTCGTCATAGGCGCTTTTGCCGACACGGGTGATGTTGGAGCTAGACTTCAAATGAAGAAGGTTACAGTTTTCATTTGAGAAGGCACTGGATAGAATTTCGGGAGAATGCGTACACATAATAAACTGGATGTCTCTCGGAGCTGAGTATTGCTCTATCATGAACGATAGTACGTCCCGACTTACGGCGGGATTTAAGTGAAGTTCCGGTTCATCGAATAGGGCGATGCCTCCTTTCGCCACGGACCGAGCAACCAACAGAAATGTGAGAGCAATATTTTTCTCACCACTGCTAAGGCTATCGATTTCGATAAGTCTCCCTGTCAGCACTTCTTCAGTTACGACAGATAGAAGACCTAGCTCATTTATGTTTATTGCTTTGATTGTGCGACCACGGAGCAGACCCGAGAAGATCTTTTGAAAATCTTCATGAATGGTGGTGCGATCCTTCTCTTCGATAACCAAGGAATTAATAATTAGATTTTTCAATCGGAGGTACTTGGTTTGCGGCTGAGAATTGTGAGACTCAAGTTGTTGCTGGGCGTCTGGGCCTCCGAGCTGAAGATTTACTTCGCCCATGGGCAACGCTCGATCAGCGGGAAAATAAGAAAAGAGCGAGAGTGATGGTGGTAAGCGTTGGTCCAAGAAGCCTATCAACGGTGCATTGATCGGATTGGGCGAGTTGATTTGTCCTGTGGCAGGATCAAGCGTTATCCCGACAAGCAACATTTTGTCGCGTTCTAGTGGTGTGAATGTTTGCTCAAGTTGAGCGGAGATAGAAGCGATGGCACCTCTTCCCTGCGGTGAATCAAAATACTGAATCAATGCGGCAGGATTGACGAAACCTTGCCCCAATTGAGCCGTCGCAATGTTGCGAACGATTTCCGGAGACGAAGCTCGAAGTGTAAGGATCTCTTCGTCGGTCAACGTAAATGAACATCGAATTTCGATTAGTCGAGAAAGATCCCGAGCTAAACTATTTAAAAAAATACGTTGTGGAAAATGGGGAGATGCAGCGCCAAGAGAAATTAGTACTTGTTGCACCTCATGTTGGGTACGCGGCGCACTTAGTGCCTTCAATAAACGTGCAGCTTGTAGAATCGTCGTCTTTCCAACGCCGTTAGGGCCAACAATCACGTTCACCCTCGGTCCGAGATCAAAACTTATATCTTCCAGAGCTCTGAAATTTTTAATCGTGATATGAGAGATGTGCATAAAGACCGCCTATCGATTCATTAGAAAATATTTAGAGACGACTATTTAATTAGCGAAGTCGATTTTAGTCGTTGTGCTTTTCGATAATCTGGCCGACTCGGCTTTGATGGAAAGCTATATTGCATACTACCGCGTATCAACTGAGAAGCAGGGCCGATCCGGCTTGGGGCTTGCTGCACAACAGCGAAAAATCGCTGAGTTTATCAACGATAAAAATACCCTTCTGGCAGAATACTGCGATATTCAGTCTGGCAGAGACGATGATCGAACCCAGCTTCACAAAGCACTCGCGATGGCCAGGCGCGAGCACGCTAAGCTGATCATTGCACGTCTCGATCGCTTCTCCCGCCGCGTCAGTTTCATCGCTCAGATCATGGAGCAAGGAATCGGCCTAGTCTGCGCTGAGATGCCAAATGCATCAGATTTTCAGCTGCATATTTTTGCTGCGCTTGCTCAAGAAGAGCGTCGCTTAATATCGGAGCGAACTAAAGCAGCGTTGGCTGAGGCAAAACGCCGGGGAAAAACTCTCGGGGCAAATGGCAAGTTTCTCGCTGTCGAGAATTGTCGGCGTGCCGACGAGTTTGCGAAAACTTTTAAGCTGGCACTCCCTGCGAACTATTTCACAATGTCATATAGTCAGATCGCCCGCCGTCTAAATGGCGACGGGCTGACTACGTTTCGAGGTCGGCGGTTCTATGCTCAGACCGTCAAGAATTATTTGAAGAGATTATAGGCCATTCAACATTCTTATTTGAAAAATCGGTTGCGATGCATCGAACCGTACTTTGAGGGTCCAACAGTGTCCGAAATTTATGAAGAGCGAATAGTTGTATACATCGACATTCTGGGTTGGTCGCAAGCCTGCTTGCACGACCAGGAAGTCCGGCTAGTGAATGCCGTGAAGCTCATTCACGACACTGCAAAGGATTACAGCGCGTTTACCAAGGAAAGGATCGGTGAACTAACGAAAAGAATTGGTGGGCAAAAAAATGTTCTTTACGAAACAATTCAGGTTGGAGCATTTTCGGATAACATAATTATTTCAATGCCTGTCGCGCATGGCTTTAGAGCCCTTCAGTCCGCCGGAAATATTGTCATTGGATTGTTACAACAAGGCTTCCTTACCAGAGGCGGCGTCGCAGTCGGTAAGCTACATCATCGAGACAATATTGTTTTCGGGCCTGCGCTTATCAAGGCAGTCGAAATCGAAAAGCAGGCCTATTTCCCCCGCGTCATCTGCGATGACGCAGTTGTTCAACTTTTGCAGGGTCAAGAGGACAATGTCGTAGAATATGTTCTAACCGACGCGTTTGGTCGAAAAATTGTGAACCCATTCGTTCCGGTTGCGAAATTGCAAGGTCAAACAATCCGTGAATTTCACAACGAGGTTTGGCACATCCCTGAAATTGAGGCATTGATCGAAAAACGAACGATCCAACTAACTTCCGAAGGCAATAGTCGTCATTCCGAAAAATGGCGATACATGCGTACAACGCTTACATCAATGTTGAAGGTACTTGATGAGCCCGGTCGTTTCTAGCTTAGAAGCGAAGAAAATAAGGGTCGTCAGCACGAGATAGAGTTCAACCTTGTGCCTGGAGCCAGAAAACTTGCAAACTGACCCCGACCATATCGAAGGAATAAGTATACCCGAGGACGGATTTTCCTTTTCACCACCGCTTTATGCTTTTCATCTTACGGGCGGCCTACAGCTATTGATCGGCGATAATCGACTCGCAATTCTTCTGTCACCGGCAGGTCCACGCACGATGATTTTCTTTAGTCCTTTGCCAGGCTCCTCAGTGGCGAGGCTTTTGGATGAGCAAGAAGGCGTTCGCCAAATAGGACGTAATTATTTCGCGCAAGCGTGTGAGTTAGAAGAGTCGGTAACCGCAAATTTTTTTATCAATGCTGTCTCAGAAACCAACGGTTGTCTGGCGGAACATCAGTTCCATAAATGGGATGGCATCGCCAACGCACTTCGATCCGATGGGCGAACATCCGATATTCTATTCGCCTCGCGGGTTGCCGCGCAAATCCGCATTTGTCGCTTCCGTCTTGAACGGCTTTCGGTGGCGTATCGTACAGTTCTGATAAATGCCGGTGGTTTAGCCTCATCACAGACAAATGTACGCTTTCGAGCAGACAAATTTGCACAATACATTGGCAGCGAGTTTCGTTCTATCTTGAACGAAATGTATGGATTGAGAGATGCATTGTTATCCGCAGCTCATCGATTGATGTTTCGACGAGACGATCCATTCACAATTAAAAAAATTAAGGCGCTCTGTTCGATTGGAGATACCGAAGCTTCTCGACTTATCTTCGATTCAATGTTTGCCGATGAACCTATCGGCATCATTTACAAAATGTCGCTGTATCGAATTGTGGCTTTGCATTGTACGGGCTCGACAAACCCAATCTTGGGTGACCTATATCAAGTCCGAATTTCAAGGGGGCCGCTGGGCGAGTTACCATTCCTAGTATATCCCCTCTACGATGATATCCAGACAATGCGGGCGATTGAGCGTGGTTCAACGATTGAACGGTCGAATCAAGAAGAGGCTAAACGCTTCCTTGGGCTGACCTCTCATCAGGACGGATTGGAGTTTGCTCTTGATAGTTTCGTATGCTTGCTGCGAATTGCCGAATTAGTATCCAATGCGATTGGCGTGGTGTCGATCCCATTTAAAATAACCGACAATGAAATAATTGAGGCGACCTTTACGGACAGCAATGGATCGATCACGCGTATCCGTCGAAATTCTGAGAGCGGTAAATTGGAGGAGTATTAATTGGCTGGCTGATACGCAACTGATTTTGTCTCTCGGCCAGGACCTCAGCAATTCGATCTAAAAAAGGTTTCATCCGCCAATATCCCGTGCGAGCTTGTTCGACTTCAACTTCGATCTGACGCTCAGCCTCCGCTTCCAAATGAGCGAGATTTCTCAGCTCATAGGTCCTCTGTCGCCGGAGTAAGCCGGGTCGATTAAGCCGATCCTCACGGCGCAATCTACCTTATCGCGAAATGGAATTGTGCTTCGCTGGGTTTTTGTATCTTTATAAACACAAGTGAAAAGTTGTTCGCCTCCGAAGGTTATTGCGGTGAGATTGCCAAGAGCGGAGACAGGCTTGTAAGCCTTGTGCGTCTGAAGTTTGATCACTTCGGGGTCGTTTTTGTATTCGGTCCACAAAAGATAGGCGACAACCGCTTCATAGATCGATGCATATTGAATGATCTGAAATTTTACGAAAGGGTGCTCAAGACCGAAGCGCTTCCAATAGCTTCGCAACGTATCGAGCTGCGAAGAAGGCACGTCCTAAGGTTTTCCGTAATGGTTCGTCGTTCATGAAATGAAATTGATCGACATGCCAATTGAGATCGCCCGGCAAATCGCGCGTACAATAAGCTAAAATCTGATCTCTCAGGGAATCATCTAAAGGCATTATTTGGAATTCCATTCTGAAAAGCGACGAAGCGTTTATTAAGTCGGATAATCTCATTCCATAACATTGGATATGCGTGAATTTTTGGATGCTAGGAAAGGTATGAATTCAATGCTTAGATGCCCCTAGATTTCTAAATGAATTGGAGATGCGGGATGGCGTTTTATGTATTCCACGCAACACCGCATCGACGGGCGCGCGTTCACGATGGAGGTTGTATCCATTGTCGTGAAGGTAAAGGTCAAGAAAACCAAGATAAAACCGGGTCCGGCGCGACAGGTTGGAGTGGCCCGTTCGCAACATTATCCGCCGCCGAATCGTTCATGAGAAAATTGAATTTTCGCGACGCTCAGCACTGCAAGACTTGCCTAGGAAGCTGAAAACGGGGGCCAGTTAAAGTCGTTCAATTAGTGGGCCGGGTCTAAAGCCAATCGCTTCTGCGAGCTCCATAAACTCAACGACGTCAATTCGCCGTTCACCGCTCTCAATATTTGCGATTATTGACTGGTATCGACGCATCTTTTTGGCGACGTCCGCCTGGGTTAGGCCCGCCGCTTTTCGCTCCGCAATAATCAACGCAACCAACTTCTTTTGCCGTGCTGATCGTAGGGTCCGCGACATCGGTCTGCCCAAGACAAGGGGCATCACCAATAATCAGAATTGTCGATTATCTAAAAATCTGATAAAATGGGTATTTGGGGGCTAGGATGTTCAAATATCTAATTACAACCGTTGCAGCAACGATCTGGCTTGCGGCGTCGGCGCTCCTCTCGGGATGCGCAAACCACCCGTTGGATTGTTCTCTTGGGATCGCTCACGGGGATTGTTTGCCCGGCACGGCAGGATATCAAGCAACCGCTGCGCGACAGAGCGCCGATGATGAGCAATGCCGTTCGTACGGTCTGCGTTTTGGGACACCGGAATACGCAAATTGCCGCCAAAACGCGGACGCTCAGCGCAGTGCTCGGGACGTGGCGCTTGCCGGGGCGTTAATTGCTAAACCCAATCAATCAGCGCAACCCACCTATCAGATGCCATTGCCCAGGCAGACGGATTGTACAACGACTGGTCAATACACTACCTGCCAAACGCGGTGAGTCCCTGGATCGACTATTAGGTGAAAGCCCGCTCAAGAGCTGCCACCGCACTTTCGCCGCCACGCACCGCTTGCGTGTAATGACCAAGTGTCACGTTGGCATTCGCGTGACCGGCAATCTTGGCGACAAGTCCGACTTCAATTCCCTGGGCTTGCAATGTCGATATAAAGGAATGCCGCGCGCTATGAGGGGTCACGATCGGCAGATTTAGCCGCTTCAATGTTGTGACCCAAAAACGCCGCCGAAAATTCCAGTAGAGTAAGGGCCCACCCCCGCCAAGCCGAGGCAATGGCCATTGCTGGGGCGTGCCGAGCCCTGGAAACACCCTGTGAAGTTCGCCGTTCCGCCGAGGGCACGCAACTCGCCATTTGAGCAATAAACCACGGAGAAGCTTCCCCATCGGCACTTCGCGGGTACCGGCAGCTGTTTTGGTCAGGTTGGTAATCGTGCCGTCTCGTTCTTGCATGCGGCAGATACGCAAGACATTCGCTTCAAAATCGACATCCTCCCATAGAAGCCCAAGTTGTTCGCTGGGCCGCGTTCCCGCCAAAAATGGGAAAGCGACATACAGCCCGCGCTCTTGGTCCTCGTCGGCGTTCTTCACCACTAATGAGATTTGGTCGGTGGACAAAAGAGACTTTTTCACTTTCGGCTTCCCGCGACCAAGATTTTTCGGCATTGCCGGGGGCCGAATATTCAAATCCTCAGCGGCCATCGCCAGAACGCTGGCTAAAAACATTTTGGCCCGGTTAGCGGAGTAATTACCAACGTGGACGGTCAGTGTTTTGTGCCACGCCCGAATTTCACCTGTGGTCAAATCTTGCACACGAACGTTTCCCAAAAGAGGAAGCATCTTGCATCCGATGGGCTTGTATCCGGTCTTTGTATGCTCTGCTCGCTCGAGCGGACTGCCGACGAGAAGGGGTCCAACGATATTGGCCGCCGCTCGCCTATACCCATCAAGCGTCCCATCTTTGATTTCACCGGTACGGCTCTCGATCCATCGCTCGACAATGTTGCCGATGGTGATGGTTCGGTTGACTGCCTCGGAGTAAGCACCGGTCTCGATCTGGGCGATGATCTGATTTCGCCGAGCCTGAGCGTCCTTTTGCTTCTCGAAGAATAGCTGGCGCCGCTGACCCGTTCTCGGTTCCCGATAGTTCAACACCCAACGGGTCTGCACCACGACGGTACCGTCCGTGAGCTTTCGGTTTCGGTCGCGCTTTGTGATGCTGGCTGACGTACCCATGTAGCTTCCTGCTGTTCAAACGAAGGAGAAAAACTCTCTCCGCCTTCGCCCGCAATTATTCCGAGATTGTCCGGTGTTCCCTCTGCAACCGACGATGTAACCGAAATACCAAAAGGTCCCGTCAACGCCCGTCCGACGGTCATTCGCTCCATCCCCATTTATGATGGGGTCACCCCGTGAGTGACGCCGGTGACGCTGGTGACGACCTACTCGTATGCTTAGGAAAGACGACGTGCTGATTTGTTTTACCGGCTGCTCGTCGTCAGCGTCCCGCAAGCCATCGTCACTGGCGTCACCGGCGTCACACTAGTAATTCGGCTTAGGCTTTTCCGGCGGTAAAGAAACATCCTTGAGCCAAATCTTTACGCGTCGTCCGGTCCGGCCTCTCGGTTGCAATTCGACCATGAGCCCCGCTTTGGCCATTGCTTGACGATGTCGCCGCAGTTCGTTTGAAAGATGTGCCGCTGTCCGAGGGAAAGATCGGTCCAGCTTGTCGTTTTCAATTAAGAGCTGGTCGAACAAGTGCGCGATCTGCCCTTCGAACGGTCCGGTCGCTACGAGCTTTTCCAGTACACGAAATAATGTGCGATTGCGCATTCGGTCGATGACCGAAGCATTCTGACTTTCTACGATAGCCGAAATTATCGAATTCGGTGGAAGGCCAGTAGCCGGCTCAGCGGCCTTCAACCATCGAGCGCCGTCCGCCATGCGCAAATTTGTTGGAGCGTTGATGCAATGCTCGTTGTTGAATGCGCATGCGACGACATCAAATAGGCGCCCCAAGACGCGCGGCAACAATTTCGCAAAATCCATTAATATTTGCGATTCTGATAGACGGTCTTCTTCCTTCAAGCCTTCGAGAGAAATTAGCATCGCACGTTCAAGCAGGTCTGGCCGATCCGCGAAGTCGCCGATGCCGTTGATGATGAAGGGTTTGCATTGAGTAATGACGTGTACGTCGTCGTCTGTGTAGAGTCTACGCCGGGCGAGCGATGCTCCTGTGGCTAACCGACAAAGAGCGTCAGACATGTCGAATCGAACCCCAGATGCGTTGTCAAAAACGAGCAAATGAGAGTCTTTGGCTGCAATAAATAGTTCACTGTCGGTGGAAGGCAGCGGGAGCTTCTCAAAACGACTCGGATCGAGGATCGCTTTCAACATGGAGCACAAAAAGCTCTTTCCGCTGCCTTGTTCGCCATCAACCAGAAGACAAAAATAAGGTCCTTCCGGTCTGAAAGCGGAAATTAGGAACGCAAGAACTAAGGGCCAGGAATTATCTGAAATCTTGAGCAGCGACTTAAGTTCATTGAGGTCTCCGCCAGCTTCGGGAAGCGGCAATGCCTTGAAAGATGCTGGGCGAACAAATTTAACGGGCGCGTCCTTAACGATCTGCCAGCCGTTGGCATCTATTTGAACCATCGATCCATCATCATCGCCAAGATCGAAGAACATCGCATTGCCGAAACGAGCAAGCCGCAGGGAAACTCTGTGGATCTGCCCGTCGTACTTCGCCTTAGCGGCTAATGTTGCCAGAGCGGTGCTACGCGGTTGATCTTGCAATGCGTTGTCCGTAGTGCGGTACCAAATGCTGCTCAGCCAGCTGGCTGCGGATTGTTTGTTTAGATTCAGATGTTGTCGTCCACCGCTCCCTTTTGGGATAGTGACGAAAGCATTACCGTCTTCGTCGTGAAACAAATCGAGCGCCTGAGTTAACGCGAGTCCAACCACGGCAGACGCAATCGACTTATTTGGATCGATCGCGTCGTTTTCGGCAAAGCCTTTCTTGAGCGCGCCCCGCACCATGTCAGGAACTTCATCGAGCGTGTTGCCAGTATAGTCGGCGGGCAATCCACTTCGAACTATCGCCAGAAGCAAATCTACGTCCTGCGTGTAGGGCACGAGCTGCGCAATTAAGTCCCGCGCCGCGTCGTGCGTTTCTGCGCTCTCGAATAGCGTTGGATAATGCTGAGAAGTAAATGCCTTCGTTATAAGGCCAATGGAGACCGAAACGGTTGAATTGTTGATCATGCTATTCACCGATTAGTGGGAGTTGCAGCAGATCCATGTCGTGGAGCGGGGTACCGATCCAACGATAGGGCACATTCGTCATGGGATGTATGGTTGGCGGGATAACGCAGAATTTCTTACTGAAAAGACATTCTGCGACTTTGCCCCACTTCTTCCCCGCGTCGCCTTCAACGCGAAACCCGGGATTTCCGTGCACGGCGGGAGAAACTCGAACGAAGTAGACTGCACCCTTTTGGCCTACGCGACCACAGGTCGGATTTCGCAGGAGTACCTTCGCAAGCTCGTGATACTCGTCGCGATCCACGTCGAAGGCTCCGAGCGTTGTGCCATCGCCGATTGGCGAGCCCATCACAAGCCCGATGCCATTGGCACCGTATTTTCTGACCCAGCTATCTAAGACGGCATCGCCGTGCTCCGAGTCAGGCAACTGCCAGCGTGGCATCGGAGGAGATTTTGTGCTGGGCTTGACCGGCCGAGGCCAGAAGCCGCGATTTCGATAGATTGGAGCCCATTGAGAGAAAGTTTGAGACACGTCACGCACCTCGCGAAGTGCTTGTGCGCTCTACAGCTGCGATGATCTCCGAAAGCCTTACGAGCTTCCGGCCGTTGTGCAGATGATAGCTTGGAAATAGGCCTTGCTTAGCTGCACGACGTATTTTGAACGTCGGCACTCCCAGACGGAGAGAGGCGGCCTTAAAGGTCAGAAGAGGTTCAACTTGGTCGAACAAATCTTTCGAATGCATTTGATGTTACTCCGTTAGAGGAGCGCTCATCATTTGCTAAAATAGAAGATTACGCACGAACCCCGACTGTCGCACTAATGCTCACGTTCAATGCCGTAATTTATAAATTGGAGATCGTGGAAAAGGGTGGCCTGTTGAGGAAAATTGCTGCCCGAGGTCGTGAGCTTAAACAATTCAAAAAGCAGGTTTATAAGGTCGCCGCTGTGTATCTCGGCTTGGCTGTCATACTTATAGCCGGGTGTAGTGGCGCCTGCTTCCCGCCAAATTTCCTGAACGTGCTCAACGACAGCTTGCCGAGCCATCGTTTCTGCACGAAGTGGGTTTCTAAAACCCACCCATTCCGTAGCGAAATGTATCGGCTCGTCAGTTGATATGGGCGGCTCTTGAAATTTTGTAGCGTAAATTGCCATGACTTCTAACAGTTCGCAGAACTGATCGTCCGTTAGCTTAAGTTTGCTATCTTTGAATAGTGCCTCGATCGCCTGTCGAGTGGGGATTCCATTCTGTAGTGACATGCTAATCGTCCTGCGATTGGTCATTAAGATGCCAGAACAATTTATCGGGTTCGATATTCGCGCACGCGTGTGAAACAGCCGGGTTCGTATGGTCATGCGAGTGTGGATATGTCTAAACCTATCGACAGGTGGCGAAAAACGTTCGGGCGCGTGTGAAGCAGTCGGGGTCAGTCCGCCACCGTTAGTTTGGTCGGCCGGACGAATTCCATAACACAGAATGCGTGAATCTGCGTGCGTTGGCTTTCCACTGATGCTTGGGCTCCAAACCAAATTAATGACGCCTCAAACGGGGCAATCAGGGGTGCAGGTCACGAACGTTTATCTTATTCTTCGAAAGGGCGGTCTACGGTTAGAGTTCGGTTACAGTTTCTGCACTTCAGCGGGTTTTGCGATAGTTCACAAGAATTCTTTCGCAGCATCATCGGCGAACAAAGAAGAAAAACGAGGGAAAGCGCCGCGAGGTGGCGTTCTCGCGTACTGCGGCGAAGTTTCGTAAATTATTAAACAAAATGATTTCCTGCTTCGTAATGGCGGGGTCACAGGTTCGAGTCCTGTTTGCGGCACCACTCCTCCCTACAATTTGCGGATGTTCAGACCCGTATCGGGCGCAGTCCGGCGCAATCGCAAGTACTGGCGAAGCGCATCTCAAGAATCATTTCGGGCCGCTTGTCGCCGGCGGTTACATCTGCGTTCGTCGCGTCTGCGAAAGGGTCGGTGCCTTCTTAGCGCCGACGAGACCGTGCGAAACGGGGTTGCTGGACCGCCATTGCAATTTGACGCCTTGATAGAGGGCTAGGTTCTCGAAAAGAAGCCAATCAAAAAGACAGAGTGTGTTTGGCGGCTGGCGATGAAAGAGCTTGCATCATTCGTCGGTCATGACGATGCGAGGCGCATTCGAGCAGATGACCTCGTCTGGAATGCTCATCTGCTATTCCCGTCATCGGGGCTCCGATCTCCCTCGCGGCTTGGCTTTGATTGTCGTTCAGCCAAGTTAGCGGACGCCGAATCGATCTGCATTATTTGATGGCATTCCGTTATACAGCGTGACCGACGAGCCGCCCTATTGCAGCGGTGGCTCCCATCGCAATAGCCCCCCAAAATGTTACGCGCAGCGTTGGAAATAACATGCCCGCGCCGCCCGTCTTCGCACCGATTGCGCCAAGACAGGCTAACGCAACGAGCGATCCGCCTGATACCGTCCATGGGATAAGTTGCAACGGCGAAAATATCGCGATGATTAAAGGCAAGGCAGCACCGCCGGCAAAGGTGACTGCCGAGGTCAATGCCGCCTGAACAGGGCGAGCCACGACGTGAGCGGAAAGACCAAGCTCATCTCGCGCATGAGCGCCAAATGCGTCTTTCTCGGTAAGTTGGACCGCAACCTGACGGGCCAATGAGAGATCGAGACCCCTATCGACGTAAATCTTGGTCAGCTCATCAAGTTCTTGATCGGGCTGCGTCGCAAGTTCGCCGCGCTCTTTAGCCAGATCAGCCGACTCGGTGTCGGCCTGCGAACTGACTGAAACATATTCACCAGCCGCCATGGATGTGGCGCCAGCGACAAGTCCGGCCACACCCGCAACAAGGACTTCACTTGACGAGGTCGATGCGGCGGCAACTCCAACCACAAGACTTGCAGTTGAAATGATCCATCATTGGCGCCGAGCACCGCAGCGCGGAGCCAGCCGATACGCTCGATGAGGTGGGACTCACGGTGGAGCGGACGCATGGTGTCTCGTTTTTATGAAGCTGCAACGCCCAATTTCCTGTCATATCCGTTAAAATGGCTGATCAGCGCCCTCGCCAGTTTCCGCCCCATCTTCCACGCCATCCGCCTTGTAATCTCAGCAGCCTCATAATTAAGAGGAGCAGAATTGCGCCAAGGGTGGCGTTGACAATTGCGGATGCGATTCCTGTTCCGAGGTGGATTCCCAATTGAGGAAGAAGCCAGCTCCCAATGAAGGCGCCGACGATCCCGATGATAAGATCACCAAAGATGCCGAAGCCCGTGCCGCTGACTATTTGTCCCGCCAGCCATCCGGCAACGATGCCAACGACCAGAATAACCAACAGACTTTCACCAGACATGTGCATCGGATTTCTCCTTCAGCGAAAGTTGTTAAATCCTAAACTGTATCCCAATGGAATCTTACGCTCGATGCCGACGGGTGACTGAGCTGTTTTGCTCATGTGGCACGCAATACTTGGTCGCGCACCAATTTGGTTGCTCTATCTCAATGAGAGGTTGACGCAATAAACATCCGCTTTATGGAACACTCGGAGGGCAATTGTTGTTGGTGCTCAGGAATTGAACCCAAGGAGATTGTCATGAAGAAATTGTTTTTGATGTCTGGGGCCGCCGCTGCTCTCGTGGGTGCTAGCGGAGTTGCCATTGCGCAGGCGCCAAACGAAAAGCCAAATTCGCCGGTGGCACAAAGTGCCCCAACTGAAAAAGTGGCTCCCGTTGAAAAAGTCGCACCGCAGTCGAGCCGCGGCGAAACTCCAAATGCAAAATCTGATGCTGCTAGCAAGGCAGGCCGCGCTGACAAAACAACGCTTGGCGACAAAGGAGGCGCTCAGCACGCGCAGGAAAAAAACAGCGATGCCGAGCAGCCAAGGGGATCTGTTGCTCGGCAAAAACCTGAGATAGAGCCATCAGGCAAGTCTTCAGCGGACATGAAGGCAAACGGGAAGTTAGATGCCGGGAGGGCTGCTTCGGAGACAAACGCTGGTACGCAGAACGGCATGAAAACAGATTCAAAGACAACTGCCGATACAAAGTCGAGTGCTACGGTCGGTCAGGCAGGTGCGGGATCCAAGCAACTTACGACCGAACAGCGTTCAACGATCCGCACAGCGATTAAGGACCAGCACGTCAGGCCAGTACAGAACGTCAATTTCTCTATTTCGATCGGCACCCAGGTGCCGCGAACTGTCAACTTCTATCCGCTTCCGACGCAGATGGTTTCGATCTACCCGGATTGGCGCGGATACGAGTACTTCCTCGTTGGCGATCAGATCATCGTTGTGAACCCGCGAACGTTCGAAATCGTGGCTGTTCTCGAAGCTTAACACTGGTTTGCATGAGCGCGAGCCGAATTGGGAAGGATCCCAAATGAAGCGCCTGTTATTGATTTTCTCAATTGCCTGTGTGTCTGTCGCGCTTCCGACATTATCGGCTTCTGCAATGACTCCACCTTCATCCTCGGACTTCGTGGCCGCCAGCGACAATTCAATCGTTTCAATCGTGGGCGGTCGTGGTCACGGACGAGGCCACATGAGACGCGGCGGACGCGGACATCATTATGGCTGGAGCAGGGGGCGCCGCCGCGGTTGGCGTTAACCGGCGTAGCCTCTGCTTGAGAAAAGCCGCCTCACGAGGCGGCTTTTTGCTTGGCATCCTGTACCTGCTTCTAGCGTCTCGGCAGACCCGGCTCATCGACAAAGCTTTGCAATCCTATCTGCAATCTGGTGTTCGCCCGGAAGCTCGTCGTATCTCAGGAACACACAGTCTTTAAGCTCGTTGTCAAAGTGCTGGGGGTTAAAAACCTCCGAGGACGACAATGGCAAATAACGAACATAACAAAGCTGCCGAATATCACGAAAATGCCGCCAAGACGCATCGCGCCGCCGCCGAACAGCACGGCAGGGGCGATCACGCCAAGGGCATCGAACACTCAACCAAGGCGAAGCAGCAGTCGCAGGACGCCCACAAGCAAAGCGATCAGGCGCACGCAAAAAGTCAGCAGCAAAAGTAAACTGGAGAGAGCCCGGCGTTGAGCCGGGCTTTTTCTTAAAAAATGAGAGCCTGAAAATGCAGATGGACCCGCAGATTACCTTCGAAGGCATCGAGGCATTGGATACGGCGCGTGCCTTGATCCTGAAAGAAATTCATAGGCTGGAAAGCCACAACAAGCACATCACTGGTTGCCGGGTATCCGTGATCGCGCCGAGCGACAAGCATCATCACGGAGCGGGATTCGAAATCCATATCCGGGTCACGATTCCGCCGCACCGAGAGATCGTCGTCAATCATGCGCCGCCCGGCGACAGGCGGCACGAGCATGCAGAGTCTGCGATCAAGGATGCATTCGCTGCCGCGATGCGTCAAATCGACGACATGGCGGCGTAAAAGCCAAATGGGCTGCCAAGAGCGGGTGCCCAGATCGGGTACCCAGAGCGACGTGGTTTTCTAAAGCTTGCTTTACGAAAGCTTTGATCGCGTCTGCGTCCCTGAATCGTATATTTCGATCCACAGCATCGGATAGCGGCCGAGCAACTCCTTTCCGGCGGACTGCGCGGCCTCTTCGTTCGGATATTCATTTTTGTAACGACCATCGACAACCAGCGTAAAGCCTTCGCAAGGAGCTTGATCTACACGACTAACTTTCGTTAGTTCTTTTTCGACGAGCACGACTGACTTTTTCATGTTGGTTTCCTTGGAGATCGCAAGCCCGCGCTTGATCGAAAACGATATCCGAAAGCTCTAATCGTCTTGTTTTAATTGCGGCTTGTCGTGCAGCACCGCATGCAGAAGTGAGTTATGAACTTCGATCTTGCCATTGTAGCTGATGAATCCGAGCTTACGGAACTTATTCATGAAGAAACTGACGCGCGAGCGCGTCGTGCCAATCATCTCGGCCAAAGTTTCCTGACTGATTTTTGCGTCAATCGGCTGCGGATTGCCTTCCTTTCCGAAATTCGCCAGCAGCAGCAGCAACCGAGCGAGCCGCCGCTCGCTCGAGTTGAATAACTGATCGATGAGGTCTTCCTCGATCCTGTTGTTGCGCGTCAGAAGATAGGACATGAACATTTCCGCAAATTTCGGTTCGGCTTGCAGCGCGTTCATCATGGCTTTTTTTGTGATAGCAGTGATCTCGCAAGCCTCCATTGTTTTGGTGGTGGAAATCCGCAGCGTCTGACCGTTTAGGCAACCCTCTCCGAAAAACTGGCCTGCTTGCAAAATGCCGACGACTGCTTCCTTGCCCTGCTTGGAGACGACGATAAGCTTGACCTTGCCTTTGTGAATGTAGAACACCGAATCGGCGATATCGCCCTGGGCGAAAATGCTTTGACCGCTGCGGAATTTAAGGCTGGTCTTGCCCGGCCCGACGCTCGCAAGAAACACTTTTGGGTCGAACGTCTTTTTGTCAGCTTTGCTCAATCGCTCGTCCTGTTCCGGAAATAGGTGATCCAGGCCCCGATTGGATACGAAGAAACCTCGGATGAAAAGAGGACGTCCCGCGGGTCGAGTGGACTTCCTCTCGTGATTCCATACACGCGGGGCGGGGTTCATCGTCTTCTGGAATGACCGACGCGCCAATCTGCGTCCTGAACGTAAAAGGTCGCCAGGCATTACAAATCTGTTCTAATGGACGTGGAAAGTCTGAGCAATTTTGACCAAATCACCGGTCGTAATACTTTGCGTACCTCCACGTAAATGTAGAAGCAATTATTCGCTCCGAATTGATCCGTCTTTCGGGGTTACTTTAGTTTTACTCTCCAAGGCTGCGACGCGATCATTCGCACATGAAACGCAGATATATTTGCGGCGCTTATTGACAAAGATTGAGGTCATTCCGGATTGGCAGGCGGGACATCTGGAGGTGTCTGCGGCATGTTCATTCATCTCGGCCCCGTGTTGCTTCATTCGTTGGATTATCAGACGAAATTCAATTCAAAGGCTTTGTCTTGCATTTGATTGGCGGCGATGCGCGGTTGGCGGCCTCGGCACGCATGAGATTGAGGAGCGAGTCGCGCTTGCCTTCATCCGTCGTCTCGGCAAGCAGCCTCCGATACAATTCTATATTTTCTTGATGAATGAAGTTTTCCATGATGTTCCTGGATAAAGTCTGGGTCATGCAACGCCGCGCAGGCCGTTCAGCCATCCGCGAACGATCGAAGACTTCATCGGATCTTCGGATCCTGTCATCGTGTGACGAGAAGCACCGGTCAGCGGGCATCCCTTGCATTTTGGAAATCGTAATGCACACAGACTAACGTCTGTGATAGCCAACGATTCCGATTGGCATGTCGTCCAAATCTTTTCGGATCCGATCATGACTTTACTCCGCAGTCGGTCGGGAGCGAGAATTTTCAGTCATCGATAACAGCCAATGGCGGGCGGTGATGGCGCATTATGGCAAGCGCGGCGGCCTCGTGCTGATCAATATTGACCAACAGGAGGGATATTAAAATAATTGGAAGTTTGCGATTACGAGATGTAAATTGGACGGAACGGCGCATTTGTCGCGCCGCGACTCTTGTACTCGATACCTTGTAGCCTCATCTCAGAGCGACAAGCCTGCAAGTGCTTGGGCGTCAAGAGCCCAGATTTATAACTATTCCTCGCCCAGGCTTATGATTGTTACCGTGCAATACTGCATGTCCTGCGTGAAAAAAGTCTCCATCTGTTGAAGCGTTTCTCTACAGCGGTCACAATCAAATCTTCCATCTTAACGGCGCGCAAGATCGCTTGTTTGCTTCTTTCTATTCAGCGCGCCCAAACCGAAAATGAACAAGACGCATGATCGTGTCTTATAGCCGAGGACTCCATGTACCTGACCCCGGGTAATTTTCACGCTTTCGATGCCGATCGCATGGTCGTTCGCTTTACGATGATGAACGATAACGTGGAAATCAATTGCGCTGTCAGCACTGACGCGATGGATCGCCTCGAAGGCGCAAAGCGCGTAACGCTGGCCCAGCGGGAAGAACAGTTCACGCGACTGCGCAGCCAGATCGAAGCGCGTGCGGAACAAAAATTCTTGAATGCTGAGTTCGAAGGAAGTCCGGCTGGCGTCATTCTGCGCAGTATCGATTTCCGGCAGCTTTGAACGGCCGCGAGAAGCTTAATCCAATGACGATTGAACGCGCGGTCGCGCGTCTGGTATCGAAGCCATGGAAGCGGCGTTATTCAGTTTTCTGGGCCACACCGCCCCTCGCGCCTTCACTCACATTACGCAAAGACACCGATCAAAATCGCAGCGATGGCCCCGCACGATAGCGGAAGCCGAAGCTTCGGATACCAGGCAGGTGTTCGATGCAAGCGGGTGGCGGCCAGATCGACCCACAACATCAAAGCGAACGCCGCCGCGAGGATCAAAAAACCGGCTTTCGCCGGAGCGAGCAGGCTGATCCAAGCGATCAGGCTCGGCACAACGCTGACCACGAGCCATCGTGTTGTTTCGGAGCTTGGCGGTGAGGATGAGGAGATTGCGAGACCCCAGTGAATTCCGCCCAGGAACGAAAGGATGATCGCGCCATAAGCAAGAAGCGCCAGCGCCGCATGCCCCCGGAGAGGCTGATCGGCAACCAGTGTGAGCAATGCACACAGAAAAAACGGGACCAGGCCGAAGCCGCCGAGCCATGACGCTGCGGGTGGCACGCGAGGAGCACTAAATATTTCGACACTCTTTGTATCGGGCATATCAGGGGACATTGTCAGCTCGCGTCAGCGCTGGCCGCCACGTCCAGCATGATTTCGTTTCGACGCAGAAACGGCAATGTCCATGGTGGGTTGTAAAAAGCAAGAACGGGCTCGCCGCTCGTCTTGATATGATGCCGCTCCGCGAATTCCCGCAGGTCGCTGGTCTTGTTCTGAATGGTGCTGTCCGACGCCGTACCCGAAAACCGGATTGCAATCGCACGCTTCGCGGGAAGCGGAATTAAGGTCACGCGACTGTCGTCTGGGACTGGAAGTGTTTCAATCGTCCATTTTTTTGGCATGATAAAGCGAACGGTCCAGTTACCATTGCCGAATTGTTGCGTGACGGGCGCGGTCATCGCTATGGTCTGCTGACGCTGCTGCTGGACGGGCGCCGTCATTTCAATCTTATTGGACGATTTGTTGGCGCCGAAGATATAGGCCGCGATCAGCCGGAAACCCTCGCCGATGGCCGCTTTGCGCTCGCCCTCGACTTGCGCCTGCGCGGCGATCATCTTGTCGTATAGGCGAATTTCAAATGCGCCCTCGGACAACTCAACCTTATAGTCTGGCTGTTCGACCTTGCTCATAAGGGGCCCCGCGGCCGCAGCCGCCATGATTACTGCGGTCGCCAGACTGGCAAACAGAACAAACTTGAAACGTCTAGACGCCATCGGCCACCGCTACCGTTGAAGGCTCACTTCCGCCCGGCTCCGAGCGTTCCCCGATCGCTATATCTGAGGAGGCAAATCGAAACGACCATGACGAGGATAAGACCGCCGAGAACGCCGAGTTCAAGCATCGTTGAGTTCAACAGCGCCTGACTCTCCGGCGTCCATTTGCTCGGCATGCTGGCCTGCGACGATTCAAGCGTAATCACCAAGACTCTTCGGATCGACGCGATCAGTCCGACGATGAGGAACGGCTCGCAGACAAGAACGCCGGATCGAAACGAGACGCGCACAGTGTGCAGAATTTCGACCACCATCAGCACGAACAGAAGACGGTCGATCGAGGAAATGAGGGCCATCGAGTCGCCATGCGCCTGGACGTCGCGCCACAGTGAGAACGCTGCCGTCCCTATTCCAAGGATCGCGGTGATCGCGAGCAGGACGCCCAAAATCATGTAAGCGAAAACTTCAACCTTAAGAAAAATCCTGCCAGCAAACGCGCCTAGCCGGGTGACGTCAACGTCTGCATGTTCATCCTTCTGCATTTTGCCTCGCCTCCCCTTCCGGGGCATGGCCGGCAACGCTGCCCAGCGTGACCACGGCCGCGGCGCTGGCGATGGGGATAACCTGGGAGGTCGTCGTCGCGGCCGAAATGATATCCGGCAGCCAGGGCGGTGCGGCGACGGGCGGCGGGCTGGGGCGTCTGATGTGGCACTCCTACATCACCGGCGATTACACCGGAATTGTCGTTGCCATGCTGTCGATCGGCATCGCCGGCTATTTGTCCAGCGCGGTCGTTCGTTATGCCGGAGGTTTGCTGACGCCATGGCGGACAAGATGATGCGGGATCTCGGCGGGACGGCAAAGGGTGGTATCGAGGTCTCTGGGCTTTGCCGCGAGTTCGATCTTGGCTCTCGCAAGTCCCTCGTCATCTCGGACTGCAGTTTCGATCTGCCGGCGGGCATGCTGACGGTCATGATCGGGCCGTCCGGTTGCGGCAAAAGCGCGCTCGCCAAGCTCATCGCAGGATACGACACCCCCAGCAGCGGAACGATCAGGATCGACGGCCGTCCGGTCACCGGAGCCGGTCGCGACCGCTTGATGGTTTTTCAGGAAAGCGCCCTGTTCGACTGGATGACCACTCAGGACAATGCATTGTTCGGTCCAAGCCAGAAAAGGGGTGGGGCTGACGAGGCGAGCAAAGCCCTGACCGCGTCATTGCTGGAGCTGGTGGGTTTGACCCGCTTCACGAAGCGCTATCCGGCCGCGCTGTCCGGCGGTATGCAGCGCCGTCTCGAAATGGTCCGTGCGCTCGCCAACGCTCCTGACCTCTTCATCCTCGATGAACCCTTCCGGGGCCTTGATGCAATGACCCGCGGCCTGATGCAGCAGCATTTTGCCGACATGTTCGAGGAAACCCGGCGGACGACTCTTTTCATCACGACCGAGATTGACGAGGCGCTGCTTCTCGCCGATCGCATCTTGATCATGACCAACAAACCGATGAGCGTCGCGGCGGAAATCATTGTCGATCTGCCGCGCCCCCGAAAACAATACGAGCTTTTGCGCAACGAACACGCGGCCGCGATTCGCAACAGGGCGCTCGAGCTTTTGTTTCCCGAAGCGATGAAGTCGTTCGGATATAGCGAGGGCTCAGAAGATCGGACTGCGCGTCAGGTCAACGTGTCCGTGCGGTCTTAGTGCCGGCCGCGGCCAATACCAGCCGGATCAATTCACTTTAACAGCCGCGTCAGGACCAGCGAGGCGTGGATGGCGGCCGCGACCACAATCACGGCGCTCGATTACGTACTCGCGGGCGCCGTCTCGGCCGGCCTGCTGTTCTACCTCACTTATGCGCTGCTGCGCCCCAGCACAGAAGAAAGTTTACACGATCACTTCGAAGAAACCCGGTTACCTCGCGGTTACAGTCTCTTCAATTCGCTGGCATGCGCGGGAGGTACGAACCATACCGATCGTGCAATCCAAGTTAATGCGTCAGACGTCGAGCGGAAGCCGCCGAGGAACGTCATGCCGTGAACGGGCGCGTTCTATAAAGTAGCGGGCCAACATTATGACTTCCCGCTTCGTAATGACGGGGTCACAGGTTCGAGTCCTGTTTGCGGCACCATTTTCCTTCTGACCTGAAAACATGATCAGTGTGACGGAATGGAATTCCTTGCGCCCGCAAGTCCATCCATCATGGATTGCTCAAGGAAGGATCATTATTGAGCAGATGCTGCTCGCCAACTCGGCACGGCAGGATTTTTGGTAATCAATTTCTTTGTGAGCAAGAAAATAACAATCCCGGCCGAACGCTCGGCCTATCCTGATCTCGCCTTCCTTCGCGGCAGTTCGCGATACAGCAGATGAGGATAATAAAGGGATGAAGTTCATGTTGAGAACGACGATGCTGTCGGCATTCATCGGCTTCCTCGCTTTGCTAAGCGGCGGCGCTCAGGCGGAGGTGCTGAAAGCGCGGATGGCGCAAAACCTCTCCCCGATCTCCGGTGTCGCGATTGTGGCGCAGGAAAAAGGATTCTTCGCCAAGCACGGTCTGGAAATCACCGTGAGCAACTTCACCAGTGGCAAGCAATGTCTGGACACGGTGATCGGCGGCGGCGCTGACATCGCGACCACGGCGGAAGCCCCGACCACGGCGGCCGCGATGGCCGGTCTTCCCATCGCGTTCCTTGCGCGAATGGAATATTCCGACGACAAGACCGTCGCCTCGGCGAAATCCGGCATCAAGACCAGGAACGATCTCAAGGGCAAGAAAATCGCCTACACGGCGGGAACGGGCAGTGAAGTCTATACGGCGACGCTGCTCAAGAGTGTCGGGTTGACCAAGGACGATGTGTCGCTCGTCAATCTTCAGCCTCAGGCGATGCTTCCCGCGCTGGTGTCCGGAAGTATTGACGCCTTCAATTCCTGGGAGCCGCACATCAGCAACGCCAAGAAGGCGATGGGAGCCGACGCCGTCGGAATCGATACCAAGGGCGTCTATGCCGAAACCTTCAACATTGTGGTCACCAAGGACTATCTGGCGAAGAATGAAGCGCTGATGGAAAAATTCCTCGCGGCGCTGATCGACGCGGAAAAATGGATGAAGGCCAATCCGGAAGAAGCGATCGCCATCGTTGCCAAGGCCACCGGCATCAAGCCGGAGGATCTCGCGGCCATCTGGGCCGATTACAATTATCATGTCACGCTCGACGACAAGCAGATCGAGGTTTTAAAGGCGCATGCCGCGTGGCGTCTGGAGAGCGGCAACCATCCTCCGGGCGCGACCACGATGCCGGACCTCAGCAAGGTCATCGAGCCGGGACCGCTCAAGAAAGTTGATTCGTCCCGCGTCACCTACACCTTGAAATAAGCGCCACATGACCCCTGCTGTCGCGAAAAGGATCAACGTGGCTCTGGCCACGTTGTCTATCCCGCTGTTTCTGGTGATCTGGGAGTTAGTGTCGCGATCCGGCGTGGTGAACGCCGTTCTTTTTCCGCCTCCGACAACGGTCGCTGTCGCGATCTACGACTGGGTAAGAAGCGGTCAGTTTGCGGTCGACTTCGCCGTCAGCTTTTATCGCGTCGTCACCGGTTATCTGCTTGGCGCAACTCTTGGAGTCATCGTCGGATTGCTGACCGGACAATTCGAATTCGTCTCGAGCCTGTTGTCTCCGATCTTCCATATCCTGCGGCCAATTCCGCCGATTGCGTTCGTCCCGATCGTGATCCTCTGGTTCGGTCTGTCGGAAGCGGGGAAGCTGTTCCTGGTGTTTTGGGGCGTGTTCTTTACGGTCTGGCTTTCGACCCATCTCGGGGTACAGAAGGTCGATGACGGGCTGATCCGCGCGGCTCAGGCGCTCGGTACGCCAAGGCGGCGCATGCTGACCGAGATCATTTTTCTCGGGGCCATGCCGTATATCGCGGTGGGACTGCGAACCGCCGTCAGTGTCGCATTCTATACGCTGGTTGCCGCCGAGCTTGCCGGCACCTTCGCCGGCATCGTCTATCGCATCGACATCGCGCAACAGAATTTGCAGACCGGTCAGGTCATGGGCGGGCTGCTGGCCCTCGGCGCCCTCTCTTTCGCGGCGGATCGCTGCTTTGCGATCGCTTCGCAGCGGCTGATCTGGTGGCGTTGAAAGAGAGCGGTCAAAGCACGATGGATTTTTCAAAGGTTTCCAGTTCGGCAGAGATTGAAGTCGATGACGTCACCATCGCTTTCGACACGCCCAAGGGGCAGGTCGTGGCCGTCGACCGCGCGTCATTTCAGGTCAGAAGTGGCGAGTTCGTTTGTCTTCTCGGGCCTTCCGGCTGCGGCAAGTCGACTCTTCTGAATGCCATGGCCGGCTTTGAAAAGCCTTATGCCGGGATGGTCAAAATGACGGGCGCCGAGATTCAGGGGCCGGGCCCCGATCGCGGCATGGTGTTCCAGCAGCCTTTTCTGTTTCCCTGGAAAAACGTCCGCAGCAACATCATGCATGGGCCGCGAATGCTGGGGAAGACAGCCGAAGAGGCGGGAGAGATCGCCGACGAGCTGATCGGAATGATCGGCCTGTCGCGGTTCGCGCTGGCCTATCCACACACGCTGTCCGGAGGCATGCAGCAGCGCGTGGCGATTGCGCGAGCCATGGCCAACAAGCCCGAAGTGCTGCTGATGGATGAACCGTTCGGAGCGCTGGATGCCCAGACCAGAATCGTGATGCAGGAAAACCTTCTCGATCTCTGGGAAAAGACTCATACGACGATCGTATTTGTCACCCACGATATCGAGGAGGCGATTTTTCTCGCGGACAGGATTCTCGTGATGAGCGTCGGACCGGGACGCATCAAGGAAACGATCAATGTCGATCTTCCGCGGCCGCGATCCGATGAGATTCTCGCGAAACCGGAATATCTGACGATCAAGAAACAGTGTCTCGATCTGATCAGGGCGGAGAGCCTCCGCGCGTTTGAAAAGTCCTCGGAAAGATGATCGGGAGTTCTGTACGCTGGAAGCAGTCCCGTTGTTGAACGAGAAGATGCATGCAGCCGCCCGACGATATTACGACATACCCGGCGGTGACGCTCGTCAAACTCATCCGCGAGCGTCAGATATCCTGTCTTGAGGTCGCGTCCGCGTTTTTACGCAAGATCGACCGCATCAATCCGGGGTTAAATGCCTTTTGCACCGTGCTTCACGATCAGGCGATTGAAGCGGCGCGCAACGCCGACGATGCAATCGCGCAAGGCGCGCCTCTCGGCCAGCTGCATGGCGTCCCCGTTGCGCTGAAGGATCTAACGCCGACCGCGGGAATACGCACGACACGCGGCTCGCGTCTGTTTGCGAATTTTGTCCCGGAAGACGATGCCGAGATCGTCAAAAGAATAAGACGCGCCGGTGCGATCGTGATCGGCAAGACCAACACTCCGGAGTTCGGCCACAAGGGTGAAACCAACAACCTGATATTCGGGCAAACGCGAAATCCCTGGAATCCCGAACGTACACCCGGAGGCTCGAGCGGCGGCTCGGCTGCGGCGGTCGCCGCAAACCTCGTGCCGTTCGCCGAAGGCAGCGACGGCGCGGGCTCCATCCGCATCCCCGCTGCCATGTGCGGGATTTACGGCTTCAAGCCGAGCTATGGCCGTATCCCTGACGTTGCGGGCCCCTTTTCCAGTCATACGCCATTTTTTCACAACGGTCCTCTGGCGCGCAGCGTGGAGGATGCCGTGCTGCTGTATCAGGCCATGGCGGGGTTCGATGTGTCGCATCCCTTTTCCGTGCCGGCATCCGGTGACGTTCTGCCGACGCTGGACAGCGGAGTGAAGGGGCTGCGTGTCGCCTACAGTCCGGACCTCGGGCAATTTGCTGTTGCGGCCTGTGTGCGGCAGGTGTGCCGGGACGCCGCAAAAGCATTCGAAAGAGCGGGCTGTATTGTCGATGAGGTCGCTGTCGATTTCGGCCCCGATCTGGAAGAGTCCTTCATGATCCTGTGGCGGGCAAAGCTCGCGACAGTCTATTCGGAACTGCCGGACGAACAATTGGCCCTGCTGGAGCCTGTCGTGCAGAAACTGATCGAAGATGGAAAAGCGATGACGGCTGTCGGATATGGCAAGGCCAATCTCGTCCGTGAGCGTGTATGGTCTGCCTTGACTCGAATTTTTTCCGAGTACGATTTTCTCATTTGTCCAACCACCGCCGTTCCGGCCTTCAAATCCGCCGACGGTCCGCCGAGCCGCATCGACGGGATCGATGTCAACTCGCTGATCGGCTGGTTTTTGACTTATCCCTTCAACCTGACCGGCAATCCGGCCGCATCCGTGCCGTGTGGTTTTTCCGAAGACGGATTGCCGATCGGCCTTCAGATCATTGGCCCACGATTGTCCGACGACCGCGTGCTGCGCGCTTCCAGAGCCTTTGAAAAAGCGGCGCCATGGCCTTCGCCTCAAGAGAGAAAAAATACGCCGGACGTCGTTTGATGCGACCGTTCGGTTCTCGGCCTTTCAGCGGGCGGTGAGTGAACGGCCCATAAGCCTGTCTTCGGCGATTCGGGGTTCCATTCATGCGGTTGAGAACGTCTGCATCCCGAAAGGGGTAGGACGACTTCCTTCTTCCGGCCCGTAAATTGCATAACCTGCCTGTGGCCCCAGCTGTCGAGACTGGCATGACAGGAACCCTTTCTGCGCCGGAGACCGTCAAAGCTCTCCAGCGGAGTGCGCCCATGCTGACCCTTGCAGATTACCGTCTGCCGAGGGAGCAAAAGCATTCTGTTCTTGATCGTTTGACGCCTGCGGAGCGTGACAGCTTCCTTGCGAAGTGTGAGCGCCGTCTCGCGAAACGTCATTCGCTGATTTTCAGACAGGGCGCTCCGCAAAAAGGGATTTATCTTCTTCTGTCCGGCGGTGTTCGCGTGTTCTACGTCGCGCCGTCAGGACGGGAAATCACAAGAGCCTACTGGTACGCCGGCAACTTCATCGGAGGGCCGGATGTTTTCGGTGATGCTCCAAACATGTGGTCTGCGATCGCGGCGCATGACACCAGCATGCTTTTCATTGCCAGCCCTGTTCTTCGCTCTCTCTGCGAACGTATTCCCAATCTGGCGATCGGCCTGATCGAATCGATGGCATTCAAGGGCCGCTCCTATTCCGCAATCGCGCAGATGCTGGGAACGCGATCCGCGGGCGAGCGGATGACACAGGTGCTGCTTCTGCTTGCCGAGATGTACGGAAAGGAATGCGCTGACGGCACCAACATCGATGTTCCGATCACGCATGAAGAGATCGCGCACATGGTCGGTGCGACCCGCCAGTGGGTCACCGCCGGCCTTAAAAAGCTGCAGAATGAGAATAAAATTGATGCAGGCCGCGGCAGGCTGATCATTCGCGATGTTCGCGCGCTCGCGCTCGATCTGGACGCGGGCGTTTCCGGCGATTGATTGCAATTTATTGCGTTCACCGGGCGATGTTTCTTGTCCCGTTTGTCCTCAAGGGCAATGCTGGACCGGTCAACATCACGGGTAGTCAGAACGGTGCGAACAATCGCTGCGATCAATGAAACAAGATTTCGATCTGTCGCAAAGCCCGTGAAGAAGGTTGCGGACAAGAGCGCTCGCGGCAGAATAGTCGGCCGCAAACTGTCGATGAAGTTTTCGACAAGGTCGGGCGACAATATCGTTCTCGACGATCTGGATATCGAAGTGCGGGGCGGGGAGTTCATTGCCCTGCTCGGTCCCTCCGGCTGCGGCAAGTCGACCCTGCTCAATCTGTTCGCCGGAATATTGAAGCCGACCGGCGGGTCCGTCTCGATCGACGACAAGCCCATCAAGGGACCGAATTCCGATGTCGGCATCGTGTTTCAGCAGCACTCCTTGTTTCCATGGATGTCGGTGCTCGAAAACGTTGCGTTCGGGCCCAAGATGCTCGGCCGCGCGGATCCGATCGGAACAGCCAGAACATTTCTCGCGCTTGTCGGCCTCGACAAGTTCGAAACGGCATGGCCCAGCAGCCTTTCGGGCGGAATGCAACAGCGGGTTGGCATCGCGCGCGCGCTTGCGACCTATCCGCCGGTGCTGCTCATGGACGAGCCTTTCGGTGCGCTGGACGCGCAAACGCGCTCGATCATGCAGGACGAACTGCTGAAGCTCTGGAGCCAATTCAACTCAACCGTGGTTTTCGTTACGCACGATATCGAAGAGGCCATCTTCCTGGCCGACCGCGTCATCGTGATGAAAACCATGCCGGGCGGCATCAAGACCGAGGTCAATATCGAGCTGCCGCGTCCTCGCAGCCCGGATGTCATCAAAACCGACAAGTTCAATTTCTATCGCGGACAAATTCTGGAGTTGATCCGGGAGGAGACACTCAAGGTCTTCAATCCATCGAAGTGACGGTCATGGGCAAGGCGACGAACAGCATGTATCGGATTGCGTGGGCACTCGCCGGCATTTGCCTGTTTATTCTTCTTTGGATCGCGGCGTCCTATCATCTGCACAGCGCTGTCTTGCTGCCCGAGCCGTCGGCCGTACTAAAAGGCTTCGTCGATCTGGTCCGTGACGGATCTCTCATCAGTGACGTCGGCGCGAGTCTCAAGCGGGTGATTGGCGGCTTTCTGATCGCGACGGTCATCGCCGTGCCGCTGGCTTTGCTGATGGCTTATGTGCGTCCGCTCGACCTTCTGTTGTCGCCGCTGGTGTCGTTCCTGCGGCCAATTCCGCCGATCGCCTGGATTCCGATTGCGATTCTCTGGTTCGGCATCGGCGATCCGCCGAGCTATTTCATCACTTCGCTCGCGGCCTTCTTTCCCATCTTCATCAACAGCTATGCCGGCGGAAAGGCCGTGTTGCCGCAGCATCTGCACGCGGCCAGATCGCTGGGGGCGCGACCGCAGGCGCTGTTCTTCCGCATCTACCTGCCATCCGCCATGCCCATGATCGCGACCGGGCTGCGTATCGGGCTTGGTCAATCGTGGATGGCGGTCGTGACGGCCGAACTGATCGCCGCGCATAGCGGCCTCGGTTACATGATTCAGGCAAACCGTCTGGCTCTGGAAACCAGCCTCGTTCTGGTCGGGATGTGCGTCATCGGCTTGCTGGGCGCCGTGATGTCGTTCGGCCTGCTCGTCATCGAGCGCCATCTGCTCGTTCCCTGGAATCAACAGCGCTGATGTGAGGTGAGATGAAGCCATTCATTCAAAAGATCCTTCCGGCTGCCGCGATCGTTGCGGGTCTTGCCCTGTCGACGACGCAGTTCGCGAAGGCCGCTCCAGAGACCATTCGCATCGCTTATCCGAGCGGAATGAACGGTCAGGTCGTCGTCGCGATGCAGAATGCGAAAATCCTCGAGAAGGCAGGTCTCAATCCCACTTATACGGCGTTTCAATATGGGCCGCCGATGATGGAGGCGCTGGCTTCGGGATCGATAGATGCGGTGGTCACCAGCCTGATGCCGGTCACGTCATATGCATCCAAGGTGCCCGGCGATGCAAAGATCGTCGCCACGGTGGGTCAGTCCAGCCACTCGCTGATGGCCTCCAAGGAGAGCGGTATAAGTGCTAAGGAAGGCCTGGAGGGAAAAACCATCGGCGTTTCGTTCGGATCGGATTCCCATCTCGACACGCTGACCTGGCTCAAGAACGAGCATCTGTTCGACAAGGTCAAGCTCGTGAACATCGCCCCCTCCGAATTGGCCGGCGCGCTCGCATCGAAGTCCGTTGATGCGATCGTCATCCGACAGCCTCAGGTGCTGCGGCTGCAGGAGCAAAGCGGGGCGATCGTCCTGCACACCTGGCCATTCCGCTTCGTGTCGATCGTGAAGTCGGACTTCCTGAAACAGCATCCCGAAGCTGCGAGCAAATACGTGGAGGGCTTGCGCGAGGCGATGCTGTTTGTGGCCCAAAACCATGACCAGGCGGCGAAGTGGTTCGGTGAAAGTCTTCGGATGGATCCGGCGGTCGTTGAGAAGGTGTCGGCTGACGATCCGATGTACAACGCAAAGAGCCTGAGCGACATTGATCTGAGCGTGACGCCTGCGAGCCGGGAGCTCATTACGCGCTGGGCCGCCGATTCGTACGCGGAGGGCATGATCAAATCGAAGGTCGACGTCGACACGCTGTTTGCAAAATGAACAGCGATGTCTGCGCAGGGAGCTGTCTCAGCAAGAAATTGCGGTTTGAGGCCGTTTCCGGTTCCTCTTTCGCGCATGCTCATTCACAGTTTCCTTGATCTGCTTCTTCTCGAGCCGAGTTAACAGGGAACTGTGATGTCAACTGCGAATGCCGAAAGCGATACTTTCAATCTCTGGGTTTTCTCGGACGCGCATGTCGCGACGGATAAGGCGGTGTCGGCCGCCATCCGGAACGGCATGGCGTTCGTCCCCCCGGTCGGGTATCCGGAAAGCCTCGCGTCGGCGTTAAGACAATCGGAGCACGGGGGAGATCTGGGCGGTCCCTCGTTCAAGTGGGACATTGCGCTCGATCTTGGCGACACCGCCGGTCTCTGGGACATTCCGGATGACAGTCAGGGCGAGGAAGTCGCGCGGCAGTTTTCCGTTTTGCAAAACCATAGCCGCGAGCACATTTATTCGCTCGCCGGCAATCACGATGCCTCGCCGGGGAATGCGGAGTCCAGCCGCGGCAAGCCGGCCAATTGGTGGTTCAGGAAGTGGGTCGATCCGATCGGGGAAAATACCGCGACATCCGGCGTCGACAACGCCCGCCGTCCCTATCCGATCGATGGCGTCTGGGATCGCTACTCATTCCGTGTCGGAAACATCTTGTTTTTGATGATGAGCGACCGGAACGATCTCCCATTCCCTGTCGGCCGCAAGGAGACCGGAGGCGGATCGCCGGCCGGCGCGGTCACGGGCGAAACATGGGACTGGTGGAAAAAGCAGGTTGAAGGCGCGGGTGAAGACACTGTCGTGATCAGCTGTCACCATCACATGCTGAGGGAAACCACCGTCGCGTCGGGCGATTTTGAGGGCGTCTCGCAATATCCGGACGGCACCTATCGCCACGGCCGCTATCATGGAGTCGATGGCGTTCCGGAGGGGGCGTCGTATCTGTATTTCGTCGACGAAGAGCCAAAGGCCCAGCGATTCGAAAATTACCTGGCGCAAAATCCGGGCACCGTCGACATCTGGCTGGGTGGGCATACCCATACGTTCCCGGACGATATCGTGAGCGGACGCAGTCATGTCGAGCGGAAGTGGAAAACCAACTTCGTCAATTGCGCGCAGCTTTCAAAGTTTCATTCGTTCGTGACGTGTCCTCCGATGAGCAGGCACTTCACGTTTACAAACGGATCGCGGCTGGTCCGGGTGCGATGTTATCTTCACGACGACAGCCACGCGCCACAGGGGTGGTACGCTCCCGCGGAGAGAGTGCTGGAATTGAACCGGCCATTCTACGGCGCCAGCCCGTTCGGATAGCCATCAGTTTGTGTGCCGGAAATCCGACAAGCTCGGATGGCGGCGTATCGCGGCCGGAACGTATTTTGCTAGGAGGCAAGCGGCGGCGTCATCTGCGTGCGCTGAATGGTTCCGGCCTGGAAACGGGCATATGCCACCATGATCGCGATCTCCACAATGAAATAGCCGCTCAGGAAGCTGCCAAATATCCCGAAAGCTTCGGGTGTCAGAATGGCGCGACCCATGATCAGCGCGACGCCGACATTGCGGACGGCGCTTTCGATCACAAGAACCGGCCTGTCTCTCTGCGACAGCCCGTAACCGAGCAGCCATCCCAGCAGCATTGCCAGAGCGATAAAAGCCAGCGCGGATATTGCGATCTCGCCAGCGAGCTTCGACAGCTCATCGAAAACCGTGGCGACGACCAGAGTCAGGATAATCGCGACGATGCAAATGGATAGCCAGCGAAGCTCCCTAGCGGTCGCCTGCAGTGTCTTGGGAAAAGCGCGTCGCAATAGCGCACCCGACAACATCGGCAAGACCATCAGCATGACAAGCTGGACAAGCACTGCCTTGACCGGAACGTGAGGAAGAACGGCCATGCTTCCCGGCAAGGCGGGAAGAATGAGCAGCCAAAATGGAATCGTAAGGAGCGAGACGAATGTTCCAACGGCTGTGATTGCCGCAGACAGAAACACGTTACAGCGGGCGAGATAGCAATAGTAATTTGAAATGCCTCCGTTGGGACAAAGCGACAGCAGAAGAATTCCAACGGCAACCGGCGCGGACGGTCTTATTGCTGCCTGTACAAGCAGTGCGACCAGGGGAAGCAGGGCGAGTTGCCCCGCCGAGCCAGCAATCACAGCGCGTCCATTGCGGAAGACATGCGTGAGATCTGACGCCGTCATCTCCGTGCCGACAATCAGCATGAGCAGGAACAGGCAGCCTGGAATTGCGTAATCGACCAGAAGGTTCAGCATTCAGCCCCCGCAATGCAACCGATACGGTATAATTTTCTCGAACTTTAAGCTGCGGCGGCCGTTGTGATCCGGCAAATAAAGGGAACGCCGCCATGGCGTTTTGCATTTTTTAAAATGAAGGCCAGCTGAATAAATAACGTTGAGTCGCCCTTGCCCGGATCAGGAGTTCACGGGTATCAGGCATTTATCTCGCGTCCAATGGATGTGCTATGATCCCAAATGGGATCGGGCTTTCTGATGATTCGCCCGTTATAGGAGAACGCCGATGTTCTTCGTCAGTGTGGTCCTGTTTATTTTAGCCGGTCTGTTTTTCGCCGCCAGCCGCGGTGAGTTCGGCGGCCAGCTGCGGCCGCTTTGCCAATTCGGCGACATTTTCTGCGCGCACCCGCAATGGATGCTTTATATCGCCGCGATCTGTCTGGTGTGGGCGCTGTTTCTGAAGGTCGACCGGATATGAACCGGCGCGCGGCGGCTGCGGGCCGCCTCGCGCGGGCACGTCTTAAGCGTTGACGTAGATGAAATCGCGCAGCAGCGGGTAGATTTCATTATTCCAGCGCCGGCCGCTGAATACGCCATAATGGCCGACACCGGCCTGCATGTGATGCACCTTGCGATAGGCGCGAACGCCGGTGCAAAGATCCTGCGCGGCGAGGGTCTGGCCGATCGAGCAGATGTCGTCCCGCTCGCCTTCCACGGTCATCAGTCCCATCTTTTTGATCGAGCCGCAGTTCACGGGGCGTCCCTTGTAGGTCAGCTTTCCTTGCGGCAGCAGGTGTTCCTGAAACACGTCACGGATGGTTTCGATGTAGAAATCCGCCGGCAGATCCATCACCGCGAAATATTCGTCGTAGAAGGTCTTGATGGCATCGGCTTTTTCGGCGTCGCCGTTGGCGAGGTGCTCGAGCAGTTCCTTGTGCTGCTTGATGTGGCGCTCGAGATTCATCGACACGAACGCGGTGACCTGAATGAAGCCGGGATAAACCTTGCGGAACGCGCCCTTGCACTGCATCGGCACGTAATTGATGAGGTTGTCCTCGAACCATTTCAGCGGCTTCGATTTGGCGAATTCGTTGACCTTGGTCGGCGAAATCCGCGTATCGATCGGACCCGCCATCAAGGTGAGGCTCGCCGGTCGCGCCGGGTGATTGTCCTCGGACATGATCGCGGACGCCGCCAGCGCCGAAACCGAAGGCTGGCAGATGGCGATCATGTGGCTTTTCGGCCCGAGCTTGTCCATGAAGGTGATGACATGCTCGGTATATTCGTCGAGGCCGAACTTGCCTGCCGAGACGGGAATATCGCGCGGGTTGTGCCAGTCGGTGATGTAGACGTCGAGATCCTGCAACAGCGTCTGCACCGTACCGCGCAGGAGCGTCGCGAAATGTCCCGACATCGGCGCGACCAGTAGAACCTTGGGTTGGCCCTCGACACCCTCTTTCTTGAAATGCAGCAGCGAGGCGAAAGGTGTCGCGAACGTCACCTCCTCGGTGATCGGGACCTCTCTGTTGCCCACGGCAACCGGCTTGATTCCGTAATCGGGGCGATCATAGGTCAGCGAGGAGCGCGAAATCAGCTCCAGCGCCGCGGCGAGCCTGCCGAAGACCTTGTCCGGAAGACCGGATGGCAGTCCCCGCAGGGCCGCATTGGCAGCTGCGGCGCCCGAGCGCCATGGCGCCGTGAAGTCCACGGTGTTCTGGTAAGCTTGGTAAATCATGGCCGACATGTGACAGGTCCTTGCCTTGTGCCATGCAACATTGAAGCCAAAGGTTCGTCAATCCGTCATTTGGCATGTGGTTTGCTGCATCAACAGATCGGGAGCGCAGGCCGAGGCCGTGTCGGTGCGCGGGCAGGGCGGCGCGCTCGATTTCAGGTCGCGCTCGAGCGGCTCTCGATGTACGGCGTAGGGAGGACCCATGAGCAAGGCCACACTGACCATCTCCAGCAAGAACTATTCGTCATGGTCGCTGCGCGGCTGGCTGATGACCAAGTTCTCGGGACTCGAATTCGACGAGATTGTCATCTCCCCCGACGATGCGTCGGCGCGCGCGGAAATTCTGCTGCTGTCGTCCTCAATCCTGGTGCCGTGCCTGCGCCATGAGGGTGCGACCGTGTGGGACACTCTGGCGATCGGCGAGTATCTCAATGATTTGAAGCCTGAAGCGGGCTTGTTGCCGTCCGAGCGGATTCCGCGCGCGCATTGCCGCTCCATCTGCGGTGAAATCCATTCGGGCTTCACCACGCTGCGGTCCTCGCTGCCGGTCAACATCAAGGGTCATTTCCCCGGTTTCAAGGTGTGGTCGCGGGCGCAGGCCGATATCGACCGGATCTGCGCGATCTGGTCCGACTGTCTGGAAAAGTCCGGTGGGCCCTTCCTGTTCGGCCACAGGACCATCGCGGACGCCATGTACGCGCCGGTGGTGACACGCTTCATGACCTATGACGTCCAGATCGGACCGGACCTGATGGCCTATGCGAGGCGCGTGATCGGCCTGCCCGAAATGCAGGAATGGATCGAGGCAGCACGTCTCGAACCCGCCGAAATCGAAGAGCTGGAAGTCGAATATTAGGCCATTTCGTATGCAATTGCCTGATCGCTAGGCCTTTCCTCTCCTGCCGGGATCAAGTGCCAGCGGTGTCCTAATCCTGTTTTAATCGAAACGCTTGATGCGTGGCGGCGTTAAGGATCAGGCGCGACAAAATCGCTGATCAGATTCAGCGACATCCCGGCTGCAAAAAGTTTGCGCTGGCATATCAGTTGGTTGAGTTCGCCTGTGGCGCGGAATTCGCATGGTGCAGTGCAGAAGCAAGCGAGTCGGGGCCTCTCGCTCCGATTGGAGGATGCCATGAACATACATGCCGCTGTGGATTCAAAGCAGTCCGGTCTCAGCCATCCGAACGGCGATCCCGTCCGCCTGAACAATCAGGATTTTGTCGCCATCGATCGCAACCGCGATGCGACCTACGAAGCGACCTATCGGCCGCAGGCGCTCTACAACCGCGTGAACGAGGGCTTTCACGCGAACAACGAATCTTTCCTGCTGCACGAGGTCGCGACGAACCTGCCGATCTACCGTGACGATACCGGCCCGACCGATTTCCATCTGCATCTTCCGCCGGGCGGCTTTCAGCTCGTGCTCGTCACGTCGGGCATGTTCACCTTCGACTATGATGGCCGTGTGTATTACGTCGGTCCCGGCGCGGTAATGCTGCAAAGCGCGATCGTGCATCGCCAGCTGTTTTACACCTGGTCGGGCATGTCGACCGAAGAAAACCTGAAAACGCCGCAGACCGTGGTGCCGGACCCGCTGTCCATGGGCTATTCGGGAAAATTTCTCGAAGCTTTCGTGACCGATCCCACAACCTTTCCGAACCCCACGATCGTGGGACACGGACACATCGATGAGGCCGAAACCCCGCGCGTGGCGTGGAGTCATTCCATGCACGACCGGCCTGCGGGCGCGGGCTTCTGGCTGCAGGATCCGCTGGCTCTGGACGCCCTGTTCAAGCCGATGCCGGCTGGCAGCGGGATAAAATCGTCCGAAACCATTTATGTGCGCGATATCGGAATCGAGGCCCCAAGCGGCCAGCTGGTCACCGGCCACATCATCGCAACCGACCCGGCTGGCCACCCGCTTTTGCCGAAGAGCGGCTCGGGGCCGGCTGATGCGGCTTTCATGTCAAAGGGCGAGGTCGTGATCTATCGCGTCATTCGCGGTACGGCCGAATTCAAGGACAGTGCGGGCAAGACCTTCGAGCTTGCGACCGGCGACACGGTCACGGCGGGCAAGACCTCGCTCAGTTTTGTGAGCATGGGAGAAAACACTCAGGTCTTGCGTCTTGGCCTTCTGAAGGGTCTGGAAAACCTGCGCAGCTGGACACCGACCCAGCGTGACGAAATCGATGGCCTCGCCGGCGAGATCATCACGCGCAAGGACGTTCGCGGTCTTCGGACCGACGGCGCCCCGGTCGGCTATCTTTACACATAACCGCCCGCTTTGAGCGGAAGCAAATCCCGCGCTGCGCATCGCGCGGGATTTTTGTTGCCCCCGTCATTGCACTTTTGCCATTAAAACCAAACGGCTGACCGGGCGCCTTGATCCGTCCTGCGGCCTTTTGGCTTATCGATCCCGCGGAAGAATTTACAATTCGGAACCTCGGCAGATTGCCAGAGTTTCATTTTCCAGCCATAGAGCGGGAGAGAGAACCGCTATATCTAAGCCGGACCATGAACGGTCTTTGACTGAAAAGATTGATGCTCGACAAACTGCGCCACTTTATCTCTGACGTCGTTTCACCCAGCGGACAGGACCATCGCGTTTTCGACGACGGCGATTATCGTCTGGCGGCCACAGCCCTTCTGATTCACGTCATTTCCCTGGATGGTGAGCCTTCGCCAGCGGAAACGCGCAAACTGCACGCAGTTCTGGAATATCGCTTCAGCCTCGACCCCGGCACCGCCGATGCGCTCATCAAGGCTGCGATGCTGGTTGAGGGCGAAGCCGTCGACCTTTATCATTTCACCAGCGTGATTATGCGTTCTGTAAACGAAGAGGGTCGGCTCCGCATTGTCGAAATGATGTGGGAGCTGGTCTATGCTGATGGCCATGTCAGCGAATTTGAGGAAAACGTGATTTGGCGCGCGGCCGACTTGCTAGGCATATCCTCGCGTGACCGGATCAATCTCAAGCACCGCGTCGCCGACGGCCGTCTCGATACTAATCCTGCCACCTGAATTTCCTACGATCATTCCGAAGGGAGCCGATGACGGACCGCGTGACGTTGATTACTGGCGCCTCATCCGGCATTGGCGCGGAACTGGCGCGTATTTTTGCGGCCGCGGGCCACAAGGTGGCGCTGGTGGCGCGGCGTGCCGACAGGCTGACGGGATTGGCCGCCAGCATCGAGGCTGCCGGCGGCCCGCAGCCGGTTGTGATTGCCTGCGATCTGCAGGATCCCGGCGCGGGCGTCAGCATCGCCGGGCAGCTCGAGGCGCAAAACCTGGAAGTCGATTTTCTGGTCAACAATGCGGGTTTCGGATTGTTCGGACAGGCCGCGGCTCTCGATCGGGAACAGCAGCTGGCGATGGTCGATCTAAATGTGCGCGCTCTGACCGATCTGTCGCTGCGCTTCTCGGGCAGCATCGTCCGCCATAAGGGCGGCATTCTCAATGTCGCCTCGATCGCCGCGTTCATGCCGGGACCCAGCATGGCCGTGTATTACGCCAGCAAGGCTTTCGTGCTGTCGTTTACCGAGGCCTTGCGCGGCGAACTCGGACCCAAAGGCGTGAAGGTGACGGCGCTCTGCCCGGGACCGGTGCCGACCGAATTTCAGGACCGCGCCGGTTTCGCGCCGGGCATCGATTCAGCCGTGCTGAACGTCAGCGCGCGTGATGTCGCGCAGGCGGGATATCGCGGATTGATGAAAGACCGGCAGGTGGTGCTGCCGGGCGTCGGAATTCGCATGATCCCGTTTTTCCTGCGCTTCACGCCGCGCAACCTCGTTCTCGCCGCCGTCAGCCGGGTGCAGGGATCGCGCTGAGCTGTTACGAAGCCTCGCGGGTGACGATGTCGATCTCCGAGGTCAGCGTCCGATGGACCGGGCACTTGTCGGCGATCTCCATGAGTTTGGTCCGCTGCTCCGCGTCGATCTCGCCTTCCATCGTAATGACGCGTTCGATGCGGCTGATCATGCCCTCCTGCGTTTCGCAGGTCTCGCAATCCTTGGCATAGATTCGGCTGTGCTTGAGTCTCACCGTGGTTCGCGTGAGCGGGATTGATTTGCGATCGGCGTAAAGCCGCATCGTCATCGAGGTACAGGCGCCTAGTCCCGCAAGCAGGAAATCATATGGACCGGGTCCGGTGTCATCGCCGCCTGCCTCGAGCGGCTCGTCCGCGATCAGCCGGTGCCTGCCGGCGGAAATCATCTGCTGGAATTTTCCCTTGCCGGTCTCTTTGACAACAACGCCATCGGGTAATTCCGCCGTCTCGGTCTTTTCCGATTCAGGCATTGTGTCGAGATAGCGGGTCGCCCATGTCGCGATCACGTCGGCGACATAGAGCGCGTCGCGCCGCTGGGTGAGCAGATGGTCCGCTCCGGTCAGCGAGATGAAGCTCTTGGGATGTTTCGCGGCGAGGAAAATCTTTGTGGCGTTGTCGACGCTCACGGTGTCGTCGGTCGGCGAATGGAAGATCAGCAGCGCCTTGTGCAGCGAATGGATATGCTGTGTCAGCATGTTGTCGGCGACATCGTCGAGCAGCTGGCTTTTGATCCTGAACGGCCGCCCCGCAAGCTGCACCTCGACTTCGCCCTTCGCGCGAATGTTCTCGATATGCTCCTTGAACAAGTGGGTGATGTGTGCCGGGTCCGATGGCGCGGCGATGGTGACCACCGCTTTCGCTTCGGGAATCCGGCCGGCGGCGGCAAGGATCGCGGCGCCGCCAAGACTGTGGCCGATCAGAAGCGCGGGCGCGATGCGCTCCTTGCGAAGATAATCGGCGGCATGAACGAGATCGGCGACGTTGGAGGTAAAGTTGCTGTTGGCGAATTCACCCTCGCTGGCACCGATGCCGGTAAAATCGAAACGCAGAACGGCAATACCGCGCGCGGTAAGTCCATCGGCGATGCGCCTTGCCGCCAGCACATCCTTGCCGCAGGTGAAGCAGTGCGCGAGCAGCGCATAGGCCGATGGCGGCGTATCCGGAAGATCCAGCGCGGCGGCGAGCATGTGGCCGCCCTCACCCGGGAATTGAAAGCGTTCGATCGGCATGCTGGCCTCGTCTGTTCGGGCGGCATCCCGCCGCCACGCGAGTGTGGCAGAGGCGAACGCGCCAATCCAGCCGGGGAATTTTTGGGAAGCGCCGGAATCGGGTGTAACAAATCCGGTCTAACAATCCGGAAAAGCGGAGCGTATGAAGCAACACCGGGAGAGCGGAGATGGTGGAGCCAGGGAGGATCGAACTCCCGACCTCGTCATTGCGAACGACGCGCTCTCCCAGCTGAGCTATGGCCCCATCTGCCGGGTCGGTTGACGACAACGGCTCGCAAGCCGCCATTTAAGTCTCAGGCAAGTCCAAGTCAACCGGCGAGCGCCGGGGCCGGGGTCTGTCCGGATGCACGCTGAAATGCCCGGTTTGCCATTACTGGCCGGAACATCCCTTGTTTGATCCGGACCGAAACGATATTCAGGCCGAGCCGATCCAAGACCGAGGCCGTCACGACGGCCGAGATAAACCAGGAGCCCGGACCATCCATGCGCGCCATTCTCGATATTATTCTGATCGTTCTCGATCTTTACGTCTGGCTGCTGATCGCCTCGGCCATCCTGTCCTGGCTGATCGCCTTCAATGTCGTCAACACGCGCAATCAGTTCGTCGCGGCGGTGGCGGAGTTCCTCTACAAGATCACCGAGCCGGTGTTGCGCCCGATCCGCAATGCGATGCCGAATTTCGGCGGCCTCGACATTTCGCCGATCATCGTGATCCTCATCATCATGTTCATCCAGCGCGTCATCACCTATTACATCTATCCGAACGTGATCTGACCGCATTGCTGGCATGGTCCTTCCGTGGCTGATCCATGGCGCTTTTCGGCGCAGGGCGTGATGATCGCCGTTCGTGTTACGCCGCGCGGCGGCCGTGACGCCATCGACGGCATCGAGACGCTCGCGGACGGACGCGCAGTGGTAAAGGCGCGGGTCCGGGTTGTCGCCGAAGGCGGCGCGGCCAATCGCGCGGTGATCGAATTGTTCGCCGGTGCGCTCAAGGTGCCGAAAGGCAAGGTCAGCGTCGCGTCCGGCGTCACGTCGCGGCTGAAACAGATTGCCGTCGAGGGCAACCCGGAAACACTGGCCGAACGGCTGAACGCACTGAAGGACATCACATGACGGCGCAAATCATCGACGGCAAGGCAATCGCGGCGGACTTGCGCGCCAGGGTCGCGGGCGAAGTTGAGCGGGTGAAGCGCGAGCATGGCCTGCAGCCGGGTCTCGCCGTTGTCCTGATCGGCAACGATCCGGCGAGCGAAGTCTATGTCCGCACCAAGCAGAAGCAGACCGTCGATGCCGGCATGGCCTCGTTCGAGCACAAGTTGCCGGCGGATACGTCGGAGGCCGATATTCTCGCGCTGATCGCGCGGCTCAATCGCGACGAGGCGGTTCACGGCATTCTGGTGCAATTGCCGCTGCCGAAGGGGCTCGATCCCAACACCATCGTCAACGCCATCGATCCGGCGAAGGATGTCGATGGATTGCATCCGTTCAACGCCGGCCGGCTGGCGACAGGTTTGTCCGCGCTGGTGCCCTGCACGCCGCTCGGTAGCATCATTCTGGCGAAAACCGTTCACGCTTCATTGGAAGGCATGAACGCGCTGATCATCGGCCGCTCCAACCTCGTCGGCCGGCCGCTGGTGCAATTGCTGCTCAATGAAAACGCGACCGTGACCATCGCCCATTCGCGCACGCGTGATCTGCCCGCTTTATGCAGGCAGGCCGATCTCGTCTTCGCCGCTGTCGGCCGTGCGGAAATGGTGAAGGGCGACTGGCTCAAACCGGGCGCGACCGTGATCGATGTCGGTATCAACCGCATCACCGGAAGCGATGGCAAGGGCCGGCTCGTCGGCGACGTCGCCTATGATGAGGCGCTGAAAGTCGCGGGCGCGATCACGCCTGTGCCGGGCGGCGTCGGGCAGATGACGGTGGCGTGCCTGCTCGTGAATACGCTGCGCGCGGCCTGCGCGATCAAGGGCCTGCCCGCGCCGGCGGTGTGACAAGCAAAGCCTTGTAGAAGGCTGGATGTCGGCCCCGCGAAGGCAGGGACGACAAAAGTCATTTATTTTTCTTGGCGTTCTCGATGCCTTGGAGGATCAGCCTGTGCGCGTCGGCGGCGTCGCCCCAGCGCAGCACCTTCACCCATTTGTTGGGCTCGAGATCCTTGTAGTGCTCGAAGAAGTGCTGGATCTGCTCGCGCGTGATATCCGGGATATCGGTGTAGTTCTTCACCCGGTCATAGCGCTTGGTCAGCTTCGATGTCGGCACCGCGATGATCTTCTCGTCGCCGCCGGCTTCGTCTTCCATGAACAGCACGCCGACGGGGCGCACCGCCATCACCGCGCCGGGTACGATGGCGCGGGTGTTGGCGACGATGACGTCGCAGGGATCGCCGTCATCCGACAGCGTGTGGGGAATGAAGCCGTAATTTCCCGGATAGCGCATCGCGGTGTAGAGGAAGCGATCGACGACCAGCGTGCCGGCTGCCTTGTCCAGTTCGTATTTGATCGGCTCGCCGCCGACCGGCACTTCGATGATGACATTGACCTCATGCGGCGGATTGGAGCCAATCGAAACGGCGTCGAGATTCATAACGGTCCTTGTGGTGTTGAGCGGAGGCTGCCCGGCAAAGCGGGTGTTGAGGCGCTTCTTAGAGCATGACCGGGATAGGGAAAACCCGGATGTGGGCAAGGATTTGCGCAATTTGATGGCGCAGCCCCGCAGCCCGGACCGTTTTGGTCTTTCTGCTGTTTGGCAGGATAAAAGCAGCGCGGGGCTTCAGTTGCCCCAGGCGAACGCCACCTTGTCGAGCGATTTGGCGCCGAACTGCTCGGAGGAGCGCGCCACCATGCGTCCGCCAAGGCCGCGGTAGAAGCCGACAGCCGTCTCGTTGTCGGACAGGGCCCAGATCACCATGCTTTTCAGACCACTCTGGATCAGATCGCGGCGCGCGGCGGTGAACAGCCGGCGGCCGAAGCCGAGGCCCTGGAATTCCGGGCGCAGGTACAATTCATAGATCTCGCCATCGAAATGCAGGCTGCGCGCGCGGTTGCGTCCGTAATTGGCGTAGCCGGCGATCTTGTCGCCGAAACACAGAACGCTGACCCGGCTGCCCTTGCGGATGGCGCTGTCCCACCATTGCGGACCGCGCCGGTTGATGAGCTTGCCGAGTTCGGCGCCCGGAATGATGCCCTGATAGGCCGCGCGCCACGCCTCGTCATGAGCCGTTGCGATGGCCGTCGCGTCGCACGCCTTGGCCGCCCGAACTTCGATTAGCGTTGTGCTCATGTCGCGATCAAAGCAAGTCGATGGGCGCTGTTCAAGCTCCATCGTTAATTATCGGTTAACGTGTGGGGTTTTTGCACCATCAGGTTTGCGGTCTGTACCGAAAGAGGACAGAAAACGCTGAAATCGCAGGGGTGCCGCTGGTCTGTCGTTGCCGCATCGGCAATGATCGCGCATGGGAAAAACCTTGGTCGTCCGGGCCTGCGCCGCCTTTATGGCAATGTCCGTTGTCTGCGCCGCGCCGGATTGGGCCTGTGCCCAAACGAAATTTGGCCCGCAAGGCCCGGAAGGGGCGCCGAATCGCCGGCAGGACTGGCTGGTACCGACGCAGGATCAAATTACCGCTTCGCGCGCCGTGCTGTTCCGGCCGGACGGCAAGGGTCCGTTCCGAATCGCGATCATCGCCCACGCCTCGACCCAGAACAAAATCCAGCGCGCTCAGATGCCGCAGCCGGAATATCGCACGCTGGCGGCGGCGCTGGTTGCGCGGGGATTCGCCGTTCTGGTGCCGGAGCGGCCGGGACACGGCAAGACCGGCGGGCCCTACCTCGAAGATCAGGACGGTTGCGACCGGCCCGAGTACCAACTTTCAGGTGAGGCGACCGCCGAATCGATCGACGCGGCGCTGACCTTCATGCGCTCCCAGGCCTTCATCCGAAAGGACGCGGCGGTGATTGTCGGCCATTCGGCGGGTGGTCTCGGCGCCTTGGCAATGGCCGATCATAAGGGTGTCGCGGCGGTGATCGTGTTCGCGCCGGGGCGGGGCGGGCGAGCCAACAACCATCCGAACGAGATTTGCGCGACCGACCGGCTGCTCGCCGCGGTCGCCGCGTTCGGAGAGAACGCCGATGCGCCGGTGACATGGCTGGTGGCGGAGAACGACACATATTTTCCGCCGGATTTCTCGCGGCAGATGGCGGATACCTTCCGCGATGCCGGCGACGATGAGGTCACCTATCAGACTCTGCCGCCGTTCGGCAATGAGGGGCACTGGCTGGCGGAAAGTGGAAGCGCGGCCGAGATTGATGCCGCGCTGGACATCGCGCTCGGCAGCAGACCGCCCGCAGCGGCGAGCAAAAGATAATCAGCCAGCTTTCGCGGGCATTGCGAGAATTTCCTCCGCCGCCCGCACGCCGCTTTCCTGCGCGCCGTGGGCGGTGGTGAAAAAATTCGGCGAGGTGGCTTCGCCCGCAAAGAACAGCCGGCCGTCGACGGGCGCCGCGAGAATCGCGCGATCTCCCGCGTGGCCCGGCAGCGCGTGCGAATAGGAGCCGAGCGCGAATTCGTCATGCGCCCAGCGCGACGATCCGAGCACATGCAGTTTATTGCGGATGTCCGCGCCGAGCAGGCTCACCACCTCCTCGATGGCCTCGTCAGCCAGCGCGGTTGCGCTTTTGTCGCCAAGCTGGCGCGCAAAACTGCCGCCGAAAAATCCCGCGATGCAGGGCTGGCCCATCGGCCGCAGGTGATAGCTGCCGGTGCCGACCTTGTCGGTTTTGCCATAAAGGTGGCCGTCGACCGGAAGTGCCTCGGGCTCATCGAGTCTGAGCATCACCTTGTCGGCAAGGCCGAGCGGCAGTCCGGCCGCCGCCGCGACCTTGCCTGGCAGCGCGGGATGAAAGCGGATCGCTTCATTGGCGATCAGGTCGGTGGGGATGGTCACGATCACCTGGCCTGCGGTGAGCGTGCCCCGCGAGGTGTCGATCCTCACGCGCGCACCGGAATGATCGATCAGCGTGACGCGGGTATTCAGCGCGACGGGGCAGGGCGCGCCGTAGGCCGCGATCAGCGCGCCATAGCCGCGCCGGACCCGCCAGTTCTCGCCGGTGTCTTCATAGGCGTCCATGTCGTAGGTCGAGACGACATCGAGCTCGCAGCCGTTGATGTAGGTGCTGACGGTGTTGATGCGTGCGTTCCAGCGGTTGCCCGGCTCCAGCCACTGGCTGGCGGGCGTGTCCTCGTCGAGATCGGCCGCCTCGGTCACTCGAGCATCGAAAGCATCCATGGCTTTCAGAAACGCTTCGCGCTCCTCCGGCGGAAAGCCGATATTGCCGCTCTGCTCACGCCATCTCGGCCGCGACCTGTCGAGTTCGAATCCAAGGTCCTTCGCGATGGCCACGAACGGATTTCTGTCGGCGGAATGCAGCCACTCGCAGCCGAGATCGAACGTCACGCCATTTGCGAAATTGAAGGTGTGGCTGCGTCCGCCGATGCGCTCGCGGGCTTCGAGAATGAGAACCGAAAGATTCGATGTTTCCAGCGTGCGCGCCGCAGCGAGGCCCGCCGCACCGGCTCCGATGATCGCGACATCGACATGCGAGGGAAGGGACATGTGCGGATTTGTCTCGCGGATTTGTCTCGACGCCGTCATGGCCGGGCCCAGTCCCGTCCATGCACATCCTTGCTGCTGATCGACCTATTAGACGTGGATGCCCGGCACAACGCCGGGCATGACGAAACTTCTGCGATTCGCGGATGCGGCTTTATCAGCTCGCCAGCGCTTCCTTGCTCTTCTCCGCACGCTTGCGGTCATTCGGGTCGAGGTGACGCTTGCGCAGGCGGATCGATTTTGGCGTGATCTCCACCAGTTCGTCGTCCTCGATATAGGACAGCGCCTTTTCCAGCGTCATCTTGATCGGTGGGGTGAGGCGCACCGCCTCATCCTTCGAGGTGGTGCGGATGTTGGTGAGCTGCTTGCCCTTGAGCACGTTGATCTCGAGATCGTTCTCGCGGGTGTGCTCGCCGACGATCATCCCGCGATACACGCGCCAGCCGGGCTCGATCATCATCGGACCGCGGTCCTCCAGTTTCCACATGGCGTAGGCGACGGCTTCGCCCTGCTCGTTGGAAATCAGCACGCCGTTGCGGCGGCCCTGGATCTCGCCCTTGTAGGCGGCGTAGCCGTGGAACAGGCGGTTCATGATGGCGGTGCCGCGCGTGTCGGTGAGCAGTTCGCTCTGGTAGCCGATCAGGCCGCGGGTCGGTGCGTAGAACACCAGACGCAGACGATTGCCGCCGGATGGGCGCATCTCGATCATCTCGGCCTTGCGCTCGCTCATCTTCTGCACGACCACGCCTGAGAATTCCTCGTCGACGTCGATGACGACTTCCTCGATCGGCTCCTGCATCTGGCCGTTGTCGTCCTTCTCGAATACGACGCGCGGACGCGACACCGCGAGTTCGAAGCCCTCGCGGCGCATGGTCTCGATCAGGATCGCGAGCTGCAATTCGCCGCGTCCCGACACTTCCATGGAGTCCTTGTCGGAAGCTTCGACCACGCGCAGCGCGACGTTGCCCTCCGCCTCGCGCAGCAGGCGGTCGCGGATCAGGCGGCTGGTCACCTTGTCGCCTTCGGTGCCGGCCAGCGGCGAATTGTTGACCATGAAGGTCATCGACACGGTCGGCGGATCGATCGGCTGTGCCTGTATCGGCGTTTCCACCGACGGATCGCAGAAGGTGTCGGCCACGGTGCCCTTGGTGAGGCCCGCGATGGCGACGATGTCGCCGGCTTCGGCGAGTTCGAGCGGCTGGCGCTCGAGACCACGGAAGGCGAGAATCTTGGAGATGCGGCCGTTCTCGATCAGCTTGCCGTCGCGCGACAGCACCTTCACGGCCTGGTTCGGTTTCACGCTGCCCGACGCGATGCGGCCGGTGATGATGCGCCCGAGATAGGGATTGGCCTCGATGATGGTGCCGAGCAGCCGGAACGGGCCGTCCTCGACCTGCGGCGGCGCGACGTGTTTCAGGACAAGCTCGAACAGCGGCTTCATGCCCTCGCTGTTTTCCTCCGGCGAATTGCCCATCCAGCCGTTCTTGCCCGAGCCGTAGAGGATCGGGAAATCGAGCTGCTCGTCGGTGGCGTCGAGCGCGGCGAACAGGTCGAACACCTCGTTGACGACTTCGTTGATACGCGCGTCCGGGCGGTCCACCTTGTTGATCGCAACGATGGGGCGCAGGCCGAGCTTGAGCGCCTTGCCGACCACGAATTTGGTCTGCGGCATCGGGCCCTCGGCGGCGTCGACGAGCACGATCACGCCATCGACCATCGAGAGGATGCGCTCGACCTCGCCGCCGAAATCGGCGTGGCCGGGGGTATCGACGATGTTGATCTGGGTATCGCCCCACTGCACCGAGGTCACCTTGGCCAGAATGGTGATGCCGCGCTCTTTTTCAAGATCGTTGGAATCCATTGCGCGTTCGGCGACGCGCTGGTTCTCGCGATAGGTGCCCGATTGCTGGAGCAACTTGTCGACCAGCGTGGTCTTGCCGTGGTCGACGTGAGCGATGATGGCGATATTTCGCAAATTCATGGGGTCACCGTTTCGGAACTGGCTGCGCCTTCAAAAAAACAGGTGCCCGGCTCATTGAGAACCGGGCACGCGGCACGCATTGCGGCGCAATATAGTCAGGAAAAGCCGAAAAACAATGAATTTTACGGCTGTTTTAAAGCTTTTGCGCTCTTGCGTAAATGAGGCGCCTGTCAGGCGTTCTGAGGCTCCGCAGGATAAACGCCCCTCAAAACCTCGTCGAAATGCGCCTTGACCGCTTCGTTGCAAAGACAGGCGTGGCGGGCCAATGCGTCCCGGTCCCGGATCAGGATGGCTCCGCGCCTCGTTTCGAGAATACCCGCGGATTTGAACGACAGGATCACGCGGCTGGCATAGCTGCGGCCGACCCCGAGCATGGTGGAGAGCTGCTCGTGGGTCAGCGGTACGAGATCGCTCCCGGTGCGCTCCATCGCGGCGATGATCCATTTCGCCGTGCGCTGCTCGATGGAGTGGATGGCATTGCAGGCGGTCGACTGGAACATCTGCGCGAGCATGCAATCGGCATAGCGCGCAAACAGATGCCGCAGTGTGAGTGACTTCGCCTTCGCGGCTTCCAGAGTCGAAACTTTCAGCCGCACGAAAGGCCCGCCAACCTTGACGGTGATGCGGGTATAGGCCGGCAGGAAGCCGTGGCTGACGATGCCGCCCACTGCCCCCTCTCGCCCGACCAGAATGGTTTCGACGTCGCGGCCGTCCTCATTGGGGACCAGGAACGACACGAGGCTGGGGCCGCAGGGAAAGTAGACAATCTCGATATTGTCTCCGGGATTGTAGAGCAGTTCGTCGGCCATCGCCTCGGCTGGCTCCAGAGCCGCGTCGATCAAGGCGAAGTCGGTCGCGTTAAATCGCCGGAGCAGGTTGTTGAAAGGCCGCTCCCGGTCTGTGGTGGCGGGGGTCATCACTTCCTCCTGATCGCGGAACGATAATTGATGTTCCGCAGCAGTTATGTTCACAACTGCACAGACACTACGTTTACGAATGTGATGAGTTCCGCGCGGGAACCAAAATGCCGGAGCTGGCACCGATGGAACCTGTGGAACTTTCTTCGAATATCACGGGACTTAGAATCATGGATTCCACCCGGCCGGGCGGACCTTCGGCGGCGAGTTCTGCCGGTCTGCCGGACGATGTGCTGATCGTGGAGGACGACCTCCTGATCGCGTTTGACGTCAAGGAGACGGTGCAGGAACTCGGCGTCAAATCGGTGCGGACGGCGCCGAGCGTTGCGCGCGCGCTTGAGGCAATTGGCGAAAAAGCGCCGGATTTCGCGTTGCTCGATGTCGCGCTGATCCGGGAAGACAGTTTCGCGGTGGCGGAAGAGCTCGAGCGGCTGAAAATCCCGTTCGCGTTTGTCACCGGCTATGCCGCGGACTCGACGTTTCCGGCGCGGTTCACGCGCCGCCCGATTCTCAACAAGCCCTATGTGCGCGAGGCGCTTTTGGCCGCGCTGCAGAAGTGGCGCGAGACGGAAAACTAGGCGGTCTTCGGATCGAGGGTGATGGCCCACAATGCAGTGTCGGCCCGGTCGCGCAGCGTCACGGTCATCTGTCCGGTCGTGCCGTCGATTTTCACATGGCCGAAAAACTGCATCCCTTCTGACGGCGGGAGATTCTGGCGGTCCGGTCCCGGCGCCTTCACGTAGTGCACCTCGGGCCCGAACGTGGCGTCCATTTCGCCGGGGCCGAACGTGCCGGCATTGAAGGGGCCGGAGACGAATTCCCAGAACGGCTCGAAATCCTGAAACGACGCCTTGTCGGGATTGTAGTAATGCGCGGCGGTGTAATGCACGTCGGCGGTCAGCCAGACTGTGTTGCGAATTCCGGCAGTTTTGATGAACCGCAGCAGATCCGCGATCTCCAGTTCGCGCCCGCGCGGCGGCCCGTTGTCGCCCTGCGCGAAAGCCTCCGAGCCTTTTTTGCTGGTGGCGTCGTCATAGACAACGATGCTGAGCGGCATGTCGGAAGCAATTACCTTCCACAGCGCTTTCGACCTCGACAGTTCACGCTTGAGCCAAGCCAACTGATCGGGACCGATGAACCAGGAATCGGGACCGTATTCGGTCTGCAGATTGGGTCCGTTGCCGCCGCGATAGCTGCGCTCGTCCAACATGAACACGTCCACCAGCGGACCGTAATTGATCGTGCGATAGACGCGCCCAGGCTCCACAATGCTTTCGCGCATCGGATACATGTCGTGAAAGGCGCGCGCCGCGCGGGCCGCCAGCAGCATGATGTCGCGTTCCCGATAGGCGTCGGGCAGCTGCTTCGACAGCGACCAGTTGTTGGTCACTTCGTGATCGTCCCATTGCACGAAGATCGGAATCTCCGCATTGAACGCGCGCAGATTGTCGTCGAGCAGGTTGTATTTATGCGCGGCACGGAATTCGGCGAGTGTCTCGGCGACCTTGTCCTTTTCGGGAATGGTGATGTTCTTCCACATCTTGCCGCCGGGCAGGTCGACCTTGTCCTTGATGACGCCGTCGGCATAGATCGTGTCGCCGGAATGGATCAGGAAATCGGGATTGTGCTTGCGCATGGCCGCGAAGGTCATCATGCCGCCGTCGTCGGGATTGATGCCCCAGCCCTGCCCGGCGACGTCGCCGCCCCAGACGAACGACACGTCGCGGCGGCTGTTTGGCGCGGTGCGGAAACGCCCGATGACGGGCTCGCCCGCAACATTGATGTCGGAGAGATTGCGGAAGCGTGCGCGATAGAAAATCGTCTGATCGGTGGGCAGATCGTCCACCAGCATCTTGGCGGTAAAATCGCTTTCCGGCAGCGCGTTGATCGGCGGCAATGCGCGCGCATCCTTGAATGACTCGGTGGTCGCGACCTCGACCATCAACTGCGCGGGGCGGTCGCTGCGCGCCCAGATCACGCCGCCATCCGCCGAAACGTCGCCCGACTGCACGCCGTGGGTCACGGCGGGCCTGTCCGCCGCGCGGCTGAGATAGGGCAGCGCTATGCCGCTGGCCGCGGTGAGGCCAGTGGCAGAGGCGGCGGTGAGAAAGCGGCGGCGCGAGATGCGTAAGGTCAAGATGATCGGTCCCGCAGGTGGCTTGGACTGAAGAGGCAGCCCTCACAATGCGGCGCATCGCTGAAATCTGTGTGACGCGCTCGCAAATGTGATCGCCCCATAGAGCCGGTTCGGGCGGAAAAGGGCGGTCAGGCGACGTGCGGGCGGGGTGGGCGAGACTGTTCGGGCAGGCTGATCAGCAGCAGCTTGCGGTCGGCGACCGCGTTGTGGAATTGCTCGAGGGCGATACTGAAAGCGGTCAGCGAGCCTTCCTCGATCGCGCCATCCTCGAAACAATGCAGCGTGTCGCGCATGATGATGTCGGCTTCGGCCTGCATGGCGTCGAGTTCCTCGAGAGAATGGCTTTTGCGGGCCTCGGTCAGCATTTCCAGCAAACGCTCGCGCATCGAGGAGTTGTTGGAGCGCTCGTCCTTGCGCAGATAGCCGGCGAACCACGCAAACACCGAGCCCATTACCGACAGGATCATGATCCCGCCCCACATGTAGTCGCTGTATTTGTCCAGAAACGTCTTTTCCTCGCCGTCGATATAGGCGGCGGCGCCGGGATGCACCGGAATCGAGGCGTCCTTGTCGGTGTCCGGCGTCTCGATCTTAGCTGCGGCTGGAAACTCGCTCAGGATCGCCTGCCGCGCGCCGAACAATTGCCGCGCGAAAGCCGCGACAGTGGTGTCAGACAACGATTTGCGGGCGACGAAATGGTGGCCGAAATTGATCGTTGTCACGGTGTCGTCCGGCCTTGGCGGCGACACGCTGAAGGTGCCGGCCGGGATTTCCGCCGATTCGTAAGCGGAGAATTTCTCGGCGATCGCATCGGCGGTGTCGATCGACAGGAAGTTCAGCTCGGCACCGTCGCGCGCGGTCGCCGAGATGGCGTCGGCGGTGATCCGGCTGTTGAGCGGCCCGACGGCCAGATAAGCGTCCAGTTTCTGGTTTTTCAGCGCTTCGGAAATATTGTTGGTCGGAAATTGAACGACCTGGACCTTGTCCGGAGCGACGCCCGATTGCTCCAGCACGATGTTGAGCAGATTGACATTGGCCTTGGTGCGCCCGATCACGCCGATGCGTTTGCCCGCGAGCTGCTTGATGCTGGTGATCTTGTTCTTGCGGGAGCCGCCAGGCGCCCACAGCACCGCAAAATTCTTGCGTAGATAGGCTACGGCTTCAGCGTTCTTGGGCAGGTCGATGTCGCCACGAAGCACAGCGAGGTCGGTCTTTCCTGAGGAGAGGAGGTCGGCGCTTTCCACCGCGCCTTCGGTTACGATCGGCCGCAGACGGATATGGGCGTGATCGCGTGCAAAGGTCTGCGCCAGCGACTGGACCACCCTGACGTCATCGCTGTTGGCCGGGCCGACGGCGATCCGCAGGGTGATGGGACGTGTGACGTAATAGTAGATGCCGCCGACGATGGCGCCGATGCCGACAAGTATTGCCAGCACGACCATGAGCGAGCGCAGACGCGCGCGCGAGGCCCGGGCAGCGGCTATGGTCCGCGGCGGCGGCGAGGAAAGCGAGCGGGAAAAGATGTTCTTGCGCGCCATTCGGCCCCAATGTCCTGCAATCTGCGTCCTGCAATCCCAGGGCCGCCCGATGATTCACTTCGGCCGCACGTCAATCATCCCAATGTACCAGATTTTCGGGTCCGGTGCGTGCGGAAACGAAGCATGGTTAGCCGGTCCCGAATGGGAACTGACTGAACATTCCAGCGGTGATAAAGTTCAGGCGAAGGAGGCGGCAACATGACCGAGCGTCTTAATGGAGATGAACGCAAGACGGCTCTCGCGGGCCTCGAGGGCTGGTCGCAGACCGAAGGCCGCGACGCCATCGCGCGCACATTCGTATTTCGCGATTTCAACGAAGCCTTCGGCTTCATGACCCGCGTGGCGCTGGTGGCCGAAAAGAGCGACCATCATCCCGAATGGCGCAATGTCTACAAGACGGTCGAGGTGGTGCTCACCACCCATGACGCCGGTGGCGTGACGGCGCGTGACATCGTGCTGGCAAAGGCGATGAATAAAATTGCCGCCGCGATGTAAGCGGCTTCCTTGCGGCGTTTTGCCGGACACCCCAAATATGGAGTTCGGGCCGCGCGGTGCGGTTTTTGAGAGAGAAGCTATGGCAACCGGACGCACGTTTCATTTCGGTTCCGCCGCCGACATGGCGAAAGACATGGCGAAAGATTTCGCGAGCAATTCCGAGCGCGTACGAAAGAATTTCTGGCAGAAATTCAAGCGCGTGATGGCGAAGCTGCCCTTTGCCGAGGATCTGCTCGCGGCCTATTATTGCGCCTTCGACCGGCATACGCCGCGTCATGTCCAGATCACCCTGATCGGGGCGCTGGCCTATTTCATCCTGCCGTTCGATTTCATCCCCGACATGCTGCCGGTGCTCGGCTTCACCGATGACGCTGCGGTGCTGGCGGCGGCGATCAAGTCGGTCGCCAGCCACATCACTCCCGATCATCGCAAAGCCGCCCGCACGGCCCTTGAGCGGGCGCGCGAGAGCGGGGCGATCTGACCCGGGTCTCCGCGCCCGGGCTTATCGCCGCTGCGGCCCAAAAACCGTCGCATTGCTCGCGTCACCCTCCTGTCGCGGCCGTCTCAAGTCCTTGAACGCCTTTCCAATCTTGCCGTTCTTGGCTATTCCTGAAAGACGCGCGGCCGATGGCGCTGAGTTTCCGTGCCCAATGCGAAGCGACGAGGTTTTCATGACTGTGCGGCGATGGTGGACGATTTCGGCGGCTGTCCTTTTGTGTGCTGGATTGACGCAGGCCGCGAGCGCGGATCCCGCCGCCAAATCGAAGAGCGGCGCCAAATCGTCGTCAGCCAAGTCATCCACATCTTCAAAGCCCGCGGCCTCTCCCGCGGCGGCCGCGGCCGGCGGCGCGGAGCCATCGCTGGTCGGACAATTCGGGACCTGGGGGGCGTATGTCGCCAACCCCGGCGGCAAGAAAGTCTGCTTTGCGCTGGCCAAGCCGTCATCGTCGAAAACCATTCCGCCGAACCGCCCGCGCGATCCGGCCTATGCGTTCGTTTCGACGCGGCCCGCCGAAAAGGTGACCAACGAAGTGTCGGTCATGATCGGCTATCAACTCAAGCCCGGCGCGGATTCGACGCTTGAAGTCGGCAGCGCTCGTTATGCGATGTACGCACAGGGCGACGGCCTCTGGATCAAGAACGCCGCCGAGGAAGATGCTATGGTGGCGGCAATGCGCAAGGGAGCGGATGCCGTGGTGAAGGGCGTCTCGGCCAAGGGCACCGAAAGCTCCGACACGTTTTCGCTCAAGGGGCTGGCTCAGGCGCTCGATCGGCTGGCCAAGGACTGTAGATAAGGATTGCCGATAGTGTCTGTCGCGCTCCAAAATCCGCCGCTCGAAAAAGTCGCGCTGGAAACCTATGTCGCGCCGGCCAAGCCGTCGCTGATCGGATTCTCGCGCGCCGAACTGGCGGAGCGGCTCGGAAGCATCGGCGTGCCGGACAAGCAGCGCAAGATGCGCGCGCAGCAGCTCTGGCACTGGATGTATGTGCGCGGCGCCCAGGACTTCGAGGAGATGACCAACGTCTCGAAGGACATGCGTACGCAGCTTGCCGAACATTTTACGCTGGCGCGTCCCGAAGTCGTTGCCGAGCAGATTTCCAGCGACGGCACCCGCAAATGGCTGCTGCGCCTGCCGAGCGGTCATGCCGCCGAGCGGCCGCATGAGGTCGAGTGCGTCTATATTCCCGAAACCGATCGCGGCACGCTGTGCGTCTCCTCGCAGGTCGGCTGCACGCTGAACTGCTCGTTCTGCCATACCGGCACGCAGCGTCTGGTGCGCAACCTCACCGCCGGGGAAATCGTCGGACAGGTGATGGTGGCGCGCGACCGTCTGAACGACTGGATCGACCGCGAGACGCCGAACGGCAACCGCCTCGTCACCAATGTCGTGCTGATGGGCATGGGCGAGCCGCTCTATAATTTCGACGCGGTGCGCGACGCGCTTCTGATTATCACCGACGGCGAGGGCATCGCGTTGTCGCGACGCCGCGTCACGCTCTCGACCTCGGGCGTGGTGCCGAACATCGCGAGGATGGGCGAGGCGACCGGCGTGATGCTGGCGATCTCGCTGCATGCGGTGCGAGATGAGCTGCGCGACGAGCTTGTGCCGCTCAACCGCAAATATCCGATCAAGGACTTGCTGGATGCCTGCCGCACCTACCCCGGCTCGTCCAATGCCCGCCGCATCACCTTCGAATACGTCATGCTCAAGGGCGTCAACGATTCGCTCGATGATGCGAAACTTCTGGTGAAATTGCTCAAGGGCATTCCGGCGAAGATCAATCTCATTCCATTCAATCCCTGGCCCGGCAGCCAGTATGAATGCTCGGACTGGGAACAGATCGAGAAGTTCTCCGAGTATATCTTCAACGCCGGTTATTCCTCGCCGGTGCGCACGCCGCGCGGCCGCGACATTCTCGCCGCGTGCGGGCAGCTGAAATCGGAAACCGAAAAACTGTCGGTGCGCGAGCGCGATGCGCTGCGTGCGATGGCGATGACGGATTAGAGGATGTGCACACCGAGAGCGCGCCATCGCGAGGAGCGCGGCGACGAAGCAATCCAGGTTTCTTTTCTGAAACCGCGCTGGATTGCTTCGCTCGCAATGACGGAGTGGTTTTGAGATGTCCCTGATCGGACGCCTGTTCATGATTACGTTCGGCTTCCTGCTCGCCTGTTTCGTGGCGAGCCTGGTGGTGCTGTTCACGCTGCTGTTTCCGGAAATGGATCTGCAATCGCTCGATATCGACGACAGCGTGGTCAACATCATTGTCGGCTTCGGCTTCATTCTTGTCAGCGGGTTCGCGCTGGTTCCGGCGCTGATCGTGGTGCTGATCACCGAGGCGTTTTATATCCGCAGTCTGCTCGCCTATGCGATCCTCGGCGGTCTTGCGGGATTGTGCGCCTATCTCGCCTTCATTCCGTTCGACACCACGGCGATGACGTTTCACGGCATTGTGCGGCGGCATCTGGAGATCATGGCCGGTGCAGGCATTCTCGGCGGCGCGGTGTATTGGCTGGTCGCCGGTCGCAATGCCGGTTACTGGCGCGAGCCAGTGAACCGCGCGCCTTTAACCCAAGCGCCGTTAACCAACGACGCGCCCGCGGGTCAAATCGCCGCGACCCGTCACGACCCTGCGTCCTAGCGCCTTTTCAGCCCTCTTGCCCTGCGTTAGACAGCCAGCATGAACCGAACCGGACTCTATATCGCGCTTGCCATCGGGCTGGTCACGGCTGTGGTGTTCGGACTCTGGCCGCAGCTCGATCTGAAGATCACCTCGTTTTTCTACAACGCCTCGACCAGGAATTTTCCGGTCTCGTCGATTACCTGGGCGAAGGTTGCGCGCGAGGCGGCGATGTGGGTGACATGGGCGCTGGTCGCGCCTGCGATTGTTGCGTTCATCGTCAAGCTGGCGTGGCCGGTGCGGCCGCTGATGATGTCGGGACGCAAGGTGGTCTTTCTGCTGATCACGATCCTGTTGTCCGCGATCGTGCTGAACAACATGATCTTCAAGAGCTATTGGGGCCGCCCCCGTCCCGTCGCGGTGACGGAGTTCAACGGCAGTCTGGACTTCAAGCCGTGGTGGGATCCGCGCGGCAAATGCCCGCATAATTGCTCCTTCTTCTCGGGCGAAGGCGGCACCGCATTCTGGACCTACGCGCCGGCCGCGCTGGCGCCGCCGCAATACCGCGCCGCCGCTTATATCGCCGCGACCGCCTTTGGCATTTTCACCGGCGGATTGCGCATCACCTTTGGCGGACATTTCGCGACCGACGTGATCGCGTCGGGCGTCGTGTCCTTCATCGTGGCGTGGCTGGCCTACGCCTTTATTTTCCGCTGGCCTTCGACGCGCATGAGCGACTGGGACATCGATGCATGGCTGACGCGCGCCGCATGGCCGGGCTATCGTTGGCGGCAGAAACTGTTCGGCCGCGATGTCGGTCCGACCCCGACCATGCGCTACGTGCCGCCTTCCGCTCGCGGCGAGCGTGACGCTGCCAGAAACGCGCTGTAGACCGTCACCGAGCCTTGCGCCGCAGGGCTTTCCGCCTATAGTCGCGCCGCCGGGGCGGCGTTTCGTCCAAACTTTCGTCCAAGACACTCGTCCACGGCTTTCGTGCAAGATTTTCGCGGGTTTCCATGAGCAAAGACGTGAAGAAGGTGGTGCTTGCCTATTCGGGCGGGCTGGACACCTCGATTATTCTGAAATGGCTGCAGACCACTTATGGCTGCGAGGTCGTCACCTTTACCGCCGATCTGGGACAGGGCGAGGAGCTTGAGCCGGCGCGCCAGAAGGCCCTGCTGCTCGGCATCAAGCCGGAAAACATCTTCATCGAGGATCTGCGCGAGGAGTTCGTCCGCGACTACGTCTTTCCGATGTTCCGCGCCAACGCGGTGTATGAAGGCCAGTATCTGCTCGGAACCTCCATCGCGCGTCCGCTGATCGCCAAGAAGCAGATCGAGATCGCCGAGAAGACCGGCGCGGACGCTGTCTCGCATGGCGCGACCGGCAAGGGCAACGATCAGGTCCGTTTCGAGCTTGGCTATTATGCGCTCAAGCCCGATATCACCATCATCGCGCCTTGGCGCGAATGGGATTTGCGCTCGCGCGAACAACTCATCGCCTTCGCAGAGCAGAACCAGATTCCAATCGCCAAGGACAAGCGCGGCGAAGCGCCATTCTCGGTGGACGCCAACCTTCTGCACGCCTCATCCGAAGGCAAGGTGCTGGAAGACCCGGCGCAGGACGTGCCGGATTATGTCTATTCGCGCACGCTCTCGCCCGAGCAGGCCCCGGATAAGCCCACCATCATCACCATCGATTTCGAGAAAGGCGATCCGGTCGCCATCGACGGCAAGAAGCTGTCGCCCGCGACATTGCTGGCGAAACTCAACGAACTCGGCAAGGCCAACGGCATTGGCCGGCTCGATCTTGTCGAGAACCGTTTCGTCGGCATGAAGTCGCGCGGCATGTACGAGACGCCGGGCGGCACCATTCTGCTCAGCGCGCATCGCGGCATCGAGAGCATCACGCTGGATCGCGGCGCGGCTCATCTCAAGGACGAGCTGATGCCGAAATATGCCGAACTCGTCTACAACGGCTTCTGGTTTGCGCCCGAGCGCGAGATGCTGCAGGCGGCCATCGATCTGAGCCAGCAATACGTGACCGGGCAGGTGCGCGTGAAGCTCTACAAGGGCAACGCCACCGTGATCGGCCGCGAAAGCAGATATTCGCTCTACGATCAGGACCTCGTCACCTTCGAGGAAGGCGCGGTGGCTTACGATCATCGCGACGCGGCGGGCTTCATCAAGCTCAACGCGCTGCGCCTGCGTACGCTCGGCCAGCGCAAGCGCAAGCTCGGGCTGTGACCGTGCGGCAGGCCCGGGCGCGCAGAAGTCCGGTCTGCCTTTTTACCGCGTTGGTTTTGATGCTCGCAGCCGCCGGAGGCGCGGCAGGGGAAGAAGTATCCGCGCTGCCGAAATTCTCGCAGGAGAAACTCGAACGCGTCACCGGGCTGTTCAATGACGAGGTAACCGAAGGCAAGATACCCGGCGCCATCGTCTTTATCGAGCAGGCGGGCAAGGAGATTTATTTTCGCTGCTTCGGTACACGCGATGCTGCGACCGGCGCGCCGATGACGCCGGACACGATTTTTGCCCTGACCTCGCTGACCAAGCCGATCACCAACTTCGCCGCGATGATGCTGATCGACCGTGGCCAAATGAATCTCGATGATCCGATCGCGAAATACATTCCCGCTTTCACAGATGTGAAAGTGGGTGAAGAGGTCAAGGTCAGCGACAAGCCCGACCATCTCGACATTGTCCCGCCGGTGCGGCCGCCGACCATTCGCGACCTGATGCGGCAGACATCGGGGATCACCTACGATTACATCGGCGGCGATCTGATCCGCAAAGTCTACAAGGACGCCAATCTTTTCGAGGGTAAATTCGACAACGCGGTGCTCGCCAATCGCATCGCCCGGCTTCCGTTATCGCGCCAGCCCGGCTCGACATGGCGATACGGACATTCGACGGATGTGCTGGGGCGTGTGATCGAGGTCGTGTCCGGGCAATCGCTCTATGAATTCGAAAAGCAGAACCTTTTCGATCCGCTCGGCATGCACGACACCAAATTCATTCTCACCGAAGCCGAACGCGCGCGTAAAGCAAGGCCATTGCCGACCGATAATGTTCTGATCGTCTGGGAGGCGGAGCGCCGCGCCCATCCCGAGTGGCAATCGGGCGGCGGCGGCCTTTTTTCAACCGTGACTGATTATGCGCAGTTTCTGCGGATGATTCTCGGTCGCGGCGTGCTCGCCGGCCGCCGCTATCTCAGCGAGAACGCTTTTGCCGAGATGACGCGCGACCAGATCGGCCCTGGCTCCGGGGTCGGGCGTGATTTCTTTTATTTCCCGGGTGACGGATTCGATTATGGGCTTGGTTTTGGAATCCGCGTCGCGCCGGGCAATGCCGTGCCGCCGCCGCCCGGTTCGATCGGCGAACTGAAATGGGACGGCGGCAGCGGCGTTTATTTCGGCGTCGACCCGAAACTGCAAACGATCTACATGCTGTTTATGCAGAGCTGGTCGCAGCGCGGGCGAATCCAGCCGGCCGCCAAGAAACTCATCTATGACGCGGTTGACGAGTGACAGTTATAAGAGTGATCGGCGTGCGACGCGGAAGCTTCGCGAGAAAACCACCGGTTTTGAAATTGCTGGTGTTGTGGTCGATGGACGCCATGCGCCTGCGTACGCCCGGTTAGCGCAAGCGCGAGCTGCTCTGTAAGATCGTGCGCTTGCGCGTGTCACAAATCGCGCGCGAAGTCCGTGTTGGTGAGCCAGCCTTCGATCGCTTCTTCAGGCCTGCCGCTTTTGGTGACGAAGACGTCTTGTGCGCCCTTGACCGCGAGCATTGCGTCGCGCGCGTCGCTGAGCGACGCATTGAGCCCGACGAACGCGATTTTGCCCACGATCGATTTGAAATCTTCAGCGCCGATCTTGTAGGGCAGCATGTCCGACAGCTTGGTCGCGTTCGTGACGGATCCAGGCTGAGTCATGGCGCGATCCGCCACGAATTTCGCCAGCGTGCTGTCGTGAATGACGTATTTGGCCGAATTGTCCGCACGGAAAACCGGCGCGCGGCTGTTTCCCTGGTTGAGGATATCCTGAAGATCCTTCAGCGTAACGGTGTCGTCGTCCTTGCCCGATGGGATGATCACCGCCTTGATCGCGCTGCGTATCTTCATCGCCTGCCGAACCGACGTTTCCTTCAGCACCTGTTCGGGCGTGAGCTTGTCCGCCATCCGGCGAACCGACGCATTCGCGCTTTCGAAGTTTTCCCTTGAGAAATAGAAGGCGAGAATCGTACCGACCCAGGTGCCGAACAGCGGCACGAGAATGTTGAAGATCTCGCGTTTGTTGACGGCGCTTTCGGCTGCGACGGAAGCGTCATGCGCGGTATACAGAATCCCGCCGGCCGAGATCAGGAACACGATCCCGGCCAAATGATTTTTGAAACTCGTCTCCAGCCAGCCTTTGTTTTCAGCCTGGGTTTGGTCATCCGTGGTTGCCATTCCGTCCCCCGAAAATTTCGTCAAAATGTTTCGTATGCGGCGGTCAGGCCGTCGCCATGAGCTTCTCGAAGAAGCCTTTCTGCTGCGCGGCCAGGTCGACGAATTTCTGCTCGATCTCTTTGGCGAAGCTGTCCCGCTTCGACGTGAGATCGGCAAGGCTGGTCTTGACCTTCATGAGATTGGGGTCGTTATCGGGGACCTTGTTGGCGGTCATCGACGTGATGGTATTCTGCAAAAGAGAGATGCCGTCGCTGAATCGATGCAGCGCATCGTTTTTCTTTGTGGTGAGGTCCTGTTGGTAGCAATCGAACAGCGACGTGACGTCATATCCGAGTTGCAGTTTTGCATTTTCGCGGAATTCCTCCTGCAGCTTGGCTGCCCGCGCCTGCGATTCGCGTGACAGTGCCTCCCCTTTTTCCTGCGCAGTGCGTGCCTCGACGTTGATGTTCTTCACCGTGATGTCGGGAAGATCGAGCGAAAAATCCTGTCGCCGCATGGTGAATTCCGGCACGCCCAGGACGAACTCCGTTCGATCCATGCGAAATTCGGGAATACCGATGACGATCCGCTGCTCCTGCATGAAAGGTTCGGGCACGTCGATGTAGATCGGTTTCCATAGCACCGTGCATTCCGGCACATCGATCTTGACGCCGAACCCAACATCCTTCGTCACCATCTTACAGACGGTTTCAGGATATTCGCCGGTCTGTACGCGCTTCATACGGATCGACGGGGTACTGAAAACGATCTCCTGATTTGAGACCGTGACCTGGGGCAGGTCGAGGGACCATCTCTGATCCACCATCTTCACTTCGGGCAGGTCGAGGCTGAAGTCGACACGTTTCCATTTGATATCGATATCGAGGCCAACCCACGCATCCAGGCCCGTGGTGTCGATATCGGGATCAATTCCTTTCGCTTTCTGCTGAATGTCGTCGCCAAGCTCCTTGGACTTCTGGGTCAGCGTGGCGACCAGTGCTTTCAGTTTTGTTGTGACCGCGCTTTGGAGCTCTTCACATGCCATTTAAATCTCCTGCTCGAAATAATATAAGTATATTATAAATACTACCATAGGTTGTATTTACGTCAATGGAATTGGACGCGACAAAATAAAAACGGCCGGGACTTTTCCCGGCCGCCTTTGTTTTCAGAGATTTATCGGACTTTTAGCGCGGCGGCGGTGGAGGCGCGGCGCTTGCTTCTCCGCCGTTGAGCAGCGGCGTGATATTGCGAACTGTCACGCGCCGGTTCGCGCGCTCCGGCCCGTCGGTCGGAATTTTCAGATATTGCTCGCCATAGCCCTGGGTGGCGAGGTTCTCCGGCGGCACGCCGAACTGCTGCGACAGAAGCTCCGCGACAGATTGCGCGCGGCGATCCGACAGCGACAGGTTGTCGACATCGGAGCCCACCGCGTCGGTATGGCCCTCGATCAGGAACACTGTGTTCGGGTTGCGCTGGATCGCGCGGTTGATTCCGTCCGCGATCACCTGCAGCTTCGCCGCCTGATCTGGAAAAATATCCCACGATCCGGTTTCGAAGTTGATGGTGTCGAGGTCGATCGACGGCATACGCTGGCGAACCGACGGGCTGTAGCGGATTTCATCGAGCGAATAGGCGCGGTCGAGACGATCCACAGGCGGCGCGATCAGCGTGTCGTAGATCAATTCCGGCGGCGCGCCGTCAGCATCGACGATGTAGCGGTCTTGCGGGATATGCAAAACCGGCGGGGGCAGCGAGACGAAGTAGCCGCCGATGGCGCCCGCGACGACACCCGCCGCGACGCCGGCTGCGATCGCACCGGAGCTGAGCCGTGGCCTGTTGTCGATGATGACGAATTCGCGGCCATCGCGATCGCGACGCATGCGCCGCAATAGTCCGCCATCCGGCCCGCTTTCGGTGATGATCTGCGTTCCGTCGGGACGCACGATCACGGTGCGGGTGTCGTTGCCCTGACGCTGCACCTGAACGTCGCGCGCGCCGTAGCGGAATCGATCCACTTCATTGTGCCGGATAAAGGACTGACCGTTCGGGTCCTTGATTATCACGCGATCAGGCTCGCGGATGATGGTGCGGCCGCCCTCGTTCGTTTCCTGCCGCTGCGAGCGGAAATCGTCCATCCGGCCGCGATTCGCGTTGGGCGCGTTGGCGGGCAGCGGGGTAAGCGTGCGGACGGGCGGAACAGGGGGCAGGGGTGCGGCGACGGGAGCTGCCGCTGGTGCGGCGGGTGTGCCGGCCGGCATGCCTGGAGGCGGTCCGCGCCGCTCGGTGCGCGGACCCTCGGACGATCTCGGCTCGTTCGGCGCGATCGTGTTGGGCGTGCCCGGTGTACCGCCGGGCGCCTGACGTGGCGGCGTGACATCGCGCATGCCCGGTGCGAGAGGCGGGGCGTTGGGAGGCCGTTGCGGTTGCGGCGCCATCTGATTATGCGGCGCCGGCGCATTAGGCGGCGGTGCGGGTCGCTGCGCAGGTGGGGCTTCCGGCGCTGTATGCGGCGCGCCTTGGGGGACCGCATGAGGTGCGGCTTGCGGAGCGACTGGTGGCGCATGCTGCGGGGCTGGGGGTGCCGGCGGTTGTGCGTGAGGCGCCGCAGGCGGTTGAGCGTGCGGTGGTGCTGGAGGAGCAGGGCGCGAAGGCTGCGGCGGCCTGGGCGGAGCCGGCGGTGCCGGATGCGCGGCAGGTGGTGCGGGCCGCGATGGCGCGGGATGCGGCGGTTGCTCTCTGGAAGGCGCGGGCGGATGAGGCGCTCCCTTTGGCGGTTCGCCATGCGGTGGCTGCTCAGCCTGCGCCACGCTGAAGGAGCCGGTCTCCGCGTGAACTGCCGCCGGGAATGGTGAGGATAGCGCAGCAGCCGAGATCGCGGTTGAGGCAAGGAGAATCAGTCGAATTTTTTTCATGATGACCTGTGTGTGAGAACTATGTCCGTCAGCAAGTTCAGGCGTGTAGGAGTGCCGTTCCGCGATCAACTGACAAGCATGAGGCGGCAGTATGGCGAGGCCGTCTGGTATTTTGACGCAAACGAATCGGCGTGCGTCTGACCATAAAGCACAGACTCGTCTCAACCGTATGTCGCAGCCCAGGATGTTGAATCAGATCGATGGCGGTTGCAGCGCGGAAGGATCGCTGCCCGGCAGATCGATGACTCCCGGATCGACCGGCGGCAGGACGGGAGGCGATTCCGGCCCGCGAATCGGTAGCTCCTCCGGTGTCGACGGCGGCAGCTCCTGCGGCTGTGGCGGTGCATCCGGCTCACGCACGGGTGTTGGAATATCGGGCCGCGGATTGCCCGGCGGGCTTTCCTGTGGCGGCTCCTGCGGCTTTCCGGGCCTCGCCGGAGGCACTTCCTGCGGATCGCGCTTGGGCGGTTGTGCCATCACGCCGCATTCCCTCGGTTCAGGTTCACCTTATCGCGGTCGCTTCGATACTGTCCCACGCCGTCCTCCGCATTCATTTCGATGCAGACGCATAACGGTCCGGCGCTGTCGATGTTCCCGAAACGAAGTGCAGTGCAGGCTTATCAAGCGGAGTAATATTGACAGGCGTTACGGAATACATCACTCGGGAAAAGGCGTGAAACAGGACAGCCTTCGGAGATGACGATGCCTCTCGCTTATTGGTGCGTTCTGATTGCCGCTTTGCTGCCGATCGTCTGGGTCGGCTATGCCAAGGCCGGGACCAAGTCAGACAATCGTTATCCGCGCGAGGAGGCCGAGGATTTGCCTCCGATGAAGCGACGCGCCTATGCGGCGCATCAGAACGCTTATGAGGGTTTTCCATTTTTCGCCGTTGCCGTGATTGTCGCGGTTACGCAGCATGCCCCGATCGGTGCCGTTAACTGGCTGGCTATTGTGTATATCGTACTGCGTATTGCCCACGGACTTTTGTACATCAACAATAAGCCTACGCCGCGCTCGGCGGCCTTCGCGCTCGCGTGGCTCGTCAACATCGCGATTTTCGTGCTGCCGGCATTCACGTCGTCTTGACGCAGTCTGCGTCGACGACCCAGCGCGAGACCATCCGCGCCAGGGTCGGCGCGATAAAAAGCACCACCAGAAAACGTCCGGTCTGCATTGCCATGATGAATGGAAGATCGACCTTGGTCGACGCGGCAATAATGGCGATCGAGTCGATTCCGCCCGGGCTGGTGGCGAGATACGCGGTCAACGCGTCAATGCCGGTCGCCAGATGAACGAGATAGGCGATCCCGCCACATGTGGCGAGCAGCACGATGATCGAGGCCGAGACTTTGAGGAACGAGCGCGCGGCATGCATGACGATGCCGAGGGTGAAGTGCAGGCCGATATGCCAGCCAATCACCATGTAACATCCCGCCAGCAGCCACGGCGGAAGCGTAATGGTGACGATACCGCTCGCCTCGAGCACCGTGCCCATGCCAAGCGGGATCAGCAATGCGCCTGCGGGAATGCGTAAAACGGATCCGACCAGAATTCCGCCGATGGCGATGGCAAGCGTCCCCGCAAACGAGCCTGCTTCGACCGGCGGAAACCAGATGACGGTGTCCTGTACGTGCGCGGCCGCTGGCACAAAGAGCCGCGCAACGAGCGATGCCGCCAGTGCCACATAGATCACGCGCAGAAACTGCATGAATGCGACGAGGCGCGGATCGCCGCCGAACGAGCCCGACATCACCGCCATCATGCTTGACGCGCCGGGCGCCGAACCCCAGAC
>RXJJ01000003.1:594716-618514 GCA_003963145.1 Bradyrhizobiaceae bacterium
CATGACCTTCCAGCGGGCAAGCAGGCCGCCGAGCCCGATGCTGACGGCGATCACCGCAGCGATGCTGACCACAAAGACCGGCCATTGCCGCACTATCGTTGTTACGATGCCGGGGTCGATGCTGCGGGCAACCAGACAGCCGATGATGGCCTGCGCGAATTGATAAGGGGCCGCTGGAATGCGCGGGCGTCCCTCGTGCACGGCCACGACGATGGCCGCGATCATCGCGCCGAGAAGAAGCGCGGCGCGCAGCTGGATGGCTTCGAGCGCTGTGACGAAAAGAGCGGTCCCGGCGATCAGCACCGCCCACTGCACAGCGGGGGACCTGCCGCGTAGCGTGAAGCGATGTTGGCCTTCGCTCATGCCGCACACGATTTATGTCAGGCCGATGTCGGCGCTCGTCCTGACGCGTGCGATTCTCGGCAGAATATATTTCATCGACATGTCGTGAGGCTCGGTCGCCATGCTTGTTGTCGCGTCCGACGCGATGACAAGATCGTAGCCGAGTTCCCAAGCATGCCGGGCCGTCGATTCCACGCCGACATGGGTCGCCACACCGCCCAGCACGATGGTTTTGATTCCGCGCCGGCGAAGTTGCAGATCGAGTTCGGTGCCGGTGAACGCACCCCATTGCCGTTTGGTGATCCGGATGTCGCCGTCCTGCGCGAGGCCGGGCACAAGGTCGCTCCAGTCCGGCGGGAAGTCGGCGGCTGATCCCGCCATCGGCGTGTCGACGTTTTGGGGCGGGGCATCCGCGAAATCCTTCGCGAAGGCGACATTGACGAGCACGACCGGCGCGCCGGCCTGCCGAAACCGATCCGCCAGTATTTTCCCGGCTGAGAGAACCTCTTCACCGGATCGCGGCGCAAGCGAACGACTGAGAATACCCTTTTGCAGATCGATCAGAACGAGTGCGGACGATTTGGCGTCGAGATGGACCATGGCGCGACAACCCTGCGGAAACGATGAAAGCAGCCTTGCTTCAGGCTATTTCATGAGGAATACTCATAAATCATCTATATGAGGGATGCTCACATATGTCAACCGAATTGCCGCTGGCCAGAGAGCCCAAGCGCGCGCGGGGCCGGCAACGTGTCGCCTCGCTGCTGGATGCCGCCGCGGCGCTGTTCGTGGAAAAAGGCTACGACGCCACGACAACAGCCGCCATCGCCGAGCGCGCCGGAGCTTCGATCGGTTCGCTTTATCAGTTTTTCCCCACCAAACAGACGATCGCGGAGGCGTTATTCGAGCGCTATCAGCAGCACGTCGCCGCGGCCGTGAGGGATTTCGTCGCTCGCGCGCCGCACTCGTCGCCCAGAGAGATTGCGGACATGCTGGTCGAGCTGATGCTCGGCCTGAAATCGCACCGGGACGTTGCTGCCGCGCTCAGCAATGCGGTGACCGAGATCGCGGAGCGCCGCGAGCGGGCGCGAGGGATCTTGCGGCGTGAGGTCGTGACGATTCTGAAGTCGGCCAATCCACGCCTGACCTCGAAGCAGGCGACTGTCGCCGCCGCCTTGATCGCACAGATGATTAAATCCGTTCCCGCGTTTGCGGATGAGGACAAGTCGATCCGTTCGGCGCTGCTCGCGGGGGTTCGCGAAATGCTGACCCTTTACATCACCCACATTGTCGAAACGTGACGTCAACGCGTGGTAGGTGTTCTTCAAGGCGCGCGCGGCCGCCCATCAGGCGAATGCTGACTCGATCGGCGACGTGGATGCGCGGCAGAAAACGCCTCGAAGGCGTCCGGATCAGACCTGCCGTTCGACCAGCTTGAGCTTGAGTTCGGCGATGGCTTCGGAGGGATTGAGACCCTTCGGGCAGGCCTTGGCGCAGTTCATGATGGTGTGGCAGCGGTAGAGCCGGAACGGATCCTCGAGATTGTCGAGGCGCTCGCCCGTCGATTCATCGCGGCTGTCCTTCACCCAGCGAGTCGCCTGCAGCAGCGCGGCGGGGCCGAGGAAGCGGTCGCTGTTCCACCAATAGCTCGGGCACGAGGTCGAGCAGCAGGCGCACAGGATGCATTCGTAAAGACCGTCGAGCTTGGCGCGGTCTTCCGGCGACTGCCGCCATTCCTTCTGGGGCGTGGCGGTGGTGGTGTGCAGCCAGGGCTCGATCGAGGCGTATTGGGTGTAGAAATTCGTCAGATCGGGCACGAGGTCCTTCACCACCGGCTGGTGCGGCAGCGGCTTGACGTTGACCGCGCCGTCGTCGACGTCGTGCATCGACTTGGTGCAGGCCAGCGTGTTCTGGCCGTCGATATTCATGGCGCAGGAGCCGCAGACGCCCTCGCGGCAGGAGCGGCGGAAGGTCAGCGTCGGATCGATGTGGTTCTTGATCCAGATCAGGCCGTCCAGCACCATCGGTCCGCAATCGGCGGTGTTGACGTAATAGGTGTCGACGCTCGGGTTTTTCCCGTCGTCGGGATTCCAGCGGTAAATCTTGAATTCGCGCGTTTCGGTCGCGCCTTCCGGCACTGGCCAGGTCTTGCCGCCTTCGATGGTGGAATTTTTCGGCAGTGTGAACTGAACCATGGGCTCGGACTCTCGCTGAAATCCGGCTTTCGCCGGAATGTTCGATTGGGCTTAATACACGCGTGCTTTGGGCACGATGTACTGAACGTCGTTGGTCATCGTGTAGTCGTGCACCGGGCGGTAATCGAGGGTCGTGTTGCCCTTCGGGTCGATCCACGCCAGCGTGTGCTTCATCCAGTTCTTGTCGTCGCGCTCGGCGAAATCCTCGCGTGCATGCGCGCCGCGGCTTTCGGTGCGGTTGGCCGCCGAATCCATCGTCACCACGGCCTGCGAAATCAGATTGTCGAATTCGAGCGTCTCGACGAGATCCGAATTCCACACCAGCGAGCGGTCGGCCACGCTGATGTCGTTCACCCCGCCATACACCTTGTGGATCAGGCCCTTGCCTTCTTCCAGCACTTCGCCGGTGCGGAACACCGCGCAGTTGTTCTGCATCACGCGCTGCATGCTGTCGCGCAGCTTGGCGGTCGGCGTGCCGCCGGAGGCATAACGGAAATGATCGAGGCGGCTGAGCGCAAGATCGGCTGAATCGGACGGAAGCTCCGGCTGCTTGCCGTTCGGCGTCAGCTTCTCGGCGCAGCGCAAAGCGGCCGCGCGGCCGAACACCACAAGATCGATCAGCGAGTTCGAGCCGAGACGATTGGCGCCGTGGACCGACACGCAGGCGGCTTCGCCAACCGCCATCAGGCCGGGCACCACCGCGTCGTTGTCGTCGCCCTTCTTGGTGACGACCTCGCCGTGAAAATTCGTCGGGATGCCGCCCATGTTATAGTGGACGGTGGGCAGCACCGGGATCGGCTCGCGGGTCAGATCGACGCCGGCGAAAATCCGCGCGGATTCCGAAATGCCGGGCAGGCGCTCGTGCAGCACCTTCGGATCGAGATGGTCGAGGTGAAGGAAGATGTGATCCTTCTTCTTGCCGACGCCTCGGCCTTCGCGAATTTCAATCGTCATCGCACGCGAAACGACATCGCGCGAGGCGAGGTCCTTTGCGGATGGCGCGTAACGCTCCATGAAGCGCTCGCCCTCGGAATTGACGAGATAGCCGCCTTCGCCGCGCGCGCCCTCGGTGATGAGGCAGCCGGCCGGGAAAATACCGGTCGGATGAAACTGCACGAATTCCATGTCCTGCAGCGGCAGGCCGGCGCGCAGAGCCATGCCGCCGCCGTCGCCGGTGCAGGTGTGCGCCGAGGTGCAGGAGAGATAGGCGCGGCCATAGCCGCCGGTGGCCAAGATAGTCGTCTGGCCGCGGAAGCGATGGATCGTGCCGTCATCGAGCTTGAGCGCGATGACACCGCGGCAGACGCCCTGATCGTCCATGATCAGGTCGATGGCGAAATATTCGATGAAGAATTCGGCGTGATGACGCACGGCCTGGCCGTACATGGTGTGCAGCATGGCGTGGCCGGTGCGGTCGGCGGCGGCGCAGGTGCGCTGCGCGGGAGCCTTGCCGAAATCCTTGGTCATGCCGCCGAACGGGCGCTGATAGATCTTGCCGTCCTCGGTGCGCGAGAACGGCACGCCCCAATGTTCGAGTTCGTAGACGGCGGCGGGCGCGTTGCGCACCATGTATTCGATGGAATCCTGATCGCCGAGCCAGTCCGACCCCTTCACGGTGTCGTACATGTGCCAGCGCCAGTCGTCGGGATGCATGTTGCCGAGCGAGGCCGAGATGCCGCCCTGCGCCGCCACGGTGTGCGAGCGGGTCGGAAACACCTTGGTGATGCAGGCGGTGCGAAGTCCCGCCTCCGAACAGCCGACCACCGCGCGAAGGCCCGCGCCGCCGGCGCCGACCACGATCACGTCGTAGGTATGGTCCTCGATCGGATAGGCCGAGCCACCCTTGCCGTTCGAGGAGGCGGATGCAGTCGGTTTCGGGCTTGCTGCCATAACTTAAACTCCGGACGACAGCTTGATGATCGCGAAGATCGAAGCGAGGCCCACGGTAAAGGCGAAGAACTGGTTGAAGATGACCGCCGCCAGCTTGAGCTTTTCGCTCGTCACATAGTCCTCGATCACGACCTGCATGCCGATCTTCATGTGCCAGACGCTGGAAATGATGAACAGGATCATCAGGATCGCGACCACGGGCGAGCCGAGGATTTGCGCGGCAGCGACCTGACTGCGGCCGGTCAGGCCGACAATGATGACGATGATCGGCAGGAACAGCAGGATCATCGCCACCGCCGTCATGCGCTGGCGGAAGAAATCCGAGGTACCGGAATGGGCGGAGCCCAGGTAGCGGACGCGGCTGAGCGGTGTGCGCATCGAGGCCGGTTTTTTGTCGTTTTCGAGGGCGCTCATCGGCCGCCTCCGATCGCATAAGCGATGACCCATACGATAACCGTTAGGGTGATCGAGCCGATCAGCGCCGCCCGCGTCAGCCATTCACGTTCCGAAGGCCCGAATCCGTAGCCGAGATCCCAGATCAGGTGGCGTACGCCGCCGAGCATGTGGTGGATCAGCGCCCATGTGTAGCCGACCAAAATCAGCCGTCCGATCCAGCTTCCGGTGAAAGCCTGGAAGGCACTGTAGGCACCGGCGCCGGACGCCGTGGCGATCAACCACCAGGCCATAACAAGCGTGCCGACATAGAGGGCGATGCCGGTGATGCGATGAACGATCGACATCGCCATCGTCAGGGTCCACCGGTAGGTGAGGAAAGGCGAAAGCGGACGGTCGATCCTTGGGGTCATCGGCGAACTTTGACGGTTTGTGGAAAAGCCGGCGCGACATTGTGACCGGGATTAGACGGCTTCTATTTACGAAGTCGGATCGGTCAGCGCAACGCTGAAATTGCCTCAATTGAATTGATGATTCATTCTTTATTTCCCCGCAAGTTACGGGCGGACTCGGTATCTGGTATGCCAGATTTCGAAATGCAAAAATAATGAAATGATTATCAATTCAATTCATCAAGCAAAAGCGCTTCCTGGCTGCGATGCGTGAGTTTCTCGACCAGATAATCGACGAAAACCCTGATTTTCGGCGACGACATTTTGGAGGGCTGAAACAGGACGTTGATCGGAACCGGGGGCCGCTCGTGGTCGGTGAGAACGCGCGTCAAACGTCCGGACGCGATCTCGCCGCTGACCTGCCATGACGGAACGCGGACCAGCCCTGCTCCGTCGATCGCCGCCGCGACAAGGGCGTCGAGATTATTGATCCACAGACGGCCGGCAACGCGCACGCCGATCCGTCCCTTTGGCCCCTGGAAATACCATTCCGCCGAACCCGGCACATCGGAGAAGGCCAGGCAGTCATGCGCGCTCAGATCGGATGGCGTCCGGGGCGTCCCGTGCTGTTTCAGATAGTCCGGCGACGCGCAGACGATCATCCGGACCTCTGCAAGCTTGCGCGCGACGAGCTGCGAGTCGGGCAGGTGCCCCACACGCAGCGCCACGTGAACGTCCTCCTCGACCAGATTGACGACCCGGTCGACCAAAAGGAGATTGACCGACACGTCGCGATATTGCTGCAGGAACGCGGGCAGCAACGGCGCAAGCAGCAGCCGGCCGAACAGGACCGGCGAACTGACATGCAGCCGGCCGGACGGGCCATCCTTTCCCGATGACAGCGTGGCTTCGATCTCGCTGAGTTCGCCCAGAATGGTTTTGGCGCGATCGTAGAAAAGGCGGCCGTCCTCTGTCAGCAACAGCTTGCGTGTCGTCCGGCGCAGCAATTGCGTACCCAGATGGGCCTCCAGCGCGGAAACCTGCCGGCTGACAGAGGTCAGCGAGGTTGGAATGAGACGTGCCGCCGCCGAAAGGCTGCCCGCTTCAACGACGCGAACAAAAGTAGCCATTGATTCAAGGCGGTCCATGGCATTTCTTCCGATTTTTGCAAGGGTGTATCACGATTTACTGGTATACCACCTTTTCAGGGAAGGTATACATTGCACCGCAATACGCCAAAAGCGGGAGTCATACATGCCACCCCATTCAACCTTCACCCGAAAGCCGCAAAGCGCGGTTTTGCCCCGTCAGGCTGTGCCGGAGCCGCGTACCGAGGGCGACTCAATCAACGAGGTCTTCGGCTTCTCGGTGCTCGGCCTGCTGTTCGCCTGCATCCTGTCGCTGCTGGCGACGGACAGCCGCTACAACAGTCTGACATTGCCGCTGGTGCTGATGAGCGCGCCGCTTGCCGCCATGCTGGGCGTCGGTCTCGGCCGCCCTGACTGAACCGGCCGCGCCGGATTCTGGCGCTGTTTGTGGCGCCTGAGGTCGTTTGTCTATTTGCCGCTGTAGAGCGCCGCGTAGCTGTCGCGCAAAACGTTCTTCTGGACCTTGCCCATGGTGTTGCGGGGAAGTTCGTCGACGAACAGCACCCGCTTGGGCAATTTGAACTTCGCCAGCTTGCCATCCAGCGCGTGCAGAACGACCGCTTCATCGAGCTTGGCGTTCTTGTCGCTCACCACGACCGCCGTGACCCCTTCGCCGAAATCGGCATGCGGAACACCGATGACAGCGCTTTCGACCACGCCCGGAATGGCGTCGATCTCGCTTTCGACTTCCTTCGGATAGACGTTGAAGCCGCCCGAGATCACCAGATCCTTGCCGCGCCCGACGATATGGACGTAGCCCTTGCTGTCGATCTTGCCGAGGTCGCCAGTAATGAAGAAGCCGTCGGGGCGGAATTCGGCCGCGGTCTTTTCGGGCATGCGCCAGTAGCCCTTGAACACGTTGGGGCCCTTGACCTCGATCATGCCGATTTCGCCGCGCGGCAGCTCCTTGCCGGTCTCGGGATCGGTCACGCGCGCCGATACGCCCGGCAGCGGGAAGCCGACAGCACCCGGCACGCGCTCGCCGTCATAGGGGTTCGACGTGTTCATGTTGGTTTCGGTCATGCCATAACGCTCAAGCACGGCATGACCCGTGCGCGCCGACCATTCGCGGTGAGTCTCGGCCAGCAGCGGCGCGGAGCCTGAAATAAACAGCCGCATATGCGCCGTTGAATCCTTCGTCAAATTCGGGCTCTGCAACAGGCGCGTATAGAATGTGGGCACCCCCATCAGAACGGTGGCTCGCGCCATTAATCTGATAATCAGCTCGGGATCGAGTTTCGGCAGGAAGATCATCGCCGCGCGGGAAAACAGCGTGACGTTGCTCGCCACGAACAGGCCGTGGGTGTGATAGATCGGCAGCGCGTGGATCAGCACGTCCTTGTCGGTGAAGCGCCACACATCCTTCAGCGTCAGTGCGTTCGACACGAGGTTGTCGTGCGTCAGCATTGCGCCCTTGGAGCGTCCGGTGGTGCCGGAGGTATAGAGGATCGCGGCAAGATCGTCGCCCGAGCGCTGGATGGTGGAAAATTCGGGAGAGGATTTCTTCGCGCCTTCACGCAGCGAGCCGTCACCGTTCGCGTCCATGGTGTCCACCTTGGCGCCGACCTTGTGGGCGATGGCCTCGATGCCCGCGTGTTTCGACGGGTCGCACACGATCAGCGACGGCTCCGCATCGCCGAAGAAATATTCGAGCTCGTTGAGCGTGTACGCCGTGTTGAGCGGCAGATAGACCGCGCCCGCGCGCACCACCGCGAGATAGAGCACCAGCGCCGAAACCGATTTTTCCGTCTGTGCCGCGACACGGTCCCCGACCTTCACGCCGCGCGATACGAGATAATTGGCAGTGCGTCCCGAAAACTCGATCAGCTCGCCATAGCTGATGCGGTTGCCGTCGGCCGTTTCGATCGCGAGCTTTGAGGGATCTTCTAGATCGTCGAACAGGCGGGCGAACAGATTGGCGTTTTTGGTCATGGCTCATTCCGGAAAAGGCGCGTGGCGGTGGGGTTTAGCAAGGCTGCATTGCACAAAGCAATGCAGACGAAAGCCCATCGCGATGCGCTGGAAGTCCCTGGAGCCGGCGCTCACGCACGATCATGGCGGCGGAAAGTTTCGCGCGCGCGGAAATATATATCTGAAACCGCTTTCTGCGGGCCTCCGTAACTGGCGCAACGGCGACGGTCCCGGCGATTTTTCCGGCACCGCACGGCGTGCGTTCCGGCGATTGTGCCTGAACCTTCAGTTCATCGGGAGACGACCATGTTCAATCGTATTGCATTGCTTTCAGCGGCCGCCATCGGCGCCCTGACCCTAACCGCGACCGTGATCGCGCCAGCCCTGGCGCAGGACAAAATGATGAAAAGCGAGATGTCGGGCGACAAGACCGTGATGGTCGGCGGTTCGCCGATGTATCCCTCGAAGAACATCATCCAGAATGCGGTGAATTCGCGCGACCACACCACGCTCGTGGCGGCGGTGAAGGCAGCCGGGCTCATCGATACGCTTGAGGGCAAGGGCCCGTTCACGGTGTTCGCACCGACCAATGCCGCGTTCGGAAAGCTGCCGGCCGGCACCGTCGAGGGTCTCGTCAAGCCGGAGAACAAGGCGACGCTGACCAAAATCCTCACCTACCATGTGGTGCCCGGAAAATTCGAGGCCGCCGACCTGACCGACGGCAAGAAGCTCAAGACCGTCGAGGGCGAAACGCTGACCGTCTCGAACAAGGACGGCAAGGTGACCCTGACCGACGCCAAAGGCGGGACCTCGACCGTGACCATCGCCAACGTCAACCAGTCCAACGGCGTGATCCATGTCGTTGATACGGTCCTGATGCCGGCGTCCTGACAGAGGTGAATGCCGGACGCGGCGCGGCTGGGTGCCGCGTCCGGATTCCATCTTGCGTTTCCGCTCGCATTTTCGTGAAGCTGCACCGCGACATAAATTCCTTCGCGGGCCGTAACAGGGACTTAAATGCTGCGTATGGTGTTATGAGACAACGGAAACAGAAATCTTATGTCCAGCACCGTCACCATCGACCGTCAGGCCGAGACTTCAAAGGGGAAGACAATCCAGCCGCTTTGGGTCCGGATCGTGCACTGGATCAACGCGGTGGCGATGATCCTGATGATCATGTCCGGCTGGCAGATCTATAACGCCTCGCCGCTGTTCGCGAATCTTCATTTCTCCCATTCCATCACGCTTGGCGGCTGGCTCGGCGGCGCGTTGCTCTGGCATTTCGCGGCGATGTGGCTCCTGATGGTGAACGGGCTGGTCTATCTGACGGTGGGGCTCGCAACGGGACGTTTTCGCAGGAAGCTGCTGCCGATCAGCGCCGGCGGGGTCATTGGCGACGTCAAGGCCGCCCTGACCGGCCATCTCTCCCATGCCGATCTGACCACTTATAATCAGGTCCAGAAGCTGCTTTACGCCGGCATCATCATTGTCGGCATCGTCGTCGTATTGTCGGGTCTCGCGATCTGGAAGCCGGTGCAGCTTCAGTACCTGACCGCCCTCTTCGGCGGCTACGCTGTCGCCCGTTACATACATTTCGCCTGCATGGCCGCGATCGTCGGCTTTCTTGTCGTTCACGTCGCGCTCGCGGTGCTCGTTCCGAAAAGCCTGCGCGCGATGATCATCGGCCGCTGAGGACTGTTGTGATGATCCGCAAACGCAAACTCATGATCCCCGGTGTCGACAAGAAGCTCCTTGTGAAGGATGCGGCAAGGCTGATGCCCGACATGGCGCGCCGTCGTTTCATCGCGGGAGGCGCAAGCCTCGGCGCGCTGACCCTGTTGACCGGCTGCGATGTGCTCGACGGTCCCTCGGCCGAAAACCTTCTGCACCGGATTTCCAAGTTCAACGACGCGGTGCAGGCGGCGATCTTCAATCCCAACGCACTGGCGCCGACCTATTCCGAAGCGGACATCACCCGTCCGTTTCCGTTCAATGCCTATTACGATATCGACGATGCGCCGGAGGTTGACGGCAGCGCATGGAAGCTCGAAGTGCGCGGCCTCGTGGACAACAAGAGGTCGTGGACGCTCGATGAGCTTTATCAGTTGCCGCAGGAAAAGCAGATTACCCGCCACATTTGCGTTGAGGGCTGGAGCGCGATTGGAAGCTGGACGGGTACGCCGCTGCGCCATTTTCTGAAGGTCATCGGCGCGGACACCAGCGCGAAATATTGCTGGTTTCAGTGCGCCGATTCGGACGGATATAATTCGCCGCTCGACATGCAAACCGCGCTGCATCCCCAGACCATCATGGCCTTCAAGTTTGCGGACAAGGTTTTGCCGAAGGCTTACGGCTATCCCATGAAGATTCGTGTACCGACCAAGCTCGGCTTCAAGAATCCGAAATACGTGGTCTCCATGGAAGTCACCAACGACTACAAGGGCGGCTACTGGGAAGACCAGGGCTACAACTCGTTCAGTGGCTCCTGACCACTGCGTGCCGAATCAATTTGTTCGGGAACCTCCGTGGAACCGCTCATTCATGGAAGCGGGATGCACAGGAATTGAGCGATAACGCCCATGTGATCGCGCTGGCATGCCACGCGCGTTCGATAAAGCAAGTAATTTCAGTAATTTGACGATTCCGGCACGGATTGTGCAACTTTGACGCAGTGCAACAAGGATGAATTTGCGTCAAACCGCGATCTCTCATGACGTCTGAAAGCAATATCGTGCCTTGCCCAACCTCCCTTTCAGCCGGACGGCCCATGACGGCTGTGCGGCTGGTCTTTCTGGCCTTGCCATTCTGGATTGCCGCTCCGTCACTGTCCCAGGCGCAGGAGCTGGCCGCTGCCGTGGTGACGAGCGCAACGGCGGCCGCGACAAGCGGCCCCGTCATTGCGCCCTCTCTGCCGCGTGGTGAGATTTCCATTCCGATGGACGATCAGGGGATCAGAGCCGCAGGCATCTCGACCATCCATGTCGAGCTCGATCAGGGCCGCTCCGATCTCGGCTTTCCGGGCACAGTGACGATTCCCCAGCATCAGCTTCGCATTGTCGCCGCTCCTGCCGGCGGCCTGATCGAAGCGATGATGGTCGCGCCGGACGAGCCGGTGAGCATCGGCCAGCCGGTGGCGCAGGTGCGTTCGCCTGAACTGGTCGAGGCCCAGAAAAATTATCTCGGCGCGCTGTCCGAGGAGGCATTGACCGCCGACAAGCTTCGCCGCGCGCAGATGCTGTTCGAAGGCAAGGCGTTGCCCGAGCGTGAATTGCGCGTCGCCGAATCGGAAGCCAGCTCCGCCAAATCGCGTCTCGATGAGCGGATGCAGATTCTGTTTCTGATGGGCATCGGCAAGGACGATTTTGAGACTCTGCGCACCACGCGCACCATCGTCAGTGGACTGGTGGTGAAGTCTCCGGTGAATGGCACCGTTGTCAGCCGGCATGCCAATGCCGGCGAACAGGTGAAATCCGCCGCGCCTCTTTACACGTTCGGCGAACTCGATCCGCTGTGGGTCAATATCCAGATCCCGGCCCATCGTCTCGCGACCATTGAAGTCGGCGCGCCAGTGACGCTGCCCGCCTACAACGTCGAAGGCCGCATCATCCGCATTGGCCGCACGGTGGATCAGTCCACCCAGTCGGTGATCGCGGTCGCCGAAGTCAGTGCGAAGGATGGGAGCTTGCGTCCCGGCCTGGCCCTGACAGCGCATGTGCGGATCGGGAATGGCGCCACAGCCAGCTCCGCGAAGAACTGGTCCGTGCCGATTTCGTCCGTCGTACGGCATCGCGACCAGTCCTGGGTGTTCACGCGCAGCAACGATGGCTTCCGCGCCAAGCCCGTTCTGGTGATCGCTGAATCCGCGCATTCGGTTGCGATCCGCGCCGATTTGCACCCCACTGATGAAATCGCTTCGCGCGGCGTCCTGGCACTGCTTTCGGAGTTGGTCGACGCTGACAAGGAGGACTGACCTCTGTTGTCATTTCTGGTCGACTTCGCGTTAAAACAACGCCTCATCACATTGTTGGCTGCCCTCGCGCTTTCGGCGTGGGGTATCTATTCGTACACCAAGCTGCCGGTCGATGCCTTCCCGGATGTCGCGCCGGTTCAGGTGATGGTGTCGATGCGTGCGCCGGGCCTGGCTCCGGAAGAGCTTGAGAGCCGTGTCACCGCGCCCGTCGAGATTGCCGTGCGCGGCATTCCCAATCTCGTCTCGATGCGGTCGATCACGCGCTATTCCGTCGCGCTGATGACCTTCGAGTTCGCTGACGGCACCGATATCTACTGGGCGCGGGCGCAGGTTTCCGAACGGCTGCAGGAAGTGCGGGACCAGTTGCCGGCGGGCACCGAAGGCGGTCTTGCTCCGATCGTCACGGCGCTGGGCGAAATGCTGATGTTCACCGTGACGTCGGACACGCTGAGCACGCAGGAAATCCGCAGCCTGATCGACTGGACCATCCGTCCGCGCCTGCGCGGATTGCCCGGCGTCGCCGATGTCAATGTGCTCGGCGGGTTCGTGCGCATTTTCGAGGTCGTACCGTCCGCCCCGGCCATGGCGGCCCGCGGCATCACCACGCAACAGCTTGAAAACGTCCTTGCGACCAACAATCGCAATGACGGCGCGGGCCGCGTGCATGAAGGCGAGGAGGCCCTTCTGGTTCGTTCCGAAGGGCGCATCCGCACCCTTGAGGATATCCGCAACACGATCGTGACGGTGAAGAACGGTGCCACGGTGCGCATCAGCGAAGTGGCCGATGTGCGCGAGGGGGCGCTGCCGCGAAACGGCGTCGTCACCACCAATGCCGAAGGCGAGGCGGTGTGGACCACGGTGCTGGGGCTGCGCGGCGCCAACGCCAAGATCGTTGTCAACGGCGTGAAGGACAAGCTGGAAGAACTCAAGCCGCTGCTTCCGAATGGCACCGATATCGAAATCTTCTACGACCGCAACGACCTGATCGAGAAGGCGGTGTGGACGGTGCAGCGCGTTCTGATCGAGGCGATCATCCTCGTTGTATTGCTGCTTGTGCTGTTCCTCGGCAATCTGCGCGCCGCGATCGTGGTGGCGGCGTGTCTGCCGCTCGCGGTGCTCTCGACCTTCGTCATCATGCGCTTGTTCGGATGGTCGGCGAACATCATGTCGCTCGGCGGCCTCGCCATCGCCATTGGCTTGCTGGTGGACTGCGCCGTGGTGGTGGTCGAAAATGTCGAGCACCGGATCGGCGAGACCAAGAATGCCGATCTGAAAACCCGCCTGCGCATCACACTCGATGCCACCAAGGAAGTCGCGGTGCCGCTGGTGTCGGGCGTCGTTATCATCATTACCGTGTTCATGCCTCTATTGTCCCTGCAGGGGCTTGAGGGCCGTCTGTTCAGCCCGGTGGCGCTGACGATTGCGTTCGCGCTTGGCTCAGCGCTGATCCTCTCGCTCACGGTCATTCCCGTGCTGGCGGCGTTTCTGCTCAGGAGCGGCGCTCATGGCGAGCCCTGGCTGATCCGCAAACTGCACGCCGTCTACGACCCGCTGCTTGAACGGTCGATGAATCGCCCCGGCATCGTGTTTGGAATTGTCTGCGCCGCCCTTGTGCTTGCGGGAGTGGCGTTCGTCGGCGTCGGCTCGACCTTCCTGCCCGCCATGGACGAAGGCACGCCCGTGGTTTCGATTCGCAAATACCCGACCATCTCCGTCGACGAAGCGGCCGAAACCGATCTGCTGATCGAGCGCGAACTGAAGGTCGCGATCCCTGAAATCGACCGCATCATGGCGCGTGCGGGCGCGGACGAACTCGGCCTCGATCCCGCGAGCCTGAACGAGACCGACTTGTTCATGACCCTCAAGCCGCGCGAGACCTGGCGCGGCAAGGGCATGACCTGGCTCACCGACGAAATGCGCAAGGTGCTGGAAAAGATCCCCGGCATCTCCTACGCCTTTGCGCAGCCGATCGACATGCGCGTGCAGGAAATGATCATCGGCGCGCGCGGTGACGTGGTCGTGAAGATTTTCGGCGATGACATCGCGACGCTCAACAAGGTCGCACGCGATGTTGCGGCGCAGATCCGCCAGATCAAGGGCGCAACCGATGTGTATGCGCTGCGCAATGCCGGCGCGAAGTATTTCACGGTGAAGATCGATCGCGCGCGCGCCGGACGTCTCGGCATCAATGCCACCGACGTACAGGACGCGTTACGCGTCTGGGTGGACGGCAAGCGTCTCGGCTATGTGCTTGAGGGCATGGTGCGTACGCCGGTCGTGATCCGGGGCGAGGCGAGCCTGCGCGCCTCGCCGGCCGATCTCGCCCGCACGCCCATCGTGATCCCCGCCGGCGGCACGGTGGAGTTGTCGCAGCTTGCCGAGATCAGGATCGAGGACGGCCCGATTCAGGTGATCCGCGAGGATGGCCAGCGGTTCGCGACCGTGCTGTCGAACGTCGAAGGCCGCGATCTCGTCGGCTTCGTTTCCGAGGCGCAGGCGGCGGTGAAACAGCATGTGTCGCTGCCGCTCGGCTACACGCTCGACTGGGGCGGCCAATTCGAAAACCAGCAGCGCGCGGCGGCACGGCTGGCCGTCGTGGTGCCGATCGCGCTGGCAATGATCTTCTTGCTGCTCTACCTGACCTTCGGCTCGGTGCGGCAATCCATTCTGGTGTTCTGCAATGTGCCGTTCGCGACCATCGGCGGCATCGTCGCGCTGCGCCTGTCCGGAGAATTCCTGTCGGTGCCCGCTTCCGTCGGCTTCATCGCGCTGCTCGGAATCGCGGTTCTGAACGGCGTCGTGATGGTGAGCTACATCAACGACGTGCTTATCAATTACCTCAACGAGCGCCGTGGCGATTTCACCTTGCGCGAAGCGGTGATGGACGCCGCTCGCCGCCGTCTGCGACCGGTCGGTCTCACGGCATGTATCGCCGCGCTCGGTCTTGTGCCGTTCCTGTTCGCGACCGGTCCCGGCTCGGAAATTCAGAAGCCCCTCGCCATCGTGGTGATCGGCGGCCTTATCACCGCAACGCTGCTCACCCTGATCGTTCTGCCGATTCTGTACGAGCGGTTCGGCATCTCGCGGGCCGCGAAACTCAGCATCGCGGGCATGGCGGTGGATCAGGCCAAGGTTTCATGGCTGGCCGACAGATTTCCCGCAGCCCGTACGCGCTGGCAAAAGACGATGTTGTCGCTGCGCTGGATGGTGGCGCGGCGTCTGGCCCGGCTACGCGCGTCGATGCCGGCTTTCCTTAAAAGCCGGCTCGGCAAGTCCTCGGCTCATACGCCGGCCGAATAGTCATGGCGCGGCCGTTCGCAACGGACGCTGCAACGCGCCGACGACCGCACCGAGCAGCAGGGCGGCAGCGGAGACGGTCAACGCCGAAGTGAGGCTTCCAGTGTAGTCGGTGATCGCGCCGGTGATGACGGGGCCGACGATCTGCCCGATGCTGAATGCAATGGTCATGGCGCCGATGACTTTCGACCATTGCGCCGGCGGATAATTGAATCTGGCGAATGCTGTGAGAGCCGTGACGACAGCGAGGATACCGCTGCCGAACAACAGGGCCGAGATCGCATAAACCCACGTCGAGGTGGCGATGAGAGCGAGCACCGCGCCGACGCCCGCCACTCCGATTGTCAGCCCCATCACAAGGCCGCTGCGGCCGCGGGCGACCAGCGGAGCCCATGTCCATGGCGATGTGATGCCCCCAAGTCCGATCAGACACCAGAACAGGCTTTGTGCATAAGCGTCGCCGCCTGCATCGCGGATATAGGCGATCATGAATGTCATGTATGCGATGTAGCCGGCACCGAAGAGAAAGTAGCTGACCAGATAGAGCACGATTGGCCGCAGCGATGCGATCTCTTCGGTGGCATCCTGTTTCGGTGCGGGAACATCCACGCGGGTCAGGAACAGCGGCACTGCCAGTACGAGCGCGATCGCAGTCATGGCGGTCCACACGATCCACCACGACCCGGGTCCGAATTCCTGAAGCAGGAAGGGCGCGGTACAGCCCGAAATCGCAATGCCGATACCCGGACCGATATAAAAAATCCCGATCAGGACCGATGCGCGGGCCGGATTATACTGCGCGATCGCAGCTCCCAGCGCGCCGCCGCATACCAGTGCGAACGCGGCACCGGTGCCGGACAACAGGCGCGCGACGGCAAACGGAGCGACGTGTCCGGAAACGGCGCTGGCCGCCAGCGAGATGATGGCGATGGTCGTGCCTGTCCAAACAGCCCGGAGCAGGCCGACTCGGGCGGCCAGCGGGGCGGCCAGAAACGCGCCGATCATGTAGCCAATCGCGTTGATCGTGTTCATCGATCCGGCAGTGGCATAGGACCAGCCCAGCGACTCGCGCATGTCTGGCAGCACCAGAGAATAGGCGAAGCGCCCCATGCCGAGCCCGATCGCGGTTGCGAAGGCGAGGATGGTCAGGGTGCGAGCGGGATATTTGCACCAGGCTTTTCCCGGTGCGAGCGCAGGGTGGGACATGTGATTTGGCGCTCCGGCACAGCGCTTCAGGGAGGATTTCTGCCGCCGGAGCGGCTTGCAAAAGCTCCGGCATCGCTCTAGCAAGTCCGCATATTTCACCCCCCGCCACAATCTCCAATAAGGCATAGCGATCATGACAACGCATAAACTCCTGCTTCTTCCCGGCGACGGCATCGGTCCTGAGGTCATGGCCGAAGTGAAGCGGCTGATCGCCTGGCTGAACGCGGAAGGCATCGCCAAATTCGAAACCGAGGATGGGCTGGTCGGCGGCTGCAGTTATGATGCGGACAAGGTTGCGATCACCGACAAAACGGTCGCCTTGGCGAAGGCCGCGGACGCGGTGATTCTCGGCGCTGTGGGCGGTCCGAAATGGGACAAGGTGCCCTACGATGCGCGCCCCGAAGCCGGCCTGCTTCGTCTGCGCAAGGATCTCGAACTGTTCGCCAATCTGCGTCCCGCGATCTGCTATCCGGCGCTGGCCGATTCATCGAGCCTGCGGCGCGAGATTGTCGAAGGTCTCGACATCATGATCGTGCGCGAACTGACCGGCGGCGTCTATTTCGGTGAACCGAAGACCATCACCGATCTCGGCAACGGCCAGAAGCGCGCCATCGATACGCAGGTCTACGACACCTACGAAATCGAGCGCATCGCGCGCGTCGCCTTCGATCTGGCGCGCAAGCGCCGCAACAAGGTGACGTCGATGGAAAAGCGCAACGTCATGAAAAGCGGCCTGCTCTGGAACGAGGTCGTGACGCAGGTTCACAACAGCGAATTCAAGGATGTCGAGCTCGAGCATCAGCTCGCCGATTCCGGCGGCATGCAACTGGTGCGCCGCCCCAAGCAATTCGATGTCATCGTTACCGACAATCTGTTCGGTGATATCTTGTCGGACATCGCGGCGATGCTAACGGGTTCGCTCGGCATGCTGCCCTCCGCCTCGCTCGGTGCGACCGATCCGAAGACCGGCAAGCGCGCAGCTCTCTATGAGCCCGTGCATGGCTCGGCGCCGGATATTGCCGGAAAGGGGCTCGCCAATCCGGTGGCGATGCTGACGTCTTTTGGCATGGCGCTGCGCTACTCGTTCGATATGGGCAAGCTCGCCGACACCATCGATGCCGCCATCGCCAGTGTCCTCGACAAGGGCATCCGTACCGGCGACATCAAATCGGAAGGCTCGAAAGTCGTCAGTACGTCCGAAATGGGCGAGGCGATTCTGCAGGAAATTCAGGCGTTGCACGCCTGAACCTGCGTAGGCAGCAAAACAAAAAAAGCCCGGCTTAGGCCGGGCTTTTTTCGTTTCGGAAAACCGGATTCAGTAGAGCGGGAAGGTTGCCGGGCCGCCGCCGATGTCGAAATTGTCGCTCAGCGGATTGCGGCCGGTATTGAGACGGTCGATCGAGCGGCCATAGTGATAGCCCGGCGGGAAGGCGTAATCGGTGAACTTGCGCTCGCCGGGCAGCACTTCGGTGCCGGCGTCCAGCCACGAGCGGCGGGTCACATAAACGCGGGTGCGGGGACCAGCCTGATAGGAGTAGTTCAGCGGGCGTCCCTGAGCATCGCGCTGTTTTTTCGGCTGCTGGGCGATGGCGTCGGTCGCGCCGAATCCTCCTGCGGAGACGGCCGCAACAGCCACGGCAGCAGCCAGAAATTGAGCGCGGAACGCGGTCGCGCCGAAGATTGTCAAAGCCATCATATCCTCACGGAATTCCAGTTCTCGCCATAATACCCGTTCCCGCGCGGGCGCCACAAGGTGAATTGGGCCACACTTGCCACAATAAGCCCGCCGCACCAGAAAATGTTTCATAAATGCCAGCAATTTAGCCTATCCGGCCAGGGCTCTTTCCAGGCTGCAGGACTGCTCTGCGCCGGGCCCGGCGTGGCAGGGCGGGGGAGGGATGCTTATCTGGCCCGTTACCGGCGGGCCGCGCGTTGTATCCGGGGCGTTTTTCGCATAGAAGCGCTGCCTCTTCCCGTTTTTGCGGACGCCGCGGGCGGGCATTTCCTTCGGAGTATTGATGATGGGTTACAAGGTTGCGTGCGTGGGAGCGACCGGCAATGTGGGCCGGGAAATGCTCAACATTCTGGACGAACGCAAATTCCCGGCTGACGAGGTGGTGGCGATCGCCTCCCGCCGCAGCCAGGGCGTCGAAGTGTCCTATGGCGACCGAACCCTGAAAGTCAAAGCGCTCGAGAACTACGATTTCAGCGACGTTGACATCTGCCTGATGTCGGCGGGCGGCGCCGTGTCGAAGGAGTGGTCGCCGAAGATCGCGGCGCAGGGCGCGGTGGTGATCGATAACTCGTCGGCCTGGCGTTACGATGCCGACGTGCCGCTGATCGTTCCGGAAGTGAACGCAGATGCCGCGGCCGGTTTTACCAAGCGCAACATCATCGCCAATCCAAACTGCTCGACCGCGCAGCTCGTCGTCGCGCTCAAGCCGCTGCACGACGCTGCGACGATCAAGCGCGTCGTGGTCTCGACCTATCAATCGGTGTCGGGCGCAGGCAAGGATGCGATGGACGAGCTCTTTTCGCAGACCAAGTCGGTCTATACCAACGACGAGCTTGTGACGAAAAAGTTTCCGAAGCGCATTGCCTTCAACGTCATTCCGCAGATCGATGTTTTCATGGAAGACGGCTACACCAAGGAAGAGTGGAAGATGGTGGCCGAGACCAAGAAGATTCTCGACCCCAAGATCAAGCTGACCGCGACCTGCGTGCGCGTGCCGGTGTTCATCGGCCATTCCGAGGCCGTGAATATCGAACTCGAGAAACCGTTGTCGGTGGACGAAGCCCGCAGCATCCTGCGCAAGGCGCCGGGCTGTCTCGTGATCGACAAGCACGAGCCGGGCGGTTACGCCACGCCGTACGAATGCGCCGGCGAGGACGCGACCTATATCAGCCGCATCCGCGAGGATGCGACGGTGGAGAACGGTCTCGCCTTCTGGTGCGTCTCGGACAATCTGCGCAAGGGTGCGGCGCTCAACACCATCCAGATCGCCGAAGTGCTGATCAACCGTAAACTGTTGCAGCCGAAGAAAAAGGCGGCTTAAGCCGCCCTCCGAATTGCCGCTTTCAGATCGAGGCGCTGCCTGCCGGGAGCGCCTCGACTTTTTTGAATTCGCCGCTTGCCGGGTCGAGAACCGACAGCGATCCTTTCGCCACGCCGAAATAGGCGCCGTGCAGCTGCAGCTTGCTGCGTTCGGCAAGAATGCTGACGCAGGGAAAGGTCATCAGGTTTTGCAAACCGGTCTGCACCGCGCGTTTTTCCAGTCGGGTGATGAACTCGTCTTCGGTTTCGTGATCGTGCTTCTTGTTGGCCTCGCGTGTCGGCTCCAGAATCGACATCCATTTGCCGATGAAGTCGCCGGGGGACAGCGGCGCGGATTCCTGAGCAAGCGCCTTGATGCCGCCGCACTGGGCATGACCCAGCACCACGATGTGCTTGACGCGCAGCACCTGGACCGCGAATTCGAGCGCGGCGGATACGCCATGCGCCGCGCCGTCGGGTGCGTAAGGCGGCACGATATTGGCGACGTTGCGCACCACGAACAATTCGCCCGGCCCCGCGTCGAACACGACTTCCGGCGAAACGCGCGAATCGCAGCAGCCGATCACCATGATTTCCGGCGACTGTCCTTTCTCCGACAATTCGCGGTAACGCGTTTGTTCGGTGGGCAGGCGCTGCTGGGCGAAAGAGCGGTAGCCTGAAATCAGCCGTTCCGGAAACTGGGACATGATGACTTTCTGCTGGTTTTGACGGGACTGGCTAATCATAGACCGCGCGGCCGGACAAGGCTTTCGGTGCGCGGGCCGAAATGCTATCGGCTCATCCCGCCATTGAGGGAACATCGCCATGATCCGTCCGCGCCGCAGTCCGCTGTTCATGCCGGGATCGAACGCGCGCGCGATCGAGAAGGCGCGCACGCTGGCAGCCGACGTCGTCATTCTCGATCTGGAGGATTCGATCGCCCCCGACGCCAAGCAGCTGGCGCGCGAGCAGATCGCGCGAGAGATGGCCAAAGGCGGCTTCGGCAGGCGCGAACTCGTGATCCGGGTCAATCATCTGAAGTCGCCATGGTGGCAGGACGATTTCGCCATGGCCGTGAAGGCGAGGCCGGACGGCATTCTGGTTCCCAAAATTCTCGGGCCTGAAGATCTGACGACGATTGCGCGCAAGCTCGACGAACTCGGCGCCGATCCGGCGCTGCGGGTCTGGGTGATGATCGAGACACCGCTTGCCGTGGTGAACATCGCCGCTATCGCCGCCCGCGCGCTTGACCGCGCGACACGGCTGGAAGCGTTCGTGATCGGACCGAACGATATCGCGCTGGAGACGCGGATGCGGATGCTGCCCGGCCGCGCCGCAATGGTCCCGATCTTCACCAGCATCATCGTCGCCGCGCGGGCCTATGGCGTCGAAATGCTCGATGGGCCGTACAGCGATTTTTCAAACGCGACAGGGTTCGCGGAGGAATGCGCGCAGGCGCGCGACCTCGGCTTCGACGGCAAGACCCTGATCCATCCCTCGCAGATCGAGACGGCCAACGCCGTCTTCACGCCGGCGGCGGACGAGCTTGCGCGCGCGCGGGAAATCATCGCCGCCTTCACCTTGCCGGAGAATGCCGGCAAGGGCGCGATCAATCTCAAGGGACAAATGGTCGAGCGCCTGCATGCCGAGATGGCGCGGCGCGTGATCGCGATTTCGGAAGCGATTGCGGGTTAGGCCGAGGCGCTGAGGCAAAGCCTGCCGTCACAGCCAGGGGCGCTCGGCCTTTTCCTTCGTTTCGAATTTGTCGATCGAGGTCTGCTTCTGCTTGGTCAGACCGATGTCGTCGAGACCGTTGAGCAGGCAGTGTTTGCGGAACGGGTCGATCTCGAACTTGATCGCGCCGCCGTCCGGCCCGCGGATTTCCTGATTTTCAAGATCCACGGTCAGCGTTGCGTTGGCGCCGCGGTCGGCGTCGTCGAACAGCTTGTCGAGTTCTTCCTGCGAGACGCGAATCGGCAGAATGCCGTTCTTGAAGCAGTTGTTGTAGAAAATGTCGCCGAACGAGGTCGAGATCACGCAGCGGATGCCGAAATCGTGCAGTGCCCAGGGCGCGTGCTCGCGGCTCGATCCGCAGCCGAAATTGTCGCCGGCGACCAGCAGTTTCGCTTGCCGGTATGCGCTTTTGTTGAGAACGAAATCCGGATTTTCGCTGCCGTCGTCCTTGTAGCGCTGTTCGAAAAACAGTCCCTTGCCGAGGCCCGTGCGCTTGATCGTTTTCAGATACTGCTTGGGAATGATCATGTCGGTATCGACATTGATGATCTTCAGCGGGGCGGCAACGCCGGTCAGGGTTGTGAACTTGTCCATTGTGGGTTCCGGTTAAGCGGACCGGCATTCGGGAGGCCGGCATTTAGAGGGGTTCTTATCGCGATTGCAGCGCCGGGGCAAAGCCAAATTGATGCATTTGGCCAGAGGCTTGTATGCCCCGGTGACCGCAACGGGGCAAATGTCCCGCTCGCGAATAGTTCGGTTGACGCGCCAGCCACAATCGGAGACGTTCCGGCGCGAATGGGGCAGAGCGGAGACGGCACATGCGCATATGGCTGCTATTTCGTCGGGCGCAATTTCAGATCGTAGCTGGCGCGGCGGCGGGCGTCGTCCTCGCGGCATTGATACCCGCGCTATCCGCCGCGCAGGATATTCCGGCACACCACGGCCTCTCGGCGGAAGAATTTTCCGCGCAGAGCAAGGAAGTCCTTCGCCGCGCGCCGCGCCGCGTGCGGATTTACAATTCGCGTACGCCGGGGCCGAACTCGGTGCGCGTCTGCAACGCGCATTACGAGCAGGAGTATCGTCCGAGCGGTACCGTGATCGTGCCACGGATGCAGTGCTACTGGAGCGGTTAGCCGGATCGTTGGCAAACCCGAACCTCGAAACCGTTGAAAGTGGCGTGTGTAAGCGAAGCGGCGAAACAGCCGCGCCTACCGAGCAGCGATTCGTTCATCACGCATTCATGCCCACGATCTCTTATCGATCACGTTGCGCAGGTAACGGAACGGATGTCCGCCAACCGAGTTGACGCTGGTCGTCAATGTCAAGGAGAGCAGGACGAATGAAAAAGATACTTGGTTTTCTCGCGATCGCCGGCCTGATGAGCGTTGCAATGCCCGCGCAGCAGGCCAATGCGCTGTCGCTTGCCAATCCGGCTGGCGCCGCTTCCGCAAAGCGGGTGTCCGAAGGTGCGACCACGCAAGTCCGCTGGCATTGGCGTCACCACCACCACCACCATCATCATCACCGCCGTCACTGGTAAAAATTATCGGCTCTTTAAGAGCAACGGGCGCCTGGCGTATCTCGCCAAGCGCCCGTTTTATTTGGAACTGTGATTGAGGATAGCGTCAGGCCGCCTTCCATTCCCTCACATCGACGAAATGTCCAGCGATTGCCGCGGCGGCGGCCATGGCCGGCGACACCAGATGAGTGCGGCCCTTGTGACCCTGACGGCCCTCGAAATTGCGGTTCGAGGTCGAGGCGCACCGCTCTTCCGGCGAGAGCTTGTCCGGGTTCATCGCAAGGCACATCGAGCAGCCCGGTTCGCGCCATTCAAAACCGGCCTTGATGAAAATCTTGTCGAGGCCCTCCGCTTCCGCCTGCTCTTTCACGAGTCCGGAGCCAGGCACGACCATCGCATTGACATTGGCGTTGACGGTATGACCGTTGATCATCTTCGCCGCCGCGCGCAAATCCTCGATGCGCCCGTTGGTGCATGAGCCGATAAAGATGCGGTCGAGCTTGATTTCGGTGATCCTGGTGCCCGCCTTGAGGCCCATATAGGCCAGCGCGCGCTCCTTGGAGAGACGTTTGGCCTCGTCCTCGATCTTCGCGGGGTCGGGCACCACGCCGGACACCGATACGACGTCCTCGGGCGATGTGCCCCAGGTCACGATCGGCGGCAGGTTCGCGGCGTCGAGGCGAATCTCGGCGTCGAAATGCGCGCCGTCGTCGCTGCGCAGCGTGTCCCAGTAGCGGACGGCCTTCTCCCAGTTCTCGCCTGTCGGC
>RXJJ01000003.1:618564-663567 GCA_003963145.1 Bradyrhizobiaceae bacterium
TTCTCGTCCGGCGCGACGAGCCCGGCGCGCGCGCCGCCCTCGATTGACATGTTGCAGACGGTCATGCGGCCTTCCATCGTCAGCGAACGGATCGCTTCGCCGGCATATTCCAGAACGTAGCCGGTGCCGCCCGCGGTGCCGATTTCGCCAATGATGGCGAGAATGATGTCCTTGGCGGTGACGCCGTCCGGCAGCTTGCCGTCGATGACGGCGCGCATGTTCTTGGCCTTCTTCTGGATCAGGGTCTGCGTGGCGAGAACATGCTCGACCTCCGAAGTGCCGATGCCGTGCGCCAACGCGCCGAACGCGCCATGCGTCGAGGTATGGCTGTCGCCGCATACGATCGTCGTGCCGGGCAGGGTGAAACCCTGCTCGGGACCGATCACGTGGACGATACCCTGACGCTTGTCGAATTCGTTGAAATAGGGAACGCCGAAATCCTTCGCGTTCTGCGCCAGCGTCGCGATCTGTTCGGCGCTTTCCGGATCAGGATTGGGCTTGCTGCGGTCGGTGGTCGGCACGTTGTGATCGACAACCGCGAGCGTCTTCTGCGGCGCGTGAACCTTGCGGCCGGAGACGCGCAGGCCCTCGAAGGCCTGCGGCGAGGTCACTTCGTGAACGAGATGGCGATCAATGTAGAGGAGGCACGTCCCGTCGGGCTGCTCGTCAACCAGATGATCGTTCCAGATCTTGTCGTAGAGTGTGGTCGCTTTGGCCATAATCGTAATCCAGGGTCGTGATTCACGTGAACGCGGCTGACGTCGTAAGCGATCGGGCCTCGCCGCTGCGGCCCAAAAATTTACCTCGAATTGATGCAGACCGGCTCTGCCCGGGCCTGGCGGGCTTTTTACTCGCCTAAGCCGCAAGGGGAAAGTAGTCTGCCCATATAAGATGTTACACAAGGTGACTCAATGTCAGAACGCCCCCCGGTTGCGCCCTATCTCACCGTCTCCCCGGCCGCCGGCGCCATCGCGTTCTATGCCGCCGCGTTCGACGCCCAGCAGAAGGCATTGATGCCTGCGATCGACGGCATGCGGATCGCGCATTGCGAGCTCGAAATCAACGGCGGCACGGTGTTCGTGTCGGACGCCTTCCCGGAATTCGGCAAGACCCGCACGCCGCTGCCCGGCGAGCCCGTCACCGCTTCGGTCAGCCTCGAATTCGCGAGCGCCGAACAGGTCGATGAAACATTCACCCGCGCCACGCGGCTTGGCGCTGTCGGTGAAGTGGTTCCCACGCATTCGTTCTGGGGCACGCGCACCGCGATCGTGCGCGATCCGTTCGGTCAGCGCTGGATCATGAACGCGCCGCTGAACACCAAGAAGAGCGAAAACGGCGCGTAATTCGATCCCAAACAAAAAGCGCGGTGTAACCGCGCTTTTCGGGCTCCGCCATGCGCGCTTCGGTTACTCGCCCGAAGCGGCCTTCAGCGTGTCTTTCTCGCGGTTTTCCTGCTTTTCGGCGATGCGGGCCGACTTGCCGCGCAGGCCGCGCAGATAATACAGCTTGGCGCGGCGGACCGAACCGCGGCGCACCACCTTGATCGAATCGATCATCGGCGAATAGATCGGGAAAACGCGCTCCACGCCTTCGCCGTACGAAATCTTGCGCACGGTGAAGCTCTCGTTGAGTCCGCCGCCATGACGGCCGATCACCACGCCTTCATAGGCCTGCACGCGGGTGCGCTCGCCTTCCTTGACCTTCACGTTGACGGTGACGGTGTCGCCCGGGGCGAAGTCCGGAATCGTCTTGCCGGCGGCGAGCTTGTCGAGCTGCTCTTTTTCGATCTGTTGAATGATGTTCATCGCAAAACTCCATCGGGCGACGCGCCCGACATAGGGGGCTGCGCGGAAACTTTTATCCAGCATTTGCACGGATTGGCCGGTGCTATACGCCATAGCGCCGGGTTTGTCACCCTTCCGTCGTGTTTTTTGGCCGTTTCGGTGCCTCCCAAGCAGGTCTGGCCGCCCAGAGGTCCGGCCGCCGGACCTGTGTCAGGGCTTCTGCTTGCCCCCGCCGCCAGGCCGCGATTTTGGCATGATCCCCGGAGGTCAGGATTTCGGGGATTTCGCGGCCTTCAAAGGCCTGCGGACGGGTATATTGGGGGTATTCGAGCAGGCCGTCCGAGAAGCTCTCGTCGGTTCCCGATTCCAGTTTGCCCATGACTCCCGGTAAAAGCCGCACACAGGCGTCGATCAGGATCATGGCGGCCAGTTCCCCGCCCGACAGGACGTAGTCCCCCACGGAGACTTCCTCGAGCCCGCGAGCCTCGATCACCCGCTGGTCCACCCCCTCGAAACGGCCACAGACGATCAAGGGGCCGCCTCCGGCGGCAAGATCGGCGATGCGGGACTGGGTCAATGGCCGACCCCGCGGGCTCATCAGCAGGCGCGGGCGGTCGACGGAAATATCGGCGGCGTCGATAGCGGCAGCCAGCACGTCCGCACGCAGCACCATACCGGGGCCGCCCCCCGCCGGGGTGTCGTCGACGCTACGGTGTCTGTCGGTGGCGGAGGCGCGGATGTCGCGCGTCTCAAGCGCCCACAGGCCGGATGCCAGCGCGCGCCCCGCAAGGCTGATGCCGAGCGGGCCGGGAAACATCTCCGGAAACAGCGTCAGCACGGTCGCGCGCCACATCGGTCCGCCCCGATTAATTGTCAGCATCTTTGGGCGACCCGCCCTCGATCTCGTTCGGCAGTTCGATCACCACATGACCGGCTGCAACATCGACAGCCGGCACCACGGCATTTGTGAACGGCAGCAACAAAGTCAGACCGCGCGGCGGCGCGATCTCGATAATATCGCCCGCGCCGAAATTATGGATTGCGATCACGCTGCCGATCTCGACGCCTTGCGGATCGATCGCGCGCAGCCCGATCAGGTCGGCGTGATAGTATTCGCCGTCCCCTGTGTCGGGCAGCGCGTCGCGCGAAATGTAAAGCTCGATGCCGTTGACGCGCGCGGCCTCGTCGCGATTGGCGACGCCTTTCAGCGTCGCCACGAGATGATCCTTCGCGATGCGCGCGTGCAGCACTTCAAAGTGCCGCTTGCCGTCCTTGGTCGAGAGCGGGCCGTAGTGCAGCACCGCCAGCGGGTCTTCCGTGAACGGCCACAGCTTGACCTCGCCGCGCACGCCATGCGCGGCGCCGATTTTCGCAACGCAGATGCGGGTATCGCGCGACACCCGAGTTGATTACGCGGCGGGCTTGGCTTCGCCGGCGGCCTTGCGCTCCTTGCGCGGCACCGCCTTCTCGGGGTTGTTGCGCGGTGCGCGCTTCTTGACGCCCGCTGCGTCGAGGAAACGCATCACGCGATCCGAAGGCTGCGCGCCCTTGGCCATCCACGCCTTCACCTTGTCGAGGTCGAGCTTGAGGCGCGCTTCATTGTCCTTCGGCAGCAGCGGATTGAAATAGCCGAGGCGTTCGATGAAGCGGCCGTCGCGCGGAAAGCGCGAGTCGGCGACGACGACGTGATAGACCGGGCGCTTCTTGGTGCCTGCGCGCGCGAGGCGAATAACGACTGACATTCAAATACTCCGTTTAAGGTTCAAGTTTGCATTGAGGGTGAGTTACTTTTTCTTGCCGAGACCGGGGAATCCCCCGAGGCCTGGCAAAGTCGGCTTACCGATGTTGCCCAAACCCGGCAGGCCTGATCCGGGAAGATTTGGAAAATCTTTCGGCAGCGAAGGCATGCCCTGAGGCAGGCCGCCCGGCATTTTCTCTGCCATCTGCTTGAGCTGTTCGGGCGAGGGCATGCCGCCGCCCATCCCCATGGCCTGCGCAAGGCCGGCCATCGGACCGCGTTTTCCCTGACCCATGGCCTTCATCATGTCGGCCATGTTCCGGTGCATCTTGAGCAGCTTGTTGACCTCCTCGACCTTGAGGCCCGCGCCGGCCGCGATACGCTTCTTGCGGCTGGCCTTGAGGATGTCGGGATTCTTGCGCTCCTCACGGGTCATCGAATCAATGACGGCCATCTGGCGCTTGAGCACCCGGTCATCGAGGTTGGCGGCGGCGAGCTGGTTTTTCATCTTGGCGACGCCGGGCAGCATGCCCATCAGCCCGCCAAGGCCGCCCATGTTCTGCATTTGCGCCAGCTGCTCGCGCATGTCGGCGAGATCGAACTTGCCCTTGCGGATTTTCTCCGCCGCGCGCGCGGCTTTCTCCGCATCGATATTCGCGGCGGCCTTTTCGACAAGGGAAACGATGTCGCCCATGCCGAGAATGCGGCCCGCGATGCGCGAGGGATGAAAGTCCTCCAGCGCGTCAGTCTTTTCGCCGGTGCCGATCAGCTTGATCGGCTTGCCGGTGACGGCACGCATCGACAGCGCAGCGCCGCCGCGTCCGTCGCCGTCCACACGGGTCAGCGCGATGCCGGTGAGGCCGACGCGCTCGTTGAAAGAACGTGCAAGGTTCACCGCGTCCTGGCCGGTGAGCGAGTCCGCAACCAGCAGCACTTCATGCGGGCTCGCGGCCGCTTTCACCGCCGCCGCCTCGCGCATCATCTCTTCATCGAGCGTGGTGCGGCCGGCGGTGTCGAGCAGCACGACATCGTAACCGCCGAGCTTGCCCGCCTGAATGGCGCGCTGCGCGATCTGCACCGGCTGCTGGCCAGCGACGATGGGCAGCGTTTCGACGCCAAGATCGCGGCCGAGAATGGCGAGCTGTTCCTGCGCGGCGGGCCGATAGACGTCGAGCGACGCCATCAGCACTTTCTTCTTGTCGCGCTGGGTGAGCCGGCGCGCAAGTTTCGCCGTCGTCGTGGTTTTGCCCGAACCTTGCAGGCCGACCATCATGATCGGAACCGGCGCGGGTGCGTTGAGATCGATGGTCTGGCCGTCTGCGCCGAGTGTGTTGACCAGTTCGTCGTGGACAATCTTCACGACCATCTGGCCGGGCGTCACCGATTTGACGACGGTGGCGCCGACTGCCTGTTCGCGAACCCGCTCGGTGAACGCGCGCACGACGTCGAGCGCGACGTCCGCTTCGAGCAGCGCGCGCCGGATTTCGCGCATGGCGGCGTCGACATCGGCCTCCGAGAGCGCGCCGCGCCCCGTCAGCCGATCGAGTATGCCTCCAAGCCGTTCCGACAGATTGTCGAACATCGTCGTCCTTCAGCGCTCGAATGAGCGAAATTCCAAACAATTTTGCGCCCGAGGGCGCACAGCGCTGTCGGGCGTTGACCTCCGGCGTCTCGCGCCGGGCGGCGGGTCGAAAAGAAAACCTTTCCGAGAAGTAGGGCGGTTAAACGCCCCGGGCGCCTAAAAGTCAAGAAAAGACGGCAAAAGAGTGGTTTGAGCGTCCGGCGCCGGTCGCGAAGCTGTCACTTGCCCCGTGCCGCCATTTCGGCCAATCGGACGCCATGAGCCTTTCCCGCCGCCGATTTTTGAGCTTTCTGGCCTTCGCCGCCGCGGCCATCGGCGGTTCCAGCTTTTGGGCGTCCCGCATGAAAACCTATGACGGCCCGGTGTCGGACCATTTCGACGGCCTGTATTTCTACGACCGCGACGGCTCGCCCCCGAAATCCTTCGCCGATCTCCTGCGCTGGCGGTTGACCCGCAACGCCGCCGCATGGCCGGAGCGAGCGCCCAGCGGTTATTCGGACATTCCGCCGCTGCAGGTGAGCGCGGACAAGATCCGCTTCGTTTTCGTCGGTCACGCGAGCTGGCTGATCCAGACCGCCGGTCTCAACATCCTTGTCGATCCGGTGTGGTCGGAGCGTTGCTCGCCGGTGAGTTTCGCAGGACCAAAGCGGGTCAACGATCCAGGCATCGCCTTCGACGCGCTGCCCCCGGTCGATGCTGTGCTGGTCTCGCACGGCCATTACGATCATCTCGATATCCGGACATTGTCGAAGCTCGCGGCGAAATTCTCCCCGCGCGTGATCACGCCGCTCGGCAATGACGTGACCATGACATCGGGCGATGGTGCGATCCGCGCCGAGGCTTACGACTGGTATCAGCGCATCGAGATCGGCAACGGCGTTGCCGTGACGCTGGTGCCGACGCGGCACTGGAGCGCGCGCGGACTTTTCGACCGTAACAAGGTTTTGTGGGCGAGCTTCGTGATCGAAACGCCGGCAGGAAAAATCTATGCGGTCGGCGATTCGGGTTATGGCGACGGCAAGCATTTCCGCCGCGTGCGCGAGATGTTCGGCGCGCCGCGCGTGGCGCTGCTGCCGATCGGCGCCTATGAGCCGCGCTGGTTCATGCAGGATATGCACATGAACCCGGACGACGCCGTGAAGGCGCTGGCCGACTGCGGCGCCGGTCAGGCGCTCGCGCATCATCACGGCACGTTTCAACTGACCGACGAAGCCATCGACGATCCGGTGAATGCGCTGGCTGCGGCGCTCGACACCGCCAGCGTGCCGCGAGAAAAATTCGTCGCGCTCAAACCGGGACAGGCGTTCGAGATTTAACGCCCCGTCGCTTACGGCTTCTTCGGCCTGATCTCGTACGCCACGTTCACGCCGACACGCAGCGTTTCCTCGCCCTGCGCCACAGGCGCTGGCGCGGCGGCCATGGTCGCCGCCACGCGGCGATACATCACGGGACCGGGCGCGCCCTCCTCGGAAATGCTCAGGGGATCGCCGAGCTCGACCCCGGCGGCGCGGGCATAAATCTCGGCCTTGCGGCGCGCGTCGTTGAAAGCCTGCACGCGGGCTTCATCGAGAAGCTTGGAGGCCTGCGACACCATGAAATTGATGCCGCCGATGTCGTTGGCGCCACTTGAGGTCAGCGCATCGATGACGGTGGCGATCTTGCCGATGTCGCGGACAGTCACGGTGACGCGGTTGCTGGCGTGATAGCCGGTGATCTGCACGGGTCCGCCGGATGGCCGGTTCGACATTTGCGGCTGCAAAGAGAGGCGCGAGGTCTGAATATCCTTGTCCTCGATGCCGGCATTCTTCAGCGCGGCAAGCACGGCGGTCATCGCCTTGTTGTTGGCCTCGCTGGCCTCGCGCGCGGTCTTCGCCTCGGTGGTCACGCCGCCGTCGATCTGCGCCCGGTCCGGCGGCACGGATATCGTTGCATCGCCCGATACGGAAATGGCGGATGGCGAAGTTTCTGCGGCAGCGGGCATTACAAATCCGGGCAGGGCGACACTCAGGGCAAGAATGGCGAGGGAAGTTTTCATCATCCGCGTTGTCTCCTATTTCAGCGGCACGAACACATTGACGACGAGCTTGTCTTCCGAGGTTTTCAACGGATCGGTGACATACTCCTCGATGAAGGTGTCCTTGGCCTCCAGTTTTTTTTCGTCGAGATAGTTGGTGATCGCCTCATAGGTGTTGTCCATGTTGTCGTACGAGCCGTGATGGACGAATTTCAGCGTCTTGCCTTCGGGCGAGTTGGCGATGCTGATGTCCTTGGGCAGATTTTTTGGATCCTGATCGACCGGAATCTGCGCCTGGAATGTGAAGCCGTTATCGTCGGTCGATGTGTAAACGATCAGAAAGGGCCCGGCCGGTTTGATGTTCTGCTTGTCGAGCAGCGTTGCCAGCGTTTTCAACGATCCGGTGATGGTGTCGAATGCCGAATCCCAGTCGCCCTTGCCCTTGATCGCGACCACCTTGCGCGCGGTGAGCGTCGCCTCTTCGCCGAATGCATCGGCGGTCTGGGGCTTCTGCTCGGCGGGCGGCGCGGTCTGCGCCGCGGGCGGGGTGACCGGAGAGGGCGCAGGCGTCTCGGCAGCCTTTGGCGCGGCGGGCGTCTCGGCAGGCTTGGTATCGGCGGGTTTGGCATCCGCCGGCTTGGTGTCTGCGGTTGACTTGTCTGCGTTTGACGGTGGCGTTTCGGATTTGGCGGCCGGAGCCGCGCCGGCGGCAGGCGGCGGCGTGTCCTTGGAGGGGGCTGGAGCCGGCGCCTGCGCCCAGGCTCCGGAACATGTGAGCATGACGGACAGGACAGCAGCCAGCCGGGGGAGATGGGAAAAATTCATCGAAAAAGCTCCAGCGAATCGGACGCAAAAGGCACGGACCGGCGGCTCGCAATCTAGCACGCGGCCAGATCGTTCGTCCTCTCACAGAACGTCCATCAAAAGCGGCGCGAGAAAGGCCGAACCGGCTGTCATGCTCTGGTCAATCTGACGATCTTCGCCATATAAGGCGGATAAGGACGGACCATGAGCGCGCTCGCCAATCACAGCTTCGCCAAGATGAACGGCATCGGTAACGAGATCGTCGTTGTCGATCTGCGCGATTCGTCCGCCGCCGTCAGCGCGGAAGAGGCGCGGGCCATCGCGGCCGCGCCCGGCGGCGTGCCTTACGACCAGCTCATGGTGCTACAGAAGCCGCGTCTGCAGGGCACGAGTGCTTTCATCCGCATCTACAACAATGATGGCTCCGAAGCCGGGGCCTGCGGTAACGGCATGCGCTGCGTCGCGCGCCGCACGTTTGAGGCGACCGGCGAGCACGCGGCGACGTTCGAAACCCGCGCGGGTCTTTTGAATTGCTGGCAGGGGCCCTCGCCCGATCTTTATACCGTCGACATGGGCACGCCGAAATTCGGCTGGCAGGACATTCCGCTCGCCGAGGAATTCCGCGACACCCGCTATATCGAACTACAGATCGGGCCGATCGACGCGCCGGTGCTGCATTCGCCGTCGGTCGTCAGCATGGGTAATCCCCATGCCATTTTCTGGGTGGATGACATCGACGCCTACGATCTCGCGCGGTTCGGGCCATTATTGGAAAATCATCCGATTTTTCCCGAGCGCGCCAACATCACGCTGGCCCACATCGTTGACCGCGATCACATCCGGATGCGCACCTGGGAGCGCGGTGCCGGGCTGACGCAGGCCTGCGGGTCCGCTGCATGCGCGACCGCCGTGGCGGCGGCGCGGCTCAAGCGCACGGGCCGCGTCGTCCACATGACGTTGCCGGGCGGCGATCTCACCATCGAATGGCGCGAGCGCGACGATCACGTGCTGATGACCGGCCCGGCCGTGCTGGAATTCGAGGGCACCTTCGATCCGGCGCTGTTCGCGACTGTCGCATAATGACCGTCGAACTCGTCACCTTCGGCTGCCGGCTGAACTTCGCCGAGTCCGAGACCATCCGGCGCGAGGCTGTTGGCGCGGGTATCGATGACGCCATCGTGGTCAACACCTGCGCGGTGACGGGCGAGGCAGTGGCGCAGGCGCGCCAGTCGATCCGCAGATTGCGGCGCGAGCATCCCGGCAGGCGCATCGTCGTCACCGGCTGTGCAGCGCAGACCGAATCCGACATGTTCGCCAGCATGCCGGAAGTCGATCGTGTGCTCGGCAATGACGAGAAGATGCGCGGCGCCGCCTGGCGTGCGACAAGACGCGCGTTCGATCTCGATGCCGAGGAAAAGATTGCGGTCGCCGACATCATGGCCGTGCGCGACATGTCACCGCATCTGGTCGATGGCTTCCAGAGCGGCCTGCCGCGCGTCTTCGTGCAGGTGCAGAACGGCTGCGACCATCGCTGCACCTTCTGCATCATTCCTTACGGGCGCGGCAATTCGCGCTCGGTGGCGATGGGTGCGGTGGTCGATCAGGTGCGCGCATTGGTCGAGGCGGGTCACGCGGAGATCGTGCTCACCGGCGTGGACCTGACGAGCTACGGCGCCGACCTGCCGGGCGCGCCGAAACTTGGCGCGCTGATGAAGCAGATTCTCAGGCACGTGCCCGAACTGAAGCGGCTGCGGATATCGTCGATCGATTCCATCGAGGCCGACCGCGACCTGCTCGATGTCATCGCGACCGATGAGCGGCTGATGCCGCATCTGCATCTGTCGCTGCAGGCGGGCGACGATCTCATTCTCAAGCGGATGAAGCGGCGTCACAGCCGCGCCGACGCGATGGAGTTTTGTAAACAGGTGCGGCGGCTGCGTCCCGGCATCGCTTTCGGGGCGGACATCATCGCGGGTTTTCCGACCGAAACGGAGGAGATGTTTTTGCAGTCCCTCGATCTGGTCGAGGAGTGCGATCTCACATTCCTGCACGTGTTTCCCTATTCACCGCGTCCCGGAACACCGGCTGCAAAGATGCCGCAGGTCGATGGCCGCGTTATCAAGGAGCGTGCGAAACGTCTGCGGGCGCATGGCGAGGCGGCCTTCGGCCGCAGGCTTGAGTCCGACGCCGGCACGACACGCAGCGTATTGATCGAAAGCGCGACGCAAGGCCGCACCGAACATTTCATGCCGGTGGCGATTGCGGGCGGCCGTCCCGGCGATGTTCGGGTGATGAAAATGGCCGGTCACGACGGCGCGCGGCTGCTGGTTTAGGCGGCGGTGGTCTGCTCAACCGGCGGGACTTCTTCGCCATTCCATCCGCAGGCTCGCAACCGCTCCTGCAAATGCGGCGGTACCGGTGCCTTGACGCGCACCGGCGGCTTGTTCTTTGACAGTGGAATGACGATCTCGCGCGCATGCAGATGCAGGCTCGGCTCACCGAAGCGCGGTCCGTTGCCGTAGATGTTATCGCCGACGATGGGAAAGCCCGACGCCGCGCAATGCACCCGCAATTGATGCGTGCGGCCGGTGACGGGCTCCAGCGCCAGCCACGTCAGGCTCTCGCCACTTTGCCCCGTACCGCGGCCCATCACTTTCCACTTCGACAAGGACGGCAGCCCGTTCGGATCCGGCTTCTGCCACCAGCCGCGCTCGGCATCGAGCCGCCCGAGCGGAATATCGATCTCGCCTTCGTTCTCTGCGGGACCGCCCTCAACAACGGCCCAGTAGGTCTTCGAGACCTTGCCGTGCTTGAACAGCAACCCGAGAGACGCGGTGGCCTTGCGATGCCGTCCCAGCACGAGACAGCCGGAGGTGTCGCGGTCGAGCCGGTGCGCCAGAACCGGTGGGCGCGGCAGGCCATAGCGCAACGCATCGAACGAGGCTTCGAGATTGGGCCCGCCTTTTGGCCCCTTGTGCACGGCGATCCCGGCCGGCTTGTCGATCACCAGCATCAGGCCGTCGCGATGAAGCACGCGGGCCTGCATTTCCTCGAAGGTCGGTTGCGGCGTATCCATGAATAAAGGCGACTTTCGCTTTTGGCACTAACCGGGTAACACACGGCTCCCTTTGTTGACAGTTTGCATCATGACAGACGGCGCGCAGGAACTGGAGAAAAAAGGCTGGTGGGCGCGATTGTCCGCCGGACTGAAACGCACCTCCGGCTCGATCGGTGGCGCGGTCGCCGATCTCGTTACCAAGCGCAAGCTCGATCGCACGATGCTGGAGGATATCGAGGACGTGCTGTTGCGCGCGGACCTTGGAACCGACGTGGCCTCCCGTATTGCCGAGCGGATTTCGGATGGCCGCTACGACAAGGGTCTGTCGGCCGAGGATGTGCAATCCATCATCGCGGCGGAAGTCGAGAAGGTGCTCGCGCCGGTGGCGAAGCCGCTTGTGATCGACGAGGGCAGAAAGCCGTTCGTCATTCTGGTCGTCGGCGTCAATGGGTCGGGAAAGACCACGACCATCGGCAAGCTCGCCGCAAAATTTTCCGCCGAAGGCCGCAGGGTGATGCTGGCTGCGGGCGACACGTTCCGCGCCGCCGCCATCGAACAGCTCAAGGTCTGGGGCGATCGTACAAAGGTACCCGTGATCGCGCGCGCGCATGGCTCGGATTCGGCGAGCCTTGCCTTCGAAGCCGTGGAGGCGGCGAAGGCGGACGGCCGCGACGTGCTTTTGATCGATACCGCCGGCCGCCTGCAGAACAAGACAGAACTGATGGTCGAGCTTGAGAAGGTCGCGCGTGTCGTCAAGAAGATCGATGCGACCGCGCCGCATGCCGTTCTGCTGGTTCTCGACGCGACGGTCGGCCAGAACGCGCTGTCTCAGGTCGAGGCGTTCGGCAAGACAGCCGGCGTGACGGGTCTTGTCATGACGAAGCTGGACGGCACGGCGCGGGGCGGTATTCTTGTTGCGCTGTCGGAGAAATACAAATTGCCGGTGCATTTCATCGGCGTCGGCGAGGCTATCGACGATCTTGCGCCGTTTACCGCGCATGATTTCGCAAGAGCCCTCGCGGGATTGGCGATAGCAGGAAAAAGCGAATGAACGACATGCCCAAACGGCCCGAGCCTCACCCGTTTTTCAAGCTTGCGACCGAGCTCGGTCCGCTGCTCGTGTTCTTCGTCGCCAACGCGAAGTTTCACCTGTTTGTCGCCACCGGCGCTTTCATGGTGGCGATCGTGGCGGCGATTATTGCCTCTTACGTGGTGACGCGGCATGTGCCGCTGATGGCGCTGATCACCGCGGTGATTGTGCTGGTGTTCGGTTCGCTGACGCTGTTTTTCCATGACGAGACCTTCATCAAGATCAAGCCGACCGTCATCTACGCGCTGTTCAGCGCCACGCTGTTCATCGGCCTTCTTTTCGGCCGCTCGTTCATCGCCATCATGTTCGATCAGGTGTTCAACCTGACGGCGCATGGCTGGAAACTTCTGACCATCCGCTGGGCGCTCTTCTTTGCCGCAATGGCGGTTTTGAACGAAATCGTCTGGCGCACCCAGAGCACGGATATCTGGGTGACGTTCAAGGCATTCGGCGTGATTCCAATCACGGCGATTTTCGCGGTGACGCAGATGACGCTCGTGAAGCGCTACAGCATCGAACCGGCCACGGACGAAGCGAGCGACATCGAGCGCGGGGATGTTTCAAAAGGCTGAAACGAAAAACGCACCGGCCACGAGGCCGGTGCGTCGATATTTGTCATCGCGAAAAGAACTACTTCTGCTTGGCGATGATCTGGTCCTTGATCTCGGCGTACATCTTTTCTGTGATGATCTTCTTGGATACCAGATCGTCCTTGCCCTTGTAGGGGCGGCCCTTGATGATTTCGGCGGCGTGGACCTTGCCGATGCCTTTCAGGGCCTCGAGATCGGCGGCGCTCGCCGAATTTATGTCGATCAGCTCCTTCTTCGGCTCTGCTTTGGCGGCCGGCGCCATTTTGTCAGCCTTCGCCGCCGGGGCCATGGCAGACGGGGGGGCCGTCTTCGTGCCGGTGGCGGGCTGGGTAGCCTGGGCGAACAGCGGAGACGCTGAAAGCAGGCCGAGGGCCAGCGTGGCGGCGGTCAGGGAAGCGAATTTAGAGTAGCTCATCGAAGTGTCCCTCCAAGGACGATCATTGCGGTGATTGCAACGCGCTCAACCTAGGTGCGGATTTGTGGCTGCGCCATGGGCTGAAAATGAACGGCAGATAAATCCGCCAAATTATTTTGGCCCTGCCTATCCCCGAAAGGCGGCTTGCGTTATCAGTCCGGCGGAAATTGCCGCACTGCCGCACCGTTTGTCCGCTTCGTCCCGAGACTTTTGAAAATGTCATCCTCCCACGGAGCCCTCCGCAGATTCGTCACGGCCATCAACGGCAACAGGCTGGTCCGGGCCGCCAAGGACGCGCGAAACGATCTGATCGACCGGCGCTTTCGCGCATCGGGCCACGAGGAGCGCGACCGCTTTCTCGGGCAATTCAAACCAAAATCCGGCTTTGTCGTTTTCGCGATCGCTTTCAACACGCCCTGGGTCGTCGATCTTCTGACAGCGGCGTGGGGCAAATACGTCACCGATGCCGATCTCGTCGTCGTGGACAATTCGAAGAAGCCGGAAGCCCGCGCGCGTCATCGCGACATCTGCCTGCGCCGCAATATTGCCTATTGCGAATTGCCGCCAAATCCGGAGTGGAATCCGAACCGCTCCCACGCGATCTCGATGAACTGGATTTACTACAATCTTGTCAGGCGAATTCAGCCGGACCTGTTCGGCTTTGTTGATCACGATTGTTTCCCGGTCGCGCCGGTCTCGCCCGCCCGCTGGGTGGAGGGAAAGACGGTGTTTGGTCTGCGCCTCAAATCCCTCGTCGATGCGAGCTGCTGGTATCTGTGGGCCGGCTTCTGCTTTTTCGACTTCGGCAAACTCAAGGACCGCGCGTTCAACTTCAAGCACGACTACCCGCTTCGGATGGACACCGGCGGCAAGAACTGGCAGCCGGTCTATTCCACGCTGACGGCGGATCAGGCCGGCGCGGCGGGGGAAAAGAGGATCGAGGATGACGGCCTGCGCGAACATATTCTCGCAGACACGTTCAATCATATCGGCAGCGTGTCCTATCGGTCCGACCTTCGCGACGACGAGCGCCGCCGCAAGCTCTCGGAGTTCATGTGGGACAAGTATATCGGCGTTGACGTGCCCAGGATCGCTCAGCCGTAAAGCAACGGCCTAGGACGCGCCGCCGAGCGCCTTGTCGATCTGCGGCCGCAGTACGCTGTCGATATTGTCCGGTGTGATCGGCCCGATCAGCTTGTAGGCGATGGCGCCGTCGCGTCCGATGATGAACGTCTCCGGAACGCCATAGACGCCCCATTCAATCGCAGCGCGGCCGTTGGCGTCGGCGCCGACGGCGGCGAAGGGATTGCCGTAGCGGCCAAGAAAGCGGCGGGCGTTGTCCGGTGCGTCCTTGTAGTTGAGGCCGGCAAGACGGATGCGTTTGTCCTGCGACAGTTTCAGCAAAAGCGGCGCTTCCTCATGGCAGGGCACGCACCATGACGCCCATACGTTGAGGATCGTGACCTGCCCCTTGAACATCGAGGGATCGAGGCCCGGCACCGGAGCGCCATTCGCCGTCAGCCCCTCAAGCGGCGGCAGACTGGTTTGCGGCGCAGGGCGTCCGATCAGGGCCGAGGGAATGCGCGAGGGATCGCCCGCGCCGAGCCCGTACCAGAACAGGATCGCCAGACTTGCGAAGGTCAGTAACGGCAGGAGCAAAAGCCAGGAGCGGCGTTTCACGGGAGTGGCTTCCGCGCTCATGTGTCACCGGCCTTCGCCGCCGAGCGCCGCGTCACGCCGCGTGCTTCAAGGTCGCGCAATGCATTTTGCTGGCGGCGCTGGTCTGCCGCGATCCACGCAATGAGTCCGAGCACCACAAGCGCGACCAGCGCGTAGGAGGCCACGATGAAGCTGGCATAGGGACCGAGGGACATGGTCATGCCGGCCGCTGGGCCTGCATCATTTGCAGGCTTCGCACCCGCCGCCTCAGCACCTCGTTACGCATCGCGGCGAGATGAAGGGTGAAGAACAGAAGCGTGAAGCCCAGCGCCATGATGAGCAGCGGAATCAAAAACGCCTTGTCGAGCGTCGATCCGCTGGTGGTGAATATCGAGCCCTGATGCAGCGTATTCCACCAGTCGACCGAGAATTTGATGATCGGAATGTTGATCGCGCCGACGAGGGTGAGGATCGCGGCTGCGCGGGCTGCTCGCGAGGGATCCTCTACTGCGCGCCACAGCGCGATCAGGCCGAGATACATCAGGAACAGGATCAGCACCGAGGTCAGCCGGGCGTCCCATTGCCAGAAGGTGCCCCACATCGGGCGACCCCATAGCGAGCCCGTTACGAGGGCGAGAAAGGTGAACGCCGCACCGATCGGCGCGGCGGCCTTGGCTGCGACGTCGGCGAGCGGATGCCGCCACACCAGCGTGCCGAGCGCGGCCATGGTCATTACGCCCCAGACGAACATCGACAGCCACGCATTGGGCACGTGGATGAACATGATCTTCACGGTGGCGCCCTGCTGGTAATCGTCCGGTGCGGTCCATGCCTGATAAAGGCCGACGGCAAGGACGATGGCCGTCGCGGCGGCGAGCCACGGCAGCACCCGCGCCGTGAACGCGAGGAACCTTGTCGGATTGGCCAGGTCTGTCAGCTTCAGGTCGGCGAGCTTCATGTCGCGTCTGTGATAATCACCGCAATGGGCCGGCGCAATGCGCAGTGCATGTCATGTTTGATTTTCAATGTTCCCGCGCGCATCAGTCCAGTCCTTGACGCAGGCTCGCGGCAGCGGCGAACGGTCCGATGACGAGGCTTGCCAGCGACAGTGCGCACAGGATGGAGAACGGCGCGTTCAAGAACGAATCCCCTCTGATCGCGGCGTCGGCGGCGGCGACTCCGAAAATCAGCACCGGGATTGACAGCGGCAGCACCAGCACCGCGAGCAGCAGGCCGCCACGGCGCAGCGTCACGGCCAGCGCCGCGCCGATCATGCCGGTGAAGGTCAGCGCCGGCGTGCCCGCAAGCAGGGTCAGCGCCACCGCGAGCGTCGCGCGGGGCTCGAGATTGAGCAGCAAACCGAGCACCGGCGTGGCAACGATCAGCGGCAGGCCGCTCGCGATCCAGTGCGCGACGGCCTTTGCCGCGCAGCTCAATTCCAGCGAGGTTCGGCTCATGACCAGAAGATCGAGCGAGCCATCATTCTGATCGGCGGTGAACAGGCGTTCCAATGTGAGCAGGCTTGCGAGCAGCGCGCCCAGCCATAGCACCGCCGGTCCGAGCCGGTTGAGCAGCGGCAGGTCGGGGCCGATCGCAAACGGCATCAGCACCACCACGGTCAGGAAAAACAGGACGCCGATCAGCGCCCCGCCCCCGGCGCGCAGCGCGACGCGTAGTTCGCGGCGCAGCAGGGCCATTAGAGCGCTCATGCCGCAGCTCCAATCCGCAATTCGTCGGCGGCGACTCCCAGCGGCCCGTGCGTCGCCGCGATAATGAGCCCACCGTCCCCGAGATGCGCGCGCATCAGCGCGGTGAACAGGTTCTGCCCCTCGGCGTCGAGTGCCGATGCCGGCTCGTCCAGAAGCCAGATCGGGCGTCGAACCGCGAGAAGCCGCGCCATCGACAGCCGCCGCCGCTGCCCGGCCGACAAAAAAGCGGCGGGGAAATCGGCGGCATGGGCAAGGCCCGCCGCCGCGAGGCTTTCGGCAACGCCGGCGCGCCCGCCGCCCAGAAACTCATTCCAGAATTCGAGATTTTCGCGCACGCTCAGCGCGCCTTTGATCGGATCGCGATGGCCGAGATAATGCGCCTGCTCGCCGAGCGTCAGCTCGCGTTCGCCGCCTTCGAGGACGATCTCGCCGTCCGCCTGCGGCAAAAGACCGGCGATGATCCGCAGCAGCGAGGATTTGCCCGCGCCGTTGGCGCCCGTTACAGCCAGCGCCCTGCCTGCCGCGACATCGAACCCAAGTCCCGCGAAAACATGCCGTTCGCCGCGCACGCATGTGACGTTCCGCCCGAAAAGCCGCATGTGAAATAACCGATGGACCTAATTGGAGAGCACAGTCCGCTCAACATACCAGCATGGCGAACAGCCGAAGAGACCATTGTCGTGTGGCGGTGAGGTTGGAAAGATTCTATAAAACCGGAACTTGGTGCAGCACACAACTCACCCAAAACGGGACCGGCGGGAGGGGACTCGAACGGTACCTTTATACTCCTTATGTTTCAATCCTCATCCAACTCGGGAATTCGTACATGCCCTCGCTCGACAGCTTTAAAAGCCTGAAAACACTCAAGGTCGCAGGCAAGACCTACGCCTATTACAGCCTTCCGGCGGCGGAGAAGAACGGGCTGAAGGGCATTTCGCGGCTGCCTTATTCGATGAAGGTGCTGCTCGAGAACATGCTGCGCAACGAGGACGGACGCTCGGTCAAGAAGGAAGACATCCAGGCTTTCGCCCAGTGGGCCAAGAAGAAGACCCTGCAGCATGAAATCGCCTTCCGTCCCGCGCGCGTTCTGATGCAGGACTTCACCGGCGTGCCGGCGGTGGTCGATCTCGCCGCCATGCGCAACGCGATGAAGGCGCTCGGCGGCGATGCCGAGAAGATCAATCCGCTGGTGCCGGTCGATCTCGTCATCGACCATTCGGTGATCGTGAACTTCTTCGGCGACAACAAGGCCTTCGGCAAGAACGTCGCCGAGGAATACAAGCAGAATCAGGAGCGCTACGAATTCCTGAAATGGGGCCAGAAGGCGTTTTCGAATTTCTCCGTCGTGCCGCCCGGCACCGGCATCTGCCACCAGGTCAATCTCGAATATCTCGCCCAGACGGTCTGGACCAAGAAAGAGAAGCTGACGATCAAGGGCAAGAAAGCCAACTATGAAGTCGCCTATCCCGACACCCTGGTCGGCACCGATTCGCACACCACCATGGTCAACGGCCTTGCCGTGCTCGGATGGGGCGTCGGCGGCATCGAGGCCGAGGCGGCGATGCTGGGGCAGCCGCAGTCGATGCTGCTGCCGGATGTGGTCGGCTTCAAGCTCAAGGGCAAGCTGAAGGAAGGCGTGACCTCGACCGATCTCGTGCTCACCGTGACGCAGATGCTGCGCAAGCAGGGTGTGGTCGGAAAGTTTGTCGAGTTCTACGGACCGGGCCTCGATCATTTGTCGGTCGCCGACAAGGCGACGATCGCCAACATGGCCCCCGAATATGGCGCGACCTGCGGATTCTTTCCGGTCGACAAAGCCGCGCTGGATTATCTCAAGACGTCGGGACGTGCCGCTCCCCGCGTTGCGCTGGTCGAGAAATATTCCAAGGCGCAGGGTCTGTTCCGCACCGCCGAATCGAAGGACCCGGTCTTTACCGAAACTCTCGTCCTCGATCTGAAGGATGTCGTGCCCTCGCTGGCGGGCCCGAAACGTCCGGAGGGCCGCGTCGCGCTGCCGACCGTCGCCTCGCTGTTCGATGAAGCGCTCACCGCTGAATACAAGAAGCCCGCCGGCCACGACCAACGCTTCCCGGTCGAGGGCCGCAAGGAAGATCTTGGACATGGCGACGTGGTGATTGCCGCCATCACCTCCTGCACCAACACGTCGAATCCCAGCGTGCTGATCGCCGCCGGTCTTCTGGCGCGCAAGGCGCACGCGAAGGGATTGAAGGCCAAGCCCTGGGTCAAGACCTCGCTCGCACCCGGCAGCCAGGTGGTCGCCGAATATCTGGCGAATTCGGGCCTGCAGAAGGACCTCGACGCGGTCGGCTTCAATCTTGTCGGATTCGGCTGCACCACCTGCATCGGAAATTCAGGCCCGCTGCCGGAGGAGATTTCAAAATCCATCAATGACAACGGCATCGTCGCCGCCGCTGTGCTGTCGGGCAACCGCAACTTCGAAGGCCGTGTCTCGCCGGACGTACAGGCGAACTATCTCGCCTCGCCGCCACTGGTGGTCGCGCACGCGCTCGCCGGCACCGTGACGAAGAACCTCGCCACCGATCCGATCGGCACCGGCAAGGATGGCAAGCCGGTCTATCTCAAGGACATCTGGCCGACGACGGCCGAGATCAACGCCTTCATCAAGAAGTTCGTCACCTCGACGATCTTCAAGAAGAAATACGCCAACGTGTTCAAGGGCGATGCCAACTGGCGCAAGATCAACACCGAGGCCAGCGATACCTACAAGTGGAACATGAGTTCCACCTATGTGCAGAACCCGCCTTACTTCGAAGGCATGACGATGGAGCCGGAGCCGATCACCGACATCGTCGATGCGCGCATTCTGGCGATGTTCGGCGACAAGATCACCACCGATCACATCTCGCCCGCCGGCTCGATCAAGCTGACCTCGCCGGCCGGCAAATATCTGTCCGAGCATCAGGTGCGTCCCGCCGATTTCAACCAGTACGGCACGCGGCGCGGCAACCATGAGGTCATGATGCGCGGCACCTTCGCCAACATCCGCATCAAGAACCATATGCTCAAGGGCGCCGACGGCAACATTCCCGAAGGCGGATTGACCAAGCACTGGCCGGATGGCGAGCAGATGTCGATCTACGATGCCGCGATGAAGTATCAGCAGGAGAAGGTTCCGCTGGTGGTGTTCGCCGGCGCCGAATACGGCAACGGCTCCTCGCGCGACTGGGCGGCGAAAGGCACGCGCCTGCTTGGCGTGCGCGCGGTCATCACCCAGAGCTTCGAGCGCATTCATCGCTCCAACCTCGTCGGCATGGGCGTGCTGCCGCTGACGTTCGAGAACGGCGCATCGTGGTCGTCGCTCGGCATCAAGGGCGACGAGAAGGTGACGATTCGCGGCCTTGAGGGCGATCTGAAACCGCGCCAGACGCTCACCGCTGTGATCGTCTCCAGCGACGGTTCGAAGAAGGAAGTGCCGCTGCTTTGCCGCATCGATACGCTCGACGAACTCGAATATTACCGGAACGGCGGAATTCTTCACTACGTTCTGCGAAACCTCGCCGCGTAAGCTGCGGCGGGGAAAACGCATCCGTGAACAGCCTCACCGCGACGTGAATGGCAGGTGACAGGAGGGCGGCCTAGAAAAAGGCCGCCCTCTTCTTTGAAGGCAAGGCATTTTGGAATTTCAGGATCCGCTGTGACTGCTCTGCCCATCAACGCAAATCGGACCGCGCTTCTCGGCGCGCGGAGCGGCGTTGTGTGCATGAGAGGATTGCTGGCGGTGGCCACTGCCGTCATCGCCATGATGGCCGCGACCGCATCGTCGTCCGCGGCCGATCCCAAAGCCGTCATTGAACTTTTCACCTCGCAGGGCTGTTCCTCCTGTCCGCCGGCAGACAAGACGCTCGGTGAACTGGCGAAGGACTCCTCGCTGATCGCGCTCAGCCTGCCGATCGATTACTGGGACTATCTCGGCTGGAAAGACACGCTGGCGGATTCGCGTTTCAGCGCGCGCCAGAAGGCCTATTCGGCGATGCGCGGCGACCGCGAGGTCTATACGCCGCAGGCCGTCATTAATGGCATGGTGCATGTCATCGGCAGCGACCGTGCCGGTATCGAGGCGGCCGTCGCCCGGACGCGCGCCGATCAGAGCGTGATGCGGGTGCCCGTCACCCTGGCGAAGGAAGGCAACCATCTCAACGTATCGGTTGCCGCAAGCAGCAATCACGACCACGGCGAGGTCTGGGTTTGCGCGATTTCGAAGTCGGTGCCGATCACCATTGGCCGCGGTGAAAATCGCGGACAGCAGATCGTCTATCACAACGTCGTCCGCAACATGCTCAAGGTCGCCGACTGGGATGGCAAGGCCGGTAACTGGACCGTGCCTCTGGAAAACATTTCCCGCGAGGGCATCGATGCCGCCGCCGTTTACGTGCAGGACGGCAGCCGCGACAAGCCGGGGCCGATGCTCGGCGCCGCCTATACATCCCTGAACTGATCCGAATCGTTTTGGGCGGAGGTGCCGGCTCATTCGGGGACGCCGGATTTTTGCGTTCGGCCTGGCCGGGGACCGGCTTTCCGCAAACAAAAAAGACCAACTGACGTTGGCCTTGAATTTGGGCCATTGAATTTTGGCCCTTGAATTTTGACGCGTTTTTGAGGGGAAGCTCTGCTGAATAGACCCGGTCCCGAAAGCCCCGGGGGGCTGGGGGCTGAGGAATCCGGAGCGATCGAAACCGGGTCATCGCAGAGACTGTTTTTTCGCAATCCCGCGCGGCGGCGGGGGGGCCGAATTCAGGCGGTATTGTGATTTTTTCAACGAGGACGTGATGTCGCGGCGGGCGCAAATTCGGGCTTGCCGGGACGGCTTTCGAGGCGGATCATGTCAGGGAAATGACGGCAGGAGACGACGCCGATGAGTTTTGGAGCGGGAGACGTGGAGAGCGGGGATAGCCGGACAGTTCGCCCGCCTGACGTCACCCTCCCGGTCACCGTCTCCTTCGATCGCCACGAGCTCGGCCGCATCCTCAATCTTTACGGCCGCATGGTCGCCGACGGAGAATGGCGCGATTACGCCATCGATTTTCTAAAGGACCGCGCGGTGTTTTCGATCTTCCGCCGCGCCTCGGAGGTTCCGATCTACCGGATCGAGAAGGACCCGCGCCTCGCCCGCAAGCAAGGCGCTTACAGCGTGATTTCCGCCACCGGGCAAATCCTGCGGCGCGGGCACGAACTCGACCGCGTGCTGCTGGTGATCGACCGCAAGCTGTCGCTGGTGTAGCGCGACTTCCGGCGGCCGAATCCGATTTTCAGAAATATCTAGCCGAACGATCTTTTGTTCTGCCTGCGCAGATAGACGATCTGCGCCGTCAAACCCACAATCAGCGCGGCGAGAACGCTGGCCTGGGCTCCGACCAGCAAAGGCGCATGCAGGTCGGTCACAAAAGGATGCCCGTCCGGGACCCGGCGCAGCACTTCCGTGACCGTCGGCAACATCAAAAGAAATGCGGTAAGGCTCAGGCAGATTGTCTCGACGTATCGTCCGGAGCGTCCGGGAAGAGGAACGTATCCGACGCCATAACCGGCAAGCAGGAGCAGCAAGGTCACGGCGCCGATGACGTAACTGACAGGTTCATGCGCCACCAGGAAGACTGTCGCGGCCCCGATCAGCATCGCGGCAAAGTAGATCATGCCCGCTCCCGAACGCGGCACGATCCGGCCATGGCGAATGAACATGTACGCGGCGACGGGAATGGCAGGGAGGCTGCCGAGCGTGTGTATCCAGCCGATCGGTGAAATTCCAAACATGAAGTTGGTCCTTTCTTTTGCTACCTATTAGTTGGTAGGTAATTTTGCCAAATTTCATCCCGTTGATGGAGATGCTTCAGGGACGGGAAATGAGGCGCTCCAGTATCGGAGTCGTGATGGTGCGGAATATCACCGGGTCGCCATAGGCCCGGGCTGAAAGCATGGCGCCGTGGACGCCAGCCATGATGAGCTCCGCCTCGGCTTTCGGCGTCCCGGTCAGGCGAAATTTGCCGAGGCTCGCACCGCGATCCAGAATTGAGGTGAGCCAGGCCGATAGCGTCCGAAAATGGGCCCGAACCTCGGCCGCCACATCGTCGGGGAGAACCGGAATCTGACTTGCCAGCAAGGCGCAGACACAAATCGGCGCCGACGCATCGCTGATGCACCTATCCCAATAGCCGATGTAGGCACGCAACTGCTCGGCCGGATCTGGGATATTTCGCTCCAACGAGGCGATCCCTGCTTCGACCTCGTTTCGGTACTGAGCGACAAGCGTCCGGACCAGATCCGATTTGCTCGGGAAATAGTGATGAATACTGGCGTTCCGGATGCCGACGACCTTGGAGATGTCGGCATAGCTAAAGCCGTTGTAGCCGCCAGCGATGATGAGCGCGCGGGCGGAATGCAGGATGGCTTCTGAGGTCGGTGAGGCATTAGCCATGAGAAACTCTACCTTCTAGTAGGTAGAGAGTCAAGCGGGTTTCTCGCGTGGGCTGGATGGGCGATGGCCTTATTTATGAAACGGGTGCGGACGTATTTCCGCCTTCGCCAAGCGCGCGCTGCATCAGGACCGAGTCCAGCCAGCGGCCGAATTTAAAGCCGACATCCGGCAATGTCCCGATCATCTCGAACCCGCAGCGGGCATGCAGGGCGACCGATGCGGTGTTGGCGGAGTCCCCGATCACCGCGATCATCTGGCGGAAGCCGCGCGCCTGCGATTGTGCGATCAATTCCATCAGCAAGGCGCTGCCGATCCCCTGCCGCTGATAAGCGGGGGCAAGATAAATCGAGTTCTCAACCGTAAAGCGGTAGGCGGGGCGTGCGCGATAGGGCGCGACATAGGCATAGCCGGCGACGGCCCCTTCACGTTCGGCAACCAGATAGGAAAAACCGTTGCCGGTGATGTCGGAAAAACGCCGCAGCATTTCGCCGTTATCCGGCGGGGTCAGTTCAAAGGTCGCGGTCTTGTCGCGGACCTCGACGGCGTAGATTTCGGTGATGGCGGGAATGTCGGCGGTTGTGGCGGGCCGAATTGAGAAGAAAGGCATTGGTCAAGATTAGTGGTCTGCCGAAAAAACAAAAGCCCCGGCTTTGGGCCGGGGCTTTCATCATGTGCACACCAAGGTCTTAGTTGCGCTGTCCAAGAAGCTGCAGCAGCAGCGTGAACAGGTTGATGAAGTTCAGGTAGAGCGACAGAGCGCCGGTGATGGCGGCTTTCTCGGCGATCTCGCCACCCTGGGAGGCGTAGCCGTAGATGTAGTCGTTCTTCAGCCGCTGGGTATCCCAGGCAGTGAGGCCCGCAAACACCAGCACGCCGACGATCGAGATGATGAACTGCAGCGCCGAGGAGGCGACGAACAGGTTCACCAGGCTCGCGATGATCACGCCGATCAGGCCCATGAACAGGAACGAGCCGATGCCGGTCATGTCGCGCTTGGTGGTGTAGCCGTAAAGGCTCAGCGCACCGAACGAGGCGGCGGTGATGAAGAACACGCGCACGATCGAGGTGTGCGTGTACACCAGGAAGATCGACGACAGCGACAGGCCCATCAGCGCCGAGAACGCCCAGAACAGCAACTGTGCGGTCTGCGGACGCAGGCGGTTAATGCCGAAGGAGATGGCGAACACCATCACCAGCGGGGCAAGAATGAACAGCCACTTCAGCGGGCTGACGAACATCGCGTAGCCGAACTGCGTCAGATAGGCATTGCCGAAGCGGGCGACCGCCGCACTGGAGTCGGTGGTGACGGCAGCCATGTACACGCCGAGAGCGGCGAAGCCGGTGATGGCCAAGCCGATCGACATGTAGTTGTAGATTTTGAGCATGTACGAGCGCAGGCCGGCATCGACGGCTGCGGCATCGGTGGCACGTCCGGAAGCTGCACGTCCGAACGGCGAAGCGTAGTTGCGATCCAAGTCCGACATTGTCGAAACCCTCGTTGTTGGCTGGGGCCAAGAATGGTCCGTGGCACCAGTTATAAGCTTTTCCCGGGTATCGTCTATGACGCCATCACGTTCATTACAAAGAAGATAGCGTCCGCCGACCCTGGCTTGTCAGGTTATGTGGGAAACTAACATATTTCCCGCAAGCCGGGACGCGCGGCTAGATGTCGCAAAACCTCACTTCGCCGTTACAAATTGTCATAAGTTACGAAGGACTTCTGCGGGCTTTTTATGAAGGGCCAGTAATGTGCCCGCAAGCCCGAGGCCAATTGTCACAACCAGGGCGGCGAGCACCACAAGGCCCGCGCTTTGCGCCTCCCAGACGAAGCTGAGATTCATCAGCCGGGTCACGATCTGCCACGCCGCAACCGAGCCTGCCGCAACGCCAAAGATCGCGGTGGCAAGGCCGATCATGAGATATTCGAGCACATAGGCGCCGACCAGCCGCCCCCGCGTAGCGCCGAGGGTTTTGAGAATCACGGCATCGTAAACCCGATGGCGGTGGCCGGCGGCGAGCGCGCCGCCCAGAACCATCAGCGCAGCGATCAGCGTGACCGAACTGGCGCCGCGGATTGCCAGAACGAGATTGGTCACCACCTTGCCGACGCTCAGCAGCGCGTCGCGCACCCGCACGCTGGTTACCGATGGGTAGGCGATGGCGACCGCCCGGATCAGCCGGGCATCGTTCGCCGCGCTCGGATTGGGCTCGGTCAGTGTGGCGACATTGGTATGCGGCGCTCCTTTGAAGGCATTCGGCGAGAACACCAGCACAAGATTAATCCCGAGGCTCTGCCAGTCGACGGTGCGCAGATTGGTGATCCTCGCCGTCACGTCGCGGCCGAGCACGTTGACGGTGATGTCGTCTCCGATCTTCAGGCCAAGGCCGTCGGCGATCTTCTTCTCGAGGGAGACCTGCGGCATGCCGCTTAACCCGGGCTCCCACCATTTGCCCTCGACGACCTTCGAGCCGGCGGGCACGGTGTCGGTGTAACTGATGCCGCGGTCGCTCTGCAGCACCCATTCGGTATCCTGCGAGGGTTTGAGGTCCTCGGCGCGCACGCCCTTGGCCGCGACAATCCGCCCGCGCAGCATCGGCACGTTTTCAACGCTTGCGTCCGGCTGCGTCTGTTTCAGGAACTCGCCGAAGCGGTCGGCTTCGCCGGCGGGAATGTCGATGAAATAAAAGGACGGCGCGCGATCCGGCAGCGCGGCCATGAATTGCCGGCGCAGATTGCCGTCGATTTGGGTGATCGTCACCAGCACCGCGAGGCCAAGCCCGAGCGACATCACGACCGACGGTGTCAGCGCGGCGGGACGGTGGATGTTGGCGAGCGCGAGCCGCAGCATGGTGAAGCGCGGGCGCGGCAGCCGTCTCGCGATGGCCATCAGCAGCGAGGCGATGGCGCGCAGCAGGGCGAAGACGCCGAGACTCGCGGCGACGAACACCGCCGCGACGCGCTTGTCGTAGGAAAGGCCGATGGCGACGGCAGCCAGCAGGATCGCAACGAACGCCGTCATCACGATGTATTGCCGGCGCGGCCAGCGGAAGTCGGGACTGACGCCTTCGCGAAACAGCGCCGCCACTGGCACGTCGTGCGCGCGCGCCAGAGGCCACATCGCGAACGCCAACGCGGTGAGCAGGCCGTAGATGAAGGCGAGCAGCAGTTCGTAAGGGTGAAATGTCGGATCGACAGGCAGCGGCAAAAGATCGCCGAACAACGCGGCGAGAATGAAGGGCAGCGCCGCGCCGATTGCGAGCCCGATCATCGCGCCGATGACCGCGAGCAGCAGGACCTGCGCAAGGTAGATCGCGAACACCTCGCGCGCGGTCGCGCCCATGGCCTTGAAGGTTGCGATCACATCGCGCCTGGCGTCGAGATGGCTTTTCACCGCATTGGCGACACCGACGCCGCCGACCAGAAGCGCAGCGAGGCCGACCAAAGTGAGGAATTGGGTGAAGCGGGTAATGCTGCGTTCGAGCTGCGGCGAGGCGTTGGTCTTGCTGCGGATTTCCCAGCCCGCCTGCGGCAGCGCCTTGCGCGATTCGTCGATCAGGTGGTCGGCGGACGCGCCATCGGGCAGCAGCACGCGATAGACCCAGCGCACCAGCGATCCGGGCTGCAAGAGGCCGGTGGCGCGCAACGCGTCGATGCTAATGAGAAAGCGCGGACCGAAGCCGATGCCGCTGGAGAGCTTGTCCGGTTCGCTGGTGACGGTCGCGCGGATCACGAAAGGAATGTTTCCGACCGTGACGCTGTCACCGATCTTCAGTCCGAGACGGTCGAGCAGCACCGGATCGGCCGCTGCGCCATAGACGCCGTTACGCCGCGCAAAAATATCTTCGAGCGGCAGTTGCGGATCGCGCGCGACCTCGCCGAGCGCGGGAAAGGTGGAATCGACGGCCTTGATGTCGATCAGCGCCGGCTCGCCGCTCGCCGCGCGCGCCATGCCGCGCAGCGTCGCCATCGCGGAGATCTTTCCGTGCCTGTCCAGAAACGCGCGTTCGTCCGGTGTAGCCTCGCGCTGGAAAAGCGAAAACGACACGTCGCCGCCGAGCAGGACGCGGCCCTGATGTTCGAGGCTCTCGCTAAGGCTGCCGGACACCGAACCGACGCCGGCGATTGCCATCACGCCGAGCGCGATGCAGGCGACGAACACGTAGAAGCCGCGCAGGCCGCTGCGCAACTCGCGCAGCGCAAAGCGCAGCGGCAGGAAGCCTGTACGGTGCTCCCGATAGGACGTCGTCAATGTCATTTGAGTGACGCCGTTTCGACCCAGCTTCGTTCGCCCGCCGGCCCGTCGATCCGGCCCGAGCGCAGCCGCACGACGCGGTCGCAGCGCTGCGCCAGCGCGTGGTCATGCGTCACCAGCACCAGTGTCATGCCGCGCTCGCGGTGATTTGAGAACAACAGGTCGACGATCTGCTGGCCGGTGGTCTCGTCGAGGTTGCCGGTTGGCTCGTCGGCGACGAGGATTGCAGGATCGGGTGCGAGCGCGCGGGCGAGTGCCACCCGCTGTTGCTCACCTCCGGAAAGCTGCGCGGGATAATGATGCAGCCGCCCGCCGAGCCCGACCGCCTGCAGCTCCTGCGCGGCACGCTCATGCGCGTCGCTGCGTCCTGCGAGTTCGAGCGGCACCGCGACGTTCTCCAGCGCCGTCATGGTCGGGATCAGATGAAACGATTGAAACACGATGCCGACATTGCGGCCGCGAAACCGCGCCAGCGCGTCTTCGTCGAGGGCGTTGAAAGAGGTGCCGTCGACCACCACTTTTCCATTGTCGGGGCGTTCCAGCCCCGCCATCACCATCAAAAGGGTGGATTTCCCCGATCCAGATGGTCCGATCAGTCCGACGGCCTCACCGGAGGCCACGCGCAGGCTGACATCTTTCAGGATGTGCACGCGCGCTGCGCCGGTGCCGAGCGACAGATTGACGCCGGAAATGGCGATGATGTCAGGCTCCGGACTGGAGGGAGACGAGGGTTTTATGGGATTGTCCATGCGATTTTCATATGGTGGGCGGCGCGCGTTAATCGAGGGGTTGAAGTTTGCCCCGATGGCTGCGCCGCTGCTGGGGGCTCTGATAGGAATAACAGTGGCGATGAACGATCCGGCTGCGGCGCAAACCTCCGGCGCGGCGCGTTCGGCGCCAATCAGGCTCGCCGTTCTGGGCGATTCCTTGACCGCCGGTTACGGGTTGCCCTCCGGCGCGGCGTTTCCGGCGCGGCTTCAGCTGGCCCTGAAAGAAAAGGGCATTGAAACCGATATGGTCAATGCTGGCGTGTCGGGTGACACCACATCGGGCGGCCGCGACCGGCTCGACTGGTCGATCCCGGAAGGCACCGAAGCGGTGATCGTCGAGCTCGGCGCCAACGACGCGCTGCGCGGCATCGATCCGAAGGTGAGCCGTGCCGCGCTCGACGATATCCTCAGGAAACTGAAGGCGCGCAACATTGCCGTTTTGTTGTGCGGCATGTACGCGCCGCCGAATTTCGGTTCCGACTACGCGAAGGCGTTCAACGCGATCTACCCGGACCTTGCGAAGGCTCATGATGTGCCGCTGTATCCGTTCTTTCTGAACGGCGTTGTCGGCGTCACCGATCTCAATCAGCATGACGGACTGCATCCGACGGCCGCAGGGGTTGACGTGATCGTTAAGCAGATCCTGCCCACGGTGGAGGCATTTTTGAAGCCGCTGGACCGTGTCGCCAGGACCTCCACCAAGACGTTCTGACAAGACGTTTTGGTGACGAAATGCGGAGCCGATGTTTCGTTGCTTCGCATCGTCATGTTCAGGCGTTAAAACGTCTGAAGTGATTCGTCGCGCGTGATTCGCGGCAGGACTTGTGCAGTCAGACCTGGTTAAGGCTCGGCCTGTATAGTTGGCGCGATCATGGACTTTCCTCTTCTGCATCGGGGGTGTCGTGATGCCGCGTTTGTTCACCGGGTTGGAAATCCCCCCTGACATCTGCCAGTCATTGTCCATGTTGCGCGGCGGACTGCCGGGAGCGCGCTGGATCGATCCCGAAAATTACCATGTCACGCTGCGCTTCATCGGCGACATCGACGGCGTCGCCGCCAACGAGATCGCCTCGACGCTGGAGCGGGTCAACCGCAAGCCGTTCGAGGTTTCGGTGCAGGGTCTCGCCAGTTTCGGCGGCAAGAAGCCGCGCGCGGTGGTCGCGCAGGTGCAGCCGAGCCGGCCGTTAATGGAGTTGCAGGCCGAACTCGAGCGGCTGATGCAGCGCTTCGGGTTCGATCCCGAAGGGCGAAAATTCATTCCGCATGTCACGCTGGCCCGGCTGCGCGACGCATCAGATCGCGACGTCGCCGATTATCTTTCGGTGCGCGGCTATTTTCCGGCGCGGCGTTTCATGGCCTCGCGCTTCGTGCTGTTTTCATCGCGCGCCTCTGTCGGCGGCGGTCCTTATGTGGTCGAGGATTCCTACGCGCTGAGCGCGTGAATTCCGTCTGCCGGAACAAGGCGGCGAGTTTCGACCTCCGTCGCGCTTGCATTTTCTGCCGCGCTGGTGACGTTAGCGGGGCATGAACGGTCCATCCTCTCCATCCCTTCTTATCCAGTACGATCAGCTTATCGCCTCGGGTGCGATCGAGGCGGATCCGGCGCAGGCCGACGCCGTCGCGGCATTGTCCGCGCTGGACGCCCGGCTCGATCACTACAAGCCAGCGAGCAAAAGAGCCCTGATCGGTCGTTTCTTCGCCGATACCGAACCGCCGCAAGGTCTTTACATTCATGGCGATGTCGGCCGCGGCAAGACCATGCTGATGGACCTGTTCTTCCGCAACAGCCGCGTCGCGCACAAGCGTCGCGCGCATTTCCACGAATTCATGGCTGACGTCCACGATCGGATTTATGGCTTCCGCCAGAAGATCGCCGCGCGCAGCATCCCGGACAGCGATCCGATCCATCTGACGGCAGCCTCGATTTTCGACGATGCGTGGCTGCTGTGTTTCGACGAATTCCATGTCACCGACATCGCGGACGCGATGATCCTCGGCCGCCTGTTCGCACGCCTGTTCGAGCTGGGGACCGTGATCGTCGCAACTTCCAACGTTGCGCCTGACGATCTCTACAAAGGCGGCCTCAACCGCGCGCTGTTCCTGCCTTTCATCGCCCAGATCGAAAAGCACATGGACGTGATGAAGCTCGAGGCGCGCACCGATTTCCGGATGGAGAAACTGGCGGGCGTGAAAATGTGGCTCGTGCCTGCGGATAAAGCCGCAGACAGGGCGCTCGACGACGCTTGGCTGAAGCTCACCGGCAGCCGCGATGCGCCGCCGCGTGACGTGGCGCTGAAGGGTCGGGTGCTTCACATCGACCACTCGGCACACGGCGTGGCACGCTTCACCTTCGAGGATTTATGCGAAAAGCCGCTCGGCGCGCCGGACTATCTGACGATCGCGCGCGACTATCACACCGTGATGATCGATCACGTGCCGGTCATGCGTTACGAAGACCGCAATCCGGCCAAGCGGTTCATTGCACTGATCGACGCGCTTTATGAAAATCATGTGAAGCTCATGGCTTCAGCGGAGGCCGAATTGCCTGATCTCTATATCGCCGAGGAAGGCGCGGAGGCTTTCGAATTCGCCCGGACGATTTCGCGCATCACCGAGATGGGCTCCGAATCCTATCTCGCTCTGCCTCACGGGCGGCGCGATTCCACCGCCAGCGGCGCAAGCACGGGTCTGGTCGAGACCTAGGATTTCCGAAAACCGGAATGCGGCATGGCCTCTTTCTCCCGGCCTCATTATTGGGCGTCTGGCTGCCCCTTTCTTGGTGTCTTCTGGGCGAAGGGCGACTTGAACGCGATTGCCGAAAGGTCTAACGAAAATCGTTTTCCCCACCTTGCCGGTTCAAAGGACAAGCTCACATGGCGCGCAACAAAATTGCATTGATTGGTTCAGGTCAGATCGGCGGCACGCTCGCCCACCTGGTCGGCCTGAAAGAACTCGGCGACGTGGTGATGTTCGACATCGCCGAAGGCATTCCGCAGGGCAAGTCGCTCGATATCGCGCAGTCCTCTCCGGTCAGCGGGTTCGACGCGACCCTCGTCGGTACCAATACCTACGAAGCGCTGGCGGGTGCTAATGTCTGCATCGTTACCGCCGGCGTGCCGCGCAAGCCCGGCATGAGCCGCGACGATCTTCTCAGCATCAATCTGAAGGTCATGGAGCAGGTCGGCGCGGGCATCAAGAAATATGCGCCCGACGCATTCGTGATCTGCATCACCAACCCGCTCGACGCCATGGTCTGGGCGCTGCAGAAGACCTCGGGCCTGCCTGCCAAGAAGGTGGTCGGCATGGCCGGCGTGCTGGATTCGGCGCGCTTCCGCTATTTCCTCGCCGATGAATTCAACGTCTCGGTCGAGGACGTGACCGCCTTCGTGCTCGGCGGCCACGGCGATACCATGGTGCCGCTGGTGAAATATTCGACCGTCGCCGGCATTCCACTTCCCGATCTTGTGAAGATGGGCTGGACCTCGCAGGCCCGCATCGACGAGATCGTCGACCGCACCCGCAACGGCGGTGCCGAGATTGTGAACCTGCTCAAGACTGGCTCGGCCTTTTACGCGCCGGCGGCTTCCGCGATCGCGATGGCCGAAAGCTTTCTCAAGGACAAGAAGCGCGTGCTGCCCTGCGCCGCCCATCTCAACGGCGAATACGGCGTCAAGGACATGTATGTCGGCGTGCCGGTGGTGATCGGCTCCAAGGGCGTCGAGCGCATTGTCGAGATCGAACTGGCCGGCAAGGACCGGGAAGGCTTCGACAAATCCGTTGGTTCGGTGCAGGGCCTCGTTGATGCCTGTAAAAAGATCGCACCCGACCTGCTCGGAAAATAAGCGCGATATCGCGCTCCGATCTTGCAGCCGGCCTCCCTGCGGAGGCCGGCTGTTTGTTTTGTTTAAGAAAAATCGGCCAGTGGTGGTATACCAAGCAAAATCAGATACTTTTGATATTTTGAAAACGGATTCACTTTTTAGGTCTTTTCACCGCGAACTTTCGCCCCAAATAGGGTAAAAGGTCCCGCATCACATCGATGCTGCCGCCGCACGGCAATACGTGCGGTTTCCGCGTAAAAACCCAATCAGGACGCGTTTTATGTCTCGCCAGGCCGCGAACGCCAATTTCGCTCTCACTTCCTTCCTCGACGGCGCGAATGCCACCTTCATCGACGATCTCTACGCCCGCTTTGAAGCGGACCCCGCGTCGGTTGATCCGGAATGGCAGGAGTTTTTCAAAAGCCTGAAAGACACCCCGGCGGATGTCGCCAGCAATGCCAAGGGCCCGTCCTGGGAAAAGCCGAACTGGCCGCAGGCGCCAAGCGACGATCTGACCTCCGCGCTCGACGGAAACTGGGCGCAGGTCGAGCAGGCCGTCGGCAAGAAGCTTGCCGCGAAGGCTGCCGCCGCAGCGCCGGGAACGGCATCGACGTCCTCCGACATTCTGCAGGCGACGCGCGATTCGGTGCGCGCCTTGATGCTGATTCGCGCCTATCGCATGCGCGGTCACTTCCACGCCAATCTCGATCCGCTCGGCATCGAGGGCCAGAAGGATCACGAGGAGCTCGATCCGCGCTCCTACGGTTTCACGGACGCCGATCTCGACCGCAAGATCTTCCTCGATCACGTGCTCGGCCTTGAATACGCCTCGCTGCGCGAGATTGTCGCGATCTGCCAGCGCACCTACTGCCAGACGCTTGGCGTCGAATTCATGCACATCTCCAATCCGCAGCAGAAGGGCTGGATTCAGGAGCGCATCGAGGGGCCGGACAAGGAGATCAGCTTCACCCGGGAAGGCCGCCGCGCCATCCTGATGAAGCTTGTCGAAGCCGACGGTTTCGAAAAATTCTGCGACCTGAAATTCACCGGAACCAAGCGTTTCGGTCTGGACGGCGCGGAAGCCCTGATCCCGGCGCTGGAGCAGATCATCAAGCGTGGCGGCAATCTCGGCGTGCGCGATATCGTTGTCGGCATGCCGCACCGCGGACGTCTCAATGTGCTCACGCAGGTGATGGGCAAGCCGCACCGCGCGCTGTTCCATGAATTCAAGGGCGGTTCGGCCAATCCCGACGAGGTCGAAGGCTCGGGCGACGTCAAGTATCACCTCGGCGCGTCATCCGACCGCGAGTTCGACAACAACAAGGTCCATCTGTCGCTGACCGCAAACCCGTCGCATCTCGAAATCGTCGATCCAGTGGTGCTCGGCAAGGCGCGCGCCAAGCAGGATCAGAACGGCGATGCGTCGGACGATCGCATTTCGGTGCTGCCGCTCCTGATGCATGGCGACGCGGCGTTCGCGGGCCAGGGCGTCGTCGCCGAATGTTTCGCGCTGTCGGATTTGAAGGGCTACCGCACCGGCGGTTCGCTGCACTTCATCGTCAACAACCAGATCGGTTTCACGACATATCCGCGCTACTCGCGCTCCTCGCCCTATCCGTCCGACGTCGCCAAGATGATCGACGCGCCGATCTTCCATGTGAATGGTGACGATCCGGAAGCGGTGGTGTTCGCGGCGAAGGTTGCGATCGAGTACCGGCAGAAATTCCACAAGCCTGTCGTCATCGACATGTTCTGCTATCGCCGCCACGGCCACAACGAAGGCGACGAGCCGGCGTTCACCCAGCCGGTGATGTACAAGAAGATCGGCGCTCATCCTTCGACGCTCGACATCTATGCCAGGCGCCTGATCGCGGACGGCGTCGTCACCGAGGGTGAGGTCGAAAAAGCCAAGGCGGACTGGCGCGCGCGTCTCGACGCCGAGCTGGAAGCGGGTGCCGGCTACAGGCCGAACAAGGCCGACTGGCTCGACGGCAAGTGGGCCGGCCTGAAATCCGCCGACATCGGCGAGGATCCGCGCCGCGGCAACACCGGCGTCGAACTCGACCGCCTCAAGGACATCGGCAGCAAGATCACCAAGGTGCCAGACGGCTTCCACGTCCACCGCACGGTTCAGCGCTTCCTCGAGAATCGCGCCAAGGCGATCGACAGCGGCGAGGGCATCGACTGGGCGACGGCCGAGGCGCTGGCGTTCTGTTCGCTGCTTCAGGAGGGCCACAATGTGCGCCTCTCCGGCCAGGATTCGGAGCGCGGCACCTTCTCGCAGCGCCATTCGGTGCTGTTCGATCAGGAGGACGAGAGCCGCTACACGCCGTTCAATCATCTGGGCGGCGACAATCTCGGCCATTACGAGGTCATCAACTCGCTGCTGTCGGAAGAAGCCGTGCTCGGTTTCGAATACGGCTATTCGCTCGCCGAACCCAACGCGCTGGTGATGTGGGAGGCGCAGTTCGGCGACTTCGCCAATGGCGCGCAGGTCGTATTCGACCAGTTCATTTCCTCCGGCGAGCGCAAATGGCTGCGCATGTCCGGGCTCGTCTGCATGCTTCCGCACGGTTACGAGGGCCAGGGTCCCGAGCATTCCTCGGCCCGGCTCGAGCGTTTCCTGCAGATGTGCGCCGAAGACAACATGCAGATCGTCAACATCACAACGCCGGCGAATCTGTTCCACGCGTTGCGGCGCCAGCTCAAGCGAGATTTCCGCAAGCCGCTGATCATCATGACCCCGAAATCGCTGCTGCGTCACAAACGCGCTGTCTCCAAGCTGGAGGCAATGGGGCCGGGCATGTCGTTCCATCGCCTGTTGCGCGATGGCGCGGAACGCGCCGAAAGCGAGCTGAAGCTCGTTGCGGACAAGAAAATTCGCCGCGTCGTGCTCTGCTCGGGCAAGGTCTATTATGACCTGCTCGAGGAACGCGAGAAGCGTGGCATCGAAGACATCTATCTGCTGCGGGTCGAACAGCTTTACCCGGTGCCGCTCAAGGCGCTGGTGCAGGAGCTCGAGCGTTTCAAGCAGGCTGAATTCGTCTGGTGCCAGGAAGAGCCCCGCAACATGGGCGGCTGGTACTTCATCGAGCCGTATCTGGAATGGGTGCTCAACCAGATCGGCGCGGCGAACAAGCGGCCCCGTTATGCCGGCCGCCCTGCTTCCGCGGCGACGGCAACAGGTCTGATGTCCAAGCATCTCGCGCAGCTCAAGGCGCTGCTCGAAGAGGCGCTGGGCTGAACGGTTTCAAGGACGCCGGCGGCTGCAACGGTCGCCGGTATATTCGATTGCAAGACAAAGCGTTGACGGCGCCCGGCCGCTCACGACGCAAGAGGACAAAAAATGGCTGAAATCCGCGTTCCAACCCTCGGCGAATCCGTCACCGAGGCCACCATCGGCCGATGGTTCAAGAAGACCGGCGACGCTGTGGCGGTGGATGAACCTTTGGTGGAATTGGAGACCGACAAGGTGACGATCGAGGTGCCTGCACCGTCGGCGGGCACGCTCGGCGAGATCATCGCCAAGGACGGCGAAACGGTGGCGGTCGGCGCTCTCCTTGGTCAGATCGCGGAAGGCGCGGGTGGCGCCAAATCGTCCGCGCCGGCAGCCAAGCCTGCCGCGCCGGCCCCTGAGCCGGCCAAGCCTGCCGCTGCCGCCGCTGCAGCTCCGGCGCCGGCCCAGAAGTCTCCGCCGGCCGACGCGCCGCAGGCGCCATCGGTCCGCAAGCTATCCGCCGAAAGCGGCATCGACGCCTCCACCGTGCCGGGCTCGGGCAAGGACGGCCGCGTCACCAAGGGCGACATGCTCGCCGCGATCGAGCGCGCAGCGGCCGCGCCGACCGCCGTCAACCAGCCGGCTGCATCCATTCAGGTCCGCACGCCGTCGCCGGCCGACGACGCTGCGCGTGAGGAACGCGTGAAGATGACGCGTCTGCGCCAGACCATCGCGCGCCGCCTCAAGGACGTGCAGAATACCGCTGCGATGCTGACGACCTTCAACGAGGTCGACATGACCAACGTCATGGCGCTGCGCGCGCACTACAAGGATGCGTTCGAGAAGAAGCACGGCGTCAAGCTCGGCTTCATGGGCTTCTTCACCAAGGCCTGCGTTCAGGCGCTGAAGGAAATTCCGGCGGTGAACGCCGAGATCGATGGCGGCGACCTGATCTACAAGAATTATTATCACATCGGCGTCGCGGTTGGCACCGACAAGGGTCTGGTGGTGCCGGTTGTGCGCGACTGCGATCACAAGTCGATCGCTGAAATCGAGAAGACCATCGCCGATCTCGGCCGCCGCGCGCGCGACGGCCAGCTCAAGATCGACGAGATGCAGGGTGGCACCTTCACCATCACCAATGGCGGCATCTACGGCTCGCTGATGTCGACGCCGATTCTCAACGCGCCTCAGTCCGGCATTCTCGGTATGCACAAGATTCAGGAGCGCCCGGTTGCGGTCGGCGGCAAGGTCGAAATTCGCCCCATGATGTATCTGGCGCTGTCCTACGATCATCGCGTGATCGACGGCAAGGAGGCGGTGACCTTCCTGGTGCGCGTGAAGGAAAATCTCGAAGACCCGGCACGTCTGGTGCTGGATCTCTAATTCCAAATCATTCCGTCATGGCTGGGTTTGACCCGGCCATCCAGGTCTTGCCGACAGGGAAGGCGTGGATGCCCGGCACAAAGCCGGACATGACGAAAAAAAGGATTTCGTCATGTCCTACGATCTCATCGTCATTGGCAGCGGGCCGGGCGGCTATGTCTGCGCCATCCGCGCGGCGCAGCTCGGCATGAAGGTTGCCGTAATCGAGAAGAACCCGACCTTCGGCGGCACCTGCCTCAACATCGGCTGCATCCCCTCAAAAGCGTTGCTGCAGGCGTCCGAGCGTTTCGAGGAAGCCACGCACATGCTGCCGAAAATGGGCGTCGGTGTCGGCAAGCCGAAGCTCGATCTGCCCACCATGATGAAATTCAAGGACGACGGCGTGGACGGCAACGTCAAGGGCGTTGCCTTCCTGTTCAAGAAGAACAAGATCGACTCGTTTCAGGGCACCGGCCGTATCCTCGGAGCGGGCAAGGTCGAGGTGAAGGGAACGGACGGCAAGACGCAGACGCTCGAGGCGAAGAACATCGTGATCGCGACCGGTTCGGATGTTGCCAAGCTCAAGGGCATCGACATCGACGAGAAGCGCATCATTTCCTCGACCGGCGCGCTGGCGCTCGACAAGGTACCGGAAAAGCTGCTGGTGATCGGCGCGGGCGTGATCGGCCTCGAACTCGGTTCGGTCTGGCGCCGTCTCGGATCGCAGGTCACTGTGGTCGAATTCCTTGACCGCATCGTTCCCGGTATGGATGGCGACATCGCAAAGTCCTTCCAGCGTATTCTGGAAAAACAAGGCGTAACCTTCAAGCTCAGCTCAAAGGTCACCGGCGTTGATACGTCCGGCAAGAAGCTGAAAGTCCAGGTCGAGCCCGCCGCCGGCGGCAAGGCGGAGACGATCGAGGCTGATGTGGTGCTCGTGGCCATTGGCCGCGTGCCTTACACCGAAGGTCTTGGTCTGAAAGAAGCCGGCGTCGAACTCGACCAGCGCGGCCGCATCAAGACCGACGCGCATCTGTCGACCAATGTGAAGGGCATCTACGCCATCGGCGATGCGATCGCCGGCCCGATGCTGGCACACAAGGCGGAAGACGAGGGCGTGGCTGCCGCGGAGACCATCGCCGGTCAGGCCGGGCATACCAATTACGATGTCATTCCGAGCGTGATCTACACGTTCCCGGAGGTGGCGTCCGTCGGCAAGACCGAGGAAGAACTGAAGGCTGCCGGCGTTGCCTACAATATCGGGAAATTTCCGTTCACCGCCAACGGCCGAACCAAGGTGAACCAGACTACGGACGGCTTTGTGAAGATTCTCGCCGACGCCAAGACCGACCGCATTCTCGGCGGCCACATCATCGGCGCCGAAGCAGGCGAAATGATCCACGAGATCGCGGTGGCGATGGAATTCGGCGGCGCGGCGGAGGATGTCGCGCGGACCTGCCACGCCCATCCGACGCGCTCCGAAGCGATCAAGGAAGCGGCGATGGCGGTCGCCAAGCGCGCGATCCATATGTGAGGCGCACGGGTTGCCGGACAAAAAAAGCGGGGCTGGCGCCCCGCTTTTTCTTTGCAGTGGGTCGCGCTGGCCTCAGAGCAGATGAACCGCATGCGGCGCGAAAAGCCCGATCGCTGTGAAGGCGATGCCAGCCAGCGCCAGCAGGCCTGCTAGGCCAGATAGCCAAACCATGCCCGTAATGATAGTGGCCGACGCCAGCACGATGGCGATCTGGAACGCCGCCGAAGCGATTTCGTAGTGATGATAGCGCGCCATGAAGAGGTCGCGCTCTTCCTCGGCGTGCTTGGCGCGTTCGGCAAGCTGCTCGGTCCCTTCATTGGTTTCGGGCTCGGAGCGATAGCGGGCCGCCGTCTTGGTCCAGTCGTCGATCTGTTTGGCCGCCGCCGTCTTTTGCGCCTCGTCCGTGATGAGGCCGCTGCTGATCTTCATCGCCTCGGCCGCGGTCAGCACCGTGGTGCGGCGGATGGTCTTGGCCTGAAAGAAGGCCCACAGATTGGCTGCCTCGACGTTCTTGCTGATGGATTCGGTCTGCGCGCCCTTGCCGAGGGTTTCGGACAGCGCCAGACAGAGCGCGATAATCGCGATCAGCAGGGCAATTCTCTTGTTTTCGCCGGAGATTTCCTTGGTCTGTTCGGCCTGCTCCATGCTCTCATGCGCGCTCATGAATCTCTCCTTTGCAATGGAAGACGATTGACCGAACGGAACAGAAGGCGCAAGCGCCAACTTCAATTCGTCACATGACAATTATTTTCAGGTGCGTGTTTTCAAGCGCGGGGATGGGCGGTCTTATAGACATCCATCAGCCGCTCCGCGTCGACGCCGGTGTAAATCTGCGTGGTCGAAAGCGAGGCGTGGCCGAGCAGTTCCTGAATTGCGCGCAGATCGCCGCCGCGTGACAGCAGATGGGTGGCGAATGAATGGCGCAGCGCGTGCGGCGTGGCGCTGTCGGGTAGCCCGAGCGCTCCGCGCAGCCGCTCCATTGCGAGCTGGATGATGCGCGGCGACAGCGGTCCTCCGCGGGCACCGACGAAGACCGGCCGGTCGGCCGCCAGCGGATGCGGGCACATCGCGACATAATCCTGAACCAGCGCCAGCACGTTTTGCAGCACCGGCACCATACGTGTCTTGTTGCCCTTGCCGAGCACGGTGATGACGTCGCCTTCGCCGGGCTTTGGAATATCGCGGCGATTGAGTTGCAGCGCCTCGGAGATACGAAGGCCGGAACCATACAGCAGCGCCATCACCGCTGCGTCACGGGCGAGTATCCATTGCTCGCGATCTTCTCCCGCGCGAGTGTCTGCATCGGCCATTTGTTTGGCGGCTGTCATCTGGATCGGTTTAGGCAGGCTTTTGCCGATCTTCGGCGCGCGGATCGCCGACAGCGCCCCGACCTTGCCCTTGCCCTCGCGCTCAAGGAATTTTCCGAACGAACGAAGTCCCGCCAGCGCCCTCATAAGGGAGCGTCCGCCGATCTCGTCGCTGCGCCGGGCGGCCATGAAGGCACGCACGTCGGCGGTCTCAATAGCAGCGAATTGCCTAAGCGAAACGCGGCCGCCCCAATGCCGGCTCAGGAACGCGAGGCACTGGCGCAAATCGCGCTCATAGGCTTCCGCCGTTTTCGGTGACAGCCGCCGCTCGGTGCGCAGATGCGCCAGCCAGCGCCCGATCTCGGTCTTCAGATCGGCCGCGATCGTTCCCATATCGATATGAGCGGCTTCTGCTGCGCTGGCGGTGTTTACTGTGGCTTTGGCCATGAATGCCCCGTCCTTGACAGAAGCCGGTGGTTTCCCTGACGCGTTTTCTTCACGCGAACCGGTACCCACTTCGCCTGAAAACGCTATATTTATCGCACCTCTTTCCTGCTCACTCCTTAATTCGGACCAATCGCGGCCATGGCAAGGCGAGTCGTCGACGTTCTTGTGCCTGTGGCGCTGAACCAGACCTATTCCTACCGCGTGCCCGACGGCCTCGACCTTGCGCCGGGGGACGTGGTGAGCGTGCCGCTCGGCGCGCGCGAGGTGCTCGCCGTGGTGTGGGCGGACAACGCCAATCCCGATCCGCGCCTGCACAACCGTCTGAAAGACATTGACGAGAAGATCGACGTCCCGCCGCTGCGTGAAGAACTGCGCAGTTTCGTCGATTGGGTCGCCTCCTACACGCTCTCGGCGCGGGGCATGGTGCTGCGGATGACGCTGCGGATGGGCGAGCATCTCGGTCCCGAGCGCGCACGTCTCGGAGTGCGGCTCGTCGGGCCGCCGCCGCAACGCATGACAAGCGCCCGCAACCGCGTGATCGGGCTGTTGTCGGATGGTCTCCTGCACGGAAAATCGGACGCAGCGCGCGAGGCGGGTGTGAGTGCCTCGGTGATCGACGGTCTGGTCGATGAGGGCACGCTCGCGATCGAGGACATGCCCCGCGAAAAAATTGTCGCGCCAGATCCGTCTTTCGCCACGCCGGATTTTTCGCCCGATCAGGAAACGGCGGCGGCCACATTACAGGACATGTGCGCGAAAGACGGATTTAATGTCGCATTACTTGACGGCGTGACAGGTTCGGGCAAGACCGAAGTCTATTTCGAGGCGGTGGCCGAAATCATCCGTCGCGGCAAGCAGGCGCTGATCCTGATGCCGGAGATCGCGCTAACCGGACAGTTTCTCGATCGATTTGCGAAACGCTTCGGCACAAGGCCGCTGGAATGGCATTCGGAACTGACGCCGCGCACGCGCGCGCGCAACTGGGCCGCCATCGCCGCGGGCGAGGCGCAGATCGTTGTGGGCGCGCGTTCGGCATTGTTTTTGCCCTACGTGAATCTCGGCCTGATCGTCGTCGATGAGGAGCACGATCAGGCTTACAAGCAGAGCGACGGCGCGCATTATCACGCCCGCGATATGGCGGTGGTGCGCGGGCACATTGCGAAAATTCCGGTGATCCTGTCGTCAGCAACGCCATCGGTCGAAACCGAAGTGAATGCACGCAAGGGCCGCTACACAAGGGTTTCCCTGCCGGCACGTTTCGGCGGCCAGGTCATGCCGCATATCGAGGCAATCGATCTGAGGCGCGAAGGCCCGCAACGCGGCAAGTTCATCTCGCCGCGTCTCGCCGAGGAAATCAATATCGCGGTCGAGCGCAAGGAGCAGGCGCTGCTGTTTCTCAACCGCCGGGGCTACGCGCCGCTGACGCTGTGCCGCGCCTGCGGCCATCGTTTTTCCTGCAACATCTGCGATGCGTGGCTGGTCGATCATCGCTTTCGTCAGCGGCTCGTCTGTCATCATTGCGGCTTCTCGATGCCGCGTCCGCATCAGTGCCCGCAATGCGGAGCGGAGGAATCGCTCGCCGCGATCGGTCCCGGTGTCGAGCGGTTGCAGGAGGAGGCAGCCGCGCTGTTTCCGGAGGCGCGAACCATGGTGCTGTCGAGCGATCTGGTGACCTCGATCGAGACCATGCGCAGCGAATTGAATGAGATTGCCGAAGGCCGCGTGGACATCATCATCGGCACCCAGCTTGTGGCCAAGGGACACAATTTTCCGCGGCTCAACCTTGTCGGTGTCGTCGACGCCGATCTCGGTCTCGGCAATGGCGATCCGCGCGCGGCAGAGCGCACGTTTCAGTTGCTTAATCAGGTGATCGGCCGCGCCGGCCGAGAGAAGGGTTACGGCGTCGGCTATCTGCAAACCCATCAGCCGGAGCATCCGGTGATGAAGGCGCTCGTCGCCAACGACCGCAAGGCTTTCTATGACAGCGAGATCGAGGCGCGCGAACGCGCGCTTTATCCGCCATTCGGCCGGCTGGCGAGCTTGATCGTCTCGGCAGGCGATCGTCCGAGTGCGGAAGGGTTTGGGCGAAAGCTCGTGTCAGCCGCGCCGCATGACGAACGGGTGCAGGTGCTGGGCCCGGCGGAAGCGCCGCTTGCCGTGATCAAGGGCCGCTATCGGTTTCGCGTGCTGGTGAAATCGGCGCGCAATGTCGATCTGTCGGATTACCTGCGGCGCTGGCTTGCGGATGCGCCCAAGACCAAAGGCAATCTCAACCTCGAGGTCGACGTCGACCCGCAAAGTTTTCTGTGACGCTTTCGGCCATTGCGCCAAGAAAAAAGCCGGCGCTCTTTGGCGCCGGCCTACGCAACTCAACTTTCGCAACAGACGCGACGCTTACTGAACTTCAGCGACCACCTGGCCGACACCCCGGCCGGTGAGGCCGATGGCGCGTGCGGCTGCGGTCGAAAGATCGAGCACCCGGCCTTTCACGAACGGCCCACGGTCATTGATCGTCACGATGACGCTGCGGCCGGCGTGGGTGACCTTCAGACGGGTTCCAAAAGGCAGGGTCTTGTGAGCCGCCGTCAGGGCGTTCTGGTTGAAACGCTGACCCGAGGCGGTCTTGCTGCCGGATTCGTTGCCGTAATAGGAAGCCATGCCCGTGAAAGTGTGTCCGATCGACGCATTGGCGTCGCGCCAGGAACGGCTGCTTGCGATGCTGGCGTTGGCGCCAACAGCAAAAAGAGCGATCGCACCAAGAACCATCGAGGTATTCGCAATCCTCAATGATGGGCGCTCAATGCTCCCCAAAGTCGTATTCATATAGTTGTCCCTCAATTTCGATTATCTGTCCCATCGCAGGCTATTCGTTGCTGCGTTTGCGAAGCGGGACCGATCAATCAATAATGAGGCATAACAACGGCACTCACTTGCGTTCAAGAAATCATCACATTTGTGTTTGAACCAAGGCGATATACATAAGATGCATCGATATACTTCGCATTAATTCAATATTCAGAATTAAATACTTTAGAATTCGTGTTTTTATTGAATTCAAGACGCCGCACAAATAAAACGCGCGCTGGAAATGCACGTTCCATCCTGCATTTCTTGCATAGTAAAAGACGCGCGTGCCAACGTTTACGTTGAGCAGCAGGCTTTTCTTCTAGGGGCGCCGGACGATAACCCCGTGCCAGCCCAGCCCCCGATAGGTTTCGTAACCGGGGGTGGCGTGGAACGCGACTGTGGTTCCGTCGCTGCGGGTGTAGAAGCCGTGCGATTGGCCGTTGGTTTCAATTTGGAACCGCTTGTCCAGGGTCCGGCTCTCTTCCGACGAGGCGATGATTCGCCTGTTGGCATCCACCAGCAGGACAGCGGTGCGGTCGCGCTCGTCGGGCTCGATGCGCACGCCGCGGACGATGGTCTGGGCCTGCGGCGCCCAATCGAAATGAATGGCGAGAACACCCAGAGGCGCGCCGTGGCTTTCGCCGTCCGCTCTGACCGACGCGGCATAGGTTGCGACTTCCGCGCCGTTCAGCCCCCGGCATTCGCTGATGTCGGCTACGGCATATTCGTCGCCTGAAGGCAGGCGCGAAGCCTGGATGAACCAGGGCTCACGTGATACGTCGAGCCCTTCGACATTGTAATGGCCGGGCCGTCCGTTCGCGATCACCTTGCCGGTGAGATCGCACAGCCAGAGATCGAGATAGACCGTATAGGCGTTCAGGATCACGCCGAGCCGCTTCGATGCATAAGCGACTGATTCCGGGGTTTTTTCGGCGACGCAGTCAACCACGGCGCTGTCGGTTGCCCACCAGCGTACGTCGCAGGTCCGCTCGTAAAGATTGCGGTCGATGATCTCGATCGCGTTAAGTGCCAGATCAACCATGCGGCTGCCGAGCGCGGCATTGGCCATGGATTTGGTACATTCGCTCAAATCGTGGATTTGTGTCGCCAACTCCTTCTGCAACTGTTCGGCAATCACCCCGACGCTACCGGCGATTTCCCGCACTTCGGTCGCGACCACCGAAAAGCCGCGGCCCTGCGCGCCTGCTCGCGCGCTTTCGATCATGGCGTTGAGCGCCAGCATCCGCAGCGAGCCGGTGATTTTCTGGATGCTGTTGATTTTATCTGCTGTCGTGGCGCTGAGCCCACGCGTCAACTCGATCAGGTCGGACAGTGTTACGGAGATCTTGTCGCCGGCCTTCGTGTTGGCCGACAGTATCGATTGAGGCAGCGCCATAGCTCACCCGCTGTGAAATTCCGAAATCGGAAAAGGCCTTCGCCGGGCATGATCGCCACTGCGAATCCGCGTAATTGCGGCGCAGCAAGGATCAGTGATTCGCCTGATAAGGACAATCGCTTAGTTTTGAAATTTATAAGTAATTTCATGATGTTATGGAGCTAAATCGCTGCTTTTCCGGGCAGGATGATTCATCCGTGAGCAGCGGCGCCGGCTATTCATCATTTGGTAACGAACAGCGGTGTGCAGGCACCGTGCGATGGGCCGTCAGCGGAGCGTGTGACGGACTGCCAATTCGGCGTTGTTTGGTGATTGACATCGGCCGTGGCCGCGGCGTCGGGTCGCTACCTGAAATTGCGTGGCGTTTGGCAGGTGCCGTCATATTGCACCTGCTCGCGCGCTATGTTAGCAAACCGGCGATTTTTGGGGCGCCGGATACATTGTGTTCGGCCGGAAATCGAAGTCCAGCTTGAATCTCAAGGACTTGAGTCGCTTGGTGTCAATCACGACACTGTGTTCTGGCGATTGTTTTTCCTTGATGTTTGCCTCGGATTTTCGACAGCAGAAGAGCGTTTCGTGGCAACTGAAGATCCATCGGTTTCGGGCGTGTCCGGTCGTTATGCAACGGCTCTTTTCGAGTTGGCGCGCGATGCCAAATCTGTCGATGCCGTCAAAGCCGATCTCGACAAGTTTTCCGCTCTACTGAACGACAATCCCGATCTCGTGCGTCTCGTGCGCAGCCCGGTGTTCACCGCCGACGCGCAGGGCAAGGCCCTTGCCGCCGTGCTCGACAAGGCAGGCATCAAGGGCATCGCCGCCAATTTTCTCAAAGTGCTGAACGCCAACCGCCGGCTGTTCGCGGTGAGCGATGTGATCCGCGCTTTCGGGGCGCTGGTCGCCAAGCACAAGGGCGAGGCCACCGCCGACGTCACCGTGGCGGAAAAACTCAGTGACAAGAATCTCGACGCCCTCAAGGCCGCGCTGAAGTCAGTGTCGGGCAAGGATGTCGCGCTCAACGTGAAGATCGATCCGTCCATTATCGGCGGGCTTATCGTCAAGCTCGGAAGCCGCATGGTCGACAGTTCGCTTCGCACCAAACTCAATTCGATCAAGCACGCGATGAAAGAGGCAGGCTGATGGACATCCGCGCCGCGG
>RXJJ01000014.1 GCA_003963145.1 Bradyrhizobiaceae bacterium
ATGGACATCCGCGCCGCGGAAATTTCCGCAATCCTCAAGGACCAGATCAAGAATTTCGGCCAGGAAGCCGAAGTCTCCGAAGTCGGTCAGGTTCTCTCGGTCGGTGACGGCATCGCCCGCGTCTATGGCCTCGACAACGTTCAGGCCGGCGAAATGGTCGAGTTCGAGAACGGTACGCGCGGCATGGCGCTGAACCTCGAAAGCGACAATGTCGGCGTCGTTATTTTCGGTGCCGACCGCGAGATCAAGGAAGGCCAGACGGTCAAGCGCACCCGCGCCATCGTCGATACGCCGGTCGGCAAGGGCCTGCTCGGCCGCGTGGTCGACGCGCTCGGCAACCCGATCGACGGCAAGGGCCCGATCCAGTCGTCCGAACGCAAGCGCGTTGACGTCAAGGCGCCCGGCATCATTCCGCGCAAGTCGGTGCACGAGCCGATGGCGACTGGCCTCAAGGCCATCGACGCGCTGATCCCGGTCGGGCGCGGCCAGCGCGAGTTGATCATCGGCGACCGCCAGACCGGTAAGACCGCGATCGCGCTCGACACCATCCTGAACCAGAAGCCGCTCAATGCCGCCGGCGCACCGGAAAGCCAGAAGCTTTATTGCGTGTACGTCGCGATCGGCCAGAAGCGCTCGACCGTCGCCCAGTTCGTGAAGGTGCTCGAGGAGCAGGGCGCGCTGGAATATTCCATCGTTGTCGCCGCGACCGCGTCGGACCCCGCGCCGATGCAATATCTCGCGCCATTCACCGGCTGCACCATGGGTGAATACTTCCGCGACAACGGCATGCACGCCGTTATCATCTATGACGACTTGTCCAAGCAGGCCGTCGCCTACCGCCAGATGTCGCTGCTGCTGCGCCGCCCGCCGGGCCGCGAAGCCTATCCGGGCGACGTGTTCTATCTGCATTCGCGCCTGCTGGAGCGTTCGGCCAAGCTCAACGATGCGCATGGCAACGGTTCGCTGACCGCGCTTCCGGTCATCGAGACGCAGGCCAACGACGTGTCGGCCTACATTCCAACCAACGTGATTTCGATCACCGACGGTCAGATCTTCCTCGAAACCGACCTGTTCTTCCAGGGCATCCGCCCCGCCGTGAACGTCGGCCTGTCGGTGTCGCGCGTCGGCTCCTCGGCGCAGACCAAGGCGATGAAAAAGGTCGCCGGCAAGATCAAGGGCGAGCTGGCGCAGTACCGCGAAATGGCGGCGTTCGCGCAGTTCGGCTCCGACCTCGACGCCTCGACGCAGCGCCTGCTGGCGCGCGGCTCGCGTCTCACCGAACTCCTGAAGCAGCCGCAGTTCTCGCCGCTGAAGATGGAAGAGCAGGTGGCCGTGATCTGGGCTGGCACCAACGGCTATCTCGATGCGCTGCCGGTCAGCAAGGTGCGCGCATTCGAGGACGGCCTGTTGTCGCTGCTGCGCGGTAAGCATGCCGATCTGCTCAACGCCATCCGCGACTCGAAGGATCTGTCCGACGACTCCGCCGCCAAGCTCAAGAGCGTGGTCGAAGGATTTGCGAAGACATTCGCTTGATGAGAGCCACTTGTGCCCGGCACGGGGCCGGGCATGACGAGCTGAGGAATTTGCGGCCGGATCGATAATACTGGCCGTCAGGGTGAGATAAAGAATGGCGTCTCTGAAGGACATGCGTGTCCGCATCGCCTCGACCAAGGCGACGCAAAAGATCACCAAGGCCATGCAGATGGTCGCGGCATCGAAGCTGCGCCGGGCGCAGACCGCGGCCGAGGCCGCGCGTCCTTACGCCGAACGCATGGACGCGGTGATCTCGAATATCGCTGGCGCTGCTTCGGGGTCCGGCTCGGCGCCCCGTCTTCTGACCGGCACTGGCGACGACAAGGTTCATCTTCTTCTGGTTTGCACCGGCGAACGAGGTCTTTGCGGTGCGTTCAATTCCGCGATCGTGCGTCTTGCGCGGGAGCGGGCGATTGCCCTGATGAATCAGGGCAAGGAAGTGAAGTTCTTCTGTGTCGGCCGCAAGGGTTATGAGCAGCTTCGTCGTCTGTTTGACCGGCAGATCGTCGATCATGTCGATCTGCGTTCGGTCAAGGTGCTCGGCTTCAACAACGCCGAAGACATCGCCAAGAAGATCATCGCGCGGTTCGACGCCGGCGAGTTCGATGTCTGCACGCTGTTCTATTCGCATTTCAAATCGGTGATCGCGCAGGTGCCGACGGCCCAGCAGGTCATTCCGCTGGCAATCGAGCCCACTGAAACCGGCAAGACAGCAGGCGGCGCGGCTTCGGTTTACGATTACGAGCCCGCCGAAGATGAAATCCTCACCGATCTTCTGCCGCGCAATCTGGCCATCCAGATTTTCCGCGCCCTGCTTGAAAACAACGCGTCCTTCTACGGCGCGCAGATGAGCGCGATGGACAACGCCACCCGTAACGCGGGTGAAATGATCCGCAAGCAGACCTTGATCTACAACCGAACCCGTCAGGCCATGATCACGAAGGAACTGATCGAGATCATCTCCGGCGCCGAGGCGATCTGAGGAGCGAGGCGATGTCTTATTCGACCAAAGCGACGACGTCCGGCGGCCGCAACGGCCGCGCGGTGCTCGAAAATGGCGGTCTCGCGCTGGCGATGGCGCTTCCGAAAGATCTCGGCGGAACGGGCGACGGCCACAATCCCGAGCAGCTGTTCGCGCTCGGCTGGTCGGCCTGTTTCGGCCAGGCGATTCTGGTTCTTGCCAAGAAGCACGATCTCGACGGCCAGGCCGCCAAGGTCACCTGCGAAGTCACGCTCAACGTCAACGACGGCGCGTTCTCGCTCGCGGCCGAATTGAAAGTCGCCCTGCCGGGCGCCGACAAGGCCAAGCTGCAGGCGCTGATCGAAGACGCTCACACCATTTGCCCCTATTCGAAGGCGACCAAAGGCAACGTGCCTGTCAAGCTGACCGCCATCTAAAAGTTACCAAGGAGAGAGTTTCCATGGCTGCACCTGCCAACCAGATCGGACGCATCACTCAGGTGATCGGCGCCGTCGTCGACGTCAAATTCGATGGTTATCTGCCCGCGATCCTGAACGCGATCGAAACCACCAACAACGGCAATCGCCTTGTTTTCGAGGTGGCGCAGCATCTCGGTGAAGAGACCGTGCGCGCCATCGCAATGGACACCACCGAAGGTCTGGTGCGCGGTCAGGAAGTGACCGACACCGGCGCACCGATCAAGGTTCCGGTCGGCGCCGGCACGCTCGGCCGCATCATGAACGTGATCGGCGAGCCGGTGGACGAGCAGGGCCCGGTGAAATCCGAAGGCACCCGCGCCATCCATCAGGAAGCGCCGGCCTATACCGAGCAGTCCACGGAAGCTGAAATTCTCGTCACCGGCATCAAGGTCGTCGATCTTCTGGCGCCATACGCCAAGGGCGGCAAGATCGGCCTGTTCGGCGGCGCCGGCGTCGGCAAGACCGTGCTGATCCAGGAACTCATCAATAACGTCGCGAAGGCACACGGCGGTTATTCGGTGTTCGCCGGTGTCGGCGAGCGTACGCGCGAGGGCAACGACCTCTATCACGAGTTCATCGAGTCCGGCGTCAACAAGGAAGGCGGCGGCGAGGGTTCGAAGTGCGCGCTGGTCTACGGCCAGATGAATGAGCCGCCGGGCGCGCGCGCCCGCGTCGGCCTCACGGGCCTCACGGTCGCCGAGCATTTCCGCGATCAGGGCCAGGACGTGCTGTTCTTCGTCGACAACATTTTCCGCTTCACGCAGGCCGGTTCGGAAGTGTCGGCGCTGCTCGGCCGCATCCCCTCGGCGGTGGGTTATCAGCCGACGCTCGCGACCGACATGGGCGCGCTGCAGGAGCGCATCACCACCACCACCAAGGGCTCGATCACTTCGGTGCAGGCGATCTACGTGCCGGCCGACGACTTGACCGACCCGGCGCCGGCCACTTCGTTCGCCCATTTGGACGCGACCACGGTGCTCAACCGCGCGATCTCGGAAAAGGGCATCTACCCGGCGGTGGACCCGCTCGACTCGACCTCGCGCATGCTTTCGCCGCTGGTTGTCGGCGACGAGCACTACCAGACCGCGCGTCAGGTGCAGCAGATCCTCCAGCGTTACAAGTCGCTGCAGGACATCATCGCTATTCTCGGCATGGACGAACTGTCCGAAGAGGACAAGCTGACGGTGGCCCGCGCCCGCAAGATCGAGCGCTTCCTGTCGCAGCCGTTCCACGTCGCTGAAATTTTCACCGGCTCGCCGGGCAAGTTCGTCGACCTCGCCGACACCATCAAGGGCTTCAAGGGACTTTGCGAAGGCAAGTACGACCATCTGCCGGAAGCGGCCTTCTACATGGTCGGCACCATCGAGGAAGCCGTCGAGAAGGGCAAGAAACTCGCGGCTGAGGCGGCGTAACCGACATGGCTGCAACCTTCCACTTCGATCTGGTTTCGCCGGAAAAGATCGTGTTTTCCGGCGATGTCGAGCAGGTCGACATTCCGGGCGTCGAGGGCGATTTCGGCGTCCTGGCCGGACATTCGCCGCTGGTCGCCAGCGTTCGCCCCGGCATCATGACGGTCACCGTGAATGGCAAGCATGAAAAGATCATCGTGCTCGGCGGTCTGGCGGAAGTGTCCGACAAGGGTCTGACCGTTCTTGCCGACACCGCGACGACTATGGCCGAACTCGACCGCGTCGCGTTCGCCAGCCAGATCGCGGAAATGGAAGAGAATTTGAAGGACGAAGAGCCTGGCAATGCGCTTGATCGCGCGATCTCACGGCTCGATCATTTCAAGGTTATCCAGCAGCAGATCACCTCGACTGCGATGCACTAGGGCATCGCACCTTCCGACGTCATAGGGAGCGATGCTGTCTGGCATTCAGGTCGTAAAGATCCCCGATGACAGACACGCGCGATATTTCCTCCCTTCGAATTCTGGTGATCGGGGATCACCTTCATTTCAAAATTGAATATCCCGAGCGCGTGACGCTGCTCTGGACCGGCGCGCGCGACATCGATCCGCGCCACATCGACGGGCCGGCGACACCGGGCCGCGTGCTTGGCGCATTGCGCGATGCGCGTGATGGCAAATACGATGTTGTCGTCGTTTACCCGCCGCTTTATTCGCCCTGGCACCCGCGATACGGCCTGCGGGCGTTGTTGAGGTCGCCTCTCAAGCCATGGTCGTCGCTGACGCGCGTATTCGGGGTTAGCCTGCTGCGCTGGCTTGAACTTCCCGTTCCGCTTGTCGCAGTGGACATCCACGACGCCAATGTGATCGGGCGCAGTTCCGTTTTTCTACTCGACAAGGCAAAGGCGTTTTTCAAGCGCGAGCTGCCGGTGGACAGATGGCAGGCCCTGACTGGGACTGTTCATCCCTATTTGCCGACGCTCCGCTTTCGCAACAGTGCGCGCTGGCGCAAGCGCATGGACGTTTTTCGCCCGATTTCCTTGCCTCATCTCTACAAGGATCCCGAATTCCCGGCGTCACCACTTCCAGAAAAGACACATGACATTTTTTTTGCGGGCGGCATCGAGGGCAATTCCACCGTACGAACGGCGGGACTGGCTGAACTCGACCGGCTGAGGGAGCTCGGGTACCGGATCGATCATCCTGCCGAAAAGCTTGCTCTCAAGGATTATCTGGAGCGGATGTCCCGTTCGTGGATCGTCTGGTCGCCGGAAGGAATGGGATGGGACTGCTATCGCCATTACGAGGCGGCGATCGTCCATTCCGTGCCGCTGATGAACAATCCGACCATCCTGCGTCATGCGCCGCTGCTCAACGACGTGCACGGCCTTTATTACGATCCCGAGCCGGGCGGCTTGGTGCGCCGCGCGGTTGCCGCGCTTGCCGACAAGGACAAATTACGCGCTATGGCCGCCGCGGCCCGCGAACATGTTCTCGCGCATCACTCGAACAGGGCACGCTGCGACACCATTCTGCGCGGGGCTTTCGATAGTGAGTAAACGAAAGAGAAGGCTCGGACCCCTCCGTCAGGCAAAGCGGGAAAACTCCGCGACCACGCGCTCATAGACGGGCCTTTTGAAGGGCACGACGAGATCCGGCAGATTCTTCATCGGCTCCCAGCGCCATTCGGTGAATTCAGGCTTGTGACCGGCGGGCGAGACGACATTGATCTCACTGTCCTTGCCCGTGAAGCGCACCGCATACCATTTCTGCTTCTGGCCGCGATAACGTCCCTTCCAGGCCCGCCCGGCGATGGTGCGCGGAATATCGTAGACCAGCCAGTCGGGAAATTCGGCGAGCTTTTCGACCGAACGAGCGTTTGTTTCCTCATACAATTCGCGTCTGGCGGCCTTCCAGTAATCCTCGCCATTGTCGACCCCGCCTTGGGGCATCTGCCAGACATGCTCCGGATCGACATGCTCCGGTCCGCCGGCGCGGCGGCCGATGAACACTAGGCCGTCGCGATTGATAAGCATCATGCCGACACAGGTGCGGTAGGGCAGGTCGTCGTAGCGGGTCATTGTTTTTTCAAGCCTTTTGTCGCTCTGGCCGGTCCTGCGGATGGCTGGCGCACACTCAGCTTGATTTTGGTTTCATCATCGCCGTTGTCAACGGCACAAGCAGCAGGCCACGGCCCTCGAGCTGCCGCGCCCATGCCCCGATCCGCTCGATCGAGACCGGCAGAGCAGACGCCACCCCGACGGCGGTGCCATGCTCGCGCGCTATGCCCTCCAGCTTGGCCAGCGTCCGGTCGATCTCGGCCGCTGTCGGCACGGCGTCGATAGTAGCATCGGCCTTGGCGAAGGGCATCGCCTGGGCGTAGGCGACAGAACCCGCAACGCTGCGCGGCGCCGACCCATCGTCGAGATAACCGAGCCCACGCTTGGCCGCTTCCTTGATGATCGGCTGCAACGCGGTGTCGGTGACGACGAAACGCGATCCCATGAAATTGGCGAGGCCAACATAACCCTGGAAGCGGCTCATGTGCCACAGCAGGCGGTCGAGGTTCTGATCCGCGGGAAGGGTTGTCAGCAGCGTCTGCGGGCCTGGATCGTTATCGGGATAGTCGAACGGCTCCATGGGCACTTGAAGCAGTACCTCATGCTTCTGCGCGCGCGCCTGCCCGACGAGCTTTCCGGGGTCGGAGCCATAAGGCGTAAAGGCGAGCGTCACGGCCGCAGGGAGCTTCATGATGGCGTCGTTGGTCTTCGCGGCGCCGACGCCAAGGCCGGTAACAACGATGGCAATGCTCGGCATGGCAGCGGCGCGGGCGCGCAGAAGATCGCTGCCTCCGGCATAGGCCCGGAACGGCTTGAGGCCGTCTGCGGCGATCGGGACCATGCCGTAACGTGAATTTTCCAGAAGCTTCGGGTTGATTCCGGCAAGAGCTGGCGCAGGCTCCGCCGCGGGTTCGCCGGCCGCCTGATCGTTGTTCGCGCCGATCGGCATTTCGCGACGCTGGCCGCTCGATCCGTCAATAATGGTGACGGTCCGGGCCGCAGAAGGCGCGGTTACGGGAGTTGATGAGGGTGCCTGCTTGACGGGTGCGACCTGCGGTTTTTCGCCGGGCAATGCTGCGGGGTCGTAGGCTATGCGCGCCATGGGCTCGCCGCCGAACGGATTGGTGTTGAACAGGGCGAAGCCCAAAAACACCGCCAGAAACAGACCGAGCGCCGCGGCAATCGCCTGCGGCGCGGTGACGGGAAGACGAAAACGTTGCTTGCGCGGGGCGTTCTGGCCGAGCGGCGCGCTCAGATCATCGGTCACGACAAAGGCTTTCGCGAATCATCGACCGAATCCTACCACGAGGGATGCAGGATGGACCCCGGCGGCCGCGCTTTGATTGCCGAGGCTATCGCGGAACTCGGCGGCAACAAAAAAGGGCGGCCTGCAAGGCCGCCCTTAAGTCTGAGTGGATAGACCGCGAAACCGCTCTCAGTTCGCCGCCTTGTTGGCGGGCGCGGGAGCGGGTGCGCTGGACACGCTCTGCTTGATGCCGTGGAGCAGGTCGTCAGCCACCTTGAGGGCCTTGTCGTCCTTGGCGTCCGGCGGCACGTAGGATTGCGAGCCGGTTTCCTCCTGCCCTTCGGCCTTCAGATGGCCGCGCAGCGAAGCTTCGCCCTTGGTGTCCGTCCGCGACTTCAGATCGTCCGGAACATCCTGCTGGACCTCGATATCCGGCGTGATGCCCTTGGCCTGGATCGATTTGCCCGACGGCGTGAAATAACGCGCCGTGGTCAGGCGCAGCGCGCCATTGCCGGAGCCGAGCGGGATGATGGTCTGAACCGAGCCCTTGCCGAACGAACGGGTGCCGACCAGCGTGGCGCGCTTGTGGTCCTGCAGCGCGCCGGCGACGATTTCCGACGCGGAGGCCGAGCCGCCATTGATCAGAACGATCACCGGCTTGCCCTTGGCGAGATCGCCGGGCTTGGCGGTGCGGCGCTGGGTTTCCTCGGCGTTACGGCCGCGGGTCGAGACGATCTCGCCGCGGTCGAGGAAGGCGTCGGAGACAGATACGGCCTCTTCCAGCAATCCGCCCGGATTGTTGCGAAGATCGATGATGTAGCCCTTGAGCTTGGATTCACCGATCTGCTGCTGGAGATTGGCCATCTCCTTCTTCAGGCCTTCGGTGGTCTGCTCGTTGAACGAGGTGATGCGGATGTAGGCGATGTCGTCAGCCTCGACGCGCGCACGCACAGCGCGAACGCGGATGTTGTCGCGAGTCAGCGTGACCTCGATCGGCTTGTCCTGTCCTTTGCGGACGATCTTCAGCTTGATCTTCGTGTTCACCGGGCCGCGCATCTTCTCCACGGCCTGGTTGAGGGTCAGACCCTGCACCGCCTCGTCGTCGAGATTGGTGATGATGTCGTTGGCGAGGATGCCGGCTTTCGAGGCGGGCGTGTCGTCGATCGGCGAGACAACCTTGATCAGGCCATCCTCCATCGTGACCTCAATTCCGAGACCGCCGAACTCGCCGCGGGTCTGCACCTGCATGTCCTTGAAGCTTTTCGCATCCATGTAGCTGGAATGCGGATCGAGACCGGCCAGCATGCCGCTGATCGCCGATTCGACGAGCTTGCTGTCATCCGGCTTCTCGACATAGTCGCTGCGGACACGGTCGAATACGTCACCGAACAGATTGAGCTGGCGATAGGTGTCGGCGGCGGCGGCGCGAGCGGTCGAGCCCATCAGCGACGCGCGCGGCTGTGTCAGGAAGAGAGTCGCGGCGGCGCCTGCCGCGGCGCTGAGAAGAATGAGAGAAGTCTTGCGCATCATCCGCGGACCTTTTCGCCTTCATTTGCGGCCCACCATGGACCTGGATCGATTGGAGTGCCGTCCTTACGGAACTCGATATAAAGCACGGGTTGGCTCGAAGGTGCCGCCAAAATCGACGCAACCTGGGATTGATTTCCCATTGTGGCCACCGGCTCTCCCGTCAGAACAAACTGGCCAATATTGACCGAAATACGTTCCATGCCGGCGATCAGGACATGATATCCGCCGCCCGCATTCAGGATCAAGAGTTGACCGTAGCTTCGGAACGGTCCCGCGTAAACGACCCAGCCATCACAAGGGGTTGTGACCTGCGCGCCGGGTCTGGTCGCGATGGAAATGCCTTTCTCCTGCCCGCCGTTTCCGTCGGAACTGCCGAAATTCCTGATCCTTGTGCCGTTAACAGGCAAAGGCAGCATTTTCTTGGCCGAGGCGAATGCAATGGCGGGGCTCAACCGGCCGGGGTCTTTCAAGGCGCCCGGGTCGGGCTTTCCAAGGGAGGCCGGGGTCCCTTTGAGTTCTGCGGCGGCCGCTGCCTTGGCTGCGCTTTGAACCTCCTGCTCCATCTTGGCGATGAGGCTTTGCAGGTCGTCTGCCTGACGGGCCAGCGCGACCGACCGCTGGCGTTCGGCCTCCATGTTGCGTTCGGCATCGGCCTGATTCTTCTGCCGCTCCTGCACCAGCGCCGCGAGGCGGATCTGGTCGCTGTTCAGTCTGTCGCGGTCGCCAGAGAGACGATCGCGCTCCTCGGAGATGTTCTTGCGCAGGGTCACGAGATCGCCAAGGTCGCTGACAATGGCATTGGCGCGCTCACGCATTTCCGGCACGACGGAACCCAGCAGGATTGCGGTACGTAACGATTGCAGCGCATCTTCCGGCCGGACGAACAAGGCCGGAGGCGCGTGGCGTCCGGCGCGCTGAAGCGCGGCGAGGACCTCGGCGATCTCGCTGCGCCGGGATTCGAGCGAGGCGCGAAGCTGCGATTCGCGCGCGCCAAGCGGACGCAGCCGCCCTTCGGTGGCGGCGATGCTGGATTCGATGTCGCGCACGCGCGCGGCGGTATCGATCAATTGCTGATTGAGCTTGGTGCGATCCTGTCCGATCGCCGCGATTTCAGCCTTCAGTTTCGCAACCGATTCGTCGGCCGATTTCTGCTGCTGGCGCGCGGCTTCCAGCTCCTGCGCGCGCTGCTTGATCGCGTCAGCGTCGGGAGCGGAAGCCTGCACCGTGGCGCCCTGCGCGGATGCCGCGACAATGCCGGGCCCGTTCAGGACCAGAATCAGAGCCAACAGTCTGTAAATCGTCTTGCCCAAAACGCCCCGTCTATGCACGATGATAGGGATGGCCGGACAGGATGGTGGCAGCCCGGTAAATTTGTTCAAGCAGCATGATGCGAACAATCTGGTGCGGCCATGTCGCCTTGCCGAATGCCAGAACCAGTTTGGCCTTGCGGCTCAATTCCGGCGAAAGTCCGTCCGCCCCGCCGATGATAAAAACTGTCGTCGGTATCGATTCGTCGCGCCAGCCGCCCAGGCGCTTTGCGAGCGTTACGCTTTCGATGTTGTCGCCGCTCTCATCCAGCGCGATCAGGATGGATTTTTCAGGTATCAGCGCCGAAAGGGCGGAAGCTTCCTCGGCGATCCTGCTCCCGGTGTCGCTGCTGCGGCTTTCGGCGAGTTCATGAATCTCGAGGCCACGAAATCCGAGTTTGCGGCCGAGATCCTCGAACCGCGCCTTGTAGCGATCGGAGAGTTCGCGTTCCGGCCCGGCTTTCAGGCGGCCGACGGCAATGACAAGGATGCGCATGAGTGACAGCTATCATGCGTATACGCGCTTTGATACGCCGCGCATCGAAGCATCACGACTTCCGGGAAGACGCCTTTAGCGCGTCTTCGCCGCCTTGTCCGACGAGGTCCACATCTTTTCAAGATTATAGAACTCGCGAACCTCGGGCCTGAACACGTGAACAATCACGTCACCCGAATCGATCAGGACCCAGTCGCAATTGGACAGACCTTCGATGTGGGGCGCTTCGATCCCGTTCTCCTTCAGGCCTTTTGCGACATTCTCCGCGATCGCGCCGACATGGCGATTAACCCGCCCAGTCGTGACGATCATGTAGTCGGTGATGGAGGATTTGCCGCGAAGGTCGATGGTGACCGTTTCTTCCGCCTTCATATCGTCGAGGCGGGAGAGGATCAGGTGCAGAGTCTCTTCGGCGTCAGGCCGCGCCTTGAGAACAGCGAGGGGCGGTGATGTCAGTTCCGCCCGGGACAATACAGATGCAGTCAGGGACTTTTCCTTTCACTGTATCGCGGGCACCGAATCCCGTGGTGCCCGGTGCTCATCTTACGCATGTGGGGTTAACGGTTTCAATCTTCCAGTACGAGGTTTCTGGATGTGTGCTTTTTCAGTCATGCTTCTCGACACACGCATCTAGGACTTCCAGCTTCCGTCCGGGTTCCTGAGCCCGGTCGATGACAGGGACGATTTCAGGCCAGTCAGAAAGGTCCAGGCAGGTGGCGCGCGTGTCGCCAGCGAACCTGCGTCGCTTTCGTTGACCCGATAGCGCGCGAGGGCCTGCGCGGAGGTGGACGACAAGGCGCGAAAACTTTCGGGAGGCCGATCGATAACTGCAACAGGAACCTGTGCAGCGATATCCTGCCAGTTTTCCCAGCGATGGAACTGCGCGAGATTGTCCGCGCCCATGATCCACACAAAATGCACGCCGGGACACCGCCGCCGCAAATAGCCGATCGTGTCCGCAGTATAGCGCGTGCCGATGACGGATTCGAGACAGCTCACGTCGATACGCGGGTGACGGGCGAGCCGCTGCGCCGCCGCCATGCGTTCATCGAGCGTGCGCGGCGGATGATCCTGCTTCAGAGGGTTGCCGGGCGACACCAGCCACCAGATGCGATCGAGCTTGAGGCGCTTCATCGCAAACAGGCTGATGGCGCGGTGCGCGTCATGCGGCGGATCGAACGAGCCGCCAAGCAGACCGATCCGCATGCCGTCGGCGTGTGGCGGGATGGCACGACCCGGCGCCGGCCTTGTCACGGCCGGGTTTGTCCGGTGCCGTGAACGCGGTATTTGAAGCTGGTCAACTGCTCGACTCCCACCGGGCCGCGGGCGTGGAACTTCCCGGTGGCGATGCCGATCTCGGCGCCGAAGCCGAACTCGCCGCCATCGGCGAATTGCGTCGAGGCGTTGTGGAGTACGATGGCGGAATCGACCTGGTTGAGAAATTTCTCCGCGACCTTCTCGTCCTCGGTGACGATGGCATCGGTGTGGTGCGAACCGTATTTCTCGATATGCGCGATAGCGTCATCGACGCCGTTCACGACTTTCGCGGCGATGATCGCGTCTTCGTATTCGGTACCCCAATCCTCTTCGGTGGCCGGCTTGACGCGCGCATCGGCGCGCTGGACATCAGCGTCGCCGCGTACCTCGCAGCCCGCGTCAATCAGCATCGTTACCAGCGGCTTGAGCTGCGTCGCGGCGGCGGCCTTGTCGACCAGCAGCGTTTCCGCTGCGCCGCAAACACCGGGGCGGCGCATTTTCGCGTTCAGCACGATGGTTTTTGCCATATCGAGTGAGGCGGCCCTGTCGACATAAACGTGATTGACGCCTTCCAGATGCGCGAAGACCGGCACGCGCGCCTCGGCCTCGACACGCGCCACGAGGCTCTTGCCGCCGCGCGGGACGATCACATCGACGCCGCCGCTGAGCCCGGTCAGCAGGAGGCCGACGGCGGCGCGGTCGCGTGTCGGCACGAGCGTAATGCTGGCCTCCGGCAATCCGGCTTCACGCAGACCCTGCACAAGACAGGTATGAATCGCGCGGCAGGAGCGGAAGCTGTCCGAGCCGCCGCGAAGGATCACCGCGTTGCCCGATTTCAGGCACAGCGCGCCGGCATCCGCCAATACGTTCGGACGGCTTTCGAAAATGACGGCGACCACACCGAGCGGCACGCGTACGCGCTCGATCCGCATGCCATTGGGCCGGGTCCAAGTTTCACTGACGACGCCGACAGGGTCGTCGATGCCGCGCACCACGTCGATACCGGCCGCCATCGATTCAACCCGGGCGTCATTGAGCGAGAGGCGGTCGATGAATGCGGCGCTTGCGCCATTGGCTCTGGCCTCGGTGACATCCTCGGCATTCGCGGCGATGATCTCTTTCGCTGAGGCGCGGATTGCCTTCGCCATCGCGGCAAGCGCGGCGTTCTTCTGCTCCGTGGAGGCGAGCGCCAGCATGCGCGCAGCACGGCGCGCACCGGCAGCCAGCTCGGTCATCAGGGACGGAAGATCGGAGGCTTCGTCGAAAGCTTTGAGCGGAGCATTCATGCGGGTCTATCTAATGGTTTTTCTGCCTAAACCCACGCCGTAGCACAGAAATCGCCATGCTGCGAAGGGGCGAGACATGCGTTCTGGCTCATTTGCCGGTGTCGCCACCGCGTGCACCCGCCACGACAAGGTCGTCACGATGGATCATCTCGGTGCGGGCGCTGACACCCAATATCTGCGCCGCGTCGGACGAGGAGCGGCCCTTGATCTTCTCGGCATTCTCCGTGTCGTAGGCGACGAGTCCGCGCCCGATCTCGTGGCCGTCCGGCCCGCGCACGATCACGGCATCGCCTCGTGCGAATACGCCGTCGACCCGGATGACGCCTGCGGGCAGCAGACTGCGGCCGGCATAAAGGGCGTTGACCGCTCCGGCGTCGATGACGAGCGTTCCCTTCGGTTCGAGCGACCCGGCGATCCAGCGCTTGCGGGCGGTAATCGGATTGGCGGGGGTCAAAAACCACGTGCACTTGCCGCCTTCGGCGATGGCGCGCAGCGGGTGCTCGATCTTGCCGGAGGCGATCAGCATATGGGTGCCGGCCGAGGTTGCGATCTTTGCGGCCTCGATCTTGGTGCGCATGCCCCCGCGCGACAATTCGGATTCTGCCGCGCCCGCCATTGCCTCTATGTCGGCGGTGACGGCTTCGACGATCGGGATCATTTTCGCGTTGGGATTGGCGCCGGGGGGCGCGTCATAGAGTCCGTCGATGTCGGACAGCAGGATCAGCAAATCCGAGCTGGTCATGGTGGCGACGCGCGCGGCGAGCCGGTCGTTATCGCCGTACCGGATTTCATTGGTGGCAACGGTGTCGTTTTCGTTGATCACTGGCACCGCTCGCCATTCGAGCAGTTTTGTGATCGTGGAGCGCGCGTTGAGATAGCGGCGGCGTTCCTCGGTGTCCTGCAGCGTCACCAGAATCTGTCCCGCTCCGATGCCGTGCGTGCCGAGCACTTCCGACCAGATGCGTGCCAGCGCGATCTGTCCCACCGCGGCGGCGGCCTGACTTTCCTCCAGTTTCAGCGTACCCGCTGGAAGTTTCAGACGGGAACGGCCAAGCGCGATCGAACCGGACGAGACAACAAGCACGTCCTTGCCGTCCTGATGTAACGCGGCGATATCCGCAGCCAGCGCCTTCAGCCAGTTTTCTTTCACTTGACCGGCGGCCGAGTCGATCAGCAGCGACGAGCCGACCTTCACGACGATGCGGCGAAAATCTTTCAGCTTGGGATGGGACATCTGATTTCGAACGATGAGAATGAAACAGTGGTTAGTTGGGCACCGGGCTAGTTCGATAATGGCGACCAGCCCGGTGCTGGCGCTTTCTCGTCGCCGCCCTCTGGCTTGCCTTTGGCCTTTGCCGAAACCGGTGCTTCGCTGATGACATCGGCGAGCGCGCGCAGCACGTCTGTCACACCTTCGCCGGTCGCGCCGGACACCAGCATGGGAGTCTTCTTCGCCGCGCGCTTGAGCCGCGCCGCCTGTTCTTTCAGATGATCGGGATCGGCCGCGTCGATCTTGTTCAACGCGACGATCTCGACCTTGTCGGTGAGATCGTGTTCGTAGGCTTCGAGTTCGGCGCGCACCGTCTTGTAGGCCTTGCCGGCGTGTTCGCAGGTCGCATCGACAAGGTGCAGCAGCACGCGGCAGCGTTCGATGTGGCCGAGGAAGCGGTCGCCGAGGCCGGTACCCTCATGCGCGCCCTCGATCAGGCCGGGAATGTCGGCGAGCACGAATTCGCGGCCGTCGATCTGCACGACGCCGAGCTGGGGGTGCAAGGTCGTGAACGGATAGTCCGCGATTTTCGGCTTTGCGGAACTGACGACCGAAAGAAAGGTCGACTTGCCCGCGTTAGGCAGGCCGACAAGACCGGCGTCCGCGATCAGCTTCATGCGAAACCAGATCCAGCGCTCTTCGCCGGGCTGTCCGGGATTGGCATGGCGGGGCGCACGGTTTGTCGAACTTTTGAAGTGCGCGTTGCCGAAGCCGCCATTGCCGCCCTTGGCGATGACGAATTTCTCGCCGAGTTTCGTGAAGTCGTAAAGCAGCGTTTCGCGGTCTTCGTCGAACACCTGCGTTCCCACCGGCACTTTCAGCACGACATCCTTGCCGCCCGCGCCATGGCGATCGCTGCCCATGCCGTGGCCGCCCTTTTGCGCCTTGAAGTGCTGCTGGTAGCGATAATCGATCAGCGTGTTGAGGCCGTCGGTGGCTTCGATAATGACGTCGCCGCCACGTCCGCCATTGCCGCCGTTGGGGCCCCCGAATTCGATGAATTTCTCGCGGCGAAACGCCACGCAGCCGTTTCCGCCGTCGCCGGAACGGATATAGACCTTGGCTTCGTCGAGAAATTTCATGGCTTACACGTAACGTGTGAAGGCATGCTGGACAACTGCCCGGCATGCCTGTCCTTTGTTTGAGGCATGATCTTATCCGAAAACCGGTCCCCACTTTTCGGGATCATGCCTATGTGCTTAACGGCGGACTGCATCGCTCCAGCCTTTAAGAGAGGACCACACGCCCCGCTCGAGCCGGAAGCGATCGACCGGGGTGGATGAGCCGAGCGCGAGGAAGCGATGCAGCTCGACGCCGGTCCACTGGAAGCCGCATTTCTCCAACACATGGCGCGACGCGGGATTTAGGACACGCGCGCCGGAGTGAATGGCGTCGATGGAAAACTCCTCGAAGGCGAAATCGATCAGCGCGCGCGCTGCCTCGGTGGCATAGCCCTGTCCCCAATGATGGAAGCCGAGGCAATAGCCAAGTTCCGGCCGCTCATCCTTGTCCCAGGTCAGACTCGCAAGACCGATAGCCTCGTTTTTTCTCTCGATCAGAAACGTCGCCATGCCGCCGGCATTCGCCACCCTGGCAACGAACTGCGTCGCGTCCTCGACGGAATAGGGGTGCGGCACGCGGCGCAAATTGATCGCGACGCGCTCATCGCCGGCGATGCGCGTGATGGCCTTTACGTCCGCGAGCGTCGGCTGGCGCAGCAACAGCCGCTTGGTCTCGAGGACGACAGCTCCTGATTCCCGCAAGGACCGGGTCGGTAATTCCTGCAACATGAGAAGGCTCCTTGTTGCGTCCGCCCCGAGGCGACGGACAAACGAAAAGGGGAGGCCGGTTTCCCGTCTCCCCTTTCGAGAGCCTTTTGGCGCTCTGCCGGGTCAACAGGACCGGCAGACGCGATGTGTCTACCGTTATTCGGCGGCTACGGCCGGGACAACCGAAATGAAGGTGCGGCCATTGGCTTTGGCGCGAAACTCCACGGTGCCTGCGACCTTGGCGAACAGGGTGTGATCCGTGCCCATGCCGACATTGGCGCCCGGGTGCCAGGTGGTGCCGCGTTGGCGCGCAATGATGTTGCCCGGAATCACGTGCTCGCCGCCGAACGCCTTGATTCCAAGGCGTTTGCCAGCCGAGTCGCGTCCGTTGCGCGATGAACCGCCTGCTTTTTTATGAGCCATGGCTCGTCTCCAAAAATCCGTCTCAGTCTCTAACGCGATTCCGTTTCGGAATCATCTCACTTTTTGTCGCTCTTGGCCTTCGTGGCGGCCTTTTTGGCGGGGGCCTTTTTGGCCACAGCCTTCGGGGCCGCCTTTTTCGCCGCGGCTTTCTTTGCCGGAGCCTTCTTGGCCGGAGCGTCTCCGTCAGCAGGAGCCGCCTCGGCCTTCTTTTCCTTCTTCGCGCGCGGGCCAATGGTCGGCGACTTGCCGTCCGTCAGGATCTCGGTGACGCGGATCAGGGTGATCTCGTCACGATAGCCGCGCTTGCGCTTCGAATTCTTGCGGCGGCGCTTCTTGAAGGCGATGACCTTCGGGCCGCGCTTGTGATCGAGTACTTCCGCCGCAACCGACGCACCCTTCACGAAAGGAACGCCGAGCACCGGCGTGTCGCCGCCGACCACCAGAACTTCACCAAGCTGCACGATCGAGCCGACATCGCCGGCGATCTTGCCAATCTCAAGCACATCATTCGGGACGACCCGGAACTGCCGGCCGCCCGTTTTGATGACTGCGAACATCGTTTTATTCCTTCGTGTTCGATCCCGGCTCTCGGACGGTGTCCGGGCCGGCTTCTTGTTCAGTCGTAATGTCTAAGCGCGACCGGACGCAAAACCGGTGTCCACTTTTGCTGATCGCGCTATGGGTTCAAAGCAGGGTCTTGCGACCGTGCAAAAGGTAACGGCGCGAAAACCTCCGCGCCGGACGGGTGACTTATAGCCACGCAGGACTGCGAGTCAAGGAAAACACCGCTCAAAAGCGGCAAAAATCGCAGGAAATGCGGGTATTTGGCCGGATTCTGCCGCTCGCCCCATAAATTTCCGGCCATGCAACCTTGGGGTTCCGACGCCGTTGTTGCAGCGGCGGATAAGGAAACAGGCTGAGGGGCGAAGACGCATGGCTGAGGAAGTGCTGACTGCGGTTCGGATCGGCAAGCACGGGGCGACGCGGCTGCCGTCGGTGGATGTCGACAGTTACAATATCGAGATCAAGGACGAAAACGGCTTCGTCGGCGATCGCGCCAGCAAAGGCGCGTTTCACGAGATCCTCGACGAACTGCGCAAGCCGCTGATGAAGGCCGACGAGGATCCGTTCGGTGGAAAGCCGGCGGAGGAGCTCAGCAAGAAGACCCTCGACCAGATTTTGGTCGGCGATGACATTCAGTCTGCGGCCGTGGTGCAGGGCGCGGTCGAGGATTTCGCCAACGAACTCGCCTATGTGACCAAGCGTTTTCTGAAAACTAAGGCGTGGGAGAAGACCGAGGCCATCGTCGTCGGCGGTGGATTCAAGCAGCGCCGCATCGGCCAGCTTACCATCGCCCGCGCCAATCTCATTCTCAAAGGCGAGGGCCACAAAATCGAGATGATGCCGATCCGCTATCATCCCGACGAGGCGGCTTTGATCGGCTGCGCGCATCTGGCGCCGTCGTGGATTTTCGAGGGGCACGATTGCATTCTCGCCGTCGACATCGGCGGCACCAACATTCGCTGCGGCGTGGTCGAGACGCGGCAGAACAAGGCGCCGGATCTGTCCAAGGCCCAGGTCTGGAAATCGAAAATCTGGCGACATGCCGACGATGAGCCGACGCGGGACGGCGCGGTGAAAAAGCTCACCGGGATGCTGAAGGACTTCATCAAGGAGGCCGAGAACGAAGGATTGAAGCTGACGCCGTTTATCGGCATCGCATGTCCGGGCAAGATCGACGAAGACGGCGCGATCGAGAAAGGCGCCCAGAATCTTCCGGGAAACTGGGAAAGCAGTTCCTTCAATCTGCCGGAACGTCTGGCGGAAGCCATTCCCTCGATCGGCGAGCACGACACCGCGGTGCTGATGCATAATGACGGCGTGGTGCAGGGGCTCAGCGAAGTGCCCTTCATGCAGGACTACAAGCGTTGGGGTATTCTCACCATCGGGACCGGGCTTGGAAATGCGCGATTCACCAATCGCGGCGCGGCGGAGAAGAAGAGCGCCGACAAGAAAAAAGCCTGATCGGGCCGCTAATCCGGGCAAAACCGGCCACGGCGGCTTCGCGAATGCCTTGTTTCCGCATCGATCCTCGCCTAAAAGTCGCGCGACCACGGTGCAATTCGCGCCGGCGCCGGAGAGGTGGCAGAGTGGTCGAATGCACCGCACTCGAAATGCGGCATAGGTGCAAGCCTATCGGGGGTTCGAATCCCTCCCTCTCCGCCAGCACTGTAAGAAACCCAATAAAATCAACAGGTCATTGATTGCTATAGGCTTTTAACCGCCCGACTGGTACACACGGGTGGTACACATGGCACTTTCGATGGCGCGTCCCTGGAAGCATCCCGATAGCGGGTATTATTGGTTTCGAAAACGTGTCCCCGACGATCTTAAATTGGTCCTCGGTAAGGGCGAAGAACGCTTCAGTCTCGGCACCCGCGATCCCATTGAAGCCAAGCGTGTTCACGCCTTACGTCTTGCTGAGATCGAAGAGCGTTGGTCGAATCTGCGAAAGGGTCAGCATCCTCTTGGTGCCGACGAGATCGCGCGCGAAGCGCTCGCAGTCGGGGATATCTTGCGCCAGCAATTGAGCGCTAATCCATTTCAAGACATCGCGTGGGACATAGAGATAGGAGCGGAGCTTTGGAGCTCGCCGCAATCCAAGAAAATTTATGCCGATGTAACTCGGTCTTTAGACAGCACAGAGCGTCGCAAGATTGAGCAACAAGATTTTTGCTTCGCGCTTGCTGATGAACGATTGAGCCTGAAAGGTCGATCTGTCGGCGACACAGATCGTCGACAGCTAGCACACGCCGTCTCGATGGAACTTCAGCGCGTCGTTCAGGGACACCGCTCATACTTACGAGGACTCACTGAAACTAACATCAACACTGGTTCTGCGTTGCCGGTTCAGCGGGTGGCTGGGCCACCATTGCAATTTGATGCCTTGATAGAGGGCTGGGTTCTCGAAAAGAAACCAATCAAAAAGACGGAGTATGTTTGGCGGCGAGTAATGAAGGAACTCGCGTCATTCGTGGGTCATGACGATGCGCGCCGCATTCGAGCAGATGATCTTGTCTCTTGGAAAGCGCACCTGCTCGCCAAAGGCCTCAAGGCGAAAACGATCAGAGACGGCAAGCTTGCACCTGTAAGAGCCATCTTTCAGTGGGCAACGGATAACCGAAAGATCGACAGCAATCCCGGCGCACGTATCAACATCGATCTCAAAGCGCGTTCCTCGGAGAAGCGTCGGGGTTATTCAGACGAAGAGGCCCGAGTTGTTTTGCTAGCCGCTCGCCGAGAGAGTGAGCCGCATCGACGTTGGGCCCCTTGGGTCAGTGCATTTACGGGGGCACGGATTGCCGAAGTATGTCAGCTGCGCCGCGAAGATATTCGAAAGATCGACGGTATTGATTGTATCGCATTCGCCGCTGAAGCTGGCTCGCTCAAGAATGTAAATTCCGAACGTGTGGTGCCGGTCCATCCGGCGTTAAAAAGCGAGGGCTTTCTTAAATTTGCGGAGTCGGTCAAGAGTGGTCCGCTGTTTATGGACCTCATGCCGGATCGGTTCGATAGCCGTGGGGGTACTGGAGCCAAGGTTTTAAGCAGGTGGATTAGGTCGCTGGGTCTCACCGACAAAAGAATTTCACCAAACCACTCGTGGCGGCATCGCCTTAAAACATTGGGCCGGCGACATGGGCTTGCCGTTGATATTATGGACGCAATGACCGGTCACGGTCGAAAGACGGTTGCGGATACTTATGGGGAATTCCCCGCAGACGCGATGCTCCGAGAACTAAAGAAAATTCCAAGCATTGAGTTTGAATAATGTTCAATGAAATCCACTCGGCGACACGACGGTAACCGCTTCGAATGTGGCCTCGGCGAAGCGTACGCACTCTCCCTCTGCTCTAACAGGCAAAGTAACCACACGTTAACTATATAAACCTATGATATTTCAACTCCTTTACAAAGTTCTTGTTTTGTTCTAGAATTTAAATTCTCCAGACTGTTGAACATCGCAGCAAATGACCGGTTGAAATATCGCTGGAGTTAGCCGCTGGAAATCGACTGACACCGTCGCGACAGGTAGGGTCTGCTCATGAATCTGCTCGCCAGAATGAATTCTAGCCCAGCTGTTTCTGCGATCTCGCCACGTCTTGAGCTTGGCGCTTATGAGGCGCTGTGGCTTGAAAATGGAGCGACGTTTAAGTCTCTGGCAGAAAAGTTTGCAGCCGACCAGACTGCAACTCCTTCTGATTTTGTTTCTCATACCGTGGCAGAAGCGCGTGCGAACGAGGTCGTGACGAAACTTTCTAAGGCTGGCGTTTCACGTTTCGGTATACGGCTGAATCTCACTGGAAATTACCCGACAAAGCTAAGAGATGCGCGGTATCCCGTTGAGTTGTTCTATTTCCAAGGTGCTTGGGAGTTAGCTGAAACCCGAAGCGTTGCAATTGTTGGCGCTCGCGAGGCCAGCGAAATAGGAATACAGCGAGCCGCTAAAATCGCGACAGAGCTTGTTGACAGGAAATTCACGGTTGTTTCAGGATTGGCGACTGGCATAGATGCTGCGGCTCATCGAGCCGCGATTCATGCTGGTGGCCACACGATTGCTGTCATAGGCACTCCCATTGGCGTATACTATCCGAAGCAAAATGAGACTCTCCAACGTCAGATTGCTGAGGGTCATCTTTTGATATCGCAGGTACCTGTTCTCCGCTACGCCAGCCAGCATGTGCCGCAGAACAAGTTGTTCTTCCCAGAGCGCAATGTGACCATGAGCGCTTTGACGGAGGCGACTATTATCATCGAGGCGAGTGATACGAGTGGAACGTTAACTCAGGCTAGGGCCGCTCTCCAGCAAGGACGTAAGCTCTTTATTTTGGACTCATGTTTTTTGCGAGATGATATCTCTTGGCCTGCGACTTACGAGAAGCGTGGCGCTATCAGAGTTAGAAGCATGGATGACATTTGGACTGCACTCGGTGACGCTTCGACTCCAGAAAATTGACGAAAATAATCGGCGCGATCACTTTTACCTCCAGGAAGAGGATGAGTGTTTTTATATTTATGAATACACCGCTGGAGCAGGGTGGCGAGGTGGTGAAACGAACCAGCTAATACACAATCTGCAAAAGAAACAGGGTGATGGAGGCTATAATTACAAGGCCCCTGCGATTGTAAAGTGCGCTTCTGCACTATCTCAGACCATCAACGCTGATTGGCTTTCAGACGCGTGCTTAGTTCCAGTTCCGCCATCCAAGATTAAAACAGATGCAGAATATGACGATCGCATCTTTCGAGTATGCCGCGCGATTAGAAAGCCGAACGAGCCAGATGTCAGGGAGTTAATCGAACAGATTAACTCGACAGAGAAATTCAAAGGTGGAAATCGCAAAAAACCAACTGAGCTAATGGAAAATTACCGGCTTGTTGAAGGCCATTTTGAAAGTCTGCCAAAAGCTATCGGTGTTGTTGACGACCTCCTCACCACCGGCTCTCATTTTAGAGCCGTCAAAGATAAGATCCTCGAGCGCGCACCAAACACAAGAGTGGTTGGATTCTTCATTGCGCGGCGCGCACTGCCTAACCCGTTTGACGATGTATCGCTCGAAGAACTCTTGGCTTGAGCGCATCCTCGTTCCTCTGTCCGATTTCGATTTTTTTAGATAATTACGATTATTAGCTGTCTTCTGGCACATCGCCGAAGACGATTCTTGTCGGGCCCTTTATCTCATTTTTCTTTTTTCCGAACACATCAAAGGGATGTAGTCCTGACTCAATAAATTCGTTCACCCATTTGTCGCGCTTCGAAGAGCTGCGCCATTGGAGAGTAGGAAAATCTAATAGTGGTCCGTTCGTGACCGCCTCATACGACACTGTGAAATCCGCGAATTCGAACTCGGTCATGGTTGTTCGAATGGCTTCGTCCGCGTGTTTGTTGTAGGTGTGCAGAACATGTTGGATGAACGCCATGTCGCCATCTGAGCGTTTGAGTAGCCGCTCTAGAGTTCGAAAGTTGATGATCTTTGTTTTTTGTTCACTGAAGAACATACCCGCGTTGTCAGACGTGACGATCAGCTGCTCGACAACGACGACAAATCCATCGAAGTGGGCTAGCCCCGATTCCGGTAGTAACGATCTGAGAAAATAAATACCTTGATCCGTCTTTAAGAACGAGCTGATCGCCTTGGCCTGCCTAAATGCCTTGGAGATGCTGTCCTTGTTGAGTACCTTCAGCTGGTCCTTCGCCCACCTTGGTGGCAGGGGGCTTTTGAGCTCGCAGACGAGTAGCACGTAACCAAGTGTGGGCTCTTCCGAGATCACTAACAGATCAAGATCAGGGAGCTTTGGATCGATATCTCTTAGTGAAACGTTCGAACGACAAGAGAAACCCTGTGCCTCGAACATTGTCTTAACCCGTTCGGTGAACTGTTTTCCGATTTCCTCGCTCAGGTGTTTCAGAAAAGTCGCCGGCCTACGTTGAGCGACCACTCGCAACAGGTTGACCAACCCTTCGCTAGTGGCAAAGTGATGGGGCATCAAAACAATACGTCCCGGTGAGGCTCCCTCGCGGAGTAGTGAAAAGTACGATGCGTCAGTGCGGCTATCGCTCGCACCAATGCCAAACACGATATCATTCAGAATACTCTTGACTGCCTCTACGGGTATGTCGATCTCAGCGCGTTCGATGTCCTGCAGAAGATTTTGCTCGACAATGAAGATTGCGCCTGGAGCATTGTTGGCCTGCGCAAAATACCTATGATACAGAGCGTTACCCATAAGCGATCGATAGAGCTTCAGAAATTGCGCATAAGAATACCCACCTAGGTCACTATGTAGATCCTCGCCGAGTATCGAAAAGTATGCGGCCAGCTTCAATTCAACTTCTTGCTCCAGCAGTGGGGCTGCCTGAACAACGTTGTCGGTTGTTTCGCCTTCCGGCTGTCCCTTGAGGAGCGCCCGGACATTTTCCGGATTACCAAAGCCTGCGAAATGGTCGCGAGACTTCAGAATAAAGTCATTATGAACCGTGAAGAATTGGCGCGGAATAGACCGGTCATTGAAGCGCACATCGACGCGGCGTTCTGAAAAAGTCCAGATGAAGGAGTCTGGCACATTGTAAGAATAGTAGAGATATTCCCTAATCATGTAGTAGTGCGCGGCAAACTCTATATCTTTGAATAACGCTGCAATGTCGGGTGCGAGGCCGGCTGCGCCACTAACAAGTCGCGGCGCCAAAATAGTGATGCCACGATGCAGACTTTCCGCGCGGCTGCGAAGTTCATCGTTCGCGGCCGCAACCTCATACATATTGGCGGCCAGCGCCAGGCTGGCATTGGCATCGTATCCAAATGTCGGCAGGCCGAGTAGATGCTCATCTAATGCCCTTTCGAAAACGCGAATCTCGGCATTGCTCATGGTCCACTCATCTTTCTATGTGCTTCGCATTATCAATGGTTCTCGCGGACCGAGGAAGTATCGGGCTGCTTCGGACAGGGCGACTCGTTTGCTATTCCGCGGCTTCCCGACCTCGTATGCAAGTCGTTGAATCTGCGGCAATTAATGAAAACCTACAAATTGTTGTTGCGGGGAACCCTATTACCCCCTATATTTATCTCACAGCTTACAGTGAGATAAATGAAGATAGTCACTTTACCCATGCTTCGTCCCGGTGTTGACCCCATCCTTGCGGGTCGCCTTTCGGGCCAACGCGCCTTCGTGGCAGCGCTCGAACAATTCCCGGAATTGGCCGAACCTGCGCTTGTGGTGCTCGACTTCACCGGTGTGGAGCTGGCGACCTCCTCGTATCTGAACGAGGTGCTCGTGCCCTTGCGCGATCATCTCCGGCTACGCCGTCAGCCCGGCTACGCCGTCGCTGCGAACCTGTCCGAGAAGGTGCGCGAAGAAATCGAAGAAATGCTGCGCCGCTCGGGCGACGCGTTCCTTACTTGCGCTACCGACCCGTCGAGCCATATCACCGACGTCCAGCTCTGTGGGAAGCTCGACGACAAACTCCAGGAAACGCTGAAGCTCGTCAGCCGCAAGCGCGAAACCACCGCGGCGCAGCTGCACGAGGAATCCCGTTCGATCGACATGGTCGGCGCCACAGCGTGGAACAACCGTCTCGCATCCTTGGCGGCGAAAAGTCTCGTTGTGGAAATTTTGCAGGGTCGCACGAAGAAGTACCGGCCCGTTCTGGAGGTTGCCTGATGGGACTGGATTTTATCCGTACCGCTGCGCCGGGCTTTAACCGTGTGCTCGATCGCCGTCTGGTCGAGATGCACTCCCCCACGCTCTTCAGCGGCGATATACCGATCGTTTCGCGCACTGCGCGCGCCGATCTCTGCGGCAACGCCATCGTGGAACCTGGCGAGAAGGTGCTGCTCCGCATCGTGGGGGACAGGGTAATTGTGCAGCGCCTAAACATCATCATCGCCGAATCATCCAACGCGCCAGCCGAGTTCGTTGCCCATCTCCGCGCGGGCGCGGGTATCGCCGAGGGTGAGGTCACGTCGGTGCAGCCCATCAGCCAAACCCTGGAGATAGGCATTTGCGAGTAAGCCCCCGCCCGCAGGATCAGCCCGTCACCCCGACACTCGGCCGCCAGCGGCGGCGCTGGGACGAAGGCGATGCTCTACCGATGGCACTTGGCTGCGTCGGCTGTCCCGACCTCGGTACCTGCGGAGGCATCCGTAAAAAGCAACACGCCTTTTCCTGCCTCGACGATTGCTGCGGCAAGCCCGACACTTGCGATGGCATGTGCCCCAACAACACGCTCGGCTTCCGGGACCGGATGCGGGAGGTGAACGGGTTGGAACTCGGCAACATTCTGCGCGCCGCACCGTGTGCGGCACCAGTTCTGCCCTCGTACATTCCCTACATCTACCATGGCAACCGCCGCGCTGCGCCGCTCGACATCGCGGCCGTCGCGCTACCGCTTCGCCGCTTCTACCGCCCAGATGGCCGCCCGCGCTTCACCAGCCGCGCCGAGGTCGAGGCAACATTCGGCATCGCGCCGTACACACAGCTTGTCCTAATAGGTAGCGGGCGCGATGCGGCGATCGAAGCGTGGTGGAGGCTGAGCGAGATCCGGGTGCCGTTGCTCGCGGAGTTTCGTGCCCTCGGCATCGCGATGATTACCGGGCCGAACTACTCGATGTTCACCGACGAAGTACGCTACAACGACATGCACGCGATGAAGCGGATTGGGATGACGTGGCAAGAGATCGTCGGCGCCGGCATCCCCGGCGCGTACCATCTGAACGCCCGCACGCCGCACGACTACCGCCGCCTTGCAACCTTCATCGCGGCGCGTCCGGAAGTGACCGACGTGGCATTTGAATTCAAGACAGGCGCGGCTTGGCGCACACGGCTCCATTTCCACCTTGCCGAACTAGCTCAGCTGCCCGGACGCGTGGCTCGCCCGCTCCACTTTGTGATGATCGGGGGCATGACCGCGATTCCGGCCTTAGCGCGTGCTTTCAGCCGCGTGACGTACATTGACACCTCAGCCTTCATGAACGCAGTCCATCGCCAGCGACTGTATCTCAATAATGAAGGCAAGATGAAGAAAATTTCCGAGCTAACACTCATGGGTCAACCCGTCGACGATCTCCTCGTCGAAAACATCGCCACGATGCGCGCGCGAATTGAGACCCTGCTTAATGGCGGGTAGTTGATCCAGGTACCATCGGCTGGCACCGAACGGCGGCGAGAAAGCCTATGAATGGTGTCTTCTGTGCCAAGCGCGCCGTTTTCAGTTCCGGCTTCGGGCCGCTGATCAGCAATGCGTGATCGCCGGAGCGAAAGCGCAGATCGGCGTTCAAATGTGTAAGGCCCAGGAACAGATCGCGAAAGCCATTGCCATGGCCAGACACACGGCCATAACGCGACACGTTTTCCTGAAGTGCCGCATGCATCGCGAGGCCGTGGTCCGTGAGATCGACGAACTCCTCGTCCTCACGCAACGTCGCGAGCACGCCCACGCCGCTATCGGCAGCGACGAACTCGAATAGCGATGGTCGAGCCTGAAACGCCAGGATGCCTGTCGTGGCAGCGCTGGAATGCTCATGTATGTTGGATTCCATTTCTCGTAGCGCCGCTGCTAGGCATTGCGCTACCGGTTTGACGAGGCCGGCTGCTTCCGCCGCTGTCCGTGCCGCGATGAGAAAACGATTGCGCTGAAGATCATCGGCTTCGACCCGTGGATCAAACGTCGTTCGCATAAACCCGCGGTACCGTGTTTCATCCAGCCAGATATTCTGGTCGCTTGCGAGTGCGGCGCGAAGATCGAGCTGCGTGATGGAATCGAGCCAACCCGTTTGTAGAAGCGGCCCTGTTCGGCCGTTGCTGGCTTCCATCATTAGTTCGATCAGCGGACACACTTCTGTCGCCGCATAACGAACCGATGGTGTATCTTTGAGCCGGCCACGCGCGTGCGCACCTACGAGATCATCAACGACCTCGAACGTTAGGTTTGCGCGCGGTGAAGGCCGACTTGGAAAATCCACAATAACGCTCAAGATAAAATGGGAATATTTGGTTGGTGAGCAACGCATTTTAGGTGAGTCGGCCCCAGTGCTGTGAGTCGATTTCTTACTCTTACCTCACATTTGGGCGTGCCCAACTGGCTCTCATGAACCGAGTCTTGCGCCTCGGCTTGTGCAGGCTGCTCTCCCTCGTACATCATATGAAGAGGAGCGGCGTGGATTGCGGGTAAATATATTCTGACGTTGCGCGCCGCATGCGGCGAGAGGTCTGGACCCCTGCTCGGCAATCTCCTTTCAGCGCAGGGGTTCATCTGAAAAGTACGACTCGGAGAGCCCGTACTCCATACGGATGAAATGGCGAGCGAGGGCATGGATCACTTCCGCGGCTGAATGTAGACGCCGAAGCTCTGGTGAGGCATCCGCATCGGAGGGAACAGCGTCTGATGCGTGAGCTGTAGCTACGCGGCAGTTCTCGAAAATATAACGTTCGACAGCGATATCTTTGCGATCAGCATCGAAGCGCTTGATAACTTCAGGGCGGAGTAAGCGCGAGACATCCGTGTAGTTTTTGGCGATCCAATGCTTTGTCGGGTTTGGCTTTCCTTGCTTCGATCGCTCTCTCTTTTCGAAGACCTTGTAGAAGCTTAGAACCTCGAATGTTACCAGCCCCGCATTGCGGGCATTCAACCCCTCTCTGTAGTAGGCCAGGCGCTGAAGCAGGTCATCGTCATCGGGGATAGATCTAGAAAATACCCATTGCGACGTCGTGTGGAACACTTCTTCAGAACGTTGCACTGGAACCGGCACGGGGTTACCCGACCAGCCGTACTTCAGCACCGCATGATGGTCGTCACACCAGCTCAATATACTGAGGAAGCGATTGAGGAGTGTGCGCGCTTCTTCGGCCGAAATACGCTCGTTCGTTAGGTCCATACTAATCGAGTGAGAATTCTTCTTTGTTCTCGGGAAAATCACGAACTGATGGCCACCAAACTCCACGCGAGTCGGCTCCTTTGGCCATGTCACATGGGTGTCCACCTCGAGATTTAGGAAGCATGAATTGCGCCGCGCCCCCAGCTTTCGGTGGAAGGCATTCCGCTCTTCCTCGCTCTCATATTCCCGCGAGTCGGTCTTGAGCGGAAGGTCGAGGTCACGCGAAGTGATGACCTCTTTGCGGAGGTGCTCGAAGAAGTCGCGCGTCAATACGAGTTGTCGCGCTGACGGGGCTCGCATCTGATCATGGTCGTAGTCCTTATCTGCACCCTCCCGTAGCAGTGACACAGCCATATGCGAAACATAAGAAACGACCTTCCGCTTACCGCCTTCGTCTAATATCACTTTGGCGTAGTATTCGCTTCCGTTCCGCTCATGGGCAATCGAGAGCGCAAAGCTAACCACGGACCTACACGCTTCATCGTTGGCAATTACGGCTGCAATCGACCGCAACAAGGTTTTAGATTCTCGAACGGACGCCGATGGTCCGCCGACCGCGCACAAACCACCAACGAGCAGCGAAACGTGTCCTGCCCAACCTGGCAGTGTGGGGAGGAATCCCAGCACTGCGCTAGAGATTTGCTCATCCGTAAGGCGAACACCGGCATTTTCGCGACCGCGGGGCAGTAGGCCGTAACCTCGCAGAGTTTCGAAGCGCTGGAGGGTCTCATGGTAGGCTCCCGGCGCGGCTAGTGCCCGGTGCAGGATGTCGCAGAGGTGACGCGCGTACATAGAGAACTCGATAGTCTAGCTTCATGGAATACACGGCGGCGCCCCTTCGAGCGGTCACCCGCACCGCTAGGAATCTTGGATCGGAACGATACAACAGTGATCAATGCACATTGCCGGGCGGGTGCGCAACGACAGGAGTAGGATCTTGGCTGACGAACTGCGCAAACCGGTCCTACAGGATCACATAGTAGTCAAACGCAAGCTCGTGCCGACCTTCGTGCACAAGCTCGGAGGAAAGCTGTCCCAATATTCCTGGACCCGCCAACTCGTGCCCGAGGCCCTGTGGATTGGTCTGGTCATCGACCATTTTGGCTATGAGGAGGCTCGGGGCTATTGTCGTACCTTAGGCCGAACGGCCTGCGCGGCGATGGACGAGGCCGAGCGCTCGATGTTCGTTAAGTTCAGCGCGTTCGCAGAGCTTTCAGAGGCGATGAAGGTGTCGATGACGTCCGCGCTAGATCCTTCTATCCTCACAGCGATCCGTCAATCACTGGCGCCGCTGGCAGTCGTGGCGCCTGATCATCCTTTGGCGTTCTTGGGAAGTGTGGACGCCACGCCCGAGCAGAAGGAGCGCTTGCCCGAATTGCTCCGCGAACTTTACGACCGCAATGGCCGCGTAGCGGTACTATCTATGGCACTTGGCTATGAGCTGGGATTAGACCAAGGCAAGCTTCACGTCGCGGAGCCCTTGGTCGATGACCTTATTGAGCGGCTCAAGGTTATCAACCGCTATCCGGATACGGAGGAAGCGCGGCGCGCCGCTGGCGCCTTTCGAGCGGCGGCATCGAGTTTGTTCATGACTGTGAAGCTGGATGGCGGCGGCTTCGAGGACGACGCGTTGTGGGTAGAGGCGTTCTGGGGTTGTATTTCTGGTTTTGGTCCCTGCCATTTCCCGGACACTCTCGAAGATGAGACCACCGACAGCGAAGATGACCTAGAGCGGTTCGTCTTCGCTTTTCGCAACGCCGTTCGAGCAGATCTGCGCGCCAGACTAGCGAACTGGCCGCTGGATCTGAACGCGGTTGAGGTCTTCGAGGTGGTGACGGCACTCCTTTGCCGACAGGCGGCGCTGACCATGGAGATGGCATCTTCGCCGGGCGTCTGGACCCCGCACATTGCCCCCATCCTATTAAGGGCGATCGCTGACGTCTTCATCAGCCTAGCTTGGATTCTGAAGGACCCTGGACCGCGGGCGCGGCGGTTTGTTGAGGACGGGCAGGGCGCCGTCAAGCTGCAGATCGCCCATCAGAAGCGAGCGCTGGAAGCCGCGACTGACCCGGAAGATGCCGAGGAACTGCGGCAGATGATCGAAATCTGGAGTAACTGGTTGGCGGGCCAACGGATGGAGGTATTCGTCGAGGTGAACCTCGGCAACTGGTCTGGTCTCAACGCGCGAAAAATGGCCGAGGAAGCGGGCTTCATTGACTTCTACAACTATGTCTATCAGCCGTTTAGTGGCGTCGCCCATTCAAACTGGGCCCATGTGAGCATGTTTAATACGGTCCCCTGCCAGAATCCGGCACACCGCGGGCATCGTGGCGCGGCGATCGCGCCTGTGCCGGTTGATCTGAACTGGCTCTATCTGGCGTCAAAGTATCTCAGCAAGACGTTCGGGCATTTTGACAGCGTGAATGGCCTAAATCTACCTCATGCCGCTTTCGATCTTGTCGGCGCGCAATTGTTGGAGGCGCCTGACGAGGCCGACAGCTAGGATCGGCTACTGGCTAGTGCCGATCGCGGGCCAATGTCTGGTGCTCGCGCAAGCTGACATTCGGATTCCGAACTAGAGATTCAAAGCTGCTCTTTCACAGCATCTGGAACTTTTTCGAGTGATGGCTTGAAATCTTTGAACGTCTTTTCGTTCTGCTTGATGCAATCGGCGATGGCGGTCAGCATGGTGCCGCCCTTGGTTTCAAAGCTCGCAGTAAAGTTCGGTAGATTACCCGGCATGACGAGAGTGAAGTAGCGCGTATTCCAAAGAGGCTCGGTAAGCGCTGTGGGTTTGACCTGTTGAATAATGATTGTGTTTTTGTTTTTGACGTTAAATATGAAGTCGAACCCGGAAATGAGTCCAGAATTGTTTGCCCCGTAGAGATTCCAGCGCAGCGTGCCAATGTCTGGTCCCTCGATTTGCCATTCTGTATCGTAGACTAAGACCCAGAGTTCGCCGTCAACAAGCGATCGGTGGATCTGAATGATTGAACCATCCTTCTTGGTCGCCTCACCGAAACAGGTGGCTTGACCGGTGTCGGTCTCGGCGCCGCCAATGACCGTCCAGAACCTGTCTGTCTCTTTCTTGTAAAAGGTCTTCTCTTCTGCCTCGATCAGAGTCGTGAAGAGAAGGGCCGTTAAGAAGGTTACGATTGGAAGAAACATCTTCACGGCAGCACCGTCACGTAGTTCTGGCCGTTAGCTAGGGGCTGGACGACGTAGTTCACCAAGGTGTCGGTCGTAAGCGCAAAACCCTTCTTGGGGGCCTCGACTCTGATCTTGGCGATCTCCTCCTCAGAAGCCTGCTTGGTAAATCGCATCATTTCGATGATGTCGGTGGTGATAAGAACGGAGCAACGATTTTTGGTGCTGTCCTTATCAGTAGATACTTCTGTCGCGCTCTTGGTTTGAACGACGAAGACGCTCGGTGGGGCTTCGATAAATTGTCCGAACTGCTGCTTGTCGAAGAGCTCTTTGACCTTCGACAGCACGGCGCTGTCGGAGCAGGGCGAGTCGTTACAGGCGGCGAGTAACCCGGTAATTGCAAAAGCTGCGGTCACGCCAAGCAAGCGGATCATTGATTTCTGCATGACATCAACCGAACAGCCACGAGGTAGGCTGGGGAATCGGTCGCCCGTCATTCAGGAGGATTAGGCCCTTAATGGTCCGGACCAGGGTCCAGACAAACCACCACAAGAGGATCGGTCCGCCGACATACAGGAAAAGAAGAAAACTTCCGACCCCGAGATAAAGCAGGCCGATCCAGAATGTGCGGACTTGAAACTGGAAGTGGCTTTGAAGAAAGCCGGTGGCGGTGGGTTTCTTGACGTAGGCGATTATGACGCCGACCAGCGCGGTTATTCCGGTCAAAAACCCAATTAGATAAAGAAGATAGACTGCAAGAGCATAGCCCTTGTCGTTCGCGGCAGGTGTTTCCACTGCCGGCCGGTCAACTGCGTTGGTCACTTAACCTGCCCCCTTAATTGCAAACATTGCCTGCTTTCCAATTCGGGAAAGTCTACGGGAAATTGACGTCAATGTGCAATATAATGCGTCGCATTAAAGTGCAACGCTATGGCCGTCTAGCTGCATGTCGGATGACGTGCGGCGAATGGTTGGCGATAACGTTCGGAGGCTAAGGCTTGATGCCGAATTGTCTCAAGCCGAGCTTGCCGATCGGATGGGAGTAGATCGAGCGTACGTTAGTGGCTTGGAGCAAGGACAGCGAAATCCCACGGTTGTGAGCTTATGGCACGTTGCGCAGGCGTTAAAGGTGCCCATGCGTGCTTTCTTTGAAGAAGCGAAAAAGCGGAGTGCTAAAGAAAATCAGAGCAAGCGTTAATTCGCGCTTGAGCTAAAATCCTCTCAACATTCGACGATTGGTCGGTAAATACAGCCGCTGTCAGCGGGTTTCCAAATACAGCTCCAGTGTCGATGTTTACTCGATTAGTGCGGATATCGGGCTCGCCGTTTTCGGTGGGCGTATGTCCGTGAACGATGAGTCGTTCGAAGCGCTTGTTCGACGAGAGGAATGGCTCTCTGATCCAGAGCAGGTCTAAATCATCTTGCTGGGCGAGCGGGCGATGCGGGTCGACTCCCGCATGCACGAAGAAGCGCAGGCCATCGTCATGGAACTTCGGGAGTTGCCGAAGCCAGTCGATATGATCTTTCGGTATTTGATAGGCGTTGCTTACGCCATAGCTTTCGAGCGTTTGAATGCCTCCATTGCGTAGCCAACGATCTTCCCAATCCGGATGATCTGTTGCCGCGAGCAACATGTCCTCATGATTGCCCATCAGGCAGATAACCTGTTTGGGGCGCGCATGCTGCAGGGCCATGAGAAATTTAATTGCCCCTCGACTGTCCGGACCGCGGTCAATGTAGTCGCCGAGAAAAATGAAACGTGCGTCGTGTTCGCTGGCATCTTGTTCGCATAGCTCAACGAGTTGTTTCAGTTGCCGCAGGCAACCATGGACATCGCCAACTGCATAGGTTCGCACCATTGAAATTCTCTCAATCATCGTAGTCATATGGCTTTAGTTCAGCGAGAGATTAGCTCATCGCTATAGTCAGCGCTGATCGAAGCGTCGTTATCATTCGCGTCCTCACTCCTCGTCGGCGAGATATGTCGTGCTCCACAGGCCGGGCAATCATCGTCACAGGTCGCCGACCAGACATCTGACCAATCGTGACCGCATCTATAGCAGGTGTAAAAGTTTCGAAAGAGTGTCATCTCTGCACGCAGTAGTTGGTAGTGCGGCGGCCAAAATGACCGCCGCATTTAATTAGGTGACAATTCGTCCTTTCATCCGCGCTTCTTCAACGAAGTGCGAGAGCGGCTTATCGGTGACGAAATGCGCATCGCGCTCGACAGACAGGCCAAGTCTGCCTTTCACCGAGCTTATTTCCGCGAGACTAACGTAGCCAAGTTCCGGGAAACCGAGTCCCAAGTCACAAAGGCCAAACACACGATCAGGATCGTCCGGATCCACCTCGGTGAGGAGCCACGTGGCTGCGCCATCGGGCGCGAACAATTTGACGACCGGGACGTGATCTTGATCGTCAGCGAGCGCGTTGACGAGAAGTTGGACTTGATCGGCCAAGGTGAGGAGGCTTTGTCCAAGAGTCATGACGCCCCTCGTTCGTTTGCCGGTGAGTTCATCGTCTCGGCGGGTGCGCGCTGCGGTACTGTGGTTGGACGAACTGGAAGTCGCCGGCGGTTCCGGTCGACGAAGCGGCTTGGCAAGTTTTTTTTAGCCGCCGTGTTTGTTTGGGGATCGGGCGCCGCGCCGACCTCTTCGAGGGCGAGGTCATAAATTCGACCGAAGTCCAAATAGCGCCGCCACAAAGACGAAGCCAATTTCGTTGAGCCGGCCGCATTGATGGCGTCGACGAATGCTTCCAGCGTCACCGGTTCAAATGCGACGCGGTTTGCGTCTTGGTCTTCGCGATGAATAAGTTCGTTCTCGTAGACCTTGAAAGCGGTCATGACGCGGCGGTTAAGGCGTGGGCCGATGGTCATGAAGATGGCGCGTGTGGTGATGCCCTGATCAACAATAAGTTGAGCAAGCATATGCTCCCGCCATAATTGCTCCAGGGCTAGAGAGCGTAGGAGCGCGCTGTCCGGGTCTGTGTAGAGATGAACTTGTCTCGATGCCTCGGTGTATCGATTGCGTATGCGAGCCGCGGGGCCGGTCATGTCTTCGGAATATTTTACCTCAATGAAGATCGTGCCGGAGGTCCCCCCGGGCGTCATGACGTGGACGGCGGCGTCAAACGCGGTGCCGTCGTTAAGAAAGCGAGCTTCGCGTCGGCCAGGGGAGTGCTCGAAGGCGATGTGCTCGACCGTGTGGACGAACTCTGGCAACAAATGTCGGAAGACGGCGGTGGCGAGTTTGAGATCGAGCGCAAGTGGGCCGAGGAGATTAAATGTCAACGGCATTGAGGAGAGAGCGTTAGCAAATAAACGTTCTTCGTCGATTGCAGCGCCTTCTTCCCTCAGTAGCAATTCGCAGAGGACGAGACGATGAACCTTATCGTCGATGAAGTTCTTGCCCGCTTCTGCGGCAGCGTTACTGAGGTTGGAAGCGAAGCCGAATGTTTTTGTGACGTTATCGATCGTTCGAGTTACGGCGCTGTTGGGGATGTTATGGTCCTTAAGCCAACAACCCTGCAGGAGCCGGGCGGCGCGGCGGAAGCGTGTGTCGATGAAGCAATAGAGGTTGTGGCGCTTCAGCAGCTCGTCGGGGACGAGCGGGACACGAGGCAAGCTTACGAAGGACGCGGAAATCTTATCATCCCGTTTGCGCCGGCTTGATGTATTGGCGGAAACGGTAACAGTGCGAGTCGCGGTCATGTATTCTCCTAGCAATCATTGTTGCTAGGATTATTCGGAGCGACCTGAGCGATGTTGACAGAATTTTATAAAAGCACGCCCCTGAACGAATGTCATTCAAGTCATACTTTTGTTGACGCAATGTTGATGCAGATACGCATGCAATCCGACCAACAATTTTCAAATAAAATGAAATTGAGGTTGGGATTGCGGTTTTGGATTTAAAAAGTCTTCCAACAAATAACCCCAACCCGAAGGGTTGGGGTTCAGGGTTAGCATGCACTGCCGGAGTGGTTAACTTAGGGTGTGTAGGTAAGTTGCTCTCCCGTCAAGCGCTTTGCAACGATATTAGACCGGCAGCACTCCAGCGTTTAGAGAGGTCATCGCGTCTACTTTCAGCGAAGGCTTCCATGCGGGTCCAATCGCTCGGTAAGATTCGACATCTCACTGTTTTCTTGGATGGCGTCAGACAAATCGAGACCATGAAGACTTGGCTCAGCACGACAATCATTTTTTACGCGGGTACATTTTGTTGAGCAGCGGGATCAAATGCTCAAGTTCTCGCTCCGGTTTAGCCCGCCCCTCACCGTCGACAGTAATAGTGCCAGTTGTGGGAAAATAGTTCACCTTCCGCATCTTTAAGTGTGACGAAGCAGGCCGCTTCACGAAATGCTTTGCGGCGATGATAGCGTTTATTGCTTCGGTCATCTCAGGCGGATCGTTTTCACGAAATAAGTTATTCAGGGCTTCGTTGCGAAACTTTTTCTTCATAGTAAATACTCCTCAGACGACTTGATGTCGTCTTCGGATATAGAGAGGCTGCTTGAACCAATTGTTCCTACTTCGCGAAGCGTTCGGTACCGAAAAAGAAATTGAGCGATTCAAAGTAGATCAAGCGGAGTTACGTGTGCGTTAGCTCACTCGCCTAGAGCGCTCGTCGGTTGGCGACAACTAAGGTCGAGACATTTCCGCCTTGAATGTTCTGCTCAAATAGCACGGCAGATTTAAATATCTTCATAGAAATAGCCTGATCTCCGACGGCGGAGAAGCTTGACAGCCCAGCGGCCGATATCGAGACGTCGGTTGCGCCGCCTTCGGCCACATCGCCAAGTTCAAGGATTGGGCAGTCCACAGTTGCCGTACCACCGTTAACGCGTGTAGCGAAAGTTATAGTTCGAGCGTCTTTCAAACTCAGAGTGATTTCACTTTTGTCAGGTTTCACTCCGCCGTGCTTGGTTTGCGCAAAAATGTGACCGATACGGTTAGCAAGATCGAATGCTTGAACCTTTATCTCGGCGCTGCTGCTATTACGGCCAGGCCATCGCGATCCTTTTCCGGCTACAGGAATTGAACAGGAAAGATGATCGTTCGAAACGATCTGATGCCGGCCGTCATTAGTGAGCGTGATATTCTGACCTGTAAAGCGTCCAAGAAGTGCGATAGCGCGGTTGCTGTGTGCATGTTCGACCCGAAAATCGACTTCGATGAGGGCGTCCATATGAACGGTTCGAACAGACTAGCCGCGCCGGCCAATGCGGCCGAATCCGAAACACTCATGATGGAAAATATCGGGTTTGTGTCTGACTTTTTGGCAAAGCTTCGAACAAGTTGGAGTGATCTACGAAGCGCGTCAGTATTAACGGGCACACTATGAATCATTGTTGAGGTCGCAGGCGTGATATCCGTGCCAAGCAGCACGTAGAACCACATAATCGTAGTTGTGCCCGTGCGAATCTCGATACGACCCTCATCTCCAACGGCCTGCTTGAAATGTGGGATCGAGAATTCAATGTCTTCGTCGGACTCAGCCAGATCGTCCAGACCAGCAAAAGCATTTATCGAAATTTGCAGTTCTAAGTTGCCGTCTTCGCTTAAGCCAGTTGGCCGTTTCAGTGGGACCGTCACCACCACTTCAATCGCGTCTGTCAGCACTATCTGCATTTGACGGGATGACAAACGAACGAGAACATCATCAGCATCTGGACCGATTGTCGTCACGGCATCCTTTAGCAGAGCAGGATCGGTGGCAAAGCTGATCTTCATAGGCAACACGACGTCTTGTTCGGCCTTCATCACTTACTGTCTTCCCGAAGTGTGTTTTCGTTCATTCATGCGCTGCAGACTCACGAGTATTTCGCAAGTCAGTTGGTCCTTCGTGTCTTGCAATATGAGTCTCGTGCGATCCTCGGTAAAACCAAGTTCGGCGTTTGATGCTGAAAACTCTTCAAGGAAAGAATAAATAGGAGAAGCAGGTAAGGAAACGTTGAGCGCACGAGGCCCATCCGGCCGAGATGCCGAGACGGTAGACGATATAGATAGGTCTCTCGTGTCTGCTGGATTGAATGCGAGCATTTGACATGTTGTCAAACCAATGCTGTCGCAAGATAGCCGTAGCACTCCACCAGGGCCAAAAGTGCGAACGGTTGCTGAAACAACCGAGCGAAGCTTGGATGCCGGAATTAGTAGATTTTCCGCAATCGTTTGTGGCTCGATCAGGGGAAAGGATTGTTGAATGGCTTCAAAGCCAAATAATACATTGTCCCCCTTGATGACACAAAAACTTTCATTGTGGCGCAATTTCGCGGTGCCGATAAAAGGAAGCACTGGCTTCACAAATCGCAAAAGCCGGGGCCGAAACGAAACGCTTATTTCAGCCAGTCGTTCTGAGCTTGCCTTAGCCAAACAATTACGCGTTGCCGCAAGTGCGGCACCATTTGATATTTCGACGAGATCGAACGTTGCATCGGCGCTATCAGTATTAACGAATTTGCTGACGAAGTTGATCGCCCGCATAAGCATTTGAGTTTCAATGGACGCAGACTCACAGCTTTCAAGGCTTTTTAGAATCTTGTCGGAGTGAGCAAGAAACCGCTCATGGGGATAGACATAAAGCGGGCGCGTAAATTCTGGTGACGTCACTTCGATGAGGCGGGTACCAACTCTGAATGAAGCGTTTTCTCCAAGAGCTTTAGAGGTAGCAATTAGGTCATCAAGGGAGAGGATACGAATTGAGGCCGATGCGCCAGCGGGATGATTCCATACTGGCCCGTGCATGGTTACTTGAACAAACGATTGGCCAATGTCCGCGTCCCAACGCACTCGATCGTTAAAAATGTTAAGCCGGACAACGCGGTGCCGCGGATCGCTATACTTCAGCAGCAGGTCAAGGATTCCAACCATCTTACGGAAGTCGAGTGCTGTAACAGCAAAGCCAATTTCGTCGATCTGAAGGGGAACACTGAAGTCGGGTTCTTGGAGCCCGGTGCGGCCGACCGGTATCGAATCCAAGGATATCGTGCCGAAGTTTGCATTAGTTTCAGTGAGAGGAATACCCTCAGCCGTATTGAGAATTTCATCAACGTCAAAAACAATTTCTTGATTCATAGCTTTACCCGGGGCGTATCTGTACATGCTCAAGGATATACAAAGCGGATTACAGGTGTCCTGGAGACACCTGCAGACCGCTCACTTTGAAGATGGTGGCGAGCACGGTGTCTCTGGAATGGACCAAATCAGCAATCTGAGTCTAGCGCAAAAGCACAGACCACGAGACCTTCAGGATATTATAGGCCAAGACGAAATTGTTTCGTTCTTAGGAAAGCAAATCGAAAGCAAAAACGGGCGAAGCGTTCTTATTCACGGCCGATCGGGCTGTGGGATAACCTGCATCGCGGAAATATACGCTGCAGGATTGCTTTGCGAGCGACCCGGTAAAGGGCCGTGTCATTCGTGTGAGTCGTGTGATGCGTTTAGACGCGAAATTCATCCTAATCTGAGGATGATGCGTCACGGCGCGGTAGACGACGTGCGTTTTGCCCATCAAATCAATGATGAGGTTGAAACGGAGTCATTTGGATCGGGAGGCTTGGTTGTGTTGATCGATCAAGCACAGCTCCTGTCGGAACGCTCGTTTCAAATTTTGCACGAGCGGATGGGCCGCCCAATGAAGCGGGTCACATATATACTTTGCACTAACGACATAAGTCAGATTCCACTTGCGACAATGGAGCAACTCTATCCGCTTCAAGTTAATGCACCGACGTTCGCGTCCGGCACGGTATTTTTGGAGAGGCTGTGCCACGCAGAAGGAATAGAGTCAGATATCCCGGCTCTCGAACTGATCGTTGAGCGTACACGAGGATCATTTCGAGGAATTGCCAGAGACCTAGAGATAATTGCCAGCAGGGGCGCAATCACCGAAGTGTCGGTCTTGGACTACTTCCGCTCAGGCCCGGCGGCAGGTTATGTCGAGTTAGTTTTCCAACAAGAGCGCTTCGAAGATCAGTTAAAATTCCTCAGTGCATGGAAAGACGAGGCGAGCGATAAGATTAAACTTATTCGCCAGTATCTCGGCGAGATATTCGAAGCAGCTTCAGGCCTGACAGCGAACAGACCCCTGCGAAGTCTTCTCGCGGCGGAGCCAACATTGGCAAAGGCGTTTTCTGATAGGACGCTATTTCTGAAAGCTCAGCCGCGCGCGTTTGCGCATCGTTTACTGGAAATTTGGGAACATGGCTCCAAAGCCGAACATGAAACGCTATTGCGCAAGGCGAGTGAGTTCGATGAACTTCTTGGCGGCACAAAACTGGAAATCGCAGATGGGAATTCCAGGACGATTTTAAAGCCCTGGCGTGACGCGAAGGCGCGGACGAAGCGTTACACGGAAAACGATAAAGAGTTAGGTAAGCGGGTAGACCATCCTCTCAATGGTAAGGTGATTGAACATCTCCCATATCTGAAAGCAAAGAAGTTATGGGACAGTGCGTCATTTCTCATCCAAAATTACGGACAGTTTCTCAATACTCGAATTTCTATACGTCACGATAACCTGACTCTTAAACAATCGGATGGGCCGGCGAAACTCATTACTGACCTTACCCACGAACTTCGAATGTTCATAAAGCGAAGTGTTGGCGGGTCTGACCAATTGCATTGGCTCTACGTGCATCGTTGGGATGACGAACAGGGCCTGATCACTGATATTGTAGCTCACATCCCGGATGAATTGAGGGATATAGAACCATGGGTTCGCGATCGATTCTTCGGCAATCGTGTTCTTGCGGAAATTCCAAAAGATGCATTTTCAATAACTCGTGAGGCCAATCACGGTTTACAGGGCCATCTCAAACTCATTCGCGAGATGTGTGCTGGAATCGATCCGGACTTATCAGAGAATAAATTATTCATTCGCCGCGCTGAAATAGATATCAAGAAGACCGGTTGGCATATGGCGGTAAATCAAACGGTGCAAGGAAGCGGAGTTTCACGCTTTCTGGATACCGCCGCTCGTCGGCAAGCTGATAACGATCTAACGGTGCTTTCTGCCGTTGACGATAAAACCGCACAGATGTGCACAGGTTGGGAGAGGGCAGAATTCGCCTATCGAAAAGGAATAATTGATCAGCGATTGTCGGAAGAGCATGAGCTTGCCAGGATCTACAATGGAAATGATCTTCAAGCGCGTCGCAAAGTGTTTCACAACGCTTGGCGAGCGTCGCGCCCGTTTAGGGAGGCTAGGCGTCCTGGTTTTCATAATTTCTGATTTGGCCCGTAAATGGGGTAATGCGCTCCAATAGATAAAAAATATGCAATAAAATCAGAAATTTGTATTGATTATTCTTACTCCTACGGGGAACTGGTTCGATACTTTTCTTTCATTATTCTACCTTTAGCTTTTCATAAAGCTACTCTGGGCGGCTCTGTTCTTGTGAGGCTCGTCGCTCGGCCAGGATGAATCCCACGCAGAACATCGCGATGGCGCCCATGATCGCCCCGGATAGGCCTTGCAGCGCAAAAACCTCCGGTTGGCTCACGGCATTCAGGCTTCCCGATGCCGTCACCATGGTCACCGCACGAGTTTGGAAGAACCAACCGCTTAGCCCGCCCGCGATGAGGCCAACCAGGCTATGCCCGACAAAACCAAAGCGGTGTTCATGAGAGACAATGGCGGCTATGTGGGCTCCAAAAAACCCCGCTACGATCTGAATGATAAGACTGGTGGTTGTCCATTCCATGGGAGGTTCCTTCGAACATTGAGCTTTGAAGCTGGCTAGGCAGTCTTTGGTGTGGGTATCGGTGCAGCTGATAGCGGGAGTGCGAATGTGATCGCCCAGCAGGCAAGCAACATGACCGCCGACCCGATGAGGCAACCGGTGATGCCTCCGATTTGATAGAGCAATCCTGAAAGCGTGATGCCGAGAAGGCGTCCAGCGGCATTAGCGGCGTAGTAGAAGCCGACATCCTCGGCGGATTTCTCTGAGCCTGCATAGGCAAGGATCAGATACGAGTGCAGCGACGAATTAACAGCAAACGGCAAGCCGAATAGCGCAAGTCCTGTGACGATGATGAGATCGGGCCGGGCCACATCGGTGGTTTTCATGATCACGGCGAGAATGATTGGAACGGCCGCGAGCGCCAGAGCCCACAGCCGCGCCGCGGGGACTTCGCGGCTCAGCCCATCGGCGCTTCGCGAAACCAAGGAAGGGGCGATGGCTTGGATGCCGCCATAGGCGATCGTCCAAGCGGCGAGGAAGCCGCCGACTTCAAGAAAGCGCCAGCCGTTGGCGTAAAGGAACACAGGCAGTCCGACGACGAACCAAACGTCACGCGAGCCGAACATGAAGATGCGCGCCGCGGCCAACAGGTTCACGCCGCGTGACTTTCCGAAAAGTTCCTTGATCGTCTTGGACGATTTTGCCTTGCCGAGATGGCGCGGTAACAAGACGAGGCCCGCAAGGAAAATCACGGCCAGAAGAGCGGCCATCGCCCAAAGCGCGTGCCGGAATCCAATCAGATCGAGAAGAAGTCCGCCGACGAAAAATCCCACGCCCTTCATGGCGTTCTTGGAGCCTGTAAACCACGCGACCCAGCGGAACAATTGGCTATTGCCATCGGAAGAGGTGGCTTTGATCGCGGATTTTGAGGCGGTCTTCGTCAGGTCTTTCGCAACACCGGCGATGCCTTGTGCTGCGACGACCCACGCCACGGATACGATCGCGCTCCATTGATCGCTGAGGCACGAGAGCATAAGAAGGCCGGCTATCTGTAGGAGCTGACCGGCGGCGAGCATTCTGGGAATGCCGTACTTTGAGGCGAAGTAACCGCCCGCGAGATTGGCCGCAACACCGGCGGCTTCATAAAGAAGAAACAGGAACGCCAGCGTGAATGGCGTGTATCCGAGACGGAAGAAATGAAACAGCACGAGCATGCGCAGGGCGCCGTCCACGAGGGTGAAGCCCCAGTAGGACGCCGTGACGATCAGATAGTTTCTCGCGGTTGAGGTCATACACCCGCCCTTGCGACAATATTCGCCAAGTCGACCATCCGGCACGCATAAGCGACTTCGTTGTCATACCAGGCGTAAACTTTGAGAAGCGTTCCGTCCGTCACCATCGTGCTAGGGGCATCGACGATCGAGCTACGCGTGTCGTTGTTGTAATCCGCAGATACGAGAGGCCGCTTCTCTACACCCAAGATGCCCGCCAGGACCGTTTTCTCGGCAGCCTCAAAAAGTGTATTGACCTCGGCAACCGTGGTCTCGCGCGACAGCTCGAATACGCAGTCCGTGAGACTCGCATTCAGGACCGGCACGCGGACAGCGTGGCCATTCAGCTTTCCCTTGAGTTCGGGGTAGATCAAGGCGATGGCGGTCGCGCTGCCGGTTGTCGTTGGCTGCATCGACAGCATAGCCGAGCGGGCGCGGCGCAAATCCTTATGAGGGGCATCGACGACGACGTTCGTGTTCGTCGGATCATGGATCGTGGTGATCTGGCCGTGCTTGATGCCCAGCGCTTCATGAATCACCTTGACGACGGGTGCCAGACAATTTGTCGTGCATGATGCTGCTGTCAGTAGGCGATGGCGTTCCGGATTATAAAGTCTGTCGTTAACGCCGACGACGATGTTGAGCGCGGCCTCGTCCTTGACCGGAGCCGCAACGATAACGCGCTTCACCCCGCGATCGAAGTAGCCCTGGAGCTGATCGGGCTTCAGAAATTTCCCGGTACATTCCAGAACGACGTCGCAACCCAGATCACCCCAAGGAATATCGCCGGGCTTGGCGGCGTCGGTGAAGCCGAGCCGTTTATCACCGATGCCAACAGTATTGCCATTCTCGACGCCGATTTTTTCATGCCAGCGGCCATGAATGCTGTCGAATTCCAGAAGGTGCGCCGCCGCTTCAATGCCTCCCTTGAGTTCATTGATGTGAACGACGTCCAACCGGTTCGATCGGCGAGGATCGTTTTCGGGACGATGTGTGCCGCCCAACGCCGCGCGCAGGGCGAGCCGGCCGATGCGGCCCATTCCATTGATCCCGACTTTCATGGTCATTCCTTCTAAGGTGAAACACGGTTGGTATCGCCGATTTCATCGAGGCGGGCTTTCAGAGCCATCCGGTCGAGTGAGGCGAACGGAAGGCTTACGAAGACCTCGATGCGGCGGCGGATCATTGCGTAGAGTTCGTTGAGAAGCGTTGTCTTTTCGGCGGGCGTGCCGTGGAACAGCACGGGATCGGGAAGCGGCCACGCACCGGTGACAAACTTGTTGTCGAGATCAGGACAAAACTGTCCTTCGGGCGTGTCGCAAAGCGCGATCACGAAGTCCATTTTCGGCGCATTCGCCCCTGTGAATTCGCTTAAGGGTTTGCAACGCAAGTTCTCGACGTTGTGACCCAGATGGCGCAAACGCTCGATAACCTCTGGCAGCGGCTCTTTCGCCGGATCGGAGCCGGCCGAGTAGGCGTGAAATTTTCCATGACCGATCTTTTCAAGAAGCGCTTCTGCCATGATCGAACGGGCTGAATTGTGTGTGCATAAAAAAAGGACGTTAAAGGCCGGCATAATTTTATCCCTCCCGGGGCGTTCGCTTGTTTGTGGTCGGTTGTAGGAAGACTGGCCGCATAGTTCGGGCCTGCCGTTGCAGCAATCGCGTGTGAGAAAATCGACGAGATCGTGGAAGCCCGCGACGTCCGCGCGGTAATTCATCGCGCGGCCTTCCTTCGCGACTTCAACCAAGCCGGCGCGCGTCAGGATGCTGAGATGAGTGGACATGGTGTTGTGAGGCACGTCGCAACGCCGTGCGATCTCGCCTGCGGCGAGGCTTTCCGGATGAATGGCCAGCAGCAAACGCAGCGCCTGAAGCCGGGTCGGCTGCGCCAGAGAACCGAAACGTTCGAGAGCGATATCGCTGCCGGCAGATTCCATCTCAAGCGCTGCCGGTAACAGGGCCAAAACGGAACCGCCTTGCGCTGGCGAGGCTCAAATAAAGAGGAGCTTGCGTTTCCGTCATGTAAGCGTCATTCTGCTGCGATATGTCGAGACGCATCGACATATACATGAGAGATCGCACATGATCAAGTCAGTATGGACAGTCGGCGCCCTTCTTGTTCTGGCCCTTCACGCCACATCAGCCCTCGCGGGAGAGACGGACGGCGCGGGGTCGACCTTCGTTTTCCCAATCCTTTCGAAATGGGCCACCGCATATGAGGCGAAAACGGGCGACAAAATAAATTACCAGTCGATCGGCTCCGGCGCGGGATTGCAGAAAATCCGAGCGGGCACCGTGGATTTCGGTGCCTCCGACATGCCTTTGCAGCCCGAAGAACTGGCCAAGTCGGGACTTGGACAATTTCCTCTCGTGATCGGTGCGGTCGTTCCTGTCGTGAATATCGATGGCGTGGGCCCGGGCGGAATACGATTCAGCGGCACCGTTCTGGCTGACATCTTCCTCGGCAAAATCAAGACGTGGGACGACCCGGCTCTCAAGGCCCTGAATCCCGGCGTCACGCTGCCTTCGGCCGCGATCACAGTGGTCCATCGGACGGACGGATCCGGCACAACCTTTAACTGGACCAACTATCTCTCCAAGATCAGTCCCGAATGGAAGGAAAAGGTGGGTGAAGGTGTGGCCGTTGAATGGCCAGTCGGCGTCGGTGGAAAAGGTAACGAGGGCGTCGCGGCCTTTGTCGGCGTATCGAAGAACTCCATCAGTTACGTCGAATATGCTTATGCCGTGCAGAACAAATTGTCGTACGGGCTTGTGCAGAACCAAGCCGGCAAGTTCGTCCAGCCGAATGCCCAATCGTTTCAGGCTGCGGCAGCCAGCGCCGATTGGACCAATGCAAAAGACTTCTACCGCATCATGACGAATGCACCCGGAGAAAACGCCTATCCGATCACGGCGACTTCCTTCGTGCTGATGCCTAAGCAGCCTAAGGATCGCAATCGATCGAAAATCGCGCTCGATTTTTTCCGCTGGTCGCTCGAACATGGACAAAGCGACGCCGACGCGCTCAATTACGTTCCTCTTCCCAATGAACTTGTCGATAAAGTCGAAAGCTACCTCAAGAGCGATTTCGGAACATGAACGAGCAGACGGCGGATGTGGTGATCTATCACAATCCCGAGTGCGGGACGTCCCGGAACGTACTCGGCCTCATTCGCAATGCGGGTATCGAACCTCACGTGATCGAATACCTGAAAACGCCGCCTTCGCGCGAAATGCTTCTACGGCTCGCACGAAGGATGAATGTTCCGCTGCGGTCGATTCTGCGCGAAAAAGGCACGCCTTACGCAGAACTTGGTCTCGATGATCCGAAATTGTCCGATGACGATCTACTGGATGCGATGATGACGCATCCCATCTTGATCAATCGGCCCATCGTCGTGACGTCAAAAGGCGTCCGCCTCTGCCGTCCGTCCGAAACCGTGCTGGACATTCTTCCGCTGCCGCAGCAGCGTGAGTTTCGAAAAGAGGATGGCGAGCTTGTCGTCGATAGTCACGGCCACCGCGCCGTGAAGGCTTAAACCGGAGAGTTTTTTGTCAAAGTTCGAACGATATCTCACTTTGTGGGTCGCGCTCTGCATTGTCGTCGGCGTCACGCTCGGTCATATGCTGCCTGGATTCTTCAGGGCGGTCGGGGCCGCCGAGATCGCGAAGGTCAACCTTCCGGTCGCGGCGTTGATCTGGCTGATGATCGTGCCCATGCTGATCCGGATTGACTTCGCAGCTCTCGGCAAGGTGAAAGAACACTGGCGGGGAATAACCGTCACGCTTTTCGTCAATTGGGCGGTAAAGCCCTTCACGATGGCTGCGTTGGCCGGATTCTTTATCGGATATCTGTTCCGGGGATATCTGCCTGCCTCGCAAATCGATAGCTATATCGCAGGCCTCATCATCCTTGCCGCCGCGCCATGCACCGCAATGGTCTTTGTGTGGTCGAATCTCACCGATGGCGAGCCGCATTTCACGCTTTCCCAAGTCGCGCTGAACGATCTGATTATGGTATTTGCGTTCGCGCCGATTGTCGGTCTGCTGCTCGGCCTGTCCGCCATAAGTGTGCCTTGGGAAACGCTGGTCCTTTCGGTCGGGCTCTACATCGCCATTCCGGTCGTGCTGGCGCAATTGCTCCGGCGCCGCGCGCTCGCGGCCGGAGGCTTAGCGTCGCTCAATCGGCTTCTCGCCCGGCTGCAGCCGGTCTCCTTGGTCGCCCTGTTGGCTACGCTCGTATTATTGTTCGGCTTCCAGGGGCAGTAGATATTGGACCAACCGCTTGTGATCGCCTTGCTCGCGGTTCCGATTTTAATTCAGGTCTATTTCAACGCCGGGCTGGCCTATCTGCTCAATCGTGTGAGCGGCGAGCAGCATTGCGTCGCTGGCCCATCCGCTCTCATCGGCGCATCCAACTTTTTCGAACTCGCTGTAGCAGCAGCGATAAGTTTGTTCGGTTTGGAGTCGGGCGCGGCGCTTGCGACGGTCGTTGGCGTGTTGATTGAGGTGCCAGTGATGTTGACCGTCGTCTGGATCGTCAATCGATCGCGCGGCTGGTATGAGCGCGGCCTGAGCCGGTCAGATGCCAGTGCTAGACAAGGGGCCGAGTAAAGCCAAGCGATGTGGCCTCACATCGGCTTTCCGTCGGGACCAAATGTTTTCAGGAAAGCCGTAATGTCGGCGACATCCTTATCGTTCTTCAGCCCGGGAAAGGACATCTTCGTTCCCTTCACAACGGATTGCGGATCACGGATGTAAGCCGCGAACTCCTGCTCGGTCCACGTGATGCCTGAGTTTTTGTTGGCATCCGAATAGTTGTATCCCGCGACGGATCCGGCTTTTCGTCCAAACAATCCATTCAGCTCCGGGCCGACTTTGTTCGTCGCGCCTGGCCCGATCGAATGGCAAGCCATGCACTTGGTGAAAACGCGTTTGCCGGCATCGGCATCCTGGCCAAACGACAGCGTCGGTATGGCTACGGCGAATAAAGCAAGCTTTGCGAGATGTCTTGACAAGAGTCTTGGCATGAAGGCCTTCCGTTTAGAGGATGGTGTCGAAACTGAATGGGTAAAACCGGAGCGCACCGCCGGCCTCGATGTCCGCGGCGCTGGGTTCAAGCTCCGCGAAACCATCGGCTTCCATCAGCGGCATCAGCCGCGCGGAACCGCCCCGCCCGAGTTTTCGCAGCAGCGGCAAACCGAGATCGTCGTGGCCAGAGATTGAAACGGGCACAAATTCGGTGCGCCCGGCTTTATGGAAGAAGGTCTCCGACGCGCGAGCGGGCCGGTGGCCGGCTTCGGCGCGTGCGACTCCCGACAACTTCCTGATAAGAGGCCGCGCAAACAGCAGGAAATTGACAAGCGCTGCGACCGGGTTTCCGGGAAGTGAGAGAACCCGCATATTCCCCAGAACACCGCAGGCAATCGGTTTTCCAGGACGTAGCGCTGTCTTAAGGGCCTCGCAGGTGCCGCCTGCCGCCAGCATGGCCGGCTTGAGATAATCCGCCTCGCTTCCCGAGACGCCGCCGGTCGAAATCAATAGATCGAGATGGGCAGCGGCCTCGACGATCGAAGACGAAAGTGCATGGCAATCGTCGTTCACAATTCCAAGATCAGATATGTCGACGGCCGGTGAACTCACAAGCGAGGTCAGCATGGGCCGATTGCTGTCGACGATCTGATTTTGGCGGACATCCGATGTGACGTCGACAATTTCATCGCCTGTCGAAATGATCCCGATACGCAAACGCCGCCTGACCTCGATTTCGCCTATCCCAATTGCAGCGAGCATCGCGATATGACGCGCGTGCAGGAACGTTCCCTGCCGGATAACGGCCGCACCCGTTGCAACATCTTCACCGGCGCGGCGAATGTTGGCTCCGCGTTCTGGTGCGGCGTCCAGAATGAGGGTCGAGCCATTGATGCGAGCCCGCTCTTCCATAATGACAGCCGCGACACCCGGAGGAATACGCGCGCCCGTCAAAATACGCACGGCGCGGCCGGGACGTAGGGTTTCCAAATCGCTTTGACCGGCGCGGACCGGTGCGTCGAGTTCAAGAGATAACGGGAGGGACTCATGAAAATCGTCGGCATGAAGACCGAAGCCGTCGACAGCGGAGTTATCGAAGCGGGGGAGCGCGACATCGGAGAGCACGTCGCCGCTGGTGATGCGGCCTTGCGCCTGGGATAGCGGGACGGTTTCCTTGCCTTCGATCGGTGCCGCACCGTCTAATACGATCTTGAGGACAGCCGCCGGGGTAAGGAGGCTCGATGCTGCATAGCAGGCGTCCGGCAGGACCGCACCGGCGGTTTTGTCGATTCGAATATTCATGAAGACCTGCGGATGGATGGCGGGGCTTTATCAAGCCCCGCCATATTGCTCAGACGGTGTATTCCTTGGATTTGAACGTCAGATGCTTCACGCCTTGTGGCGCATCGGCGATTTTCCTGATGTTGCCCCAGGTTTGCTTGTAATTGGGGATGATCAGTTCGTTGACGGCTTTTGAAACCACATTGCCCTGCACGCCCGTCGGGAAGCCGAATAGCATGAAAGCCTGCTTTCGTTTCGCGGTGGGCGTCGGGTAAGCCATCGCCTGCGTCGAGCCGTTATCGTTATAGATTTCGACCAGATCGCCCTCATTGAGCTTGAGTTCCGCCATGTCTTGCGGATTCATTTCGATGAAGGGGAAGGGCCATCGATCCATCACGAACTCGTTTTCCTTGTCGAGATACGCGCTTTGCCAGACCAGGTTGGCGCGGCCATTGTTGATCAGGAACTGAAACTTGTCCTTCTCGGCCTGCTTTCCCGGTGCCTGCAATCCGCGCCATTGAGCCGCGGCAAATGTCGCCTTGCCGTCCTTGGAGTTGAACTTGCCGTCGGCGAAGAGCCGCTTCGTGCCGATGATCCGCTGTGGGTCGCCCGCGGTTTCAAGTCCGGTCGCCGGTTCCTGAAACCCGTTGGTGCCCATAGCCCTAAGACGCGCATAGGTTACGAACTCTCCGCCTTTTTCATGCTTGGCATAGCCATCCATGAATGCGTCTTCCTCGGTTTTCCAGTCGAAGCCCTTGAACTTGTCGGCGACGTCGTTCTTCCCCATCTCGCGGAAAACGCGTTCGAGATTGTTTGCAATGCGCGCCGCGATGAGACAGTCGGGCATCGCCTGGCCGGGCGGGTCCATGTAACGCTCGGTGAGGCGCATACGCCGCTCGCCGTTCATGGATGTAAGATTCATCTCGCCAGATGTCGCCGCGGGCAAGACCACGTGGCACGCTTCGCCGATCTTGGTCGGGACGATATCGACATTCACGGCAAAGAGGCCGCCCTTCTTGATCGCGGCGACGATGGCTTTCACCATCGCGTCCCGGTCGCCATAGGGCACGGCGTTCATCGCGTCTTTAACGATGTCGGTGCGCTTCTTATAGACCCGCTTGAACTCCATCGCGTTCAAGGTCGTTTTGTAGTGATCGCAGCCCCAGACGTGATGCACGGCGCCTTTGCCGGAGATAAGCAACTGATCGACATAGGCCGCCGGTTTGCCGACATGCGCGTCCGATGGGCGCGAGTAGCCTTCCTGATGACCGCCCATTCGTACGCAGCCGCCGCCGGGCCGGCCGACATTTCCGGTGGCCAGCGCCAGATTCACCAGCGACTGATTGGTGCGGTAATTGTCGTTACCCCAGATCAGCCCCTTCTCGTAGGCGAACATGGCCCGGCGGCGCGCACCGCCGGCTTTGGGTTCGGCGATCCAGGTGATGGCTTTGACGATATCGCCTTCGGACAGGCCGGTAATCTTCGCGGCGTCGGCCACCGAGACTTTGTTGGCGGCCACGGCCTTGTCAAAGTCCTTCGTCGAGGCGGCGATGAAAGCCTTGTCGATCCAACCCTTGTCCACCGCGTAGGTCAACCACGCGTTGAAAAGGATAAGATCGGTCCCCGAATTGATCGGAAGATGAAGGACGTTTTCTTTGCCCGCTTCGATTTCGCACGCGTTGACGGTCACGGTGCGCCGCGGATCGACAATCACGATGCGGCCGCGATCCACCGGCTCCGTCCCGAACTCGGCCTTCTTCTTGTCCAAAGACGTTCCGCGCAAATTCGGAATCCAGTGGTTGAGGAAATAATTGGTCTGGGTTTCGAGTGCGTTGGTGCCGACCGCGACAATCGTATCGGTCAGCTCTGCGTCTTCGTAGCAATTGTTGAGTTCGCCGACGCCCATGTCACGAGTGCCGTGGACTTCGGAATTGTAGGCGGGGCGATTGTGGATGCGAATGTTCTTGATCTTCATCGCACCGAAATAGAGCTTGCCGGTGCCCCAGGTGTTTTCATAGCCGCCTCCTGCGCCGCCATGATCGTAAGCGGATACGAAAAGACCGTCCTCGCCCTGCTCGGCGACGATCGAAGCGGTCACGCGCGCAACGAGATCGAGCGCATCCTCCCAACTCGTCGGCTGCATCTGGCCGTAACGCCAGACCAGCGGATCTGTAAGGCGCTGAAGCTGCGTGTTGCGCTGACGCGAATAGCTCATTTCGGCGATGCGCGCGCCGCGCGGCGAGCCTAGACCGGAATTGACGACGCAGTCCTTGTCCGGCTTGATGACGATATGAACGTCGCGGCCGTTCTGCTTGACGATGTTGTACATGGACGGCGAATACCAAGCGGCTGTTTCTGCTTCTTGCTGCTTGGAAAGATCGACGCCGAATTTGTTGTTGGCTGGCGCGGGGCCGCCTTCATAACGCGCATCCCATGAATAGGCCTTATACCCGCATCCGACGATGCAGTAATGGCAGACGACGTTGTGCTCCTTGGCATCCTTGGGCACGATGGGAAGGCGGCCGATCTGGCGTTTGTAAGACATGATTTTCTCTCCTCAGAGTACGTTGGCCAAACGGCCGTAAAGCAGCTCATCCACGCCTTCGGCGAAGATGTCGCCGTTGCCGTCGATCCTCAGGACGTACTGCGGGAGATTCTGGGTGGCTTGCCCCCAAACCTGTTGGCCGCCGCGTTCGCAATCAAAACGCGAATAGTGACCGGGGCAATTCATCGTCTTGTCGGATGCGTTGTAGTTCAAGGGAAAGCCCTTGTGCGGACAGGTCGTCGAAAAGCCGACGATATCGCCGTCCGGGCCTGCTCCCATTGGAACGCGTTGACCAAGCTTGAGCACGACTCCCGGTGCATCGTCGTCCGGATAGGAGACAGAAAGCGGTTCATTGGTCTTCAAATCTTTGATGTTACCGAGCCGGTTGGATGGATATTTGATGAGAGTCGTTGACGCGGATGCGTCCGCTTTGGCTTCGCTTGGAAGGACGGCGACCGCAGCGGCGGCGGCGGTCATCGCGCCGGCACCACCCAGAAAATGACGTCGGCCGACGTCTACGAGCTTGTCGCAGCTTTTCATTTGGCTGATCTCCCCAGACCATAGTTTCACTGTGTCCCATCGGACGGGGAGAGCTTTGCAGAGAGCGGGCCAGAGCAACCGAACGTTGAAGACGTTGAAGTTTGTCGAGTGTTCCGCGCGTGAGAGGTGCCGGCCTGTTCGGTTTTCCGAACATGCTGCGCCGCCGTTGGTTCTGGATCGCGAACACGAGCAGCCAGATTTGCCTTATCGAGGTCGGGTAGATGCGCCGCGATCGCTTGCTCCAATGTGAATTTTAAAAATCGAACATCAGATCAATGATTTACCTCGGGGGATGACACGGCATTCCCGGTTGCATCGTTCGAACTGTCCATTATCCTCGACAGATAGTCCCGGCGCTTCGATTGGAAGACAATGACCCGCGATAAATTCACAACCGAAGACGCCGTGGAGATGTTCGCCAGCCTTGCACAGCCGACCCGGCTCGAAGCTTATCGCCTGCTCGTTCGCTACCTGCCTTATGGATTACCCGCTGGTGATGTGGCGCGGCTGTTAGCCGTTCCCCACAACACGATGTCCACGCATCTGGCTCAACTAGAGCGCGCTGGACTTATCACTAGCCGCCGGGAGGGCCGCTCGATCATCTATGCGGCGAAGGCCCGGAAGATGGCCAGCCTTTTCGATGTCATGCTCGGCGAGATGCGTCAGCCGAAAGATGGCGAAGCTCCCGGATCGGAGTTTCCGCAACGCCGGCCATCCGACGCAGACTTCCGCGGCTATAACGTTCTCATTTTATGCTCTGGCAATTCCGCCCGCTCTCTGATGGCCGAGGCTATTTTAAACCGCGAAGGCGCAGGCCGCTTTCGCGCGTTCTCAGCCGGAAGCCGCCCGCAAGAGCGGCCTCATCCCATGGCGATCTCCTTACTGGATTCTCTGGGCTTCGAAACAGATCAGCTAAGGTCGAAGAGTTGGGATGAGTTCGTTGGCAGCGGCGCTCCAACGATGGATTTCATCATTACGGTTTGCGATGCCGCAGCGGGCGAGGAGTGTCCCTATTGGCCGGGTCATCCGCTTCAGGCGCATTGGGGCGTGCCGGACCCCGCGATGGTTCGTGGCACGCGCGATGAAAAGCGCGCCGCGTTTCTTGATGCCTATCGGCGGCTCGCCGCACGCTTAACCGCGTTGATCAACTTGCCCATCGGCACTCTCGACCTTGCCGGGCTAAAAGAACAGTTGGCAGCGATCGGTCGCATGGAAGGCGCGACCGAGTTGACGCTCTCACCTTCCAAAGCCGCATAATTCAATCAATAAATCAATCGCTTGTTCTGATCGCTCTCTAATATGTCGTTATCTCTCGACATATCGCCATGAATGATTTAACGGTTTCGCCGGAGGGGGCGATCGCCGTGAAGCTGATCTCCTCGATCCGTGTCCAACGACAGGAGATTAATCGTGACAATACTGATGAAGATTGCGGCGGCCGGCTTTGCAGTCGGCATGCTTGGGGCCGTTTCTGCCGCGCAGGCCGGCGACATCACCGGTGCGGGCTCGACCTTCGTTTACCCGATCCTCTCGAAGTGGTCGGCGGATTACAATCAACAGACCGGCGACAAGCTGAACTATCAGTCGATCGGTTCGGGCGGCGGTATCGCGCAGATCAAGGCCGCGACAGTCGATTTCGGCGCATCGGACATGCCGATGAAGCCCGAAGACCTCAAAGAACTCGGAATGGGCCAGTTCCCGCTCGTCATCGGCGGCGTGGTGCCCGTCGTGAACATCCAGGGCGTGAAACCCGGCGAAATCAAATTCACCGGCGCCGTGCTTGCCGACATTTATCTCGGCAAGATCACCAACTGGAACGATCCTGCGATCACCAAGCTCAATCCTGAGCTTAAGCTTCCCGACGGAAAGATCACGGTCGTCCACCGCTCCGACGGATCGGGCACGACCTTCAACTGGGTGAACTATCTTTCCAAGGTCAGCGACGAGTGGAAGACGAAGGTCGGTGAAGGTACGTCTGTGTCATGGCCAACTGGCGTAGGCGGCAAGGGCAATGAAGGCGTCGCAGCCTACGTCAACCGCATCGATAATTCGATCGGCTATGTCGAGTATGCCTACGTCCTGCAGAACAAGATGACCTTTGGCGCCGTGCAGAACAAGGCCGGCAAGTTCATCAAGCCCGACAATGAGAGCTTCCAGGCGGCCGCCGCCAGCGCCGACTGGTCTAAGGCGCAGGACTTCTATCTCGTCATGACGGATGCGCCCGGCGACAAGGCCTATCCCGTCACCGCGACGGTCTTCATCATCATGTACAAGCAGCCCAAGGATGCCGACCGCTCTAAGGACGCCTTCAAGTTCTTCAAGTGGGCGCTGGAAAAGGGACAGCCGCAAGCGAAGGAGCTTGATTACGTTCCGCTCCCCGAAGCCCTGACCAATCAAATCGAAAAGTATTGGGGAGCTGAGTTCAAGAGCTGACGCCCTGAGCTCAAGAGCTGATCACCCCATGGGCCGCCGGAGGAGGGACTGGCTCTTCCTCCGGCGGTTCGCCGCTTATTCAGAACAGAGGCCGTCATGAGTGAAAGCACAATCGATGCCGCCGTTGAGGCGGCGTCTCAGGCCACCACAGCACGCCCGCGCTGGATTGATGATGCGACCGGCGACCGGCTTTTCCACGGCGTGGTCGCGGGCGCTGCGTTCTTCGTGTTGTTCGCCTTGGGCGCAGCGGCGTTATCGATGGCATGGGGAGGCCGGCTGGCCTTTCAGACCTTCGGTTGGCGATTTTTCTACGGCACCGAATGGGATCCGGTCGCGCGACAATTTGCGGCTTTCGTGCCGATCTACGGCACGCTGGTGACATCGCTGATTGCGATGATTATCGCCATCCCTGTCAGCCTCGGCATTGCTGTGTTTCTGACCGAGGTATGCCCGCGATGGGCGCGGGGTTCGGTCGGTACGGCGATCGAACTGCTGGCAGGCATTCCGAGCATCATCTACGGCATGTGGGGACTCTTCACGTTCGTGCCGTTCATGTCCCGCTATGTTCAGCCGTGGCTGATCAACCATCTGGGTCCTTTGCCGTTGATCGGCGCGCTGTTTGACGGCGCTCCGATGGGGATTGGTATGCTCACGGCCGGCATCATCCTCGGCATCATGATTGTTCCGTTTATCACGGCGGTCATGCGGGACGTGTTTTCTGTCGTTCCGGCGACGCTGAAAGAGTCGGCCTATGCGCTGGGCTGCACGCGGTGGGAAGTCATCCGAAACATCGTCATTCCCTACACCCGTACAGCGGTCGTCGGAGGCATCTTTCTCGGGCTCGGACGCGCTCTTGGCGAAACGATGGCCGTCACCTTCGTTCTTGGGAACGCGCACAATCTCAGCATCTCCCTGATGGAGCCGGGAAACTCCATTGCAGCGGCGATCGCGAATGAATTCACCGAGGCGGATTCCGACATCTATCTCTCTTCGCTGATCGCGCTCGGTTTCGTTCTCTTCGCGGTGACGTTCGTCGTCCTGGCGATTGCAAAAGTGATGCTTCAGCGCATCGCGCAACAGAAGGGAGAATAAGATGCCTATCGCGACCTCGCGGCAGCGCCGGCGTCAGATGGTAAGCTTTGTGGTGTTGTCGCTTGCAACCTTCGCAACACTCTTTGGTCTCTTCTGGCTCGTCTGGATTCTTGGAACGACCCTCGCCGAAGGGTTCGCCGCTCTTAATTTAAAGCTGTTTACGCAAATGACGCCGCCACCGGGTGAATCGGGCGGGTTGCTCAATGCATTCTTCGGCAGCTTTGTCATGGTGCTTATTGCGGTTGTGATCGGCAGCCCTATTGGCATCGCGGCGGGGACGTATCTTGCCGAATACGCACGCGGCAATCGCATTGGCGAAACCATCCGGTTCATCAACGACATTTTGTTGAGCGCGCCGTCGATCGTCATCGGCTTGTTTGTCTATGAACTCGTGGTGCGCCAGTCCGGTCACTTTTCCGCCTATGCCGGCGGCGTTGCCTTGGCCTTCATCCTGCTGCCTGTCGTTGTTCGTACCACCGACGAGATGCTCCGCCTCGTTCCGGACGTCATGCGGGAAGCAGCACTCTCCCTCGGCATCCCGCGATGGAAGATGGTCAACCATGTCCTGTATCGGGCCGCCAAGGCCGGAATTCTTACGGGAGTTCTTCTCGCGGTTGCGCGCATTTCAGGCGAGACGGCGCCACTTCTTTTTACCGCACTGAATAATCAATACTGGGCCAGCTCGCTGTCGGAGCCGATGGCGAATATCCCAGTCGTTATCTTTCAATACGCCATGAGCCCTTACGAAGCCTGGCACACCCTCGCGTGGGCCGGTGCGTTCGTCATGACGCTGTTCGTTCTGATGCTCAGCATCGTATCGCGAACCATCCTGAACCGCAGGAACATCAACAATGGGTGACGTCATCTCGCTCGATGCGCAGGAAAAGCCGAAGTTCGTTCTTGATGGGCTCGATTTTTTCTATGGAGATACCCAGGCGCTGCACGGCGTGAGCTTGTCGCTGCCGACACGGCAGGTCTCCGCACTGATCGGCCCCTCGGGATGCGGCAAATCGACGTTGCTGCGGGTGCTGAATCGAATCTATTCGATCTATCCCAACCAGCGGGCCACCGGGCGCGTCATGCTGGACGGCGAGAACATTCTGGATGCCAAATTTCCGCTCGGCCGCCTGAGGTCCCGCGTCGGGATGGTTTTTCAAAAGCCGATCCCGTTTCCGATGTCCATTTACGACAATGTGGCTTACGGAATTCGCCATTTCGAACGCCTTTCCCGCCAGCAGATGAATGCACGGGTGGAAGGCGCGCTGCGTCAGGCCGCGCTTTGGGACGAGGTCAAGGACAAGCTGACGTCATCCGGCTTAAGTCTTTCCGGCGGCCAGCAGCAGCGGCTCTGCATCGCGCGTGCGATTGCGCTTCGTCCCGAAGTGCTGCTGCTCGACGAGCCGACTTCGGCGCTCGACCCGATCTCGACAGCCCGCATCGAAGAGCTGATCGACATGCTCAAGACCGATTTCACCATCGTCATCGTCACCCACAACATGCAGCAGGCGGCGAGAATATCGATGAAGACGGCCTTTATGTATATGGGCAGGCTGGTCGAATACGGCGACACAACACAAATTTTCCGCAGGCCGCATGACGAGAGGACCGAGGAATATATCACGGGCCGCTTCGGCTGACGCACTGCGTCTTTCATTCTGAACTCCGAGGAGCAATCACATGACAACCTCGAAACATACCGTCAGCGGGTTCGACACCGACCTCGATTCCCTCAAGGACAACATCGTCAGGATGGGCGAAGTCGTCCAAACGGCATTTGCGGAATCCATTAACGCGCTTCTGTCGGGGGACGCAGACGCCGCGACATTCGCCATCGCACACGATGAGACTGCCGACGAACTTGAGCGACGCGTCGAGGAAGGCGCCGTGCAGACCATCGCGCGCAGGCAGCCTCTGGCCGTCGATCTTCGCGATATCATGGCCGCCGTGCGGATCGCATCCGACCTTGAGCGAATCGGCGATCTGGCAAAGAACATCGCCAAACGCGCCCTGGCCCTTGGCGATGAAAGACCGCAGCAGGATTTGGCAAGCAGGATAGAAAAGATGGCCACGCTCACCCGGCAACAGCTAGGGCGGGTGCTTACGGCCTATGCGGATCGGAATGCCGAGCTGGCGATCGCCATCCGTGACGAGGATGGCGAGATCGACCTACTCCATACCGCTTTCTTCAAAGAGTCCATCGACACTATCGCGCGCAGCCACAGCGACGTCGCCGGCATCACCCATCTGCTGTTTTGCGCCAAGAACATCGAGCGTATCGGGGACCATGTCACCAATATATCGGAGAACGTCTATTTCATCGTGACCGGCTCGATGCCTCAGCAAGATCGCATCAAGCTCGACACCAGCAGCACGATCAAGTCGCCCCCGGGGACTCCCTAAACCCCGGCGTGATGTGTTTCCAAGACACCGCGGGTGGTATTACCATAGCCGAACGATGAAGGGAGCTGGCATCATGACCGGCATGAGCGAGTTGCGCGCGCACAGCAAGGTCGCTGCCTTCGGCTTCGGCGCACTTATCGGCTTACTAGGCGGTTTGATTGGTCTTGGCGGCGCGGAGTTTCGGCTGCCGGTACTGATTGGCTGGTTCAACTTTGCCCCGCTGGCAGCCATCATCCTGAACAAAGCCATGAGTCTTGTTGTGGTCGCGTCGGCATTGCCGTCCCGCGCCGCGACCGTACCGTTTTCCGCGATTGCCGATAACTGGCTAACCGTGGTGAACCTGCTTGCAGGCAGTTTGCTCGGCGCATGGATAGGCGCGGGCTGGGCCATAAAGCTCGCGTCCAAAACGCTTTACCGCATCATTGCTGGCTTATTGGTGTTCATTGCCGTGGTGCTGCTTCTCGGTCACGACGTGACCGGCGGCACTGCCTTACTGACCGGCCCGGCGCAAATTGTCGCGGGAGTCGTGGCAGGGTTCTTAATCGGCGTTGTCGCCGCGCTGCTGGGCGTGGCGGGTGGTGAGTTGTTGATACCTACCCTTGTGCTGCTATTCGGCTGCGACATCAAACTCGCCGGCAGCCTGTCACTGGCGGTAAGCCTTCCCACCATGCTGGTCGGCTTTGCCCGCTATTCGCGCGACCGCAGCTTCACCGTGCTTGGCCAAAATCTCGGGTTCGTGGTCGCGATGGCGCTCGGTTCGGTCGCGGGCAGTTTCATCGGTGGGCGTCTGCTCGGCATCGTGCCCAACAGCGTGCTACTGCCGCTCCTGGCAGTCATTCTGCTGCTGTCGGCCATCAAGGTCTGGCGGCACGAATAAGTGCACGATCAACTACGAAAGGTTGCATGCCTATCAGGCTGGCATATGCTCCGAATATTAAATTTCAGAATGCAGGCCGAGACGCTTCATTTTGTCCCAAAGGGTCGTCCTGCCAATTCCGAGCAGGCGGGAGGCAGCGCCGATCTCGCCGCCTGTTGAGGCGAGTGCGCGAACGATATGACGGCGTTCGGCGCTCTGCCGGACATCTTCGAGCGACTGCATTTCTTGCTTCTCCTGCGTATCGCGGGATTCTTCCGGGAAAAGATCGCGCGGCATAATCCAAAGTCCTTCGGAGAGAGCAATCGCGCGCTCGACGCGATTTCGAAGTTCGCGGATGTTTCCCGGCCAATCGTGGGCGAGAGCAGCTTCTTCCGCCGCAAGACTGAAACCCTTCATGGTGCTTTCCATTGCCGCGGCAAGCTCAATGAAGAATCTCTCCATGAGCCAGGGAATGTCGTCGGCCCGCTCCCGCAGCGGCGGGATTCTGACGTTGACCACGTTGATGCGGTAGTACAGGTCTTCGCGAAAGCGGCCGGCATACACCATCCCGAGCAAGTCTGCATTTGTAGCTGCCACGAGGCGGCCTTCGAAAGGCAGCGCGCGTTCGCCGCCGACCCTGTGGAAGGTTCTGGCCTCGACCAGCCTGAGCAATTTCGCCTGAAGCTCCGGATGGAGTTCTCCGATTTCATCCAGAAAAAGAACGCCTTTTCCAGCGCGTTCTGCGTAGCCAAGATGCCGCTGTGCCGCGCTTGTGAAAGACCCCTTTTCATGTCCGAACAATTCGCTTTCCAAAAGATCGGACGGAATGGCAGCGCAGTTGACGGCGATGAACGGCTGATCGTGCCGGGACGAAGATGCATGGAGAAAGCGCGCGGCGACCTCTTTGCCGCTTCCTGTTTCGCCAGTCATTAAAACGGTGGAGTTTAGAGCTGCAAGACGAAGCAGGGTCTGCTCCAGTTTTCTGGCTGACGCCGAAAGTCCGAGGACGCCGGAAGCCGCACCATCGGATTTCACGAATACGTTCAGCTTTGAAAGCAAGCTGTCGATCTCGAAAGGCTTTGTAACGTAGTCCGCGGCACCGGCCCGGATCAGCCTGACCGCCTGATCGATGTCGCCGTGCCCGGTAATAAAAAGGAAGGGAGGCGCCTTGGCGTTTCGGCCGGTCCGCTCGAACAATTCCTCTCCGCTGATGCCAGGCAATCTAATATCGCAGATCACGGCGTCAAATTTGTCCGAGCTTATTTGCGTGACCGCTTCACCGGCATCGCGCCACCACTTCACGGCAATGCCTTCCAGCGCGAGGCGTTGCACCAGGCTTTCTCCCATGATGGCGTCGTCCTCGATCAATGCGATCGATCTTGCGTCAGGCGACATGAGCAAGCTCCCTTGAATGACGCGCGATATGGATGCGAACGATGGCGCCGCCATGAACGGCGCGTCCGACCTCAATGCACCCGCCCATCTCGCTGACCAAGCGGCTGGTCGCCCAAAGTCCTAGGCCGCTTCGTTCGAGGGGGGGAAGCGAATCCTTCTGATCCGTCAAAATGGCGATGGCCCAATCTGGCATGCCATTTCCTCCATCGATGACTTCGAGCATCAGTTCCTCACCGTTCGATGTGACATCGACCAGAATCGATCCCCCCGCGGGGGTTGCCGCGATCGCGTTGAGCAGCAGGTTAAGCAGGGCCTGCCTGATCGGCGTGCTGGGAAATCGAATTTCTCCCTCGATGCTGCGCGTGAGATTCACGCGAACCGATCTTCGCCTGGACTCCGGCGCGACGAGGAGGATGACATCGTCAAAATCCGTTGGCTCCAGAGGGCGCGGCTCGCGGTCCGTGCGATAGATCGACAATGTCGTGCGAACCGTGTCCTTGATTGCCTGGAGTCCCCGATCGAGCAGACCCAACGTGGCATCCCGCACGCCTTCCATGTGACCGTGGGTTTTGAGCGTTGCGACAGCGTTAAACAGCCCTCCCAGCGGATTGTTGATCTCGTGCGCGACGGCGGAGGCAAGGCGTCCGAGGCTGCTGATACGTTTTTCTTCCGCAAGCCGGCGGCTAAGTTCTTCGCGCTCTCCTAGCGAGCGAACCAGCGCATTATAGGCTTTGAAGAGACGCCGGAATTCGCCATGCGTATTCGCGATGATCGGCTCGGCGATCTGGCTGGCACGCTCGGTGCGGGCCGCGCCCAAATGATCGGATAGAATACTGACCGGCCGGAGCATCCGGCGCATCAGCATCCATCCCGCAAGAGCCAATGCAAGAGTGAGAATGCCATTCGTCAGAGCGAGCGCGAGAACGACGTTTCGGCGTTCGTTGGCAAGATGCGTCGTGTCGAAGGTGGCGAAGATCGCGCCGGCGGTCCGCCCCGGATAGGCGAGCAGGCGCGAGACCTTTGCCGATGCGCCATCGGCATCAAAAACAAAACGCCCGTCGATAAGTGAATTTTTGAAGGCTGCGCCGATCGGATGCCTGTGGGGGTCGGAAGCTGCGATCACGCGATTTTCGGCGTTAACGACGACCGTCTCGATCGGCCGCAGGCTGCGGTGGCTCGATTGCGCGCGTTCGATGGCGTCAAAGACTTCCCAATTATCCTCACGCAGCACGGACGGCCCAATGGCTGAAGAAAGTCCGTCGAGATAACTTTGCGAAAGATCGACAAGAAAACTCTGCTGGGTTTCCTGCAGGCGGTTTAGGACGTGTTCCGATAGAAGAACGCCAACCGCGATCATCAGACCGGCGACCGCGATCGGCACCTTGACGGTGATCGGCCATGGCTGGCGGATGCGGCTTGCGAGGTTCATTCGATCACCCGGCCGCCGCTACCAAAGCAGCATTCTTCGCAATGGAATCGAACAGCGACGGGTTTTCGGAAGCAAACCCGTCAAGCTCCAGCATTTCAAGAATGGCACGGCCGTCTTCTGACAAGTGCATGTCGAGAAGCGCGCGTTTCAACCGCGCGAGGCGTTCCGTACTGGGCGCATTCTTTGGCGCAGCAATCGGTGGAAATCCGTGCCATCCCGACGCGGTTACGATAGCGGTCCGCTTGGTAAGCTCCGGCTCCAGTTGCGAGACAACCTCATAGACATATCCGTCCACGGACCCCGATTGCGCCAGTCCGGAGGCCACCGCCCGAATGACGTTGCGGTGGCCATACGTGAACATCGTTTTCGAGAAAAACGATTCAGGACGCTGGCCGTGCTCGACGAGCGCGGCGCGCGTAACAAGAAACCCGGAGTTTGAATCCGGATCGGAGAAAGCATGAATGTCGCCGCGCAGCGACATTATGTCCGTCACGCCCCGATTTGCATCGACGATGACGTAGGATTGGTAAAGGGGCTTCGAATGCCAGAGCGGGACGGCCACGAGCTGAAGCTCTGCCTGGTGACTCACGAAAGGGTAGCCGCAAATCCAGGCGCCGTCGATTTGCCCGGAGGTGAGGAGCGCGGTGACCTCTTGATAGGTGCGCCGATTGACGAGTTCGACGGCATACCCCGTGCTGCGTTCCAGATAGGATTGCAACCGGCCGAGCAATTCGAGGTCTGACGTCAAAAAAACCGGGGTGAGCCCAAATTGGATCGGAGCTTCGCGCGCTACAGCTGGTGCCGCGAGCTTCTGAACGAACAAGGCTGCCGCACCCAGCGAAAGAACCTTGCGGCGGCTGGGATTTCCGGATGGAGAACACGACATATTCGCACTCCTGTTTACCGCTCGTGATTGGCCATATGCCCACGAAGGCGGCTTATCGCTTTGAACGCCTGGCCTCCTTTGCCGACGGACGGCACATCGAAAGACTTTTGATCACCGGCGCACAGATCTCCGGGCGGCCTTTGCAACACTCCTGAAGCAGAAAAAGCGCGACGGCTGGAAACGCTTCCAAATCGGCACGATAGATGATCGATCGGCTTCTCCGTTCCGCGGTCACAACTCCCGCGTTCGAGAGGATCGACAAATGGGCAGATAACGTATTCTGCGGCACGTCCAGCATCCGGGCAAGTTCGCCGGCTGGTATGCCATCAGGCTCGTATTCGACGAGCGTTTGAAACGCCCGCAGCCGGGTGGGCTGTGCAAGGGCAGCTAAAATGGAGACGGCTTCTTCAATTTCCATCCATCCAGAATTTTGGATATGACCAAAAGAGTCAAGCGGAAAGAAGCCGTCCCTCACGCCGTCGTGAGAACGTTATTTCAAATATTCTCGAAATACTGTTGACAATGAAACCGCACAGCCCGATTGTTACGCTATGAAGATAGATGATGCAGCGCAGCGACTTGAAGCACTGGGCAATACGACCCGCTTGAAGATTTACAGGGCGCTCATTCGAGCGGGCCATGCCGGTATGCCGGCCGGCAAGCTGAGTGAGAAGCTCAAAGTGGGTGCATCGACAATGTCGTACCACCTCAAGGAACTCATGGCGGTGGGACTGGTTTCGCAAAGGCGAGAAGGGGTCACGCTCTTTTGCTATGCCGAATACGACACCATGCAAGATTTGGTGGATTTCCTTGTCGCCGAATGCTGTGCCGAAGAAGGATGCGCGGATACGAAGTCGGCGGCCTAGTTTCGCTTTACTCTATGATTCGATATTTCTCTAAATATAGGAGATACCATGAGCAAGAATGTCGCCATTATCGGAGCCGGCCCCGTAGGCCTTGCTGCGGCTGCACATCTCCTGGAGCGCGGGCTCAATCCTGTCGTTCTCGAAGCGGGACCGGCGGCGGGCCACGCCGTCCGTCAGTGGAAGCACGTTCAGCTCTTTTCGCCGTGGGAATATAATGTCGACAAGGCGGCCGAGCGCTTGCTGTCTTCAACGGGGTGGAATTCCCCCGACCCGCATGTCTACCCGACGGGACAGGAATTGCTTGAGCACTATCTCGATCCCTTGGCGACTCGCACCGTCCTGAAGGACGTCATTCGCACCTCGAGCCGCGTCACGGCAATCAGCCGCGTTGGATACGACAAGGCGAAAACCAAGGGCCGCGAAAGCGTGCCGTTTGAAATTCGCTACCAGAACGGAAAAGGCCCCGAAACATTGCGTGCCGATGCTGTCATCGATACGTCCGGTACATGGTCAACGCCCAATCCCGCGGGGGCAAACGGCCTTGCCGCGATTGGAGAGCGGGAGGCTGCTCACCACATCGCTTATGCGATGCCGGACATTCGCGGCTCACAGCGTTCGCGTTATGCAGGCAAGACGGTGGCTGTGCTGGGCGCGGGCCATTCCGCGATCGGCACGCTCATGGAGCTGGCTCGTCTTCACGATGAAGTCCCCGGCACAGAGATCATCTGGCTGTTGCGGGGATCGAACCCGTCGAAAGCTTTCGGCGGCGGTGCAAACGATAAACTTGCAGCCAGAGGAGAACTGGGCTCGGCCTTTGCCGCGATTGTCGCTGCCGGCAAGGTTCGCGTTGAACCGGATTTTGGCGTGACCCATATTTCGACCGCTGGCGAACGGCTTCGCATAAGCGCAGGATCGGCATGTTGCGGGCGTCATGTCCTTGCCGACGAACTGATCGTCGCAACCGGTTTCCGTCCCGATCTCTCATTCCTTGGCGAATTGCGGCTTGCTCTCGATCCGGCGATCGATGCGCCGGTGGCGCTGGCGCCGTTGATCGATCCCAACGAGCATAGTTGCGGAACGGTGCGCCCTCACGGTGCGCGTGAACTCGCCCAACCCGAACCCGGACTCTATCTCGCGGGCATGAAATCCTATGGCCGTGCGCCCACATTCCTGATGATCACGGGTTACGAACAGGTTCGCTCGATTGCCGCCGATATCGCGGGCGATAAGGAAGCGGCGGCACGTGTCGAATTGGAACTGCCGGAGACCGGCGTTTGCACACGCGCAGGCGTGGAGAGCGGTTCGGCCTCAGACGGTTGCTGCGGTGGTCCAGCCCCTGTTGGCGTTGACGCATGTTGCGCCGATGACGCGATCGCCAAGGACACGGGAAAAACGGGATGCGGTTGCGGTTAAGGCGACGATGATGAAGGACCGCCAGCTTCCCGTCATCCTGATGCTGGGGACGACGCAAACCTTGGCTTGGGCTTCGAGCTACTATCTGCCTGCCATATTGGCCGACCCGATTGCTCACGAACTCGGAATCTCCAGTAACTGGTTCTTCGCAGCGTTCTCGGCCGCGCTTGTCATCTCGGGATTGCTCGGACCGCGCGTCGGCCGCCAGATTGATCTTGTCGGAGGCCGCAGCGTTTTATGTGCATCCAACGTGATCTTAGCGGCAGGTTTGGCACTGCTCGGAGCATCGACATCGATCTGGATGATGTCGGGGGCGTGGGTATTGCTCGGCATCGGCATGGGATTGGGTCTCTACGACGCTGCATTCGCAGCCCTGGGCCGCATCTATGGCGATGGCGCGCGAAAGGCGATTACCGGCATCACGCTGCTTGCAGGTTTTGCAAGCACCGTCGGCTGGCCGCTGAGTTCTTTCGGCCTTGAGCATCTGGGCTGGCGGCAAACCTGCTTTACATGGGCTGCAGCGCACATTTTGATCGGCCTGCCGCTCAATTTGTTGTTGCCGCGGACGAAGCGTCTGACGCATGAGGCCGCAAACGCGCCGTCGCCTCACATCGCGATTGACCGGACGATGGTGCTGCTGGCATTTGCCTTTGCGGCAGCATGGACGGTCACGGCGGCAATGGCGGCGCATCTGCCCCGGATCGTCGAAGCGCTTGGTGCGACGCCCGCCCAAGCGGTGTTCGCCGGAGCGATGATTGGTCCCGCTCAGGTTGCCGCACGAATTGCCGAAGCCGGATTGCTGAGCAGATATCATCCCTTGATCTCCACCAGACTGGCTTGCATTGGCCATCCTGTCGGGGCCTGCCTTATTGGATTGCTCGGGGGCAGCGGCGCAGCCCTGTTCGCGCTCTTGCATGGTGCCGGTAACGGCATTCTGACGATTGCCCGAGGCACACTTCCGCTTGCGATCTTCGGACCTGAAAATTACGGCTATCGTCTGGGTCTTCTCGGCGCGCCGTCCCGCCTTTGCCAGGCGCTCGCGCCCTTGGGATTTGGACTTCTGATCGACCTCATGGGCGGCAAGGTTCTGATCGTGTCGTCATTGCTGAGCTTGGCCGCGCTAGTGGCATTGCTTTTACTCTCGAGCGCAACCGAATCCTTGAACGAGCATATGACAACTCGGTCTTCGTCCTAACATTATAAATAGTCTGGCTCGTATGCGAATACTGGCGAAAGTAATCTGCTTTTCTCCGTGGTTTTAAAGTGTTAGTCATATCGACCGACACTCATCACGGGTTCGTCAGCTTCAGAGGCTTTTCATCAGAAGACTTCTGTGAGATTTTATCGGTGTGAAGCGCCAAGTCACCATAATAAGCCGATTGCTCCCGGTCTTGATGATCGTGAGTCTCATGTTGGCTCCGTTCTCCCGGCCTGTCATGGCAGGAACGTCGTCTGGCGTCTCGATGGCGGCGATGGTTGATAGCGCATCGGCATCTTCAATGGCTGATGATGCCGATCATGAAATGACCACGGCCGACATGTCGAGTGACATGCCGTGCTGTCCGTCGAAAGCGCCAGCAGCAACTGGCTGCGATAAGTGCGTCTTTATGTCGTCCTGCTCAAGCGCTTGCTTCGCCGGCATGTCTGCTTCGCCTTTCCAGCTATTTCTCGCAGTTTCCGTGCGGATTACTCCGCTGCGGAACGAATCCTGGCTTGATAGCCTGGGACATCCACCTCCCGATCAGCCTCCTCGAATCTTGATCTGATCGGCGCTTTTGCGCCGTGCTGCCGCGTGACTCGCTCGCGCGGATCGACGCATGCCGTTTTGCGGTAATCATCATCACTCGAGGAATCTTGAAATGAAGAAACTCAACTCACTGCGCGTCCTTCGGGCTGCGCTCGTTACATTTGTTGTGACCGGTTCAATCACTGCAGCACGGGCCGACATCAAGGACTACGAATTCCAGCTCGTTGAACCGATGGTTCATACCGGTCCCGACCAGACGATCACGGTCAGGCTGGTCAATAAGACGACAGGCAAGGCGGTGCCCGACGCCATTATCATCGCAACCCGGCTCGACATGGCCCCAGATGGCATGCAGGAAATGGCCACGAAGATCGTGGCTGTGCCTGGAGCCGAAGCCGGAACGTACAAGTTCAAGGCGAACGTCAGTATGGCGGGCCGCTGGCAACTTTCGCTGGGTGCAAAAGTGCAAGGCGAGAGCGGGACGCTCGAAAACAAGCTCATCGTCACGGCTCAGAAATGAGAACCGTCAGCGTGGCTATCGCTGCCGCCGCCGCATTTGCGGCGGCGGGTGGCGGACTTATTGCAAGTCACAGCCCATTTCGAACGGCCGACATAGTAAGGCTAGCTATTGTTACGCCAGCGGTCGCACAGACCGGCGATGAAGCAGTCTATTACAGGGATCCAGACGGCAAACCGTTTTACTCCCCGACGCCAAAAAAGACGGCAGACGGCCGCGATTACGTGGCTGTCTCGGCAGCAGACGTCAACTTTGACCAAAAATCTGCAGTAACAGAAAGCGCATCTGCGACCCCAATGGATCGCAAGATCAAATACTACCGCAATCCGATGGGACTGCCTGACACTTCATCCATACCAAAGAAGGATTCGATGGGGATGGACTACATCCCCGTGTACGAAGGCGAGGACACCGATGATGGGTCTGTGAAGCTTTCACCGGGCAAAATCCAGCGTACGGGCGTTAAATCTGAGCTGGCGGCATCGCGGGTCATTCGTACTCTCGTTCGAGCACCAGGCACTATCCAGCTCGATGAACGCAGGGTGTCTGTCATTTCGATGCGATCCGAAAGCTGGATTCAGAAGGTCGCCAACATCACCACAGGCTCGAAAGTTACCAAGGGCCAACCGCTCATGGAGGTCTATAGCCCGTCGGTGGCGTCGGCGGCCGCCGAATACATCGCCACCATCACATCGACGACAACAGGCGGTGTAGTTTCATACGGTCGCGGCTCACGGCAGCGTTTGATAAACCTCGACGTTCCAGATGCGGCGATTGTTGCCATGGAGAAAAGCCGGACCGTTCCGATCACCATCGACTGGTCGGCGCCGCGCGATGGTATTGTACTTGAACGCAATGCCATCGAAGGCATGCGCGCGCAGCCCGGCGATGTGCTGTTCCGCGTTGCGGATGTCTCGGTGGTGTGGGCGATAATTGATGTCGCCGAACGCGATCTCGGTACGCTCGCGGTGGGCCAGCCGGTGACTGTACGCGCGCGCAGTTTTCCGGGACGGCAGTTTTCTGGAACGATCAGCGTCATCTATCCACAGGTCAATCGCGAGACGCGAACCGCCCGGGTGCGGATTGAATTGCTGAACCCTGATCTCGCGCTGCTCCCCGACATGTATGTTGACGCGGACATCGATATTGGTAGCCGGGAGCCCGTGCTTGCCATTCCGGAGAGCGCCATCCTCGACACCGGCAGCAGGCAGGCGGTGTTCATCGAGAAAGGACAGGGACGATTTGAACCGCGGGATGTGAAGCTCGGTCATCGCGGCGACGGCTATGCTGAAATTCGCGAGGGCATCATCGAAGGCGAGTCCGTCGTCGTCTCTGCGAATTTCCTGATTGATGCCGAAAGCAATCTGAAAGCGGCGCTCAAGGGCTTTTCCAGTGCGGGAGGTCAGCCATGATCGCCCGTCTTATCAACTGGTCGGCGCGCAACCTGTTGCTGGTATTTTTCGGCGCCGGATTCGCCGCTGCCGCAGGTATCTATGCGCTGGCTCACCTCCCGCTCGACGCCATTCCCGATCTCTCCGACACGCAGGTGATCGTCTACACCGAGTATCCCGGTCAGGCGCCGCAAGTGATTGAGGACCAGGTGACCTATCCGTTGACCACCGCGATGCTAACGGTGCCACGATCGAAAGTCGTGCGCGGCTTCTCGTTCTTTGGAGTCTCGTTCGTCTATGTCATCTTTGAAGATGGCACCGACATTTACTGGGCGCGCTCGCGCGTGCTCGAATTTCTCAATGGCGCGGCCTCGCGGTTACCGGCGGGCGTGAGCCCCACAATTGGCCCGGACGCCACGGGCGTGGGATGGGTCTATCAGTACGCGGTGATGTCGAAGGAATTGAATCTCTCCGACACGCGCACCATCCAGGACTGGAACCTGAAATTCGCGCTGGCGAAAGCGGAAGGTGTCGCGGAGGTGGCGAGCGTCGGCGGCTTCGTCAAGCAATACAACGTCGTTCTTGACCCACAGCGCATGCGAGATCTCGGCATCACCATGCAGAGGATGCGCGACGCGATCCGTGCCAGCAACGCCGACGTCGGCGGCCGTACGGTGGAGTTGTCTGAATTTGAGTACGTCGTCCGCGGCAAAGGTTATCTGAAGGATATCAATGATCTTGGCAATATCGTGCTGAAGACGAACAACGGCACACCGGTCCTTCTGCGCGATGTCGCCCGCGTCGAACTCGGCCCGGACGAGCGGCGCGGCATCACCGAACTGAACGGCGAGGGGGAGGTCGCAAGCGGCATCGTGCTGCAACGTTTCGGCGTCAACGCGCTCGATGTCATCGACAACGTCAAGAAGCGATTCAAGGAGATCGCCAGCAGCCTGCCGAAATCCGTCGAGATCGTTCCGGTCTATGACCGCTCCAATCTCATCAACGCGGCGATCGGCACGCTTAGGCACACGCTGCTGGAGGAAAGCATCGTCGTCGCACTGGTCTGCATCGTATTTCTGCTGCATTTCCGCAGCGCGTTGGTCGCTATCCTAATGCTGCCTGTCGGCGTGCTGATGGCGTTCGGCGCGATGAAACTGCTCGGCCTTGGCTCCAACATCATGAGTCTGGGCGGTATCGCGATTGCGATCGGCGCCATGGTCGATGCAGCCATCGTCATGATCGAAAACGCGCACAAACATTTAGAGCGCGCCGAACCCGGGCGCTCGCGCATCGATATTCTGGTCGGGGCGGCGTCTGAGGTCGGGCCAGCGCTGTTCTTCAGTCTGCTCATCATCACTGTATCGTTCATGCCGATCTTCACGCTAGAATCGCAGGAAGGGCGGCTGTTCAGCCCGCTGGCCTTCACCAAGACGTTTTCTATGGCCGCAGCGGCCTTGTTGTCAGTGACGCTTGTGCCGGCACTGATGATTATTTTCGTGCGCGGAAAAATTATTCCCGAGCACAAAAATCCGATCAACCGTTTCCTGATCTGGATCTATCGCCCGGTCATCAAGGCGGTGATGCACGCCAAGATTCTGGTGATCGTGCTGTCGCTCGCCGTGCTCGCGGTGACAATGTGGCCCGCGCGCCAGCTCGGCACCGAATTCATGCCGAATCTCAACGAGGGCACGCTGCTCTATATGCCCACGACGCTGCCGGGCATTTCCGTCACCAAGGCTGGTGAACTGCTTCAAATGCAGGACAGGATCATCCGCTCGTTTCCGGAGGTGACTTCGGTCTATGGCAAGGCCGGCCGGGCGGAGACGGCGACCGATCCGGCGCCGTCGGAAATGTTCGAGACCATCGTCAACCTGAAACCAAAGGAGGAGTGGCGATCCGGTGTCACGGTCGATAGCCTGATCGCGGAGATGGACAAGGCACTACAATTCCCTGGTGTTTCGAACGCCTGGACCATGCCGATCAAGGCGCGCATCGACATGCTGTCGACTGGCATTCGTACACCCATCGGGGTGAAGGTGATCGGGACCGATCTGGTCGAGATCGACAAGCTCGCCAAGCAGATCGAGCAGGTGCTGAAGGCCGTGCCGGGAACGTCGTCGGCCTATGCCGAGCGCGGCATAGGCGGCTACTATCTCGACGTGACACCCGATCGCGCGGCGTTGGCACGCTACGGCATCATGGTCCAAGATGTTCAGGACGTCATTGCGACCGCACTCGGGGGTCAAACCGTAACGACGACGGTGGAAGGCCGGCAACGCTTCAGCGTCAACATGCGCTATCCGCGTGATCTGCGCGACAATCCGCAGACCATTGCCAATGATGTACTGGTGCCTATGCCGGGGGGCGGGGCGGTGCCGCTCGGCGAGATCGCGTTGATCGAACCGGCGCGGGGGCCGACATCGATCCGCACCGAGAACGGACAATTGGCGACTTATATCTATGTCGATATCCGTGACCGCGATCTTGGTGGTTACGTTGCCGACGCGCAACAGGCGGTGCAGGCCAGTATCCAGTTTCCGCCGGGATATTATGTAGTCTGGAGCGGCCAGTACGAATATCTCGAGCGCGCGGCGGCACGCCTGAAAATCGTTATACCGGTGACACTGGTCATCATCTTCCTGCTTCTGTATCTCAACTTCCGCTCCATCACCGAAACCATGATCGTCATGCTGTCGCTACCGTTTGCGCTGGTCGGCGGACTCTGGCTGATGTGGTGGCTCGGCTTCAATCTCTCGGTTGCGGTCGCCGTCGGCTTCATCGCCCTCGCCGGCGTCGCCGCTGAAACTGGCGTGGTGATGCTGATCTATCTGAATCATGCGCTTGCGGAGATCAAAACAACGGGTGAAGCCGGAGGCTGGGCGTTGACGCGTGACGATCTTTACGACGCAGTCATGGTCGGCGCGGTCGAACGTGTGCGCCCCAAAATGATGACCGTCGTCGCCATCATGGCCGGCCTGCTGCCGATTATGTGGAGCACCGGCACAGGCTCAGAGATCATGCAGCGAATCGCGGTGCCGATGATTGGCGGCATGATCTCATCCACGCTGCTGACGCTGATCGTGATTCCGGCGATCTTCGCGCTGGTCAAGGGGGTCGGGTTGCCGTCGAGCGATCCCGGTGCTCGTCAATTGCCGATCCGCAATGTTGGGGCGGCGAAACCGGCGCGTGTTTCGGAGCCAGTGGAATGAGGCGAGCCTGATAAGGAACAGAACCTTATCAGTCGTTCTCGAACCAAAGCAACGATTGGTGATGTTGTAGCTTGAAGCCAGATGTCATTCCGCACAGTCGTGGTTGATCCTGATCAACGCTCTGTACGCATAAACATCTATTTGAAAATAGGAATTGTTGTCTGAATTGAGAGGGACAGAAAATGATGTATGGGTGGTCGGATACGATGGAGTTTGCTGGACCAATCCACTGGCTCTTTTTTCTAGCGCTGGTCGCGTTGGTGCTTTATCCAATTGGTCGCATTCTCACCAGGATCGGCTTTTCCCCACTCTGGTCGATATTGGCGTTCGTACCCATCCTTAATCTGTTAGCGCTTTGGATCTTGGCTTGTAGCGACTGGCCGCGCCAAAAAGATCGCACCTAAACATCTGAACATCGGAATTATCGTAATGGTCAAATATGCACGAAGTTATGGCGCGACCGCCAAGACCTTGCACTGGCTCATTGTCGCGTTGTTGATCATGCAATATTTGATTGGTTGGCTGATGCCAGATGTCCATGGCGGACCGCTCGGCACGGCGATGGCTCTGCATATCTCGTTTGGCATTTTGATTTTGGCTTTGATAGTATTCCGTTTTGTGTGGCGCCAAACACATCCTGTCGCGCAAGACACTTCCTTGACGGCGTGGCAGCGCAATCTCTCGGAACTGGTCCATTGGCTGCTCTATGCGCTCGTCCTTGCAACGACGCTGAGCGGATGGCTTTTCGCCTCAGCGCGCGGATGGACGGTATCGCTGTTCTTCGCCATTCCGTTGCCAATGCTGACCTCACAAAGCCCGGCACTCATCCACAGGATCGATGGACTGCATCAGATCATGGAGTGGGCGCTACTCGTCGTCATCGGTGTTCATGTGGCTGCGGCGCTCATGCACCTGCTGGTTTACAAGGACCGCGTGTTGCAGCGGATGCTGCCCGGCGAAACTTCATAGCGACGAGAAGATTTCAGACGGCGGTGCCGAACATGGCGCCGATGCCAGCGGTCACGGCCATTGCGAGGGCGCCCCAGAATGTCACCCGAAGCGTTGGCTTGAGGAGGCTCGCGCCGCCGGCTTTTGCGCCAATCATGCCGAGCAGAGCGAGGAATAGCAGCGAACCTATTGAAACAACCGGAAGCAGCAAGTGTGCTGGAGAGATAAGTACGAGTACGAGCGGCGCGGCCGCTCCGACGGAAAAACTTGCCGCCGATGCCAGTGCCGCCTGCACTGGACGTGCCGTTGTGTTCTCTGAGATGCCGAGTTCGTCCCGCGCATGCGCTCCCAAAGCATCCTTGGCCATGAGTTGCTCGGCGACCTGACGCGCAAGACTGGCCTCGACGCCCCGGGACACATAAATCTGGGCAAGTTCTGTCTTTTCAAACTCCGGGTTAGTTGCAAGCTCCTGTTTTTCACGGGCAAGGTCCGCATGCTCGGTGTCAGATTGCGAACTGACCGAGACATATTCTCCTGCGGCCATGGACATCGCGCCAGCAACCAGTCCGGCTACGCCCGTCAACAACACATTGTTTTGGGAGGCTGCTGCAGAGGCTACTCCCAAAATCAGGCTTGCCGTCGAGATGATTCCATCATTTGCGCCAAGTACGGCGGCCCGAAGCCACCCAATCCGTTCGACAAGATGTTTCTCCTGATGCGTTCGACTCATGGATCAGCCTTGATATGTTGGATAGCAGCGAGCTTAACCTGTTATGCTCTAAAGGGAGTCGCCGAACTTTGAACTTAATTTATCACACGGCGATGAATCGGAGTACATGAAATCGTTATGGTGCGTTTGGGCGAATAATTCCCAAAGCGTGGAATCAATAGCCTCGCGCAATGAGATGTCATTGGAGCACCTGGTTATGGTAGATGCGCCTCCCGTTGCCTCGAAATCGCGCCTCGCGTTGCCGCGCAGCATATGGGCGCTCGGTTTCGTCAGTATGTTCATGGATATCTCGTCGGAGATGATTCATGCATTGCTGCCGATCTACCTTGTGACTGTGCTCGGTGCGTCGACACTGACTGTCGGTTTCATCGAAGGCATCGCTGAAGCAACCGCGAACATCACCAAGATATTTTCGGGCGTGCTGTCTGACTGGCTTGGCAAGCGCAAGTTTTTGACAGCCTTGGGTTACGGTCTCGCAGCCTTCACCAAACCGGTCTTCCCCCTGGCCGCATCAATCGGCTGGGTGGTCGCGGCGCGCTTCATCGATCGCATCGGAAAAGGTATACGGGATGCACCCCGGGATGCGCTTATCGCCGATATCGCATCGGCAGATCAGCGCGGTGCGAGTTTCGGCCTGCGGCAGGCGCTCGATACTGTCGGGGCCTTCGTCGGGCCGCTCGTCGCCATCATGCTGATGTCGCTGAGCTCCGACAATTTCCGCCTCGTGTTCTGGGTCGCGGTGGTCCCGGCTTTGGCCTCGTTGGCGGTGATGATCTTCGGGGTCAGAGAGCCTGCCCGGCATGATGCCGAGGTCAGGCCTCGGCTGCGCCTTTCGGATGCCAAACGCCTGTCCCGCGGTTTTTGGACCGTGGTCGGCGTCGCCACGATCCTGACTCTCGCCCGGTTCTCCGAGGCGTTTCTGATCCTGCGTTCGCAGAATGTTGGGCTGCCCGCTGCGCTCGCACCGGCGATCATGGTGGTGATGAATATCGTCTACGCGATAACGGCTTATCCAGCCGGTGTTTTGTCCGACCGGATCGGTCGAACCGGACTGCTCGCGCTAGGCATCGTCTGCCTGATCGTTGCGGACCTCGTCCTTGCATTAGGCACGAGTGTCATGCTCGTTATGGTAGGCGTCGTGTTCTGGGGTCTTCACATGGCACTTACGCAGGGATTGTTCGCCAGCCTCGTCGCCGATACCGCGCCGGATGACCTGCGCGGGACTGCGTTTGGCGTATTCAATTTCGCCGGAGGCATCGCCATGCTGATCGCCAGCGTTCTCGCTGGTGGGCTGTGGGAGGCTTATGGGCCGGCGGCCACTTTTCTGGCGGGCGCCGGGTTCAGCACAGTTGCGTTGATTTGCTTTGTACTTGCACAGAGGCTTCAACACCACCGCTGAGGTGGGCCAAACCTATTATGAGAAGAACAGTAGGCGTGTATCTTCCTTATTTTTATCTATGCACATTGGAATCATCGAAAAATTAGGAAGCTTTGAATATTGCGAAACGAACAGTGCGAACTGCATCTAGAAAGAACGGTGCTTTGCTAGACGGCATTTCCTCAAACATTCCCCCCGAGAGAATGGTGGGCTTCGCCCAATCGATCGCGTTGTGACTCGAGCTACCATACATAATGAAGCAGTCGCGCTCATTCTGACTCAGAGAAACTTCGATATTATTGAGAACCTCTTTAAAAATCTCACTTGAAAAGGGATTGTAAAAGAAGACCACAAGCGGCGTTGTCGGAAATACAAATTGTGTTGCGTCAGCTTCTACAACCTCGATGTTCCGGCATTTTTGCCATTCGCTTTTGAAACTAGCAATATTTTGCTTGGAGCAGGCCACCAGTTCTTTGGCAAATTCAACGCCTATAATTCTGGAAAAATCGTAACGTGAAGCGAGCAGTAGTGTTCTCGATTTTCCCGACCCAATATCGATGAAGGTGTAGCCTCTTAAATCTTCCGGCAGGCTCCGCATCATGAAATCGAATGTTTTCGGCGAGGTACAAAGGCATTCGTTGCCATATTCCTTGTTCGGCCCGACGATTGAAAGCGACCCCAATGGTACCGTACCAGCGGTGTCGACGCCGTATTTCTTGTCCCAACGACGAGCAATTTGGTCAGCTAGAATATGCCGGATATTGCGAATTACAAATTCTAGGCTACCTCGGAGTCCGTGTTGGCGTATGAGGTTCACAACTCCACCGAATCCAATTCGACGGAGTGCAGCAAGCGCTCGTCGAAAACGCCCAGTCGAAATATCCTGCAAGCTGTTCGTGGGTGTTAAAGATTTTTTGGCCGGACTCATGTGGCATATTCCTTCGAGTCTTGAGGTGAGAAAAATTGCTTCATCAGTGAGATACGAATATTTTTCAAAGGGTAATGACTCTCGCCATGAATGCTGAAACGCTCTGTTTTGCATGACGGTGCACAGATCGCTGTGCAGCTGTTAGTTCGCATGAGTTGCAACTTCGATGAATCCTTTTGGTCGTTGATTGGGAAGGCGGCGGATTCCTTCAGGGCGCAGGGAGTCGCAATTCCGCATGTAGACCACCAGTGCTGTTAGCGGTGAGTTCGATGGAGCCACCGTGCAGCGTGGCTAGATCACGAACGATCGCGAGGCCCAGACCACTACCTGGCTTGGCTTCGTCGAGCCTCTCGCCAGGCGCAAAGGCGCGGCTCAGTGCGTCGGATGGAATGCCTGGACCGTCATCGATGATGATGATGCGAAGCTGTCCCGTTGGGGGATGGCGCGCAGCCATGATTGAGACGTGGCTATGTGCCCATTTGCAGGCATTGTCCGCCAGGTTGGCGACCATCTCGTCAAGATCATTGGGATCGACGGCGGCGACCAGTCCCTTCTCGGTCACATTGGTGATCATGAGTGATCGCTCAGCATAGAGTTGGCGCATAGCCACGGCGATGGCTGCCAGCGCGGGTTCAACCGGGGTGATGACACCCGGCAAGCCGGCATTGGCGGCAGCGCGAGCACGGGCCAGTTGAAAATCGATCTGGCGCTGCATGCGCCCGCTTTGCTGGGCAAGGACCGCAGCACCTTCAGTGTCGCCCCGCGCGAGCAGTCGGCGTGCTTCGTCCGCCAGGACTGCCAATGGCGTTTTCAGGCCGTGCGCCAGGTTGGCGGCTTGGGTACGGGCTCGCCGAATCATTTGTGTATTGCCATCGATCAGGGCGTTCAGATCGTCGACCAATGGCTGAACTTCTGACGGGAAGTCACGTGGCAGAGACTCAATCTTGCCAGTACGTATCTTGCCGAGCGCATCGCGCAGACGGCGCATGGGCCTTAGTCCAAACCAGATCTGCAACGTGCCCGCTCCAACCAGGGCGACAGCCAACGTGCCAAGCGATAGGATCAGCGCACGATTAAAATGAGCAAGCACGTCGTCCACAATCTGCTGGTCGGCGCCGACCTGGATCACATAGCCGCTCTCCGGGTTTTCCCAAGGGCGGCCATACGCGATCATCTTTTCGCCGAAGGGGCCGACTTCGAGTGAGCGGACAAGCTGCCGGTCGGTGCCTGGCGCGGGCGGCGGCAATTTCTGTTGTGGTTCGAGCGGTGGCGACTGCAGGACGAAACCGTCGCGGCCGCTCACCTGCCAGTAAAAGCCTGCTCGAGGTTGGGCAAAACGCGGGTCACTCAAGCGCCGCGCTAAAGCGACATGCCCGTCGCTCGTGCGTATCAGCAGGCGTTCAAGCTCGTCGAGATGACCGATCAGCTCGGCATTGACGAGTTCAGTCACATGCGTGCGGAACAACATGGAGATCGAGAAGCCGGCAATGGCGACGCCGGCGACGGTCCATAGAACCGCTCCGAGAAGCAGGCGTGCGCGCAGGCTGCGAACCATCAGCCGAACCGGTAGCCGAGGCCGCGCAAGGTGCGGATCGTATCGCGCCCGACCTTGCGTCGCAGCCTGCCGACATAGACCTCGATCGTGTTCGAGTTGCGCTCCTCATCAAGGCCATAGAGATGGTCGATCAATTCGGCCTGAGTGACGACGCGACCGACGCGATGAAGGAATAGGTTGAGTAGCCGGAATTCCTGGGCCGTCAGATCAATCGGCCGGCCGGAAACACTGACCGTGCCGGACACCGGATCAAGTGTAATATTGCCATGACGAAGTTCGGACGTTGCCTGACCGGCGGCACGTCGCATTAGTGCGCGCAGCCGGGCTGCGAGTTCGTCCATCTGAAACGGCTTGGTCACATAGTCGTCGGCGCCTGCATTTAGGCCCTCGACCTTTTCAGTCCAGCTATTACGCGCTGTGAGGATCAGAACCGGTGAGGCGCAGCCTGCACGACGCCACCCGCGCAATACCTCAATGCCGGGCAAGCCAGGCAAGCCGAGATCGAGCACAATCGCATCGAACTGTTCCTGCAACGCGAAGGAAAGTCCCTGTTCACCGTCCTCCACCTGCTCAACGACAAAACCAAAGCCGCCCAATCCTTCTTTCAGGCGGGTGCTGATGTCGTGATCGTCTTCGACAAGCAGAATGCGGATGGTCCGTTCTCCAGGTTGCACTAATTCATTGCCAGAGCTGGCTGAATTTGCGCTGACAGGTTCCTTTCAGATTAGCGTGGCACGCAGGCGCTCAGAAGCCGGTTTTGAGTTCTCCTGCCTATGTCCAAGCAGCTTTTGATAATCGTTTGCAATATTGCGATCATCTTGGCCACGCCGGTGCAAGCGCAGCAAGCGCTGAGCCTGTCGATCGACGCGCTCGCCAGTAATGTCGTCACCAACAATCCCGAGCGTCGCTTCTATGTGCAGCAGATCGGCCTTGCCGGGATTGAGCGGGATGCGTCCAATCGGTTACCGGATCCCGAAATGTCGGTCGAATTCGGCGAACGACGAACGGCGGACGGCATCACAGGCGCGCCAACGGGTGAAGGTCCGACCTATGGCGTGTCGATTATGCAGCCGCTCGATTTTGCGGGCCGGGGCGCACTTCGCGAAGCCATCGCCGGGCATCAGATCGCGCTGGCGCGAATTGGCCTGGCGCAATTTGACGCAACGCTGGCAAGCCGGGCCCGGTCGCTGGGTTATGCGCTTTTTGTGGCCGGACAGAAGGCGGCCGCGGCACGAGATGTTGCCGCACGGATGCGAAGTCTTGCACAGGTAATGGAGCAGCGTGACTTGGCTGGTCCGGCACCCGCGCTGGACGTGGCTATTCTTGAAGCTGGCGCCATGACGTCTGAGCGCAATGCTGTGGCCGCCGATGTGCAGGCCGCTACGATGATCTACGAGTTGAATCAGCTCCGCGGCTCGCCCTTCGATGTGCGTATCCGCATCAATGCACCCGATGTCGCACTGCCTGCCCTGTCCTCGGTCGTTCACATGGCGCAAGGGGTGGACGCCAACAATTTCGAACTTCAGTCGTTGCGCGCACAATCGCAGCAACAAAGACTACGCGTCGATCTGGCGCAGAAATCCCGTCTGCCAAACGTGGCTGTCGGTCCCTATTACAACCATGCGAAGTCCGACATTCGCGAGACCAATTTCGGAGTCCGGCTGTCCACGACCTTGCCACTCTGGGACAGCCAAGCGGCGGGCGTCGCGCAGGAGCAAGGCCGCCAATCCCAGTCCGATGCAGCCTTGATCGCCGCAAAGCGGCGGGTCGCGCGGCAGGTCTACGAGCAAGCCACGGCGTACGAAGCCAGGCGCAGGACGCTCGCGGGCTGGCCCGCGTCCGCCATCGACAAATTCGCGGCTGCCGCCACCGCCGCGGAAAACAATTTCCGTCAGGGGGCCATTCCGGTCGCGACCTATGTGGAAATGCAGCGCCAGTATCTGGATGCATTGTCGGCTGTGCTGGATACGAAGCGTGAGGCGCTGGACGCCTTGCTTGCGCTTCGCGTGCTCAATGGCGGCCGCAGCTTGGGCAGTGTGGCACAATGATACGCCGCCTGCTGCACTGGACAACCGACAATCCTTTCGTCGTTGTGGCGGTCACGCTGCTGGTTGCCGGCTTCGGAATCTGGTCATTCCTGCGCCTGCAAGTCGATGCCATCCCCGACATCACGGGAGTGCAGGTTCAGATCAATACGACAGTCCCCGCTTTCGCGCCGGAGGAAATCGAGCGCCTTGTCACCCTGCCTATCGAGCGCGTCATGGCCGGCCAGCCTGGACTCAGCGAAATGCGATCGCTGACCAAGACCGGACTGTCGCAGGTCACTCTGATCTATGAAGACGGAACCGATCAGTTTCGCGCCCGCCAGCTTGTCACCGAGAGGCTGGCGACGGTGCGCGACATGCTGCCTTCCGGCTCCGTGCCGCAGCTCGCGCCGATCACGACCGGGCTGGGCGAAATTTGGTATTATACGCTTGAATGGGCGCAGTCTCCTGCCGGCTTGGACGAACAGCTGCAGTTGATGGAGCTATACGAGGCGCAGGAATACATCATCAAGCCGATGCTGCGTGCGATTCAAGGCGTGGCGGATGTGAACTCCAACGGCGGGCTTGAGCGGCAGTTCGTCATCGAGCCCGATCTACGCCGTCTGACCGCGGCAGGCGTCACACCGAGTGAGTTGGGCCATGCCATTGGCGCCAATGTCGAGAATGCGGGTGGCGGAACGATCACTGTAAATGGCCAGCGCTTTACGCTTCGGACGGAGGCGCGCGTCGCCAACGAAGACATGATCCGCGCTCTTCCAGTCAAGTTCGCAGGCAGCGTACAGCCCCTGACTGTGGCTGATCTGGCCACCGTGACGATCGGTAACGCTCCACGCGAGGGTGCGGCAACCGCCAACGGCAGAGAGACCGTGCTTGGCACGGTGATGATGCTGGTCGGTCAGAACAGCAGGGAAGTCGCCAGACGTGTCGATGCACAGTTGCCGAGTCTGCGCGCGGCCCTGCCCAAAGGCATGATCCTGCAAGTCCAATATGACCGCTCGGAACTGGTGGAGCGTACCGTTGCAACAGTCGAACGCAACCTTGGCGAGGGAGCGTTCCTGGTTGCCGTGGTTCTGCTGGTTGTGATGGGAAATTGGCGCGCTGCACTGATTGTCACGAGTGTCATCCCGCTGGCGTTTCTCATGATGATCACGGGTATGAACATCTTTGGCATATCGGGCAATCTGATGAGCCTGGGAGCGCTCGACTTCGGCCTTCTCGTTGACGGCGCGATCGTGGTTGCGGAAAATGCCATGCGCCTGATGAGCGAAGCCAGCATGGCGAAGGGAGGCCGCCTGACAGCGCGCGAACGCCGGACCATCACTATCGAAGCAACAAGCAACGTCGCGCGGCCGGTCTTTTTCGGTATTGCGATCGTTGCATTGGTGTATGTGCCGGTGCTCAGTCTTGGCGGCGTTGAGGGAAAACTCTTTCAGCCCATGGCCGAGGCTGTAATGCTGGCGCTGGGCGCCGCGCTTATCATCACCTTCACGCTCGTGCCGGTGCTTTGTGCATGGCTGTTACGCAGTGAAGGGAGAAAACAGCACGATCATCCTGATGGAAACAACGCCACGAAGTCTAGCCCCAGCCACGAGATAGTGCACGGTCATGGGTTTGCCGGTTTCGTCGCGCGCGGCTACATCCCCGTGCTTGATGTCGCTTTACGTTATCCGGCGGTCTTGCTGTGTCTGGCCGTCGGCTTGCTGGGTGCGACATCGGTACTCTTTTTGACGCTGGGCGCTCAGTTTACGCCGCGCCTCGATGAAGGGTCGATTACGGCAATGGTTTATAGGCCCGTCGGCATGTCGCTCGACCGCAGCCTGGCGATAGAACGGGAAACCGAGCAGGAAATTTTACGCCGTTTTCCGCAGGTGACGCATACATTCTCACGTATCGGCACTAGCGCGGTCGCGACCGACCCCATGCCGCCGAACCAGAACGACCTCTATATCTTTTACAAGCCGCTTGACCAATGGCCGCAGGGGCCGGACATGCCACGCGATAAGGCCGAACTTGTCGCGGCGATCGAAAAGGCAGGGACCGCGCTGGCACCGGAACAATCTTTCCTGTTCGCCCAGCCAATCGAGATGCGTTTCAATGAAATGCTGGAGGGCACCCGCGCCGATCTGTCGGTGAAGATCTTCGGAGATGATTACGACATCCTTGAAAAGCTGGCCGCACAGGCTCGGGATGAACTGCGAAGCCTGCCCGGCACCGCCAACGTCGAATTCGAGACCGCCGATCGCACGCGCAGCCGTGTGGTCGAGATGGACCGCGATGCCCTAGTTCGACTGGGTCTTGGCACAGCAGAAGTAAACCGTGCCATCACATCAGCCATTGGCGGCAACGAGGTTGGCATCATCACAGATGGTGAGCATCGTCATTCCATCGTCGTCCGTTTGCCTGAATCGGCACGCGCCGATAGCCGCTCGATCATGGCGTTGCCGCTGCGTGTAGGCGCGACAGGTCTGGTGCCGCTCGAACGTGTTGCCCGGCTGCGCGAGGTGCGTACGGTCGAGCCGATTTTGCATGACAACGCCAAGCGCCGCGCGGCATTGATGGTCAACCTCGACACTAACGACATTGAAGGTTATGTCGCAGCGGCTCGGGCTCGTCTGGACAGCAAACTCAAGCTGCCAGAGTCCTACCGCATCGAATTCGGCGGCCAGTTCCGCCAGTTGGAGGCAGCGAGGGCTCGCTTGATGATCGTCGTGCCAGTGACGTTGCTGATGATTTTTACGCTGGTCTATTCGGCGGTGGGCAGTGTGCGACAGGCTGCTATCGTATATACCGGAATTCCATTCGCAATCACTGGCGGCGTGTTGGCTTTGTGGTTGCAAGGTATGCCCTTTTCGATCACCGCGGCAATCGGCTTCATCGCGCTCTCCGGTATCGCGATGCTGAACGGCCTTGTGTTGGTCGATCACATCAACGCCTTGCGCAGGACATTGCCGCTCGCCGACGCAGTGCGACAAGCCGCGATCGAGCGATTGCGTCCAGTGCTGTCAACCGCGATGGTCGCAGGTATCGGGTTCATGCCCATGGCGATCGCAACAGGGGCGGGGGCGGAGGTACAACGGCCGCTCGCTACCGTCGTCATCGGAGGCATCATCTCATCGACATTGCTGACTCTGCTGTTGCTACCGACAGTCTATCGCTGGGCGGAGCAGTGCTCAGTGGGTGTTTGGCCGCCGTCACCCGAACGACGGTTAGCTCAAACAACAAACGTATTACCTTGATCAGGTTTTGGGGTGCTACCCGCTAGCGGGCCGCGTTGGGAAAATCAGTCGACTTTGAGACACAATACTGGTACACACGACGCCATCGGGCTTGCAAGAAATGCCTGATTTTATTGGGTTTGTTGCGGAATCAGGGCAATCCCTCCCTCTCCGCCAAAAAGCGCCGGAAACGCAGGAAATTCAAATTGTATCGATGAACTAAGGCTTTTCGAAAACGGCCGGTGGTACACAGGAGTGGTCCACCATGGGTC
>RXJJ01000002.1 GCA_003963145.1 Bradyrhizobiaceae bacterium
CGATCCTGTGCCTCGTCGGCCCTCCGGGCGTCGGCAAGACCTCGCTTGGCAAGAGCATCGCGAAAGCCACGGGACGCGAGTTCGTGCGCGTGTCGCTGGGCGGCGTGCGGGACGAAGCGGAAATCCGCGGACACCGCCGCACCTATATCGGCTCGATGCCCGGCAAGATCATCCAGTCGATGCGCAAGGCGAAGACCTCTAATCCGCTGTTCCTGCTCGACGAGATCGACAAGATGGGCGCCGATTTCCGCGGCGATCCGTCGTCGGCCCTGCTCGAGGTGCTCGATCCTGAACAGAACGCGACGTTCAACGATCACTACCTCGAGGTGGATTACGATCTGTCCAACGTGATGTTCATCACGACCGCGAATACGCTCAATATTCCCGGGCCGCTGATGGACCGCATGGAGATCATCCGCATTGCCGGCTACACCGAGAACGAGAAGGTCGAGATCGCCCGCAAGCATCTCATCCCGAACGCGGTGAGCAAGCATGGTCTGACCGAGAAGGAATTCTCGATCGACGACGCGGCGCTGCTGTTCACGATCCGCCGCTACACCCGCGAAGCGGGCGTGCGTAACCTTGAGCGCGAGCTTTCGACGCTGGCGCGCAAGGCGGTGAAGGAACTGATGGTCTCGAACAAAAAGACCGTGAAGGTGACCGAAGCCGTGATCGAGGAATTCCTCGGCGTGCCGAAGTACCGTTACGGCGAGATCGAACAGGACGATCAGGTCGGTGTTGTCACCGGTCTGGCCTGGACCGATGTCGGCGGCGAGCTGCTGACCATCGAAAGCGTGATGATGCCCGGCAAGGGCCGCATGACGGTGACGGGCAACCTGCGCGACGTGATGAAGGAATCGATCTCTGCGGCGGCGTCCTATGTCCGCTCGCGGGCGATCAATTACGGCATCGAGCCGCCTCTGTTCGAGAAGCGTGACATTCACGTTCACGTGCCCGAGGGCGCGACGCCGAAGGACGGTCCGTCCGCCGGCGTGGCGATGACCACGGCCATCGTCTCGGTGCTGACCGGCATCCCGATCCGCCACGATGTGGCGATGACGGGTGAGATCACGCTGCGCGGACGTGTGCTGCCGATCGGCGGTCTGAAGGAGAAGCTGTTGGCGGCCGGTCGCGGCGGCATCAAGACGGTCTTCATCCCCGAGGACAACGCCAAGGACCTGACCGAGATTTCGGACGCCATCAAGGGCGGTCTCGAAATCATCCCGGTCTCGCGGATGGACGAGGTGCTGGCCAAGGCACTGGTTCGTCCGCCGGTTCCGATCGTGTGGGAAGAGGATACCAAGCTGCCGGTGAATCCGGAGGCGGCGGACGAAGCCGCTGGCGGTCTGACCGCTCACTAAACGGCTGATGATCAAAACAAAACGGCGCCTGCGGGCGCCGTTTTTTATTGTCCGGATAACCTCGCCCGGCTAGAACAGGCCGCTGCGCAATGCTTGCGGCGTCGAGGGCGGTTAGCTCAGCTGGTTAGAGCATCTCGTTTACACCGAGAGGGTCGGGAGTTCGAATCTCTCACCGCCTACCATTACCCGATTCATTCCCGACTCTCATTTCTGGCCGCAGACGGGACGGTTGCAGCCGTGAGGCCCGGCATGACCTGCCGCCATGCCGAGCCCGAGCAGTGACAGGATGAAAACAAGCTTCAAGACGATTTTGCGCATACCGTTTCTCCATGGGCGTTTCAGGTAGATACGTTGCAAGACGCAAATAGTCGCAGATGCTACGGCCGCTCTTCCCAGATTGCCCGCCAGGTGCATGATGGTCCGCGCTGCGGTTTCCATATCTTGAATGCTCGCTCACGGGCGTGACTGGAAGGCGCACGAAAAAGATTCAGCGATCTTGGGAGAAGGGGTTCGCATGCGGAAAATTCTTGCTGGGATGTCATTGTTGATCGGTCTGTGCGGCGCGTCGGCAATCGCACACGCTCAGCCATATTATGGATACGGTCCGGGCTACGGGCGGCCTAATTATGGCGGGCCCGCCTATGGTGGTGGCCCCGGCTATGGCGGGGGCGGAACCTTGTGCGCCTATGAAAATCAGTTCTGCGCGTTCCGCGGGCCGGCGACGGTTCGCTACGGGGCGCGGGGCCGCTATGTCGTTCGCCGTGCCGTCAATGGCATCCCATGTTCAAACCATGTTTTCGGCGATCCCATACGGGGCGTGCAAAAGCGTTGTTTCGTCATGTACTAAATTTAGGTCAAAACCATCATTCAGCGCAAAATCCCGCATTCGGTGCGGGATTTTTTGCGAAAGAGCGGCGATCGGGCTACTTGCCCTGCCAGGGAAACCGGTCGCAAGCTGGTTCGAAAGGTTCGGATCTGTCGGGCTCTCTCGCCTCTTGAAAAAATTTGCGGTCTTTCTAAATCCTCGTCCGTCCCGCAACGAAAGGAGTGATGGAGGACGACATGAGCTTGCCGAATCCTGCAGATAACAACGTTTACGACCTGAACGTCATTCTTCACCCGGCTTCGGTTTTCGATCATCCCCGCGACGTACTTGCCGATCAAAGCCTTTCTGTCGGGGAGAAACGGGCGATCCTGGCATCCTGGGCCTCGGATGCTGCTTCGGTTGCCTCATGCCCGGCGCTGCGCAAATTGCCGAACGGCAAGGCCCCGGTTCCGATCGACGATATTCTGGAGGCTCTTGCCAGTCTGGATCACGGGCCGCGCCATCCGCCAGGCGGGAAGCCTGCGCGGCAGAAATCAGCCGAACGTGTTGCGATAGCGGCGTGAGGCCGTCTCAAACCGGCGCGTGTCGAACGCGCCGGTCTTGCGGCGATCAGGCCCGTTCTTCCCAGATCGCCGCCAGATGCACGATGGTCCGCACCGCCTTTTCCATGTCCTGGATGCTGACCCATTCGAGGCGTGAATGGAACGCGTGTTCGCCGGCGAAGATGTTGGGGCAGGGTAGCCCCATGAACGACAATCGCGAGCCGTCGGTGCCACCGCGGATGCTTGTTCGGATCGGCGTCATCCCGGCGCGGCGGATGGCCTCTTCCGCGTTGGCGACGATCTGCGGGTGCTTGTCCAGCACCACTTTCATGTTGCGGTACTGTTCCTTGATGTCGATGCGTGTGGCCGAGCGTGGAAAGTCCTTCATCACCTCATCGACGATCCCGCGCAACAGAACTTCCTTGTCCTTGAGCCCGGTTTCGGTGAAGTCACGCAGGATGATCTCGATCGTGGCTTCCTCCAGCGCGCCCGAGATACCGACCGGATGAAGAAAGCCCTCGCGGCCCTCGGTCGTTTCGGGTGAAAGTTCTTTCGGCAGCTTGTCGATGATCCGTGCGGCAATCTTGATGGCGTGTTCGATCTTGCCCTTTGCGAAGCCGGGATGCGCGCTGACGCCATGGATATGGATGGTCGCTGCGTCCGCCGAAAAGCTTTCGTCTTCCAGATGACCCGCGCTTTCACCGTCGAGCGTGTAGGCGACATCGGCACCGAGTTTTTTCAAATCCACCTTGTCCACGCCGCGCCCGATCTCCTCGTCGGGCGTGAACAGGATTTTGATGACGCCATGCTTGATCTGCGGATTTTCGACGAGCACCTTCACCGCATCCATGATCTCGGCGACGCCGGCCTTGTCGTCGGCGCCAAGCAGCGTGGTGCCGTCGGTGGTGATGATGTCGTTGCCGATCTGGTCGTTGAGCGCCGGATGTTCGGCGGGACGGATCACCTGCGATTTATCGGCCGGCAGCACGATATCGCCGCCCTGATAGTTGCGCACGACCTGCGGCTTCACATCCTTGCCGCTGCAATCGGGCGAGGTGTCCATGTGCGAGCAGAAGCAGATGACCGGCATCTTCTTCGCGCTGGTCGCCGGAACGGTCGCATAGACATATCCGAAGTCGTCCATATGCGCGTCGGTGAGGCCAAGGTCGCGCAGCTCCTGCGCCAGCACGCGGCCGAGATTCTTCTGTTTTTCGGTCGATGGAGTCGTGGGCGAAGACGGGTCGGACTGGGTGTCGATCCGGACGTAGCGCAGAAAGCGCTCAGCGACGGTGTGGTTGTATTCGGGAAGGGCCAATGCCGTACGTTTCAGGACATGGATTTTAAAACAGACCCGCCACATGAAATGTGGCGCGAGAGACGGGGCTCGAACCCGCGACCTCCGGCGTGACAGGCCGGCACTCTAACCAACTGAGCTACTCCCGCATGGGTCGAAATGATCGGCCCGCAGACGATGGGACTTAAAGGGGGGAACAGGCCAAGTCAAGGTTGTTGCAAATCCTCCTGTGTGGCAGGGTCTTTTCCACTGTTGATGCAAATAAACCGCTATTTACGGGCAAAACATCGTAGGCAGCCCCCTGCCGAATCAATTAAGCCCTGATATATCGAAGTTTCCCTACAGCCAGTCCCAACAAGGAGGGTCAAATATGGCAAAGAAAGCAGCTACCCCAACCACAGTTACCCTGAAGCACCTTGCCGCGGCTCTGGCCGAAGACCATGAGCTGTCGAAGAAGCAGTCGGAAGCCATCCTCACCGACATGGTTGAAAAGATCACCAAGCACCTCAAGAAGGGCGAGCGTATCCGCATTGTCGGCCTCGGCATCCTTCAGGTCCGCAAGCGCGCTGCTCGCATGGGCCGCAATCCCGCCACCGGCGAACAGATTCACATCAAGGCCAGCAAGAAGGTGGCTTTCCGCGCCGCCAAGGAACTGAAAGAAGCCGTCTGATCCTCAGGCCGGGTTTCATCTTTCAACGCCATTCCGGCTCGCCGGGATGGCGTTTTCGTTTGCTCAGGCGGACGCGGCGATGCGGGTGCGCTCGACGTGCCACAAGTACCAGCACAGCAGCGCCACCGGAATTCCGATCAGCGAGGTCATCACGAAGAACCATTCGAAGCTCATGCGTTCGATCAGAAATCCCGAGAAGCCCGCCAGGATGCTGCCGGGAAACGCGCAGAGTGAAGTGAGCAGGGCGTATTGGCTCGCCGCATGCTCGGTCGAGGTCAACGTCGACATATAGGTAATGAGCACGATCGAGGCGAAGGCATAGGCCAGGCTGTCGATGCTCACCGTGATTGCGAACAACCAGAATTCGCCGCCGCCATGATCGCCGTGCACTGCGAGATAGGCGAGGGAAAGATGGGAGGCCGAGGCGAACACGGTGCCGATCACAAGGCTCGCCATCATGCCGATCCGCGGCACGAGATAGCCGGCCATGAAGGTGCCGGCCAGTGCGACCCAGAATCCAAACAGCTTCGTCACGGTCGCGATATCGCTGTTGGAATAATGCAGGCTCTTGAACAGCGGCACCGCCATCGCGCTGGAGATATAGCCGGGCATCCGGAAGCCCGCGATCATGACGAGAATCGGAATGGCCAGCGGTCCCAGACGTTTCATCAGGTCCCGGATCGGCTCGACGATCGTTTCAACAAACCCGCCGGGCTTTGAGTGCTCCACTCTGTCCGAGGGCGGCTCGGGCGCGAGAAAGGCAGACATCAATCCCGGCAGCATGAAAGCCGCCATGAAAAGATACGCGGCGCGCCAGCCAAAGGCATCGGCCAGATACAGGGCTCCGGCGCCTGAAACGAGATTGCCGATGCGCCAGCCGATCTCGGCCCATGACGACATCAGCGCCTGCCGCTCGGGCGGCGCGACGGTGATGCGCCAGCCGTCGATCACGATGTCCTGCGTGGCGCCTGCAAAGCCGAGCGCCAGCGAAAACAGGATGGTCCACCATAGCCAATTCGCCGGATCGCCGAACGCGATGCCGGCCAGCGTGACCATCACGGCGAGCTGCGAGACGACGATCCAGCCGCGGCGGCGGCCCAGCAGGCGGCTGAAGATCGGCGCATCGTAACGGTCGAGGAACGGCGCCCACACGAATTTGAATTTGTAGGCGAGCGTGAGTTCGCTCATCAGGCCGAGAATCTGGATCGGCACCTTGGCCTCGGAAAGCCAGGCCGATTGGGTGATGTAGACCAGCATGAAGGGGATGCCGGAACTGAAGCCGAGCCCCAGCGCGCCGCCGATGCGCCGGTCGGTCATCAGATGTCGCAGCGCCATCCGGTCTTCGCCTGCCGGCATCACATGGTTCTGCATGGCCTGTCCTGATTTCCGGTCACGAGCCAATCAAACTAACACGGTCATATGATGCTGGCTTGAATCGTAAAATCATACCCGGGATAGAGCGGGGCATTTGCAGGCAGGGTGCGGTTTCCTGTATGGCTAGCCTCGGTTCTCAAGCCCGCTCATGATAACGATAAGGGAAGCGCAATGTCCAAGGCACCGTCAGGCACCAACCGCAAATACCGTCTCGCGATCATTCCGGGCGACGGCATCGGCAAGGAAGTGGTGCCGGAGGGCGTGCGTGTGCTGGAAGCCGCGGCGAAGAAGTTCAAGTTCGATCTGCAACTCGATGACTTCGATTTCGCGTCCTGCGACTATTACCAGAAGCACGGGCAGATGATGCCGGACGACTGGAAGGAGCAGATCGGTCACCACGATGCGATCTTCTTCGGCGCGGTCGGCATGCCGAGTATCGTGCCGGATCACGTCTCGCTATGGGGCTCGCTGATCAAATTCCGCCGAGAGTTTGATCAGTATGTCAACCTGCGCCCGGTGCGGCTGATGCCCGGCGTTCCCTCGCCGCTGAAGGACCGCAAGCCGGGCGACATCGACTTCTTTGTGGTGCGCGAGAATACCGAGGGCGAATATTCCTCGATCGGCGGGAAGATGTTCCCGGACACCGACCGCGAAGTCGTGATGCAGCAGACCATCATGTCGCGCATCGGCGTAGATCGTATTCTCAAATTCGCGTTCGAACTGGCGCAGAGCCGGCCGAAAAAGCACCTGACCTCAGCCACCAAGTCCAACGGTATCTCGATCACGATGCCCTATTGGGACGAGCGAGTGGAGGCGATGGCGAAGAATTTCCCCGGCGTGCGCTGGGACAAGTATCACATTGACATTCTGGTCGCGCATTTCGTGCTCAACCCCGACCGTTTCGACGTCGTGGTGGGTTCGAACCTGTTTGGCGACATCCTGTCGGACCTCGGCCCGGCCTGCACCGGCACCATCGGGATCGCGCCTTCGGGCAGCCTCAACCCGGAACGCAAGTTTCCCTCGCTGTTCGAGCCGGTCCATGGCTCCGCTCCCGATATCGCGGGGCAGGGGATTGCCAATCCCGTCGCGCAAATCTGGTCTGCGGCCATGATGCTCGACCATCTGGGTGAACCTGAAGCGGCCAAAGCCATTGTCTCTGTGGTCGAGAAGGTTCTGGCGGAGGAAAAACTGCGAACCCGTGACCTTGGCGGCAAGGCCGATACCGTGGCCTGCGGCAAGGCGGTTGCGGACGCGCTGGCCTGATCCGATCGGGTCCCGGTCCGATCTCCGCAGACGGCCCGGCTTCCGGCGTTGATGCGCTGGAGTAGGGCAAAAGGTGCAATCCACTGTCGCGAAGCCTTGTCTTGCCCTCCGTGTTGCGCTGCGCTATTCCCTTCGAACCATTCCAATGTTCCGCGAATCCGCGGAACAGCCATGTCGCGCGAGGGGTCCCCGATGGGCGGAATCCTGCAGAACTATCTGCCACTTGTGGTTTTCATCGGCGTCGCGACCGTGATCGGTCTGGCGCTTCTGGTGGCCCCGTTTCTGGTCGCCTACCAGCAGCCCGACCCGGAAAAACTCTCCGCCTATGAATGCGGCTTCAATGCTTTCGACGACGCCCGCATGAAATTCGATGTGCGGTTCTATCTGGTCGCGATCCTGTTCATCATTTTCGATCTGGAAGTCGCCTTCCTGTTTCCCTGGGCGATCACATTCGGCAAGCTCGGTGCGGCCGGCTTCTGGTCGATGATCGTGTTCCTGGCTGTCTTGACCATCGGTTTCGCCTATGAGTGGAAAAAGGGTGCGCTCGAATGGGATTGAGCCCCAATTCTTTGAACGTTGCGCCAGCAAAACCGGCCGTATCGCAGCCGGCAACCGGGGTCCTCGATCCGCGGACCGGGCGGCCCGTCGGTGCCGACGACAAGTATTTCCTCGAGATCAATCACGAATTGTCCGACAAGGGTTTCTTCGTGGCCGCCGCCGACGACCTCATCACCTGGGCGCGCACCGGCTCGCTGATGTGGATGACCTTCGGTCTCGCCTGCTGCGCGGTCGAGATGATGCAGGTGTCGATGCCGCGCTACGATGTCGAACGCTTCGGCTTTGCGCCGCGCGCTTCGCCGCGCCAGTCGGACGTGATGATCGTCGCCGGCACGCTCACCAACAAGATGGCGCCCGCGCTGCGCAAGGTTTACGACCAGATGCCCGAGCCGCGCTACGTGATCTCGATGGGATCGTGCGCCAATGGCGGCGGCTATTATCACTATTCCTATTCGGTGGTGCGCGGCTGCGACCGCGTCGTGCCCGTCGATATTTACGTGCCCGGCTGTCCGCCGACTGCGGAGGCGCTGCTCTACGGCGTGCTCCTGCTGCAAAAGAAGATCCGCCGCACCGGCACGATCGAACGCTAGGGCCTGAACAATGGATGAAGCCAAGCTCGATGCTCTTGGTCAGACGATTGTCGGCGCACTGCCCGGCGCGGCGCTCGATCATCATGTCGCCTTCGGCCAGCTCGAGGTCGCGGTCGATCTGGCGAAGATCGTCGAGATCGCAGCGTTTCTGAAGACCGATCCGCGCTGTCGTTTCGTCAACGTCACCGACGTCACCGCCGTAGATTATCCCGGCCGCGAGAAGCGGTTCGATGTCGTCTATCATCTGATGTCGCCGACGTTGAATACGCGCATCCGTCTCAAGGGGCAGGCGGACGAGACGACGCAGGTGCCTTCGATCATCGGCGTGTTTCCGGGCGCGGATTGGTTCGAGCGCGAGACCTATGATCTTTATGGCGTGATTTTCGTCGGCCATCCCGACATGCGCCGCCTGCTTACCGATTACGGCTTCGAGGGTCACCCTCTGCGGAAGGACTTCCCGCTGACCGGCTTCGTCGAAGTGCGTTACGACGATCAGGAAAAGCGCGTGGTGTACGACACCGTGAAGCTCAACCAGGAATTCCGCAAATTCGATTTCCTCTCGCCATGGGAAGGCGCGCAGTACGCGCTGCCTGGCGATGAGAAGGCCGCTGCGGCTCCGGCGGCTCCCAATCCGGCTGCTCCTAAGGCAGGTGCGTGATGAGCGACACACTTGAAAGCCAGGCTGTCGGCACCGACGCACCCGGCATGCGCAATTTCACCATCAATTTCGGCCCGCAGCATCCGGCGGCGCACGGCGTGCTGCGTCTGGTGCTCGAGCTTGACGGCGAGGTGGTCGAGCGCGTGGACCCTCACATTGGCTTGCTTCATCGCGGCACCGAGAAGCTGATCGAAGCCAAAACCTACATGCAGGCGATTCCCTATTTCGATCGCCTCGACTACGTCGCGCCGATGAATCAGGAGCATGCCTTCTGCCTCGCGGCGGAAAAGCTGCTTGGCATCGAGGTGCCGCGCCGCGGTCAGTTGATCCGCGTTTTGTATTGCGAGATCGGCCGCATCCTGTCGCATCTTCTCAACGTCACGACGCAGGCGATGGACGTCGGCGCGCTCACCCCGCCGCTGTGGGGCTTCGAGGAGCGCGAGAAGCTGATGGTGTTCTACGAACGCGCCTCCGGCTCGCGCATGCACGCGGCGTTCTTCCGCATCGGCGGCGTGCATCAGGACCTGCCGCCGAAACTGATCGACGACATCGAGGCATGGTGCGATCCGTTCCTCCAAGTTGTCGACGATCTCGAAGGTCTTCTGTCCGACAACCGCATTTTCAAGCAGCGCAACGTCGATATCGGCGTCGTGACGCTGGAGCAGGCGTGGGAGTGGGGTTTCTCCGGCGTGATGGTGCGCGGCTCCGGCGCGGCCTGGGACCTGCGCAAGGCGCAGCCCTACGAATGCTATGCCGAGATGGAGTTCGACATTCCGATCGGCAAGAACGGCGACTGCTACGACCGCTATCACATTCGCGTCGAGGAGATGCGCCAGTCGGTTCGGATCATGAAGCAGTGCATCGCCAAGCTGCGCGCGCCTGATGGGCAGGGTCCGGTTCTGATCGAGGACAACAAGATCACCCCGCCGCGCCGCGGCGAGATGAAGCGGTCGATGGAATCGCTGATCCATCACTTCAAGCTTTATACCGAGGGCGTGCACGTGCCGGCCGGCGAGGTTTATGCCGCCGTCGAGGCGCCCAAGGGCGAGTTCGGCGTCTATCTCGTCGCCGACGGCACCAACAAACCCTACAAATGCAAGATCCGCGCGCCGGGCTTCGCCCATCTGCAATCGATGGATTTCATCTGCAAGGGGCATCTGCTTGCGGACGTCTCCGCGATCCTCGGCTCGCTCGATATCGTGTTCGGTGAGGTGGACAGGTGAGGGTATCGCCGATCCAGTTCGATCGTAATACCGGCGCGATGTCCGGTGCCAACGCGTGGGAGCGCGGCATCGGCTATGCGCTCACGGCGGGATCGAAGGTCGGCGCGCTGATTTCCCATCGCGGCTACAACGACTGTGCGAATCTTCTCAAGAAGCTGCTGCCGGAACGCGACATCAACATCCATCTCAATCCGGATGCGGTGTTCTCGTTTCCCTACGGCGACGGCTACTGGAGCAAGCTGCTCAATCTGTCATTCAAATATGAAGACGAGCTCGAACTGCTGCTGCTCGACTCGCGGGACGTGAACTACACGCTGATCGATTGCGGCGCCAATTACGGTTACTGGTCGGTGCTGGTGTCCAGCCCGCGTTTCGGTGCGCACAAGGCCATCGCGATCGAGCCATCGTCGGAGAATTTCCCGCGCCTCGCACACAACGCGACGATCAATGGCGGCCGGTTCGAAACGATCAATGCCGCCATCGGCGAGCGCAGCGGAACGGCGCGCCTGTCCGGCACCAAGCACGAGGCGTTCAGCATCGCCGGCGACACCAATGCGGGCGGTGAGGAGGTTCGGGTCATCGCGCTCGACGATCTGATCGACAATGGTCATGTCGCGGCGCAGGGCAAATATCTGGTCAAGCTCGACGTAGAGGGCGTCGAGATCGAAGCGATGAAGGGCGGCACGCGTCTTCTGCAGACCGATACCATGGTGATCTGCGAGGAGCACGGCAACGACCCGACCCATGCCGTTTCGCGCTATATCCTCGAACACACGCCGATGCAGGCGATCGTCCACGATCCCGCGACCGACCGCTTCGAGGCGCTGACCGATCTGACGATGCTCGACCGCATCAAGGTCGCCTCGCATGTCGGCTACAACGTTTTTGCGACCGCCAGCGCGTTCTGGCAGCAGCGTATCTTTGGAATGAACTCAGGCAACGCACGCCGTGCCATGACTCAGTGAGAACATGACTCAGTGAGGAATGGTGCTGTGAGATTGAAAGACTGAAGCATGGCCGTCCGCCGTTTGGCTCCGAAAGAGCTCCAGCCCGCAAGCTTCGCGTTCAGCGCGGAGAATCTGGCGTGGGCGAAGAAGCAGATGGACAAGTTTCCGCCCGGCCGTCAGCAGTCGGCAGTGATCTCGCTGTTGTGGCGGGCGCAGGAACAGAACGCCGGCTGGGTGTCCGAGGCGGCGATCCGCTATATCGCGGACATGCTCGGCATGGCGCATATCCGCGTGATGGAAGTCGCGACCTTCTACACCATGTTCCAGCTCTCGCCGGTCGGCAAGAAGGCGCACGTGCAGGTCTGCGGCACCACGCCCTGCATGCTGCGCGGCGCGGGCGAACTGATCGATGTGTGCAAGCATCGCATTCATCACGACCCGTTCCATCTGTCCGCCGACGGCGATTTTTCGTGGGAGGAGGTCGAGTGCCTCGGCGCCTGCGTCAACGCGCCGATGGCGATGATCTGGAAGGACGTTTACGAGGATCTGACTCCGGACAGTCTGAACAAGGTTCTCGACGGTTTCGCCTCGGGCAAGCCGGTCAAGCCCGGCCCCCAGATCGACCGCCAGTTCGCAGCCCCCGTCGGCGGTGCGCGCGTGCTGACGGGCGATGTCAGCAAACCGGCGGACAGTCAGGGCACGCCGAAAGAGCCGGTGCTTGCCGACGGCGAGCCCAAGAAACAGACCGAAGCCGCCAATGTACGGGAGCGCCCGGCTCCCAAGCCTCCGGCTGACGACGCAACGCGGAAGGACAAGTGATGGATAGCGCCAAGCTTCGCCACGTCATCTTCCACACGCTCTGCGCGGCGGGATTTATTTTCGTGCTGAATTTCTACGTGCTCAAAACCGGAATTGAAACCAGCCTGAGCTGGGCGATCGCGTTCGGCGCGATGGCCGCCGGGCTCGCTTACGCACAAACCCGGCGCTGATCGGTCAGGACGCAAGACATGCTCGACGACAAGGATCGCATCTTCAAGAACCTCTACGGCCTCCACGATTGGGGCCTCGAGGGCGCGCGCAAACGCGGCGCATGGGACGGCACCAAGGCGATCATCGACAAGGGCCGCGACTGGATCGTGACCGAGATGAAGGCCTCGGGTCTGCGCGGACGCGGCGGCGCGGGATTCCCGACCGGCATGAAATGGTCGTTTATGCCCAAGGAATCCAAGGACGGCCGCCCGAGCTATCTCGTGGTCAACGCCGACGAATCCGAGCCCGGCACCTGCAAGGACCGCGAGATCATGCGGCACGATCCGCATCTGCTCGTGGAGGGCTGCCTGCTCGCCAGCTTCGCGATGGGCGCGAACGCCTGTTATATCTATGTGCGCGGCGAGTTCATCCGCGAGCGCGAGAATCTCGAGGCCGCCGTCGAGCAGGCCTATGAGGCCAACCTGATCGGCAAAAACAACGTTCACGGCTGGCCGTTCGATCTTTATGTCACGCACGGCGCCGGCGCCTACATCTGCGGTGAGGAAACCGCGCTGCTCGAAAGTCTTGAGGGCAAGAAAGGCCAGCCGCGTCTCAAGCCGCCATTCCCGGCCAATGTCGGTCTCTATGGCTGTCCCACCACGGTCAACAATGTCGAGTCCATTGCCGTTGCGCCGGATATCCTGCGGCGCGGTGCGTCGTGGTTCTCCTCGATCGGTCGGCCGAACAATGTCGGCACCAAGCTTTACGGCATCTCCGGCCACGTCAACACGCCCTGCGTCGTCGAGGACGCCATGGGCATTCCGTTCAAGGAACTGATCGAGAAGCACGGCGGCGGCATTCGCGGTGGCTGGGACAATCTGCTCGCGATCATTCCCGGTGGCGCGTCGTGCCCGCTGATCCCGGCGCATGACTGCGAGGAACTCATCATGGATTTCGACGGCACCAAGGCCGTCAAATCGAGCTTCGGCACCGCTGGCGTCATCGTGATGGACAAGTCCACCGATGTGGTCGCTGCGATCGCGCGCATCTCCTATTTCTTCCGCCATGAAAGCTGCGGCCAGTGCACGCCGTGCCGCGAGGGCACCGGCTGGATGTGGCGCGTGCTGAGTCGCATGGTCGAGGGCCGCGCCCACAAGGGCGAGATCGACATGCTGCTGGAAGTCACCAAGCAGGTTGAAGGCCACACGATCTGCGCGCTCGGCGACGCAGCGGCGTGGCCGGTGCAGGGATTGATCCGCGCCTTCCGGCCGGAGATCGAGCGGCGCATCGACGAGTTCTCGCGCAAGGCGAGCCTCGACGATCAGGGCATACTCGATCCGGCCCACATGGTCGCGGCGGAGTAGGGCGATGGCATTGACCAAAATTCTCGTCGACGGAAAAGAGATCGAAGTCCCGGCCGAATACACGCTGCTGCAGGCGTGCGAGGCGGCGGGCGCCGAAATTCCGCGTTTCTGCTATCACGAGCGGCTGTCGATCGCGGGCAACTGCCGTATGTGCCTGATCGAAGTGAAGGGCGGCCCGCCAAAGCCTGTGGCGTCCTGCGCGCAGAACGTGCGCGATCTGCGTCCCGGCCCGAACGGCGAATTGCCCGCCATGTTCACCAAGTCTCCGATGGTGAAGAAGGCGCGCGAAGGCGTGATGGAATTCCTGCTCATCAATCACCCGCTCGATTGCCCGATCTGCGATCAGGGCGGCGAGTGCGACCTGCAGGACCAGGCGATGGGCTATGGTGTGGACACCAGCCGCTTCGCCGAGAACAAGCGCGCGGTCGAGGACAAATATCTCGGCGCGCTGGTCAAGACCTCGATGACCCGCTGCATCCAGTGCACCCGCTGCGTGCGCTTCTCGACCGAGATTTGCGGCGTGCCGGAAATGGGCCTCACCGGCCGCGGCGAGGATGTGGAAATCACCACCTATCTTGAAAGTGCGCTGACGTCCGAACTGCAGGGCAACCTCGTGGACGTCTGTCCGGTCGGTGCGCTGACCTCGAAGCCCTATGCCTTCGCGGCGCGGCCGTGGGAGCTCGGCAAGACCCAGTCCATCGACGTGATGGATGCGGTCGGCTCGGCGATTCGCGTCGATACGCGTGGGCGCGAGGTGATGCGCATTCTTCCGCGCGTCAACGACCAGATCAACGAGGAATGGATTTCCGACAAGACCCGCCACATTGTCGACGGCCTGCGGACCCAGCGGCTGGATCGTCCGTTCGTGCGCGAGAACGGCAAGCTGCGCCCGGCCTCGTGGAGCGAGGCTTTCGCCGCGATCGCCGCCAAGGTCGGCCGTTTGGATGGCAAGCGCATCGGCGGCATCGCCGGCGATCTCGCCGCCGTCGAGGAGATGTTCGCGCTGAAGCAATTGCTGGCCGCGCTCGGCTCGGCGAATGTCGCCACCCAGCATGGCGACGCGTTCGATCCTGGCCTCGGCCGCGCGTCCTACATCTTCAATCCGACCATTGCCGGCATCGAGCAGGCCGATGCACTCTTGATCGTCGGAGCCAATCCGCGCCGCGAAGCCACGATTCTCAACGCCCGCATCCGCAAGCGCTGGCGCACCGGCAATCTCAAGATCGGCGTGATCGGCGAAAAGGCCGATTTGACCTACGCCTACGACTATCTCGGCGCGGGCACCGACACCTTGAACGATCTTGCCGCCGGCAAGCATTCGTTTGCCGACACTCTCAAGAACGCGAAGAACCCCATCGTGCTGGTTGGCGCGGGGGCGGGTGGCGCGCCGCTGTTCGCGCTGGCGGCAAAACTCGCCGGCGACTTCGGCATCATCAAGGATGGCTGGAACGGTTTCGGCGTGCTGCATAACGCGGCCTCGCAGGTCGGCGCGCTCGATGTCGGCTTCGCGCCGGCCGGCGGTTCGCTGACCGCCGCGCAGATGCTGACCTATGGCATGCTCGATGTCCTGTTCTCGCTCGGCGCGGACGAGATCGACGTGCCGGACGGCGTGTTCGTGGTTTACATCGGCACCCATGGCGACCGCGGCGCGCACCGCGCCGACGTCATCCTGCCGGGCGCGGCCTACACCGAAAAATCCGGCATCTTCGTCAACACCGAGGGCCGCGTGCAGATGGCGAGCCGCGCTTCGTTCCCGCCGGGCGATGCCCGCGAGGACTGGGCGATCCTGCGCGCGCTGTCCGAGACGCTCGGCAAGAAGCTGCCTTTCGACTCGCTCGCGCAGCTCCGTCAGGCGCTGTTCAAGGCCGTGCCGCATCTGATCCGTATCGACCAGATCGAGGCAGGGGACGCGGGCGCGATCAAATCGCTCGCCTCGCGCGGCGGCACTGTCGACAAGGCCGCTTTCAAGAGCCCGATTGCGGATTACTACCTGACCAATCCCATCGCGCGCGCATCCGCGACGATGGCGGAATGTTCGCGTCTGGCCTCGGGCCAGTTGCTGACGGCGGCGGAGTGAGTTGATGACCGAGTTCTTCGCAAGCCCGCTCTGGACCGGCTTTCTCTGGCCGCTGATCGTCATGCTGGCGCAGAGCGTCCTGCTGCTCGTGGTGCTGCTGATCGCGATCGCCTACATCCTGCTGGCCGACCGCAAGATCTGGGCGGCTGTGCAGATCCGGCGCGGCCCGAACGTCGTCGGTCCATGGGGACTCTTTCAGTCCTTCGCCGACCTTCTGAAGTTCGTCTTGAAGGAGCCGGTGATTCCGGCAGGCAGCAACAAGGGCGTGTTCCTGCTCGCGCCGCTGGTGAGCTGCGTGCTCTCGCTCGCGGCCTGGGCGGTGATCCCCGTCAACCTGAACTGGGTGATCGCCGACATCAATGTCGGCATCCTCTACATCTTCGCGATTTCCCCGCTGTCGATCTACGGCATCATCATGGCCGGCTGGTCGTCGAACTCGAAATATCCGTTCCTCGCTTCGCTGCGCTCGGCCGCGCAGATGGTGTCCTACGAAGTCTCCATCGGCTTCGTCATCATCACCGTATTGCTGTGCGCCGGCTCGCTGAATCTGAGCACCATCGTCGAGGCGCAGCACACCCGCGGTCTCGCCACCTGGCTCGGCGTGCCGTGGCTGAATTTCCTGAACTGGTACTGGCTGCCGCTGCTGCCGATGTTCGTCGTCTTCTACGTCTCGGCGCTGGCGGAAACCAACCGGCCGCCGTTCGATCTGGTCGAGGCCGAATCCGAGCTCGTCGCGGGCTTCATGACCGAATACGGCTCGACGCCGTACCTGCTGTTCATGCTCGGCGAATACGTCGCCATCACCACGATGTGCGCGATGGGCGCGATCCTGTTCATGGGCGGCTGGTTGCCGCCGATCGACCTGCCGCCCTTTACGTGGGTGCCGGGCGTGATCTGGTTCGTGCTCAAGCTGTTCGCGATGTTTTTCATGTTCGCGATGGCGAAGGCGATCGTGCCGCGCTACCGCTACGACCAGCTCATGCGTCTGGGCTGGAAAGTGTTTCTGCCGCTGTCACTGGTGATGGTGGTGATTGTTGCGGGCGTTCTGCAGTTCGCCCACCTGGCGCCGAAATGAGGGCATCATGGGTATAGCATCGACAGCCAATTCGCTTCTTCTGAAAGAGTTCGTCTCGGCGTTCTTCCTCGCCATGCGTTACTTCTTCAAGCCGAAGCCGACATTGAACTACCCGTTCGAGAAGGGACCCATCTCGCCGCGTTTTCGCGGTGAGCACGCGCTGCGCCGTTATCCCAACGGCGAGGAGCGCTGCATCGCCTGCAAGCTGTGCGAGGCGGTCTGTCCGGCGCAGGCCATCACCATCGAGGCCGGTCCGCGCCGCAACGACGGCACCCGCCGCACCGTGCGTTACGACATCGACATGGTGAAATGCATCTATTGCGGCCTGTGTCAGGAAGCATGCCCGGTCGACGCCATCGTTGAGGGGCCGAATTTCGAATTCGCGACCGAGACGCGCGAGGAGCTTTATTACGACAAGGCCAAGCTGCTCGCGAACGGCGACCGCTGGGAGCGCGAAATTGCAAAAAGTATCTCACTTGACGCGCCCTACAGGTAGAGCAGCAGCATGATCCTTCCCGCGCTCTTCTTTTATCTGTTCGCCGGCGTATGCGTCGCCTCGGCCATCATGGTCGTGACCTCGCGCAACCCGGTGCATTCGGTGCTGTTCCTGATCCTGGCCTTCGTCAATGCGGCCGGGCTGTTCCTGCTGCTCGGGGCCGAATTCCTCGCGATGATCCTGATCGTGGTCTATGTCGGCGCGGTCGCGGTGCTGTTCCTGTTCGTCATCATGATGCTCGATGTCGATTTCGCCGAGTTGCGGCAGGGTTTCATCGAATATCTGCCGTTCGGCCTTCTCATCGGCGCGGTCTTCCTTGCGGAGCTTCTGCTGGTGGCCGGCGGGTGGGCGATCAATCCGTCGCTTTCCAAATCTGTCGCATCACCGATCGCAAGCGGGGTGAGCAACACCGAAGCCATCGGTCTCGTGCTCTACACCCGCTACATCCATTACTTCCAGATCTCCGGCCTCGTGCTTCTGGTGGCAATGATCGGCGCCATCGTGCTGACGCTGCGCCACAAGGCGAGCGTCAAGCGCCAGAGCATCGCGGCGCAGAACGCGCGCAGCAAGACGACGGCGATGGATGTGCGCAAGGGCGTTGCCGTGGGGCAGGGCCTGCAGGATGCCGACGCCGGGGAGTGGGTGAAATGACGATCGGTCTTGGCCATTATCTCGCGGTCGGCGCGATCCTGTTCACCATCGGCATTCTCGGAATCTTCCTGAACCGGAAGAACGTCATCATCATCCTGATGTCGATCGAACTGATTTTGCTTTCGGTGAATATCAATCTCGTCGCGTTCTCGAGTTTTCTTAACGACATTGTGGGGCAGGTGTTCGCGCTTCTGGTGCTGACGGTGGCAGCGGCGGAAGCGGCGATCGGCCTTGCGGTACTGGTGGTGTTCTTCCGCAACCGCGGCTCGATCGCGGTCGAGGACATCAACCTGATGAAGGGCTGAACCTGTTATGATCCAGGCCATCGTTTTCCTGCCGCTGATCGGCGCTCTCATCGCGGGCGCGATTACGATTGTTGGCGCGCATGCCCGCAACCCGAGCGGCGACGAGATGGACCATGGCGATCATGGTCATGACGTTCATGCAAGCACGGCGCATGACGATCACGCGCACGACGATCATTCGCATGACGACCATGGGCCGGTCGAGCCGGCCGCATGGGGCTCTCGCGCGGCCGAAATCATCACCACCGGCTTGCTGCTGACCTCGGCGGCGCTGGCCTGGATCACTTTCGTCAATGTCGGGTTACTGCATCAGGACCTGCGCGTGGAGCTGTTGCCGTGGATCAACTCCGGCGACCTCAAGATCGCATGGACGCTGCGCGTCGACACGCTGACCGCCGTGATGCTGGTCGTGGTCACGACCGTGTCCTCGCTCGTGCACCTGTATTCGACCGGCTACATGCACGAGGACCCGAACCGTCCGCGCTTCATGGCCTATCTGTCGCTGTTCACCTTCGCGATGCTGATGCTGGTGACGGCCGACAATCTTGTGCAGCTGTTCTTCGGCTGGGAAGGCGTCGGCCTCGCCAGCTATCTTCTGATCGGGTTCTGGTTCCAGAAGCCGAGCGCCAACGCCGCCGCGATCAAGGCGTTCGTCGTCAACCGCGTCGGCGATTTCGGTTTCGCGCTCGGGATCTTCGCGCTGTTCGCCATGGTCGGCTCGACCGATTTCGAGACGATCTTCGCCGGTGCGCCTGGCCTTGTCGGCAAGACCATTCACGTCTTCCATTGGGATGTTGACGCGCTGACCTTCATCTGCCTGCTGCTGTTCATGGGCGCGATGGGTAAATCTGCGCAGTTCCTGCTCCACACCTGGTTGCCGGACGCGATGGAAGGCCCGACGCCGGTCTCCGCGCTGATCCACGCCGCGACCATGGTCACCGCCGGCGTGTTCATGGTGGCGCGCCTGTCGCCGCTGTTCGAACTGGCGCCGAACGCGCAGGCTTTCGTGATGCTGATCGGCGGCACCACGGCGCTGTTCGCAGCGACCATCGGTCTCGTGCAGACCGACATCAAGCGCGTGATCGCGTATTCGACCTGTTCGCAGCTCGGCTACATGTTCGTGGCGATGGGAGCGGGGGCCTATTCGGTCGGCATCTTCCATCTGTTCACCCACGCCTTCTTCAAGGCGCTGCTGTTCCTCGGCGCGGGATCGGTGATCCACGCGATGCATCACGAGCAGGACATGCGCAACATGGGCGGTTTGTGGCGCAAGATTCCGTTCACCTATGCGGTGATGATCGTCGGCACGCTGGCGCTGACCGGCTTTCCGCTGACGGCGGGATATTTTTCCAAGGACGCGATCATCGAGTCGGCTTACGCCTCGCATGCCACATTCGCCTATTACGGTTTCCTCACCACCGTGATCGCGGCGGGCCTGACCTCGTTCTATTCATGGCGGCTGATCTTCAAGACTTTCCACGGCACCCCGCATGACGAGCATCACTACGAGGCGGCCCATGAAAGTCCGTTGGTGATGCTGATTCCGCTGGCGGTGCTGGCGATCGGCTCGTTCGCCGCCGGCCTGCCGTTCAAGCAGCTGTTCACCGGCGAGCACGGCGTGGAGGAATTCTTCCGCGAGGCGCTGAAGATGAACCCGCACATTCTTGAGGGCATGGAGCAGATCCCGCACTGGGTCAGCCTCGCGCCCTTCGTGATGATGGTGATCGGCTTTATCGTTGCGTACATGTTCTACATCGCCAAACCGTATCTGCCAGTCGAACTCGCCGAGCAGCATCAGGGCCTCTACCGGTTCCTGCTCAACAAATGGTACTTCGACGAATTGTATGACTTCCTCTTCGTGCGCCCGGCCAAATGGCTCGGCCGCTTCCTGTGGAAGAAGGGCGACGGCTTCCTGATCGACGGCTTCGGGCCGGACGGCGTTTCGGCGCGGGTGCTGGATGTCGCGCGCAACGTCAAGCTGATGCAGACCGGCTATCTCTATCACTACGCCTTCGCCATGCTGATCGGCGTCGCGGGGCTTATCACCTGGTTCATGTTCAGCACGGGAGTCCAGCAATGACAGGCTCTCTGGCGAATTCCGTGGTGACCTGGCCTGTATTGTCAGTCACCACCTTCCTGCCGCTGGTCGGCGCGCTGCTGATCTGGCTGATCGCGCGCGGCGAGGAAGCCACTGCGGCGCGGACCTCGAAATGGATCGCGCTCTGGACCACCCTTATCACCTTTGCGGTGTCGATGATCCTCGTGCTGCGCTTCGATCCGGCGCAGACCGGATTTCAGTTCGTCGAGAAGGCGCCGTGGGTCGCCAACACCATCATGTATCACATGGGTGTCGACGGCATTTCGCTGCCCTTCGTGATCCTGACCACCGCCGTGATGCCGTTCTGCATCCTTGCGAGCTGGAAATCGGTCACCAAGCGCGTGCGCGAATACATGATGGCGTTCCTGTTTCTCGAAACGCTGATGATCGGCACGTTCTCCGCGCTCGACCTTGTGCTGTTCTACCTGTTCTTCGAAGGCGGCCTGATCCCGATGTTCCTGATCATCGGCATCTGGGGCGGTCCGCGCCGGGTCTATGCCAGCTTCAAGTTCTTTCTCTATACCTTCCTCGGCTCGGTGCTGATGCTGCTGGCCATCATGGCGCTGTACTGGAACGCCGGCACCACCGACATTCCGACCCTGATGACGACGCCGGTTCCGCGCAGCCTGCAGACATGGGCGTGGCTGGCGTTCTTCGCGTCCTTCGCGGTGAAGATGCCGATGTGGCCGGTCCACACCTGGCTGCCGGACGCCCACGTCGAGGCGCCGACGGCCGGTTCGGTCGTGCTCGCCGCGATCATGCTGAAAATGGGTGGCTACGGCTTCCTGCGCTTCTCGCTGCCGATGTTCCCGCTGGCGAGCCACGATTTCGCGCCGCTGATCTTCTCGCTGTCGGCGATCGCGATCATCTACACCTCGCTGGTCGCGCTGATGCAGGAAGACATCAAGAAGCTGATCGCCTATTCGTCGGTGGCGCATATGGGTTTCGTCACCATGGGCATTTTCGCCGGCACCATGCAGGGCGTGGCCGGCGGCGTGTTCCAGATGGTGTCGCACGGCATCGTGTCCGGCGCGCTGTTCCTGTGCGTCGGCGTGATCTACGACCGCATGCACACTCGCGAGATCGCGGCCTATGGCGGGCTTGTCAACCGCATGCCGATCTATGCGCTGGTGTTCATGGTGTTCACGATGGCCAATGTCGGCCTGCCGGGTACCTCCGGTTTTGTCGGCGAGTTCATGACTCTGCTCGGCACGTTCAAGGTCTCGGTCCCGACCGCGATCTTCGCCACCACCGGCGTCATTCTCTCGGCGGCCTATGCGCTGTGGCTCTATCGCAAGGTGGTGTTCGGCGTGCTCGACAAGCCCGCACTGGCCGGCATCAAGGATCTGACGCTGCGCGAGGTGGTGATCCTCGCGCCTCTACTGGTCCTGACCATTCTGTTCGGCGTCTATCCCAAGCCCGTGCTCGATATGTCCGCGGCTTCGGTTCAGCACCTCGTTGACAATTACAGCACAGCGATCTCGGCCGTGAAGGCCGCGGCACTTCAGTGAGAGCAGGGTAGGCCATGAATTTCGATATTGCAGGCTATTCGCTGCTTCCGGTTTTGCCGGAGATCGTGCTGGCCATCGGCGCCATGGTGCTGCTGATGATCGGCGCCTTCGGCGGCATCCGTACTTTACCGGTCGTCACCGCGCTGGCGGTGGTGTTGCTCGCAGTGACCGGCGTGCTGGTCGTGACGATCACGCGCGGCAAGCTGACCACCTTTGGCGGCAGCTTTATCGTGGACGATTACGCCCGCTTTCTGAAGGTGGTGGCGCTGACCGGGTCGGCCGTGACGCTGATCCTGTCGCGACGCTTCCTCGCCGATCAGGCGAAGATTTTTGAATATTCCGTGCTGGTGCTGCTGTCGACCACCGGCATGATGGTGCTGATCTCGGCCGGCGATCTCATCACGCTTTATCTCGGTTTGGAGTTGATGAGTCTGGCGCTTTATGTCGTCGCCGCGAGCCATCGCGACAACGTCAAATCGACCGAGGCTGGCCTGAAATATTTCGTGCTGGGCGCGCTGTCGTCCGGCATGCTGCTTTACGGCGCGTCGCTGATCTATGGCTTTACCGGCACCGTCAACTTCGCTGGCATCGCGGCCGCGGCCAAGACCGGCAGCATCGGCATCCTGTTCGGGATTGTGTTCCTGCTCGCCGGCCTGTGCTTCAAGGTGTCCGCCGTGCCATTCCACATGTGGACGCCGGACGTCTATGAAGGTGCGCCGACGCCGGTCACGGCCTTCTTCGCTTCAGCGCCGAAAGTCGCCGCCATCGCCGTGTTCGTCCGCGTGGCGCTGACCGCTTTTCCCGGCGTCACCCATGAATGGCAGCAGATCGTCGCCTTCGTCTCGCTGGCCTCGATGGCGCTCGGCTCGTTCGCGGCCATCGGCCAGAAGAACATCAAGCGCCTGATGGCGTATTCGTCCATCGGCCACATGGGCTTTGCGCTGGTCGGGCTCGCGGCGGGTACGCCGCAGGGCGCGCAGGGTGTGCTGATCTATATCGCCATTTATGTGGTGATGACGCTCGGCACCTTCGCGATCATCCTCGCCATGAAGCGGAACGGGCAGGCGGTCGAGCAGATCAGCGATTTCGCGGGACTGTCGCGCACCAATCCGATCCTTGCCTTCCTGTTCGCGATGCTGCTGTTCTCGCTGGCGGGCGTGCCTCCGCTGGCGGGCTTCTTCGCCAAGTTCTACGTCTTCCTCGCTGCGATCCAGTCCGGTCTGGTGGTTCTGTCAGTGATCGGCGTGCTGACCTCGGTGGTGGGCGCGTTCTATTATCTGTCGATCGTCAAGGTGATGTATTTCGACGAACCGGCAGGTGCGGTCGACCCAATGGGCGGTGAGCTGCGGGCGGTGCTGGCGGTGGCCGGCCTGTTCAATCTCCTGTTCTTCATCTGGCCGGCGCCGCTGGTGAATGCCGCGACTGTCGCGGCCAAATCACTCTTCTAATGGCCTTTGCGCTCGGTCCGCGGGCCGCCGCGGGAACGAGGCTGGAAGCTTTTGCAAGCATCGAGTCCACCAGCAGCGAGGCGATGGTTCGCATTCGCGCCGGCGAGCGCGGGCCGCTCTGGCTGGTGAGCGCGCATCAGACCGCCGGCCGCGGACGCCGCAACCGCCCCTGGATCGCGCCGCCGGGCAATCTGGCCGCCAGCATCATCGAAACATTCGACGCCTTGCCCTCGCTCGCGGCGACGCTGGGCTTTGCCGCCGGACTGGCGCTGCATGAGGCGCTGCAAGGCCTCGGCGTGGAGGAGGCGGCGCGCGGCGCAACGCCGTTGTTCCAACTGAAATGGCCGAACGACCTTCTGCTCGGCGGCGGCAAGGTCGCCGGAATCCTGCTTGAGGCTTCGGCGGCGAGCGAGCGTGTCACCGTTGTGACCGGGATCGGCGTCAATGTCGTTGCCGCGCCCACGGATACGCCTTATCCCGCCACGTCGCTTGCGGCACACGGCCTGGCATGGACGGCGGAGGATGTTTTCTCCGCGCTGTCGGATAAATGGACAAAGTTGGTCTCGCTCTGGGATAACGGCGCCGGGTTCCCGAAAATCCGCGATCTGTGGCTTGATCGCGCCGCCGGGCTCGGCGAGCCTATGACGATTCGAAATGGCGAGAGCGTTTTGTCGGGACTGTTTGAAACCATCGACGATACCGGCTGTCTCATCCTGAAGGGTGTGGATGGAGAGTTCGTGTCGATCGCGGCGGGCGACGTGTATTTCGGCGCAGCATCATCGGCGGGAGCCTCTTAATGGCGCGCCCGGATGAACTGACCTTCGCGCCGCTCGGCGGCGTCGGCGAGATCGGCATGAACCTGTCGATCTACGGCATCGGCGACCGCCAACGCCGGAGCTGGCTCGCGGTCGATCTTGGCGTGTCGTTCGGCAATGAGGAGCATCTGCCTGGCATCGACGTGATCATGCCGGACATTACCTTCCTCGAGAAGGAACGGAAAAACCTGATGGGGCTGGTTCTCACCCACGCCCATGAGGATCATTTCGGTGCGATCATCGATCTGTGGCCGCGTCTGCGATGCCCGATCTACGCGACAAAATTCAGCGCGGCCCTGTTCGAGGCCAAGTGCAACAGCGAGCGCAACCCGCCGGATATTCCCGTGACCGTGATCGACTCGGGCGGGCGCGTGGACATCGGCCCGTTCAATGTCGAGTTCATTCCCGTCGCTCACTCGATTCCCGAATCCCACGCGCTGGCGATCCGTACGGAGGTCGGCACGGTGCTCCATACCGGCGACTGGAAGATCGATCCGACGCCGATCATCGGACGGCCGACCGACGAAAAGCGGCTGCGGGAACTGGGCGAGGAGGGCGTGCTGGCGCTGATCGGCGATTCCACCAACGCGGTGCGCGATGGCCGCTCGCCATCGGAAAAGGAAGTGGCGGCAAATATCGCCGACCTCGTGAAAAAGGCGAAAGGCCGCGTCGCGGTCACGACCTTCGCCTCCAACGTCTCGCGCCTGCGCGCCGTTGCGGAAGCTGCCAGCGCCGCCGGGCGCGAGGTAGTTGTGGTCGGACGCGCGATGGAGCGCGTGGCGCAGGTGGCGCGCGAGTGCGGCTATCTCGACGGCGTCGCCGCATTTCGGGGCGTGGATCTGTACGGGCATTTTCCGCCGGACAAGGTGCTGGCGCTATGCACCGGCAGCCAGGGCGAGCCGCGCGCGGCGCTGGCGCGGATCGGCAATGACGATCACCCGGCGGTGACGCTGAACCGGGGCGACACCGTGATCTTTTCCTCGCGCACCATTCCGGGCAACGAGAAGGCGGTCGGCGCCATCATCAACGGTCTGGTCGGGCAGGGCATCGAGGTCATCACCGATCGCGACGCGCTGGTGCATGTCTCCGGCCATCCGCGCCGCGACGAACTGCGCGAGATGATCTCATGGGTGAAGCCGCAGATTCTGATTCCGGTTCACGGCGAGGCGCTGCATCTGTCCGAACACGCCAAACTGGCGCGTGCCTGCGGCGTGCCAAAGGTTATGGTCGTGAGCAATGGCGAGCTCGTGCGCCTCGGTCCCGGCGACCCGGCGGTGATCGACGATCTGCCGTCCGGCCGTATCTACAAGGACGGGAATCTCCTTGAAAGCGGCACGGCGCGTGCGGTGGTCGAGCGCCGGCGGCTGTCCTTCGCCGGCGTCGCCTTCGTCGCCATTGCGCTCACGGAAAACGGCGAGCTTGCTGACGATCCGGAAGTTGAGCTGATCGGCATACCGGAGCGCAATGCCAGCGGCGAGGATATCGCCGACAACGCCTTCGATGTTGCGGTCGGGACGGTGGAAAATCTGCCGCGTGCGCGCCGCCGCGATCCCGATGCCGTCGCCGAGGCGGTGCGCCGGGCTGTCCGCGCGAGCATCGCCGAGCAGTGGGGCAAGAAGCCGATCTGCACGGTTCACGTGCTGGTGACGTAGGTCATGACGCCTGTCAGCACGCATGCCAGCAGTCTTGGCCGTCTCAACCATGTGGCCATCGCGGTGCTGGATGCCGTGAAAGCCGCCCGCATCTACGGTGCGCTGGGCGCAAAGGTTTCCGCTCCCGTGCCGCTGCCGGAGCACGGTGTCATCACCGTCTTCGTCGACCTGCCCAACACCAAGATCGAATTCATCGAACCGCTCGGGGATTCGTCCCCGATCGCAAAATTCCTCGAACGCAGCCCGGACGGCGGCATTCATCACCTGTGCTATGAAGTGACGGACATTCTCGCGGCCCGTGATAGGCTGGTGCAGGAGGGTGCGCGGATCCTCGGTGACGGCGAGCCGCGCATCGGCGCGCATGGCAAGCCGGTGCTGTTCCTGCATCCGAAGGACTTTTCCGGCGCGCTGATCGAACTCGAACAGGCTTGATCTCGACATGGTCTACACGCTCTCGACAGCCTTCGCGATCTACTTCGTGGTGTGGTGGGTGGTGCTGTTCGCTGTGCTGCCGTTCGGCGTGCGCAGTCAGCATGAAACAGGCGAGGACATTTTCGGCACCGATCCGGGCGCGCCGACCGCGCCGCTGATGCTGAAGAAGCTGCTGTGGACCACCATCGTTTCGGCGATCATCTTCGGCGTTTCATGGTGGGCCTATCTGGCGGGATATCTCACCGTGGACCGGCTGTATCGCCTGATGGGGTTCACGAACTGACGCGCGCGGCAGCGCCGGCATCGCGATCGTGATGCTTGCGAGAAACTAATTTCCAAAAAGAGATTTCCAAAAAAGAGAGCAGGGCCCAGGCCCTGCTCAAATCGTATCGACCCTATTCTCCCGCAACGTTGGATTTGTCGTTGATTAAGCGGGAATGACGCTGCTTTTGCGCGCCCGGGTTCCTCCCAAGACTTAGGCCACCGACGGCCCTGGCGAATGCCGTTTCCGTCCGGACCGTTTGTGTAGCGGAATGATGCGCGCTTGTCATCCTTTTCGGCAAAAAATTTCATATTCACCGCAGCGCACAATATTTCGTTTCAAAACCTCTCGAAACCTTGTGATCGGACCATCTCGACTTCCGCGTGTATTCATGATCTAGGGGAAGAAGGGTTAACGGGGTTGGACATGCGCCGGCGGATTGGGGCCTATCTTCCCATCGTCTTGTTCGCGATCGTCATGCAGTTGTTCGCGCCGATTGGCGCGACATGGGCTGCCGCCTCGGCCTATAGCGATCCCTTGGGCTTTGCGCCGATCTGTTCGCCTTCGAGCGGGCAGAGCGATGACGGCTCCTCGGGCTCGACCACCCCGCATTCGCCCTGTTGCCCGCTTTGCGTGCTGGCGCATGCCGGTTCAACCGCACCCACGCCTGTGGTTGCACCGTTCGTTGCACTCCATCTGTCGTGGCAGCGTGTCGTCTGGCTCGCTGAAACCCCCGTCGCCTCCGAGCGCGGCGGTGCTTCCACGACCCAGGCCCGCGGGCCTCCCTCCCAGTCCTGATCCGAATCATTCGCGCGGATAGCGGCTTTGCCGCGTCCGCATGCATGGCATGTGCTGCGTTCGCGCGGCGATCGGGGCTATCTCGATGTTTCGACGACATATCGTCTATCTGGGAATTTTTGCGATTGCCGTTCTTGGCGACACGGCACTCCATGGAGACGCTTTGGCTGCGCCGCCGGACAGCAATCAGGTACTTCCCCCGGTCACGGTGGAATCGCCCAAGCCTCGTCCCGTTCCCAGCCCGAGAACGCCTGCGCAGCGAACGGCCGCGAGCGGTACTCACCGCCGCAAGCCCGCAACGACCCGGCAGCCGCTTGCCCCTGTCGTAGCTTCGGACACGCGAGGCTCAGGACCGACAAGCGCGGGCAATCCGCCAATCAAGGATCGCTATCAATTGCCGCAGACCAGCGAGAGCGCGACGGCCGAGCGAATTCGCGAGCAGGTCAATGCTCTGGATTCGGCTGACATGATCAAATACTTCCCGAGCCTTTTCGTCCGCAAACGCAATTACGGTGACAACCAGGCCGTGCTTGCGACGCGCACCAGCGGCCTCGGTGCGAGCGCGCGCAGTCTCGTTTACGCCGACGATATTTTGCTGTCGTCGCTGATCGCCAACAACAACACGCTTGGCGTGCCGCAATGGAACATGGTTTCGCCCGAAGCCATCAAGCGTGTCGATTTTCTTTACGGGCCGTTCTCTGCGGCCTATCCGGGCAACTCCGAAGGCGGCGTTCTGATCTACACGACAAAGATGCCGGAAAAATTCGAGATGACGGCCAAACAGACCGAAGCATTCCAGACGTTTGACCGTTACGACACAAAGGGCACTTACAGAACGGATCAGACCAGCGTTTCCATCGGCGACAAGCTGGACCGATTCTCTTATTTCATCAGCGGCAGTTATCAGAACAGCTACAGCCAGCCGCTGGCATGGGTGACGACAGGCTCAAATCTTCCGGCAGGCGTCACAGGTGCAATTCCGCAATCGGGCCGCATTCCGAATACGCGCGCGGACGTGGTCGGCGCGGGTGGCCTCCTGCACACGGAGCAGGAAACGGTCAACGGCAAGTTCGCCTATGACGTCACGCCGTGGATCAAGGCGACTTACACGATGGGACTTTGGAATAACGACGAGAATTCGTCGGTTCAAAGCTATCTGCGCACCGCCAGCGGTGCGCCGACTTTCGGCAATGTGTCGGGCTTCGCCAGCAATAATTTCAACTGGAACCAGACGCATATGGCCAATGCGGTTTCGCTCAAGTCCGACACCAAAGGTCTCTACGACTTCGACGTCTCGCTCTCGCGAGTCGATTTCCTGCAGGACATCCAGCGTTTGCCATTCGGTGTCGTCGCCAACAGCGCATCCTTCACGCCCTATGGAAAAATCGCGCGGCTCGATGGCACGAACTGGATGAATGGCGACGCCAATTTCATCTGGCGTCCGGGTTCGCACGAAGTCAGCTTCGGCTTCCATGGGGATGTTTATGAGTTGAACAATCCGACTTACCAGACATCCAACTGGACCGGCGGACCGGATTCGTCCAATACGCTTTACAGCAGCGGCCGGGGCAAAACGAGCACACTGGCATTGTGGGCGCAGGATGCCTGGCGATTTGCGCCTGACTGGAAACTGACGACCGGTGTACGTCTTGAGGACTGGTCCGCCTTCGATGGCTTCAATCTGTTCGCCAAAACCAATTCCGATGGAAGCCTCAACGGATCGCCGGTCATCAAATATCAGCCCGATCTGAGTTCAGCCAAGGTGTCACCGAAGCTGTCGCTGGCCTATGAGCCGAACAAGGCATGGCTGGTGACCGCCTCGATCGGGCAGGCATCGCGTTTTCCGACGGTGGCCGAACTTTATCAGATCGTGACTGCCGGAAATCTCACTGTCATCCCGAATCCAAATCTAAAGCCGGAAGATGTTCTGAGCGAGGAGATCGCTATCGAGCGCCGTTTCACGGACGGCAAGGTGCGCCTCTCGTTCTTTAACGAAAACAGCCACAACACGCTCATCTCGCAGTTGAGTTCCACAACTGCGACGAACGGCACGATCACGAACGCAACCTTTACGTCAAATGTCGACAAGACACGGACGACCGGCATCGAGCTTGCCGCGCAAAAGGACAATGTCCTGATCGATCGTCTGGAGGTATTCGGCAGCATCACATGGGCGGATGCCCGTATCGTCAGCGACCCGACTTTCGTCAGCACAACCGGCACGACAGCCGACGGCAAGCGCATTCCCAACATCCCGGAATGGCGCGTTACGTCGGGCATGACATACCGGCCGGACGATTTGTGGGCCTATACGGTCGCGGTGCGCTATGCGAGCAAGCAATACACGACACTCGACAACACCGACACGGTGAAGAACGTTTTCACGGCGTTCGACAGCTACACCGTGGTCGATCTTCGCGTCCAACGCAAAGTCACCGACAACGTCACCGCCAGTTTCGGCATCGACAACGTCAACAACGCAAAATACACGCTCTATCATCCGTTCCCCGAGAGAACGTATGTCGCCGATTTGCGTGTGAAATTCTGAACGTCCAAACCATCCAAAAAGGAGAAGTAAAATGAAAACGATCACACGCACCATCGCCGGCCTGTTCACGGCCTCGCTGCTGTTCGCCGCGCAAGTTGTCTTCCCGCAATCTGCTTTCGCGCACGGCTACAAGGTCGGCGACCTCGCCATCGGTCATCCCTGGGCGCGCGCGACGCCGGGCGGCGCGAAGGTCGGTGGCGGCTACCTGTCGGTCACCAACAATGGCTCAACGCCCGATCGCCTGACCGGTGCGTCGCTGTCGGATGCGGATCATGTCGAGATTCACGAAATGAGCATGGATGGCGGCGTGATGAAAATGCGCCCGCTGCCGAACGGAATCGAAATCAAGCCCGGCGATACGGTCAAGCTTGCTCCCGACGGCAATCATCTGATGTTCGTGGGCCTGAAAGCGCCGCTGAAGGAAGGCGACATGGTGAAGGGACAGTTGACCTTCGAGAAGGCAGGCAAGGTCGATGTCGAATTCAAGATCGATTCGATCGGCGCGTCCGCGCCCACCCATGACCGTGCCGGAGGCGCCATGAAAATGGATGAAAAGATGGATGGCATGAAGATGGACCATTCGCACTGAAACGAGGGTGAAACAAAAACGCCGGCCCTCGGGCCGGCGTTTTTTTATGGCGACCTTGCAGCCTAGAACTGCACGGTCAGGCGCGTGTTGTAGGAGCGGCCCATACCGGCGACGTTGTAGCCATAGATGGGCGATCCCATCATCGGATCGATGAAGTTCGTCAGGTTGGCTCCGCCCAGCGGCAGATAGTATTGCTGGTTCAGGACGTTCTCGACGCCGAAATCCAGCCGCACGTTCTGCCACTGATAGCCGGTGCGCAGATTGAGCAAGGCGTAGGCCGGGGTCGTCAGTTCGTTGTGAACCTGGCTGACGTCGGTCTTGCCGCCCACGAGTTGCAGCTCGATGCTGTTGATCCATCCGCCCATCGTGTGATCGAGCGCGAGTTTTCCGTTGAGCGGCATCATGTGATAAAGATTGATGCCGTCGGTCCGCTCGCCGCGAACGTAGTTCAGATTTCCGCGGAACACGCCCCGGCCGTAGGCCGCATTGTCCCAGAGCATGAATTTTCCGGCCAGATTGACGCCGTAGAGCTGCGCGTCGTGATTGGCGAAGCGCAGATTGACGAATCCGGGACTCATCATGTTGTCCGAGAGGAAATCCACGTCGATATAGTCCTGGACGTAGGAGTAATACGGCGTGACCTCGACACTCCAGTATTTGCGCGTCGGATCGTGCCATCCGGCGGTGAACGTCACCGTGTGCGCCTTTTCCGGCTTGAGATCGATATTGCCGACATAGCCGTTGCCGTCGCCGAACCAGCCGATCATGGACATGGCCATCTGGCCAGTCGACCACGCATAACGCTCGTAGAGATTGGGCGAGCGGGTCTTGCGCGCAAATCCAAGCTCATAGGTGCTGCCGGCGTTGGGCTCGTAGCGGACCACGGCCGAGCCATCGAAGTTCGCGTCGGTCTTCGCCCGGTCGCGCGCGTTGAAGGCCGCCGCGTCCACGGCATACATGTCGCTGTAGCCCTGCACATCGCCGGTGTTCATCCACACGATGTCGCTGCGTCCGCCCAGGATCGTGCTCCATCCCGGACCCCAGTGGCGTTCCCATTCCACGAAGGTGCCGAGCCGCATGCGCCGCCCATCGTTGATGTTGGTGAACACGTTCGGGCCCATCATCGGGGCCATGCCCGCAACCGGATCCCACCAGTCGTTGAGCTGGTTGTAATAGAACTCGTTGCCGACACGGATGAGATCGTTCGGCGAGGTGACGATGGTCGCCTTGAGCGAATAGCCGGCATCCTTGCCATGGGTGAACATCGGCATGTCGCCGGATTTATCCGGCGGAATGAAGTTCATCGTGTGCTGGATATCGTTGTAGTAGGCCTTCGCTTCGAATTTGCCCCAGTCGAACACGCCTTCGTAGCGTCCGTTGGCGTAGAGCCCGCGGTTGTAGGTCATGTCCATGTACTGGTTGACGAAGCCCTGATAGGGAATGAACTGGCCGCCGACCTGGAAGCTGAAGAGGTTTCCGAAGGACTCTTTCGAAATGCTCAAGGCGTGGTTCTGGATTTCGTAAAGCGTGGAGCCGATTTTCAGCCCGTTCGCATCCTTGTAATCGCTCGCACGCGCCCATCCGCCCGTATAGGTGATGCTGGTGTCGCGATTGGCCATCGTGGCGATGGAGTCCACGCCATATCCATTGCCGTTGCTGCGATAGAAGCCCGACACCATGCCATGGGTGACGAACTCGGACGTGCCTGTGAAGGCGGGCGGCGCCGTCACAACATCAAGCCTGGTGCCGACATAGTCGCCGCCGACGCTGACCGGCGCGACGCCGATATAGGCTTTCGCGCTGGAGATCATCGCCGGATTGACGAACGACAGCGGCGGATTCATCTGGTTGGGGCAGGCCGGGCTGATCAGCATGCCGTTGATGGTCACCTGATTGCGGTCCGCGCCGTAGCCGTTGAACGCCGGCAGGCTGGAGACGCCGCCGGCGCCCCAGACCGCGCCGCCCGGCAGGTCCGTGACAAGCGATGCCGAGTCGCTGGTGTTGAGGCTTCGGGAGAAGGCGTCTTCATAGGTAATGGTGGCCGTCGGCGGAGGCGGCGGCAGCTGTTCGCTGATCGGAGTGGGAGCGGTTCGCTCCGACGAGGGTTGCGTGCGCGCGGCCCGGGAGCGGGATGCACTGGCACGCTGTTTCGGCTTCGCTCGCGAAGCTGGCTGGGTCACGACCACCGGCGGGATTTGAACGGCGGTTTGTGCCGACGCCGGAGCTGGCGCGGCGGCAGTGAAAAAGAGAAGCACAACCGGCGACAGGGCGGTCGTAGCGATAAGACAAGTTCGGGTCGAGCCTTTGCGGTTTGCAGGCATGGCAATCTCGGAGTTCGATGACGAGGCATGAATGCCTCTGAATGACCGTCCGCCGCCGATGCAAATGCATCGCGGTCGACGTCACGGCCGCGCGCGAACCGTCAGTACGGTCCGGGACGCGATGTTTGCGCGCGAAGCGCATCATCAAACGAAAGAGGGCGGCCCTCTGGCCCAGCCGCTGCGCAATCCTCCGATGGTGCGTTTCGTTTCGGAGAGCGGCAGTTCGGCGACCTTCACCATCGCGACCGGCGTTTGCAGCGTCGGAGGCGAGGGAGCGATGAAACTGAAAGCGTTATGAGAAAGACAGAGCGGACAGGAAATGACCGGCTTGTGCGGTGCCTTTTGGTCCGCCGAATTATCGGTGACAGGCGCCGAATTCAGACAAAGAACGTGCAGCGGGTCGAAATTCTGCGGGGAAATCGACGCAAAGAGCGATGTCGTCAGCGTGACATTGAGGACAAGCGCATACGCCGCCGCAAGAACGATCAGGCGTCCGATACGCAGTTGGCGCAGTCTTGTCATCCCAAAGCCCCGCGGATCGCCGGATCACGATCACGCCCACGTGAGACAACATCAAATTGTCCTGTGCAATCAAGCCGGGCAAATTGTCTTGGCCCGGTTTATCCATCCCTTGACGAGGATTTGGGCAGCCTGTGATTAACTTGCAACGCTTCGGCCCTGGCTCAATTCGGCGGGATTGCGTTGCGTCCTCGATGTGGCGGATAGCCGGAAAGACGGACTTCGGCGCAAGGCGGGTCGGCAATAAGCTTGAGTTTTGCCCGCCGATCCGCTTTCAGTGACAGCCTCATTTGGCCGATTCATGAGTGCTGTCCATGCGATTGTCGCGTTTCTTCCTGCCCATCCTGAAGGAAAACCCCAAGGAGGCCGAGATCGTCTCGCACCGGCTGATGCTGCGCGCGGGCATGCTGCGGCAGGAGGCGGCGGGTATCTATGCCTGGCTGCCGCTCGGATTTCGCGTCCTGAAAAAGATTGAGAAGATCGTGCGCGAGGAGCAGGACCGCGCCGGCGCCATCGAGCTGCTGATGCCGACCCTGCAGCTTGCCGATCTGTGGCGCGAGAGCGGGCGCTACGACGCCTATGGTCCCGAGATGCTGCGTATCGCGGACCGCCACAAGCGCGAATTGCTGTACGGCCCGACCAACGAGGAAATGATCACGGAAATCTTCCGGGCTTACGTGAAGTCTTACCGGAGCCTTCCGCTCAATCTCTATCATATCCAATGGAAATTCCGCGACGAGCAGCGTCCGCGTTTCGGCGTGATGCGCGGCCGCGAATTTTTGATGAAGGACGCCTATTCCTTCGATATCGACGAGGCGGCGGCGCGGCTGTCCTACAACCGGATGTTCGTGGCGTATTTGCGCACATTCTCGCGCATGGGATTGAAGGCTATCCCGATGCGCGCCGAAACGGGACCGATCGGCGGCGATCTGTCGCATGAGTTCATCGTGCTGGCGGAAACCGGCGAATCGGGTGTGTTCTGCAACAAGGACGTGCTGGACCTGCCGGTGCCCGGCGCCGATGTCGATTACGACGGCGATCTGACGCCGATCATCAAACAGTGGACGCAGCTCTATGCCGCGACCGAGGACGTTCACGATGGCGAACGGTTCGAGCGTGAGGTCACGCCCGACAAGCGGGTGCATACCCGTGGCATCGAGGTCGGCCAGATTTTCTATTTCGGCACGAAATACTCCGACAGCATGAAGGCGCTGGTATCCGGCCCGGACGGCGCGGAGCGCCCGATTCACGGCGGCTCCTACGGCATCGGCGTCTCGCGGCTGGTCGGCGCGATCATCGAGGCCTGCCACGACGAGAACGGCATCAAATGGCCGGAGGAGGTCGCGCCGTTCAAGATCGCGATTCTCAATCTCAAGCAGGACGATTCGAACACCGGCGAGGTCTGCGAGAAGCTCTACAAGGCATTCACCGCCAAGGGCGTCGATGTGCTGTACGACGACACCGATCAGCGCCCCGGCGGCAAATTCGCGACCGCCGATTTGATCGGCATTCCCTGGCAGATCCTGGTCGGGCCCAAGGGGCTCGCCGAAGGCAAGCTCGAGATCAAGAAACGCAGCGACGGCAGCCGCGAATTTCTCGGCGTGGACGACACCATCGCACGATTTGCACAGTAATCACGCAACGTCAGGTCGCAGAACAGTTTTCATGCGACTAGAATTCGCCTGATTCGTGTGAAAATCCGAACAATGGACCCAACCATGAGCGAGCCTGTTCGGACCCGACCTTTCGCAGCCTTCGAGTGGCTGCTGTCGACCCGCTATCTGCGGGCGCGACGCAAGGAAGGGTTCATCTCGGTCATCGCCGGCTTCTCCTTTCTCGGCATCATGCTTGGCGTCGCCACCCTCATCATCGTGATGGCGGTGATGAACGGCTTTCGCAAGGAACTGCTCGACAAGATTCTCGGTCTTAACGGCCATCTTCTGATCCAGCCGCTCGAATCGCCGCTGACCGACTGGAAGGACGTCGCCGACCGCATCAACGGCGTGAAGGGCATTCGTCTCGCCGCGCCGATCGTCGAAGGACAGGCGCTGGCGTCTTCGCCGTTCAACGCCGCGGGCGTTCTGGTGCGCGGCATCCGCTCCGCCGATCTCGATCGTCTCACCTCCATCGCCAAGAACATCAAGCAGGGCACGCTGGAGGGCTTCGACGACGGGCAGGGCGTTGCCATCGGCCGGCGTCTTGCGGATCAGTTGTCGGTGCGCGCCGGCGACACCGTGACGCTGGTCGCGCCGCGCGGCGCGGTGACGCCGATGGGCACGACGCCCCGCATCAAGCCATATAAGGTTGCGGCGGTGTTCGAGATCGGCATGTCCGAATACGACGCGGCCTTCGTGTTCATGCCGCTGACCGAAGCGCAGGCCTATTTCAACCGTAACAACGATGTCACCGCCATCGAGGTCTATACCGACAATCCCGACCGCATCGACAGCTTCCGCAAGGCGGTGACCGACGCGGCGGGACGGCCGATCTTCATGGTAGACTGGCGCCAGCGCAACGCCACGTTTTTCAACGCGCTTCAGGTCGAGCGCAACGTGATGTTCCTGATCCTGACCCTGATCGTGCTGGTGGCGGCGCTCAACATCATCTCGGGCCTCATCATGCTGGTGAAGGACAAGGGCAGCGACATCGCGATCCTGCGCACGATGGGCGCGACGCAGGGCGCGATCATGCGAATCTTCCTGATTACCGGCGCGGCGATCGGCGTGGTCGGCACACTGGTCGGTTTTCTGCTAGGTCTCGTGATCTGCATGAACATCGAATCGATCCGCCAGTTCATCTCGTGGATGACATCGACCGAGCTGTTCTCGCCGGAGCTGTATTTCCTGTCCAAGCTGCCGGCCGAGGTCGATTTCGGCGAAACTGCCGCCGTCGTCATCATGGCGCTGACGCTGTCCTTCCTCGCCACGCTTTATCCGTCATGGCGCGCCGCGCGCCTCGATCCCATCGAAGCCCTGAGGTATGAGTGAGCATACCGATGGAACAGGGAGGGAATGACGCGCCGGTCGTTTTTCTGAACGACATTCATCGCCATTATCGTCAGGGCGAGGGCACGCTGACGATTCTCAATGGCGCCAAGCTCGCGCTGTGGGCGGGCCAGTCGGTCGCACTGGTTGCGCCGTCGGGTTCGGGTAAATCGACGCTGCTGCACATTGCCGGGCTGCTCGAGCACCCGGATTCCGGCGAAGTCTATATCGGCGGAGCCCCGACCTCGGTGCTGTCCGACGCCGAACGCACCCAGATCAGGCGCACCGATATCGGTTTCGTCTATCAGTCCCACCGGCTGCTGCCGGAATTTTCCGCGCTGGAAAACGTCATGCTGCCGCAGATGATCCGCGGCCTGCCCCGCAAGGAGACGGTTGCGCGTTCGAAAGAGATTCTCGCCTATCTCGGCCTGGGCGAGCGTTTCACTCATCGTCCGGCGGAACTGTCCGGCGGCGAACAGCAGCGTGTCGCGATCGCGCGCGCGGTCGCTAACGCGCCGCAGGTGCTCCTGGCCGACGAGCCGACCGGCAATCTCGATCCGCACACCGCCGATCATGTGTTCGGCGCGCTCATGCAGCTCGTGAAGGCGACGCAGGTGGCGATGCTGATCGCAACCCACAACATGCAACTGGCCGGGCAGATGGATCGCCGCGTCTCGCTGGACGGTGGCCAGATCGTCGAACTCGATTAGCTGTCTCGATTAATTATGATGATGGCGATGGCGGCGCCTTGACGTGCGCGGCGCGGGTGCGAATTCGGCGCCCGCGTAGAAGTCGGGACCGTAAAGTCCGCCGCTCGGCAGATAGGTCGGCCCGACATAATACGGGCTTCCCGGCTTGCCCTTGTAGAACGGATCGCGATAGCACTCCGCAGACCGGCCCGAGGCGCTCGCCTGACACTGGGCCATGGTCGAGAAGCTGCAGGAGACGTACCAGTCGCGGTTATAGACCTTGATGCAATAAGGGTAGTCGATTTCGGCCTGCGCTGGTTGGCTGCCGGCGATCTCAAACCCGCACAGCGCCAGAATGATAAACAGCAAGGGGCCGATCCGGCGCGCTCTGGAGCCGGATCGCGGTCTTCCGCAAGCCTGCGGCCGCAAGGTCAATAGCCTTGCCCGGGATACACGTAACGTCCCTTGCGCCGTGGCGTGTCGGGATAGGCATTCAAGGCGAAGAAGGGATTGCGTACGCAATACGAATACGTTCCGGACGCCGCCGCGGCGCAGGCTGCGTAACTCGGAAAGCTGCAATCTCCGTTGGCGCCGTAGTCCTGCCCCTTCATGCAGTACGGATAGCTGGTGGCCTGGGCCGGGGACGTTGAATAGGCCGCCAGCGCTCCGGTCGCCAGTGCAGCAAGAAACAGTGCGCGCATCGTATCCTCCATGGAAAAGTCCGGGTTCCTTCTAGGCCGGGACGTTGAACCGTCAACACACGTTTGGCGGAGAAGTTCGAATCCGAACCGGTTTTTCGCCGGTGTTACCTTTCGTTAGGCATCCCGAGCACGGGGCAAAGAGCGGCGCAGACCCGGCCCTTGACGTTAGAACAAATATAGAACAATGTTCCTCTTATGTTCCAGCGAGTCCGGTCCCCGGTTGGGATCCCTGGACTCGTCACACAGAAGGAGACCTCATCATGTTGCGGATCTTTGTGGAAGAAGCGGCCTCGTTGACCTCTATCGTCCTGTTTGTCGGAATGATTGCCGTCTGGGCGCAGTTGATCCCTCAGCTGTGAAACGCCCGTGACGCGGAGCACGGATTTTGGGCGGGGTTGAGCGGCACGCTGGGGAAAAGGCAGATCGCCGTCATGCGGCGGCATGCGTGGACAGCGTCCGGCCATGGCGTCACCATTGACGGCGTGAGTCGGCGTACCGCGCCGGCCATTTTGTTTCCCGCTCCGCCGATCTCCCCGTTCTTTCAGTTTCTCTTGCCGTGAAGACAGCCATGCCGAATCCCGGATTTGTTCACCTGCATGTCCATTCGGCCTATTCGCTCCTGCAGGGGGCGATCAAGATCGGCAAGCTCGCCGATCTCGCCAAGGCGGACCACCAGCCCGCGCTGGCGCTGACCGACACCGACAACATGTTCGGCGCGCTGGAGTTTTCCGACAAGATGGCCGCATCGGGCATTCAGCCGATTATCGGCTGCGCCATCGCGGTGGACTTTGGCGATCAGGACCAGAATGCGCGCAGCGCCCTGAATGCGGCACCCTCGCGGATCGTCCTCTTGGCGATGCGCGAGGAGGGCTATCGCAGCCTGATGCGGCTGAACTCGCGCGCCTTCCTTGAAACCCCGGTCAACGAACAGCCGCATATCAAGCTCGACTGGCTGAAAGGCGAAAGCGATCATCTCATCGCGCTGACCGGCGGCCCCGAGGGACCGATCTCGCTCGCGCTGGCCGCCGATCAGGCTGCGCTCGCCATCGCGCGCGTCGAGCGCCTGATGGAATTGTTCGGCGACCGGCTTTATGTCGAGCTGCAACGGCACGGCCTCGACCATGAGCGCCGCGTCGAGAACGCGCTGATCGATATCGCCTATGCCAAGGCCCTGCCGCTGGTCGCGACCAACGAGCCTTATTTCGCCACCGCCGACGATTACGAGGCACACGACGCGTTGCTCTGCATCGCGGGCGGGCGTCTGGTCGCCGAGACCGACCGTTATCAGCTGACCCCCGAGCATCGCTTCAAGACCCGCGCCGAGATGGCGGTGCTGTTCGCCGATCTGCCCGAGGCGCTGGCCTCCACCGTGGAGATCGCGCAGCGCTGCGCGTTCCGCCCGAAAACGCGCAAGCCGATCCTGCCGCGCTTCACGCTGGTCGGCAGTGCAAAGGCGGAAGACGCGGAAAACGCGGAGGCCGCCGAACTGCGCCGCCAGGCGGAGGAGGGGCTCGCCGCGCGGCTGTCTGCGCACGGTCTGGCGCAGGGCATGAGCGAGGAGGACTACCGCGCGCGCCTCGCCTTCGAGATCGACGTCATCACACGCATGAATTACGCGGGCTACTTCCTGATCGTCGCCGACTTCATCAAGCACGCCAAGGAGCAGGGCATTCCGGTCGGCCCGGGCCGCGGTTCGGGCGCGGGATCGCTGGTCGCCTACGCGCTGACGATCACCGACCTCGATCCGTTGCGGTTCGGCCTTTTGTTCGAGCGCTTCCTCAATCCCGAACGCGTCTCGATGCCGGACTTCGACATCGACTTCTGTCAGGACCGGCGCGGCGAGGTCATCCAGTATGTCCAGAACCGCTACGGCCGCGAGCAGGTCGGGCAGATCATCACCTTCGGCACCCTGCAGGCGCGCGGCGTGCTGCGCGATGTCGGCCGCGTGCTGCAGATGCCCTACGGGCAGGTCGACAAGCTGACCAAGCTGGTGCCGCAAAATCCCGCTGCGCCGGTGACGCTGGCGGCCGCGATCGCAAGCGAGCCGAAGCTGCAGGCCTTCGCCGAGGAAGACCCGGTGGTGGCGCGCGCCTTCGACATTGCGCAGAAACTCGAGGGTCTGACCCGCCATGCCTCGACCCATGCGGCGGGCATCGTGATCGGCGATAGGCCCTTGAGCGAACTCGTGCCGATGTACCGCGATCCGAAATCCGACATGCCGGTAACCCAGTTCAACATGAAATGGGTCGAGCCGGCGGGCCTCGTGAAATTCGATTTCCTCGGCCTGAAGACGCTGACGGTGCTCGACACGGCGGTGAAGCTGCTCAAGCAGCGCGGCATCGAGGTCGATCTCGCCAAACTGCCGCTCGACGACAGAGCGAGTTACGAGATGCTGGCACGCGGCGACGTGGTCGGCGTGTTCCAGGTTGAAAGTCAAGGCATGCGCCGCGCGCTGGTCGACATGCGGCCCGACCGCTTCGAGGACATCATCGCGCTGGTGGCGCTCTATCGCCCCGGCCCGATGGCGAACATCCCGACCTATTGCGCGCGCAAGCACGGCGACGAGGAGCCGGAATACCTGCATCCGATGCTCGAGCCGATCCTGAAAGAAACGTTCGGGGTCATCATCTATCAGGAACAGGTGATGCAGATCGCGCAGGTGATGGCGGGCTATTCGCTCGGCGATGCCGATCTGCTCCGCCGCGCGATGGGCAAGAAGATCCGCGCCGAGATGGACAAGCAGCGCGATATTTTTGTCGCCGGTTCGGTCAGGAACGGCGTGCCGAAAGGGCAGGCGCAGACCATCTTCGAACTGCTCGCCAAATTCGCGGACTACGGCTTCAACAAGAGCCACGCGGCGGCCTACGCGCTGGTGTCGTATCAGACCGCCTACATGAAGGCGCATTATCCGGTCGAATTCATCGCCGCCTCGATGACGCTGGATATGAACAACACCGACAAGCTGTCGGAATTCCGCGCCGAGGCGCAGCGTCTCGGCATCAAGGTCGAGCCACCCTCGATCAACCAGTCCGGGGCGACCTTCACCGTCAGCGGCAACACCATTCATTACTCGCTGTGTGCGCTGAAGGGCGTCGGCGCGCAGGCTGTCGAAATGATCGTCGAGGCCCGCAAGGGCGGCGCGTTCACCTCGCTCGCGGATTTTGCCGCCCGCGTCTCGCCGCGCGCCATCAACAAGCGCGTGGTGGAAAGTCTCGCCGCCGCCGGCGCGTTCGACAGCATCAATCCCAATCGCGCGGCGGTGTTTGCCGGTGCCGACGCGATCCTCGCCGCCTGCCAGCGCAGCCATGCGGCTTCGTCCTCGGGACAGAACGACATGTTCGGCGGCATGGCGGATGCGCCTTCGATCATGCTGCCGCCGGTCGAGCCATGGCTGCCGGCGGAACGGCTGCGCCGCGAATATGACGCCATCGGCTTCTTCCTCTCGGGACATCCGCTGGACGATTATGCGGTCGCGCTGAAACGGCTGCGGGTGCAGTCGTGGAACGAGTTCGCGCGCGCGGTGAAGACCGGCGCGACGGCGGGCCGGGTCGCCGCCACCGTGGTGTCGCGCATGGAGCGGCGCACCAAGACCGGCAACAAGATGGGCATCATGGGCCTGTCCGATCCCACCGGCCATTTCGAGGCGGTGCTGTTTTCCGAAGGCCTCGCGCAATTTCGTGACGTGCTCGAGCCGGGCACGGCCGTTCTCCTGCAACTCGGCGCCGAACTGCAGGGCGAGGACGTGCGCGCGCGCATTCTGCACGCCGAGCCGCTCGACGCGGCCGCCGCCAAGACGCAAAAGGGCCTGCGGATTTTCGTGCGCGACGAGAAGCCGCTGGAGTCGATCGAAAAGCGATTGAAGGGCGGCGAGCCGGGCCGCGTGGCTCCGGCGGGCGATGTCAGCCGCTTTCCCGGATCGAAGCCGGTGGCGACGCCTTCCAGTTCGGACGGCGAGGTGACGCTGGTGATGATGCTCGATCTGCAAACCGAGGTGGAGATGAAGCTGCCGGGCCGGTTCAAGGTGTCGCCGCAGATCGCCGGCGCGATCAAGGCGGTGGCGGGCGTCGAGCGGGTGGAGACGGTCTGACCGCCGCACATCGCATTACGCTGTATTCTCCGCCTCATTCCCATCGCTTTTCATTCAAACAATGTTCAGATGGCAGCGTCGAATATGAACGTTGCGTGGAATTGGCGGGTGAAGATGCGTTTCGATAAGAGGTTTCCTGTCGTCGCTGCGGGTTTTGCGCTCGCCGGATTCCTGATTGCCACGGCACAGGCGCAGCAGCCGCCGGCTCCCGATCAGCCACCGCCGCCGTCCGCCCAGCAGACCGAAAAGCGCATCGCGCTGGTGATCGGCAATGGCGCGTATCAGAAAGCCCCGCTCGCCACCGCCGCCAACGACGCCGGTCTGATCGCGCAAACCCTGCAGGCGGCGGGCTTCGACGTGGTCGGCGCGCGCGATCTCGACGGCAACACGCTGCGGTCCAGCTTCCATGATTTTGTCGAGAAGGCGCAGGCGTCCGGTCCCGACACCGTCGCCTTCGTCTATATCTCGGGTTACGGCGTGCAACTGGCCGGCGAGAACTATTTCATCCCCGTCGATTCCACGCTGAGCCGCGATGTCGATATCCCGGTCGAAGGGCTGCGCGTCGGCGACTACATTCGTCAGTTGTCCGCGCTGCCGCTCAAGGCGGGCGTGTTCGTGCTGGATGCGGCGCGCCAGCAGCCCTTCATCGAGGGCGGCCAGAAGATCGCCAGCGGTCTTGCGCTGGTCGAGCCCGATCCGCGCGTCCTGATCGCCTTCAACGCCGCGCCCGGCACCGTCGCGCCGGAAGAGACCGGCAATTATGGCGCTTACGCGCAGGCGCTGGCGGAAATGATCCGCTCGGGCGGACTGCCGCTGCCCGAATTGTTCAACCGCGTGCGGCTTCGCGTCAACGATCTCACCAAGGGCGCGCAGGTGCCGTGGGATACGCAGAAGATCGATACGCAATTCGTGTTCTTCGATCGGGCGGCGGATGCGCCGCCGGAAGCAACACCGGCGCAGAGTGAGTCAATGCGCGACAAGCCGATCCGCGATCTATCGGCGCAGGATGCGTATTCCGCTGCGCTCGACCGCGACACATTGCAGGGCTATGAGGATTTTCTCGCTGCCTATCCCGACGATCCGATGGCCAAGCGCGTGCGCGCCATCGTCGCGGCGCGGCGCGAGGCGATCACCTGGCGGCGGACCTACCGCGCCGATACGCCCGACGCGTACTGGTCTTATCTGAAGCGTTACCCGAACGGGCCGCATGCGGACGACGCGCGCCGCCGCCTGTCGTATCTTGCCGCCGCGCCGGAGCCGCCGCCGCAATTCGCCCAATACGATTACGACATGCAGCCGCCGCCGCCGGAAGAATATGCGTATGTCGACCAGCCGGTGCTGATGTTCTCCGATCCGGAGTTCGGTTTCGCGCCGCCTCCGCCGCCGCCGGTCTATTTCCTGCCGCCACCGCCGCCGGACTTCATCGTTCTGCCGCCGCCGATTTTTGTCGACGACGTCTATGTGTTGCCACGGCCGCTGTTCGTGCCGCTGCCGATCTTTGTGCGTCCGCCGTTCTATGTGCGTCCGCCGCACGACAACATCATCTATGCGAACATTCACAACACCACGGTCATCAATAACGTCATCAACCGTCCGGGGAACGGGCGGTTTGACAGTCTGCATCCGGGGCCGGGCGGTCCGCCGCGCTTCGGCGGCGCGGCGTCGTTGCCGCCGTCGGTTGCACAGCGCGCAAACTTGATTCAGGAGGGCCGGGCGCCAAGGCCGCTCAGCGCCTCGATCAATCCGCGCGCGAATTTGCGTCCGGGCGTGGAACGCGGCGCGCCGCAGGCGCCTCGCGGTCCGGGCGGATTCGGTGCTGCCAGCAATGGCGGCCCCGGAGCACCGTCAGGACCGGGAGCACTTAATCGTCCCGGTGAGCCGAATTTCAACGCCGGCCCGAACGGCCGGCAAAGGCCGGCTCTTCCGGGGGCCAATGCGCTGCCGGTGCCGGGACGGGGTGCGCCGAACATAACGCCGCCGGGCGGACCCGAAAACCGTAGCGCGATTTCCGGGCGGCAAGGGCCGCAAGGAAGACCTCAAGGAGGACCTCAAGGCAGACCGCAGGGAATGCCGCCAGGCGGTCCGCGGCCAAATATCACCGCTCCGAACCGGCCGAATTCGAATGGATCGGGGCGTGGTCCGGGTGGACGCGATGTCAGCCGTCCGGCGGGAGGTCCGCCGCAACAGTTCCAGCGGCCCAATTCCGCGCCGCAAATTCAGCGTCCCGTTGCACCGCCTCAGATTCAGCGTCAGGCTGCGCCGCAGTTCCAGCGGCCCACATCGATGCCGCAGGTCCAGCGCAACGCGCCGCCGCAGCAACGGCCCGCGCCGACGGCGGCTCCCCAGCAACCCCGCATGGCGGCACCTCCGCCAAGACCGGCAGCCCCGCCCCGGATGGCCGCGCCTCCGCCAAGGCCGGCGCCGCCCCCGCGGCAGGCTCCCGCCAAAAAGTGCGAACCCGGCCAGCATTGCTGACGGAGCCCCCGGCCGGGTTGGCCCGGCCGGTCCGCTGAAGGCGCAAAGCCCTCCGGAATCGAGCCGGAAATCCTTGCTTCGTGGGGGTTGCGCGGCTATAAGCGCGCCATCTCACACGGAAGCATGGCTTTAAAAGGCCGTCCGGTGGCAACCGGGCTGCAGGGTCCTTCTTGATTGAAGGCATTGCAGGTCCCGTCTGCTCACACGCTTCCGGAGGAACCAACCGGAGAATTAAACGATGTCGCTACCTGATTTCTCGATGCGTCAGCTATTGGAAGCTGGCGTTCACTTCGGCCACCAGTCTCATCGCTGGAATCCGAAAATGGCCAATTACATTTTCGGCGCCCGCAACAACATCCACATCATCGATCTCGCCCAGACCGTGCCGATGCTTCATCGCGCGCTGCAGGCTGTGAGCGACACCGTCGCCAAGGGCGGCCGCGTGCTGTTCGTCGGCACCAAGCGTCAGGCGCAGGAAGGCGTGGCGGAAGCCGCCAAGCGTTCGGCGCAGTATTTCGTCAACTCGCGCTGGCTCGGCGGCACGCTGACAAACTGGAAGACGGTGTCCGGCTCGATCAAGCGCCTGCGCCAGCTCGAGGAGATGCTGAATTCCCCGGAAAGCGGCCAGTACACCAAGAAGGAACGCCTCACGCTGCAGCGCGAGCGCGACAAGCTCGATCGCTCGCTCGGCGGCATCAAGGACATGGGCGGATTGCCCGACCTGATTTTCGTGATCGACACCAACAAGGAAGACATCGCGATTCAGGAAGCCAACCGCCTGAACATTCCGGTGGCCGCGATCGTCGATACCAATTCGGACCCGAAGGGCATTTCCTATGTGGTGCCGGGCAATGACGACGCCGGCCGCGCGATCTCGCTGTATTGCGACCTCGTCGCGCGCGCGGTGATCGACGGCATTTCCCGCGCGCAGGGCAGCGCGGGCGTCGATGTCGGCGCCTCCGCCAATCCGACCCCGGAAGCGATCGAGGCGCCTGCGTCCGACGGGTTCCAGGGCCTGGCCGGTCCGCGCGGCGTTGCCGACGACCTCAAGAAGCTCACCGGCGTGTCGGGCACCATCGAGAAGAAGCTGAACGATCTCGGCATCTTCCATTTCTGGCAGATCGCCGAACTCGATCACGACACCGCTCACAAGATCGGCGAAGAAGTCGGTCTGCCGGCCCGCGCCGACGGCTGGGTCGCCCAGTCCAAGGCCCTGACCGCGGAAGCGGAATAAGCCGGCCATACCTATATTCAGTCTCGCGGCTGGTTCATCCAGCCGCGACATTTCCGAACTAAGTACATCCTGCGCGTCGATTCCCGGCTGGCCTGTATGGGCTTTGCCGCACGGCCCGCACAGGCAAGGCACATCCCGAAGGAATATCCAATGGCAACGATCACAGCGGCAATGGTCAAGGATCTGCGCGAGAAGACCGGCGTAGGCATGATGGATTGCAAGCAGGCGCTCAACGAGAACAACGGCGACATGGATGCGGCGGTCGATTGGCTGCGCAAGAAGGGCCTGTCGAAGGCCGCCAAGAAAGCCGGCCGCGTTGCCGCTGAGGGCCTGATCGGCGCGCTGGTCGAGGGCACCAAGGGCGTCGTGGTCGAGGTCAATTCGGAAACCGACTTCGTCGGGCGCAATGAGCAGTTCCAGGGTCTGGTCAAGCTGATCGCGCAGGTCGCGCTCAAGGCCGGCACCGAGGTGCCGAAGATCCTGGCCGCCAAGGTCGGCGACGTCACCGTCGAGCGCGCCATCACCGATGCCATCGCCACCATCGGCGAGAACATGACGCTGCGCCGCGCCGCCGAACTGTCGGTAAAGGACGGCGTGGTGGCGAGCTACACCCACAACACCGTGATCGACGGCCTCGGCAAGATGGGCGTCATCGTCGCTCTCGAATCGAGCGGCAAGAAGGACGAGCTCGCCGCGCTCGGCCGCCAGATCGCGATGCACGTCGCTTCCGCCAATCCGCAGGCGCTGGATGCCGCCGGTCTCGATCCGGCCACCGTGGCCCGCGAGAAGGACGTGCTCGCCGACAAATATCGCCAGCAGGGCAAGCCCGCCGCGATGATCGAAAAGATCGTCGAATCGGGCCTGAAGACTTACTACAAGGAAGTCTGCCTGCTCGAGCAGGGCTTTATCTTCGACGACAAGAAGAGCGTCGCGCAGGCGGTGAAGGAAGCTGAGGGCAAGGTCGGGGCGCCTATCAAGGTGGCCGGATTTGTGCGTTATGCTCTGGGCGAGGGAATCGAGAAGCAGGAATCCGATTTCGCCGCCGAGGTCGCAGCCGCCGCCGGACAAGGCTAAGCGGAGACCTTCGACGCGCGAAAGACGAGGGTGGAAGGACTCGGAATGAGTGAGCCGGCCTATCGTCGTGTGGTAGTGAAGCTGTCCGGCGAATATCTCGCCGGATCGCAGCCTTTCGGGATCGATCAGCCCACTCTCGACCGCGTGGCCGGCGACATCATCGCCGCCAGCGAGCTTGGCGTCGAGATCGCCGTCGTCGTCGGCGGCGGCAATATCTTCCGCGGCGTCGATGTATCCTCGCGCGGCGTATCGCGTCCGACCGGCGACACCATGGGCATGCTGGCCACCGTGATGAACTGTCTCGCGCTGGATTCGGCGCTGGGCCGCAAGGGCAAGCCCTCGCGCATCCTGTCCGCGCTGGCGATGCCGCAGGTCTGCGAACTGTTCACGCGCGGCGCGGCGATGCGCTATCTCGCCGAGGGACGAATCGTGCTGCTGGCGGGCGGCACCGGCAATCCGTTTTTCACAACCGACACGACGGCCGTGCTTCGCGCCGGCGAGATCGGCGCGCAGGCGGTGCTCAAGGCCACCAATGTCGATGGCGTTTACAGCGCCGACCCGAAGATCGACAAGACGGCCAAGCGCTTCGACCGCCTGACGCATTCGCAGGCTGTGACCGGCGGTTACAAGGTGATGGATGCGACCGCGTTCGCGCTTGCCCGCGAAACATCCTTGCCTATCATTGTATTTTCGATCGCCGAGCCGGGATCGATCGGCGCCATCCTGAGCGGCACCGGCAAGGGTACGATTGTTGCGGGCTGAGTTTTAAGGAGAGATGGTATGGCGGTCGACGGTTTTGACATTAACGATCTGAAACGCCGCATGGACGGCGCCAGGGAATCCCTCAAGCACGAACTCGGCGGTCTGCGCACGGGGCGCGCCGCGATTTCGATGGTCGAGCCGGTTCAGGTCGAGGCCTATGGCAGTCACATGCCGCTCAATCAGGTGGCGACCGTGAGCGTGCCCGAGCCGCGCCTGCTGTCGGTGCAGGTGTGGGACAAGTCGATGGTCAAGGCGGTCGAGACCGCGATCGTCAACTCGAATCTCGGTCTGTCGCCGGCGACCGAGGGCCAGGTGATCCGGCTGCGCATTCCCGAACTGAACGAGGAGCGCCGCAAGGAACTGGTGAAAGTGGCGCATAAATATGCCGAGGCGGCGCGTGTCGCCGTCCGCCATGTCCGCCGCGACGGTCTCGATATCGTCAAGAAGCTGGAAAAGGATCATAAAATCTCCGAGGACGAGCAGGAGCGCGCGTCCAGCGACATCCAGAAGGCGACCGATGCGGCCATCGCGGACATCGACAAGCTGCTCGGCACCAAGGAAAAAGAAATCCTCACGGTATAGGGCGGTAATATCGTGTTTTCCTGAACCGGAGCGGGTCTCGCTTCATTCGAAAACACCTTGAGAGAAATTCAATGCCGAATGGCGTCATGCCTCAGATGGACGGACAGACCGGGCGCGGTGGCCCCCGGCATGTCGCCATCATCATGGACGGCAACGGACGCTGGGCCGCGGCGCGGGGATTGCCGCGCGCCGAAGGCCATCGCCGCGGCGTCGAGGCGCTGCGCAAGGTGGTGCGCGGCGCTCACGAACTCGGCATCTCCTATCTGACGATCTTCTCCTTCAGTTCGGAAAACTGGTCGCGGCCGGCGAGCGAGATCGGCGATCTGTTCGGACTGCTCCGCCGTTTCATCCGCAACGATCTTGCGACGCTGCATGCCGACGGCGTGTGCGTGCGGGTGATCGGCGAGCGCGAGGGACTGGATCCCGACATCTGCGCGATGCTCAAGGAAGCCGAGGACCTGACACGCGGCAACAGTCGCCTGACGCTGGTGGTCGCGTTCAATTACGGCTCGCGGCAGGAAATCGCGGCGGCCGCGCAAAAACTCGCGCGCGAGGTCGCGCAGGGCAGGCGCGATCCCTCGACCATCACCGCCGAGGCGCTCGGCCTCTATCTCGACGCGCCGGATATTCCGGACCCCGATCTCATCATCCGCACCAGCGGCGAGCAGCGGCTGTCGAACTTTCTGATGTGGCAGGCCGCCTACAGCGAATTCGTATTCGTGCCGATCCACTGGCCGGACTTCGACAAGGCCGCGCTCGAGAGCGCGATCGCCGAATACGCCACGCGCGAGCGCCGTTTCGGCGGGCTGGTCGCCAAGGACGTTGTCAAGAACGTCGCGAAGACCGGATCGTGAGCGGCGCAGAGCGGGCCGCGCCCGACGTTCAACTCAAGACAAATGGCAAGCCCGCGGGCACGTACCGCAACCTGATCGTGCGCGTCGCCGTCGCCGCCGTGCTGGCGCCGATCGCCATTGTCATCGCATTCGCCGGCGGCTGGCTCTGGACGCTGCTCGCAACCGTCACGGCCATCGGGCTTTACTACGAATGGCACGGCATCGTGAACGAAGCCGGTGAGAAGCGCGCCTTCGCCATCGGCGTGGTCGCGCTCGAAGTCATCGGTCTCTCGCTGTGGTTCGGCTGGACCGGCGTGGTGCTGGCGGCGGTGATCGTCGGGCCGACGCTGATCTTTTTTCTCTCGAACCAGCGGCCGTGGTGGAACACCAGCGGCTTTGTCTATACGGCCGCGGCGCTGATCGCCTCGGTGCTGCTCCGGCTCGACGCCACCATGGGCTTTTACGCGCTGATCTTCGTGCTGTTCGTGGTCTGGGCGAGCGACATCGGCGGTTATTTCGCGGGGCGCACCATCGGCGGCCCCAAGCTCTGGCCGCTGGTGAGCCCCAACAAGACATGGGCCGGTGCGATCGGCGGCGTGACGCTGAGCGTTGCCGTCGCCTTCGCGATGGCGAAATTCGGATGGGGCCACACGTTGCCGCTTCTGGTGCTGGCGGTCGCGCTGTCGGTGGTGTCGCAGCTCGGCGACCTGTTCGAATCCGCCGTCAAGCGCGCCTTCGGGGTCAAGGATTCCGGCCGCATGATTCCGGGTCATGGCGGGCTGCTGGATCGTCTCGACGGCTTCGTGGCGGCGATCATTTTCGCTGCAATTATTGGTTTTTTGCGCGGCGGCGTCGATGGCGTCGGCCGCGGTTTCATGGTTTGGTGATGAGATGAATGCGGTTCCGTTGCGTAACAACAAGACTTCGGCGGCTGCGGTGCGTAGTGTCACCGTGCTTGGCGCCACCGGCTCGATCGGCGACAGCACGATGGATCTGCTGCGCGCCGCGCCCGGCCGCTATACCGTCGAGGCGCTCACGGCCAACGGCAACGTCGAGGCGCTCGCCAAACTCGCCAGGGAATTCGGTGCGCGCTTCGCCGCCGTCGCCGACGCCTCGAAACTCTCCGCGCTGCGCGAGGCGCTGGCCGGCACCGGCATCGAAACCGGCGCGGGCGAGGGCGCGATCATCGAGGCGGCGCAGCGTCCGGCGGACTGGGTGATGGCCGCCGTCAGTGGCGCTGCGGGCCTCAAGCCGGCGCTTGCCGCCGCCGACCGCGGCGCGTCCATCGCGCTCGCCAACAAGGAATGTCTCGTTTGCGCCGGCGATTTCTTCATGCAGCGCGCGGCCAAGGCGGGAGCCTGCATCCTGCCCGCCGATTCCGAGCACAACGCGCTGTTTCAGGCGCTGGCCTCGGGCAATCGCGACGAACTCGTGCGCGTGATCATCACTGCCTCGGGCGGCCCGTTCCGCACCTGGAAGGCCGCCGATATCGAGAAGGCGACGCTGGCGCAGGCGCTGAAACATCCGAACTGGAGCATGGGCCAGAAGATCACCATCGATTCCGCCTCGATGATGAACAAGGGCCTCGAGGTGATCGAGGCGTCCTATCTGTTCGCGCTGTCGCCGGACGAGATCGACGTCCTGGTGCATCCGCAATCCATCGTGCACGGCATGGTGGAGTTTTCCGATTATTCGGTGATGGCGCAGCTCGGCACGCCCGACATGCGCACCCCGATCGCCCATTGCCTCGGCTGGCCGGACCGCATCAAGGGCCGCGCGGCGCCGCTCGATCTGGCGAAAATCGGACAACTGACCTTCGAGGCGCCGGACTATGTGCGGTTTCCGGGGCTGAAACTGGCCTATGACGCGCTGCGCGCGGGCAACGGCGCGACCACGGTCTACAACGCCGCGAACGAGATCGCGGTGGCGGCCTTCATCGGGGAGAAGATCAGGTTCGGCGCCATCGCGCAGCTGGTCGAGGCGACGCTGAACGGCTGGATTCGCGCCGGGAATCTCGCGCCGCTGACGGGGGCCGACGACGCCATCGCCGTTGACCATGATGCGCGAAAAATGGCCATGACCCTCTTGCCTCAAATTGCCTTAAAGGCATCCTAGAGGATTGGGGGACGGGTCTTCGCGGCCCGGCAGACGAGGGACGGTCGTGGACATTTTTCTCAAATCTTTCAGTATGTTGAGCCACGGCCTGATCGGCTACATTGTTCCCTTTCTTTTCGTCCTGACCATTGTCGTTTTCTTCCACGAGCTCGGCCACTTCATCGTGGCCCGGCTGTGCGGCGTGCGGGTGTTAACTTTTTCGCTCGGCTTCGGCCCTGAACTGTTCGGCTTCAACGACCGTCACGGCACCCGCTGGAAGGTCTCGGCCATCCCGCTCGGCGGCTACGTCAAGTTCTTCGGCGATGAATCGGAAGCCTCCACGCCCTCCGCCGAAACCCTCAAGGCGATGAGCGAGGAGGAGCGCAAGGGCAGCTTCCACCACATGAGCGTGGGACGCCGCGCCGCCATCGTCGCGGCGGGACCGGTTGCGAACTTCATTTTGGCGATCGTGATTTTCGGCTGCCTGTTCACGTTCTTCGGCAAGCCCATCACCAGCGCGCGGGTCGATTCCATTCAGGCCAATAGCGCGGCCGCGACCGCCGGTTTCCAGACCGGCGACGTCATCACCGCGATCGATGGCGAGAAGATCGAGAATTTCACCGACATGCAGCGCATCGTGTCGACCAATGCGGGCAATACGCTGCATTTCACCGTCAAGCGGGGGCAGGGCACCGTTACCCTGACGGCGACGCCCGAGCTTCGGGAGATCAAGGATACCTTCAACAACGTCCACAAGGTCGGCATTCTCGGCATCACGCGCTCGACCGCGCCCGGCGAGGCCTCGACGGAACGTGTGAATCCGGCTGTCGGACTTTGGCTCGGCGTCAAGGAGACCTGGTTCGTCGCCAAGAGCACGCTGGTCTATATCGGGGACGTTTTCGCCCATCGCGCCAGCGCCGATCAGGTCGGCGGGCCGATCCGGATTGCACAGATTTCGGGCCAGGTAGCCACCTTCGGGCTTTCAGCCCTGATTCACCTGGCTGCAGTATTGTCCGTGTCCATTGGCCTGTTGAACCTGTTTCCGGTTCCAATGCTCGATGGCGGGCACCTTTTGTTCTATCTGATCGAGGCGGTTCGGGGCCGCCCGTTGTCTGAAAAATCGCAGGAGATGGGATTTCGGGTGGGGTTGGCCTTGGTGCTGATGCTGATGGTCTTTGCGACCTATAATGACATCTTGCATCTCACTGGTTCGTAAGGCTTTTCGGCAAGCGTGGCGCTTTAGCAACGTCTTATTAAGAAATAGGATTTGCGCTGCGAAAGGGCGTTTGCCCGGGTGCCGAAATTGTCTACAAGCTGGCAAGGGTTAGAAGAATCTCTCCCGATTCCGAAAGGGATCGGCTTGGAATGGGTAAGGGCGCGCCGCGCATGTTGGTTGGAATGCGATTTCTAAGGGGCGGTATCGCCGCTGCCCTGATCGGTTGCGCTGTGCCGGCCGCCTCGGTGGCCCCTGCTGTTTTTGCCACCACACTTGTCGCGGGACTTGCGGGTTCCACCGCCGCACAGGCGCAGAGCGTCGACTCCATCATTGTCGAAGGGAACCGCCGCATCGAGGCGGAGACGGTCCGCTCCTATTTCAAGCCCGGCCCCGGCGGACGACTGGACAATGCGAGCATCGACGACGGCCTCAAGGCGCTGATTCAGACCGGCCTGTTCTCGGATGTGCGGATCGACCGTCGCGGCGGCCGTCTTGTCGTGATCGTGTCCGAAAATCAGGTGATTTCGCGCATCGCCTTCGAAGGCAACAAGAAGGTCAAGGACGAGCAGCTCAGCGCCGAAATCCAGTCCAAGGTGCGCGGCACGTTCTCCCGCGCGACGGTGCAGGCTGACGTCCAGCGCATCACGGAAGTTTACCGCCACAGCGGCCGTTACGACGTCACCGTGACGCCGCAGATCATCGAACAGCCCAACAACCGCGTCGACCTGATCTACCAGATCCAGGAAGGCAAGAAGACCGGCGTCGCCTCGATCAGTTTCGTCGGCAACAATGCGTTTTCGGATTTCCGCCTGCGCGACGTCATCAAGACCCGCGAATCGAACTGGCTGAGCTTTTTGCAGACCGGCGATATTTACGATCCGGACCGCGTCGAGGCCGACCGCGACCTGATCCGCCGTTTCTACCTGAAGAACGGCTATGCTGACGTTCAGGTCGTCGGCGTCCTGACCGAATACGATCCGGACAAAAAGGGCTTCGTCGTCACCTTCAAGATCGAGGAAGGCCAGCAGTACCGGGTTGCCCAGGTCAATTTCCAGAGCACGATTCCCTCGTTCAACGCCGACAGCCTGCGCCCGCTGTCGCGCGTGAATGTCGGCTCGATCTACAATGCCGAACTGCTCGAGAAATCGGTCGAGGAAATGTCGATCGAGGCCTCGCGCCGCGGTTACGCCTTCGCGGCGGTAAAGCCGCGCGGCGAGCGTAATTTCGAGGCTCATACGGTATCGATTACCTACGCGGTGGACGAGGGTCCGCGCGTTTATATCGAGCGCATCAACGTGCGCGGCAACACGCGCACCCGCGACTATGTCATTCGCCGCGAGTTCGACGTCTCCGAAGGCGACGCCTACAACCGCGCGCTGATCGACCGCGCCGAGCGGCGCCTGAAAAACCTCGATTTCTTCAAATCGGTGAAGGTCTCGCAGGAGCCGGGCTCGTCGCCCGACCGCGTGGTCGTCAATGTCGATGTCGAGGAAAAATCGACCGGCGACTTCTCGGTGTCCGGCGGTTACTCGACCTCCGACGGCTGGCTCGCCGAAGTCAGTATTTCCGAAAAGAACCTGATGGGCCGTGGCCTGTTCGCCAAGGCGGCGGTGCAATACGGCCAGTATGTGCGCGGCTATCAGCTGTCGTTCGTGGAGCCGTATTTCCTCGGCTACCATGTCGCGCTGGGCCTCGACCTCTATCAGCGCCAGCAGCTCGCCAACTCGTACGTGTCCTACGACTCCAAGACGATGGGCTTCAGTCCGCGTCTGGGCTTCGCGCTCCGCGAAGACCTGTCGCTGCAGGTGCGCTATTCGGTGTCGTCGCAGGAAATCACCCTGCCGTGGCAGTATCAGAACTGTAACAACAGCGCCCCCAACGTTGCGGGATCAGCTTTCTTCCCGACTCCAGCGTTCATTGGTCAGGGCAATACGATCGTTAACAATAGCGGTCAGGGTAACAGTGCAGCGGTGTTCGATCCGACCACCAACAACTGTATCAATTATGACGGCGAAGCCTCGGTTCCTGTGAAGGCCAGCCTGGCGATGGGCTCGGTGCTGACCTCGGCCGCCGGTTACACGCTGTCCTACAACACGCTGGACAACAACAAGAATCCGACCTCCGGTCTGACCGTGAATTTCAGCCAGGATTTCGCCGGTCTCGGCGGCGACGTGAAGTATGTCCGTTCGACCATCGACGCCAAGCTCTATACGCCCGTCGTGTCTGACGTGGTCGGCCTGCTGCGCGTGCAGGGCGGCATGATCAACGGCTGGGGCGGCGGCGGCAGCGCCAACGCCAACAACACCAACGGCGATGTCCGCATGCTGGACAACTTCCAGATGGGTCCGAACCTGGTCCGCGGCTTCCAGCCGATGGGTATTGGTCCGCGCGACACCACCTTCGGCACCACGCAGGATGCGCTGGGCGGCACGAAATACTGGGGCGCAACCGCCGAATTGCAGATGCCGTTCTGGTTCTTCCCCAAGGAAGTGGGCCTGAAGGGCGCGGTGTTCGCGGATGCCGGTTCGCTGTGGGATTATCAGGGCGTGACCGTGCTCCCGAGCGACCACACCCAGACAGTCAATCTGGCGGACACCAACAAGATGATCGTCCGCTCGTCGGTCGGTGTCGGCCTGATCTGGGCATCGCCGTTCGGTCCGCTGCGCTTCGACCTCGCCACGCCGCTGTCGAAGGGCCAGTATGACCGCACGCAGGTCTTCCGGTTCGGCGGCGGCACCTCGTTCTGACGCCTCAAGCCTGTTATATCGGCGAGCATGATGATAGAAGGCGCGGCCGGACCACATCCGGCCGCTTGATTTCAGCACTTTGGTCCGGCCAACCGCGCTCGTGGAAGAACGATCGCGCCGGGTCGCGGCGGATGGCATGACGCAGCCGACATTTTTCAAACCTCCGGTGAAACTGACTCTCGGCGAGATCGCCGCCATGACCGGCGCGCAGCTCGCCGATCCGTCACGCTCCGGGCAGGTCATCAGCGGCGTCTCGACGCTGGAAGACGCCGGTCCCATGCATCTGGCGTTTTTCGACAAGCGCAAATATTCCGACGAACTCGACCGCTGCTACGCAGGGGCGTGCCTTGTCAACGCAAAGCTGCAGGTGCAGGTGCCCGACCGCATCGCGGTTCTGCGCGTCGCCCATCCCTATGTGGCGCTGGTGACCGTCGCACGCGCGTTGCATGCCGACAGCCTGCGGCCGCTATCGGCGATCGGGCAGGAAGGCATCGCCCCTTCGGCGGTCATCGATCCCGGCGCGTGGCTGGAGGACGACGTCACTGTCGATCCCCTGGCGGTGATCGGGCCGGGCGCCGAAATCGGCGCGGGCACGGTGATCGGCGCCAATGCCGTGATCGGCGCCAATGTCAGGATCGGCCGCGATTGCAGCATCGGGCCGGGCAACACGATCAGTCACGCGCTGATCGGCAACGACGTCATCATTCATCCCGGCTGCCGTATCGGGCAGGATGGCTATGGCTATGTGCCGACGCCCAAGGGGCACATGAAGGTGCCGCAGACCGGGCGCGTCATCATCCAGAACGAGGTCGAGATCGGCGCTGGAACCACCATCGACCGGGGCGGCCTGCGTGACACCGTGATCGGCGAGGGGACCAAGATCGACAACCTCGTTCAGATCGGCCACAACGTCACCATCGGGCGGCGCTGCATCATCGTCAGCCAGAGCGGCATCGCCGGCAGTTCGGTGCTGGGAGACGGCGCGGTGCTCGGCGCCCGGGTCGGCGTCAGCGACCACGCGACGATCGGCGCGGGGGCGCAGCTCGCCGCCCGCAGCAGCGTGGTCGGGGCGGTTCCGGCCGGTGCGCGTTGGGGTGGACCCATCGCCAAACCTGTCAGACAATGGATGCGTGAATTATACGCCGTGGAACTGCTGGCCAATCGCAGAATGACCGGCGGCAAGCCGGATTCCGCTATTTCGAAGGATGAGGACGAGTAGGGTGCCGATAGATCAGTATCCCATTACGATTCCGGTGGTCGATACCGCGACGATCCTGCAGACGCTGCCGCATCGTTATCCGTTTCTGCTGATCGACCGGATCATCGATATCCGCAGCGAGTATGGCGGGATCGGCATCAAGAACGTCACCGTCAACGAGCCGCAATTTACCGGCCACTTTCCCACGCGCCCGATCTATCCGGGGGTGCTGATGATCGAGGGCATGGCGCAGACCGCCGGCGTCATCGGTCTTCTGACCATGCAGGAGATGGGCCCCAAGGCGGTGTATTTTCTCACCATCGACAAATGCAAATTCCGCAAGCCGGTCGGTCCGGGCGACACCATCCAGTATCACATGGAGCGCATCACCCGCCGCAAGGCGATGTGGTGGTTTCACGGCGAGGCCAGGGTGAACGGCGAGGTTGTCGCCGAAGCCGATGTCAGCGCGATGCTGGCTGACTGACGCTGCGCGGTTCAAAGATCAGAGGATGTATGAGCAACATCGACCCTACTGCCCGTATTGAAGACGGAGCGAAGATCGGAGCCGGCGCGACCATAGGTCCGTTTTGCGTTATCGGCCCGCACGTCACGATCGGCGCGGGCACCAAACTCCTGTCGCACGTCAGCGTCTCCGGGCAGACAACAATCGGCGAGAACTGCACGATCTATCCATTCGTATCGCTCGGGACGCCGCCTCAATCGCTGTCCTACAAGGGTGAACTGACGAAACTCGAAATCGGGAACGGCTGCACGATCCGCGAGAACACCACGATGAATTCCGGCACGGTTGCGGGCGGCGGCATCACGCGCGTTGGCGCGCGCGGTTACTTCATGAACAACACCCATATCGGACATGATTGCATCGTCGGCGACGATGTGATTTTCGCAACCTCGACCACGCTTGGCGGTCATGTCGAGGTCGGCAATTTCACGTTCATTGGCGGGTTGTGCGCGGTGCATCAGTTCGTGCGGATCGGCCACCAGGTCATGGTCGGCGGAATGTCCGGCGTGCGCGGCGACATCATTCCCTACGGCATCGTCAATGGCCAGCGCGCCAAGATGGAAGGGCTGAACGTGGTCGGCATGCGGCGCCGGGGTTTTACCGCGGCTCGCTTCAAGACGATCTGGAGCTTCTACAATCAGCTTTTCCTCGGCGAGGGGGTTTTCGCCGAACGGCTCGAAGCGGCGAAAAAGGCTCGTGGAACAGACCCGGCCATTGATGAAATTCTGGATTTCATCGCCGCGGCCAAGCACAATTCACTGTGCATGGCCACCGTATCCTGACAGCGAGCAGCATGACCGATCCGGCCGACGTCAGATCCCCGGTCGCGCTGATTGCCGGAAGCGGGGTGTTGCCGTTCGCACTCGCCGATTCCCTGCAGGCGCGGGGCATTGAGCCGTTTTTCATCGCGCTGAAGGGATTTTGCGATCCGCAGCGGGTTGCGAAATATCGTCATCGCTGGGTGGCGGTCGGGCAATTCGGCGCGGTGTTCACGGCGCTGAAGAGCGCCGGGTGCCGCGAGGTGGCGCTGATCGGAGGTCTCATACGCCCGTCGGTGAAGGATTTGCGTCTGGACTGGGGCGGGCTGCGTCTGGTGTCGGCCTTTCTCGTGGCGCGGCGGGGCGGCGACGATCGTTTGCTCGGCGCGACGGCCGGATTTTTCGAGAAGGAAGGATTTCGTGTTGTCGGGATCCAGGAGCTTGCACCGGAACTGCTGATGCCGGAGGGCAATCTGACACGGGCGAAACCCGACGATGCGGCGCGCGCCGATATTCAAAAGGCATCCGCCTTGCTCGAGGCGCTCAGCCCCTTCGATGTGGGGCAGGCCGCCGTGGTGATCGACGGCCATGTCGTCGCCACCGAGGATATCGAGGGCACCGACGGGCTGCTCGCGCGCGTGCGGCGGCTGCGCGAGAGCGGGCGGATCCGCTATCAATCCGGACGCGGCGTGCTGGTGAAGGCGCCCAAAAAAGGACAAGACCTGCGTTTCGATCTGCCCGCGCTCGGTCCGCGCACCATCGCGGGCGTGATCGACGCCGGGCTCGCCGGCATCGCTGTTGTCGCCGGGCACAGCGTCGTGGCCGAGCCGCAGGAGATGGTTGCGGCCGCCGACAGCGCCGGCATTTTTGTGGTCGGGCTTCCCGCGTGACGGAGCCGGGCAAACCGAAGCGAAAAATCTTTCTGATCGCCACCGAGGCGTCGGGCGACAATCTCGGCGGCCCCTTGATCCGCGAACTTCGCGCGCGGCTCGGTGAGGGCGTCACATTCGAAGGGATCGGCGGCCCGCGAATGGAAGCGGCGGGGCTCGCTTCGCTGTTTCCGATCGGCGAACTCGCCATTGTCGGCCTCGTGGGTGTCGCCCGGCAATTGCCGATGCTGCTTGGCCGCATCCGGCAGGCGACGGACGCGGTGCTGCGTGCGAATCCCGATGTCCTGATCATCATCGACAGCCCGGATTTCACCCATCGCGTTGCGCGGCGCGTACGCAAGCGCAATCCGGCGATCCCGATCGTGGACTATGTGTCACCCACGGTCTGGGCCTGGCGGCCGGGCCGCGCGCAGGCGATGACGAAATACATCGATCATGTGCTGGCGCTGCTGCCGTTCGAGCCCGACGCGCATCGCGAACTGGGCGGTCCGCCCTGCACCTATGTCGGCCATCCCCTGATCGAACAGCTGGACACCCTGCGTCCGAACGACGACGAGCGCCGCCGCCGCGAGGCCAAGCCGCCGGTTCTGCTGCTGCTGCCGGGAAGCCGGCGGGGTGAAATCCGCAATCACATGCAGGTGTTCGGCGAGACGCTGGCGGCGCTCGAAGCGAAAGGCATTGAGGTCGAGGCCGTCCTGCCGACGACGCCGCATCTACTGCCGCAGGTCGAGGCCGCGATGCAGGACTGGAAGCTGCGCCCGCGCATCGTCACCGGCGAGGCGGACAAGCGCGCCGCGTTCCGCATCGCGCACGCGGCGCTGGCCAAATCGGGCACCGTCACGCTCGAACTGGCGCTCGCCGGCGTGCCGATGGTGACGCTTTATCGCGGCACCCAGTTCGAGGCTTTCGTGGCGCGGCGGGTGGTCCGCGTGCCATCGGTCATTCTCGCCAATCTGGTGCTGGGCGAGAATGCGGTGCCGGAATATCTGCAGGACGATTGCAGGGTCGAAAAACTGCTGCCTGCCTTGCAGGACATTCTGGCCGATACGCCCGTGCGGCGACGGCAGATCGAGGCGTTCGGAAAGCTCGACCGCATCATGGGTGTCGGCGCGCAATCGCCGAGCCAGCGCGCCGCCGACATCGTCATCGCGGCGATGAAATAGAGGCAAATGAAGACGGCCGGAGAAAATTCTCCGGCCGTCTTCAATTCCTGATTTCAGATTACTTGCGCTTGTCGATCGGCACGTAGTCGCGCCGGGTCGCGCCGAGATAAAGCTGGCGGGGGCGGCCGATTTTCTGCGCCGGGTCCTGGATCATCTCGCTCCACTGGCTGATCCAGCCGACGGTGCGGGCGACCGCGAACAGCACGGTGAACATCGAGGTCGGGAAGCCCATCGCCTTCAGCGTGATGCCCGAATAGAAATCGACGTTCGGATACAGCTTGCGCTCGATGAAATACTCGTCGTGCAGCGCGATCTTTTCCAGCTCCATGGCGACATGCAGCAGCGGATCGTCGCCGTGGCCGGTCTCCTTGAGCACCTGATGCGCGGCCTGCTGCATCAGCTTGGCACGCGGATCGTAGTTCTTGTACACGCGATGGCCGAAGCCCATCAGGCGCACCTTGCTGTTCTTGTCCTTCACCTTGGCGATGAAGTCGGGAATCTTGTCCACGGTGCCGATCTCGGCCAGCATCTGCAGCGCTGCCTCGTTGGCGCCGCCATGCGCCGGTCCCCACAGGCAGGCGATGCCGGCGGCGATACAGGCGAACGGATTGGCGCCCGACGAGCCCGCGATACGGACCGTCGATGTCGAGGCGTTCTGCTCGTGGTCGGCGTGAAGAATGAAAATCTTGTCGAGTGCGTCGGCGAGCACCGGGTTGACCTTGTACTCCTCGCACGGCACCGCGAAGCACATGTTGAGGAAGTTCGCGGCGAAACTCAGGGAGTTCTTCGGATAAACGAAAGGCTGGCCGATCGTGTACTTGTAGGCCATCGCCGCCAGGGTGGGGATTTTTGCGATCATGCGGATCGAGGCGATCAGACGCTGCTTCGGATCGGTGATGTCGGTGGAGTCGTGATAGAAGGCAGCCAGCGCGCCGACGGAAGCAACCATCACCGCCATCGGATGCGCGTCACGGCGGAAGCCGTGAAAGAACCGCGACATCTGCTCGTGCACCATGGTGTGATGGGTGACGTTCTTGTCGAATTCGGCCTTCTGCGCGGCGGTCGGCAGTTCGCCGTAGAGCAGGAGATAACAGGTTTCGAGGAAATCGCCCTGGGCGAGCTGTTCGATCGGATAGCCCCGATATTCGAGAATGCCCGCGTCGCCATCGATATAGGTGATCTTGGATTCGCAGCTGGCGGTCGAGGTGAAGCCGGGGTCGAAGGTGAACATCCCGGTCTGGGCATAAAGCTTGCCGATGTCGATGACGTCGGGTCCGACCGTGCCGGCGTGAACAGGCAATTCCACGCTTTTGCCGTCAACGGTAAGGGTGGCGGATTTGGTGTTTGTTTTTGCGTCCATCGTGGTCCCCGATGTCATCCGTTACGCAGGCAAGCGGGGCGTCTCAGCACATGTAGAGACGATCGTGCCATCTGCGAGCTCAGAAGGGGTAGCGTATTGCTGTGTGCGCTGCAAGATAGACACTATCAGGCCTTGGTAGGGCTGGCATGTCAAAAAATGGAACGCTCAGCGCGCCTGATCCTTCAGGCGCGCAAGACAGGCGTCGCGTCCGAGCACGGCCAGCACATCGAAAATACCGGGCGATGTGGTGCGTCCGGTCAGCGCGACCCGCAAGGGCTGGGCGACCGCGCCGAGCTTCAGGCCGTTCTCGTCCGCGAAGGAGCGCATTGCGGCTTCAGTTGTTTGAGCGCTCCACGGCGCAACCGGTATCAACGCATCGTGCAGCCGGCCGATCAGGCTCCGCGTTTCCGGCGTGAGCAAGGCGGCGGCCTTGGAGTCCATCTCCAGCGGTCGGTCCGCAAAAATGAAATTTGCATTGTCGATCAGTTCGACCAGCGTCTTGGCGCGCTCCTTCAGACCGGGCATCGCGGCAAGCAACTGGGCGCGGGTGGTGTCGTTGAGCTTTTTCAGAATGGCTTCGCCCTGCGGAATGAAATGCAGCACATCCTCGAAGCTCCGGACGAGATCGGCGTCCTGAGCGGTACGAATGTAATGGCCGTTGAGATTTTCCAGCTTGGCGAAATCGAACCGCGCCGCTGAACGGCCGATGGATGACAGATCGAAATTCTCGATCATCTCCTGTGTCGAGAAGATTTCCTGATCGCCATGGCTCCAGCCAAGCCGCACCAGATAATTGCGCAGCGCCGCCGGAAGGTATCCCATGGCGCGATAGGCCTCGACACCGAGCGCGCCGTGTCGCTTCGACAGCTTGGAGCCGTCCGGGCCGTGGATCAGCGGGATATGCGCCATCACCGGCACCGGCCAGCCGAGCGCCTCGTAGATGTGCTTCTGGCGGGCGGCGTTGGTGAGGTGATCGTCGCCGCGAATGATGTGGGTGACGTTCATGTCGTGATCGTCCACCACCACCGCGAGCATGTAGGTCGGATTGCCGTCCGAGCGCAGCAGAACGAGATCGTCGAGATTTTCGTTCTGCCACACCACGCGGCCCTGAACCTGATCCTCGATCACCGTTTCGCCGCTCTGCGGCGCGCGCAAGCGAATGGCCGGCTTCACGCCCGGCGGAGCGAGCGAGGGGTCCTTGTCGCGCCAGCGTCCGTCATAGCGCGGCGCGCGGCCTTCGGCGCGGGCGCGCTCGCGCATTTCGGTCAGCTCCTCCGGTGTCGCGTAGCAGCGATAGGCCTTGCCCTCGGCGAGCAGCTGTTCGACCACCTCGCGGTGCCGCGTCGCGCGGGCGAACTGGTAGATGACCTCGCCATCCCAATCGAGCCCGAGCCACTTCAGCCCGTCGAGAATGGCGTCGATCGCCGCCTGCGTGGAGCGCTCGCGGTCGGTGTCCTCGATCCGCAGCAGCATCCTGCCGCCGAAGCGCCGGGCGTAGAGCCAGTTGAACAGCGCGGTGCGCGCGCCGCCGATATGAAGGAATCCCGTCGGCGAGGGAGCGAAGCGGGTAACGATCTGGGACATCAAGAAGGGCTTGTTCGAGGGAAGGATGACGGCGCGAAAATGTGGCGCGTCGAGGCGGCTCGTGTAGCATGGCCCGCGGGCAGAGTGTAGCGGTTGGAACGGGGCATGGCAGGGCCACCTGTCGGAGCGCCGCCCGAGCCGGGCGTGCGCGAAACGGGACACAGCGAAGCGGGCCGGGTCACGGCTGGAACCTGGCCGCAGGGCGGCGTCGTTCCCGCGGGCCCTGGTGTTTCCGGAGGTGTTTTCAGCCCGGTTCTCTGGGCGCCGGCCCTCCAGCGAATTCAGGGCTGGACGCTGGCCGAAAGCGGGCCGGGGCGGCTGCTGCCCTGGGTGCCGGTGGCATTCGGCACCGGCATCGCGCTCTATTTCACCGCCGACCGCGAACCGATGGCTGCCGTCGTGGCGCCGGTTGCGGCACTTCTGTGTCTGGCGGCCTTTCTGATGCGGCGTCACCGGCTGTTTCCGGCCATGGTGATGCTTGCCGCGCTCGCAGCGGGCTTTGCCGCCGCGACCCTCAAGACAGCCCGCATCGCCCATGGCGTTCTGGCGCGGCCGGTAAGTTCGGTTGCGCTGAAAGGCTTTGTCGAAACCCATGAAGAGCGCGAACGCACCGACCGTTTTGTGCTGCGGGTCGAGAGCATGGACGCGGTGCGCGGCGTGAGCAGGCTTGAGCGGGTGCGCCTGTCGGTGCGCAAGGGCACCGCGCCGCCGGTCGGCAGCTTCGTCGAACTGAAGGCCAAGCTGCAGCCGCCGCTCGCACCGCTACGGCCCGGCAGCTACGATTTCGGCCGCGACATGTATTTTCAGGGCATCGGCGCCTCGGGCTTCGTTCTCGGCACGATCAGGACGCTGGCGCCGCCGCGCGACGGGGGCATTTCGCTCGCTTATGCCAAAGCGATGCAGGACATGCGCGACGGCATCGACGCGCGTATCCGCACGGTGCTCGGCGGCGACAATCGCGCCATCGCCACCGCGCTCCTGACCGGGCGGCGCGACGCGATCAAGACGCCGGTGAACGACGCGATGTTCATTTCCGGCCTCGGCCATGTGCTGTCGATCTCGGGCTATCACATGGCGGTGGTCGCGGGCGTGGTGTTCTTCGCGGTGCGGGCGCTGCTTGCGCTCAGTCCGGCGCTCGCGGCGGGCTATCCGATCAAGAAATGGTCGGCGGCGGCCGCGCTGGCGGCGGCGCTGTTCTATCTTTTGCTGTCGGGTGCGGAGGTCGCGACCCAGCGTTCCTTCTTCATGACCGCGGTGGTGCTGCTCGCGATCATGGTGGACCGCCGCGCGATCACGTTCCGCACGCTGGCGATCGCGGCAATGATCGTTCTCATCGTCGCGCCCGAGGCACTGGTGCATCCGAGTTTTCAGATGTCGTTCGCCGCGACGCTTGGCCTCGTCGCGCTGGTGCAGGGCGGTATGCCGAAGCTTTTCGCCGCGCCGGACAGTTCGCGTGCAACGCAGGCGGCGCTGTGGGGCGGACGCGAGATCGTGGCGCTGGCGGCGGCCTCGTTCATCGCGGGTCTCGCCACCACGCCTTACGCCGCGTTTCATTTTCATCGCATCACGCCCTATGGCGTGCTCGCCAATCTCGCCGCGATGCCGGTGGTCTCCGCCATCGTGATGCCGGCAGGTTTGCTTGGCGTCGCCGCGATCCCGTTCGGATTCGACAGCGTGTTCTGGAAACTGATGGGTGTCGGCATCGACTGGATGATCGCGGTGACGCAATGGGTGGCTGCGCTGCCGGGCGCCGTCGGACGTGTGGCGTCGTTCGGCACCGGGCCGCTGATCGCGATGACGTTCGGCATTATCCTGCTCGGGCTGCTGCGGACTCCGCTGCGCTGGAGCGGGGCGGGGCTGATCGCGCTCGGCATCCTGTGGGCGGTGAATACAAGGCAGCCCGACATTCTGGTTGCAGGGGACGGGCATAATGTCGCCGTGCGCGGCAAGGACGGATCGCTGCGGCTGATGCACAGCGCGAAGGACGCGTTCCTGCTGAAGGAATGGCTCGCCGGCGATGCCGACCCGCGTCCTGCCACCGATCCGGCGCTGGGCGAGGGCGTGTCCTGCGACGCCAGCGGCTGCGTCGCTGCGGGCGTGGACGGAAAGCTTGTCGCGTTGACGCAAAGGCCCGACGCGCTGGCGGACGATTGCGTGCAGGCATCCGTGATGGTCAGCGCCTATGCACCGCCGGAGGGTTGCAATGCGCTGGTGATCGGAGAGGAGACGCTGCGGCGGCAGGGCACGCTGGCGCTGCGGCTCACGGCGACGGGCTACACGATCGAAGCGGTTCGCCCGCGCGGCGTGGACCGGCCGTGGTCACCGGCGGGCGCGCCGGAGATGGCAAATGACGCCGCCAATAAAGACAGCGCCGTTTCAGCCAGCGCGCTTCGCCCGCGTGCAGCGGCACCCATCGATGCAACGCCGCAGGAAAGCGACGCAAGGGAAGAGGAGTGAACAAGGGTTTTTGCGAACGTCGTCCCCGCAGCGGGGATGACCGTAAAACTTGTATCGTGTTTCAATATTTCCGGTACAGCCCGATCAGCTTGCCCTGGATACGCACGCGGTTCGGCGGCAGGATGCGGACCTCGTAGGCGGCGTTGGCGGGCTCGAGCGCGATCGACGCGCCCTTGCGACGGAAGCGTTTCAGCGTGGCTTCTTCCTCGTCGATCAGGGCGACGACGATGTCGCCGGAATCCGCGCCTTCGCTTTTCTGGATCAGGACGGTGTCGCCGTCGAGAATACCGGCCTCGACCATCGAGTCGCCGCGCACTTCGAGCGCGTAATGTTCGCCCGCGCCGAGCATGTCGGGCGGCACGCTGATGGTGTGGCTGCGGGTCTGCAGGGCCTCGATCGGGGTGCCGGCGGCGATGCGGCCCATCACCGGCACGGCGACCGGATGCTCGCCGTTGTCCTCGATGGTGGCGGGCGTGCTGCGGACCTTGCCGAGGCTGCCGTCGATCACGCTCGGGGTGAAACCGCGCCGCGCGCTTGCTGCGCCGTGGGCGGTTTCGGGAAGCTTGATGACCTCGATGGCGCGGGCGCGGTTGGCGAGGCGGCGGATGAAGCCGCGCTCCTCGAGCGCAGTGATCAGGCGATGGATGCCGGACTTGGACCGCAAATCCAGCGCATCCTTCATCTCGTCGAAGGAGGGGGGAACGCCGGCCTCCTTCAGCCGCTCATTGATGAACCGCAGCAGTTCGAGTTGTTTGCGTGTCAGCATCTCTGGTCGTCCCCGATCCCCTGATGGCGGGCTCTGACGAGCCCTGGCCTTTGCGAACGGCGCGGCAATCCAAAGCCCCGCCGTGCGGTCATTTAATGTGCGACTCGTTCGAAACAAATCATGAACGAACACTATATGTTCCATATGTGTTCCGCAACGGTTAAATTCGGGTGAACGGCGCGGGGCGAGGTCGGAATTTATGGACGCTGACGCTTTTGCGTATGGTCAGCGCCGGTCCAGCCGTTCTCAGGAGATGGTCCGGATCAAGTGCAGACCCGCGAACAGCGCCGCGATCGACAGGACGACTGAGGCCGCGATATAGGCTGCCGCCGCCGCCAGTTCGCCCCGCTCCATCAGGAAGGCGGTGTCGAGCGAGAAGGTCGAAAACGTGGTGAAGCCGCCGCAGATGCCGACCGTGAGAAAGACACGCGCGACCTGCGGCAGATCCCATCTGAGCGCGAACGATTCCACGAACACGCCGATCAGGAACGAGCCCGTGACATTGATGATCAGCGTGCCCCAGGGAAAATCCAGTCCGAACAGTTTTCCCGAACCGATGCCGACGAGATAACGCGCGACCGAGCCGAATGCACCGCCGACAGCGACGGCGAGGATGAGTTGAAGATTCAATGCGTGTTCCTTTTCGAGGTCAGCCATTCGGCGAGGCCGGTGAACACGCCGAACAGCAGGGTGAGATAGACGATTTCACGCGGCGCATCGAACACATGCGCGGCGATGGCGACGAGCCAGATCGCGCCTGTCAGCCAGAGCGCGATCGAAAGTGAAGCGGGAAGCGGACTTTTCTTCATCGTTCGCCCCTTCGGTGAGGGGCAACGGACCGGCGGGCGCAAATCTCCTACCGGCGCGTTGCGCCCGGTAGGAGTCATCAGCTTCGAGCATGATGCCCGCGGCGGTTATCGGGGGACTCCATCCCCATCGACTGTCAGATGACGCTACGCCGGTTTCTTTCGATCGGCAAGCACGTGGCTTTGCCCGGGTCGCGCCGAAACGCGGGCGATCCCATGGCTGGCTTGCACCGGCGATGCGTTGTCAAAGCTGTTCATGAATTCGCGCACATGCGCGGCGCACAAAGCAGGGCGCCTCGCGGCAGAAACCGCCCGCTAGCCCGGCAGCCGCAGCACGTCGCAGCGCTCGCCGGCCTTCGCGGCGGGAGCGTCTGGCGCGCGAACGATCAGGGCATTGGCGGCGGCGAGATTTCCCAGCAGGGAGGAATCCTGATTGCCGATCACGGCGACCGTCTCAAGGCCGTCCTCCCGCACGGCAAGACGCGCGCGCAGATATTCCTGCCGGTGATCGTTCCCCGGGAGATCGTGCGCGAGGATCGCGCTTCCCATCACATGATGGATCTCGCTGCGGCCGGACAGCGCGCGGATCAGCGGTACGCCGAAAATGTAGGTGCAGACATAGGACGACACCGGATTGCCCGGCACCCCGATCACGCGCATCGGTCCGAGGTGGCCGTTCATCATCGGCTTGCCGGGGCGCAGCGCGATCTGCCAGAACGTCATCTCGACGCCTTCGGATTCCAGCGCGCGTTTCACCACGTCATGATCGCCGACCGACGCGCCGCCGGTGGAAATGAGAATATCAGCCTTCGCCGCGACCGCCTTGCGGATTGCGCGGGCCGTGTCTTCCACGGTGTCGCGCGCAAGGCCTAGATCGATCGTTTGCGCGCCCTCGCTTTCGGCGAGCGCACGCAGCGCGTAGGCGTTGGAAAAAACGATCTGTCCCGGTGCGGCTTTTTCGCCCGGCATCACCAGTTCGTCGCCGGTCGCAAGGAGGGCGACTTTCGGGCGGCGATAAACCGGCAGGGCCGGATGGTTCATGCTGGCGGCGAGCGACAGCGCCCGGTCGTTGAGGCGGGTGCCTTTTTTCAGAAGCACGTCGCCTTCGCGAAAATCGATTCCGGCGTGGCGGATGTGGCGCGGTGTCGCGGCGTCGACATTGACGACGATGGTGTCGCCGTCGCGGGTGACGTTTTCCTGAATGACGATATGGTTCGCGCCCGGCGGCACCACGCCGCCGGTGAAGATACGCACCGCTTCGCCGTCATTCAGTGTCTTGCCGAACGGCGCGCCGGCGGCGGCTTCGCCGATCACCGTCAGCCGTGCGTCTTTTTTTGCATCGTCGAAGCGCACCGCATAGCCGTCCATCGCCGACATGTCGGCGGGCGGCTGGGTGCGCGCGGCGGGGACGTCGCGCGACAGCGTGCGGTGGTGCGCGCTCCACAGATCGGCGGTTTCCTCGCCGAGCGGCTGCGCGCCCGCGAGCACGGCCGCCAGCGCGTCGGCCACTGGCGTCAGCGTTTTTCTCGGCCTGTCACTTTTCATGCTTGTAGGGGCCGGATTTGCCGCCGGATTTTTCAAGAAGCCGGATGCCTTCGATATGCACGCCGCGCTCCGCCGCCTTGATCATGTCGTAAACCGTGAGACACGCGACCGACACGGCGGTCAGCGCCTCCATCTCGACGCCGGTCGGACCCGTGACCTTCACGCTCGCCTCGACACGGCAGCCAGGCAGCTTCGCGTCAGGCGTGATATCGACAGTGACCTTCGACAGCGCGAGCGGATGGCACAGCGGAATAAGATCGGAGGTGCGCTTGGCCGCCATGATCCCGGCGACGCGCGCGGTGCCGAGCACGTCGCCCTTCTTGGCGTTGCCGCTCTCGATGAGCGCCAGCGTGTCCTTGCTCATCAGCACGTACCCTTCGGCGACGGCGACTCGCTCGGTCGCCTCCTTGCCGGAGACGTCCACCATCCGCGCCTCGCCCTTGGCGTCGATATGGGTGAGGGATTTGTTCGTCATCAGCGCGTCGCCGAGGCGCGTTGCGGTGCCTCGCGCGTAACGAGCGTCCGCGTTGCGGCCGTGACGTCGGCCTGCCGCATCAGGCTCTCGCCGACGAGGAAGGTGCTCATGCCGACCTTTTCAAGCCGCGCGATGTCGGCGGGAGTGTAGATGCCGCTCTCGCCGACCATGATCCGGTCCTTCGGAATCAGCGGCGCGAGCTGCTCGCTGGTCGTTAAAGTGGTTTCGAAAGTGCGCAGGTTGCGGTTGTTGACGCCGACAAGCGGCGATTTCAGCTTAAGGGCACGTTCAAGTTCATCCTGATTGTGAACTTCAAGCAGTACATCCATTCCGTAAGCCAAAGCCGCGTCCTCGATATCGCGCGCGGTGGCATCGTCGAGCGCCGCCATGATGATCAGGATGCAGTCCGCGCCATGCGCGCGCGCTTCAACCACCTGATAGGTGTCGTACATGAAGTCCTTGCGCAGCACCGGCAGCTTCACCGCCGCGCGCGCCGCCACCATGAAGTCCATGTGGCCCTGAAAGGACGGCGTGTCGGTCAGGACGGACAGGCAGGTCGCGCCGCCCTCCTGATAGGCGAGGGCGAGGGCGGGGGGATCGAAATCGGCGCGGATCAGGCCCTTCGACGGCGATGCCTTCTTGACCTCGGCGATCAGCGCGATATCGCCGCGCGCAATCGTTGCGCGGATCGCGTGGATAAAGCCGCGCGGCGGCGCGGCCATCTTCGCCCGCGTCTCGACTTCGCTGAACGGATGCGCCTGCTTCGCCGCGGCGATTTCCGCGCGCTTGTAGGTTTCGATCTTGGTGAGAATGTCCGACAAGGGGATGTCCTCAAAGTTTTGTCATTGCGAGGAACTGAGCGGCGAAGCAATCGGGCTTTCGCGGTCTGGATTGCTTTGCTGCGTTCGCAATGACGAACCTAATGGCCTCATTTGTTCGATATCGCAACCAGCTGTTTCAACCGCTCGGCAGCGGCGCCAGTGTCGAGTGACTTGGCTCCGAGCGCAACACCTTCCTTCAGGTTCCTCACCCTGCCTGCGACGACCAGCGCCGCGGCCGCGTTCGCCAGCGCCACGTTGCGGTAGGCTCCCGGCTTGCCCTCCAGCACCGAGCGCAGCGCCGCTGCGTTCACCTGCGCGTCGCCGCCCGCAAGCTCGGCGGTGGAGTTGCGCGGCAATCCGGTGTCTTCCGGCGCAATCTCGAACGTCCGCACCGTCCCGTTCTCGAGTGCGGCGGCGTAGGTCGGCCCGGCGAGCGTGATCTCGTCGAGACCGTCCGAGCCGTGAACGATCCACGCCGAGGTCGCGCCGAGATTCTTCAGGACATGCGCCAGCGGCTCGACCCAGTGTTTTGCGAACACGCCGATCATCTGCCGCGTCACGCCGGCGGGATTGGAGAGGGGGCCGAGCAGATTGAAGATCGTGCGGGTGCCGAGTTCGACGCGCGTGGGACCCACATTCTTGATCGCCGGATGATGCGCGGGCGCGAACATGAAGCCGATCCCCGCCTCATTGATGCAGCGCCCGACCTGCTCGGGCGACAGATCGATGTTGACGCCGAGCGCGGCGAGCACGTCCGCTGCGCCGGAGCGCGAACTCATCGCCCGGTTGCCATGCTTGGCGACGGTGACGCCGGTGCCCGCGAGAATGAAGGCGGCGCAAGTCGAAACGTTCACCGAGCCCGAGCCGTCGCCGCCGGTGCCGACGATGTCCACCGCGTCCGCTGGAGCGCTGACGCGCAGCATCCGCCCGCGCATCGCCATCACCGCACCGGTGATTTCATCGACCGTTTCGCCGCGCACCCGCAGCGCCATCAGCAGACCGCCGATCTGCGACGGCGTGGCGTTGCCTGCCATCACCTGACCGAACGCGTCCGCAGCCTCGTCGCGGGAGAGCGAGGCGCCGGTGGCGAGCTTCCCGATGATGGCCCTGAAGTCGCTCATGACGGATCGAAACTTTCGGCGGACGAGGCGCTGTTACTGGGTGGCGGCGCCCGTCGCGGTGGCGAACGCGCTCTGGTTGATCTTCACGCCGATCTCGTTTTCCAGATACGCGACATATTCGGCGATCTGTTCGTTGACCATGCTGCTCTGAAGCGTGTCCTTGAGCTTTTTGACCTCGTCGGATGCAAGGTCAGCCGTCGGCGTCGTGATGGCGGTGACGCGGAACACGATGCGGTCGCTGGCATTGCCGCCCTCGGTCTGCGCCGCGACGTCCTTGGGCGTGCGGAAGACGGCCTCGACCGCGCGCTCGGGCAGGCCGGGCACGGTGGCGGAGCGCTTGAACGGCGCGGTGGTCTCGACCTTGGCACCGATGCCTGCCGTCTCGGCCGCGAGCGTCGAGCCCTTGTTGAGCTTCTCGACCATGTCATCGGCCTTGGTCCGGAGACGCGCGGCGATCTGCTCGTCGCGCCAGCGCGCGATCGCCTGATCCTTCACCTCATCGAGCGTCCGCTCGCGCGAGGGCGTGACGCCGAGCACGTCGAACCAGATTTCGCCGCCATTGTAATTGATTGGATCGTTATCGACGCCGACATTGCTGGCGAAGGCCTGCGAGATCAGGTCGACCCCTTGCGGCAGCCCTTCGACCGGCTTGCCGTCCGGGCCGCGGCCGGAACGGTCCACCGCCTGAACGGTGAGGGCGTTGAGACCGAATTTCTGGCCCACTTCGGCGATGTTGGAGCCGCCGCTGCGCTCGTCCTCGACCTTGTTGCGGATGTCCTGGAATTCGGCGCGGGCACGGTCGGTCGCGGTCAGCGACTTGATCTTGTCGGCGAGGCTCTCATAGGTCGGCGTCGTGCCGGGCTCGATTTTCGTCACTTTCAGAAGCGCGTTGGCGAGCGCGCCCTTGACCGGCTGGCTCACTTCGTTGAGCGGCAGCGCGAACGCGGCGTCCGCGATCGCCGTATCGCCGATGCTCTTTTTGGCGACGAGGCCGAGATCGGTGTCCGCGGCCGACAGTTTCATCTCCTTGGCGAGATCCTCGAACGACAGTCCGGCCGCGATCCTGTCGCGAGCGGCCCTGGCCGCTTCCGGCGTCGGAAAGGAAATCTGCAGCACGTTGCGCTTTTCCGGCGTGGCATAGCGGTCCTTGTCACGCTCGAAAATCTTGCGCGCGTCCTCGTCCGAGACCACGATCTTTTTCGCGATCGCCTCGGGCGTCACAACGAGCAGGGCGATCTTGCGATATTCCGGGGCGCGGAACAGAGCCTTGTTCTCATCGAAGAATGCTTTCAGCACCTCGGGCGAGGGATCGTCGATCTTGCCGGCCTGTGCCGCGCCGAGCGTGACGAATTCGACGGTGCGCTGTTCGTCCTGATAGCGCGTCAGCGCATCGATCTGGGTTTTGGTGGGGTTGGCGTCGGCGGTGAAACTGCCGACCAGCTGACGGCGCAGCATGCTGCGCCGTATTTCGGAAACGTAGCGCGGCTCGTTGTAGCCGGATTGGCGCAGCGTATAGGCGAACAGCTGCGGACTGAACTTGCCGTCGGGACCGGCGAAATTCGGATCGGCCTGGATCACGCGCGCCACCTCGGCGTCGGACGCCGCAAGTCCGAGTCTGCGGGCCTGTTCGTCCAGCGTGGTTTCGGCGACCACCTGTTGCAGCACCTGACGGTCGATGCCGAAGGCGCGCGCCTGCTCGCTCGTGAGCGGCCGGCCGGCCTGACGGCTGATCTGCTGCAGGCGGTCGGTGTAAAGCTGGCGGAACTGCTCGGCCGAAATCTCGGTGCCGCCGATGGTCGCCAGACTCGACGATCCATAGCCCTTGAAAATGTCGGCGATGCCCCACAGGCCGAAGCTGACAATCAGGATGCCGAACATGACCGACATGATGGTCTTGCCGATCCAGTTACGTGAGGCGGTGCGCATTCCTCGAAGCATGGAGCCAATCTTGCGTTGATGTGTCTGGGAAGGCCCGGAACGCTATCGCAGCGGCGTCACCGGAATGGTGGCCTCATATAAAACGGCGGCAGTTCCCCCGCAACCGCAACGGGGGCGGCGCTTTGAAGCGGTTCATGCGTTCGCATCCTTTTCGTGCGCGCCATGTGGAAAGGCCCGAGGTGAACTGGCTTCGGCGCGGTGCCTCTGCTAGCGCAGAAAGCACGGGGAATGAGGACATCGGATGACCACAAGGGCACGCCCGCTGATTGCGGGGAACTGGAAGATGAACGGGCTGACGGGGTCGCTTGCGGAACTCGACGCCATCATCGCCGGCTCGTCAGCCGTAGCGGACCGCGCCGACCTTCTGATCTGCCCGCCCGCCACGCTGGTCGCCGCCTTTGCCGCTCGCGCTAAGGGGACGGCCGTGATGATCGGCGGGCAGGACTGTCACCCCGAGCCGTGCGGAGCCCATACCGGCGATATCGCGGCCGAGATGCTCAAGGATGCCGGAGCCTCGTTTGTCATTGTCGGCCACTCCGAACGGCGGGCCGACCACCACGAGACCGACGAGCTGGTGCGGCAAAAGACGCTGGCGGCCTGGCGGGCCGGGCTTGTCGCCATCGTCTGTGTCGGGGAAACCGGAGCGGAACGGGATGCCGGACAGACGCTGGATGTGGTCGGGCGGCAAATCGAACGCTCCGTTCCGGATGGCGCCCGGACGGAAAGCCTCGTCGTGGCCTACGAGCCGGTCTGGGCGATCGGGACGGGGGTCACACCGACGACATCAGATGTTGAGCAAATTCATGCATTTATATGCCTAAAGTTAAGCAAAAAGATGAAGAACTCCGGGGAGTCATCTAAAATTCTGTATGGCGGATCAGTAAAGCCTAGTAATTGTAACGAGTTACTTTGCATCTCTCATGTAAATGGTGCGCTGGTTGGCGGAGCCAGCCTGAAATCCTCTGACTTTCTTGCGATTGCCGCCGCCGCTCCCAAATAGGTCCGGGAAACGGCGCGGACGTCGCGCCATGCGGGGGTGACAACACCCCCCGCAACGTGTAGAGACCGCGCAACTTCAACAACTCCGCAAGCATCGCCTGGCCGGCCGTCCGGCGGTGGTGGCTTGCGACGGAAACATCATGCAGACCGTCGTTATCATTATCCATCTCATGATCGTGCTCGCGCTGATCGCGGTCGTGCTGCTGCAGCGCTCCGAGGGCGGCGGGCTTGGCATCGGCGGCGGTGGCGGGGGCGGCTTCATGTCCAGCCGCGGCACCACCAATCTTTTGACCCGCACCACGGCCATTCTGGCGGCGGGCTTCTTCGTCACCAGCCTGTTTCTGTCCTGGCTGGCTAACAGCCAGCGCGCGCCGAGCTCGATCATCAATCCGTCACCGGCCTCGAACGCGCAGCCCGGTCAGGCGCCGATTGGCGGTCTGCTGGATTCGCTGAAAAAGCCTGAAGCGCCGGCAACGCCCGCCGCGCCGGCGGCCCCCGCGGCTCCGGCCGCGCCAACCGCGCCGCGCTCGCAGTAAATCCTGCGGAACAACGCGAGCGGCTTGCCGATCATTCTCAGCAAGCCGCCGCAACGTGCTGCGTGCATTGAATTTTTGAGGTCACCCACAGCCGCACGAATAGTTTGTGTGTGACGACGATTCGTTTTTGCGAATCGAACCGGGAGCGTTAAAGGTAGAGTCCCATGGCGCGGTACATTTTCATCACCGGCGGCGTGGTCTCCTCGCTCGGAAAAGGACTGGCATCGGCCGCGCTCGGCGCGGTTCTGCAGTCACGAGGCTACAAGGTCCGCCTTCGCAAGCTCGATCCTTATCTCAATCTCGATCCCGGAACGATGTCGCCGTACCAGCACGGCGAAGTGTTCGTGACCGACGACGGCGCGGAGACCGATCTCGATCTCGGCCACTATGAACGGTTCACCGGGCGTCCCGCGACCAAGCAGGACAACATCACGACCGGCCGCATCTATCAGGACATCCTGAACAAGGAGCGGCGCGGCGATTATCTCGGCGCGACGGTGCAGGTGATCCCGCACGTCACCAACGCGATCAAGGAATTCATTCTTGGCGGCAACGAGGGCTACGATTTCGTGCTGTGCGAGATCGGCGGCACGGTCGGCGACATCGAGGGCCTGCCGTTCTTCGAGGCGATCCGACAGATCAAGAACGATTTGCCGCGCGGCGAGGTGATCTACATTCACCTTACGCTGTTGCCTTACATTCCGAGCGCGGGCGAACTGAAGACCAAGCCGACCCAGCATTCGGTGAAGGAGCTACGCTCCATCGGCATCCAGCCCGATATTCTTCTGTGCCGCACCGACCGCGAAATTCCGAAGGAGGAGCGGCGCAAGCTGGCGCTGTTCTGCAACGTGCGCGAAACGGCGGTGATCGAGGCGCGCGACGTGGACAACATCTACGCCGTGCCGGAAGCCTATCACGCCGCCGGACTCGACAACGAGGTGCTCGCGGCCTTCGGCATCGAGCCCACGGCACCGCCGAGGCTGGAAAGCTGGCACACCATCAACGAGCGCGTCCGACGCCCCGAAGGCGAGGTGACCATCGCCATCGTCGGCAAATACACCGGCATGAAGGACGCCTATAAGTCTCTTATCGAGGCGCTCTCCCATGGCGGCATCGCCAACAAGGTGAAGGTCAATCTCGACTGGATCGAATCGGAAGTGTTCGAGCACGAGGATCCCGCGCCGTTCCTCGAGCACGTCAACGGCATTCTGGTGCCGGGCGGTTTCGGCCAGCGCGGTGCCGAGGGCAAGATCAGGGCGGCGCAGTTCGCGCGCGAACGCGAGGTGCCGTATTTCGGCATCTGTTTCGGCATGCAGATGGCGGTGATCGAGGCGGCGCGCAATCTGGTTGGCATCGAGGACGCCAATTCCACGGAATTCGGCCCGACGAAAGAGCCGCTGGTCGGCCTGATGACCGAATGGCTGCGCGGCAACGAACTCGAGAAGCGCAGCAAGGCTGGCGATCTCGGCGGCACCATGCGGCTCGGCGCGTATCCCGCCGCGCTCAAGAAGGGCAGCCGCGTATCTAACGTGTATGGCGGAGCGCTGGAAATCTCGGAGCGTCATCGCCATCGCTACGAGGTCAACACCGCCTACAAGGACCGCCTCGAACAGCATGGTCTGCGATTCTCGGGCATGTCGCCGGACGGCGTACTGCCGGAGATCGTCGAATACGAAGACCATCCCTGGTTCATCGGCGTGCAGTATCACCCCGAACTGAAATCGCGTCCGTTCGAGCCGCATCCCTTGTTCGCCTCGTTCGTCGAGGCCGCGGTGGTGCGGAGCCGGTTGGTGTAATTTTGTTCTTTGCGGGATGTGACATCGGCGAGTGTCTTGATCTCAAGGCATCGCGCCTTCTACAAGTGTCCTGAACCGGCGCTGATTGCCCCGCATGCCGGACACGAGGTCCCATGCCCAAGCTTTACGAACTGCGCGTCTACAAATGCCTACCCGGACGCCTGCCGGCGCTGCTCAAGCGCTTCGATGAAGTCACGACCAAAATCTGGGAGAAGCACGGCATCAGGCAGGCCGGCTTTTTCACTACCCTGATCGGCGAATCCAGCCTGGAGCTGACCTATCTGCTCGAATGGGAATCGCTCGCCGAGCGCGAGACGAAGTGGAATGCCTTTCAGGCCGATCCGGAATGGATCAAGGGACGCGCGGAGTCCGAGAGAGACGGACAGATCGTCGCCAACATCTCCAGCCAGATCCTGGCGCCGACCGCATTCTCAGCGGTGAAATGAAGCCGCTCGCGTGAATGGCGCCTCATCCGTGTTCGCGCATCCGCGCGGCCTCGACCACATCGTTCACGCCGTGCACGATCTCGACGCGGCGGCGGACTTCTATCGCCGCTGCGGCTTTCAGGTGAGCGCGCGCAACACCCATCCCTGGGGCACGCAAAACCACATCGTGCAGCTGCACGATTTCTATATCGAGATTCTCGGCGTCGCCGACCCAAGCCTGATCCCGCCGCAGCGGCCGCATTCGTTTTCCTTCGGCGCCTTCAACCGCGATTATCTTGTACGCGGCGAGGGCCTGTCGATGTTGCTGCTCAAGAGCGATGACGCCCGCGCCGACGCAGGGGATTTTGCCAAGGCGAAGATCGGCGATTTCGAGGTGTTCGATTTCGAGCGGCAGGGCGCTGGACCCGGCGGCAAGCCGGTGACACTCGCGTTCTCGCTGGCCTTCGCGCGCGATGCCCTGTCACCGCGTGCCGGCTTCGCCACCTGCCAGCACCATTATCCGCAGAATTTCTGGAGCGCCGCGCGGCAGGTTCACGACAACGGCGCGCGCCGCGTCGGCGCCGCGATCATGGTGGCGGACAGCCCGACCGACCATCATATTTTTCTCAGCGCGTTCACCGGCGTGCGCATGGTGCATGCGACTTCGCTCGGCATTTCCTCCGTCACGCCCAATGGCGAGGCGGACATCATGGAAGCGAGCGGCTTTCGCGACCAGTTTGGTTTCACGCCGAAGATCGAAGGCGAGGGCGCGGTGTTTCAGGGAGTGCGCCTTGTCGTCGACGATGTGGCTGCGACGGAGCGTCTTTTGGCCGCCAACAACGTCGCCTGCCATCGCCAAGTCGGGCGCGTGATCGTTCCGCCACAGGCCGCTTTCGGCGCGACATTGATCTTCGACGACAAGATCGAGGGTTGATCTCTCCCCATGTCCCCGGCAAAAGGGGCGGCACAGAACAGGGCCATGATGTTGAACAAACCGCTTTCCGCCTCCGCCGTGGTGTCCGTCGGCAGCGTCAAATTCGGCAATGCGCTGCCGCTCGCGCTGATTGCGGGTCCGTGCCAGATGGAAAGCCGCGCGCATGCGCTGGAGATGGCGGTCGCGCTGAAGGAAATCTCGGCGCGGCTGAATGTCGGTCTCGTTTACAAGACCTCATTCGACAAGGCCAACCGCACCAGCGCCTCCAGCCAGCGCGGGCTCGGCATCGAGAAGGCGCTGCCGATCTTCGCCGAGATTCGCGACACGCTGAAATTGCCGGTGCTGACCGATGTGCACGAGCCCGACCAGTGCGCCGAAGTCGCGCAGGCGGTGGACGTGCTGCAAATCCCCGCCTTCCTGTGCCGCCAGACCGATCTGCTGCTCGCCGCCGCCGCGACCGGCAAGGTGGTGAACGTGAAAAAGGGGCAGTTCCTCGCGCCGTGGGACATGCAGAATGTCGTCGGCAAGATCACGAGCGGCGGCAACGCCAACGTGCTGGTGACGGAGCGCGGCGTCTCGTTCGGCTACAACACGCTGGTCTCGGACATGCGCGCGCTTCCCATTCTGGCGCGCACCACCGGCGCGCCGGTGATTTTCGATGCCACGCATTCGGTGCAGCAGCCGGGCGGCAAGGGAACTTCAAGCGGCGGCGAGCGCGAATTCGTGCCGGTGCTGGCGCGCGCGGCGGTGGCGGTCGGCGTCGCCGGCGTGTTCATCGAGACGCATCAGGACCCGGACCACGCGCCGTCCGACGGTCCCAACATGGTGCCGCTGAAGGATTTCGAGGCGCTGGTGAAAAACCTGTTGGCGTTCGACGCGCTGGCGAAGGGGGTGTAGCGGGTCGCAGCTAAAGCTGTGCTTCGATTGCCGCTTTATCGATTACCGACCAGACCCGCCAGATTTTCTCGTTTTGAAATTCGTAGAACACATTCTCGCTAAACGAGACTTTTCGGCCGTCGACATCGAGGCCAAGAAATTTCCCCCTTGGCGTGCAGTCGAATTTCAGTCGGCTTGCCACATAGGGGAAATCTGCAACGAGTATCGCGATATTGAAGTGCAGGTCGGGGATTTCGCGAAAATCCCTTTCCAGCATTGCGCGATAACCGCCGAGCCCGATCCACTTGTCGTTATAATGCACGTCGTCGTGAACGAACTGGCCGAGCATGGCCCAGTCCTGTTTGTTCAGGCACGCAATATAACCTCGATAGATCTCGGAAAGTCGGGCTTCGGTCACAGCACCAACACCTCAACCTAACCGCGCCCGCGATACGGCGGCACGCCCTGATCGGGCACCCAGACTTCTTTCGGCAATCGTCCGGTCTGGAAGAACACGTCGATCGGAATGCCGCCGCGCGGATACCAGTAGCCGCCGATGCGCAGCCATTTCGGCCTGATCTCTTTCACCAGCCGCTTGCCGATCGATACCGTGCAGTCCTCATGGAATGCACCGTGATTGCGGAAGCTGCCGAGATAGAGTTTCAGCGCCTTCGATTCCACCAGCCAGTCACCGGGCACATAGTCGAGCACCAGATGCGCGAAATCCGGCTGGCCGGTGATCGGGCAGAGCGAGGTGAATTCCGGCGCGACGAAACGCACCAGATAATTGGTGCCGGCTTGCGGATTGGGTACGCGGTCGATCACCGCTTCGTCAGGCGAAGCGGGCAGGCCGACCTGCTTGCCGAGCTGGAGGGAAGCGGTTTTGGCGGGCGGTTTGCGGGGGCTGCGCGGCATCGGTTTCTCCGTTGCGTGTTGATAGCGAAATTGGCGCGTTTCGTCACGATTTGGCGCAGTCACGATTCCGTCCGGTCACGATTCTGTCGCGCATTCCGCCTTTTCCGCTCCGGAAGCTTGCGGTAGAAGCAGCCAGCAACCTGCCTCCCTGAATCGAGAAAGAGACGCCTATGACCGCCATCGTCGACATTATCGGCCGCGAAATCCTGGACAGCCGCGGTAATCCGACGGTCGAGGTCGATGTCGTGCTGGAGGACGGCTCGATCGGCCGCGCCGCGGTGCCCTCGGGTGCGTCGACCGGCGCGCATGAGGCGGTGGAGCTTCGCGACGGCGACAAGGCGCGCTATCTCGGCAAGGGCGTGCTGAAAGCCGTCGAAGCGGTGAACGGCGAAATCTTCGACGCCATCGGCGGTATGGACGCCGAGCAGCAGGTCCAGATCGATCAGACCATGATCGATCTGGACGGCACGGCGAACAAGAGCCGCCTCGGTGCCAACGCCATTCTCGGCGTTTCGCTGGCGACCGCGAAGGCGGCGGCGAATTCCTTCGACATGCCGCTGTATCGCTATGTCGGCGGCACCTCGGCGCGCACGCTGCCGGTGCCGATGATGAACATCATCAATGGCGGCGTTCACGCCGACAATCCCATCGACTTTCAGGAAATCATGGTGATGCCGGCCGGCGCCGCGTCGTTCGCGGAGGCGCTGCGCTGCGGCGCGGAGATTTTCCACACGCTGAAAGCCGAACTGAAGAAGGCCGGTCACAACACCAATGTCGGCGACGAGGGCGGTTTCGCGCCGAACCTTCCGTCGGCCGACGCCGCGCTGGAATTCGTCATGGGTGCCATCGCCAAGGCGGGTTACAAGGCCGGCGGCGATGTGATGCTCGCACTCGATTGCGCCTCGACCGAATTCTTCAAGGACGGCAAATATGTTTACGAGGGCGAGAAGAAGACCCGTTCGCGCGCCGAGCAGGTCAAGTATCTTCAGGACCTCACCAGCCGTTTTCCGATCGTGTCCATCGAGGACGGCATGGCCGAGGACGATTTCGACGGCTGGAAGGAACTGACCGATGCGCTCGGTGCGAAGGTGCAGCTTGTTGGCGACGACCTTTTCGTCACCAACGTCACGCGCCTTGCCGATGGCATCAAGCGCGGCCTCGGCAATTCCATTCTGGTCAAGGTCAACCAGATCGGCTCGTTGACGGAAACGCTGTCCGCCGTGGAACTGGCGCATAAATCCGCCTACACGGCGGTGATGTCGCACCGTTCGGGCGAGACCGAGGATTCGACCATTGCCGATCTCGCGGTCGCGACCAATTGCGGGCAGATCAAGACCGGATCGCTGGCGCGGTCCGACCGGGTCGCCAAATACAACGAGTTGCTGCGGATCGAGCAGCAACTCGGCAACCAGGCCATCTATGCGGGCAGGGCGGCGATTAGAGGCATTTCATAAGTCAGCATTGATTTATGTCCTTGATTGCGGCCTGATGGGGCCGCATACCAGAGCTCGACCGGTTTGCCGCTGCGCCGGGTGTTGCGTGATTTGCTCACCGGCCGACACCCCCAGAGCTATTCGGAAGCTGTTCTTCGAAAGGCCATTCTTCGGGAGCTAATCTATGGACCAGATGACAAAGTTCGAGCCTGCGGCTCGCAAGGCTTCCACCCGTAACCTGATCGAGTTCGTGACCGCGTCGGTGGATGCCGCCGCGAGCGATTCCGAGCCGTTTCACCACCTGCGGCTGAGCAATGTTTTCCCGGACGACGTCTATGCCGCGATGCTGGCCGCCATGCCGCGCAGCGAGGAATACCGTTCGATGCATGGCCGCAGCAAGGTGAAGGACGGCGTTCAGACCCGCGTCAAGATCGACCTGTTTCCCGAATATATCCGTCACCTTCCGGCGGAGAAGGTCGGGGTGTGGCGCGTCGTCGGCGACGCCCTGTGTTCGGAGCCGGTGAAGAACGCGTTCCGCCGCAAGCTTGCGCCCGGTCTCGAAAAGCGCTTCGGGTCCGATTTCATGTCGGTCGGCATGTATCCCATTCCGATCCTGACCCGCGACATTCCCGGCTACAGGATCACGCCGCACACCGATACCCACTGGAAGGGCATCACCGTGCAGCTCTATCTGCCGGAAGACGACGCCAACACCGATATCGGGACAATCTTCCACGATGTCGCGCCGGATGGCTCGCTGCCGAAGGCCAAGCAGATGCGGTTCGCGCCGAATTCGGGTTATGCCTTCGCCGTCGGCGACGACAGCTGGCATTCGGCGGACCCGGTTCATGACCGCGTCAAAACCCGCGACAGCATCCTGCTGACATACTTTGTCGATCAGGGCCCGCTCCGGGTGCTGCGCAACCGCGCCAAGCGCGTCGGCAATTTCATCGGCAACGAGGTCCGCAACCGGACCTGATCGCCGCTGCCGCGGAACAAATTCGCAAAACAAAACCGCGCCGCTCTCAAGAACGGCGCGGTTTTTTGTTTCAGGTTATGGCGGGTGAGATTACCAGCGATAGCCGTAGCGGTAACGCGGTCCGTAATAACCGTAGTAGCGCGGGCGGCCGTAGTAGCCGTAATAGGGCGCGCGATAGGGCGGGCGGCGCCAGCAGCGGCCATAGGCGTTACACACCAGCACGACCTTCTCGACTTCCACGCCAGGCGCAGCGGAGACGGCACCAACCGGCATTGCTGAAGCGGGTGCCGAGATTGCAGCAAGCCCGGCCAGGGCTGTCGCGCCAACGATGAGGGATTTGATATTCATCAGTGCCTCTCTTTCTGTTCAATCGATTTGTAAATGTCGCACACGGTCCATGAAGGTTCGCTGAACAAGATTCGAAACGCGTAACCCTGCGACACGTTACCATACACTCTTTGCCCGTGATTACGCGAAAAACCGCCATCCTCGCGGATGACCGGTTGATGATGGAACCCGCGCGCAGCGGCTGCGTCATTAGTTCGCAGATGCGGCGTCGAGGCGTCAGTTTCACACGCAGGTTTGAACGCGCGTCACGATGACGAAAAATTACCGTCGCGGGCGAGGGCGCCGGGGCACGTGGCGGTGACGACGGCCGGGCGTGTGCCCTTGCGGGCCTTGCCGGTTGGGGCTAGGTGAGAGTCTTCCTTTCACCCATTCGGGATTGCACCATGGCCCACAATGTCCTTGTCATCGTCGGCAGCCTGCGCAAGGAGGCGTTTTCATTGAAGGTGGCCAACGCGCTCGCCAGGCTTGCGCCATCGTCGTTGAAACTCGACGTCGCGACGCTGCACGGCATCTCGTTTTTTCATCAGGACGAGGAGGCCAATCCGCCGGCGGACTGGGTGGCCTTCCGCGACAGGATCAAGGCCTCGGACGCGGTGATTTTCGTCACGCCCGAATACAACCGCTCGATTCCCGGCGTCCTCAAGAATGCGATCGACGTGGCGTCGCGGCCCTACGGCAAGAGTTCATTCCTCGGCAAGCCGGTCGGAATCGTCAGCAACTCGCCCGGACCGCTCGGCGGCGTCAGCGCGGCGATGGATCTGAAGAAGATTTTGCCCGGCATTTCCGGCCCGATTCTCGGCCAGCCGGAAATCTATCTGACCAATGTCGGCAATTCGTTTGACGACAAGGGCAACCTGACCGGCGAATCCCTCCAGAAGGTGCTGGAGCAGTATCTCGCCGCCTTCGCTGCGTTCGTCGAAAAGCAGACGAAGTAATCAATTACGATGTCGTCCCCGCGCAGGCGGAAAGCATCGCGCTCCGGACCCTGCGCGGCATGAAACGTTGCGCTGCTGATCCGGGGCCGTTCCACCCTCGGTGATTGCTATCGTCCCGATTCTGCGCTGCATCGCTGTCGCGCTGCGTCGCGCCCCGGGCAAGACCGTCCCGTTAGCTTCGCGTTAACCGCATCGCCGCATTGTGCGGCATGGTTTCGCGCGCTCGACTGAAAGGCATTCTCACCGGCATCGCTCTTTACGCGCTGGCGGCGGCGTTCATTGCCTATTTCGGCGTCAATGCCTACACCGGCAAATACGGTCTCAACGCACGCGCCGAACTCGATCAGGAAATCGCGAACCTCACCGCGGAGCTTGCGCGGCTGAAAGCCGAACACGCCGCCGCCCAGCAGCGCGTCGCGCTGCTGCGGTCCGACACGGTCGACCCCGACATGCTGGACGAGCAGGTGCGATTTCAGCTCGACTACGCCGATCCGCGCGAACTGGTGCGAATTCTTCCCGCGAAATGAAATCTAAATTCCAAAATCGGCCTCGCGTCATCGCATAAATTGCGTACGCTGCGCTGCAAAACACATCGCAAGCCTGCGGCGCTACGCAATCCTTTCATGGCGAAATGAGTTGGAGTAGAGAAGCGTATCGGTTCTCTCATCCGGACAGGTCATGTCATCTGGAAAACCCACAGCGGCCGCGAAAAAAGCCGGCTCGCAGGACGCCGGCAACGGCGCGCGCCATCCCAACAATCTGAAATTCACCAAGGAGCAGGAGCTGGAAGCGCTTCGCATGATGCTGCTGATCCGCCGCTTCGAAGAGAAGGCGGGCCAGTTGTACGGCATGGGTGCGATCGGCGGTTTCTGCCATCTCTATATCGGGCAGGAAGCGGTGGTCGTCGGCGTCCAGATGACGCTGAAGCAGGGCGATCAGATCATCACCGGATACCGCGACCATGGACACATGCTCGCCACCGGCATGGATGCCAAGGGCGTGATGGCCGAACTCACCGGACGCCGCGGCGGTTATTCGCACGGCAAGGGCGGCTCGATGCACATGTTCTCCAAGGAGAAGAATTTCTTCGGCGGCCACGGCATCGTCGGCGCGCAGGTGCCGCTCGGCACGGGGCTGGCTTTCGCCAATCGCTATCGCGGCAACGACAATGTCAGCGTCGCCTATTTCGGCGATGGCGCGGCCAATCAGGGCCAGGTCTATGAAAGCTTCAACATGGCCGAGCTGTGGAAGCTGCCGGTCATCTACGTGATCGAGAACAACCGCTACGCCATGGGCACCTCGGTGACGCGCTCGTCCGCGCAGACCGATTTCTCCAAGCGCGGCGTGTCCTTCAACATTCCGGGCGAACAGGTCGACGGCATGGACGTGCGCGCGGTCAAGGCCGCGGCGGAAAAGGCCGTGCAGTGGTGCCGCGAGGGCAACGGTCCCTATATCCTCGAAATGCAGACCTATCGCTATCGCGGCCATTCGATGTCGGACCCCGCGAAGTACCGCACCCGCGAGGAGGTCGAGAAGGTCCGCCACGATCAGGACCCGATCGAGCAGGTGCGCGCTCGTCTTCTCGAAGCAAAGGTCAGCGAGGCGGAGTTGAAGGAGATCGACGCGCAGGTGCGCGAGATCGTCAACGCCGCCGCCGATTTCGCCCAGCACGATCCCGAGCCGGACGTGTCCGAGCTCTACACCGACATTTACCGCTAAGCGCGCAACATCCGAGTAGCCCCATGCCGATTCAAGTTCTGATGCCTGCGCTGTCACCCACGATGGAGAAGGGCAACCTTGCCAAGTGGCTGAAGAAGGAAGGCGAGACCATCAAGTCCGGTGACGTGATCGCCGAGATCGAAACCGATAAAGCCACGATGGAAGTCGAGGCGACCGACGAAGGCACGCTCGGCAAGATCCTCGTGCCCGAAGGCACCGCAGATGTCGCGGTGAACACGCCGATCGCCACCATCCTCGGCGATGGTGAAAGCGCCGCCGATCTCGGCAAAGCGCCTGCCGCCGCGCCCGCGCCGCAGCAGAAAGCCGCCGAATCCGCGCCGCCGGCGGAAGCCAAAGCCGAAACGCCCGCGCCGAAACCCGCCGCCGTGCCGCAGGCCCCGGTCAACGAGCCGCTGGCCGATCCCGACATTCCGGCCGGCACCGAAATGGTGACCATGACCGTGCGTGACGCGCTGCGCGACGCCATCGCGGAGGAAATGCGCCGCGATCCGGATGTGTTCATCATGGGCGAGGAGGTCGCCGAATATCAGGGCGCCTACAAGATCACCCAGGGCATCCTTCAGGAGTTCGGCGACAAGCGCGTGATCGACACGCCGATCACCGAGCACGGCTTCGCCGGTGTCGGTATCGGCGCGGCCTTCGCGGGCCTCAAGCCGATTGTCGAGTTCATGACCTTCAACTTCGCCATGCAGGCGATGGACCAGATCATCAACTCCGCCGCCAAGACGCTCTATATGTCGGGCGGCCAGATGGGTTGCTCGATCGTGTTCCGCGGCCCGAACGGCGCGGCGGCCCGCGTCGCCGCCCAACACAGCCAGGATTATTCGGCGTGGTTCTCGCAGATTCCCGGCCTCAAGGTGATCGCGCCCTACAGCGCCGCCGACGCCAAGGGTCTTCTGAAGGCCGCGATCCGCGATCCCAATCCGGTGGTCTTCCTCGAAAATGAAATTCTCTACGGCCACAGCTTCGAAGTGCCCAAGCTCGATGATTTCGTCTTGCCGATCGGCAAGGCGCGCATCGCCCGCGCGGGCGGCCATGTCACCATCGTCTCGTGGTCGAACGGCATGACCTATGCGCTGAAGGCCGCAGACGAACTCGCGAAAGAGGGCATCGAGGCCGAGGTGATCGATCTGCGCACGCTGCGCCCGCTCGATACCGAGAGCATCGTCGCGTCGGTGAAGAAGACCGGACGCTGCGTCGTGGTGGAGGAAGGCTGGCAGCAGAACGGCGTCGGCGCGGAAATCGCCGCACGGATGATGGAGCATGCGTTCGATTATCTCGACGCGCCGGTCGCGCGCGTGTCGGGCAAGGACGTGCCGATGCCCTACGCTGCCAATCTGGAAAAGCTCGCGCTGCCGAGCGTCGCCGAGGTGGTCGAGGCCGCCAAGGCCGTGTCCTATCGCTAAGCAGGGTATCCGGTCATGCCGATCAACATTCTGATGCCCGCTTTGTCGCCGACGATGGAGAAGGGCAATCTCGCCAAGTGGCTCAAGAAAGAGGGCGACAAGGTCAAGTCCGGCGACGTGATCGCCGAAATCGAGACCGACAAGGCGACGATGGAAGTCGAGGCCGTGGACGAGGGCACGATCGCGAAGATCGTGGTGCCCGAAGGCACCGCCGACGTTCCGGTGAACAACGTCATCGCGGTGCTCGCCGCTGACGGCGAAGATGTGAAAAGCGCGGGCGCAGGGGCCGCGTCGGCTCCGCCGAAAGCCGCCGCCGCGCCGAAGCCCGCTGAAGCGCCGGCGGCCAAGCCCGCAGCGTCAGCCGCGCCGCCTGCCGCCGCTGCGCCGGCACCATCTCCCGCACCCGCGCCGAAAGCCGCCGCGCCCGCGCCGCAGGCTGCACCGGCCGCGAACAACGGCGCACGCACCTTCGCTTCGCCGCTCGCCAAGCGCCTTGCCAAAGAGGCCGGCATCGACGTCTCGCGCGTCACCGGCACCGGCCCGCATGGCCGCGTCGTCGCGCGCGACATCGACGAGGCCAAATCCGGCAAGGGGCTGAAGCCCGCCGCGGCCGCGAGCGGCGGCGCGCCGAGCTTCACGCCGGGACCCTCCGACGCGCAGATCATGTCGCTGTTCAAGCCGGAGAGCTACGAGGCCGTGCCGCACGACCAGATGCGCAAGGTCATCGCGCAGCGCCTGTCGGCTTCGGATCGCGACATTCCGCAATACTACCTCACCGCCGATTGCGACATCGGCAAGCTCGTCGCCGCGCGCGAGGAGATCAACGCGCTGGCGCCGAAGGACAAGGACGGCAAGCCGGCCTACAAGCTCTCGATCAACGATTTCGTCATCAAGGCGCTGGCGATGGCGCTGCAGCGCGTGCCCGACGCCAACGTGACCTGGACCGACGAGGCGATGCTGCATCACAAGGTGTCGGACGTCTCGGTGGCGGTATCGATCCCGACCGGCCTCATCACGCCGATCATCCGCAACGCGCATATCAAATCGGTGTCGCAGATTTCCGCCGACATGCGCGATCTCGCCTCGCGCGCCAAGGCGCGCAAGCTCAAGCCCGAGGAATATCAGGGCGGCTCCACGGCGGTGTCGAATTTGGGCATGTACGGCATGAAGCAGTTCACCGCCGTCATCAACCCGCCGCAGACCACGATCCTCGCGGTCGGCATGAACGAGGAGCGGCCGGTGGTGCGTAACGGCAAGATCGAGATCGCCAACATCATGACGGTGACGCTGACATGCGATCACCGCGCGATGGACGGCGCGCTCGGCGCGCAGCTGCTCAGCGCGTTCAAGCTCTTGATCGAAAATCCGGTGATGCTGGTGGTGTGAAAGGGATTTTTGTTAACTTAGCCGAAGATGGATCGATGTTGTTTGTTTTATGTGAATTCATTGCATCGGATAAAAAATGTTTTCTGTTGACGTGGTTCAAGGAAATATATTGAACCGTTCCTGCGATCTTCTTGCTTTAAAACACGCTGATGGTTTTTACGGAATAGATGCTCGGATTTCCGAAGCAATTGGATTTAAAGCAGTCGTTCCTAAGAGAAAGATTCGAGTAGTTCCTGGTCGAGGAATTGAAGCACGTAAAGTAGCATTTATTGGAGTCGGGCCACTAGTTGAGTTCGACTACGCTGAAATTAGAAAATTTGGACAAGATGTAATATTTCTTGCGGCCAAACATGAAGATGTCCGCCGCATTTGCATGCCTATTCATGGTCCGGGTTATGGATTGGACGAGGCAGAGGCTTTTTCTTCTTTGGTAGCAGGAATTTTTGACGCCAGCTCTGACGAAAAGAGCTCTCGTCGCATCGAGAGCGTGGAGATTGTTGAGATTAACGAAACTCGCGCTCGGCGTTTTTCATCGATATTGAGTGAGCTTCTGAATAGTAATTGGCGCGCGAATCTCGGAGAAAAAATTCAAGCTGAAGTGCCAAGAAATAGCTTCAAAAAATTTGGTGTAGAAAGCGATCTCAAAGTTCGACTTTTCGTGGCTATGCCATTTAAAGACTCGTTTAATGACGAATGGGAAATATCGATTCAAGAGGCTGCAAATTCCTTGAACATGTTATGTGAGAGAATTGATAAATCGGCATTCGTGGGTGATATCGCATCTGAAATCAAACGTCGAATTGAACAGTATGACGGCCTAATCGCACTTTTAAACGATGCAAATCCAAATGTATTTTTGGAAATCGGCTACGCTTGGGCCAAAAACAAGCCAACTCTTCTTTTAGCCAAGGAGGGTCAAGTATTGCCTTTTGATGTAAAAGGTCAAAGATGTCTCTTTTATAGAAGCATTGCAGACTTACGAAGCAAATTAAGATCGGAACTAGAGCAGCTTCAATCGAACGGAATTTTGCGTAAGACCTAGCTTCTTACGACAACTTCCCCGGCACCTGCGTCACGATCTGTCCCGCCGCGTCCAGCAACGCCTGCCCGAGTTGCTGCGCGAGGCGCGGCGTCAGCGCGATCTGCAGCACGCCGGTGGGCGCGGCCATCAGGTCGCCCGGATTGAGATAGTCGATCTTCACGCCGACCGCGTTCTGCGCCGCGATCATCAGTTCAAAGCTCGCCAGGGGGTTCACGGTGATGTGGCCCTTGTCGTCCTTCTTCCAGTCGTCGAGACTCATGTCCGCTCCGCTTACGCCGGGTCCAGCCCGCGCATCTTGAAGGCGTTGGCCGCTTCGGGCGACTTCAGAAATTGAACGAAGCTCTCGGCGGCGGTCTTGTCCTTCGGCATCTTGCCGACACCGGCGGCGAACATGGTGATGTTGTTGAGATCGCCCGGCAGCACGCCGACAATGTCGATGCCCTGCGCCGCCATCACTTCCGGCGTCTGCTGGATCGCCAGTTCGGCCTCGCCCTTGGCGACCAGCACGGCGGCGTTGCCGCCCGCGGGCGGATGTTTGATCTTGTTCTTCACGGCGTCCGCGATGCCGAGGCGATCGAGCAGCTTGGCGACATAGACGCCGCTCGCGCCGCCGGCCGCCGGATCGGAGAAGGCGATCGATTTCGCATCCAGCAGCGCCTGCTTGAATGCGTCGGGTGTGGAGATGTCGGGCTTCGGCGCGTCGGCCTTGACCACCATGGCGATCCCGGACGACGCCACCGGCGTAATGCCCGGCGCGGCCTTGTCCTCCTTGATCAGCGTGTCGAGCAGGGGCGGCGTCAGGATCATGACGTCGGGCGTCTCGCCCGCCTGGATGCGCTTGGCGAGGGCCGCCGCGGTGCCCCAGGTGATGTCGAGCGTGTTGCCGCTCTTCTTTTCATATTTCGGCGCCATGGCCTCCAGAGCGCCTTGCACCGCAATCGTCGAGAACACCTTCAGGTCGGCGGCGGAGGCGTTCGCCGCTGCAAGCGCACAAAAGAGCACCGTGCCGGCGGCGCGCAGGATCAGATGTCTCATATGACCTTCCCGGGCTGTTTTCAGAGCCTCAGGTAATTAGATTTCAGAAAGCGGCGCAATTCAACAAGGTTTGTACGTGCCGTCCCGGCAGCGGCGTCTTGATTGAGCTGCGCGCTTGTGGGAGACGAAGGGCTGCCTTGAATAAATAAATTTTGGGAGACGCGCTGGTGGCTGAGACGTCGTTCGATGTTGTCGTGATCGGGTCCGGTCCCGGCGGTTATGTCACCGCCATCCGCGCCGCCCAGCTCGGGTTCAAGACCGCCATTGTCGAGAAGGCCTATCTCGGCGGCATCTGCAACAACTGGGGCTGCATTCCGACCAAGGCGCTGCTGCGCTCGGCGGAAATCTACCACTACATGACGCATGCCAAGGACTACGGCCTGTCGGCGGAGAATATCTCGGTCGATCCCAAGGCGGTGATCGCGCGCTCGCGCGCCGTGGTGAAGCGCCTCAATGGCGGCGTCGAATTCCTGATGAAGAAAAACAAGATCACCATCATCTGGGGCGAGGCCTCGCTCGATGGCGGCGGCAAGTTCACGGTGAAGAAGTCGGCCGCCGAGGCGCCGAAGGGCGCGCAGGGCGAGGGCAGCTATCAGGCCAAGCACATCATCGTCGCCACCGGCGCGCGGCCGCGCGTGCTGCCGGGTCTTGAGCCGGACAAGAAACTGGTATGGACCTATTTCGAGGCGATGAACCCCGACAAGTTTCCGAAGTCGCTTTTGGTCGTCGGCTCCGGCGCGATCGGCATCGAGTTCGCCTCGTTCTACCACACGCTTGGCGTGGACGTGACTGTGGTGGAAGTGCTGCCGCAGATTCTCCCCGTGGAGGATGCCGAGATTGCGGGCTTCGCGCGCAAGCAGTTCGAGAAGCAGGGCATCAAGATCCTGTCCGGCGCGAAGGTCACCAAGCTCGACAAGAAGGCCGACAGCGTCACCGCGACCATCGACGATGGCAAGGGCGGCACGCAGCAGCTCACCGTGGACCGCGTGATCTCGGCGGTCGGCGTGGTCGGCAATATCGAGGGCTTCGGACTCGAGAAGCTGGGCGTGAAGACCGATCGCGGCTGCATCGTCATCGACCAGTTCTGCAGGACCAACGTGCCGGGCATCTACGCCATCGGCGATGTCGCCGGACCGCCGATGCTGGCGCACAAGGCCGAACATGAAGGCGTCATCTGCGTCGAAGCCATCAAGGGATTGCACCCGCACCCGATGGACAAGACTCTGATCCCGGGCTGCACCTATTGCCATCCGCAGGTCGCATCGGTCGGTCTCACTGAGGCGAAGGCCAAGGAGGCGGGCAAGGAGATTCGCGTCGGACGTTTTCCGTTCGTCGGCAACGGCAAGGCGATTGCGCAGGGTGAGGACCAGGGCATGGTCAAGGTGATCTTCGACAAGAAGACCGGCCAGTTGCTCGGCGCGCACATGGTCGGTGCGGAAGTCGTCGAGATGATCCAGGGCTTCGTCGTCGCGATGAATCTGGAAACGACCGAGGAAGAACTCTTCCACACCATCTTCCCGCATCCGACCATTTCGGAGACGATGAAGGAAGCGGTGCTCGACGCCTACGGGCGCGTCCTGAACATGTAAGTCACAGGCCAAAACAAAACCCGCCGTAAAGGCGGGCTTTGAAAACTATTTCATTCTATCGACGACGACTTCGACGTTATCGCCGATGCGGCTTTTTGGGCGGAGTGACGCCATCCCAGCTCTTCACGCCAATCGATTTCAGATAGAGATCGTAGGCGATGGCAAGGACCGCAAATCCGAGAACTCCCCCGACAATGGCCGGGCCGGCACTTGCTGCAGCGGCTATAGGAAGAGGAACGGGGGTCGCTTTCGAGGACTGGGCCGAAGCGCCGAAGAGAGCGAGCGCAAGTGCGATGATCGTAAATTTACGAATGGACATAAGAAAACCCCCAAAATAATGTGTGATGCTAACTCCTTCGGTCCTCAAGGCGCTGTAACCGCCGCGCTACAGTGTGAGAAAATAAGCGTTTATGGACCGGCCCCGGTGCGGCGCTCATGGACCAGAAGGCAATACAGCGTACTGCGGAATCCTACAGTTATCTCAAAAGCCAGTTTTTGCCGGAAGAGCGCCATCCTCTGCAGTTCGGCGTTATCGCGGGCGCGCCGTCCTATGCGTCCAAAGCCGGCGTGCTGGACCTGAAGGATGCTCTCGTCTTTTCGGGAGAGTGGCTGGTCGTGACCACGGGGCGGGTCCATGGCGACCTGTATGTCCAGACACCCCGGCCGCCGAAATCCGCTTTTCTCGTCGGCGATCCGGCGGACACCATACACCTGATTTGCGAACAGCCTTCAGGCTCGCCGATCGAGCGGGCGTTTTTGCTCGGAGGTTGCCGCAATTATTGTCACTGGCTGCTGGATTATCTGCCCCGGCTCTTTTTCGACACCGATGCGTCGCTACCCATTCTCGTCAATGACGATCTGGCCGCCTTCCAGCGCGAGAGTCTCGAAGCTCTCGGTGTCGATACGAAAAGACTGATGGGCCTTCGCTATCCCCGGACCTATCACGTCAAGAACCTGCTTCTGCCCAGTCTCTGTTCGTCGAGCTTTACGCCGCCATTCGTGTTGCAGCCCTGGGTGGTCGAATGGATACGCAATAAATTTGCTTCGCATCTGAGTTCGGATCGTCCCGGCCGCAGGATTTTCATATCGAGAGCGGGGCAGGATGAGATTCATCAGCGCCGGCTGATCAATCACGACGAGATCGTCGAGGTCGCCAAAGCGCACGATTTCGAAATTGTGCGTCCCGAGACGATGAGCTTTTCGGAACAGATCAGTCTGTTTTCGCAAGCCGGAATGATCGCGGGCCCTCACGGGGCAGGATTCGCCAATATGGTTTTTGCTCCGAAGTCGGCGAGGATCATCGAAATGCTGGGTCCCCACGTCAGTCAGAACGAGACCCAGAAAGGTTTTATGAAGCTCGGCGCCATCCTGCAGCAGCAAGTCACGCGGCTGGTGGGCGAGGGCAGGTTGCCGATCAAGGAGAATTTCGTCGCCTTCGAGACATACACGATCGATCCCGGGGCATTTGCACACGAGCTGGAAGCGGCGGCACGACCGGCCGGCTAGGCAAGACGTTTCTTGATTGACGATATGAAATGCCTAAAGGGACGACCGCGATCTTATCCCCGAGGGTGTCTCGCCAAAATGCCGGCGGAAACTGCGGTTGAAATGGGACAGGTCCGTGAAGCCCGCTTCGTGGGCGATGTCCGCAATTCTGTCGCCGTCACGCTGCGGGTCCAGCAAAAGCGCGAGAGCTTTTTCCAGCCGCCGATGGAGCACGAGGTCCGAGAAAGTGTGGCCGGTCTCCTCGATCACCATGTGAACGTAGCGCGCCGATATGCCGAGCGCCGCCGCGACGGAGGCTGCGGAAAAACCGGCGTCGGCAAATCCGCTATCGATCTTGTCGAGAATCACGCTTCGACGCGCCGCGCGCAGACCGCGCCGTTCGGCGATTTTGCGTGAGTCACCCCGGGTCCCGAGCGCGAGAGCGACCAGATCGGCGATGTGATTGCCGAACGCGTCGGCCGCAAGCCCGCCATCCGCCATGTCGATGGCTGCGGTGCCTTGCAGATAACCGAACAACAGGCGAAGTGCCACGTTGTGCTTGTCCAGAACGAAGCCAGCGAGGCTGTCGGCATGAGGCACGAGACTTGAAAGCCGCGCACGCGCCAGCTTGACGGTCCACCATGCGGTGTCGGTAACAGAGGTGAGGATTTGCGGCCGGGCGTTGTCGCAAACCACGGCCTGATATGCCGAGACCGATCGGTCTCCGAACGTGGAGAAACCTTCTCCCCGGCGGCACAGCGAAATCACGAAAGCATCGGCACCGTCGCGCATGGTCCTGGGAGTGCGGGCATAGTCGGCAGGCGAGGTGACAATCTCCCCGATCCCGACCGAGCCCGCCATCCGCAGAGCCGCGCGGGCCTTGAACGGCCTGTCGCCCTTTTTGTTGATATCGAGCGCGACGATGCGCGGAAAGAAGCCGTCGCAAAAGGCGGACAGCCTTTCGTGAGTCTGAAAATCATCGGTATCGAACTTCAAAGGGCCAGTTCTTTGATTCGTCATTTGAAAATTGCGTGCATCGAAACGCAAAAATATATCCTGACGGCCGCGAAACTCAATTCTCTCCCGGCACAGAACAGTTCGCGACAGGCCTATTTACGTGCGTCGCAGAAATGTCCGGCACGCAACCGCCTGTGCCCGTTTTACGACACCCGTGCCATTTTCCGAAGATCGTTCACTCGCCGCACAGGTGCTTCCCTCGATACCTAGACCTTCAATCGGACCGTGCATCTACTGCATCCATGAACCGTGGTCGTCCGGGATGCACTGCATGGGTTTGGAGATGAAGAAGCTTTTGATCGCCGTCGCCGTCATCGTGCTCGGCGCAATCGGCGCACACGCGGCGGATCTGCCTGCGCCGATCTACACCAAGTCCACCGTGCCGGCCGAACCGGTGTTCAACTGGTCGGGTTTCTACGTTGGCGGCGACATCGGCGGCGTCTCGCAGCATGCCTCCGGCGATTCCAATTTCTTTCAGCCCGGACCGTTGAACCCCAATCCGCTGGCGCTGTCATCCTCATCCGGCTCATTCATCGGCGGCGGCCATCTCGGCTACAACTGGCAAGTCTCGCGGGCGTGGGTGCTCGGTATCGAAGGTGACGTGCAGGGGCTGAATGCGACCGGCACCTCATGCCGGAGGCTGGATCTGAGTATCACGGGCTGCACCGATCTCGGTCGCGGATTTGCGACCATTGAAACTCAGACGAAATGGCTTGCGACGGTTCGTGGGCGGCTGGGATGGACGTTCGACCGGTTCATGGTTTACGGCACGGGTGGCGCCGCCTTCGGAGATGTGCGGACCAATGTCAATTTCAATTGCCTGATCTCCGGCTGCGCCGCCAGCTCCTTGAGCCTTGCGACCTCAGGTTCCGGCGGTGAAACAAGGACAGGTTGGGTTGCGGGCGCCGGAATCGAATGGGCATTTACCAGCAACTGGACCGTACGGACGGAATATCTGCACGCCGATCTGGGCAAGGCAACGAACACCACGTTTCTTCAGGCCTGTTACCTCGGAGGGCCCTGCGGCTTGTCCTATTCACGTGACATCACTTACGACATGGGCCGCGTTGGCCTGAGCTACAAGTTTGGCGGCCCGGCAGCTGCCAGATAGTCGTCTGATTATTTTCAACCGCCTGCGTGACATGTGAATCGCACGGCGCGCATTTCTGGGTGTATCGACATGAAAAAGATTTTGATCGCGGTTGCGTGGCTTGCTGCTACCTCCGGTGTGCAAGCCGCAGACATGACTGAAAGAACCTACGCCAAAGCGCCCGCATACGCCGCTCCGGTTTACAATTGGACCGGGTTCTACATCGGCGGCCATGTCGGCGGCGTGTTCGATACCAGCAACGGGTTTTCGACGACGACGATTATCGTGACCGGTTCTCATGACTCCTCGGCATTCATGGGCGGTGGTCAGATCGGCGCGGACTATCAGTTCGCGCCGAACTGGGTCGCGGGCATCGAGGGACAGCTCTCCGCGTTGTCCAGCTATCATCACAGGTTTACCGACGGCGGCGGTGCATTCCGCGATCGGAACGATTGGCTCGCATCCGTCACGGGACGTTTCGGTTTCACCTGGGGGCCGGGCCTGATCTATGCCAAGGGCGGCGTCGCGTTTCGCGATAACGGGTTCGAGAAGTTCAACTCTACGGCGCCTCCGCCCATGTCGATCATGGCAGCCGGCCGCGATGGCACCGGCTACACGGTTGGCGGTGGTCTGGAGTATCTGTTCGCCCCGATGTGGTCGGCGAAGGTTGAATATCAGTATTATGGTTTCGGCACGACCAGCGTGACTTCAAACCTCGCCATCGTAAGCACCGTCCGTTACCGCGATGACACGCAGTCGGTGAAGGCCGGGCTCAACTATCACTTCAATTAATTTGCGTTCGAGTTTGCTTTGTTCTGATGCCAGGACTGAAGCGAAGCCCGGCCATCGCGCCGGGCTTTTGTTTGAAACCGTCGCAGCAGGGCAGATGCCGGCAGCCTCGTCAATCTGCGGATTTGGCAATAAGCGAATTGGCAGGTCGTCGATTTGACGCTTGTCAGGTGGACGCGCATCATATTTGCATGTGCGGGCTTGAGGCTTTGGGGGAGGCGGGAAGTGCGGCAAGATTTGCGGATCGTGACGACGCTCGCGTTCTTACTCGCGGCAACGCCAGCCTTCGCCCAGATTGTCGACGGCAATCGCGCCCTCAAGGCCTGCGAGGCGGAGGATAAATCCCAGATCACCTATTTCATCGCCGGCGTCATCGACACCGCGATGCACGACAAGGCGGCCGTGTTGTCGAAAAGCCTGAAATACTCCGTGGACACGACGCCGGTGCCCCCGCAGTTGACCAAAAACATTCTCCAGGAGATGCGGTCGGTCTGCCTGAACTCCTCCGTGGAGCCGGAGCGGATCCGCGATGTGGTCTGCGGCTACATCAAGTCGAACCCGGCGATGCGAAACACGTCGGCGGCGAAGCTGACCCTTGAAGCACTGCAGTCGGTCTATCCCTGCGCACCCCGCTAAGCGCGAGTCACGCACAAGCCGTTCCCCCACATGACAGTTCATGGCGCTTTAATCCGCGTTTAATGCGGATTTCATCCGCACCGGGTATGTCTCGCCGGGCGTTGGATCGCCCTGTGTTTGCCGCAACTCCGCCGCATGGTTGCCGCGGCGCAACGAATGTTGCGCGCTTGCTACAGTTCTTGAACATTTAACCCTCGCCGCAGCTAGCCCTTGTGTGCGCCGCGATTTGGCCACACGCCTCCATGAAATCTTGTTCATGTAGCGTAGATGCCGCGTCTTGCGTGTGAATAAGCGAAAAACCACCTGTTTCTTGCAGGTTTTCGAGGATCACAGGCTCGCGGCAAGGGTGTGAGATGGACGCGAAGACCACCATCAAGGCAAGGCTGCCGAGCCGTCATGTGACGGAAGGTCCCGCGCGTGCGCCGCATCGCTCCTACCTCTACGCCATGGGGCTCTCCACCGAGCAGATTCACCAGCCTTTTGTTGGGGTTGCGTCGTGCTGGAACGAGGCCGCGCCGTGCAATATCTCGCTGATGCGCCAGGCCCAGGCGGCCAAGAAGGGCGTCGCCGCCGCCGGCGGCACGCCGCGCGAGTTCTGCACCATCACCGTCACCGACGGCATCGCGATGGGCCATGAGGGCATGCGCTCCTCGCTGCCGTCGCGCGAAACCATTGCCGATTCAGTGGAATTGACCGTGCGCGGGCATTCCTATGACGCGCTGGTGGGACTCGCCGGTTGCGACAAGTCGCTGCCCGGCATGATGATGGCGATGTGCCGTCTGAATATCCCGTCGGTATTCATTTACGGCGGCTCGATCCTGCCGGGCAATTTCCGCGGCCAGCAGGTCACTGTGCAGGACATGTTCGAGGCAGTCGGCAAACACTCGGTCGGCGCCATGTCCGACGAGGACCTCGATGAAATCGAGCGCGTGGCGTGCCCGTCAGCAGGCGCATGCGGCGCGCAGTTCACTGCCAACACCATGGCGACCGTGTCCGAAGCCATTGGTCTGGCACTGCCTTATTCGGCCGGCGCGCCGGCGCCTTATGAAATCCGCGATTCATTTTGCACCGCAGCGGGCGAAAAGGTGATGGAGCTGATCCGCTCCAACATCCGCCCGCGCGACGTCGTTACCCGCAAGGCTTTGGAAAATGCCGCCGCGGTCGTCGCCGCGTCCGGCGGATCGACCAATGCCGCGCTGCATCTGCCCGCCATCGCGCATGAGTGCGGAATCGAATTCGACCTGTTCGACGTGGCCGAAATCTTCAAAAAGACACCTTATGTCGCGGATCTGAAACCCGGTGGCCGTTATGTGGCCAAAGATATGTTTGAAGCTGGCGGCATCCCGCTTCTGATGAAAACGCTGCTGGACAACGGTTTTCTGCACGGTGACTGCCTGACGGTTACCGGCCGAACGATGGCCGAGAACCTGAAAGGCGTGAAATGGAATCCGCATCAGGACGTGGTGCGTCCAGCGGACAAGCCGATCACCGTCACCGGCGGCGTTGTGGGTCTGAAAGGCAATCTCGCGCCGGATGGTGCGATCGTGAAAGTCGCCGGAATGTCGGAGCTTAAATTCACCGGGCCAGCGCGGTGCTTCGATTGCGAAGAGGATGCGTTCGAGGCGGTGGACAAGCGCACCTACAAGGAAGGCGACGTCATCGTCATCCGTTACGAGGGTCCGAAAGGCGGCCCGGGGATGCGCGAAATGCTTGCAACCACCGCGGCGCTTTACGGGCAGGGTATGGGCGGCAAGGTCGCGCTGATCACCGACGGCCGTTTTTCCGGTGCCACGCGCGGCTTCTGCGTCGGCCATGTCGGCCCGGAGGCGGCGGTCGGCGGTCCGATCGCTCTCATTCGCGACGGCGACATCATCGAACTCGACGCGGTCAACGGCACACTCGGCGTGAAGCTGAGCGAGGCCGAACTGGCCGAGCGCAGGAAGTCGTGGAAGCCGCGTGAGACGGGGGCGGGATCGGGCGTGTTGTGGAAGTACGCGCAGCAGGTGGGACCGGCGCTCAAGGGCGCTGTGACCCATCCGGGCGGCGCGGGCGAGAAGGCGTGTTATGCGGACATCTAGGCGTGCTGTCAGCGTTGCGTGGGTTGCGTTCGCGATTTTCGCGATGACGCCGATCTATGCGTTCGACGGGACCAAGGAGCCGACAGATACGTCCGCCGCCGTTGCGGCCGTTCCTCCTGGCGCCATGACCAACAAGCCGGTGCCGCCGGCCGACATTCCGCAGCCGACGGCGCTTTCAACGCTGCAATATGCCGCCGAGGACGGTCATCCCGCCGCGCAGTGGAAACTCGGGCGCATGTACGCAGACGGCATCGTGGTGCCGCGCGACGATCTGCGTGCCTTCGACTATTTCAGCAAGATCGCCAACCAGCATGCCGACGACAGTCCTTCGGCGCCGCAGGCTTCCATCGTGGCCAATGCGTTCGTCGCGCTCGGCCGCTATTACTCCACCGGCATTCCGGGCACGCGCATCAAGGCCGATCCCGAGCGGGCGCGCGAGATGTTTTCCTACGCCGCGTCCTATTTCGGCAATGCCGATGCCCAGTACGATCTGGCGCGGATGTATCTGAACGGCACCGGAATGCCGCGCGATCCGAAATACGGCGCGCGCTGGCTGGGCCTCGCCGCGCAGAAAGGCCAGCATCAGGCGCAGGCATTGCTCGGGCAGATGCTGTTCAACGGCGATCATCTGCAGCGCCAGGCCGCGCGCGGTCTGATGTGGTTGACGCTGGCGCAGGAAAACGCCACGCCGGACGAAGCCTGGATTCATGACAGCTATAACGCCGCGCTGGAAAAGGCGTCCGAGGACGATCGCGCGATGGCGCTGCAAATGCTGCAGCGCTGGGTGCAGGGCCGCCGCGACTAGTCCTTGTTCGTGTCCGTTAATTGAAATTCAGATCAGCCCAGACCGGCACGTGGTCTGACGCCTTTTCCCAACCGCGAACATGCTTGTCGATGCCAAGATCGAGCAGGCGGTCGCTCGCCTGTGGCGACAGCAGAAGATGATCGATGCGGATGCCATTGTTCTTCTGCCAGGCGCCGGCCTGATAGTCCCAGAAGGTATATTGCTTCGCCTCGTCCGAGACGGCGCGGAAGGCGTCCGTCAGGCCGAGATTGATGAGTGACTGGAATTTCTGCCGTGTCTGCGGAAGGAATAGCGCGTCGCCGAGCCAGGCCTGCGGGTTATACACATCGGCAGGTGTCGGAATGACGTTGAAGTCGCCGGCGAGCACGAACGGCTCTTCGGATTTCAGCCGGTTTTTCGCATAGGCGATCAGCCGGTCCATCCATTTCAGCTTGTAGGGATATTTGTCGCTGTCGACGGGATTGCCGTTCGGCAGATACAGGCATGCGATGCGGAAGGTGCCGTGCTTGTGCGACACGACGCCTTCCAGAAAGCGCGCGTGCAAATCCTCGGCATCACCGGCAAGTTGCGGTTTGGTTTCGTCGAACGGGAATTTTGACAAAAGCGCAACGCCGTTGAAGGTCTTCTGTCCGTGGGTGACGACGTTATAGCCGAGCGCCTCGATCGGCTCGCGCGGAAACGCCTCGTCGAGACATTTGATTTCCTGCAGGCAAACGATGTCGGGCTCGCGCTCCTTCAGCCATGTCACGAGATGATCGAGCCGCTGGCGGATCGAATTCACGTTCCATGTCGCGATCCGCATGACAGATGCGTCAGATCGAGAAACTGGTGCCGCAGCCGCAGGAGGCGGTCGCGTTGGGATTGTTGACACGGAACGACGCGCCGATCAGATCGTCGACGAAATCGACCTCGGAGCCGGCGAGGAAAGGAACGGAAGAGGGGTCCACCAGCACCACGGCGGCATCGCGTGCGATCACCAGATCGTCCTCGGCCTGTGCGTGGTCGATGTCGAACTTGTACTGAAAGCCCGAGCAGCCGCCGCCCTCGACGCTGATCCGCAGCTTGGCGTCCTTGCCCTCGTTTTTCAGGATTTCCCCGATCCGGCGCGCTGCCCGTTCGGAAATCGTCACATGTGCAGTTTCAGTTGCAGTCTCGGTCACGACATGTCTCCGTACGCAGGCTTGTCGCAGTCCTGCGTTTGAATATCCGCTCAGGCATAGTTAAGTGCGCCGGGCGCAGGAATCAAACGCTTGAGCTTCACTTTAGCGGTATTCCGCGGGCGCAAAGTTCGAGGACTATAATCATATGTCGGTTGGAATGGCGGCGGCTCCGGTGCCTTACGGCTGCGACCCGTTGCGCTCGCGCGGGCGCAGGTTCAGCGAGCCGCCAAGCCGCCATCGCAGCCCCTTCCGGCGCGACTGCGACCGGGTGATCCATTCCACGGCCTTCCGCCGGCTCAAGCACAAGACCCAGGTTTTCATCTTTCATGAAGGCGATCACTATCGTACCCGGCTGACCCATACGCTCGAAGTGGCGCAGATCGCGCGTGCGCTGGCGAGACAACTCGGTCTGGACGAGGATTTGACAGAGACTCTGGCGCTGGCGCACGATCTTGGACATACGCCGTTCGGGCATGCCGGCGAGCGGGCGCTTGACGCCTGCCTGAAGGACCATGGCGGGTTCGATCATAACGCGCAGTCGCTGCGTGTGGTGACCGAGCTCGAGCGGCGCTATCCCGATTTCGACGGTCTCAACCTGACCTGGGAGGCGCTGGAAGGCATCGTCAAGCACAACGGCCCGCTGATCGATCGCGCGGGACAACCGGCGGCCCGCTATCGCGAGGAGGGCATTCCGCTCGGCATCGCCAATTATGTCCGCGAGCATGACCTCGATCTGGCGACCTATGCTTCGCTGGAAGCGCAGGTGGCGGCGATTGCCGATGACATCGCCTACAACGCGCATGACATCGACGACGGATTGCGGGCAGGGCTGTTTACGGTCGATGATCTTGGCATCGTGCCGTTGATCTCGGACATCAACGCGCGGGTGGCTGCGCGCTACCCGTCGCTGGATGAAGCAAGACGCGGCTCTGAGCTTGTGCGCGAACTAATCTCCCATCTGATCGAGGCCGTTTACGCGGAGACAGGGCGCCGCGCCGCCAGGGCGCAGCCGCAGTCGGCCGACGACGTGCGCCATCTCGATCATCCTCTCGCCGTCTTTCCCGCCGATGTCGCAAGCGAGGAAAAGGCGATCAAGTCATTCCTCTGGGAGCATATGTACCGGCATGAGCGGGTGATGCGGGTGATGAAAGAGGCCGAAGCTCTCGTGGCCGACCTGTTCCATCGCTACCACGATCATCCCTCCGATCTTCCCGCCGAGTGGGCGTCCGATCTCGGCCGGGACAACGAGACCGGCCGCGCCCGGCGGATCGGCGATTTCATCGCCGGCATGACCGACAATTATGCTATGTCGGAGTACGCTCGGCTCTTTGACTCGCCCCCTGAATTGCGTTAGGCGGCGGGCCTTATTTCACAGGAGCCAGAATGTCTTCGGGTCTCAGCAGCACGCCCACGCATCTCTTTGCCGACATGCTCGCGCGTGTGCAGGGCGTTTGCCGCGCCCTGATCGCGGACAAGGTGCTGCCCGAAGGGGTCGATCTGTCGCGCCTGGTGGTCGAGCCGCCACGCGAGGCGAGCCATGGCGACATGGCGACGAATGCGGCGATGGTGCTGGCGAAGGATGCCAAAGCGAAACCGCGCGATCTCGCCGAGAAGATTGCGGACAAATTGCGCGCCGATCCTCTGATCGAGAAGGTCGACGTTGCCGGTCCTGGCTTCATCAATCTGACGCTGAAGCCAGCCGCGTGGGCGGACGCGCTGCGGGCGGTATTGCGCGATGGCGATGCCTATGGCCGCAGCGCCATCGGCGCGGGAGAAAAGATCAACGTCGAATATGTGTCCGCCAATCCGACCGGGCCGATGCATGTCGGCCACTGCCGCGGCGCGGTGTTCGGCGACGCGCTCGCCAGTCTGCTTGCGTTTGCAGGCTATGACGTCACGCGCGAATACTACATCAACGATGCCGGCGCTCAGGTCGATGTGCTGGCGCGCTCGTCCTTCCTGCGTTACCGCGAAGCGCTCGGCGAGACTATCGGCGATATTCCGGAAGGACTTTATCCCGGCGATTATCTCAAACCGGTCGGCGAGGCGCTGGCGAAAGAATTCGGCGACAAGCTGTTAAAGCAGACCGAAGCCGAATGGCTGCCGGCTGTGCGTGCGAAGTCCATCGCCATGATGATGGACATGATCAGGGGCGATCTCGCCGCGCTCAACATCAAGCATGACGTGTTCTTTTCTGAACGCTCGCTGATCGAGGGCGGCGAGGACCTTGTCGGCGAAACCATTGCCGGTCTGCGCGCCAAGGGCGATGTTTATGAAGGCCGGCTGCCGCCGCCAAAAGGCGCGCCGGTCGAGGATTACGAAGACCGCGAACAGACGCTGTTCCGCGCCACCGCGTTCGGCGATGACGTCGATCGTCCGCTCAGGAAGTCGGACGGTTCCTACACCTATTTCGCGTCCGACATCGCCTATCACAAGACCAAGTTCGATCGTGGCTTTCGCAACATGGTGGATGTGTGGGGCGCCGATCATGGTGGCTACATCAAGCGCGTGCAGGCCGCGATCAAGGCTGTCACGAATGGCGAGGGCGCGCTGGATGTGAAGATCGTGCAGCTCGTCAAGCTGTTGCGCAACGGCGAGCCGGTAAAGATGTCCAAGCGCGCCGGCGATTTCGTCACGTTGCGCGAGGTCGTCGATGAGGTCGGCTCCGACGCGGTGCGCTTCATGATGCTGTTCCGCAAAAACGATGCGGTGCTCGATTTCGATCTCGCCAAGGTGCTGGAACAGTCCCGGGACAACCCCGTATTCTACGTCCAGTACGGGCACGCGCGCGGGCATTCGATTTTCAAGAACGCGCGTGAGGTGGTTCCATCATTGCCGGAAAGCGCCCCCGAACGGCTGCAATTTCTGCAGGGCGCGGCGGTCGAGCGGTTGACCGATCCGGCGGAAATTTCACTGATCCGCCAGCTTGCGCTTTTCCCGCGCATGTTGGAGGCTGCCGCTTTGGCGCATGAACCGCACCGAATCGCCTTTTTCCTTTATGATGTTGCCAGTGAGTTTCATGCGCTGTGGACCAAGGGTCGCGATACGCCTCATTTACGCTTCATTATCGAGAATGATGCAGAAATCACAATCGCGCGACTGGCCTTGGTTCAGGGCGTCGTCTCGGTCCTGGCTTCCGGCCTTGCCATTCTCGGCGTCCAAGCCCCGAACGAGATGCGATAAGGGGATTTGCTGTCTGCGCGGGGACTCGCGGCGGCATCGAGAAGCGGCATTTATGGCGCCGCCGGGTTAGACCGGTCGCGCCGGAGCCGCTCCCGAAGGGGATGCAAGATCATCATGCCAGACCGATATCGCGACAGGCCTCCGTTTCCGCCGGATGACGATTACCGGGACCAGCGCTACCCGCCGGAGGCCGAATCCGACCCGCTGGCCGAACTGGCGCGTCTGATCGGCCAGACCGATCCGTTCTCGAACTTCGGCCGCGAACACACAGCGCAGCCGCAACACGGCGATGCGCGCGATCAGCAGGACTATGCCGACGACAATTACGGGCAGGGTTACGATCCGCGCGGCTACGACACGCAGGGTGGTTATGATACCGGCGGCTATGACACGCGGGGCTACGATCAGCATGCCGGGCAGGGCGGCTATGCTCAAAGCGGCCATGCTCAGGGTAGTTACGATCATCAGGGCTACGGCCAGCCCGCCTATCAGCCCGCCGCCCATGAACCGGCAGCTTATGACACGCCCGCCTATGACGATCCGCAACCCGGTCCGCCGTCCTGGATGCGGCATGCGAAGCCTGCCGCGCCGCTGAACGGGCGATCCTACGACGATGGCCTGAATGATCTTCGCGCCGAGCGCGATCCGGCGCCCTATGCGCGTGGCGGTTATGACCCGCAGCCGCAATTCGATGACCCGCGTTTCGATCAGCCGCAGGATCCGCACGGCCGCTACGACGACGTTCTTTACGGCGAGCATCCCGCGCAACGCCGCGACCCACGCTATGATAGCGATCAGCGCTACGATCAGCGCGGCTACGAAACTGACGATTATGCCGAGGAACCGCCGGTCAGGCCGCGCCGCGGCGGCACGATGACGGTTTTTGTGGTTCTGGCTCTGGCGGTGCTCGGCACGGCGGGCGCCTATGCCTATCGTTCGTTTGTCGGTTCGCCCCGCAGCGGTGAGCCGCCGATCATCCGGGCCGACGCCGGTCCGAACAAGATCATTCCGCCATCGCAAAGTGACGGCAAGCAGATCACCGACCGCGTTGGCGACAGGACCGGCGAGCGCATGGTATCGCGCGAGGAACAGCCGGTCGACGTCAACGGACAGCCGAACGGCCCGCGCGTGGTCTTCCCGCCGCTTTCGCAAAACACGTCGCCGCCGACCACCTCGGCGGTATCGCCTGACCAGCGTCCCACCGGTCCGGGCATCGGCAACGGCACCGTCAGCGGCGACGAGCCGCGCAAGATTCGTACGCTGACCATTCGTCCCGACGGTACGACCGACACGGCCTCTGTGGCCTCATCATCACCTGCGTCCGCCGCTGCACCGCCTGCGCGTACAATCCCGTTAGCCGGCACACGCAATGCCCCTCCTGCCGCTGCGAGTGCGCCGATGGCACTGACGCCGCAGACCGATCAGACTGCGCCGTCTGCCGCCCCGGCACCGCGCGCGCGGGTGGCTTCCGTAAATCCCTCGACATCCGCGCCCGTCGCGGGCGGTTCCTACGTGCAGGTATCATCGCAGAAGAGCGAGGCCGATGCGCTGGCGTCCTACAAGGTGCTGCAGGGCAAGTATGGCGCTATTCTCGGCTCGCGCTCGCCGGTGGTGCGCCGCGCGGACCTTGGCGACAAGGGCGTCTATTACCGTGCAATGGTCGGTCCCTTCGGGACCACGGAGGAGGCGACCCAGTTCTGCCTCAATCTGCAGTCCGCCGGCGGCAAGTGCATCGTCCAGAGGAATTAACAGCGGTTTTGACCACTGTTATTGACCCCCGGGAGTACGCGGGCTAATCGCCCGTCATGAGCAATCGGGCCTTCATTGTCGGGGTTTCCGGCCTCGCTTTGACCGGCGAGGAACGCGCTTTCATGCGCGCCGAGCGCCCCTGGGGTTTCATCCTGTTCAAGCGCAATGTGGACACGCCCGCGCAGGTTGCGGCGCTGGTTTCCGACCTGCGCGGCAGTGTGGACGAGCCGGATGCACCCGTTCTGATCGATCAGGAGGGCGGGCGGGTCCAGCGTCTGGGGCTGCCGCACTGGCCCTCTTATCCACCCGGGGCGGTCTTCGGCGCCCTTTACGATGAGGATGCGGAGACAGGATTGCGGGCGGCCTATGTCGGAACGCGCCTGATTGCGGACGATCTGAACGCGCTGGGTATCACGGTGGACTGCCTGCCATTGGCCGATGTTCCAGTTGCGGGGGCGGATGCCGTGATCGGTGACCGTGCCTATGGCACGGCTCCGGAAAAAGTCGCGCAAATCGCCCGCGCGGTGACAAGGGGCCTTGAGGATGGCGGCGTCCTGCCTGTGCTCAAGCACATTCCCGGCCATGGAAGGGCCACAGCCGACAGCCATTTTCGGCTGCCGACGGTGGATACGCCGCGCGACGAACTCGAACGCACCGACTTCGCAGCCTTCCGGCCGCTGGCCGACCTGCCGATGGCGATGACTGCACATGTTGTGTTTAGCGCGCTGGACGCCGCCCAACCGGCAACGACATCTGCCACAATCATCAATCAGGTGATTCGCGGTGCGATCGGGTTTCAGGGTCTGTTGATGAGTGATGACGTGTCGATGAATGCGCTGGACGGTTCGATCGGCGAGCGCACCGCCGCCATCGTCGCCGCGGGTTGCGACATGGTGCTTCACTGCAACGGCAAGATGGACGAGATGCGCGCCGTGGCTGCAAAGACGCCCGAACTGGCGGGCGAGGCACTGGCCCGCGCGCAGCGCGCGCTGGCGTCGCGAAAACCGCCCAGGCCGTTCGAGCGGGCGGCTGCGCGGGCCGAACTGGATGAATTGATCGCACGAGCAGGAAGCCTGATCGCATGAGCGCGGAGATTCTCTCGTTTGAAACCGGATTGCCTGCCGCGGAACGCGCGCAGGACGAACCGGCGCTTGTCGTCGATGTCGAGGGGTATGAGGGTCCGCTCGACCTTCTGCTCGCGCTGGCGCGGCATCAGAAGGTCGATCTGACGAAAATTTCCATTCTCGCGCTCGCCAACCAGTATCTCGCTTTCATCGAGGAGGCGCGCAAGCTGCGCCTCGAACTCGCCGCCGATTATCTCGTGATGGCGGCGTGGCTGGCCTATCTGAAATCGCGCCTGCTGCTGCCCGAACCCGCCACCCCGGACGGCCCCAGCGCCGAGGACATGGCGACCGCGCTCGCCAACCGTCTGCGCAAGCTCGAACAGATCCGCGAAGCCGCCAACCGGCTGATGACCCGTCCGCAGCTGCGCCGCGATATTTTTCCGCGTGGCGCGCCCGAGGCCATCGCCCAGATCAAGCATCCGCAATGGACCGCGACGCTGTACGATCTGTTGACCGCCTACGCGACGCAGCGCCAGCAGCGTGTGCTGGCCAGTGTGCATCTGGCCAAGCGCACGGTGTGGTCGCTCGCAGAAGCCCGCGCCTCGCTCGAGCGCCTTGCGGGCATCAGCGAGGACTGGAGCAGCCTGGACGAATATCTGATTGCCTATGTGGTCGAGCCCTCGCAGCGCGCCACCGTGTTCGCGTCGAGCTTTGCCGCCGCGCTTGAACTCGTGCGCGAAGGGGTCGTCGATCTGCACCAGAAGCAGGCGTTCGCGCCGATCTATCTACGCAAGCACTTGGCCGATGCGGCGCAGGCGAGCGCCGCGCCGCAAACGCCGGTGGAGTAAGTGAAGAAAGGGGACAAAGCCATGTCAGCCAGTCTGGCGAAAAAGGCCGTCGCGGTTGAAAGCGCTCCGCAGCTTGAAACGAGCGGGCACGATGTTGCCGCGCGGCCGGAGGAACTGCGTCTTCTTGAAGCCATGCTGTTCGCCTCCACCGAACCGCTCGATCAGGCTGCGCTGGCCAAGCGCCTGCCGGAGGGTGCCGACGTCAAGGCGCTGCTGACGCAATTGCAGTCGGAATATGCGATGCGCGGCGTCAATCTCGTGCGTGTCGGCGGCAAATGGACGTTCCGCACGGCGGGCGATCTGGCCTGGCTGATGACGCGCGAGAGCGTGGAAACCCGCAAGCTGTCGCGCGCGGCCATCGAGATGCTGGCGATCATCGCCTATCACCAGCCGGTGACCCGCGCCGAGATCGAGGAAATTCGCGGTGTCGTCACTTCCAAGGGCACCCTCGACGTGCTCTTGGAAACGGGCTGGATCCGTCCGCGCGGCCGCCGCAAGACGCCGGGACGCCCGCTCACCTTCGGCACCACGGAAGCCTTCCTGTCCCAGTTCACGCTGGAGGCGCTCGGCGATCTGCCGGGCCTCGACGAACTGAAGGGCGCGGGGCTTCTGGATACCCGCCTGCCGACCGGCTTCAATGTTCCAATGCCCTCCGACGATCCGGCGCTCCGCGAGGACGAGGATCCGCTCGAGCCCGGCGACCTCGAACTGGCGCTGGCACCCGTTCCGGACGAGGAAACCGGCCCGAATTCCTGATTTTACGCCACTTACGGGGCGTATTAACGTTCGGATCAACGCGGAAGGCCGCCAAGCGTCGCAGACGGCCTTAAGTCCTTGTTTTTGACATGCCCGACGCCTAGTTTCCGGTCAGAAATGGCCGGAAATTCCGGTCGCGTGTTTGGAGGAATGCAACATGGGTTCGATGAGCATCTGGCACTGGATCGTCGTGATCGGCGTGGTTCTGCTCCTGTTCGGTCGTGGCAAGATTTCGGACCTGATGGGTGACGTTGCCCAGGGTATCAAGGCGTTCAAGAAGGGCATGGCGGACGATGACAAGCCGGCGGAGAAGTCCGAGCCGGTTCGCACCATCGACAACGCAGGCCAGCCGGCTGCGCCGCGTTCGGACGTCGGCAAGGCCGTCTGATCGCTGGCCGGCTAAATCTCGCGCGGCGGCATCGGCTGTCGCGAAGCGGAATGATCCATGTTCGATATCGGGTGGAGTGAACTGGTCGTCATCGGCGTCGTGGCGCTGATCGCCATCGGCCCGAAGGAATTGCCCGGCGTGCTGCGCATGGTCGGGCAATGGATCGGCAAGGCGCGGCGCATGGCCGCCGACTTTCAGGGCCAGTTCAACGAGGCGATGCGCGAAGCCGAAATGGCCGACATCAAGAAGTCGTTCGACGAAGCCTCCGCCGCGGCCAAGGATCTGCACCCGACCAATCTGCTCGGCAATCTGAACAAGGAGATCGAGGACGCCGTGAGCCTCGATCAGCCGAAGATCGATCCGCCGGTGATGACCCCGACGACCGAACCCGTGACGCAATCCTCGTTTGCCGAGGGTGAGGCGCATGCGCTGATGGTCGAGAAGGCGCCAGACGCGTCTCCGGCGCCGCCCGCGCCGGATGCCAAAGCCTCATGAGATCATTCCCATGAGCGTCGAGGATATCGAAGCCAGCAAGGCTCCCTTGATGGAGCACCTGATCGAGTTGCGTTCGCGGCTGATCAAGGCGCTGCTCGCGTTCGGCGTCGCCTTCATCATCTGCTTCATCTTCGCCAAGCAGATCTACAACGTGCTGGTGTGGCCGTTCGTTTGGGTGGCGGGGCCCGAGAATTCCAAGTTCATCTACACCGCGCTGCTGGAATATTTCCTCACCCAGCTGAAGCTTGCGCTGTTCGGCGCGGGTTTCATCTCGTTTCCCGTCGTCGCCGCGCAGATCTACAAATTCGTCGCGCCGGGCCTCTACAAGCACGAACGCAACGCCTTTCTGCCGTATCTGGTGGCGACGCCGTTCTTCTTCGCGCTCGGATCGTTGCTGGTCTATTTCGTCGTGCTGCCGATGCTGATCCGCTTTTCGCTCGGCATGCAGCAGGCGGGCAGCGACGAGACGGCGCAGATCGCGCTGTTGCCGAAGGTCGGCGAATATCTGTCGCTGATGATGTCGCTGGTCTTCGCCTTCGGCATCGCGTTCCAGCTGCCGGTGGTGCTGACCCTGCTCGGGCGTATCGGCATTCTCACGGCCAAGCAGCTGCGCGAGAAGCGGCGCTATTTCATCGTCGTTGCCTTCATCATCGCCGCCGTGCTGACGCCGCCGGACGTCATCAGCCAGATGTCGCTGGCGCTGCCGCTCTTGCTTCTCTACGAAGGCTCGATCATCGCGGTCGCGCTGGTGGAAAGGAACGCCGCCAAACGCGCCGCGGGCACCCCGCCATCGACGCCGCCGGCAAGCCCGCCGGAGGCGCCGCCGCCTGCGCTGCCGGCCGCGGAATAGCTCTTCTGTCGTCTCTTTCAGGTATTGTCTGCCCACGCCTACGATTCGTCATGCCCGGGCTTGGATTTTGTCGTGCAAGCCACATGGATTTGCTTGCGGTGGCATCCACGCCTTGTTTTAACCCCACGCAGAAGACGTGGATGGCCGGAATAAATCCGGCCATGACGGGACTATTTCGCTATGCACGACATCAAAGCCATCCGCGATAACCCTGAAGATTTCGACGAGGCACTGGCGCGCCGGGGCCTCGCGCCGCAATCGGCCGCGCTGCTCGCGATCGACGAGAAGCGCCGCAAGGCGATTCAGGATGCCGAGCAGGCGCTGGCGCGGCGCAACGCGGCATCCAAGGAAATCGCTGAGGCCAAGAAAAACAAGGACAACGCGCGTGCCGATGCGCTGATGGCGGAGGTCGGCGAGCTGAAGGCGAAGCTTCCCGGGATGGAAGCGGCGGCGAAGGCGCATGAAGACGAACTGAAGGTCGCACTCGCACAGATTCCGAATCTGCCGCTGGCCGAAGTGCCGGACGGCGCGGACGAGCATGGCAATATGCAGCATCACGTCTATGGCGAGAAGCGCGGCTATGCGTTCAAGCCGAAGGAACATGTCGAGCTTGGCGAAGGGCTCGGCTACATGGATTTCGAAACGGCGGCGAAATTGTCCGGCGCGCGTTTCGTCGTGCTGAAAAACAAGCTGGCGCGGCTCGAGCGCGCCATCGGCCAGTTCTTCCTCGACGTCCACACCGGCGAGCACGGCTACACTGAGATCAATCCGCCGCTGCTGGTGCGCGACGATGCGATGTTCGGAACGGCGCAGTTGCCGAAGTTTCGTACCGATCAATATTTTGCATCATCAGAAATCGACTGGACCGATCGAGACAGTGCTCTGAACGCGCTTTTTGATTATCCATCGCTCATTGAGATGAGGATTGATCCCAAAAACATTAAGGAATTAGCAAATGCGATTGCGCAAATAACACAGGAGCAAGAGTCTGATTATTTTCAAAAGAACTTTGGTGGAAGTTTAACGGTCAGAGAATTTCTTGATCGCACAAAATCGAGAGGTTTGACGGGAAAGCATTGGCTCATCCCCACCGCCGAAGTCCCTCTGACCAATCTCGTTCGCGAATCCATTCTCGACGAGAAAGAATTGCCGATGCGGCTGACCGCGCTGACGCCGTGCTTCCGCGCGGAAGCGGGTGCGGCGGGACGCGACACGCGCGGCATGATCCGCCAGCATCAGTTCACCAAGGTCGAACTGGTGTCGATCACGACGCCCGAAGAGTCGATGAATGAACACGAACGCATGCTGGCCTGCGCCGAGGAAGTGCTCCGCCGGCTCGGGCTGCATTACCGCGTGATGACGCTGTGCACCGGCGACATGGGCTTCGCCTCGCAGAAGACCTACGACATCGAGGTCTGGATGCCGGGGCAGGGTGAGGGCGGCATGTACCGCGAGATTTCGTCCTGCTCGGTATGCGGCGATTTTCAGGCACGGCGCATGGATGCGCGCTCGCGCGGCCCTGACGGCAAGCCGCGTTTCGTGCATACGCTGAACGGCTCGGGCACGGCGGTCGGCCGTGCGCTGATCGCGGTGATGGAAACCTATCAGCAGGAGGACGGCTCGATTGCCGTGCCGGATGTGCTGCAGCCTTACATGGGCGGCACAAAAGTGATCGCGAAGGATAGTTGAGGCGATGCGGATTCTCTGCACCAATGACGACGGCATTCACGCGCCGGGCATCAAGATCATCGAGGAAATCGCGCGGCAATTGTCCGACGATGTGTGGGTGGTCGCGCCCGAACTCGACCAGTCGGGCGTGTCGCATTCGTTGTCGCTGAACGATCCCTTGCGCTTGCGCGAAATCGGCCCGCGTCATTTTGCGGTGCGCGGCACGCCGACCGATTGCGTCATCATGGGCTCGCGTCATGTGATGGGCGGCAAGATGCCGGACCTCGTATTGTCCGGCGTCAACAAGGGCCGCAATGTCGCGGAGGACGTGGTTTATTCCGGCACCATCGCCGGTGCGCTGGAGGGTACCATTCTCGGCCTGCCGTCTTTCGCGCTGTCGCAGGAATTCGGCGGCCGCGCCAATCGCGACAGGCCGATGTGGAATGTCGCGTTGAAATACGGCGCGGACGTCATCCGCAAGGTGATGAAGCTCGGCGTGCCGGCGGACACCGTCATCAACGTGAACTTTCCCGCCTGCGAGCCGGACGAGGTGAAAGGGATTGTTGTCACGCGGCAGGGCAAGCGCGATCAGGGATTCCTGACCGTGATGGAGCGCAGCGACGGACGCGGCAATCCGTATTTCTGGATCGGGTTCGCCAGCATTCCGGTGCCGGACATTCCGGGCGAGGGAACTGATTTGGCCGCGCTCGACGGCAAATATGTTTCGGTGACACCGCTGCGGCTCGACCGTACCGATGTCGCGTTTTCGGAAAAACTGCGGGGCGTGTTCTAGCGGCGTTGCGTCAGCTATGCGGCGGCGTCGCGCAGCACGTTGTCGATCATGCGCGCCAGCGTGTCCATCTGGAACGGTTTTTGAAGAGCAGGGCGGTCGCGGAATTTCTCGGGCAAGCCCTGCACGCCGTAGCCGGTCGCGAACACGAAAGGCCGTCCGCGCAGTTGTACGGCTTCCGCCACCGGCGAGATCACCTTGCCGTTGACGTTGACGTCGAGAATGGCGATGTCGAAATCGGTGCACTGGACGAGGCGCACGGCCTCGTCGATGTCGCCGGCTTCCGCCGCGACCCGGTAGCCGAGTTCTTCCAGCATGTCGGACACCATCATGCGGATCATGACTTCATCCTCGACCAGAAGGATTGATCGCGCCGCCGCACTCGCCTTCGTCACGCCTGACATTCAGTCCCCATTTGTGCCGGGAAAAAGCCAGCAACACGCTAAATGTAAGCTCATTCCAGACGTTCGTCACCTGCCAGGTTCCCTATTTACGGGAGATGGTTGACGTGCCGGTTCCTTTCGATCTTAGGTGAAAGACCCGCAATTCAAGGGTATCTGGCGTCCGGTCGGGCACGGCAGTGGTGAGTGATGGTAAATTCTTCGGCACAGGTGCCGCCCGAAAAGATGAGCTTTCAGCTTGGGCTGCGCCGGCGCGGCATCAGCGACCAGGCCGTGCTGCGGGCGATGGAGGAGGTGCCGCGCGAATTGTTCGTCGATGTCGGTGATCGCGACGTCGCCTATCGCGACACCGCGCTCGGCATTTCCTGCGGGCAGACCATCAGCCAGCCTTTTGTCGTCGCCTACATGACCGAACAGTTGCGCGTCCTGCCGCGCCATCGCGTGCTCGAAATCGGCACCGGCTCGGGCTATCAGGCGGCGGTGCTGTCGCGCCTCGCGCGCGATGTCGTGTCGATCGAGCGCTTCCGAACGCTCGCCGACAGCGCCCGCAGGCGGCTTGAAAAAATCGGCGCGAGCAATGTCGAGGTGGTCCTTGGTGACGGTTTCGACATTCCGCAAACGCTCGGCACCTTCGATCGCATCATCGTCACGGCGGCGATGGAGACGATTCCCGATCAGCTCAAAGAGCGTCTGGAGCCGGACGGCATCCTGATCGCGCCGGTCGGTCCGCATGAGGGCACGCAGACACTCGTGCGGCTTCGCCGCGTCGGTGACGTTTTCGAGCGGGACGATCTGCTCGCGGTGAGGTTCGTGCCTGCGCTGCCGGGCGTGGCCCGGGAGCTTTGAAGAGCATCGAAAGGAACCGTCCGCCCGCCGCGCAAACGCCGCTTGTCCTTTGAGTCCAAGGGCATGCCGCAGGGCTTAAAGAGTTGTTTACTGGAGATGTGTTTACTCAATTGAGTGCCAGTTGCGTACCCAGTGAGTAACCATGTTTCGTGTTGTCGAATTGTCAGGCTCACGCCATGCGCCCCCTTTTGCGGTTGCGGCGTTGATCGCTGCGTTCCTCGGCGGATGCAGCGCCGATACCTCGACGCGGTTCTCGCAGGACGGCTGGTCCAATCCTTTTGAAAGTCGCCGCGAAGCCACCGGCTCGGTGCAGCATAACTCTTATCCGCCGCGTGAGCTTCCGCAATACGCACGGCCGCAATCGCAGCCGGTCATCTCCGCGCCGGCTTCCTATCCGAGCGGTTCCTATTCGGGCGGCTCCTATGCCTCGTCGCAGGTGACTTCGGGAGGCGGGCGCGGGGTGTCGTCCTACGCGCCGCCGTCGAACCCGATTGAAACCACCGGCACCGTGCCGCCGCGTTCGGTGGCCGCCACCGGCTGGACCCGCGAGGGCGGAACGAAGATCATCGTCGGCACCAGCGATACGCTGGAGATCATCTCGAAGCGCTACAATGTGCCGCCTGCCGCCATCATGCAGGCCAATGGCTATAGCGGACCGCGCATGCTGTCGCCGGGCCAGCAACTGATTATCCCGCGCCGTGACGTGGCGATGCATGCGCCGACGCCTGAACTTTCTGCCGCTCCCGCGACCCGGAGCGCCGCGGCGATGCCGGCCGGTATGCATGTCGTCAACAACGGCGATACGCTCAGCAATCTCGCGCGGCGATATCACACGACACCGGCGAAAATCGCCCGCGCCAATAATCTTCCCGTTACCGCGCAATTGAAGCTCGGGACCAAGATCATGCTGCCGAACGGCGTGTCCGTCGCTTCTGCCGCGCCTGCACCTGTTGCGGCTCCCGCCGCGCCGCAACCTGTCGCAGTTGCGCCGGTTTCAAAGCCCGTCGTTACCGCAGCCGCCGAGCCGCCCCAGAAGGCGCGTGTCGCGACCGAAACCAAAGAAATCGAAGAGACCCAATCGCCGGTCAAGGCGGCCGACGCCACCAACGCGTTGCCAAGCTTCCGCTGGCCGGTGCGTGGACGCGTCATCACGGGCTACGGCGCCAAGACCAATGGCAAGCAGAATGACGGCATCAATGTCGCGGTTCCGGAAGGCACGCCGGTGAAGGCGGCCGAGGACGGTGTCGTTGCGTATTCCGGAAATGAACTAAAGGGTTATGGCAATCTGATCCTGGTGCGGCACGCCAACGGTTACGTCACCGCATATGCCCATGCGAGTGAACTGATGGTGAAGCGCGGTGATACGATCAAGCGCGGCCAGATCATTGCCAAGTCGGGTCAGTCGGGAGAAGTGAGTTCGCCGCAGCTTCACTTTGAGATCCGCAAAGGATCGTCCCCCGTCGACCCGCTTCAATTCCTCAACGGGGCCTAGCGCGAAAACGGATTTGACGTCCGCTCCGAACGCTCGCTGAAAGAACGGGCAGCATTTGCCTTCGGTTCAATCATCGTCACTGTCGGCCGGCCTCACCGGGGCCGCGCGCCGCGCCGGTTGCCGCCGGCTCGAACGCTGGGCCGACGCCGACTGGGGATACATCACAGCATAGCAGGCCTGGCTTAGCTGGCTGGGGTTTCCGCGTAGGCAGGCGACAATCCGGTCGGCATCCGGAATGTAGGCGCCGCATAACCGGAAGACATCAGGCGTGCAGGCCTCGCGCTCCTGATCGGTCCCCTGAGCAAGTACCGGTTCCTGAGAAAAGGCAATCAGCCCGGCCAGCACAGCAAAAGTCTTGGTTCTGTGTGAGATCATTTCACCGTCTTTCCTAGTCACCCCAAGGAGAAACCACAGCTGGCAGATCAGTTCCAGTGCGAACATGTCTGCCATGCTGTCATCAGGGTTTGGCAAATTCGTGCTAATTTTTGAAATCGGTACGAAAGTGCTGGCATGGCGCGGCGAACGCCTTTTAGAATTGCCGCAGACCGCGCGGAACAAGTTTTGCAAGCCGAGATTGTTGGGTTGTCGAACGGGAATGTTCCCGTTCGGACGAGGGGCGATGTTCATGCGTATCGGGGCTTTGATTTGCGCCACTGCGGCTTTGGCCGCATCGGTCTGGAGTACCGCTCCGGCGGCGGCCGATGCTTTTCTTAAACGCGAGCCTTTGCTGCTTCCGCCATACATATCCGTCCTTGTCGACACGGGGACCTGCGGCGCGGGCATGGTGATGAAGGTGAGGGGGGCGATCCCGGGCCGCAGCCGCCAGCGGACCTGCGTGCCGATGGGGCCGCTGCAGGCGCGCAACGGCAATCTGCTTTGATCCGGCGGATGTCCGAGCCGGTTTCGGCAAGGCAGGGGATGCCGGTCAGCTTGTCGTCAATTTGACGCCAAGACGTCCTGCCAGTTCCTGCACGAACTGCCAGGCGACACGGCCGGACCGCGAGCCACGTGTCGTGGACCATTCCAGAGCTTCTCGCTCCAGGTCAGCCTCGGCAATCCTGATCCCGAAATGGCGGCAATAGCCTTTCACCATTTCGAGGTACTCGTCCTGGCTGCATTTGTGGAAGCCGAGCCACAGGCCGAAGCGATCCGAGAGCGAGACTTTTTCCTCCACCGCTTCGCCGGGATTGATCGCGGTCGAGCGTTCGTTCTCGATCATGTCGCGCGCCAGAAGATGGCGGCGGTTCGAGGTCGCATAGAGGATGACGTTTTCCGGGCGGCCTTCAATGCCGCCTTCCAGAACCGCCTTGAGGGATTTGTAGGAGGCATCGTTGCCATCGAAAGACAAGTCGTCGCAGAAAACGATGAAATGAAGATCGGACTGGCGCAGCAGCCCCATCAGAGTGGGGAGACTTTCAATATCCTCACGGTGAATTTCGATCAGCTTCAGCCGCCCGTTCACCATTTTGTTGACGCTGGAATGCGCAGCCTTCACCAGCGATGATTTCCCCATGCCGCGCGCGCCCCATAGCAGCGCGTTGTTGGCGGGAAGACCCTTGGCGAAACGCTCGGTGTTCTCGATCAGGATGTCCCGCATGCGGTCGACCCCTTTCAGCAGGGCGATATCGACACGGCTGACGCGCGGCACCGGCACAAGATGGCCGTTGGGCTGCCAGACGAAGGCGTCGGCGGCCTTGAGGTCATCGGGCGTCGAGGGCCGCTCAGCCGCCGTGGGAAGGCCGGCCGCGATCGCCTCCAGCGCCCGCGCGATTCGCTCCTCGACGCCGCCCGAAGGTGTGGCTGCGCTTTTTGTCGCAACCGGCTTGCCCAGCTTGCGGGATGTCTTTTTTGACGCGGTTTTGGCGGTCAGGAGGGGGCGTTTTTTGGAGGCTTTTTTCGGCATGATCGAGACTTTATGGCGGAAGGTCGGCGCAACCTATTCGAGGACTGCATCCCCCTGCAACCCGCCCAAAACGGAGGTCTGCTGCCCCGATTCCGAAGTAGGCCGGGCGGCGTTGCTTTTGGGGCGCGCGCCGGTATAGTCCGCGCAAATTTGGCCCAGATGGCCTGATCCGGCCTTCATCTTCGCCGCCGGAAAGGCCCCCACAAGGACCCCTCTGAATGTTCATTACTCCCGCTTACGCCCAGGCCGCTGCGGCAGGCGACACCAATTCGATGCTGATGTCGCTGCTGCCGTTCGCGATGATTTTCGTCATCATGTATTTCCTCATCCTCAGGCCGCAGCAGCGCAAGGTGAAGGAGCACGCCGAACTGGTGAAGAACCTGCGTCGTGGCGATACCGTGGTGACCACCGGCGGCTTGGTCGGCAAAGTAACCAAGGTTGTGGACGACGATCAGATCGAAATGGAAATTTCGGACGGCGTGAAGATCCGCCAGATGCGCCAGATGATCTCCGGTGTGCGCACCAAGGGCGAACCGCAAAAGGACGATGCGGCGGCAAGCTAGGTTTTTGCCGCTTTCCTGCGCTGACGGCCAGGGTCATTCAATCTCTCTGACGGGCACGATCGATGCTTTATTTCACCCGCTGGAAGGCGATCGCGGTCATTTTGACCGCGCTCATTGTCTGCCTGTTCGCCGTTCCGAACTTCTTTCCCGACGCCACGGTGAAGACCTGGCCGCGCTGGGCGCAGCGCCACATCGTGCTGGGTCTCGATTTGCAGGGCGGTTCGCATCTGCTGCTCGCAGTCGATGCCAATTCGGTGAAAAAGGACAAGCTCGATCAGGTGCGCGACGATGTCCGCCGTTCGCTGCGCGATGCCAAGATCGGCTACACCGGCCTTGGCGTGAAGGGCGACAATGTCGAGGTGCGGGTCAAGGACACGGACCTTCAGGCGGCGCTCGCGAAACTGCGTGAACTGTCCCAGCCGCTTGGCGGCATTCTGGGCGGCAACGGCCAGCGCACCGTCGATGTGACCGATGTCGGTGACGGCCTGATCCGTTTGACTGTCCCGCAGGCCGCGATCAATGAACGGCTCCGCCAGGCCGTCGAGCAGTCGATCCAGATCATCGAAAAGCGTGTCAACGAACTCGGCACTGTCGAGCCGCTGATCCAGCGGCAGGGGCTGGATCGGGTGCTGGTTCAGGTGCCGGGCTTGCAGGACCCGACGCGGCTGAAGGAAATTCTCGGCAAGACGGCGAAGATGGATTTCCGTCTGGTCGATACCACCGTGTCGCCCGAGGATGCCTTGCAGGGCAGGGTGCCAGCCGATTCGGAAGTGCTGCGCGGCGTCGAGGAGCCGCACGCGCCTTACGTGGTGAAAAAGCAGGTTCTGGTGTCGGGCGCCGATCTCGTGGACGCCCAGCCGGGATTCGACCAGCGTAGCGGCCAGCCGATTGTCTCATTCCGCTTCAATACATCAGGCGCGCGCAAATTCGCCGCCGCCACCACCGAGAACGTCAAACAGCCCTTCGCGATCGTTCTCGACAACGAAGTGATTTCCGCTCCAATCATTCAGGAGCCGATCACCGGCGGTTCGGGACAGATCTCGGGCAATTTCACGGTCCAGCAGGCCAATGATCTCGCGATCCTGCTGCGCGCCGGCGCGCTGCCGGCCCCGCTGACGATCATCGAGGAACGCACGGTCGGCCCCGGTCTCGGTCAGGACTCCATCGCGGCCGGTGAACTTGCGTCCTATGTGGGATCGATCCTCGTCATCGTGTTCATGACGCTGACATACCGGCTGTTCGGCCTGTTCGCGAACATCGCGGTCGCGATCAACGTCGCAATGATCTTCGGTATCCTGTCGCTGCTCAACGCCACGCTGACGCTGCCCGGTATCGCCGGTATCGTGCTGACCGTCGGCATCGCGGTCGATTCCAACGTGCTGATCTACGAGCGTATCCGCGAAGAAGTCCGCAATGGTCGCAATGCCATCTCCGCGATCGACGCCGGATTCAGCCGCGCGCTTGCGACCATCATGGACTCCAACATCACGACATTCATCGCCGCCGCCGTGCTGTTCTACATCGGCACCGGGCCTGTTCGCGGTTTTGCCGTCACGCTCGGCATTGGCATCATCACCACGGTCTTCACCGCTTTCACCGTCACGCGCCTGATCGTCGCGACGTGGGTGCGATGGAAGCGGCCGCAGACCGTGCCGATTTGAGGACCCAGCGCAGTGACCCACACCATCATCATCGCGCTTGCCATCTTCATCGTCGTGCTGACGGTCTTGAGCGTGACCGGCGTCATCCCTGCTTTGCGCGTGGTGCCGGACAACACCAATTTCCATTTCATGGATTTCCGCCGGTACAGCTTCCCGGCGTCGGCGTTGCTGTCCATTCTGGCGATCACGCTGTTCTTCACCCATGGGCTGAATTTCGGCATCGACTTCAAGGGCGGCACGCTGCTCGAAATCCAGTCGAAGTCCGGGCCAGCCGATATCGGCGCTCTGCGCACAACGCTGGGCGGCCTCGGCTTCGGAGACGTTCAGCTTCAGCAATTCGGCAGCCCTGACAACGTGCTTATCCGCATTGCCGAGCAGCCGGGCGGGGACGCCGCGCAGCAGGAAGCGGTGCAGAAAGTCCGTGCCGCGCTCGGTGATACTGTCGAATACCGCCGCGTCGAAGTGGTGGGTCCGCGCGTGTCCGGCGAGCTTCTGGCCTATGGCACGCTCGGCCTGATGCTCGCGATCGGCGCGATCCTGATCTATCTCTGGTTCCGGTTCGAATGGCAGTTTGCGCTGGGTGCGATGGTCGCAAACGTCCACGACCTCGTGCTGACCATCGGCTTCATGTCCGTGACGCAGGTGGATTTCGACCTGACCAGTATCGCCGCGCTGCTGACCATTCTCGGCTATTCGCTGAACGACACCGTCGTGATCTACGACCGTATCCGCGAACTGCTGCGCCGTTACAAGAAAATGCCGATGGAGGATCTGCTCAATTCCTCGATCAACTCGACCTTGTCGCGCTCCATCATCACCCACGTCACTGTGACGCTGGCGTTGCTCGCCCTACTGTTGTTCGGCGGCAAGGCGATCCATTCCTTCGCCGCGACCATGATGTTCGGCGTGGTGCTGGTCGGCACCTACACCTCGATCTTCATTGCCGCGCCGATGCTGATCTATCTCGGGGTCGGGACCAATCGTCAGAGCGACGACAAGCCGCCGAAGCAGAAGCCTTGAACGGCGACCGGCGCGTTCCGCACTTTCCAGCTCCCGCGCCGATCGACGCCTACGGCCATGGCGGCTTTCGCTTCGCCGACATGTCGCATCGCGGTTCGCTTCTTTGCCTGCCGGACGGTATCTGGGCGTGGGAGATCACGGCCGCTGGAATGATCGACAGCGCTTCGCTGGCGCGCGTGGCCGCTCAGGCCGATAGGATCGACACCCTCATTATCGGAACGGGCGGCGATGTCTGGATCGCGCCGCCGTCGCTTCGGGCCGGACTGCGCGAACAAAAAATCGTTCTCGACACCATGCAGACCGGCCCCGCAATCCGCACATATAACGTCATGTTGGGTGAAGGCCGCCGTGTCGCGGCGGCATTGATCGCAGTGCCATGAATGAATCAACACCGCGAGCGGGCTCCGCCGATGACGCGGCGTTCTGCGCGAACCTTGTCCGCGAGCGCGATTTTTCGCGGTATGCGGTCACGCTTTTTGCCCCGCAGGACAAGAGGCGGGCCTTGCTGGCGCTTTACGCCTTCAACGCGGAGATTTCCCATGTTCGAGATCATGTCAGCCAACCCTTGCCGGGTGAGATGCGCCTGCAATGGTGGAGCGATCTGATCGACGGCCACGATCACGGCGACGTCGCCGGCAATCCTGTCGCGGCGGAGTTGATGCGAACCGTCGCCAATCACGATCTGTCGCGCGACGTGCTGCGCGGATTGATCGAAGCGCATATCTTCGATGTCTATGACGATCCGATGCCGACAAGAGACGCTCTTGAAACCTATTGCCATGACACGTCGTCGGCGCTGTTCGCGCTGAGCGCACGCATTCTCGGCGGCGACAGCGACAAATGCGAGCACGCGGCTCGCCAGGCAGGGGTGGCGCAGGGCATAGCGGATATCATCGCACTGATCCCGCTGCATGCGGCAAGGCGGCAGATTTATTTGCCGCGCGATCTGCTGGACCAGCACGGCGCGACAGAGGCCAATGTGTTTGCGGGCCGTATAACGCCGCAACTCGCACAGGTTGTGGAGGGCCTGCGTGCCGAAGCGGTCTCATGCCTCGACGTGGCGGACGATTTGCTGGCGGGCGTTCCGGAGACCGCGTTGCCCGCGTTTCTGCCACTGGCACTGGTCCGGCAGGCGCTCAGCCGGCCGGCCGGAAATGTCTTCGAACCCTCGCGGATGTCCCATCTGGCGACGTTGTGGACGCTCTGGCGTGCGTCGCGCGCGAAGCCGTTCCGCGCATAGGTTTCGTCAGGCGGCCGCAGCGACGCCAAGGTCACTGGCGATCCAGCCATCCAGATCGGACAGCGCGCGTGCACTCAGCGCCTGTTTCTTCGCAACGGTCTTTTCCGGACCGCGCAGCCGCGAACCGTCCGGTTTTCTGGTCGGAGCGGATGCGAGCGGCGGAAACAATCCGAAATTGATGTTCATCGGCTGGAATGAGCGCGGGCCGTCGTCGATCCGCTCGATGTGGCCTCCAGTAATGTGGCCAAGAAGTGCACCAAGCGCAGTGGTTGCGGGCGGTGACGAAAGCGCGCGCGCGGTTGCATCCGATGCCGCAAACAGTCCGGCGACAAGGCCGATGCCGGCGGATTCGACATAACCCTCGCAGCCCGTCATCTGCCCGGCGAAGCGCAATCGCGGCTGGGATCGCAGTCTCAATTGCGGATCGAGCAGCTTGGGCGAGTTCAGGAAGGTGTTGCGATGAAGGCCGCCGAGCCGCGCAAACTCCGCGTTTTCGAGGCCGGGAATGGTGCGGAATATCTTCGTCTGCGCGCCATGCTTCAGCTTGGTCTGAAATCCGACCATGTTGTAGAGCGAGCCGAGCTTGTTGTCCTGTCTGAGCTGAACAACGGCATAGGGCTTCACCGCCGGATTGTGCGCATTGGTCAGTCCCATCGGCTTCATCGGGCCATGGCGAAGGGTTTCGACACCGCGTTCGGCCATCACCTCGATCGGCAGACAACCGTCGAAATAGGGCGTCGACGTTTCCCAGTCCTTGAAGTCCGTCTTTTCCCCGTCGATCAGTGCGGCGACGAAAGCCTCGTATTGCTCGCGGCTCAGCGGGCAATTGATGTAGTCCTTGCCGGTGCCGCCCGGTCCGATCTTGTCGTAGCGCGACTGAAACCAGCAGGTGTTCATGTCGATGGAGTCGCGGTGCACGATCGGCGCGATGGCGTCAAAAAAGGCGAGGGAGTCTTCGCCGCTCAGATCGCGGATGCCTGCGGCGAGCGATGGCGACGTCAGGGGCCCCGTGGCGACGATGACATTCTGCCATTCCGCAGGCGGCAGTCCCTCGATCTCTTCGCGGCGGATATCGATCAGCGGATGGGATTCGAGCGCGGCGCTGACGGCGGCCGAAAAGCCGTCGCGATCCACCGCAAGCGCGCCTCCGGCCGGAACCTGATTGGCGTCAGCCGCGCGCATGATGAGCGAATTCAGCTTTCGCAACTCGGCATGGAGCAGGCCGACCGCATTGTTGGCGGCATCGTCGGAGCGGAAGGAATTGGAGCACACCAGCTCGGCGAGCCCCTGGGTGCGATGGGCGGCCGTCATTCGCACCGGCCGCATCTCATGTAGCATGACGCGCACGCCGCGTTCCGCGATCTGCCAGGCAGCTTCGCAACCGGCAAGGCCGGCGCCGATGATGTGAATGGGAGGAGGGGCGTGTTCAGTCATGGCCCACAGGTAGAGCCAGTCCGCAAGTCACGCAACAGGGCTGAATTCCAGCCCCGGATACGACAACGCCCGCACGAAGGCGGGCGCAATCGGTTCGCGATCGTCTGCGAGCAAAGCCTTAGCGGCTATAGGCTCCGGCAGCAACGCGCTGGATGTCCGAGCGATCGAGGCCCATATCGGCCAGCTCGAGGTCGCTCAACTGGGACAGCTCGGCAACGTTACGCTGGTAATCCCGGAACGCCTGGATCATGCGGATGAAAGATAGGAACATGGTCAGTCTCCTGTGTAGTCCCGATTCAGTGTTTGTCTAAAACCGAACCGGCGAGGAGATTTATAAGCCTTGATTCCGTGGCATACCACCGCAAATGCTGCGATGCAGCTAAGCTTTGAACGCATAGATCGTGAAAGATTCTGTAAAGAAGATTTCCTGAGATTCGTCTGTGATACAAAAAATAATAATTAGAACAAATCGTTACTTGAATATCAGATTTTATATCACTGGAGCATGGTCCGGAACGCCCAGATCGATATGCATGGGTGAGACATAATGTGAATTAAAAATCATATCTATTTTGCAGTGCGGCGATTTGTCATGCACCAGCCCTAGGGCGCGCGATCGATCTGGCTGGCAAGGCTTGCAATCGTCCGGGCGTAAATGTCGCTCTTGTTCCACTGCTGGAGCACGGCGAAGTTCGGGCTGCCCGGGTCCCAGGGTTGCCCGCGTTTCCAGCCATGGCTTGCGAGAAAGTTCGCCGTCGACGCCAGCACGTCCGGCGCGCTGCGCAGGAGGTCGCGGCGGCCATTTCCGTCGAAATCGACGGCGTATTTCAGATAGGACGAGGGCATGAACTGGGTCTGGCCGATTTCGCCAGCCCATGCGCCGTGCATTTCGGCAGGACTGAGGTCGCCGCGTTCGACGATACGAAGCGCGTCCATCAATTCGGCCCGAAACGTATCCGCACGGCGGCAGTCGTAGGCGAGCGTGGCAAGCGCGCGAATGGTTGGGAATTTGCCGATGTTCGCGCCGAAGTCCGTCTCGAGCCCCCATATCGCGACCAGCACGGCGCCCTGAACGCCGTACTGGTCCTCGATGCGGCTCAGGACCGAGCCGTATTGTTTCATCTTGTTGGAGCCCGGCGTGACGCGCGGCGGCACCATGCGGCCGGAAAACTGTTCGTAGCTCTGGGTGAAAACCTGCTGGTTGCGGTCACGCGAGAGCACGGCGGGATCGGAGGTCAGCCCTTGAAGGCTCGAAGAGATTGCGGTCTGGGAGATGCCCTGAGCGGCGGCATCGCGCCGGAAATCGTCGAGCCATGCATCAAAACTTCCGGTGCCGCAGGGAGCGGCGAGGGCGTGTGATGACAGGGAGATGATTGCGCCAAAAAATAACGCGCCAAGCCGGGACCGTGAAATCATGCAGCGCCTTGAATCAATATCGCTAAAGGAAATGTCGAGATCAACAGCGGCTAAAACATGGCTTTTCGGAGCCGCGGGTGCAAGGCGCGGCTCCGCTTGGTCCTCAACTTCCCGTTACGCGGCGCTGCGGCTGCTATGCTTGCCTTCGCGGACTTCCTCCACGATCTTGGCGCTGAAAGCCTCGAGGTCGCCGGGGTTGCGCGACGTGATGACGCCATTGTCCACGACCACCTGCGAGTCTTCCCATTTGCCGCCGGCGTTGATCACATCCGTTTTGATTGATTTGTAGGATGTCGCCTTGCGTCCCTTGATGATGCCGGTCTCAATCAGAAGCCAGGGCGCGTGACAGACGGCGGCGACGATTTTCTTTTGGTTGAACATGTCCTTGATGAAGGACAGCGCCTTGTCCTCGACGCGCAGCAAATCGGGGTTGATCTGTCCGCCCGGCAGGACGATGGCGTCGTAGTCCTTGGCGGAGACCTGAGTGAGGGTTTTGTCGACCTTGACCGGCCGGCCCCAATCCTTCTTGTCCCAGCCCTTAATCTCGCCGGCTTCGAGCGAGATTACATCGACGGTTGCTCCCGCCGCCTTCAGCCGGTCAAGCGGCACCTCGAGTTCGGCCTGTTCGAAGCCATGAGTGGCGAGGATCGCGATTGTCTTGCCTGAGAGTTGTCCTGAATCTTGCATTGCATGCTCCTCGATGCGAGCCGCCCCCGCCGCTGTAACCGGCGGGCGAAGGTCACGTTCCGGAAACACGCAAACTACCGGCCAGGCCGCCGGCCGGTGAACAGGCTGACCGGAAAGTCGGCGGCATAGCGGCGGCCCTTGGGCGGTTGAGCCGGCGCCCGATAAGGCCGGTCCGCTGGTTCGATCACCTTGCGATAGAGATGCCACGTGGCATGGCCGAGCACGGGCACCACGACAGCAAGGCCGAGGAAAAACGGCAGCGAGCCGATGACCAGCAGCACCGCGACGATCAGGCCCCACACCGCCATCGGTCCGGGATTTTTCGCCACCGCCTGCATCGATACCAGCATCGCTTCATGCGCGCTGGCATGACGGTCCAGCATCATCGGGAAAGAGACGACGCTGATGCACAGCGCCACGACCGCGAACAGAAGCCCAACGCCGCAGCCGATCAGGATCAGGCTCCAGCCTTGCGGCGTGCCAATGACAGTGGCGGCGAAATTCGACATGCTGGCCGCCGGTGCATATCCGAAGATCAGAACATAGATGGCCTGCGCCGCTGCGATCCAGACGGCGAACAGGATCATCAAAAGACAGCCGAGTGCCAGCATGGCGCCAAAGGACGGCGACCTGAGGACGTCAAACGCGTGCCAGGCGCTGGGTTGGTCCCCCAGCTCCCGTCTCCGGCTGAGTTCGTAGAGACCGATCGCGGCAAAAGGGCCGAGCAGGGCGAAGCCCGCCGCCAGCGGAAACAGCAGCGGCAGGACATCGTAGCCCAGCACCAGTCGGGCGAGTACGAGGCCGAGGACGGGATAGATCATCGCCAGCATAATGGCATGTGTCGGGACGGCCTTGAAATCCTCCCAGCCCATGCGCAGGGCCTCTCCAAGATCGCCGTAACCGATATTGCGGATAGCGGGCAGCGCCATCGAACCGGGCGCTGAAAGCTGCAGGTCGGTGCTGGTAAAGTCTGGGCTGGTAAGGGGTGCGGTTGACATGCTCAGATCTCCGGGTTGGATCGGAAAATCGCTGACATGCACCAAGGACGCGATGATATCAGCGTCGCATTTGCCTGATGAGCCTAGTCCAGTTTGACCGTTTCAGAACTCACTCCTGGGTGACTTCGCAGTGCAGTGAAACGGCAGTTCAGTAAAAACGGATGGCAAGGTCAACTTGTCGCATCCCCGGATTGTTCCTCGCGAAAAGCCTGTAAAGATGAAAAATGTCTTCGCATTGTCATGGTTTTTGCCAGATACCGCGCATTGGCAAGGTCTGGCGATGCGTCTAGACTTAACCTGGTCCGGCCCCGCTTTGCCGGAAACGGTGGCGAGTGCTGGGCTCTTTTCCATCGTCGCTGCTTTATTGCTTCAGCCTTCCAGGAGTCTAAACGATGAGCATCTTTTCCAAAATCATTGGCGCCATTTTCGGCACCACGAAAGCGAATGCGGCGGAGCCTGCGGGCGGAGCCGGCGCACCTGCCGGCGGCGCGACTGTGGACGTCGCTCCGATCCTCGACAAAGCCGTGGCGGCAAAGGGCGAAAAACTCGAATGGCGCACCTCGATTGTTGACCTGATGAAGGCGCTCGACATCGACTCCAGCCTTGCTGCGCGCAAGGAGCTGGCGAAGGAATTGAACTATACCGGCGACACCAGCGACTCGGCGACGATGAATATCTGGCTGCACAAGCAGGTCATCGCCAAGATCGCGGCCAACGGCGGAAAGTTGCCGGCGGACCTCAAGCACTGATCCGACCGAGCCAAGGGTCCTTCTTCCGCAAAAAGTTCATTTGCACAGCGACAAAAGCCCGTCCCAGGACGGGCTTTTTTTTATTCGTCCGGCGTGTGCGCCGCGTCAGGGGCAGCGGTTCACGCTCTGGTGTTTGATGGTCGCGCAGGCGCGGCTTGCCGGTCATCTTTCGAGAGAATACAAGGCTCGCAGACTTCGGCGACACGCCCTAACCAAGAAAACACGGGGAAACATCATGACCACTCTCAACAGAAGAACCGTTCTTGCCGCCGGCGCTGCCGCGATGGCCGGCGCCGCCGCCGGCAGTGAGCAGGCTGTGGCGGAAGGCGCCGGAAAGCCGATTTTCTCCGTCGCGCAGATCACCATTCCGATCGCGGGCACGAGCGAGGTTTTTCCCGTGCGCCGCATTTATTGCATCGGCCGCAATTATGCGGCGCACGCTCTGGAGCGCGGATCCGATCCGACGCGCGAACCACCGTTCTTTTTCCAGAAGCCGACCGATGCGATTCAAAACGTGCCTGTCGGCAAGGTCGCGGACCATCCATATCCGTCATTGACCAAGAACTATCATCATGAGGTCGAACTCGTGGCTGCGCTGAAGTCTGGCGGCACGAATATCCCGCCCGAAAAGGCGCTTGATTGCGTCTATGGCTACACGGTTGGCCTCGACATGACGCGCCGCGACTTGCAGAACGAGATGAGCGGCATGAAAAAGCCGTGGGAGATCGGAAAGAGCTTCGATCACGCGGCGGTGCTGGGACCGATTCAGCCCGCTTCGAAAGTCGGCCATCCGAGCAAGGGCGCGATTTCACTCGCGGTGAATGGCACTGTGCGGCAGGATTCCAGCCTCGACAAGATGATCTGGAGCGTTGCCGAGCAGATTTCGAAATTGTCCGAGGCGTTCGAGCTGAAAGCCGGCGACATCATCTATTCCGGTACGCCTGAGAATGTCGGTCCGGTCGTGAAGGGCGATGTGTTACTCTGCAAGATCGAAGGCTTCCCGGACATGTCGATCAAGATCGTGTAACGGTCTCGGCTGGGCCCGGCGCCCTTGGCGAAATCAAATACGGCCGGCACGTTATGCGTGCCGGCCAATTCATTTTTAGTGCCGTGTCATTTCAAAAGATCGGCGAATTCCGGGTGTTTGCCGATATAGGCTTTCACAAATGGACATAGCGCCACGACCTTCAGCCCTTGCGCACGGGCCTGTTCGAGCGCGCCCTTGATCAGCTTCGAGCCGATGCCGCGTCCTTCGAGTTCTTTCGGGACTTCGGTGTGCTTGAAGGTCACCACGTTGCCCGCCACCGTGTAATACGACACGGCGATATGACCGTCGGCGTCGAGCTCGAAGCGGCTTTTGGCGGTGTTGTTGCGGATGTCGCCGGTCATCATCACACTCCCTGCATCACAGTCTCTATTCCGCCGCCTGTTCGCTCTTGCGCTTGCCGGAGGCTTGTCCCTTTTTCAGTACCGGCGCGAGGAATTTGCCGGTGTATGAGCGGGGAGCTTTGACGATATCTTCGGGCGGGCCCCACGCGACGATCTCGCCGCCGCCGTCGCCGCCCTCGGGTCCGAGATCGATGACCCAATCCGCCGTCTTGATGACTTCGAGATTGTGCTCGATCACCACGACACTGTTGCCCTGCGCCACCAGCTCATGCAGCACTTCGAGCAATTTGGCGACATCGTGGAAATGCAACCCCGTCGTCGGCTCATCCAGAATGTAGAGCGTGCGCCCGGTCGCGCGCTTGCTCAGTTCCTTGGCAAGCTTGACGCGCTGCGCTTCGCCGCCGGAGAGCGTTGTCGCCTGCTGTCCGACATGGATGTAGCCGAGACCCACGCGCTGCAGCGTCTTGAACGTCTCGCGCACGCGCGGCACAGCCTTGAAGAATTCGGCGGCTTCATCCACCGTCATGTCGAGTACGTCTGCGATGGATTTGCCCTTGAACAGCACCTCGAGCGTTTCGCGGTTGTAGCGTTTGCCCTTGCAGGTATCGCAAGTGACATACACGTCCGGCAGGAAGTGCATCTCGATCTTGATCAGGCCGTCGCCCTGGCAGGCCTCGCATCGCCCACCCTTGACGTTGAACGAGAAGCGGCCCGGCTCATAGCCGCGCGCCTTGGATTCCGGCAGCCCGGCAAACCATTCGCGGATTGGCGTGAACGCGCCGGTATAGGTCGCGGGATTCGAACGCGGCGTGCGGCCGATCGGGGACTGGTCGATGTCGATGATCTTGTCGATATGCTCAAGACCCTCAATGCGGTCATGCGGAGCAGGGGCCTCGGACGCATTATTGAGCTTGCGGGCGATGGCCTTGTAGAGCGTGTCGATCAGGAGGGTCGACTTGCCGCCGCCGGACACGCCGGTGACGCAGGTAAACAGGCCGAGCGGAATTTCGGCTGAAACATTCTTCAGATTGTTGCCGCGCGCGTTGATCACCTTCAGGGTGCGCCTGTGGTTCGGCGGACGCCGCTCGGGAATCGGCACGAAAAGTTCGCCGGTGAGATATTTGCCGGTCAGCGAATTCGGGTTCGACTTGATCTGCGCCGGCGTGCCCTGCGCGACGATGTTGCCGCCGTTGACGCCGGCGCCCGGACCGACGTCGACGACAAAATCCGCCGTCTCGATGGCGTCCTCGTCATGCTCCACCACGATCACGGTATTGCCGAGATCGCGCAGACGGCGCAGCGTGTCGAGCAGACGCGCGTTATCGCGCTGGTGCAGGCCGATCGACGGCTCGTCCAGCACGTAAAGCACGCCGGTGAGGCCCGATCCGATCTGCGAGGCGAGGCGGATGCGCTGGCTTTCGCCGCCGCTGAGCGTGCCCGACGAGCGCGACAAAGTCAGATAGTTCAAGCCCACATCGAGCAGGAATGTGAGACGCTCGCGAATTTCCTTCAGGATTCGAACCGCGATCTCGTTCTGCTGCTTATTGAGCATGTCCGGCACGGACGCGAACCAGTCTCCGGCCTTGAGCACCGAAAGGTCCGACACTTCGCCGATATGCTTGCCGCCGATTTTGACGGACAGCGCCTCCGGCTTCAGCCGGTAGCCGTGACAGCCCTTGCACGGCACATCGGAAAAATACTTGCCGAGTTCTTCGCGTGCCCACTCGCTTTCGGTCTCGTGAAAGCGGCGTTCGATATTCGTGATGACGCCTTCGAACGGCTTCTTGGTGTCGTAGGAGCGCACGCCGTCTTCATAGGAAAACTTGATCTCGTCCTCGCCCGAACCGTACAGGATCGCGCTCTGCGTTTTCTTCGGCAGGTCCTTCCACTTGGTGTCGAGCGTGAATTTGTAGAACTTGCCGAGTGCCTGCAGTGTCTGGGTGTAATAGGGCGACGACGACTTCGCCCAAGGCGCGATCGCGCCCTTGCGCAGCGTCAGATCCTTGTCGGGGATCACGAGTTCGGCGTCGATATGCTGTTCGACACCAAGGCCGCCGCATTCGGGGCATGCACCATAGGGATTATTGAACGAGAAAAGCCGCGGTTCGATTTCCGGAATGGTAAAACCCGACACCGGGCAGGCGAATTTCTCCGAAAACAGGATACGTTCCGGTCCGCTCTTGTCGTGGATTTTTGCGGTTTTCTTTTTGTCCGCAACCGGCGCGTCCGAAGCGGCCGGAGCGTCGGCGTATTCGATCACGGCAAGGCCATCGGCAAGCTTGAGCGCGGTCTCGAACGATTCCGCCAGTCGCTGCGCGATATCGTTCCGCACCACGATGCGGTCCACAACCACATCAATGTCGTGCGGGAATTTCTTGTCGAGCGACGGCGCTTCGGCCAGTTCGTGGAACGTGCCGTCAACCTTGACCCGCTGGAAACCCTTTTTCAGATACTCGGCGAATTCCTTGCGGTATTCGCCCTTGCGTCCCTGAACGACGGGCGCGAGCAGATAGAGCCGCGTGCCCTCCGGCAACGCAAGCACACGGTCCACCATCTGCGAAACGGTCTGGCTTTCGATCGGCAAACCCGTCGCGGGAGAATAGGGCACGCCGACGCGCGCCCAGAGCAGGCGCATGTAATCGTAGATTTCGGTGACCGTTCCGACCGTCGAGCGCGGATTTTTCGACGTGGTCTTCTGTTCGATCGAAATGGCGGGCGACAGGCCGTCGATCTGGTCGACGTCCGGTTTCTGCATCATCTCGAGGAATTGGCGCGCATAGGCGGACAGCGATTCGACATAGCGACGCTGCCCCTCCGCATAGATGGTGTCGAACGCCAGCGAGGATTTGCCCGATCCCGACAGCCCCGTGAAAACCACCAGCTTGTCGCGGGGAACCGCAAGATCGACGTTTTTCAGGTTGTGCTCGCGCGCTCCCCGAATGGTGATCGCGCGCGATGCAGCGCCGGCTGGATTGCGTTTAGCCTTGATGACTTCATCCATGGACAGGTTCCGGCGCGCAAATACGAGATCGAGTTTCCGGAACCCGGAAAGCGGATCGTCAAAATTGGGAAATTCCGTTTTGCGAACGTAGGAAGAACAGCGCGGAATTTCCAGTGCCTTGGTGGCGTTGCTCACCGATTCAACGGCAGGGCCGGAGCGGACAAGCAAAAAGGCCGGCTTGCGCCGGCCTTTCCGTCAGATCAATCCGAAAACGGAATTCAGATCGGCTTAGTAACGACCGGCAATCGGGTTGCCCCAATTGAAGTGGTAGTTGATACCGGCCTTCACAGTGTGGATGTCGTCCTTGTAGCTGAAGGACGGACCAGCCGGCACGGAAACCGTCGTGGTGTCGAAGTTGTAGTACTGGTACTCGATCTTGGCCGACCAGGCGGGAGCGAACATGTACTCCAGACCGCCACCGATGGTGTAGCCGGTGCTGTCACGGTTGGTCGAGAACGGAACCGTAGCAGTCAAGCCGTTGTCGTCACGGAACGCCGCACCGCCCTTCACGTAGACGAGGCCCGGACCCCAGGTGTAGCCGAGGCGGCCGGTCACAGACGCCAGCCAGTCGGTACGGTCGCGAAACGCACCGTCGCCGTTGACGAAGTTGCGGTCGCTGCTCGACAGGCCGCCGATATCGCCTTCGATACCGACCAGCCAGTTCGGAGCGAACTGCCAGTTGTAGCCGACCTGACCGCCGCCGAAGAAGGCGCTGCCGCGGTTGGAGGTTGCCAGCGGCCCGCCGCCGAGGTCGTTGGTGCTGTTGTCGCCGCCGAACGCGCCGCCGACGAAGCCGCCGACATAGAGGCCGTTCCAGTTATAGATCGGCGCCAGCGGCGCTGGCGGAGCCTTGGTATAGGTGCGCGCCGGCAAATCAGCCGCGAACACCGAGGTTGAACCGAGAGCCAGAACGGCCACGGTGCCCAGCAAAAGCTTCTTCATTTCTCTCTTCTCCAGTTTAGTCCGCTTCATTGGCTGAAGCAGTTTTTTCCCCGATACGTCGATGCACCGGAAGGTTGAGTCCGTGCGCTTTGTATAACCCCGTCCGCCAAAAAACCGCGTCTCTCAAAAGCAACACTCGGCAACGAAGAATCTTCGCTAAGTGAGTGTTTTCGTTGGAACTTTTTGCCTTTTAGCGGCCGCAGGAGTGGCGATTTTATGGCCCAATTTAGGCTGCCTGAACGAACGTTTAATCCTGCCAAGGGGTTCCCTAAAGTTCGATAAATACAGCTTTGGCTTGCAGGAACAAAAAGAGTACATATTAGAGAACTTTCGGCATCGTGGTTAAGCGATCGATGTGGATAATTGCGGCCCTTTCCCAACGCGCGTGATGCAAGCGTATAGGGTCGAATCCAGCGGCGTGACGATGAGGTTCGCGCCTTTTGCAAATTCAGGTAACGCGCCGCAGACGGCGCGAACGGAGATGAAGATGGCGGGAAGCGTCAACAAGGTGATTTTGGTCGGCAATCTGGGAGCCGATCCGGAAATTCGGCGGACTCAGGATGGCCGTCCGATCGCCAATCTGAGCGTGGCGACATCGGAAACCTGGCGCGACAAGAATTCCGGTGAGCGCAAGGAAAAGACCGAGTGGCATCGCGTGGTGATTTTCAGCGAAGGGCTTTGCAAGATTGCCGAGCAGTATCTGAAAAAGGGCTCGAAGGTTTACATCGAGGGGGCGCTGCAGACCCGCAAATGGCAGGACAAGGACGGGAAGGACAAGTACTCCACCGAAGTCGTGCTGCAGGGGTTTAACTCAACGCTGACCATGCTGGATGGCAGAGGTGGTGGCGGCGGTGGCTCGTTCGCCGACGAGGCCGCGGATTCGTTCGGCTCGAGCGGTCCCTCGCAACGCCGCGCCGTTCCCGCCGGCGGCCGCAACGACGATATGAACGACGACATTCCTTTCTAATAAAACGGCTTCCGTCACTGTGATTTTACGACACACCGCACGGCCTCGGGCCGCGCGGTTTTTCGTGTGGGGGGGTATTTGGGAAGCGCAGTTCTATGCTCCCGAACGACGCTTTTCCGCGCGTGAGTCGGGGTCCATGAAGCGGCTTTATGAGTCATTTTAAGTCATTGATAGAATTGGTATATTTACAATCATTTTAAGCTCGATTGGGTTGGCGCGGGAGGCGATTTGAACTATATATGACGGGCATTTCGCACGCCCAGGATTCGCATTTTGACTGACCCGAAAGACCCGGCCGAAGGCGGCACGAGCCCCCTCGACATCAAGCCCGTTTCCATCACCGACGAGATGAAACGCTCGTATCTCGATTACGCGATGAGCGTGATCGTGGCGCGCGCGCTGCCTGACGCGCGGGACGGATTGAAGCCGGTTCATCGCCGCATTCTCTACGGCATGTATGAGAACGGCTTTGAGTGGAACAAGCCCTATCGCAAATCGGCGCGCACGGTCGGCGACGTCATCGGTAAATATCATCCGCATGGCGACCAGTCGGTCTACGACGCGCTGGTGCGAATGGCGCAGGATTTTTCCATGCGCGTGCCGCTCATCGACGGTCAGGGCAATTTCGGTTCGGTCGACGGCGATATGCCGGCGGCGATGCGCTATACGGAATCGCGCCTGCAGAAGATCGCGCATTCGCTGCTCGACGACATCGACAAGGACACCGTCGATTTCCAGCCGAACTACGACAGCTCCGAACGCGAGCCGAAGGTTCTCCCTGCGAAATTTCCCAATCTTCTCGTCAACGGCGCGGGCGGCATCGCGGTCGGCATGGCGACCAACATCCCGCCGCATAATCTTGGCGAGGTCATCGACGCCTGCGTCGCGCTGATCGACGATCCGGGCCTCTCGATGGACGATCTGATCAACATCATTCCGGGCCCGGACTTTCCGACCGGCGGCGTCATTCTGGGACGTCAGGGCATCCGTGCCGCCTATCATCTGGGGCGCGGATCGATCGTGATGCGCGGCAAGGTGTCGATCGACACCATCCGCAAGGATCGCGAGGCGATCATCGTTTCCGAAATTCCCTATCAGGTGAACAAGGCGACGATGGTCGAGCGTATCGCCGAACTCGTGCGCGACAAGAAGATCGAGGGCATCTCCGATCTGCGCGACGAATCCGACCGCGACGGTTATCGCGTGGTCGTCGAACTCAAGCGCGACACCGTCGCCGAGGTGGTGCTGAACCAGCTCTACAAGTTCACACCGCTACAGACCAATTTCGGCGCCAACATGGTGGCGCTGGATGGCGGCCGTCCGCTGCTGATGAATCTGAAGGAACTGCTGACTCTGTTCATCGCGTTCCGCGAGAACGTGGTGTCGCGGCGCACGAAATTCCTGCTCAACAAGGCGCGGGACCGCGCGCATATCCTGGTCGGCCTTGCCATCGCGGTCGCCAATATCGACGAGGTCATCCGCGTGATCCGCACCTCGCCGGACCCCGCCACCGCGCGCGACACCCTGATGGCGCGCGATTGGCCCGCCAAGGACGTCGCGGCGATGATCACGCTGATCGACGACCCGCGCCATCGGATCAACGAGGATGGCACCGCGCGGCTGTCGCTGGAGCAGGCCAAGGCTATTCTCGATCTGCGCCTGCAGCGTCTCACCGCGCTCGGACGTGAGGAAATCTCCGACGAACTCGACAAGCTCGCGCTCGAGATCGCGGATTATCTCGAAATTCTTCGCTCGCGCGCGCGCATTCAGTCCATCATCAAGGACGAGCTGCAGGCGATCAAATCGGAGTTCGCGACCCCGCGCCGTACCCAGATCATCGATCAGGAGGGAGAGGTCGAGGACGAGGACCTGATCCAGCGCGAGGACATGGTGGTCACCGTGTCGCATGCCGGTTACGTCAAGCGCGTGCCGCTGTCGGCCTATCGCGCGCAGAAGCGCGGCGGCAAGGGCCGCGCCGGCATGCAGACGCGTGAGGAGGATTTCGTCGCGCGGCTGTTCATCGCCTCGACCCATACGCCGGTGCTGTTCTTCTCCTCACGCGGACAGGTTTACAAGGAAAAGGTCTGGCGTCTGCCGATGGCGGCGCCGAATGCGCGCGGCAAGGCGCTCATCAATATTTTGCCGATGGAGCAGGGCGAGCGCATCACCACCATCATGCCGCTGCCCGAGGACGAATCCTCATGGGGTAATCTGGACGTGATGTTCGCGACTACCGGCGGAAATGTCCGGCGCAACAAGTTGTCCGACTTCGTCGATGTCCGCCGCTCGGGCATCATCGCAATGAAGCTGGAAGAGGGCGAGGCGATCGTCGACGTGCAGATCTGCACTGAGAACGACGACGTGCTGCTCACCGCCGCCGGCGGCCAGTGTATCCGCTTCCCGGTCACCGACGTGCGCGTGTTCACGGGTCGCACCTCGATGGGCGTACGTGGTATCGCGCTTTCCGAGGACGACAAGCTCATCTCGATGACCATCCTGCGTCATGCCGAGGTCAGTGCGGACGAGCGCGCGGCCTATCTGCGGCGCGCCAATGCGGTGCGGCGCGGCGGTGTCGAGGAAGAGAATGGCGCGGATGCCGAGGAGACCAACGGCGCGATCGAGCTTGGTGAACAGCGTTATGTCGAAATGTCGGCGGGCGAACAGTTCGTTCTGACCATCAGCGAAAACGGCTATGGCAAGCGAAGTTCGTCCTACGAATACCGGACCACGGGTCGCGGCGGAAAAGGCATCGTCGCCATGTCCGTCAACGAACGTAACGGCAAGCTGGTGGCATCCTTCCCCGTCGAGGACAGCGACCAGATCATGCTGGTGACCGACAAGGGCCAGCTTATCCGCTGCCCGGTCGAGGATATCCGTATCGCCGGCCGCTCGACCCAGGGCGTGATTGTGTTCAACACCGCCGACGACGAGAAGGTTGCTTCGGTCGAGCACATCACCGAGGAAGCCGACAGCAACGGAAACTAGCGCGTCACCCGGCCTCGCTTGCCGCCTGCGGCGCGGCGGGGTAGGAGAGGCTGAAGAAAGGCCCAAAGCCAATGTCTCATGTCGCGCTTTATCCGGGTTCGTTCGATCCCGTGACTAATGGCCATCTGGATGTGGTGCGGCAGGCCTGCAGCCTGGTGGACCGCCTTGTTGTCGCCATCGGCATCCACCCCGGCAAGGCGCCACTGTTCACTGTCGAGCAGCGCCTTGAAATGGTGAAAGAGGTTTTCACCCCCATTGCAGCGCAGGCCGGCTGCGGGCTGGAATGCACGACCTTCAGCGATCTGACCGTGACGGCGGCGCAGCGTGCCGGGGCGAAAATCCTGATCCGTGGCCTTCGTGACGGCACCGACCTCGATTATGAAATGCAGATCGCGGGCATGAACCAGACCCTGGTGCCGGAGGTGCAGACCATTTTCATCCCGGCGTCCAGCACCGTGCGGCCGATCACCGCGACGCTGGTGCGCCAGATTGCCAGCATGGGCGGCGATATTTCACCCTTCGTTCCAAAGCCTGTTGCGGTGCGGCTGAAGGCCAAATTCGCTGGATCGTCATAAATCGGTGCAGCAAGCGGTGCTTGCCTGCCGCCGCGATAAAGCCCACATCCGTTTCCATCCTCCCCGAAAAACCGGAGTTTTCATGTTCAGAATTCTTGCTGTTCTCGTGGCTGTCATGTTCGCCGCGCCCGCATTTTCGCAGGCGCTGCCGGCCGGCATCGACAAGTCGAACGCCATCGTCATTGACACCAATAAGGGCCGCATCGTCATTGCGCTGCGCCCCGACCTCGCCCCCAAGCATGCCGAGCGCATCAAGCAGCTCGCGCGGGACGGCTATTACAACAACGTGCCGTTCCACCGCGTGATCGAAGGCTTCATGGCGCAGACCGGTGACGGACAGAATTTCAACGGCACCGGCGGATCGAAATATCCAAACCTTCCGGCTGAATTCTCCAATGTGCCGTTTACGCGCGGCGTTGTCGGCATGGCGCGGGCGGGCGATCCGAATTCGGCGAACTCGCAGTTCTTCATCATGTTCAGCGAATATCCATCGCTCAACGGCCAGTACACGGTGATCGGCAAGGTTGTTTCCGGCATGGATGTCGTGGACAAGATCAAGCGCGGCGAGCCGGTGAGCAATCCGGACAAGATGGTGAAGGTGCAGGTCGCCTCCGACATCAAGTGAGTAGCAGTTTCAATTTTGCAGAAAGAAGTATCATGGCAGATAACGACAACACCCTGATCCTCGATACCACCCAGGGCGAAGTGAAGATCGAGATGCGTCCCGATCTCGCTCCGAACCATGTCGCCCGCATCAAGGAACTGGTGCGCGAAGGATTCTATGACGGTATCGTGTTTCATCGCGTGATCGACGGCTTCATGGCGCAGACCGGCTGCCCGCATGGCACGGGCACCGGCGGTTCAGGACAGAAGCTCAAGGCCGAGTTCAATGCCGAGCCGCATGTGCGCGGCACTGCCTCGATGGCGCGCGCCGCATCGCCCGATTCCGGCGATAGCCAGTTTTTCATTTGCTTCGATGACGCCCCGTTCCTCAACAAGCAATATACGGTGTGGGGCAAGGTGATCTCCGGCATGGAGAACGTCGACAAGATCAAACGCGGCGAACCTGTGAACAATCCCGACAAGATCATCAAGGCTCATATGGCCTCGGACGCAGCCTGACATCGCGCCCTTTTCTGAATGAACTACGTCATGGCCGGGCTTGTCCCGGCCATCCACGTTTTGATAGTCAATTTCATGCGCACCGATCTGTTCGATTTCGATCTGCCCGCTGAGAGCATCGCGCTGCGCCCCGCAAGCCCTCGCGATTCCGCGCGGCTGCTGGTCGTACGTCCCGGCATTGGTCTTGAGGATCGGATCGTGAGCGACCTTCCGTCGCTGCTTCAGCCCGGCGATCAGTTGGTGGTAAACGATACGAAGGTGATCGCGGCGCAGCTCTCCGGACGGCGCGTCGGCGGGGTAAGCGAGCCAAAAATCGACGCCACGCTGATCAAGCGCCTTGATGGCGCGCGCTGGCAGGCGCTGGTGAGACCAGCGCGCAAGCTTTCCGTCGGCGATACCGTTCGCTTCGGCCATGAGGGACGTGTTTGCCTCATCGGCAACCTTGACGCGACGGTCGAGGCCAAGGGCGAGGCCGGCGAGGTGACGCTGGCTTTCGCGTTTCACGGACCGGTCCTGGATCAGGCGATCGCCGATCTCGGCGCGCCGCCGCTGCCGCCCTATATCGCCTCGAAGCGCACGCCGGACGAGCGCGACACGACCGATTATCAGACCATGTTCGCGGCCAATGAAGGCGCCGTCGCGGCGCCGACCGCGGGACTGCATTTCACGCCGGCGCTCGAGGCGGCACTGTCCGGGCGCGGCATAGGACTGCATCGCGTGACCCTGCACGTCGGCGCGGGCACCTTTTTGCCGGTGAAGGCCGACAACATCGAGGACCATCGTATGCATGGCGAGTGGGGCTCGGTCTCGCAGGCGACAGCGGACGTGCTGAACGCGGCGCGTGCCGAGGGGGGCCGGATCGTTGCGGTTGGCTCGACCTCGCTGCGGCTTCTTGAAAGTGCCGCAGGTGAGAACGGCATACTACGCGAATTCAGCGGTGAAACCGCGATCTTCATCACGCCCGGGTATCGCTTCCGGGCCGTCGATATCATGATGACGAACTTTCACCTGCCTCGCTCGACGCTGTTCATGCTGGTGTCGGCGCTATGCGGGCTGGACACGATGCGGTCAGCCTACGCGCATGCGATTGCAAGCGGCTACCGGTTCTATTCCTATGGCGACGCCTGCCTGTTGTTTCGCGCGGAAACCTCCGGCACAACGGCGTCATGACACTTTCCAACTCATTCACGCTTCTGAAACAGGACGGCGAAGCTCGGCTTGGGTCGCTTGTTACGCCACATGGCGTGGTGCGCACACCGGCCTTCATGCCTGTCGGCACCGCGGGAGCGATGAAAGGCATTCACTGGCGCGATATTCGCGACGCCGGCGCGGACATCGTGCTCGGCAACACGTATCACCTCATGCTGCGTCCCGGCGCGGAACGGATCGCGCGGCTTGGCGGCCTGCAAAAATTCACCGGCTGGAACGGACCGATGCTGACCGATTCCGGCGGCTTTCAGGTCATGTCGCTGGCGCAGCTTCGCAAGGTGAGCGAGCAGGGCGTCACCTTCAAATCTCACATCGACGGCGCCGTGCTTGAGTTGTCGCCCGAGCGTGCCATCGAGGTGCAGCGTCTGTTCGGTTCGGACATTGCAATGCAGCTCGACGAGTGTGTGCGGCTGCCGGCCTCGCGCGACGACATCGAGCGCGCGATGAGACTGTCGATCCGCTGGGCCGAGCGAAGCAGGCGTGCGTTCGAAGGCGCGCCCGACGGGCATATGCTGTTCGGGATCGTGCAGGGTGGCGATGTGCCCGCGCTCCGGCGCGACAGTGCGCAGGCTTTGGTCGATATCGGCTTTCATGGCTATGCCATCGGCGGACTTGCCGTCGGCGAGCCGCAAGAGGTGATGCTGGCGATGATCGGAGAGGCTGCGCCGCTGCTGCCGCAGGATCGTCCGCGTTATCTGATGGGCGTCGGCACGCCGGACGACATGCTCGAGGCGGTCGCGCGCGGCATCGACATGTTCGATTGCGTGTTGCCGACGCGAAATGGCCGCCACGGCCACGCATTCACGAGGCGCGGTGTTATCAATTTGCGCAATGCGCGTCACGCCGACGATCCGCGCCCATTGGATGAAGAAAGCTCATGGCCCGGAGCGCGCGATTACTCACGTGCCTATCTGCATCATTTGATCAAGTCCGGCGAGGCGCTTGGCGCGATGTTGCTGTCGGAGATTAACATCGCGTATTTCCAGCATCTGATGAGCGGCATCCGCGAGGCGGTTGGAGGCGGCACATTCGCATCGTTCCGCGAACGGACACGCGCAGGATGGGCCGCCGGCGATCTGCCGCCGCGCTGAGATGGATGCCGCCCGCGCTTAAGCGCGCGCGCCTGTCTTGATGTCGTGCTTGGTCACGAAGCCGTGGCCGCAAGTGTCGCAGGTCCACAGATAGCTGATGGTATCGTCGGACACCGCCGAAGCTTCGGCCGCGACCATGGTATCTGCACAGATCGAGCAAACCAAACCACGCGATGTACGCGGCAACACGACGCGTGTGTTGTGCGGCAGGGTCGACTGGATTTCAGCAAGTGCTGGCATCGTGATCTCCCTCAGGTTAGCCACCCCTGACGATGACTATACACCTGCAACTTTGAAGGAGTCGCAACACAAATGCGTTCCTTTAGAGATGTTTGATTTTGCAGTGCGGTGCCTGCCTTATTTGCTTGTCTGAGGCCTGGAGCCTCTTGCGTTGCGACACTTTGGCGACTTAATCCATAAGCCGTTTTGTTTTCAGTTCTTTTGCTTATGGAGACGCCATGTCACCGATTGACGACGCGCAGTATCGCCCCGGACGCGGCCGCATCTATGACAGCATCGTGGACGCATTTGGCAACACGCCCATCGTGCGCCTCAACCGCCTGCCCAAGCAACGCGGCGTCGGCGCGACAATTTTAGCCAAGCTTGAATATTTCAATCCGGCCGCCAGCGTGAAGGATCGCATCGGCGCGGCGATGATTATCGCAGTGGAAAAATCCGGGATCATCAACAAGGACACGGTGCTGATCGAGCCGACCTCGGGCAACACCGGTATCGCGCTGGCGTTCGTCGCCGCCTCGCGCGGTTATCGCCTGAAACTGGTGATGCCGGATTCGATGTCGATCGAGCGGCGCAAGATGCTGGCGTTTCTCGGCGCGGAGCTCGTGCTGACACCGGCGGGGCAGGGCATGAAAGGCGCGATCGCAACCGCGGAGGAACTGCTCCGCACCACGCCGAATTCGGTGATGCCGCAGCAGTTCAGGAATCTCGCCAATCCCGAAGTGCATCGCCGCACCACCGCTGAGGAAATCTGGAACGATACCGGCGGCAATCTCGATATTTTTGTCGCGGGTGTCGGCACCGGCGGCACCATCACCGGCGTCGGTCAGGTGCTCAAGCCGCGAAAACCGTCGCTGCGCGTGGTTGCGGTCGAGCCCGAGGAAAGCCCCGTGCTGTCTGGCGGACAGCATTCGCCGCACAAGATCCAGGGTATCGGCGCCGGCTTCGTGCCCGACATTCTGGATCGCTCCGTGATTGATGAGATCGTCAAGGTCAACAGCGTAACCGCGATCGAAACCTCCCGCGCGCTGGCGCGTAGCGAAGGTATCCCCGCGGGTATCTCCTCCGGAGCAGCGATCGCCGCCGCGCTCGAACTCGGCAAGCGTCCGGAAAATGCAGGCAAGATCATTCTTGCCATCGTGCCGTCATTCGCCGAACGTTATCTATCCACCGCTCTGTTCGAGGGAGTCTGATGTCTCAGCCACCGCGCCGGCCCCGTACGCTCAGCGACGCCAAGACGGAGGCAGAAGCCGCGTTCAAGTCGCTCACCACCAAAACCGCCGCGCCGCTGCCGAAACAGCCCTCGGCATTGCCCGGCGTCAAGGAACTGGTGTCGCTGCGGATCGATCAGGATGTGCTTGAACATTTTCAGGAGGGCGGTCCGGGCTGGCAGGATCGCATCAACGCTGCGCTGCGCGAGGCTGCGGGCAAGGCAGAATAATCCCTCTGGAGTTTCGGGGAGGGGGCAATCCCACTATCGGAACAATGAAACATTCATCGGGCACAAAACCCGGAAGAAAAAGGCCCGGCGCTCGCAAGCCGTCCGCCAAGGGCGGCGCGATCCATCGTCATTCGAGATCGAAGGATGCTCCATTCGCTGTCGATGTTACCGACGACGGGGATATCGCCACGCCGAAGCACGTTCTGAGCGATGACGAAATCAAGGAGCAGGAGGACCGCCGCTCGTGATCGAAGTGTCATGAGGAAAAGGCCGCGGCTGCCGCAGCTCAAAAATCACTTTTTTATGTGGGATTTGTCACAGGTATTGGTGAGCGCGGAGGGACTCGAACCCTCGACCCCATGATTAAAAGTCACGTGCTCTACCGCCTGAGCTACGCGCTCACTCGTGGCGGTGTGTAGGGGCGGCGTCCGGTGGGGTCAAGCCTGCAAGGCACGGATTCGGCGCAGGAAAAGCAACCCTCAACCGGTTATTTTACAAGTCGGTTCAACCTTCTAGCGGGAGCGCCAGCCAAGCGGCAGACATCCGTTTGACAAAAGAACAAAAAGTGAACATTGTGGCGGCACATCAATTAACGCGCGCTCGTCTCGATGGGAGAGGTCCATGTCCGATATCACTTATTATGTTGCCTTGCCCTTCACCGAGGATGAAGCCGGCGAGCCCACTGCCGGCCAGGCAGAGGAATTTCAAAGCCCCGGTACCGCAATCCGCCGGGCGGAGGTGCTGGCGCGTGCGCCGGAGAACATCGGCGCGGTCGCTTTCAGCCGCTCGGGTGATCCGATGATCGGCGAATTCAAGGATGCTGTCGTGCTCCGGTCATTCGGACAGGTTCCGGGTGACGCCAGCGCACTGAGTTAGCTTGATCTGGAGTGTCTGGCCTGCAGAGCAGTTCTTGCAGGCAGCGTGTTCTCGCGCGTTCGGCGATTTTCAGGCAGGTTTTGACGGCTGGACATTGCAGACATTTGCGACATTATGTCGCATGTCCGCGCGGAATCGGGTCGTGACGTCAGGCGATGTCCAGTCCGAGGACGTGCGTTGCGGCTTTGGCCGGAGGCAATGTCGTGGATCAACTGAAGCGTGTTCAGACGCGTCGCGGGAAGCCTCGCGAGACGGATGACAGCTGGCTGCCCCTTCTGGCCGCCTGCCTCTTGGGCGTGACGGTGCTGGCTTATCTATGCACGTCGTTCCAGCTTAATTACGATGACGATGGCGCGCTGACAGATATTTCAGCGCAAAGGCGCGCTGCCACAGTTCAAAACTGAGCTTACGCGGCTCGAATCTGCTCCTGTAATTATTGCACGACTGCGGTTTCGATCTTGTGATTCGCCGCCGATCCATCTTTGCCCGGAGACAACATGACTTCGCCCAATGAGCCGTCCCGCAAAACCCTCTCGACCCATATCCTTCCGACAGCGGGCAACATGATCGGCGTGTCCGCCACGCTTGTGGGTCTCGTCAAGATTGCGGAGGCGCATATCGGGCCCAGCCATGTCGACGAATACGCGGCCCTGACCACCGTCGTGTTTCTTGTCAGCGCCTTTTCGTCTTATGTCGCCATGCGGCACGCGGAGAGGAGGCGTCTCAGTTCACGATGCGAACTGATTGCCGATCAGACGTTTCTGCTGGGCCTGATTAGTCTGACAGCGATTGTGATTTTCTTTGCCTACGAAATCATCTGACCTGTGGCTGGCCTAAGCGGCGGTACGTTCCGCTGCATCGCAACAACGAAATTTGTCTTCAAATACTGTCAATCACCAAAAAGTGCGACAGACTGTCGCAGTATTGTGCTACGAAGCTGATGACCAGTCCGTGATCGCCTCACGGTTTGGTCCAGCTGGGGTGGAAGCCGTCACTTCCTCCCCGGCTTTCTTTTTGCGGATCGGCCAGGCCCTCAGGCCACGCTGGCTTTCTGAACCGCTACCGGCGAAGCGGCGGCGGCTCCGTTGCTCTTTTCGATGAATGCCCGGCGTATCGGCTTGATCACGAAGATAGCCATCAGCGCCGCGACGGCATTGAAGCCGACGGCGATCGCAAACACAGCCTGCCAGCCATACTGCTTGGCGATGATGCTGCCGAACGGGACCAGCAACGCTGCCGTGCCCTTGGCGGTATAAAGCATACCGTTGTTTGTGGTCGCAAACTTCGCACCGAACGTATCGCCGCTGGTCGCCGGAAACAGGCTGTAGATCTCGCCGAACACGCCGAAATAAACCGCCGTGGCAAGCACGAACACAATCGGTGTCTGGCCGTAGTTGAACAGCAACAGCAACATCACTGCCGCCGTGCCGAAGGCGATGAACATGGTGTTTTCACGTCCGATGTTGTCGGAAATGAACCCGAACAGCGGCCGTCCGAACCCGTCGAAGATACGGTCGAGGGAGATGGCCATGGTCAGCGCGGCCATCTGGAAGCCGAGCAGGCTCACGGGTACGTCGGCGATCTTGTAATCGTGCGCGATCGGCGCGATCTGGGCCGTCGCCATCAGGCCGCCCGACGCAACGAGCACGAAGGTGACATAAAGAATCCAGAAGATCGGACTCTTCAGGGTCTGGCCGGGCGTGAAGTTCGCAGTGGTCTGCGGCAGGTTGAGCTGCTTTTTCTTCATGGGCATTGCGACCTTCGGCGGGCGAAGAAGCAGACCCAGCACGAAGACGATCACGCCCTGGCCGATTCCGAAATTGAAGAATGCGTTCTGGTAACCGCTGGCCGCGATCATGTGAGCGATCGGAACGACCGTAATCGCGGCGCCCGCACCGAAACCGGCCGCCGTTGCACCGGCGGCAAGGCCGCGGCGATCGGGAAACCACTTCAGCGCGTTGCCGACGCACGTTCCGTAAACCGAGCCAGCGCCGATGCCGCCGACGACTGCCGCAGCGTAAAGCATGGTGATCGAATCGGCGTAGGAGTTCAGGACCCAGGCCAGCGCAACCATGACGCCGCCGAAACAGACGACGACGCTCGGGCCGTATTTATCGACGAACCACGCTTCGACTGGAACGAGCCATGTCTCGGTGACGACGAAGAGGGTGAACGCCAGCTGGATGGCGGCGCGACCCCAGTGATACTTCGCATCGATCGGATCGACGAACAGCGTCCATCCGTATTGCAGGTTGGCTATCATCGCCATGCAGACGATGCCCATGGCGAGCTGGAGCCAACGAAAACCGCTTTTACCCTCAGCCGCACCGGGCTGAGCCACTCCTGAATTGGTCATGTTTCCTCCTAACGGGTTTTTCTTTGGCTCGTGAGGCCCATCCCGCAGAGGAAAAGTGTGGTATATTATATTCCAGCGCGCAAGGCGCTTGGTTGAGAAGGCCACACCGCGGGCCAACTGGCGGATATTTTAGAATAATCGTTTTATATCATCGTGTTATCGAAGAAAAATGAAGCGAGCCGAGAGTGGATTTCGCACATGCAAACAACTTTCGCTGCCAAAATTTTTTAAAAATGTCGTCGTGGTGTGTTGTCGCAGAATGCGCGTCACGTTGACGCATAAGCTGTAGCCGCTTTCACGAACGCCGAACAAACTACTCGGCCAAACTACTCGGCTGAAATTTGCCGCACGTCGGATGACGCCGCCTGCTGAACGCCAGGAAGCGCCGCACGGCGAAGGCCGATCAATTCGGCGGCGCGTGTGCTTGAGCTGCGCCAGAACTCGAAGGAGTTGATGCGCGAATTCTCAAGTATTGCGATCGCCACAGCGGCGAGGAACGGCAGGCTTTGCAGCACAAGCACGCCTGCGAAGATGTAGATCTCGCGCACCTGTTTCGGATTGAACATCACAAGCACGCCGGCGCCGATCAGGAGCAGCACGCCGATCACGGCTTCCCAGAATGCCTGGAATTCAACCGACATCAGCGACAGGCCGCCCTTCGAGGTGCGCGCGAACGGCAGATGATCGGTGATCAATCCGTTCGCCACCGCACGAGACACGGTCCACTGCACGGACATCGCGGTGATCATCGCGGCCAGCATCTGTCCGGTCTTGATCGGCACGCGCAGGCGATACAGCGTGACGAAATGAAGGAGTGACACCACGAATGAGGCGATGATCGGCAAGGTGAGAATCTTGTCCGGAATAGCGATGTCGGCGAACGCCACGACCGGCACCCAGATCAGGTTGAGGATCGCGACGACGACACCGAGGCTTTCCGCTCCCAGCCAGTTCAGCCAGCCGAGCGTGAATTCGCGCTTCTGATCGGGCGACAGCCGGGTCGCGCCGGGCAGGAATCGCCGCCAGTGCTTCTTGACGATCTGAAACCCGCCATACGCCCAGCGGTGTCGTTGTTTCTTGAACGCCTCGTAGGTGTCCGGAAGCAGGCCATAGCCGTAGCGCGTGTTGGTGTAATGCGTGATCCAGCCCTGTTCAATCACCGACAGGCCAAGATCGGTGTCTTCGCAGATCGTATCGCCGGCCCAGCCGCCGGCCATGTCCATCGCCGCGCGGCGGATCAGGCACATTGTGCCATGGACGATGATGGCATTCGCTTCGTTGCGCTGGATCATGCCGATATCGAAGAAGCCGGCATATTCGCCGTTCATCGCGTAGTGCATCAATGAACGGTCGCCATCGCGGTGATCCTGCGGCGCCTGCACGAGGCCGACGCGTGGATCGGCGAACGCAGGCACGAGGTCCTTCAGCCAGTTCGGCGTAACCGCGTAATCGGCGTCGATGACCCCGATGATTTCCGCGTCGGTTGCGGTGCGCGCCATCGCGATTTTCAACGCGCCGGCCTTGAAGCCCTGCACCTTTTCCGCGTTGATGAAAATGAAGCGCTCGCCAAGCGCGCGGCAATGATCCTGGATCGGCTGCCAGAACGTCGGGTCCGGCGTGTTGTTGATGATCACCACGCATTCGAAGTTCGGATAATTCAGGCGCGCCACCGCATCGAGCGTTTGCTTGAGCATCTCCGGCGGCTCGTAATAGGCCGGAATATGGATCGAGACTTTTGGTGCGTAATCTTCTGCCGGCGCGGGCAGGGGCTGCGCGATCAGCCGCCGCGGCTTGTGGCCGAATGCCACCGTTGCGATTTCCTCGATCCGCGCCATCGCGATCAGTATCAACGGCACCAGAAGAATGACGCCGAGCGTGAGCGCGAAGGCGGATCCGAACACGAAATAATGCCCGTTCCAGTAGGCGAAAATGGTTGCGACCCAGGCGCCGACCACGGCAGCCGCGGTGGCCAGCACCAGCGCCTGTCGGGCGGTTGGTTGGACCATCCGGAAAATCGGCAGCGACATCAGGATGCCGACAAGAATCGCGATCGTCGCGATCTTCCAATAGTCCTGATCGACGACGGGGCCGGTCCATGAAAATTTCGGTTCGCGGGCAGCGTTGAGAATGCCCCAATAGGGACCGACGCCGCCTTCGAAGAATTTCCACGGCTGATCGATGGCTTCGACGATGTTGTAATCCATCCCAATGGCGTCGGCGCGGGCGACGAAATTGCGCAGCACAGAGGCCTGTTCGAACGGACCCGGATCGGCCTGACGCAGATTATAGCCCGCGCTGGGCCATCCAAATTCGGCGACCACCACGCGCTTGCCGGGGAAAGTGTCCCGCAGCAGCTTGTAAATGTTCATGCTGTAATCGACAGCTTCGCCGACGGGGATGTTGTTCCAGTAGGGCAGGATGTGCGCGGCGATGAAATCGACATTCGAGGCAAGCTGCGGCTCGTCACGCCACATGCTCCAGATTTCGCCGGTCGTCACGGGAACGCTGACCTGGCGCTTCACCCGCTGGATGTACTCGATCAGATCGTCGATCTTCAGATCGTCGCGATAGAGTGTTTCGTTGCCGACCACGACGCCGATCACGTTGCTGTTGTGTTTGGCAAGATCGACAGCGGCGGCTATTTCCCGCTCGTTACGATCAAGGTTTTTGTCGAGCCAGGCGCCGACCGTGACCTTCAGGCCGAATTCGGCGGCAATTGGCGGAACAAGTTCCACGCCGCCCGTCGATGAGTAGAGGCGAATCGCCTTCGTCATCGTCGACAGTTTCTTCAGGTCGGCGCGGATTTTCTCGACGGTAGGGATATTGTCGACGTCAGGATGCCCGGTCCCCTCGAAGGGAGCGTAGGACAGGCTCGGCAGCATGCCGTGAAAGTCGGGAGCGTCCTGTTTTTCCCGCAGCGCGGCCCAGATCGCCGCGTGAAGCGCGGTAACGAGGATCAAGACAGCGACGACGCGGCGCATCCCTACAAGGACCAATCCGGGACTAGTGTGGCAAGGAACGTATCAGGGTTACGAGACCGTCCCTCGGCTCGACCAGGGCGAAGCCGAAAGAGCTTATCAAGCCTCCCAATTTATGCCACGCGATTTAATATCTGGTATGGCGCAATGGCGTTTTAAGGGCGCATTGCTCCCGGATCGCGAATCCGTTCAAAATCTTTCACTTGGCTCTGGAGTTTGAGGTCGCCGAACGTCCCGATTGGTGCACAGCATCGTGCCGGCTTGAAACCTACTTGGCGGGCGGTTGGGAAGCGGGCGCTGGCTGCGACGCTGCGGCGGGCGGTTGGGCAGCCGGTGTGCTTCCCGGTTGCGGCTGGGCGTTCGGATTGATCCAGCAGGCCTGAATACGGCTATTGAGGGTTTCGGCAACCTTGTTGTCGATTTGCCCGCCGAACCGGACCAGACAGCGGAAGGCAGCCTGCACGTGGCCCCCGGGGCAACCGAAACGGTCGTATAGATCCAGATGCCGGAAAGCCGTGTCCAAATCGTCGCGCCACATCAGGTTGACCACGCGGCGGCCGAGCCAGACGCATTCCGGGTTTCCGGCGGGACCGTTGATGGCCTGCGCGGCCTCGGCGAACTCGTCGACCTTGCGCTGGTTGTCCTTGGTGGCGTCGGCCGCGACAGGGGGGACCTGCTTCTGGTCCTGCGCGCGCTGGTCTCCGCCGCTCTGCGCGAAAACAGCGCCGGGGCTTAGGGCCAGCATCATGGCGGACAGAAGAAGACCGAAGGCCGTGATGCCAAGGCGGAGCGGAACAAGACGGAAAGGAGCAAGACGGAAAGGAGCAAGACGGAAAGGAGCAAGACGGGAAGGTACAAGGCTGGAAGGTAAAAGGCTGGAAGGAAAGCGACTCATGAGATCCCCGATAATCGAGCCCGTTCTTGTCGTTGAAGCGCAAGCGGCTTGATTGTTTGTGTACAAACCCGCCCGCTGACAATCAACCTTTGTCCGCAGACCGCTGACTTGCGGCAATCCTGCAGCTGCGGCAAAGCCAATCGCATCCTTGGCGTCTTTACTGCCCTTCTGCCGCCCGAATTCGTCTCCATTGCGGCGGAAACGCATTCGGGCGCTGCGCCGAATCCCATTCGTGAATGCCATGGCGGACATTTGGATTTTTGTCCAGCAAGACGGCATTTTCCGAACTTTTAGATAAAGCGGGCGCCGAACACGCCGGCTGTGGCATGCCGGCTCTTGGCATGGCGATGGCAAGCGGCTAATCGACGGGCTGGAGGACGGAACCATTTCGCTTCGAATCCCGCTGGCGCTGCTTGTCGCTTCGCTTTGCATCATCGCCGGCGTCTGGCTGTGGCTTGCCAGACCGGTGACGCTGTCGCGCGCGCCGATCGATCCGAACCAGAAACTGGAATGTGTTTCCTACGCTCCGTTCCGCGGCGATCAGACCCCGCTCGATCCAACGCTCCATGTGTCGGCCGAGCAGATTGCCCAGGATCTGAAGGAACTGGTCAAGATCACCGGCTGCATTCGCACGTATTCGGTCGATGTCGGCCTCGATCAGGTGCCGGGCGAAGCCGCTAAAGTGGGGCTGAAGGTCATCCAGGGCATCTGGCTCGGCAACAACCGTCTCAAGAACAGCCTGCAGATCGACACCGCGGTGGCTCTTGCCAAGAAGTATCCCGACACGATCCAGTCGCTTGTGGTCGGCAACGAGGTTCTGCTGCGCGGCGAAATGACGTCGAGCGATCTCGTCGCGCTGATCCGGCAAGTGAAGGCGAAGGCGGGAATCCCGGTCACCTACGCCGATGTCTGGGAATTTTGGCTGCGTAACCGCGACGTGTATGATGCGGTGGATTTCGTCACCATTCACATCCTGCCGTTCTGGGAGGACATCCCGGTTCGCGCCAAATACGCCGCCGCGCACGTCGATTCCATTCGCAAGCGCATGGCGGTGGCATTCCCGAACAAGGAAATCCTGATCGGCGAAACCGGCTGGCCGAGCGCGGGGCGGATGCGCGAGGGCGCGCTGCCCTCACGCACCAATCAGGCGATGGTCGTGTCACAGATTCTGGAATTGGCGCGGCAGGAGAAGTTTCGCGTCAATTTGATCGAAGCCTACGATCAGCCGTGGAAGCGACAGCTCGAGGGCACGGTCGGCGGCTATTGGGGACTGTTCACGTCCGAAAGCCGGACGCTGAAATATCCGCCGGGCGAGCCGATCACAAACCACCCCTTCTGGAAGCTGCAGATGGCGGGCGGCATGCTGTTGTGCATCATCGTCTATGTCACCGCGCTGCTCACGCTTCGCCGCAAGCCATGGTCGCCGCGGCTGGTATCCTGGCTCGCCGTGGCGCTGTCGGCGACGGCGGGCGGGGCGCTGGCGGGGCTTGCCGTGGAAAAGACGATGATCGAAAGCCTCGGCGTCGCCGGCTGGACGCATTCGCTGTTTCTGCTGACGGCTTCGCTCGCCGCACCGATCCTCGCATCGATCGCCTTCATGTCCGGACGCGGCCTTCCCACTTTTCTCGAGCTGATGGGACCACCCGAATATCGCACGGCGTCGCGCTCGCAGCGTCTGCTCGGTCTTGCACTGGTGATTGTGGTTCTGATCGCCGCGGAGACGGCGCTCGGCTTCGTGTTCGATCCGCGTTACCGCGATTTTCCATTCGCGACGCTGACCATCGCGGCCGTGCCGTTTCTGGGGCTGGTCCTGCTCAACAATCCGCTGACGGCGGCGGCGCATCCCATCGCGGAACTGACCTTCGCGGGCCTGCTCGCATTGTCCTCGGTCTATGTCATTTTCAACGAAGGGCCGAACAACTGGCAGTCGCTCTGGACCTGCGGCGCCTATCTCGCTCTGGCGCTCACGCTGTCGCTGGCGCGGGTCGCGCAAAACCCAAAATCATCAGCCCAATAGCAAGTCCCGACGGAACAATATTGTAGAGCACGATGCCGAAGCCGGCGGCGATCAATCCGCCGGTGAGGGTGACGATCGACGGGCGGATCAGATGCAGCACCGCGATGATAAGCGCCGCGATGCCGAACACCGAATGCTTGAACAGATAGGTCGCCAGGAGCCTGATCTTGCAAAGCATCGACGGCAGTCCGGCGTCGCAGGCGAGCGCGAACTGCGAAAACTCGATGGCGAAGTAGCGCAGATAAAGCGCGTAGCCGACGGTCGAGAAACCGACGACCAGAAGCCATTGGACCTGATAGGGACTGAGCCGGAAAGGTTGCTTTTGCATGGCGGCCACTATGGTGCGGATCGCGACATGAAACAACCGGCAACAGGCCCGGAGCGCGATCAAATATGCCGTGGCGCCAGAGCCTAGCGGCCGAATATCGAGGTCAGCCCGCGCTGGGCCGGCGGGGGTGTTTCTTCCTGCCGTGCGTTGGTCCGGCGGGGCGGTTTCGGCGCGCTGACGGCGGCAGGTTTGGCAGAAATGTCCATGGCAAGACGCTGCCCGTCATAAACGGCGGTTTGGCATCCGCGTCTCGCCGCGATCATCTGCGCGCAGATCTTCGCGGCTTCGGCGGCATTGGCAAGCGGCCCCGCGACAAGGCGCAGTTGCAGGCCTGCGCCGTCATTGCGCTCCTTGACCACGATGATCGGCTGCAGCCCCGCGAGTGCCTGACCTTGTGCGGTCACCGCACTGCGCCACATTGCGCGCAGCCCTTCGACCGAATTCGCGGTGCCGATATCGACGCCGAAATCGGTGCGCTGGACCGGCTGGCTGGCCGCCGCTGCAATTTCCGGCATCGCCGTGGTGGAGGCCGTCACGAGCGGCAAGTCTTTCTTGCCCTCTGTAACCGGGGCGATCTCAGGATTTGACTCGGCGGAACTATCGGCCTTCGGCTGCGGCTTCACCGGAAGCGTATTGACCGGAACCGGTGTAAGCGGGATCGTCGTCGCATCCGCTCTGGAATCGCTTTTGCCCGCCGCCTTCTGTTCAGCCGCCGGGTTCTGTCTGTTGTCGTTTTTCCTGTCGGGCAATGAAGCGGAATCGCTCATCGCAGACGGTTTCGAAATCGAGCCGGTGACGGATTCGAGATTTTGTTCGAGGACCGTCACGCGCGAATACAACCGGTCACGATCGCCGTTGAGCGTATCGACCGCGGCGGCAAGGCGGCGGCTTTCATTCTGGCTGTCCTTGGCGATCCACTGTATCTGCTGCGCCTGCCGGGTCATGTCGGCATAGGCCATGCGCTCGCTGCGCAAATTGACGGATTGCTGCGAGCTCAGCACGGCTACGGTCAAAGCTCCGACCGCGCTGGCGGCCCATGTGCCGAGCCGCCACAGGGCACGACGGTCGAACGCATCCTCCTCGGCCAGAAGGCTTGCCATCCAGCCCGATGAGCCATCGCCTTCGGGTGCCGCATTGATACGGTCACGATCGTTTGGCATGACGTCTGCGCCGTCCCCAGCGGTTCACGCGAATCACGCAGAAAGATTAACAGGAAGCGGCTTTTGTTGCCGGACAAAGCGGCTGATGCATGCCGGGTTATTCCATCCGGGGCGAAAAGGTCCTATGAGGGCCAAACATCGACCGGCAGCATGTGCCAACGGAAAATCGAATGGCTTCTCGATCCAGTCTGACTGTCGTTCTTGCCGCGGGCGAAGGCACCCGCATGCGCTCGAAACTGCCGAAGGTCCTGCACACGGTTGCGGGCCAGACCTTGCTCGGGCATGTGCTGCTCGCCGCGCCACGAGGCGAGGGTGCGTCGCTCGCCGTGGTGGTCGGTCCCGACCATCAGGCGGTGATCGATGAAGTCAGGCGTATACGGCCGGATGCCTCGACGTTTGTCCAGCGCGAACGCAAAGGCACCGCGCATGCGGTACTGGCCGCGCGCGAGGCGATCGCGAAGGGCGCCGACGATCTTTTGATCGTGTTCGGCGATACGCCCCTGGTGACGTCCGGGACTTTCGAGCGGTTGCGGGATGCGCTGAAGGATGGCGCTGCCCTGGCCGTGCTCGGATTTCGCGCCGCCGATCCCACGGGCTACGGGCGTCTGCTGGTCGAGAATGGCGAACTCGTTGCCATTCGTGAGCAGGCCGACGCCAGCGATGCGGAACGCGCCGTAACCCTGTGCAACGCCGGGATGATGGCGTTCTCGGGCAGGACCGCCTTGCAGATTCTCGAACAGATCGGCGATGGCAACAGCAAGAAAGAGTATTATCTCACGGATGCCGTGGGCATCGTCCGCAAGCTCGGACTGCGCGCGGCCGTGATCGAAACCGGCGAGGATGAAGTGCGGGGCATCAACACCAAGACGCAGCTTGCCGAAGCCGAGGCCGTGCTTCAGGCGCAGTTGCGGCGCGCGGCGCTCGATGCGGGCGTCACCATGATCGCGCCCGAAACGGTTTTCCTCAGCAGGGACACTGCGTTCGGCAGCGACGTGACCATCGAACCGTTCGTGGTGATCGGCCCCGGCGTCAGCATCGGCGACGGCGCGGTGATCCATTCGTTTTCGCACATCGTGCAGGCGCAGATCGGACGCAACGTTTCGCTTGGCCCCTATGCGCGCATCCGTCCCGGCACGTCGCTGGGCGAGGGCGTTCGCATCGGCAATTTCGTGGAGACGAAGGCCGCGACTCTGGAAGAGGGAGTCAAGGTCAATCATTTGTCCTATGTCGGCGATGCGCAGGTCGGCGCGAACGCCAACATCGGAGCCGGCACCATTCTGTGTAACTACGATGGTTTCGACAAACACCGCACCGAAATCGGCACGGGAGCGTTCGTCGGCTCGAACTCCTCGCTGGTCGCCCCTGTGAAGATCGGCGCGGGCGCCTATATCGGCTCTGGCTCTGTCATCACCCGCGATGTGCCGGACGATGCGCTGGCGGTCGAGCGCAGCGAGCAGACGGTCCGTCCCGGCTGGGCGCAGCGTTATCGCGAGCACAAGGCGGAAACCAAAAAACAAACCGGAAAGCCAAAGGGCTGACGTCGTTGTATTAACCGTTTAATCCTGTCTCAATCCGCAACAATTATTGACGCCGCCGCCGTGCGATAATGGCTATGAAACCGGCCATACGGTCGGGGCTTGAAGGACGCAAATCCGCATGTGCGGCATCGTAGGTATTCTGGGGCGCGGTCCGGTCGCGGACCAACTGGTCGATTCACTCAAGCGGCTTGAATATCGCGGCTACGATTCTGCGGGTGTTGCAACCCTCGAAGGCGTGCATCTCGATCGCCGCCGCGCCGAAGGCAAGCTGAAGAACCTCGAAGCGCGTCTGAAAGCCTCGCCTTTGCTTGGCCGGGTCGGCATCGGCCATACCCGCTGGGCGACTCACGGCAAACCGACCGAGAAAAACGCGCATCCGCACGCGACGCCGCGCGTTGCGGTGGTTCACAACGGCATTATCGAAAACTTCCGGGAATTGCGTGCGGAGCTTGAAAAGGCTGGCGCTAAATTTTCCAGCGAGACCGATACCGAAGTCGTCGCGCATCTGGTCGATTCCTATCTTGCCAAGGGTCTCAAGCCAGCGGATGCCGTGAAGGCCGCGCTGCCGCGATTGCGCGGCGCGTTCGCGCTGGGCTTCGTGTTCGAAGGCGAGGACAATCTGATGATCGGCGCGCGCAAGGGGTCGCCGCTGGCCATCGGTTACGGCGACGGCGAAATGTATCTCGGCTCGGACGCCATCGCGCTTGCGCCGTTCACCGACGATATCAGTTATCTGGAAGACGGCGACTGGGTGGTGCTGACCCGCACCAGTGCCGAGATTCACGACGAAAGCGGCGCTGTCGTCGAGCGCGAGATTCTCAAATCCGGCGCATCGACCTTCATGGTCGACAAGGCGAATTACCGCCACTTCATGGCGAAGGAAATTCACGAGCAGCCGGAAGTCGCGGGCCATACGCTCGCGCGCTATGTCGATATGGCGAGCGAGCAGGTAGCGCTGCCGGTCAAGCTGCCGTTCGATTTTTCCAGGATCGGCCGGGTGTCGATCACCGCCTGCGGTACCGCAAGCTACGCCGGCTTCGTCGCCAAATACTGGTTCGAGCGTCTGGCGCGCCTGCCGGTCGAACTCGATATCGCATCCGAATTCCGCTACCGCGAAGCGCCGCTGCATAAGGGCGATCTGGCGATCTTCATTTCACAGTCCGGCGAGACAGCCGACACGCTTGCGGCGCTGCGATACGCCAAGTCCCAGGGCCTGCATACCGTCTCTGTTGTCAATGTCACGACGTCGACCATCGCGCGTGAAAGCGAAACGGTATTGCCGACGCTCGCCGGTCCCGAAATTGGCGTCGCCTCCACCAAGGCCTTCACATGCCAGTTGATGGTGCTGGCGGCATTGGCCATCGCTGCGGGCAAGGCGAGGGGTGAACTTTCCGTCGAGGACGAGACGAAGCTGGTTCACGGCCTTGTCGAGGTGCCGCGCCTGATGACGGCGGCGCTGGCGCTGGAACCGCAGATCGAGAAGCTGGCCCGCGACATCGCCAAGGCACAGGACGTTTTGTATCTCGGACGCGGCACGTCCTATCCGCTGGCGCTGGAAGGCGCGCTGAAGCTCAAGGAAATTTCCTACATTCATGCCGAAGGCTACGCCGCCGGCGAACTCAAGCATGGTCCCATCGCGCTGATCGACGAGAAAATGCCGGTTGTGGTGATAGCACCTTACGACCGCGTGTTCGAAAAAACCGTGTCCAACATGCAGGAGGTCGCGGCGCGGGGCGGGCGGATCATCCTGATGACCGACGCGCAGGGCGCACGCGAAGCCACTGTCCAGTCACTGGAAACCATTATCCTGCCGGACATGCCCGCCACGGTCACGCCGCTGATCTATGCCATTCCGGTCCAGTTGCTCGCCTATCACACGGCTGTCGTGATGGGAACCGATGTCGACCAACCCCGGAATCTGGCGAAATCGGTCACGGTGGAATGACAAACTGCCGCAGGCCGCGTGGCATGAGTCGAAACTCTGATACAATCCCGACCAATTGCTGTGCTAAGCGAGCCTGCGCATAGCGCTGGTTGGATGATTTGGATTCGCGATGACCGATGATACGCAGATCAATGTCCCGGGTGACCCGCTTGGCCCTCCCGATCCGCCGCGCGGCGCGATGGCGAGGCTGCGGAATTATTTTCTGACCGGCCTCATCGTCGCCGGTCCCATTGCGATCACTTTTTACCTGACGTGGTGGTTTGTCACCTGGGTCGACGGGCTGGTGCGGCCGTTCGTGCCGGCGGCCTATCGTCCGGAAACCTATCTGCCGTTCGGTCTGCCGGGTTCGGGTCTGATCGTTGCAGTGTTTGCGCTGACCTTCCTCGGTTTCCTCACCGCCAATCTGATCGGCCGCAAGCTGGTCGAATTCGGCGACATGCTGCTGGGTCACATGCCCGTGGTCCGCGCGATCTATCGCGGCCTCAAGCAGGTGTTCGAGACGCTGTTCTCAGGCAAGGGATCGAGTTTCCGTAAAGTGGGCCTCGTCGAATTCCCGTCGCCCGGCATGTGGTCGATCGTTCTGATCTCGCATGCGCCAAGCGAGGATATCGCCGTGAACTTCCCCGGCGGGGAAGAGCACGCGGCTGTGTTCCTGCCATGCGCGCCGAACCCGACCACCGGCTTTTTCTTCTACGTGCCGAAATCGAAGCTGATCGAAATCGAGATGAGCGCGGAGCAGGCCGCGACCCTCATCATGTCGGCAGGCGTGGTGCAACCCGGCGGCAATGACGCGCAGAAGAAAATCACGGCGCTGGCGGAAATGGCGCAGGCCGCCAATGTCGCGCGTGCCGCCACGATCGCGCCGGCGCAAACGCCCGCGAAGGTGGAATAGTATCCTTGCCGCCGTAATCCTTTCCGAAGGCGATCATGCCTATCCCGCACCGAGCAGCGGGATCGCTTCATCGCGCTCATAAAGATAAAGCAGGCAGCGCAGCGCCTCGCCGCGTTCGCCCTCGAGTTTCGGATTGTCCTTCATGATCCGTAGCGCCTCGTCGCGGGCTTGCGCGATGAGCTGGGCGTGTACCTCGGGCCGCGCGATGCGATAGCCGGGCAGGCCGCTCTGGCGCGTGCCGAGCACTTCGCCCTCGCCGCGCAGGCGCAGATCCTCTTCCGCGATCCGGAAACCGTCCGTTGTCTCGCGGATTACCTTCAGCCGCGCCGCCGACATTTCGCCAAGCGGCTCATGATAGAGCAGGATGCAGGTTGACGATTCCGAGCCGCGTCCGATGCGCCCGCGCAACTGATGTAGCTGCGCGAGTCCGAAGCGTTCGGCGTTCTCGATCACCATGATGGTCGCGGCCGGAACATCGACTCCGACCTCAACAACGGTCGTCGCGACAAGCACCTGAATTTCGCCAGCCGCGAACCGCGCCATCACGGCATCCTTCTCGGTGCCTTTCATCTGGCCGTGAACAAGCCCGACGCGCTCGCCGAAACGCTTCTGCAGGATTTCAAAGCGCTTCGTCGCGTTGGTCAGATGCGCGAAATCCTCCACGTCGGATTGCTCGACCAATGGACAAATCCAGTAAACCAGCTTGCCGCTGTCGATGGCGCGTCCGACGGCGTCGATGATCTCGCCGGTGCGGCTGTCCGGCACGGCGCGCGTGTCGATCGGCTGGCGGCCGGCGGGTTTTTCGCGCAGTTCGGAGATGTCCATGTCGCCGAAATAGGTCAGCACCAGCGTGCGCGGAATGGGCGTCGCACTCAACACCAGCACGTCGACGGAATCGCCCTTGTCGGTAAGCGCAAGGCGCTCGCGCACGCCGAAGCGGTGTTGCTCGTCGACGATGGCGAGCGCCAGCGATTTGAAGATCACATCATCCTGGATCAGCGCGTGCGTTCCGACCAGAAGATCGATCTCACCGTTTTCAAGCCGCGCGAGAAGATCGCGCCGCTCCTTGCCCTTTTCACGGCCGGTCAGAATCGCGACCCGCATGCCGGCGCGCTCCGCCAGCGGCGCGATGGTCTTGATGTGCTGGCGCGAAAGAATTTCGGTCGGCGCCATCAGCGCGGATTGTTTGCCCGCTTCGGCCACCGCCGCGGCGGCGAGTAGCGCCACCACGGTCTTGCCCGAACCGACGTCGCCCTGCAGCAACCGCAGCATCCTCACAGGCTGCACGAGATCGCTGGAGATGGCCCTGGCGGCCTCCTGTTGCGAATGGGTCAGGGCATAGGGAAGGGCGTCGATGATCCTGCTGCGCAGATGCCCGTCGCCCGCGTTGCGCAGTCCGGCAGGACGGCGAAGCTGCGCGCGCACCAGTGCGAGCGCGAGCTGACCCGCGAGCAGTTCGTCGAAGGCGAGACGTGACCAGAATTTTTCCTGCGGCAGAATATCGGTGAGTTCGGCGGGCTCGTGCACATGGTGCAGAGCTTCCGACATCGGAGGAAACGAACAGCGCCGCAAGACTTCAGGGCTGATCCATTCCGGCAGCTCGGGCAGTTTCGCCAGCGCCTGCACCATGGCGCGACGGATTGATCCGATGGCGAGACCTTCGGTCAGTGGATAGACGACGTCGATCTGCGGCAGCTTGGCGAAACCTTCCTCGTCCACCACGCGATCCGGGTGCACCATTTGCAGGGTGCCGTCGAACATCTGCGCCGTGCCGGAGACGTATCGTTTTTCACCGACCGGCAGCAGCTTTTCGATGTATCCCGGCTGAGCGCGGAAATAGGTCAGCATCACATCGCCGGTCTCGTCGTTGGCATAAACCACATGCGGCGCGCGCGACCGGCCGGGTGGCGCGGGGCGATGGCGGTCCACCGTCACCTCCAGCGTCACCACTGTACCCGGCACAACGTCGCGGATTTTCGGTCGCACGCGGCGGTCGATCACGCCGACCGGCAGATGCAGCAGCAAATCGACAAGCCGTGGCGTTTCGCTGCGGTCGAGCAAATAACGGAACAGCTTGTCCTGCTTTGGCCCCACGCCGGAAAGGCTCGTGACCGGCGCAAACAGCGGATTGAGCAAAACAGGGCGCATAGGAGAATCTAAGCCGTTTCTTATCGTCATGGCCGGGCCTGCCCGGCCATGACGCACACGTATAACAGCGGCGACAAGGAAACTACTGACAAGGTCAATCCCGCCGACTATATCAACATCGCCCGGCACGTCCGGGCTTTTGGCGTTGAGGAAATTCGCAAATGTCTGGATCGTCACGGTCGAGCGAGGGTCTCGATCCCCGGCGCAAGCGCCTTCTGTTCCGCTGCTGGCATCGCGGTACGCGGGAGATGGACATGCTGCTTGGCGGTTTTGCCGACGCCAACATCGCCTCGCTCAGCGAGGCGGAAGTGTCCGAGCTTGAGCGGCTGATCGAATTGCCAGATCCCGATCTGTATGCCGCCTTCACCGAGAAGGCTCCACTGCCACCGGATTACGCGGACGGCATTTTCCTGCGCATCAAGGCCTTCGGTCTGTCGGGCTCAGCGGCATGAGCAAGGCAGGCTCGCCCGCGAATTCCCTGCAACCCGGCCGTGCGCTGACGCTCGCCAATGTCGCCGAGGGTTCGGAAGGGCTGATCGTTTCGGACCTCGCCCGCGCCGTCGCCGCGCGACAGAATCCGCCGGCGGTCAGTCTTGCCGTGGTTTGCCGCGATGGGCCGCGCATGGCGCAGCTCGCCCGCGCGCTGGAATTCTTCGCACCCGATATTTCGGTCATGCAGTTTCCGGCATGGGATTGCCAGCCCTACGATCGTGTTTCGCCTCACGGCGGCATCCTGGCGCAGCGTTTGACGACACTGGCGCGGCTCTCGCGCCTGAAAGGCGGCGACAAGCCGCTGATCGTGCTGACGACGGTCAATGCCGCTGTCCAGCGCGTTCCGGCGCGCGATGCGGTCGCGGCTCAGGCGCTGTCCGTCGCTCCCGGCAACCGAGTGCCGATGGATTCGATCGCGCAATGGCTGGAGCATAACGGCTACAGCCGCACGTCCACGGTGCGCGAGCCCGGCGAATATGCCGTGCGCGGCGGCATTCTCGATCTGTTTCCGGCCGGTCTCGATCAGCCGGTCCGGTTCGATTTCTTCGGCGACACGCTCGAATCCATCCGCACCTTCGATGCGGAAACCCAGCGCACGCTGCTCGACATGCGCGCGCTCGATCTGGTGCCGGTCTCCGAGTTCCAGCTTGTCACCGAAACCATTCGCCGCTTCCGCATGGGCTATGTCGCGCAGTTCGGCGCGCCGGAGCGCGACGATCAGCTTTACGAGGCGGTCAGCGAGGGACGCCGCCATCCCGGCATGGAGCACTGGCTGCCGCTGTTCGTCGAGAAGATGGATACGCTGTTCGATTATCTCGACGGCGCGCCGGTCGCAATCGAACCGCAGGTCGAGGATTCGGCGCGTGAGCGTTTCAGGCAAATTCAGGATTATTACGACGCCCGCTTCGAGGCGATGCAGCATCCGGGAGGTGGCATAATCTACAAGCCGCTGCCGCCGGATCGGCTTTATCTCACCGAAGCCGAGTGGTCGAAACATCTCGCCGACAGCGCACTGGCCCGGTTGTCGCCGTTCGCCGTGCCTGAAGACGCCAACGTGATTGATATCGGCGCACGGCAGGGCCGCAATTTCGCGCCCGAGCGTGCCGACAGCAACGTCAACGTGTTCGAGGCTGTTGTCGCGCATATCAACAGGCTCCAGAGCGAGCGCAGGAAAGTCGTCCTCGCGCTGTGGAGCGAAGGCTCGCGCGAGCGCATGGCGAGCATGCTGACCGATCACAAGCTGCTCAATCTCACCAGTGTCAATACGTGGCGGACCGTTCAGGCAACGCCGCGCAACGAGACCATGCTGGCCGTGGTCGGTCTTGAATCCGGTTTCGAGACCGAACATGTCGCGCTGATCACCGAGCAGGACATTCTCGGCGACCGCCTGGTTCGCGCGCGCAAATCCAGCCGCAAGCTGGAAAACTTCATCTCCGAGGTGACGAGTCTTTCGACCGGCGATCTTGTGGTCCATGTCGAACACGGCATCGGCCGTTTCGTCGGCCTGCAGACGCTGACCGTGGGCGGCGCGCCGCATGACTGCCTCGAATTGCACTACGCCAACGAGACGAAGCTCTACCTGCCGGTCGAAAACATCGAACTGCTCTCGCGCTACGGCTCAGAGCAGGCGGGAGTCGAACTCGACCGGCTGGGCGGCGGCGGCTGGCAGGCACGCAAGGCGAAGCTCAAGAACCGCATTCGCGAGATCGCGGGCGATCTCATCAAGATCGCGGCGGAACGCCTGCTGCGCGAGGCCCCGAAATTTCCCGTTCATCAGGGCATGTACGACGAATTCTGCGCGCGGTTTCCGTATGACGAAACGGAAGACCAGCTCGGTGCGATCACATCGACGCTGCACGATCTCGATTCCGGCAAACCGATGGACCGCCTGATCTGCGGCGACGTCGGTTTCGGCAAGACCGAGGTGGCGCTGCGTGCGGCCTTCGCGGTTGCTCTCGACGGACGGCAGGTCGCGGTCGTGGTGCCGACCACGCTGCTGGCGCGCCAGCATGCGAAGAACTTCACCGAGCGCTTCCGGGGATTCCCGATCAATGTCGCGCAGGCCTCGCGTCTCGTTTCGGCAAAGGAACTGGCAAACGTCAAGAAAGGCATCGCGGACGGCAGCATCGATATCGTCGTCGGCACTCACGCGCTGCTCGGCAAGACCATCAAGTTCAAGAATCTCGGCCTGATCGTGGTGGATGAGGAGCAGCATTTCGGTGTGTCCCACAAGGAGCGGCTGAAACAGCTTCGCAGCGAAGTGCATGTGCTGACGCTGTCGGCGACGCCGATCCCGCGTACGCTGCAGTTGGCGCTGACCGGCGTGCGCGATCTGTCGATCATCGCGTCGCCGCCGGTCGACCGCCTTGCCGTCCGCACTTTCGTCGCGCCGTTCGATCCCCTGATGGTGCGCGAGGCGCTGCTGCGCGAGCGATATCGGGGAGGGCAGGCCTTCTATGTCTGTCCGCGCATCGAGGATCTGGCGGAGGCCAAGGATTTTCTCGACAAGCATGTTCCCGAGATGAAGGTTGCCGTCGCGCATGGCCAGATGCCGCCGACCGTGATCGAGGACATCATGTCCGCTTTCTATGATGGCAAATACGATATCCTGCTGTCGACCACGATCGTGGAATCCGGGCTCGATATTCCGTCCGCCAACACCATGATCGTGCATCGCGCCGACATGTTCGGCCTGGCGCAGCTTTATCAGTTGCGCGGGCGAGTGGGCCGCTCGAAGCTACGCGCCTACGCGCTGTTCACGCTCCCGGCGCAGCGGAAAATTACCGCACAGGCCGAGCGGCGGCTCAAGGTTTTGCAGTCGCTGGAAAATCTCGGCGCGGGATTCCAGCTCGCCTCGCATGACCTCGATATTCGCGGCTCCGGCAATCTGCTCGGCGAGGAGCAGTCCGGCCACATCAAGGAAGTCGGCTTCGAGCTTTATCAGTCCATGCTGGAGGAGGCGATTGTCAGCCTGAAGGCGGGTATCGCCGAGCCGGTCGCCGACCGCTGGTCGCCACAGATCACGCTCGGAATGCCGGTACTGATCCCGGAGGATTATGTCGCCGACCTCTCGGTGCGGCTGTCGCTTTACCGCAGGCTTGCCGATATGGATGACGACGAAGAGATCGCCAATTTCGGTGCGGAGCTGCGCGATCGTTTCGGACCGTTGCCGGATGAAGTCCGCTATCTGTTCAAGCTCGCCGCGATCAAGGCCTATTGCCGAAGGGCCAATGTCGAGAAGGTGGATGCCGGACCGAAGGGCGCAGTGATCTCATTCCGCGACAACAGCTTCGCGCAGCCGGAGAGACTTGTGTTCTTCATCCGCCAGCACGGACAGGCGGCGAAGGTGCGGCCCGATATGAAAGTGGTGTTCTTCCAGGAATGGGAAACGCCGGATCAGCGTATCGAAGGCACGACCGAAATCCTGCGCCAGCTTGCCGAGCTGGCCGAAGGCCGAAAGGCCGCCTGACGCGTCAGGACGCCGCGCGCTGCGAGGTGGTTTCGAGACGCTGCAGAACAGACGCCGCGCTGTCGTTCGGCAGCACGGTCGCGACCGTGACGTCAGGATCGAGCTTGCTGTCTTTTTTCTCACTGATGACGGTTTGCCGCAGAATGCTGGCAAGCCGCCGCGCAATCATGCGGACATTCTGCAAATTGGTTTCGGCGAACGCGACAATAATGGAATCGTCGTCGCGCAGGGTGGCGAAATCCATTCGCCGCATCAGGCGGCTGAGGATGCGCGCCGCGTCGAGCTGTGCACGTCTGGCCGTATGGGGCAAGGCGAAACGGGCCAGTGACAATCCGGCGCCGCGCGCGAGGGCGTCTTCGACCGCCTTCGCAAAATCACGGGAGAAAGCTTCCTGGGTCAGGAGCCCCGTAGCCGGGTCGATCAGGCCTCCGGCGTCGAGCGATGTCAGGGCACGGCGCAGTCGCGTTTCGAAGGCATTCTGACGGATCAAGGGAATCGCGTTGGCGGTGATCTCGAGGGGCGTGCCGGTCGCGATTTCGAGATTGGGCAGGTCGTAATTCTGCATCAGACCATCGGCCGTGAGAATCACCGGAAGATTGCGAAAGCGGGAATCCTCTGACAGCACCGTCAGGAATGCGTCGACCACCCGCGCCGTGAATCCGCCGGCAATGACAATGCCGTCGAGATCGCGGGCGTTCAGATGCTTGGCAGCCGCCTCGATGCTCAGCGCGCCGACGATGCCCATGCGCTCGCCGAGCGCGACCGAAAGCGACGGGTAAGCGCCGCCGCGTCCGATCAGAAGCACGTTGGCGTCTTCGAGGGGATCGTTCGACGGCCAGTGCAGAGGTGATGTCGGCGACGATAAATTTGCCCCCTGCATTCGCCGCAAAACCGTGGCGTGCAGGGTTCGCACACGCAATGCCGCGTTGAGCCTTGCGGCGAAGCGTGCCGGATATTTTTCAACATAAGAAAGGGGAATGGCGTTTGGCGGCAATGCCGATGCAGGGTCGAGGACGATCAGGACGGCGTTCGGCTGGGAAACTTCCGCTTGACGCGCAAGCGCCGCGAGCGGCTCGTCATTGTGTTGCGTGTCGGCGACGATGACCGCAGCCGGCTGTACGCGCCTGACAGCCTGCACGGCTTCGGACCAGCCGGTCTCAATCACAGGAAACAGCCTGGCCTCGCCGATGGCGTCCGTAAATGGCACGCTTGCGCGATCGGAAACGACGACGATGGGACCTTGCTGGGACATGCGGCCACCCTAGGCGGACGCTGTTAACGTGCCGTCAATTCGCATGACAAAAAATGCGACGGAAAGGCGGATTTAATGTGCCGATCCGCGTTCGCGAAACGCCTCGGTCATCAGCGGGCCGAGGCCGAGTTCGACCATGGCCTCGCGCACCCGTGCGGCTTCGCTGGCGCGGCCCGCCAGCCGGTGTCCGTTGAGTTGATCCGGCAGAGTTGTGAATGTCGTGCCGGGTCCGAGCCTCTCCGCCCAGCGTTCGAGGTCTTGGGTACGGAAGCGATAGAATCCGATGGCGGCCAGGCTTGCGGGCGGGGCGGTGACATGAAGCATGCCGTTGCTCTCGTCCCTGCGCGCGCCATAGCCGGTATCGACAGAGTCCGGTGCAGGGGTGTTGTCCGTTCGTGCGGGTCGATAAGCCATCGGCGTCGTCGATGCACCGCGCAGGGCCAGCGTGCCATTCGGCGTCAGCAGGATCTCGCCGGCCGCCCGAGCCTGATTGCCGGATGACAACCCATAAGGGCCTTCGGCAAGCGGAGCAGGCGAGCCGCCATTCAGACGCCGCCTTGGAACGAGGCCAGCTTCGCCGAACAGATAAACGTCAGTGAAATTTGCCTGCCCGCCATGCCATTCCGCGCTCGATTCCACGCGTTCGGGTGTGCGCCACAGCCCGACAACGTGCCGCAGCGCCGGGAGTGAATCGATCATGCCGGCTTCACCAAGCCGCAACGCCAGTTGCGCCGGTGCAATCAGCGTGTCGCATTCCTCCTGCCGAAGCTGGCCATCCAGCGTCTGCGCATCGAACGGGTGATGGAGCGACAGCGTGCCGCCGCCGAGCAGCCACGTCACGGTGGACGAAACGAGACCGGCGAAGGACGAGGGTATGACCGAAGAGAGAATGCGGGCAGGCGAAGGCAGTCCGCTTTCCATCGAGATGGCAAGGCCGCCGGCGATCAGATTGATGTGGCTGCGCGGGACTGCGATCAGCCCGTCTACCGTAACGTCGAAGGAGATGACCGCAGCCTTGCCGGCGTCCACCATGGGCAGCCGCGGCATTTCGTGAACCGCACCCGGATCGAGCGGCGTCATTCCGTCGGACAGGTGCTTTCCGATACCAAAGACGTGGCGTACCGAAAACACGTCCGCCGCGGCGTTCATTGCGATCTCCGCGTGATCGACAATGTCAATGCGGCTGGCGCTGATCAGGGCACGCGCATTGATACGGCCGAGCGCGTCGGCGAGTTCTACCCGGCGCCAGAGTTGCGGCAACAGAGCTACGGTCAGTCCAGCGCGCCATGCGGCGAGCAGCACGAGCGGATATTCCACCGTATTGGCCAACTGAACGGCGACGACCGCGCCCGGAGACAATCCTGCGTTCATCAATTGGGCGGCGAGGGCTGTGATCGCCGTGTCGGCCTCCCGGTAAGTCAGCCGCATCGGAGACTGGCCCGTGACGCGCAACTTGTTGAGCGGGTCGTTGAGCGCCGCTGCGTCGGGCCGCCGGGCCAGCGTGCGTGTGAACAGATCGCACAGGCTCGGCGACGCGGTCCGGTCACGCATGTCAGGAGACAGTTCGTCGGTCACTGCGGCGGCTTCTTCTGTCTGGCCCACCAGGTTTCCGGCAGATAGCCGGTCAGGGCGTTTCTTTCAGGCTGTTCTATCCGATTCCATCGCGCAATCCATTGGCGCTGAATGTTGTAAAGCGGAATGGCGTAGCAGCCGGATATCAGGACACGATCGAGGGCGCGCACCGCGCTGACGAAATCCGGACGTTCGCGCGCCTCCAGCATGGCCGCGATCATTGCGTCGACCGCCGGATTTTTCGCCCCCATGTAATTGCGCGTTCCATTGATCGAGGCGGACTCGCTGCCCCAGTAGAACGCCTGCTCGTTGCCGGGAGATAGCGACTGGTCCCAGCGATTCTGGATCATGTCGAAGTCGAAGACGAGCTTGCGCTGGTCGAATTGTACGGCATCGACCACCCGCACGGACACAGTTACGCCGGCGCGTTTGGCGTCTCTTGCGTAGGCCAGCGCGATGCGCTCCTGATCGCGGGTCGTGACCAGAATTTCAAAGGCGAGGGGTGCATGCGTGGTTGTATTGCGCAGATCCTTGCCGTCGAGTTCGTAGCCGGCCTGTTTGAACAGATCGAGCGCGGCGCGCAGCGTGTCCCGGTCGCGTCCGCTGCCATCGGTAACGGGCAGGTGATAGGTGCCATCGAGAATGTCGGGCTGGACGCTCTGTATATATGGCGCAAGCAATTGGCGTTCGCGTGCATCCGCGTCCCTGCCGGCAGCCGAAAGCTCCGAGCCCGCGAAATAGCCCGGCGCGCGTCCGTAAAGCCCGAAGAAATAATTGCGATTGATCCATTCAAAATCATAGAGCAGCAACAATGCCTGGCGGACACGAATGTCGGCGAACACAGGGCGTCTGGTGTTGAACACCAGAAATTCGGTAGGCTGCGGCGTGCCGGTCTTGATTTCTTCGCGGATCACTTCGCCGCTGCGCGCCGCCGGAAAATCGTACCCCTCGTGCCAGCGCAGAGGCTCCGTCTCATTGCGGAAATCGTAGAGGCTGCGCTTGAACGCCTCGAATGAGCCGTTGGCCTCGCGATAAAAATCCAGACGCACCTCGTCGAAATTCCACAGGCCCTTCACGGCGGGACGATCCGCGCCCCAGTAAGCAGGATTGCGGGTCAGGGTGACGCTGGCGCCCGGCTTGACGTTCGTGACGCGATAAGGTCCCGAGCCGAGCGGGGCAGTCATCGAGGTTTCCTCGAAGGTCGCGGTGTCCACGGCGTGCTTTGCAAAAATCGGCATCAGGCCGAGGATCAGCGGCAATTCGCGATCCGCCGTGCCGCCGAAATCGAAACGTATGGTACGCTCATCCAGCGCGGCCGCCTTCGTGACCTTGGAATAATAAAGCCGGTAGTTGGGCCGGCCCTTGTCGCGCATCAGCTCCCACGAAAACAGAACATCCTCGGCACGTACCGGCGTGCCATCGGAAAATTTGGTGCGCGGATCGAGGTGAAACGTCACGTAGCTGCGCGCGTCGTCGGTTTCGACGCCGTTCGCAAGGAGACCGTAGAGCGTGAATGGCTCGTCATTGCCGCGGGCCATGAGGCTCTCGACCACATAGCCGCGAATCTGCTGAACGGCGACGCCCTTGACGATAAAAGGGTTGAGGCTGTCGAAGGTCCCGAGCACGCCGTAAACCATCCGTCCGCCCTTGGGCGCGTCGGGATTGGCATACGGCATATGAGTATAGTCGGGCGGCAGTGCGGGCCTGCCGTGCATTGCAATTGCGAAGGCGGATTCGGCGGCAGCACTCCAGAGCCCCGGAAAAACGAGGGGGAATAGCCCAAGTCCAGCTGCGGCGGCGAGCACGGCTGCCAGATATCCCGGCAAAAGCCGCGGCCTACCCATCGCTCCTGTCCCATTCGATTCGGGGTTTCGCTGGCGCAAAATCTAGCATGCCCATCCGCATGGGGACCGAATGTAATGCGCAAATAAGCACGGTCGGCATTGATCTTTTCGTCCGCCGCTGTATTGAAGGCGGGCAATTCCGAAGAGGGTGCCGGGTCTGTCACGTAACCGCCGTATTTGGCTCCGAGACAGCCGCGCACCAGGCAGCGTCAGCCCCTTTGTGGCGGCGGGCGTCAGGTTCAGAAAGGGTTTTCTAGAATGAATTTTCGTAGGTTGGCCGCGCAGGCCTTGCCGCGCGGGCGGAGATTCGCAGGTTATGCCTCTGTGGCCTTGGCTGCGGTGGCTGTGACAATTGTTTCGATCCCGGCCGTCAACGCTCAGACTCCTCCTGCTGCCCCCAAGGCGGCTCCGAAAGCAGCCCCCGCCGCAGCGCCGAAAGCGGCTCCGAAGGCTGGTGCCGCTCCGGCCGCGCCAGCCGGCGCCGCTCCCGCCCAGCCCGAGCAGCAGGTTCAGTTGATCTACGGCCCTTGGACGAAGTTCTGTCTCAAGGGGCAGGATGCCGGCGCCAAGCAGGTCTGCTTCACCGGCAAGGACGGCCGTATCGAATCGGGTCAGACCGTCATTGCGGCTGTCATCATCGAGCCGGAAGGCGAGCCGAAGAAGGTCCTTCGCGTGACGCTGCCGCTCGGCATGCAGCTGGGCTACGGCACCCGCGCGATCGTGGATAACAATCCGCCGGCGCAGAGCCCCTACGTGATCTGTTTCGCCAATGGCTGCATGTCGGATTATGAAGTGACGCCCGAACTGCTGGCCAATCTGAAGAAGGGCCAGAACCTTGTGATCCAGGCGATCAATTCGAACGGTGCGCCGCTGACGCTGCCGCTGCCGCTCGGCGCCGAGTTCACCAAGGCCTATGACGGCCCGCCGACCGATCCGAAGGTGTTCGAGGAAAACCAGAAGAAACTGCAGGACGAACTGCAGAAGCGCGCCGCTGAAGCCCGCCAGAAGCTGGAGCAGACGCAGGGCGGCGCGGCGAAGTAAGCTGGCCCCGCAAAAATTCTAAAAGCGCGCAGCGATGCGCGCTTTTTTATTTGCCGATGATGAGTGGAGCGAGATTGGAGGTATCAGTTCAGTTCAGCGACGGATTGCGCTGGCGATATCCGCCGGATTTGTCCTTCACAAAAATCTCGGCCACTTGCGAGTGACGGATCGGTTCGCCGGAATCGTCCGGGAGGAGATTTTGCTCGGAGACATATGCGACGTATTCGGATTCCGAATTCTCTGCGAGCAGATGATAGAACGGCTGATCCTTGTGCGGGCGCATGTCTTCCGGGATCGACAGCCACCATTCCTCGGTGTTGTTGAACTCGGGATCGATGTCGTAGATCACGCCACGGAACGAAAAAATCCGGTGACGTACGATCTGACCGATCTGAAACTTTGCGGTGCGCGTCTTGATCATCCCTCGTCGAATAGACCAGGATTGTGGCCGATGCTAGAGGCAAACCGGACAAACCGGCGGGTTGTGAGCAAACGGGGATTCGCCCCATGCGCGCCCGGAGCGGCGTGACAGCGGCCCCCGATGATCGATGTTTTGAACCTTGCACTGCCGTATTTCGGCTTGATTTTCATTGGCTTCGTATGCGGCAAGCGCAAGGGCCTGCCCGAATCCGGGCTCGCCTGGATGAATTTCTTTTTGCTTTATATTTCCCTCCCGGCGCTGTTCTTTCGAGTTCTGGCAAAAACACCGTTCGAGGAACTGAACAACCCTCCGTTCATCGTCGCCACCACTCTTGGAACAGCGACGGCCTTTGCGCTGGCGCTGATCACTGCCCGCCTGACGGGCAAGCTTTCGTGGCGGGAATCTTCGATGGCCGCGCTTGCTGGCGGCTACGGCAATATCGGTTACATGGGTCCGGGACTTGCGCTGTCGCTGCTCGGCGCGAAGGCCGCCGTCCCCGTGGCGCTCATATTCTGCTTCGACAACGTGTTCCTGTTTTCAATCGTACCGCTGCTGATGGTCGTGACCGACGGTCAGCGCCGTGCGTTGCTGCCGACCGTCGGACACATCGTCAAACACATCCTGCTGCATCCTCTGATCGCGGCCTCCTATTGCGGCGCACTGGTTGCGGCACTGCATCTTCAGACGCCGGCTGCGATCGACAGCATGTTGCAATTTCTGCAGAGCGCCGCCGCGCCGGTCGCTTTATTCGTTCTCGGCGTCACGGTCGCTTTGCGTCCCTTTACCGGTATTCCGTGGGAGGTGCCGGGTGTGATCAGTGTGAAGCTCTTGCTGCATCCCCTGATCGCGTTCGGACTGTTGACGCTTCTGGGGCCGTTTCCGCCGCAGTGGTCGGCGACGGCGGTGCTGCTTGCCTCGTTGCCGCCGGCATTGAATGTGTTTCTTATCGCGCGCCAGTATAACACGTGGATCGAATCGGCTTCGGCCGCTGTGCTGCTCGGTACGTTCCTGTCGGTTGTGACCGTGACGCTCGCGATGCTGCTCATACAGAACGGCGCGATTGCATTCCCGTAAAAGCCGGCCTAGCCAGATTTTGCGTCGGAACCTTCCGGAAGCGCCCGGCTGCGCCACGAGGGCGAAAGACCTTCGCGCATCGCAAGCCTGCGCACAGGACCGGCGGATTCGATCAGATGCATGCCGAGCGCGCGCAAGGCCTGCACGGGAAAAAGATTGCTGAGCAGCGACCGGTTGGCCATGTCGATCACGAATGTGCGGCTGAAGACGTCCGCGCGCCGGTCCGCGACGTAGCGCACCAGGATTTGCTCCTCGCCGATGTCTTCACCCGTTTCGCGCGCGCGCGTGACAATGGCGGCAATGTCGGCGGCATCGCGCAATCCTATGTTCAGGCCCTGAGCTCCGATCGGAGGCACTACGTGCGCGGCTTCTCCAACCAGAGCAATTCTCCTCGCGGCAAGCGCGGCCGGTGTCTCGATCGAAAGCGGGAACACATGCCGGCTGGCTTCCGCGCGCATGCGGCCTAAGATCGAATGCGACTGCCTTTCGGCGGCCGTGCCAAGCGCTTCGTCGCTCAATCCCGCCAGTCGCGCGGCGTTGTCCGGCGTTGTGACCCACACAACGCTCGAGCGGTCGCCCGGCAGCGGCACAAAGACGCAGGGGCCATGTGATGTATGAAACTCTGTCGAAATATTACGGTGCGGCCGCGTATGGGAGACGTTGAAGGTCACGGCCGACTGATCGAGCACGCGGCGCTTCACTGAAATGCCGGCGGCCTTACGGGAGAGGGAGTGTTTGCCGTCGGCTCCGGCGACCAGCGCAGCGGCAAATGTTTGACCGCCCGCGGTTCGAATACGAACGATATCATCGTCCGCCGCAATCTCGGCGGCTTCGTCGTCATAGCGCACGAGATGATCGAGTTCGGCGGCGCGCTCTTCCAGCGCGGTCATCAGAATCCGGTTTTCGATATTGAAGCCGAATGCTTCGGCCCCGATTTCCTCGGCGGAAAACCGGACTTCCGGCGCCCGGATCAGCCGGCCGGTATCGTCGACCAGGCGCATGACCTGCAATGGGGCGGCGTGTGCCGCACAACGCCGCCAGACGTCCAGAGCGGTCAAGAAATCGATCGATCCGCCGAGCAGGGCGGTGGTGCGATTGTCGCCATAGGGAACCTTGCGGGCCACGAGCGCCGCAGAAAGGCCGCCTTGTGCCATGGCAATCGCTGTTGCAAGGCCGACGGGACCGCCGCCGACAATCGCGACATCGAATTTGGTTGTGTCGTTCTGGTTCATCCGAAAGTCCGTATCGGAGCCGCCCTTTTCCCACATTGGGAAATGATATCAAGTCGTATGCAATTCCGGTTTTATAAATAGCGCCAGATACGATAGGTCTTTGAGGGCATGATTGTGCCGACCAACCCCACGAGATCTACGCGTTTGCGCGCATTCGGCGTCCACGTTTTCACCGCGCTCGGCGCGGGGGTTGCGTTAATCGCCTTGCTGGAGGCTGTCCGGGAGCACTGGGCGGCGATGTTCGCCTGGCTCGGCGTGGCCCTTCTCATCGATGCTCTCGATGGCCCGCTGGCACGGCGGCTCGATGTCGTCGGGGTCCTGCCGAACTGGTCCGGCGACACACTCGATCTTATCGTCGATTTTACCACCTATGTCTTCGTTCCAGCCTACGCGATTGCCGCCAGCGGCCTGTTGATACCGCTGGCGACGCCACTTCTGGGAATTGCCATCGTCGTTTCGGGAGCTCTGTATTTTGCCGACCGGCGCATGAAAACAGATGACAATCATTTCCGCGGCTTTCCTACCCTGTGGAACGGCGCGGCGTTCTATCTGTTTTTGCTCAAGCCGGCGCCAGCGGTCGGCAGTATTATTCTTGCACTGCTCGTGGTTTTAACCTTCGTCCCGTTCAGCGTCATGCACCCGGTCCGGACCCGGCGGTTTCGGATATTCAACCTGGCCCTGATTGTTGTTTGGGCCGGTTTGTGCATTTTCGCAATTGCCGTAAACTTTCAGGTCTCGGTCGGTGTGAAGGCCGCTCTGTGCGCGATTGCGCTTTATATCCTTTTCAGCGACCTCATGATCCGCTTGTTCAAACGGACTTTCGCATGATGGACCTGTTGACCAGCCCGGAAGCCTGGGCCGCGCTGCTGACATTGACAGCGCTCGAAATCGTGCTCGGCATCGATAACGTGATCTTCCTGTCCGTGATCGTGTCACGCATCCCGCCGCCGCAGGCGAAACGCGCGCGGCAGATCGGTTTGTTGCTGGCGCTGGTCTTCCGGATTTTGCTGCTGACGATACTGGTCTGGCTGATCGGACTGACCAGACCGGTTCTGACCGTCGCCGGGTTTGCGCTGTCATGGCGCGACATCATCCTCATCGTCGGCGGGTTTTTCCTGATCGCGAAGGCGACGCACGAAATTCATGCCGAGGTCGAAGGAGACGAGCCGGAGGAGGGAGAGCGGCCCGCCGCCGATGCGTTTTTCTGGGTCATCGTCCAGATCATTATTATCGACCTCGTGTTCTCTCTGGATTCGATCATCACTGCCATCGGCATGGCGGAGGATCTTCGGATCATGGTCGCAGCGGTCGTGATCGCCTGTATCGTGATGTATCTCTCGTCCGGGCCGGTCTCGGCATTCGTCGCCGAACATCCGACCACCAAGATGCTGGCGCTTGCATTTCTGGTTCTGATCGGCGTGGCGCTGGTGGCCGACGGTCTGCAATTCCATATTCCGCGCGCCTACATCTACTGCGCCATTGCCTTCTCGGCTGCGGTCGAGGCATTCAATATCCTCGCCAAGCGCAATCGCAAGCGCAGACGGGCAGCTTCGGTGGGCCCGCCGTAAGAACGGATCGCCATAGACCGCGTTGACAGGCGATACGCGATGGTTTTCGGTGCGTTTCAACCAAATGAAGTTCAGGGAGCAGGACATGACCAAGGCCGTGCGTGTGCACAAACTGGGCGGACCGGAGGTTCTGACCTACGAGGACGTCGAGCTTGGCGATCCCGGCCCGGGAGAGGTGCGTATCCGCCAGCACGCCATCGGCCTTAACTTCATCGACTGCTATTTCCGAACCGGGCTCTACAAGGCACCTGGCCTTCCTTTCATTCTCGGCAATGAAGGGGCCGGTGAAATTGTTGCAGTCGGACCAGGAGTGACGAATTTCCACCCTGGCGATCGGGTCGCATATTATCTCAATCTTGGAGCTTACGCAGCGGAACGCAACGCGCCCGCGGACAGGCTGGTAAAGTTACCCGACCATATCACTTATGAGCAGGCAGCCGTGCTGATGCTCAAAGGTCTGACCGTATGGTACCTGTTGCACAAGACCTTCAAGGTCGAACCCGGCCATCGGGTGCTTATTCATGCCGCGGCCGGCGGTGTGGGTTCGCTCGCCGTTCAATGGGCAAAAGCTCTCGGCGCGACTGTCATTGGCACGGCTGGATCGCAGGAAAAAGCCGATCTGGCTCTCGCCAATGGCTGCGATCATGTCATTCTTTACAAGACCGAAGATGTGGCCGAACGCGTAAAGCAGATCAGCCGCGGGGAACTATGCGACGTGGTTTATGACGGTGTCGGCAAGGACACGTTTCAGGGGTCGCTGAAATCATTGCGTCCCCGTGGTCTGTTTGTCAGCTTCGGCAATGCGTCGGGTCCAGTACCGCCATTCAACATCCTTGATTTGACGGCCCACGGCTCCCTGTTCGCGACACGGCCGAAACTGGCCGACCATATCGCCACACGAGCCGACCTGATCGAAGGCGCAGACGCTCTGTTCGCTGCTATCCTGAGCGGTACTTTGCACATTCCGATCAATCGCGCCTATGCGCTCAAGGATGCCACGAAGGCGCATTCCGATCTGGAAGCGCGGCTGACAACGGGCTCCTCGATCCTGAAACCCTGATCAGAAGCCGGCGACGCTGCCGTGCAGATCGTATTGATCGGCGCGCTCGATCTTTGCTGTCACGATGTCGCCGGTCTTGAGAGGCCGGCGGCTTGACACATAGACCGAGCCGTCGATCTGCGGTGCATCCGCTTTTGAGCGGCCCTTTGCAACGGTCGAACCGACTTCGTCGATGATGACCTGCTGGCGCGTACCGACCTTCCGCTTCAGCCGCTGTGCGGAAATCTTCTGCTGACGCGCCATCAGGGCATTCCAGCGCGCGGTTTTGATCTCTTCCGCTACCGGGTTCTCGATCGCATTCGACGCCGCGCCCGCCACGGACTCGTATTTGAAACATCCGACGCGATCGATCTGCGCCTCGTCGAGCCAGTCCAGCAGATATTGAAAATCGGAATCTGTTTCGCCGGGAAAACCCACGATGAATGTCGAGCGCAGCGTGAGATCGGGACATTGCTCGCGCCAGGACTTGATCCGTGCCAGCGTCTTGTCCTGGGCGGCGGGACGTCGCATGTGCTTCAGCACATCGGGACTGGCGTGCTGAAACGGAATGTCCAGATAGGGCAGGACCTTTCCCTCCGTCATCAGCCCGATCACCTCGTCGACATGGGGGTAGGGATAGACATATTGCAGGCGGACCCATGCGCCGAGTTCGCCAAGTTCGCGCGACAGATCGAGAAATTTCGCGCGCACCTCGCGGTCCTTCCACGGGCTCGGCGCGTATTTCATATCAACTCCGTAGGCCGACGTATCCTGCGAGACGACGAGCAACTCCTTCACGCCGGCGGCGACCAGCTTTTCAGCCTCGCGCAGCACATCACCGGCCGGGCGCGAAACCAGATCGCCGCGCAGCTTCGGAATGATGCAGAAGGTACAGCGGTTGTTGCATCCTTCGGAAATTTTCAGATAGGCGTAGTGGCGCGGGGTCAGCTTGATACCCTGCGGCGGCACAAGATCGATGTGCGGATTATGAACCGGCGGCAGCGCGCGGTGCACGGCATCGAGTACGCTCTCATATTGCTGTGGGCCAGTAATCGAGAGCACGTTCGGATAGGCTCGCTCGATCTGTTCGGGCTCTGCGCCCATGCAGCCGGTGACAATGACCTTGCCATTCTCCGCCATCGCCTCGCCGATCGCACCGAGCGATTCCTGCTTGGCGCTGTCAAGAAAACCACAGGTGTTGACGATCACGATGTCGGCGCCATCATGCTTGCGCGCCAGTTCGTATCCCTCCGCGCGCAGGCGCGTAATGATGCGTTCGGAATCCACAAGCGCCTTGGGACATCCGAGTGAGACAAAACTGATTTTCGGGGCGGAGCCCTGGTCCATCTTCGTATCCTGCTGGGAAGCGCAGGACCTATCTCCGATCCTTCATAAATTCAAGGCTTTAAGCCCGGCAATCGCGCGTGCTAGAGTTGTTGTGCCGGAATGTGAGAGTTGAATGGCTGCGGATTCCTCGTTCAAGATCGTCATCGTGGACGAAAGCCCGATCCGCGCCGCGATCCTGGAGGAGGGGCTGCGGGACGCCGGCTTCACCGGTGTTGTGCATATCCGTGAGATGCACAACCTGCTGGCGCGGATATACGCCCTCGATCCGGACGTCATCCTGATCGATCTGGAAAACCCGAGCCGCGACATTCTCGAACAGATGTTTCAGGTCAGCCGTGCGGTGCGCCGGCCGATCGCCATGTTTGTCGACCAGAGCGATGCGGATTCAATCCAGCGCTCGGTCGAGGCCGGTGTGTCGGCCTACATCGTCGACGGCCTCAAGCGCGAGCGCATCAAGCCGATCCTCGATCTGTGCGTGTCGCGCTTCAACGCGTTTTCCAAACTTCAGGACGAACTCGACAGGACAAAAACCGCGCTCGAAGAGCGCAAAATCGTCGATCGCGCCAAGGGAATATTGATGAAATTGAAGAACCTCACCGAAGAAGAGGCGTACGTTCTTATGCGCTCCACGGCCATGCGCGAGAAGAAAAAAATCGGCGAGATAGCCCAATCCATCGTGACGGCATCGGAGTTGTTGAAATGACCGGCACCCCACTTCGAATCGGATTTATTCCGCTGGTTGACGCGTCCGCGTTGATCGTCGCCGTTGACAAGGGCTTCACGGCGGACGAGGGCCTGGATGTCACGCTGGTTCGGGAGGTGTCGTGGTCGAATGTTCGCGACAAGCTGAACATCGGTCTGTTCGACGCGGCGCATCTTCTCGCGCCGGTTGCCATTGCCTCAAGCCTCGGTCTTGCACAGGTGAAGGTGCCGATCGTCGCCCCGTTCAATCTGGGCATCAATGGCAACGCCATCACCGTGACCAATGCGTTGCACGCGGCAATCATGGGCGAACTTGACGGCGATCCGAGCGACCCGCTGGCGACTGCGAATGCGCTTGCGCGTGTCGTCGCGGCGCGGCGCAGGCGGGGCGAGGACCAGCTGACTTTCGGCATGACGTTTCCGTTCTCGACGCACAATTATCAGCTCCGGTTCTGGATGGCGTCAGGCGGTGTCGATCCCGACGAAGATGTGCGCCTTGTCGTCCTGCCGCCTCCCTATATGGCTGAGAGCATTTATAACGGTCACGTAGATGCATTTTGCGTCGGTGCACCCTGGAATTCGATCGCGGTTGATCTCGGCATCGCCCACATTTTGCATTTTGTGGCCGATATCCTGACCCGCGCCGCCGAGAAGGTGCTGGCGGTGCGAGAGCCATGGGCGCGCGATAATGCGGAAACGGTCGAAAAACTGGTCAGGGCGCATCAGCGTGCGGCCGATTTCATTGAGAGTCCCGATCATCGCGAAGAGGCGTCGGTGATCCTGTCCAAGCCGGAGCGGATCGGCGTCGATCCGGAGGTCATCCTGCGCACCCTCACGGGCCGGCTGAAGGTTTCTCCGGATGGCGCGTATCGGGAAAGCAGCCGATATCTCCTGGTTGGCCGGGAGGGCGCCGGCCGTCCCGATCCTGTCCAGGCAGCATGGCTTTACGCACAGATGGTGCGGTGGGGACAGGCGCCGCTCAAACAAGAACTCCTTCTGACCGCGCAGCGCGTCTTTAGACCTGACCTGTATGACGCCGCGACAGGTCACACCACAGGCGTCGGCTTCACGGGCGATCACGTCGGTGAATTTACCGGGCAGCCCTTTGATCCCGCCGAGCTCGAGCGGTACCTGTCCGCATTCAGCATTAGGCGCGACGGGAACATCCTTTGAAATGCAATTCAGCGCTTAAAGTATGAGCGATTGCCAATCGCGCAGGCTTTTCTGACCCCAGCGACCTTTTTGAGTATCCCGGCTATTTATTTGTAAAACTGCAATTTTTGGCGCTGCGGGAAGTGGCATGAACTTTGAATAAATGGAAACAGGCCGGATGAACGGCCTAACGGGCCATTGATGGCCCACGCAGCAAAGCCGCTGTCCCGAGAACGCGCATTCGCGCGGGGTTCGGGGGCGGCTTTTGCTTTTGCGTTTTACCGACAGCGCGGGACTGGGGCAGCCGGCTTTTCAATCATTTGATCCTTTGAAAGGACGACACAATGACGAAGACCACTAAACGGGGACAAACCGGCGGCAAGATCAGCCGCCGCGAATTGATAAAGGCCAGCGCCGGGACAGCGGCATTGCTTGCGGCGGCAAAACTGAACTTTCCAGCCGGCGCTTTCGCGCAAGGCGCGGGTCCGGAAGTGACGGCGGCGAAGCTCGGCTTTATTGCGCTGACTGACGCGACGCCTTTGTTCGTCGCCAAGGAAAAGGGAATCTTTGCGAAATACGGAATGCCCGATGTCGAGGTACAGAAGCAGGCATCGTGGGGCACGACACGCGACAATCTCGTCCTTGGGTCGGAAGGCAATGGTATCGATGGCGCACATATTCTGACGCCGATGCCTTATCTGATTTCCTCGGGCAAGGTGACGCAGAACAACGTTCCGACTCCGATGTACATCCTGGCTCGTCTCAACCTGAACGGCCAGTGCATCTCGGTCGCCAAAGAATATGCCAATCTCAAAATCGGCGTCGACACCAAGCCGTTCAAACCGGCGCTCGAAGCCAAGAAAGCTTCGGGCAAGAGCGTAAAAGCCGCGATGACGTTTCCCGGCGGTACGCACGACCTGTGGATTCGTTACTGGCTCGCGGCCGGCGGCATTGATCCTGACAAGGATATCGAAACCATCGTCGTTCCGCCCGCGCAGATGGTCGCCAATATGAAAGTCGGCACCATGGACGCGTTCTGCGTCTGCGAGCCGTGGAACCTCCAGCTGATCCATCAGGACATCGGCTACACCGCCCTGACCACTGGCGAATTGTGGGACAAGCATCCGGAAAAATCCTTCGGTTTGCGCGCCGCCTACGTCGATAAATATCCAAAAGCGGCCAAGGCGCTTCTGATGGCGGTGATGGAAGCGCAGCAGTGGTGCGAGAACGTGGACAATCGGCGTGAGGCGGCGGAGATCTGCTCGAAACGCCAGTGGATCAACGTTCCTGTCGAAGACGTTACCGACCGCATGCTCGGCAAGTTCGACTACGGTACTGGCCGCGTGGTCGAAAACAGCCCGCAGCAGATGCGTTTCTGGAAGGACCATGCGTCCTATCCGTTCCAGAGCCATGACCTGTGGTTCATCACCGAAGACATCCGCTGGGGCAAATACGAAGCGGGCTACGACGCGAAATCGTTGATCGCGAAGGTCAACCGCGAGGATCTGTGGCGCGAGGCCGCCAAGGATCTCGGGGTTTCGGCGGCGGATATTCCGGCATCGAAATCGCGCGGCAAGGAAACGTTCTTTGACGGCAAGGTCTTCGATCCGGAAAACCCGTCGGCGTATTTGAAGTCCTTGTCCATCAAGCGTGTTGACGCCTGAGCCATCGAGCGGACTGCCGTACGCGGCAGTCCGCTTCTTGAAATATTCGGAGACACGCCAATGAACATGACCGTCCTTAAGGCCGACGCGGCAAAATCCGCCTCATCGATCTCGGCCGCCGTTGTGAGTTTGCCATCATCACGTGCGCCTTTGCTGGACCGGCTTTCGAAATATGCCGGCAGCGCGGCGGCGAACATCGTTCCCCCCGTTCTCGTGATTGGGTTGCTCCTGTTGGTCTGGGAGCTGCTTTGCCGCAAGGCGGGGTCAACCCTGCCGCCGCCAACACGCGTATATAGCGACACGAAGGATCTGATCTTTCATCCCTTCTTCGACAATGGCGGCATTGATAAAGGATTGGGCTGGCACCTGTTGGCCTCGCTGCATCGCGTTGCCGTCGGCTATTCACTGGCTGCTATTGCGGGTGTCGCCCTCGGAACGCTGGTCGGACAATCGGTCTGGGCGATGCGCGGACTCGACCCGGTATTCCAGGTGTTGCGCACGATTCCGCCGCTGGCATGGCTGCCTTTGTCGCTCGCGGCGTTTCGCGATGGTCAGCCGTCTGCGATCTTCGTCATCTTCATCACGGCAATCTGGCCGATCATCATTAATACGGCTGTCGGTATTCGCAACATTCCGCAGGACTATCGTAACGTCGCCGCCGTGGTGCGGCTCAATCCGTTCGAGTTCTTCTGGAAAATCATGATCCCGTCGGCCGCGCCGTACATCTTCACGGGCCTGAGGATCGGCATCGGTCTGTCCTGGCTTGCCATCGTTGCGGCCGAAATGCTGATCGGCGGCGTCGGTATCGGCTTCTTCATCTGGGACGCCTGGAATTCCTCGCACATCAGCGAAATCATTCTGGCGCTGTTCTATGTCGGAATCGTCGGCTTCATTCTCGATCGTCTGATCGCGGGTGTCGGCGCTTTTTTCACTCGCGGCACATCGCTGACTTAAGGGGGTCGTCATGCAGGATTATCTGAAGCTGGATCACATCGACAAGACCTTCACGCGCGGCAATGCGACAACGGAGGTCTTGAAGGAAGTCACGCTCGATATCGCGGAAGGCGAGTATGTCTCGATCATCGGCCATTCCGGATGCGGAAAATCGACTCTCCTCAATATCATTGCCGGACTGACGCAAGCGACCACGGGTGGTGTCATTTTGCAGGGTCGGGAGGTTAACTCACCCGGACCGGATCGCGCCGTGGTTTTTCAGAATCACAGTCTTTTGCCGTGGCTGACGGTGTACGAGAACGTGCGTCTTGGCGTTGACAAGGTGTTCGGTTCGGCGAAAAGCCGTGCCGAGCGCGACGCATGGACCATGCACAACCTCGGCCTGGTGCAAATGGCCCATGCCAGAGACAAGCGGCCTTCGGAAATTTCCGGCGGCATGAAACAGCGTGTCGGTATTGCCCGGGCGCTGGCCATGGAGCCGAAGGTTCTGCTGCTCGACGAGCCGTTCGGCGCGCTTGATGCGCTGACGCGCGCGCATCTTCAGGACAGCGTGATGGCGCTGCATCAGAAGCTCAACAACACTGTGCTGATGATTACGCATGATGTGGACGAAGCGGTGCTGCTGTCGGACCGGATCGTGATGATGACCAACGGGCCGAGCGCACGGATTGGCGAAATCCTTGAAGTATCCTTGCCGCATCCGCGCAAGCGCCTCGAGCTTGCATCCAACGCGACATACCTCAAATGCCGGCAGCGCGTACTTGAGTTTCTCTATGAGCGTCAGCGTTTTGTCGAAGCGGCTTAAGCCAAAAGGAGGGACATATGACCCCGCAACAGGTGACTCTGGTCCAGGACAGTTTTGCGAAAGTCGCGCCGATCGCGGATCAGGCGGCGGTGATCTTCTACGATCGTCTGTTCGAGATCGCGCCGCAGGTACGCTCGCTGTTCAAGGGTGACATGGCGGAACAGCGCCGCAAGCTGATGGCGATGCTGACGGTGGTGGTGAATGGCCTGTCGAAGCTCGACACCATCCTGCCGGCCGCGAGCGCGCTGGCGAAGCGCCATGTCGCTTACGGCGCGCAGCCCGCGCATTACCCCGTCGTCGGGGCGGCGCTGCTCTGGACCCTTGAAAAAGGGCTCGGCGACGCCTGGACGTCGGACGTGGCGAGCGCATGGGGCGAGGCTTACGGAATCCTTTCCGGCTACATGATGTCCGAAGCCTACGGGCAGGCTGCGGCGGAGTGAGGCAAAGGTGAGCGACCCCCTCGTTATCATCGGCAATGGAATGGCGGCCGCGCGCTTCGTCGAGGAGCTGTCGACGCGCGCGCTGGGCCGCTACGCCATTGCGGTGATCGGCGACGAGCCAAGGCTTGCCTATAATCGCGTGCTGTTGTCGTCGGTTCTTGCCGGTGAAATTGAGTCCGGCGACATCGAACTCAAGAACTCTGCATGGTGGCGCGATCGCGGAGTTACCCTGAAATACGCCTGCGCGGCGAGGGAGATCGATACCACCGAACGCGTGGTTCGTCTTGCGAATGGCGAGCGCGTGCCTTTCGCCAAGCTTGTCATTGCGACGGGTTCCTCGGCGTTGCGGCTGAATGTGCCGGGCAGTAATCTTGCCGGCGTTCATACATTCCGCGACATCCGGGATGTCGATATCCTGCTGGGGCTCGCGCGAGACAGGAAGCGCGTGATCGTTATCGGCGGCGGCCTGCTCGGGCTTGAGGCCGCCTATGGGCTAACCAAAGCCGGATCGAAGGTCACGCTGCTGCATCTGATGGACCGCCTGATGGAGCGGCAGCTTGATGCCGCCGCTGCCGCCGTTTTGAAGCAACGCGTCGAGGAAAAGGGTGTCGAGGTTCTTCTCAAGGCCAGCACGGCGAAGATCCTGGGCGACGAGCGTGTCGAAGGCGTCGAACTCGCCGATGGATGCACCCTTGCGGCAGACGCGGTGATTTTTGCCGCAGGCATCCGGCCCAATGCCGCTTTGGCGAAAGAAGCGGGTATTTCCGTCAATCGCGGCATTGTCGTCGACGACAGAATGCAGACCAGTGTGGAAAGCGTATTCGCGCTTGGCGAATGCGCGGAGCATCGCGGCGTTTGCTACGGACTGGTCGAGCCCGCTTACGAGCAGGCGCGCGTCCTGGCCGAGCATCTCTCGGATGAAAAAACCTTGTATGGAGGCAGCGTTGTCTCCACGAATCTGAAAGTCTCCGGCGTGAGCGTGTTCTCGGCAGGGGATTTTGAAGAGAAAGAAGGCAGCGAAACAATGACGTTTCGCGATTTGCGACGTGGCATTTACAAAAAACTGATCGTCTCCGGCGACAGGCTCACGGGAGCCGTGCTCATCGGCGATACCCAGGATGCCCTTTGGTATCTTGATTTGATCCGTACCCAGAAACACATCGCCACGATGCGCCATGATCTGATGTTCGGCCGCGCACTGGCGGAGCCGAAGGCTGCCTGACCATGTCGAGCGATTTTTCACCGGAACAGAAGCGCTACCTTGAAGGCTTCGTCTCCGGCCTCAGCGCCTCCCGCCTTGCGCGGGCGGGTGCGCCTGCTGTGTCCGAACCCGTCGGTCCTGACGCCATTCACATCAAGGCGCAGGAGCGCGTGGTTGCATCCGGAGGCAAGCTCAGCGATCAGGAAAAGTTCAAGCGCGACGAGCATCCGTTCGATGCCTATCCGCGCCTGATCGAACAGGCGCAAAAGAACGAGGCGCCAAAGCCCGCGGACAATTTCCGCTGGCGCTATTACGGCATTTTCTATGTTGCGCCGACGCAGACGTCCTATATGTGCCGTTTGCGCATCGCCAACGGCATTCTCAAGCACTGGCAGTTCGCAGGAGTAGCCGACGTCGCGGAGCAATTCGGCGGCCCCTATGCGCACGTCACGACGCGCGCAAATATTCAACTGCGCGAGATCGAGCCGAAGAACGCGGTCAACGTCATCGAAGCCATACAGGATCTCGGCCTATGCTCGCGCGGCTCCGGCGCGGATAACATCCGCAACGTTACCGGGACGCCGACCGCGGGTATCGATCCGCAGGAGTTTCTCGATACAAGGCCGCACGCACGGGCATGGCATTTCCATATCCTCAACGATCGCTCGCTCTATGGTCTGCCGCGAAAATTCAACGTGGCGTTCGACGGGGCAGGCCGTATTGCGGTTCTCGAAGATACCAACGATATTGCGTTTCAGGCGGTCGAAGTGATGGATGGCCACGGCGTCGAGCCCGGTATTTATTATCGGCTTGCGCTCGGCGGAATCACCGGCCACAGGGATTTTGCACGCGACACTGGCGTCGTTCTCAAGCCGGACGAATCGACGGCGGTTGCAGATGCCGTGGTGCGCGTTTTCATCGAGCACGGCGACCGTACCAACCGCAACAAGGCGCGGCTGAAATACGTGCTCGACGCATGGGGCTTTGAGAAGTTTCTGGATGCGGTCGAGCAAAAACTCGGACGCAAGCTGCTTCGCGTTTCGCCTGCTGCCATTGCAACGCGTCCCGCTTACGATCGTTTTGCACATATCGGTGTGCATCCGCAAAAGCAAAAGGGCCTGAACTGGGTCGGCGTTGCGTTGAAACTCGGTCGTCTCTCGCCGGAACAAATCCGCGGTCTGGCGAAACTGGCTCAGGATTTCGGCGACGGCGATATTCGCCTGACCGTCTGGCAAAACCTTTTGTTGTCCGGCATCACTGATACCGACGTACCGACCGTCGTCGCCGCCGTTGAGGCGCTCGGTCTTTCGACAAAGACGTCGGCCATTCGTTCAGGCCTTATTGCGTGTACAGGCGCCACCGGTTGCCGCTTCGCCGCCGCTCATACCAAAGAGAACGCCGACGAGATCGCAGCCTGGTGCGAGGAGCGTGTGCCGCTGGAGACACCGGTCAATATCCATCTCACCGGCTGCCATCATACCTGCGCGCAGCATTATATTGGCGATATTGGCCTGATCGGCGCCCGTGTACCGGTGAACGAAGAGGGCGACACCGTTGATGGCTACCACGTGCTTGTCGGCGGGGGCTATGGTGCGGATGCCGCTCTTGCACGCGAACTCTATCAGAACGTCAAGGCTGAAGATGCGCCTCAGGCCGTCGAGCGTATTCTGAAAGCCTATGTTGCAAACCGGCACTCGCCGGACGAAACTTTTGTTAGTTTTGCAAAACGCAACGATATCGAGACTATCAAGCAACTTGCGGACCTTGAGGTAGTGTCATGACCCGGCAATCGCCTCCGCCTCGGATCGAGATCGTTCCCGAAACCGCACCGTTCACGTCCGAACAGCGCGACTGGCTGAACGGATTTTTCGCCGGCCTCGTCGCGCTCGACAATCCGGTGACACCGCTGACGGCCGAACAAGGCGCCGCCGTTATGCAGGGCGTGGGCGATGGCGACGATGGCGAAGCGCCATGGCATGACCAGACCATGCCGATGGCTGACCGGATGAAGCTCGCCGAGGGCCGTCCGCTTCGACGCCGGATGATGGCGGCGATGGCGCAGCAGGATTGCGGCCAATGCGGCTATAATTGCAGCGACTATTCGGATGCGATTGCCAGCAGGTCGGAAGCCCGTCTGAATTTGTGCGTCCCCGGCGGCAAAGAGACCGCCCGCATGCTCAAAACACTTTATGAGGAACTGGATAAGACTCCGGCACCGGCTGCTGCGCCGAGCGCCGGCGCAGCAGTGGACACGGCGCCCGCGAAGCCCGCGGGCGAGCCCGGCCGCTCCCGCGACAATCCCGTGGAAGCGGTGTTCCTCTCACGCCAGCTATTGAATAAACAGGCTTCGGAGAAAGAGACGTGGCATATCGAATTCGATCTGTCGGGCCCGGGTCTCGATTATGTGGTCGGCGACTCCTTCGGCATCTTCGCGCGAAACGATCTGGGTCTGGTTGATCAGATCATCGCCATGCTGGGCGTCTCGCACACGACCGACATCAACGGCAAACCGTTGCGCGATGTGTTGCTTGAGGATGTTTCCCTGTCGCCCGCGCCGGACAAGCTTTTCGAGCTGATGTCATTTGTCACTGGCGGCGCGCTGCGGGAAAAAGCAACCGCACTCGCCAGGGGTGAGGATCCTGACGGCGATGCCGCCAATCTCGACGTGATGGCGACGCTGCAGAAATTCGCCAGCGTCCGCCCGCATCCCGAAGCCTTCATCGAGGCGCTCGAACCGCTGCAGCCGCGGCTGTATTCGATTTCCTCGTCGCATAATGCAACGCCGGGACGTCTTTCGCTGACAGTCGATACCGTTCGATACGTCATCGGCAAGCGCAAACGGCTCGGGGTTGCATCGACCTTCCTGGCTGAGCGCATCAAGCCGGGGGACAGGCTGAAAGTTTACGTGCAGAAAGCCCACGGCTTCGGGCTTCCAGCCGATCCGGCTGTGCCGATTATCATGATCGGCCCCGGCACGGGAATCGCCCCGTTCCGCGCCTTCCTGCACGACCGGCAGGCCACCGAGGCGCCCGGCCGTAACTGGCTGTTCTTCGGCCATCAGCGCAGCGACTGCGATTTCTTCTATGCGGATGAACTCAATGCAATGAAGTCATCCGGTCTGCTTACGCGCCTGTCGCTCGCATGGTCGCGTGACACCGGCGAGAAATTCTACGTGCAGGATCGCATGCGTCAGGTGGGGCGCGAGGTGTGGTCATGGCTCGCGGAAGGCGCGCATGTCTATGTCTGCGGGGACGCCAAGCGAATGGCGAAGGACGTCGAGCGCGCTTTGGTCGATATCACGTCGGAGTTCGGTGTGCGCAGCCCGGATGAAGCGGTGGCTTTCGTTGCCGACTTGAAGAAAAAGGGGCGGTATCAGCAGGATGTTTATTGATCGCTGCGGTTGCGTGGGGGGCAGCTTTGCGTCAGGTCTGCGGACCCGTCACAGGTTCATCGTGAGGGCCCGCGCATGAGCATTATCGACCCGTCTCTCCAGACCACGAAAACCACCTGTCCCTATTGCGGCGTCGGCTGCGGGGTGCTCGCCACGCCTGACGGCGAGGGCGGTGCCCTGATCGCAGGCGATCCGGATCATCCCGCCAATAAAGGACGCCTGTGCTCGAAAGGATCGGCGCTGGGGGAGACGCTCGGTCTTGGCGAGCGCCTGCTTTATCCGATGATACGCTGCTCGGACGGTGAATTGCAGCGGGTGATGTGGACCGATGCGCTGGACCACGTCGCGCATCGCCTTAATCACATCATTGCCAAGCATGGCCCGGACTCGGTTGCGTTTTATCTGTCCGGCCAGTTGCTGACTGAAGACTATTATGTCGCCAACAAGCTGATGAAAGGATTCATCGGCAGTGCGAATGTGGACACGAATTCGCGTCTGTGCATGGCCTCTTCTGTCGCGGGTCATCGCCGCGCTTTCGGTTCGGACACCGTGCCGGGCAATTACGAGGATCTGGATCAGGCAGATCTTCTTGTTCTGGTTGGCTCCAACGCAGCGTGGTGCCACCCGGTCCTGTATCAGCGGATGCTCGCCAACAAGCAAGCGCGCGGCGCACGTATCGTCGTTATCGATCCCCGCCAGACCGAAACGTCCGGCGACGCGGACCTGTTTCTGGGGCTGAGACCGGGAACGGACACGGCTCTGTTCTCCGGACTGCTCGTCCATCTCGCCGACAATGACGCGCTGGATAAGGATTACATCGACAACCACACCGCGGGATTGGACGCCGCGCTGGCGCGAGCGCGTCAAATCGGCGGCAGCGTGTCCGCGACCGCTCTGGCGACAGGGCTGTGTGAATCGGACGTTGCCGCCTTCTTCAGGATGTTTCTGGAAACGCCCAAAGCCGTCACCTTGTATTCGCAAGGCGTCAATCAATCGGCGCAGGGCACGGACAAGGTCAACGCCATCGTCAACTGCCATCTGGCGACGGGACGTATCGGCAAGGTCGGCTCATCGCCTTTTTCCCTGACAGGGCAGCCCAACGCGATGGGTGGGCGCGAAGTCGGCGGTCTGGCCAACCAGCTTGCCGCGCACATGAACTTCACGCCCAAGGACATCGATCGGGTGCGGCGATTCTGGAAAGCGCCGCGCATCGCCACGCATGAGGGCCTCAAAGCCGTGCAGATGTTCAACGCTATCTCGCGCGGTCACATCAAGGCGCTATGGGTGATGGGCACAAATCCTGCCGTGTCGTTGCCCAATGCCAATGCGGTGCGCGAAGCCATGCGCAAGCTCGATCTGCTGGTGATCTCCGAGAATGTCCGGTCCAACGACACGGTCAATTCGGGGGCGCATGTGCTGCTGCCGGCACAAGCCTGGGGTGAAAAGTCCGGGACGGTGACGAACTCCGAGCGAAGAATATCGCGCCAGCGGTCCTTTCTTCGCCCGGCCGGAGAAGCGAAACCGGATTGGTGGATCGTCAGCGAGATCGCCAGACGCATCGGTTTTGAACAGGCGTTTGCCTATCAGTCGGCAGCCGATGTGTTTCGCGAACATGCCCGCCTGTCGGCTTTTGAAAACAACGGAAGCCGCGACTTCGATCTCGGCGCAGTCGCCGATATCGGTGACGATGAGTTCGACAATATGCCGCCGCTGCTGTGGCCGATACGTGTCGGCGAGGCCCATGGGCAGGAGCGTTTCTTCGAGGAAGGCGCGTTCTATACGCCAGACCGCAAGGCAAAATTTATTGCGCCGGAGATTCCGGCGCTGCGCGGCGAAACATCGAGCGCGCGGCCGCTGCGACTGAATACCGGCCGGATCCGAGACCAGTGGCACACCATGACCCGCACCGGACTGAGTCCCCGGCTCGGTCAGCATCTGCCGCAGCCTTTTGTCGAGATTCATCCTGACGACGCAGCTCAAGCGGGGATCGTCGATGGCGGGTTCGCCCGCATCGCCACCGATCTTGGGCAGTGCATTCTGAAGGCCGTTGTCAGCGAACGCCAGCAGCGCGGGATGCTGTTCGCTCCGATACACTGGAGCGATGAAACGGCGTCCTTCGCACGTGTCGGAGCACTGGTCGCGCCGTTCACCGATCCTTATTCCGGCCAGCCCGAGAACAAGGCTACGCCAGCGGCGATCGAGGCGTTCGCCTATGCGCAGCACGGCTTTGTTCTGTCGCGCGCTCCCTTGAAATTTCCAGAGAGAACCTGGTGGGCGCGAGCCGCGACGGAGGGAGGCTATGGCTATCTCCTGGCCAGCAATGCTGTGCTTGGCGATTGGCAAAACTGGTTCGTGACCGGCGACGATAACGAAATTGCCGAATATCGCGATTCAAAGCAGGGCGTTTACCGCGCAGCCAGATTTGCCGGCGATCGCCTTGAATCCTGCCTTTTTGTCGAGCCGGCATCCGGCGCAGCCAGTTGGGATTGCGTGAAAGCGCTGTTCGCACGCGAAGCGCTGACCGACGACCAGCGCCGCGGTGTTCTGTCCGGCAAGAGCACCGAGGGTCTTGCCAATGCGGGGCCGATCGTCTGCGCCTGTTTCGGCGTGGGACGAAATACCATCTGCGATGCAATCGTGGCGGGCGCGGCATCGCATGTCGAAATCGGCAGCCGGCTCAAGGCCGGCACCAATTGCGGCTCGTGCATCCCCGAATTGAAAAGGCTGCTTGCGATGACGCCGTCGGATGAAACAGAGAGGTCCGCACTTGTCAGTGCGGCGAACTAGTCGCCACTAGCTTGGAGCAGCGAACTAAACAAAAGGCGCAATCCCGATCTTCTGCGCTTCCAATAAAGATCTCACCTCACGGGCGATCTCGACCGCACCGGGCGTGTCGCCGTGAATGCACACGGTGTCGACCGGCATTTTGATGGCCTTGCCGGATACCGACGTCACCGCCTGGTCCTGCACCATCCGCGCCACGCGGCGTGCGATTGTGCCCGCGTCATGAAGCACCGCACCGGGTTTGCTCCGCGAGACAAGCTGGGCGTCGTCCTCATAGGCGCGATCGGCATAGACCTCGTGCACCAGTTTCAGCCCGGCCGCCTCTCCGGCGCGCATCAGCGCGCTGTTCGGAAGGACAACGAAAGACAGATCGCGATCCACGGCCTTGATGGCGGCGGCGATGGCCCGCGCGGTCATGTCATCCTCGCAGCCGACATTCGACAGGGCACCGTGCGCCTTGACGTGCGTGACCTCGCAGCCGGCGAGCGCGGCGACGCCCATCAGCGCGCCTATCTGGTAGGCAACGATGGCCTCGATCTGCGATGCGCTGAGGCCGGGCATCGGTGTGCGCCCGAAATTGTCACGGTCGGGATAACTCGGATGCGCGCCGATACGGACCCCGCGTTGCTTGGCAAGGCGGGCGGTGCGAAGCATGATGTCCTGATCGCCGGCATGAAAGCCGCAGGCCACGCTGGCGCTCGAGACGATTCCCAGCATTGCCTCGTCGTCGCCGATGCCCTCACCAAGATCGCAGTTCAGATCGACATGCATGTCATTTGTCTTTCGCGCTCGCCACATCGTGAACCATGCCGGGCAGGGCAGCAATCCGCTTTTGGAACGCGCGCGCCAGTGTCTGCGCTTCCTCGACGCTGATGGCCGCAAAGTGGAATGGGCGGCCAAATCTCATTTGAGCAAGACGGCCGAAATCGGCGGTGATGACCGTCGCGATTTTCGGATAGCCGCCGGTCGTGCCCCGGTCTTTCATCAGCACGATGGGTTTGCCGTTTCCCGACACCTGAATGCTGCCGTCAACCGTTCCATCGGAGACGATATTGTAGCCGTGCGCGTGGTCGATTTTGGGACCTTCCAGCCGATAACCCATCCGGTCGCTGCTCGACGAAATGCGCCATTCGGACTCGAGGAAGGCCGTGCATGCGTCCCCAAATTCATCATCTTGGGGTCCTAACACGACGCGTACGGGATCCTGTTTCGCCGCGGGCAATACGAGCGCACGCTCCGACGGCCAATTGCCCGCGGCGCCGACCGTGAGGCGATCGCCATTTCTCAACGCGCGCGGGTAGGGGCTGCCGAGACCGGCACGGGCGTTGACGGACAGGCTGTCGAACACCGGCTTGCCGGCGATGGCTCCTTCGATGGCGAGATAACCGAACACGCCATCCCGCGCCACGCCCAGTGTGAGACGTTCGCCCTGATCGAGGGTCAGGGAACGATACATGCGCTTGCCATGACCGTTCACGTCCACGGCGCGCATTGCCCCGGTGACCGCCACCCTTATCGGCCCGTCGGCGGCAAGGACAGCGCCCTGCGGTCCGATTTCAATGGCCGGGGAAAAGGGTCTGTTGCCGACGATTGCGTTGGCGGCGGCGAGCGACAGCCGATCCATCGCGCCGCTCGGCACAAGACCGTAGCGCTGCATGCCAAAACGTCCCGCATCCTGAACGGACGTCGCAATACCGGCGGACACGATCGTGAGCACGCTCATGGCGCGACCAGCTCCGCGACCGTCTCGCCGCGTTCGGCAGCGCGCGCGAGCTTCTCGAATTCGGGAGGCTTGATAACCTCGAATGTGACTGCGTCGCCCGGCTCCATCAGGAACACGGGATCGCGGCCCGGATCGAAGGTGCGCACCGGCGTGCGCCCCAGAAGATGCCAGCCGCTCGGTGCAGCGAGACATTGGACGCAGGCCTGTATCCCTCCGATGGAAATCGTGCCCGCTGGGGTGTGCTGGCGCGGACTGGAGCGTCTCGGTGTGGCGATGGAGGGATCGAGTCCGCTGAGATAGGCAAATCCCGGTGTGAAGCCGATCATGGCAACGAGATAGTCGCCGCCGGCGTGGCGCGCGATCAGCTCCGAAGTGGTGATGCCGTGCTGGCGCGCCACATCGTCCAGATCGACACCGAACTCGCCGCCATAGACCACCGGGACGCGCCATCGCCGCGTAATCGTGCTTGGTGCTGTTCCGGCTTCAAGCAGTGCGAGGACGGTCTTCGAGAGTTCCGCAAATCCGATTTGGACCGGGTCGTAATGAATGAGGAGCGAGCGATAGGTCGGAACCGTCTCGCGGACGCCCTCGATCGCCCGGCCCGCCAGCACCCGGTCCAGTGCAAGCACCCTGCGATTGGCCTCAGGGTTGATCGTATTGGCGAATTCAACGGTGAGGGCCGCATCGCCGCTCGGCAGGATTCGAGGAGGGTTTGGGCCGGTCATGTGCCCACGATGCAGAGGTCCATGTCGGGCGTCCAGACCCTTGGGCCCCTTGGCGCATGATCCCTACAGAATCAGCGCATCTGATCCTCGCGGGGGCGCCTCCAGCCGACGACGGTCGCTTCGACCGTGCCGCCGGAAACACTGTTACGCCAGGCGCCGTCAATCCACCTGCATGTGAAGGGGAGTTGATAGGTGCCGCTTTTGTCCTCGCAGAGGACCTGCACCGCTTCGTCCTGCGAAGGGAAGCCGTGGCCGTCGAATTCAGCCAGCCGCTGCGCGCGTGTTGCCATGTTTTGACCTCGTCCCGTTGCGCAACGCGCGAACCCAAGTCCGCGTTCCTGCCGCCTGATTTCCGGAACAGATGTTCCGCCTTTGAAACCGCCAGAACGATGGACACTGATCTGGAACCCGTTCGATTTTGCGTGATGCAGCGGGGTTTCGCAAATCGAAGCAAGTATTGGTTTACAACTTGAGGCGGACATTTTGACGCGCAAATGCGGAGGATGGACCGATGTTTTTGCTCATCATGACCCTGCTCGGAGCGGCCGGCGTCTTTTTCCTTGCAAGCTCCACCCAGTATTCCGGGTGGTCGTGGTCTTATGCTCTTTGTCAGCAGGGAGCGATTTTCTGCGATCATCCAAGCTGGATTCTGATCGGGGCGGGCGTTCTTATTCTGCTGGAAATGATGCGAACCATGTCCGAGACCTGAACCGGCCTCGTGACGGCCTTGTAAACGTTGGCGCTTCGACTCGGCGTGCCGGGAAATGTATAATTTAATATATTCAATTAATGCAGTAATTTATATAAAAAACTTAAAGTCAAATCTGGCAATATCAACGCCACCTGCTCGAGGGCTGGCCTGTCACACCGGGCAAGTTTAAGGCGCGGCCTCGCGCCAGTCTGTTGACGTTCGCGCGCGGGCGATGACAAAGGTTTCCATGGAATTTGGGAACCGGGTTGTTAAGCGGATTATCAGGCTGGCGCGCCGTTTCGGCTATGCGCGGCTTTTGTGCCTTTTCATCCTGTTCGCCGCCGTGGGCCTTCGGATCTGGGACCCCGAGCCGATCCAGGAATTGCGGGTCCGTATATTCGATACCTACCAGGTCATCCGGCCCCGCGAGACGAGCCAGCGTCCCGTCGTCATCATCGACATCGACGAAAAGAGCCTCGCCAAACTGGGCCAGTGGCCGTGGCCGCGCACTCGCCTTGCGGACATGGTCAACCGGCTGACCGATCTTGGGGCCGCCGCCATCGCTTTCGACATCGTGTTCGCCGAACCAGACCGGCTGTCGCCCAATCTTGCCGCAGACACCTTTCGCGACATCGACGAATCTGTCCGCAATCATCTTCGCTCTCTGCCGAGCAATGATGAAGTCTTTGCACAGGCCATCAGGAAGGGGCCCGTGGTGCTGGGTGAATCCGGCCTGCCATATCCTGTCCAGCAGGCCCAGCTGAACCTTCCACTCACGGGGCTCGCGACGCTCGGGGGCGATCCGCAACCCTTCCTGATCAATTTCCCCGGCTTGCTGCGCAACATTCCCATTCTGGAAGAAGCCGCGCCGGGGCGCGGGCTCTTCACCATCCGCACCGAGCGCGATGGAATCGTCCGGCGCGTGCCGATGATCATGATTGCGCAGGACAATCTGATGCCCTCGCTGACCTTCGAGATGCTGCGGGTGGTGACGAAGGCCGACACTATCCTGGTCAAGTCGGACAATGCGGGCGTCAAAAGCGTCGGCGTGCCGGGGTTTGAAATTCCCACCGACCGCAATGGCCAGCTCTGGGTGTATTTTGCAAAGCATGACAACGCGCGTTACGTGTCCGCGCTCGATCTGCTCGAAGGACGGGTCGGGCCGGATGTCATTGCGCAGCGGCTGGTTCTGGTCGGCACATCGGCCGTCGGACTGCTCGACGTGAAAACAACGCCGCTCGATCCGGTCATGCCCGGCGTCGAGGTCCATGCCCAGGTGCTGGAAGCCGCTCTGACAGGGCAGGTGCTTTCGCAGCCCAACTACGCAATCGGGGCGGAGTTGCTGGCCGCGATCCTGTTCTCGCTGGCCATTATCGTGCTTGCGCCAATACTCAGTCCGCTTGCGCTTTTGGTGTTCGGCGCTGCGGTCGTGGCCCTTCTGGTCGGCACGTCGTGGTATCTGTTCGTCTACGAAAGGCTTCTGATCGATTTCACCTTTCCGCTGGTCGCCAGTACGGCCGTCTATCTGACGCTGGTTTACAGCAGCTACGTGAGCGAACAGCGCCAGCGCCGCCGCATCCGCTCTGCTTTCAGCCAGTATTTGTCGCCTGCGCTGGTTGAACAGCTCGCCCAGTCGCCCGAAAAACTCAAACTCGGCGGCGAGGAACGCGACATGACGATCATGTTCAGCGATGTCCGCGGATTCACATCCATTTCCGAATCCTACAAACACGATCCGCAGGGTCTGACTTCACTGATGAACCGTTTTCTGACTCCGCTGACCAACGCCATTCTGGATCGCAAGGGAACCATCGATAAATATATGGGCGACGCCATCATGGCGTTCTGGAATGCACCGCTCGACGACACCGGACACGAGATCAATGCGTGCGAGGCCGCCCTCGACATGCTCGATCGCATTGAGAGCCTCAACGCGGAGCGCGCGCGCGAAGCCGAGGCGGATGGCAAGGCGTTTATCCCGCTCAATGTCGGAATTGGCCTGAATACCGGCACCTGCGTGGTTGGCAACATGGGGTCGAATTTGCGGTTCGACTATTCCGTGCTTGGCGACAGCGTGAACCTGGCATCCCGTCTCGAGGGCCAGTCGAAATCCTACGGCGTGCCTATTATCGCCGGCTCGCGGACGGCACTCGCAGCCAAAGACAAGTTCGCTATTTTGGAACTCGATTTCATAACGGTGAAGGGCAAGAAGGAGCCCGAAGTCGTCTATGCGATCGTTGGCCGCGAAGACATGGCGTCATCCACCGGGTTCCAGCGCATTCGCAATCTGAGCATCGAGATGCTGGCCCGCTACCGCAGCCAGGATTGGGATGGTGCGCTGCTTGCCATCGAGAAAGTTCGCGCCGCCGATGAAACCCATCGCTTCAAATCGCTTTACGATCTTTATGCCGAACGGGTCAGGGCATTTCAGCAATCCCCGCCTCCCGCCGATTGGGACGGTGTTTTCGCGCTCACGACAAAATAATCCTGTAAAGCTTGAGCAGGGCCATTGCCGCCGGCTAATCCAAACTTCATTCTGTGGCTCTGCAAATGTGCTGTTGCATTCGTTGAATGATATTGGGCAAATTCAACACGCCTTTTCGTTCTTTTCCCCGTTGCCCCGTTTGTGCTTGAGCCAGGCTCCTTGATGTCAGAAAGCAGAATGAGGGTGCGTTTCTGGGGAGTGCGCGGCAGCATTCCGGTTTCCGACAGATCTTCGATGCGCTATGGAGGCAATACCTCCTGTCTCGAAGTGCGGTGCGGCAGTCATCTTCTGATTTTGGACGCGGGTTCCGGCTTGCGTCCGCTTGGCGCTTCGCTGGAGAACGGGCCGGACGATATCGATATTTTCCTGAGCCATTGTCATATCGATCATCTGATCGGTCTGCCGTTCTTCGCGCCGGTTTTCGATCCGAAGCGCCGTGTCAGGGTGTGGGCGGGCGGTCTGCAGCAATCCGGGGGGCTTAAAGCCGCCGTCGACAAACTGATGAGCTTTCCGCTTTTCCCGATCGGCTCCGATACAGCAACGGGTATCGCCGCCTTCAACGATTTCTCGCGCGGCGAAGTCTTGCAACCGCATGACGGTATCGTCATTCGCACCGCGCTGCTCGATCATCCCGGTGGCGCGACCGGCTACCGGATCGAGTATGGCGGCTCCGCCATCTGCTATTTGACCGACAACGATTTCGGGAATGGTGCACCCGATCCAGCGCTTGTCGCTCTGGCGAAGGACGTGTCACTTCTCGTCACCGACACGACCTACACCGACGCAGAGTTGCCGTCCCATGTGGGCTGGGGCCATTCAAGCTGGCAGCAGGCGGTTCGTTTTGCCGAGGCCGCCAACGTCAAAACGCTCTGCCTGTTTCACCACGACCCCGATCACGACGATACGTTCATGAGCGCGGTTGCCGAGGACGTGGCAAAGGCCCGGCCGGGCAGTTGCGTCGCCCGTGAGGGGCTTGTTTTCGATCTTTAATCAAAGGTTGGATATACGCAAATCCTGCGAGGTCCGCCGCAACCGGCGGGCGAATTCCCGTGCGAGATTTCCAAGAATGCGGGACGCCAGCACCGGATGGTCGTTCAAGAGCGTATCGAATCCGGCGCGCGAAAGCTCAAAGCAGGCCACTTCCTCGTCCGCCACGATGGTGGCCGAACGCGGCCCGGATTCGACCAGCGCCATTTCTCCGACAGTGGTGCCGCGTCCAAGGCCCGCGATCCTGCGCTCTTCGCCGGTCTCTGTCGTGATCCGCACGCTGACGCTGCCTTTGACGATCAGCCACATCCGGTCGCCCGCGTCGCCCTCGCGGCATAGCGTTTCGCCGCGTTTGAAATCGCGGCGGACCAGAATTTTCTCGAGTTCGCACATTTCCGTGGCGGGCAAACCGTCGAAAAAGTCGATCTGTTCGAGCGGCAGTGTTGCGGAGGTGTCAGACCGTCTGCCGCCATAATGGCCGAGCAGATAGTCCTCGCTCCACTCCAGCGCGGTATCGAGATCCTGCGTCAGCGGCCGCAAGTCGGGGCGATGGCCGATCACATGACCGATGATCGCAGCCAGCGGCGGGCGGACGTTGCACAAGACCAGCCGCTTGCCGCGCTCGCGGCTCTTGTCGAACAGCGCGCGGATGACGTGCGCGCCCGAGACATCGAGATCGGACACCCCCCGCATGTCCAGCACGACGATATCGGCCTGATTGTAGAGTTGCTTGACCCGGCGCGCGAGGCTGTCGGCATTGCCGAAGAACATCGCGCCCTCGAGGGCGAGGACGACTCGCCGGGAGCCGAATTTTTGCAGGACGCTCTGATCTTCCACCGCGCGGATGCGCTTGGAGAAGATGTCGTTGCCAGTAAAACTGCGGCGGATCAGCGGCCGGCTCATATTGATGACGAAGATCAGACCGGACAGGACAAATCCGACAATGACACCGGCGACCACGGACTGGAATACGGTGACGCCCATGACCACGAGCACGATCAAGAGATCGTTGATGGCGTGCCGGCGCACCAATGGCATGTCCTTGCGGAGCACGTCTGAAATCAACTGTAAATTCCAGCGATCGAACAGGATCACGCCGATCACCAGAAGTACGCCGACGAAAACGACACGGGGCAATTCCGCCAGAAGACCGGAAAAGAAGAACGTCGCGACAATCAGGGTCAGGCCCGCGACGATACCGGTAAACCGGGTCCGTCCGCCAAGCCGAAATGCGATCAGGAGGGCGGATGGGATGGCGGAGCCACCGACACCGCCAACGATGGCGGCCGCGCAATTGGAGATGCCTTGCGCCGACAGATCGCGAACCGGGTGCACCTCGATCTCGGCGAGATTCTGCGCTGTCCGATAGGCCAGAAGGGATTCGACCGTCGAAATGATCGCAAGCACGACCGAAACAATCACAATATCGGGAAGCACGGAAAGCATTCGGCTGTCCGTCGTTTCCGTCAGCAACGGAAGCAAAGGCGAGTGCGGCGGAAATGCGATATTCAACTTGCCGATGGTGGGGCCGAGATCGAGCGGGGATAGTCCGGTGATGACGTAATACGCCGCCGTTCCGAGCAGAAAACCCGCAAGAGAACCGGGAATACGGCGGACAGTCGAAGGCAGTTTTACCCGCGCGGCAATTGCCGGATAATTCAAAATGAAAAGCGCCAGCAGAACCGCAAAGACCAGCATTGCCGGGTGATCCGGCATCATTTTGGAGGCATCCTGAAAGAATGGCTTGATTTGTGACAGGATGGTGAGAGCGCCCACGCCGTTGAGCAGGCCCGTCAGCACCGGGTGCGGCGCGAACTTGATGACGCCCGCCACGCGAAAGACGCCGAACAGGATCTGCCATATGCCCGCCAGCAAAAGACAGAGCGTGACCGCCGTGATAATCAGGGCAGGATGCCCCGATAGCGCAGGGTTGCCAACCAGACTCGCCGTCAATCCAGCCTGCACCAGCGCCATGCTGACGCGGCTTGTGCTGATGATGAAGGAGGATGTCGCGAGCAGCGCCGCCAGCACGCCGACCACAACGCCTCCGTACAGGCCCGCCGCTGCACCGGCGCCGATAAAGTCAGCGCCGAGCGGCGCGTAAACCAGAAGACCGCAAGCTGTGGATAATGGCAGGCAGACAAGTCCGACCATCAGGCCCGCTCCGATTTCGGACAACCAATGAGGGTTCGGCCGATGGGGCAGGGTCGTTTCGGGCACGGCAATTCTTGTGTTGGGAATCGACGGCCTCTGCATAGCCGGTCCCATCCACCACTTACAGTCAATTTTGATTATGGTTGCGGCGGGCTGTCCGTGGCCGCATTTTCATGTGCGCGGCGCCTGGCCTCGACATCGATCGCGTCGGCGAGTTGAGGATGACGCGCCATCAAGGCCCGGAAATCGACCAGATCGAGCACAAGCAGGGTTGAGGATGTCACAGTGGCGACACTCGCTGTTCGCACCCTGGTGCCGAGCAGGGCGAGTTCCCCGAAAAACGATCCGACGCCGAGCCTGATGCATTTGGTTGGCAATTCGACTTCGACCTCGCCGGCGGCCACAAAATACATGCAGTCTCCGATCTCTCCCTGCCGGACGATGGTGGTTCTGGCGCGCATGTCCACGCGGCGCAGGACACTGGTCACGTCGGCCAGCGTGGCGGGGCTGAGGGCGGCGAAAAATGGCACCTTGCCGAGCGTTTCCCAAGTCTGGATAAAATTATGACGGCGGTTCTCGGCGGCAAAGCCGGTCGCCAGAATACCTGTCCATAGACCGAACACGCCGAGCCCGCTGATCATCAGCACAGCTGCGATCATCCGGCCTGCGGGCGTGACCGGCACCACGTCGCCATAGCCTGTGGTGGTCAATGTGACGACAGCCCACCACATCGAAGCGTGGATGCTTCCGAAAACGCCGGGCTGTACGTTCCGTTCGGCAACGTGGATCATAACCGCCGCGACAAACAGCACGACCAGAAAAAGGAATGCGACGCTCGCAAGCGGACCGGACTCGCGCACAATCACGCGCCGCAGTTGCCGCAATCCTGCTATGTGCGGGATCGGTTTGAGAAGCCACGCGACGGCGAAAAGGGAGGCGGTGGCGTGATCTGCGCCCGCCAGTCCGGCCAGCGGGACTGCAAGCGCGCCGATTGCATCGATAACCCCCTGAAAGGACAGGGCGTAGGTTGCGGCCTGCCCAATCCGTGCAGCATGAACGAGCCGGACGAGCCATTCCCAGCTAAAAAAGATCACGCAGGCAAACAGCGCCGCCTCCGTCCACCACCGTTGCCCTTCGGGATCGGCGGTCATTGCCGGGATCAGCATGGTCGACAGACCGATGGCGAGGGCAGCGTAGGTCGCGCCGCGGCGCTGGCCAGCCACTGTCCCGGCGGCGAAATCGGCAAGCGCGGTCGAAAGCGATTGTGACATGAGCGGTCGGGTTAATAAGCCGGAATGCCGTTAACAATCTCGGGAGACGGCTCGTATAGACGGCAACGTGCCCCTCCGGAAGGCGTCCGTCAACGCGGATACGGCCTCAGCGTTAAAGTTGGGGTCATGCCGCAGCTATTTGCCCGAGATGCCCGTGACTTGCAGGCAGAAAACCGCTTCAATCGCTTTCAAACTTGTGGCTTAACGCGCGGGAGCCCGCAAGGCTGCGGGGACCGGCGATACATCAATCGGGTGGCATCACATGGATATGTCTGGGGTTGCATCTGGCGCGGGTGGCCTGATCGCATCGGCGTTCGTGGTCGCCGGTTACACCATGAGGACGATGATTCCGCTGCGTATCTTCGGCATCATGACCAACGTGGTTCTGATCCTGTACGCACTGCCGCATCACAACTATCCGATCGTCGCGCTGCATACGATCCTGCTGCCGCTGAACATCTATCGTCTGCGCGAGATGCTGATGCTGGTGCGCAACGTCAAGAAATCGGTTGCCGGAAATCTGTCGATGGAGTGGCTGCGCCCGTTCATGACGGAACGCCGCTGCAAGGCCGGAGAGGTGCTGTTTTACAAGCATGAGACCGCGACCGAGATGTTCTACATCGTCAACGGACGGTTTCATCTTGTCGAATCCGGCATCGAACTTCCAACCGGCGCCATCGTCGGTGAATTGGGCATGCTGTCGCCCAACAACAAGCGCACGCAGACGCTCGAATGTATCGAGGACGGCCTGGTGCTGGGCGTCACTTATGCCAAGGTCGAAGAACTTTACGTCCAGAACCCCGAATTCGGATTTTACTTTCTGCGGCTTGTCAGTGCCCGGCTATTTCAGAATGTCGGGCGGCTCGAGGCCGAGCTGGCCGACATGCGGGCGAGGAGCGCGGCGTGAAGCTGCCTGTCCCGATCAGGCTGCTCAAGGAACGCTATTTCGGCGAAGCCTCGCGTAATGCCTGGGTCGCGAAAAACCGTCTGGCGTCGCTCGCTCCGCGTTTGCCTCCGGAGGTCGCGGCTGTCGTGGACGAGGCCGTGCCTGTCCTGATCGATTATCAGGATCCGGATTATGCGCTGCTTTATATGGAGCGCATCGAGCGGCATTTGGGCGTTCCGGGCTTCGACCCGCCGACGCTGGCTGCGATCGCGCAGAGGATGCTGGCGCGGATGCAATATGAGGATCCCATTTGCGTCGCGCGGACCGTCGTGCGGGATGCGGGCGGCGAGGGGGTTCTGCCGAATCCGGCCTTCCAGACCGTCAAGCGGAAATTCCGCTGGGCTGAAATCGCAGCGCTTCTGCCGCCTAATACGGCCTCTCAGGTGAACGACGCCCTGAAAATGTTACACGCTCTCGACCGTATTGTGGTGTTGCGGTTCAATGCGGCCTGCCGGAGCGGGGTGCTGTGGCTCAAGGCCTGGACTCTCTCGCAGCGGATGCGGCCATTCTCGTCCCGCTTCCGTGCCGAGCGTGCCTGGGTGGAGCGCTGGCTGCACATGATGGATCGCAGTTGCGGACGTCAGCCCGGCGCCATTCCGGCAATTGTAGAGACCGCCGACCTGATCGAAGGCTGTGGATTGGTTTACGACACCGGTATGAAAAAATGGAATTTGATTATCGATCAACTCGTCAAGCCGGCTTGTGACGGTGAACTGGCGATTGCAGATCTCGGTGAAGCCGTTCGTCGCGCCAACCGTACGGCGATCGAGAATGCCGATGTCGGGCGCTTGCGGCAGGTGATCGCCGAGATTACTGCAACAGCTGGAAAAGCTGCGAACGCGCCGGAGGGTTCGGCTGCATAACGCCGATTGCGTGATGTTTGTTTCACGATGTTGCACAAAGAAATTTGGAAACTCAAACAGGAATTCAAAGCAGATGTTGAGCAGTGTCCGGATAGCGGTTGTCATCCTCGGTTTGGGCGGCAGTCTGCCGCTCGCCACCAATGCCTTATCCGCGGATATTTACAAACTCGGCAACAACCAGCGCATTGCCTGCAACCGCAGTCTGACGGCCGGAAAATTGCAGAACATCAGCTGCAAGTCCTTCGCCTATGTGCTTAACAGCGTCACATCCGAGTTCTATCGCTGCCAGGTGTCGGTTGCCGTCACCCGGGACAACAAGACGATCCTGAAGACCGAGGCTGACGGCAAATGCACCTCGCTCGGTCGCATATTCCCCGCCGATTCATCCTATTCCTTCGATGCCACCGAAACCGAGCCGCCCAACACCAATGCGTTTTTCGGATCGGGCGGGACGGCGATCTGGGTCAGCGACGCCGCGGCGCTGAAGGTCAGGGGCTGTATTCAGCTTGTCACCGGCATCGGGCCGGATCTTCTCAATTGCGTCGACATGACATTCGATCCGCAAAAATAAAACGCGGGACAAAAGGCCCGCGTGCGCGGTGTCACATCATCGGGTGACGTAAAGCAGCACGACGATGAACGCGATGATAACTGCCGCGATCACTGCCCAGACCGAGACGCGTGTCTGGCTGGCCACGACACGCTTCGCCTCGTTCTCGGCAATCTGGTTGTCGATCGCCTTGTTGCGCTGCTCCTGATCCGTCATGGCTCGCCCCAAATGTGACAGGTCTTTTTGACAACTCTAATTGTGCGTCGCGCCGGCCGCCGTCGGAGCGGGATGGGAGGTGAGCTCGCGTTTCAGCCGTCCCGCATAGAACGACATGCCCAGCACCAGCGCGACCAGCAACAGAACGACCACAACGGCCTGTGGCGGCCTGGTGCACCACTGAAAAAAGTTTCGCATCTTGACTACCTAATTCCATCCCTGATTGCGGATTTTAGCACGAAGCGGGTGTTGCAATCCAATAAAGCCGAAAGAGATTCGTCTCCGCTCTGTCAAGAATTGACCGAATCTGGGGGCAGTGCATGATGACGGTGGAAATTGTGAAGGACGTCGCGATGTTTGCGCTCGTTAAGCGGTATTTTGCGAATGTACGTTTTGCGCGGATGAGTGATGGGCGTATCGTTCTCATCCGTGATCTGGGTCTGGTCAAGGGCGGTCGCGGTCTGCGGTGCCACGAAAGACTCATCTGATCCGATTAGAAAACTTGTGATCCGATTAGAAAACTTGCCGCGGGCTTGATTTATTCACGGCGAAGCCGCCTGTCATTCTCGACGCGGTCGTGCAGCGAGCGGCAGCCTTTGCCGTGTGACAATGCCTTGTGACAATCGCCGGGTGGCGGTGTTTTCAGTCCGGGCGACCGCGAAAGCCTCACGCTTTGCGTTTATGGGGTGTCGAGGCCGAGAACCCTCATCAGGCCGAGAACCATCGTCACATTTGCGCGTTGGTAGAGTTTATCGAAAGGACCACTCCATGACCGATCCCCGCATCAAGGAACATATGGAAGTCATCGGCGCCGACGGCGTGCATGTCGGCACCGTCGACCGCGTTGTCGGCAACCGGATCAAACTGACCAAGGCGGATAGTGGTGTCGGCCGCCACAAGGGCCATCATCATTACATTGATCTGGGTCTGGTGGCCGATGTCGAAGGCAAAAAGGTGCGGCTTTCCGCGAACGCCGATGTCGCCGTGACTTTTGAGGAAGAGGCATAACGCTATCGGATGTGGTCTGCCGGACGAACACTGGCACGGTTGCTCAGTCCTTTCATCGTTCATCAACTGTCCACGAACTGACTTTGGGCTGTCTAACATTTGTGCTTGTCGTTTCCGGTGATCGGGACTTAGCTTTGATAAGCGGGTCCTTGCGGAGGCCACCCGGAAGAACTCCAAGCTTCCGGCCGCTTCTCATCCATCTGCAACCGAGCCCCTGCTGGGTCGTCCCAGTGGGGGTTTGTTTTGGTGAGGCAAGATCGCCCGTCGGAACATTTTCCGTTTTGTGCGGTTTCCCACCCAAGCCGGTTTTCCCGTCCATTTCATTGCAAGGCGGTTTGCACTCGGTCCACGCGAACTCCGCAATCATCATATGCATTCGATGGGGAAAGGAACCGCCATGAGTTCTGAAATTCCACAGCCGCCGTTCATCTTTGAAGGCGCCGAAGATGTCGAGCTTGAGGAACCACGGCCGCCGGCCGCCTTGAGCGATGGCGTCCTGCGAGCGATCGACGCTCTCAAGACCGCAGTTGAAGCAGCTCGCAAACCCGGGATGCCGCTCAGTATCTTGAGTAATGTCGCGCGTGAAGCGCCTCTCGGCTCGCTTCTGGTGGCTTTCATGCTTGGCGTTATGGTGGGGCGCCGCCGCTGACGCGGGCCTTGATCTTCCCGCATCCCGATCTACCCTTGGTCAGGGCCTTCAACGTCAGGGCCTTTAACGAACACTCAGAGAAAGGTCATGGGAGAGACAATATGCGGGTCGCGGCATATCTGCTGTTATTTTTATCATTGGCTTTTGTCGCGGCCATGGGATCAGCGCAGGCGCGGGACTATCCCTATTGCATGCGTGGAAGAACCGTGGGTCTGGGAAATGATTGCCGGTTCACGAGCTTGCAGCAATGCCGGACGAGTGCATCCGGGCTTGGTGCCAGTTGCGTCGTCAATCCGCGTGTTGCCTTCAGGCGGCGGCAATCATCTCACCAGTAACGGCTACTTGCCCGGCCGCTCGAGCTTTTTCGTCCCGCCCGGGAAGATAAACAACGTAGTCGTAAGCGAGACTCTCCGATGCGATCGGAAAAGATTCAGCGACGCTAAATTTCAAAAACGCGTCGGTTGAAAGGAAGCGTAAATCACGCTGGGGCCGCTGCTAGGGCTAAGTATTAAGCCGCAATCAAAACTCAGTGTAAATCAGCGGGCTAAGAAGAGAAAATGGCGGAGAGGGTGAGATTCGAACTCACGGTACCCTTGCAGGCACGGCGGTTTTCAAGACCGCTGCCTTAAACCACTCGGCCACCTCTCCATGGACTCTGTCATGGGGGAGTATCCCCTTCATTGCAAGAGCCCCAGCGGACCGCTTCAAGACTACATTTTGAGGGTGTCCAGATACTGTTGATTCTCATTTAGATAAGCGAAGAACCCCTTTAAGGCGAGCCTCAATAAGGACCCGTAAGCCAGTTGAATGGGCCCAGCCCGGCCGATTCAGTGCCATTATCGGAAAAGCAACCCCCGGTTTACCAGTTCCACCGGACCCCCGTTTCGTTCGCGGCGGCAATGGTTTATGTTGCGCCGCAGGTTTGACACGGTCGGCTGCCGGGGCAGGGGCTGCACGATCTCGATTGGGGACGGATGGGGCTTTTCTCATCAATATCGAACAGGACGAGCCATCGCGCATGGATGGCCGCCGGCGCTTGCCTGTTGCTCGCCAATTGCGCCTCGTCGGACAAGTTCGCGAGCCGTCTCGATCCGAAATACGGCGTTTCCTCGAGCCCGCGCGTGGTCGATTTCGATCAGGCCGTTCCCAAGGGCGGCGGCACCTATCGCGTCGGCAAGCCCTATGTCGTTGCTGGCCGGACCTACGTTCCCCAGGAAAATCCGAATTATCGCGCCGAGGGGCTGGCCTCCTGGTACGGCGATGACTTTCACGGCCGCCTGACCGCCAATGGCGAGGTCTTCGATATGACGTCGCTGACGGCGGCGCATCCAACCCTCCCGCTGCCCTGCTATGTCCGCGTCACCAACATGGGGAATGGCCGATCGCTGGTCGTTCGCGTCAACGATCGCGGGCCGTATCACGGTAACCGCGTGATCGACGTGTCGCATCGCGCGGCGACCCTGCTCGATTTCCGCGACAGCGGCATCGCGCGCGTGCGCGTCGAATATGTCGGCCGCGCGCCGCTGGAAGGGTCTGACGACGCCCAGCTTGTCGCGACGCTGCGAACCAACGAGCCTGCGCCAGCACCTTCCGCCGTGCGGATCGCCTCGGCGTCATCGTTCATTCCGGCCATACCTGCCTCACGCGGCACATGGCGCGGCGACGTGCCAATGCCGCCGGAGCGGCCTTATACGCTCGGCAACACGACGGACGACGCCTCGACGGCCGCAAGCGAAGTTTCCTCCCGCCGGGTCGCTCAAGCAGGGCGCAGTAACGATGACACCGGCACGCAGGCCGCTGCCGCGTTTTACCGGCCCGTTTCCAGCTACGCATCCGACAGCCCGCAACAGGCTGTCGGCAATCCGGTCTCAGCGCGCGGGCTTTACTAGCCCCGGTACGTCCCGCAACCGGTGCGGGGCTGCATTACCCGCGGTTAGTCGCCTTGTGTAAAAAATGCCTCATCGGTCGGAAGTGACGGTGCACCGTGGGCGTTGGCTTTGACCGCCGCAAAAGCATCCACAAGGAAAAGCGATTTCGCGCTTTCACGCGCCAGCTCCTCGATGCGTTTTTGAAGCCTTGCGACAATGTCTGGATGTTTGTCGGCGACGTTCGTCTTTTCGGAGGGGTCTTCGGCGATATTGTAAAGCTCAAGCGCCGAAGGCAGCGGCGTTCGCCAGATCAGCTTCCAGTCTCCCTCGCGGACACCACCGCGAAACGGCTCGATGTTATAAACGACTTCCGTCCGCGGCGACGGTTTGCCGCCGCTGATCGTGGCCCAGACATCCACGCCGTCGAGCGGTTTGCCTTTCGTCGTATCGGCGCCAGCCAGGGCAGCGAGAGTCGGAAACATATCCACGACGTGGATGACTTCCTTGACCTCGCCCGGCTGAATGTGGCCCGGCCAGTTTGCGAACGCGGCGACACGGGTGCCGCCTTCATAAAGCATTCCCTTGCCGCCACGATACGGACCGTTGTCGGCGGGCAATTTCAGATTTGAAACGTCGACGTCGCCCGAGAGCATGGCCGACTGGTTGCCGCCGTTATCGCTCATGAATACGATCAGCGTGTTGTCGCGCATTTTCTTCTTGTCGAGGGCAGCGACGACATTGCCGATCTGATCGTCCATTGCCGTAATCATCGCCGCGTAGGCACGCCGTGTCGGGTCTTCAATCGACTTGTATTTGTCGAGATAGTCCTGCGGCGCCTGATAGGGCGCGTGCGGCGCCGTGAAAGCGAGATAGAGAAACAGCGGTTTGTCCGTATTGTGCGCGTTAATTTGCGCGACGGCATCCTCGCCCCAGAGCTTGGTGACGTAACCGGTTTCCTCGAGGGGCCGATTGTTGCGAAACCAGTCCTTCACGTTTCCCGATGTGTGCTTGAAATAGTCGATTTCACCGACCATCGACCCGTAGTGATAGTCGAAGCCACGCTGAAGGGGCCAATACTTCCTGTCCGAATGCCCCAGATGCCACTTGCCGACCATCGCCGTCTGATAGCCTGCATCTTTTAATGCTTGCGGCAGCAGTCGTTCGTCCGTGGGCAGTCCATACTTGCTCGGGGTTGGAATGACCGCCGTCTGCAGGCCGTAGCGGAACGGGTAGCGTCCGGTCAGCAATGCCGCGCGGGTTGGTGTGCACATCGGCTGAACATAGAACTGTTCGAGGCGTGCGCCGCCTTCGGCAAGCTTGTCGAGGTTCGGTGTTTTGATGTCCGAGCCGTGGAAACCCACGTCCTTCCAGCCCAGATCGTCCGCTACAATGTAAACGATGTTCGGCCGCGAAGCCGGTTGCTGCGCGAATGCCATCTCGGATTTAAGGGCGATGGGTGCCAGGCCGGCCAGCAGGAGACTGTTTTGCAGGAAGATACGACGTTCCATGTTGTTCTCTCAAAATGTTCATCAAGTAAGATCGTTTGAACCGGGATCGTTCGACGTTGGTCGATCGAGGAGGGCTCGACGGGGACGACATACACCGCTGGTTTGATCAATCCAAGGAATTCGGGCTTTTCTACAGCTCGCGTGATTCGATCAAACTGGACGTAACAGCAAAACAACTGCTACAAATGCGTTCTTCGAGGCTTAAAGCATGCCATTGTTTTCGTTCATGTTTGCCTATTTGGAGCAGTGGCTCCCGCGCCACGTGCGAGGATTGGTGACGCTCGGTCTTCTGGCGGCCGTGCTGCTTGGTGGACCTATATCGACCCATCTCGCATTTGCGGCAAACAACAGCGTGCAAGGTGCCAAGAAGGAGGAGGGTGGCCTCGATATCGATGCGCCGACAGCCATTCTGATCGAAGCCAAAAGCGGCAGCGTTCTGTTTGAGAAAAACGCCGACCAGCTGCTGCCGCCCTCCAGCATGATGAAGCTGATGACGGTGGAGGTGGTTTTTAGCAAGCTCGCCGCCGGTGACATCAAGCCCACGGACGAATTCCGTATCAGCGAGAACGCCTGGCGGCGCGGTGGCGCGCCATCCGGCGGTTCGACCATGTTCGCGGCCATCAACAGCCGCGTCAGCGTCGATGATCTTCTGCACGGGGCGATCATCCAGAGCGGCAACGACGCCTGTATTGCTCTTGCCGAAGGTATTGCCGGCAGCGAAATGGATTTTACGGCGCTGATGACGGCGCGTGCGCGAGAACTGGGGCTGACCCGTTCGACATTCGGCAATTCCAACGGTCTGCCGAATCCGATCAACAAGATGTCGGTGCGCGAGCTCAGCCGGCTCGCGCGACACATCATCCTGACCTATCCTGACTATTATCAGCTTTTCGGCCAGCGCGATTTCACCTGGAACAAGATCAGCCAGCAGAACCGCAACCCGCTCCTGAACTCGCTCGATGGCGCGGACGGCCTGAAGACCGGCTACACCAAGGAAGGCGGCTACGGCATGGTCGGCTCTGCCGTGCAGAACGGCATCCGCCTCATTGTCGTCGTCAACGGGGTCGAGAGTGCTGACGATCGCGCCGCGGAAGCCAAACGCCTGCTGGAGTGGGGTTTCAAAAATTTCGAGCTGCGCTCGGTATTCGACAGCGGCGATACGGTCGGTTACGGCAAGGTGTTTGGCGGTGACAGCGGCTCTGTGAAGCTTGTCACCAAAGAACCGGTCAAGGTGATGGTGCAGAAGAACGGATCAGACAAGCTGAATGCGCGCGTGGTCTATCAGGGGCCGATCCGGGCTCCCGTAGAGGCTGACAAGCAGGTTGGCGCGATCAAGGTCTGGCGCAATGGGAATATCGCTGTCGAGGTTCCGGTTTTCACCGCCGACGCGGTAGGCACCGGCTCGACGGCGCGCCGCGCCGTGGATGGCGTGTCCGAGCTTGTGATCGGGCTTGTCCGCGCCGGTGTGGAAAAGCTGTAATCATGCCGGGCTCCGCAAAAAAGCGAACGCCGGGACGCTTCATTACCTTCGAAGGCGGAGAAGGCTCGGGCAAGTCCACCCAGATTCAGCTTCTTGCCGATCGGCTGAACGGTGCCGACCATCGTACCATCGTGACCCGCGAGCCAGGCGGATCGCCGGGCGCGGAAATCATCCGCCATCTGTTGCTGTCGGGAATGGGAAAACTGCTCGGCGACGAAGCTGAAACGCTGCTGTTCGCCGCCGCGCGCGACGACCACGTTCAGCACGTCATCAAACCGGCGCTCGATCGCGGCGTCTGGGTGCTCTGCGACCGCTTCACGGATTCCACGCAAGTCTATCAGGGCAAGCTCGGCAACGTGTCTCCGGGCCTCATCAACGCGCTGGAGCGCGTGACCATCGGCGATCTGAAGCCTGACCTCACGCTGGTGCTCGACGTTCCTGCGGCCGTCGGGCTGGCGCGGGCGATCAAGCGGCGCGGTGCCGTCGCGCCGGATCGCTTCGAGCAGGAGAGCTTCGAATTCCACGAAAAGCTCCGTGACGCCTATCGTCAGCTTGCGAACGAAAGTCCGGCGCGCTGCGTGCTGATCGACGCCAATGCGGATGCGGAAACGGTGGCAGGCCGAGTGTGGGACGCGGTTCGCCAGCGTCTGTTCGCTCCGGCTTTGAACGAGACCGCACGGGCATGAGCGAGCGGAGTGACGACGAGGGCGCCGCGCCTCTGCCGCGCGAAACGCGTCTGTTTTTCGGACATGCCGCCGCCGAAGCGACTTTGCTGGCGGCCTACAAAAGCGGACATATTCCTCATGCCTGGCTGATCGGCGGCGCGCAGGGCATCGGCAAGGCGACACTGGCCTATCGCATGGCAAAATTCGTATTGGCAAATTCAGACCCGCGCGCGCCGGATGTGCAGAATGCCTCACGACTCGATGTCGATCCGGACAATTCCGCAGTGCGCAAGGTCATTGCCGGAAGCCATGGCGGATTGCTGACGCTGGAGCGGAGCGTCAACGACAAGGGCGTGATGCGAAGCGTCATCACCGTCGATGAATCGCGCGAGACGATACCGTTTTTCGGATCGACGGCGGCGGTCGCGGGCTGGCGCATCTGCATTGTCGATACGGTCGATGAACTGAACGCCAACGCTGCCAACGCGCTTCTCAAGATTCTCGAGGAGCCGCCGCCGCAGTCGCTGTTTCTTCTTATCAGCAACGCACCCTCGCGCGTGCTCGCGACCATTCAGTCGCGCTGCCGCAAGCTGATGCTTCGGCCGCTGTCGGAAACCGATGTGTTGCACGCGGCGGCGCAGGCCTCACAACGCGCGGAGACGGATGCGGCGCTGCGAGAAGCAGCCGCGAACGCCGATGGCAGCGTGGCGCGCGCCCTGGCGCTGCTCGACGGCAATGCGCTCGGACTGCAGCAGCGCACCAGCGCGTTGCTCGACAGCTTGCCCCGGGTCGATCCCCGGGCGCTGCATGCGCTTGGCGATGCCCTGCCGCTCAACGATCGTGTGGCGCTCCGCGCGTTCGTCGACACGGTGGAACGCTGGCTGACCGCGCATCTGCGCGAGCCGGACTTGCAGGGAAATTTGCCCCGCCTTGCGCGCCTCGCGCTGGTGTGGGAAAAGATCAACCAGACCGCGCGCGAGACCGAGGCTTTCAATCTGGAGCGAAAACCGCTGGTTTTCTCGATATTTGGATTGCTCGCGGAAGCCACATCGGGTTCTTAAAATCAACAAGACTCGTCTATAGATCAATCGCTGGCTGCCTTGCATCACCCTGTGATCGCGGCCGGGTTTGATGATTTGAACTTTCAGGGAAGCGTGATGGCCAAAGCAAAGAAAACAGCCAAATCGAAGAAGGCGGCCAGATCGAAAACCGCGTCAAAAAAGACGGCAAAAGCCGCTGGCAAGAAGACAGTCCGCAAGAAGACGACTGGCAAGAAAACGTCGGCGAAAAAGGCCCGCAAGGTTTCCAAGGCGACACGCTCTGTAAAGAAGCGCGCCGGGACTTCCGCATCCAAATCCAAGATTTCGAAGAACGCGGGCAAGCGCAAGGCGGCCGGCAAAAAGCCTTCTGGCAAAGCACCCTCTGTCAAAAAGCCTTCTGTCGAAAAGTCAGTAGCAAAGAAAACGGAGTCAAGGGCAGGGAAGGGCATTGCCCCCGCGCCCCGGCGCAATTCCTTCTACATCACGACCGCCATCGTCTATCCGAACGGCGCACCTCACATCGGCCATGCCTATGAGGCGATCGCGACCGACGCGCTGGCCCGTTTTCAGCAGCTCGAGGGGAAGGATGTGTTCTTCCTGACCGGGACCGACGAACATGGTCAGAAGATGGTCCAGACGGCGCAGAGAGAGGGGCTCTCCACGCTGGCGCTGGCGACGAGGAATTCGGGGCTGTTGCGCAAGCTCGACGAGAAACTGAACATTTCGTTCAATCGCTTTATTCGCACGACGGAAGAACAGCACCATCGGTCTGTCCAGGAAATCTGGAAGAGGATGGCCGCGAATGGCGACATTTATCTCGACAGTTATTCCGGCTGGTATTCAGTGCGCGATGAGGCCTATTACGCGGAAGACGAAACTGTTGTCGGCGACGACAAGGTTCGCCGTGGGCCGCAGGGCACGCCGGTCGAATGGGTCGAGGAAAAAAGCTATTTCTTCAGGCTCTCCGCCTATCAGGACCGGCTGCTCGCACTCTATGAGAGCCAGCCCGATTTCATCGGCCCGGACTCGCGCAGGAACGAGATCGTCAGTTTCGTCAAAGGCGGACTGAAGGATCTGTCAATCTCGCGCACCACGTTCGACTGGGGCGTCAAGGTGCCTGGCGACGAGGCGCATGTAATGTACGTCTGGGTCGACGCGTTGACGAATTACCTCACCGGCGTCGGTTTTCCGGATGAGGGCGACAGGAACTGGCACTTCTGGCCGGCGGACGTGCACATCATCGGCAAGGATATCATCCGCTTTCACACGGTGTACTGGCCCGCATTCCTGATGGCGGCCGGCCTTCCGTTGCCGAAACGGGTGTTCGCGCATGGCTTCCTGTTCAACCGCGGCGAGAAGATGTCGAAGTCGACCGGCAATGTGGTCGATCCGTTCACCATGGCGGATCAGTACGGCGTCGACCAGATGCGCTATTTCTTCCTGCGCGAAATTCCGTTCGGGCAGGACGGCAATTACAATCACGAGGCGATTGTTACGCGCACCAATGCCGATCTCGCCAACGATCTCGGCAATCTGGCGCAGCGTTCGCTCTCGATGCTCGGCAAGCAACATGCCGGTCTGCTGCCCGAGCCGGGGGCATATAGCGACACCGATAAAGCCATTCTCGCGATGGCCGACGCCATGCTGGCGCAGGTCCGCGAAGCGATGGGCACGCAGCAGATTCATCAGGCGCTGAACGTGATCTGGGCCGTGGTCGCCGAGGCCAACCGCTATTTCGCGGGCGAAGCGCCATGGGCGCTGGCCAAGACCGATCCGCCGCGCCAGAAGACGGTGCTGTATGTCACGGCCGAAGTGGTGCGCCAGATCGCGATCCTGGCGCAGCCGGTGATGCCCGATGCCATGGGCAAGATGCTGGACAGTCTTGGTATCGCGAAAGATGGGCGAAATTTCGCGGCGCTGGCCCAGCGCATCAGGCCCGGCACGCAATTGCCGCCGCCTGCGCCGATTTTCCCGCGCTATGTCGAGCCCACCGAAACCGCACCGGTCAAAGCCTGATGCTCGTCGACAGCCATTGCCATCTCGACTTTCCCGACTTCGCCGCCGATCTCGATGCCATCGTCGCGCGCGCGGAGGAAGCAGGAGTCGAGCGCATGGTGACGATCTCGACACGCGTGCGGCGTTTTCCGGCGCTGCAGGCCATCGCGGAGCGCTTTCCGAATGTCTATTGCTCGGTCGGCACGCATCCGCATCAGGCCGTGGAGGAAGATGGCATCCCGGCCGACGAGCTGATTGCCCTGACAAGGCATCCCAAGGTCGTGGCGCTGGGCGAGGCGGGGCTGGACAATTTCTACAAGGACGGTTCGCCCGAGGCGCAGGAGCGGGGCTTTCGCATCCACATCGCCGCCGCGCGGGCGACCGGCCTGCCGCTTGTCATCCACACCCGCGAGGCGGACGAAGCCTGCGAGCGCATCCTCGAAGACGAAATGGCGAAGGGGCCATTCCGCGCGGTGCTGCATTGCTACACCGGCGGACGCAGGCTGGCCCTGAAAGCCATCGAGCTCGGCCTGTCGATTTCCTTCACCGGAATTCTGACTTTCAAGAACTCCCAGAACATCCGTGACATCGCCGCCGAACTGCCCGCCGACCGCATCATGGTCGAGACCGATGCGCCGTATCTCGCGCCCGGCAAATATCGCGGCAAACGCAACGAGCCGTCGTTCGTGGTCGAGACCGCCAGGGTGCTGGCGGAGACGCGCGGCGTGTCGTTCGAGGACATCGCGCAACAGACCACCGACAATTTCTATCGCCTGTTCGACAAGGTCCCGCGTACCGGCGCTAAGGCCGCATGAGCGTCACGCTGACGATCCTCGGCTGCGGTTCGTCGGCCGGCGTTCCACGGCCCGCCTTGGGGTGGGGCGCATGCGATCCCAACAATCCGAAGAACCGCCGCCTGCGCTGCTCGCTGATGGTCGAAAAGACATCGGATCAAGGGACCACGCGGGTTATCGTCGATACCTCGCCGGATCTGCGCGAGCAGTTGATCGGTGCAAATGTCGAACATATCGACGCCGTGTTCCTCACTCACGAACACGCGGACCAGACCCATGGAATCGACGACCTGCGCTCCGTCGTCATGCATCAGCGCCGGCGCATTCCGACCTATTTCAATGAATCGACGGCAAGGGATATCGCGCAGCGGTTTTCCTATTGCTTCGTGTCACCGCCGGGCAGCGATTATCCGCCGATCCTCGATCGCCGGTCGATCGAGGCGGGCGAAAGCAGAACGATCGAAGGAAAGGGCGGCCCGCTAGCCCTCACCGCATTCCTGCTCCAGCACGGCAATATTCCCGCGCTTGGCTACCGCATCGGCAACGCGGCCTATACGCCCGATCTGAATGACATTCCCCGGGAAAGTTTTGACTCGCTGGAGAATCTCGATCTGTGGATCATCGACGGCCTGCGCTATGCGCAGCATGCCAGCCATTTCAGTGTCAGCGACGCGCTGTCATGGATCGGCCGGTTCAAGCCGAAGCGGGCGGTCATCACCAACATGCATGCGGATCTGGATTACGGCGCGCTCGCAAGGGAACTGCCGCCGGACGTCGTTCCGGCGTTTGACGGCATGCAACTGACCGTCGGTACATAAAAGCCTAGGCCGAAATCGCGCTCGCTGAGTGCACCCTGTCGCGCAGGATGAATTTCTGGATCTTTCCGGTGGACGTTTTCGGGATCGGACCGAACACCACGGCCTTCGGAGTCTTGAACCCCGGCAGCCGTTCCCGGCAATACGAGAGAATTTCCGCCTCGCTCGCCGCGGCGTTATCCTTCAGTTCGATAAAGGCGCACGGGACCTCACCCCATTTGCCGTCGGGCTTGGCAACCACGGCCGCGAACAGCACGGCGGGATGCTTGTAGAGCACATCCTCGACCTCGACTGATGAGATGTTCTCACCGCCCGAGATGATGATGTCCTTGGAGCGGTCCTTGATAATGACATAGCCGTCGGCATCGAGAACGCCGAGATCGCCGGTGTGAAACCAGCCACCGGCGAAGGCGGCGTTCGTCGCGCGCTCGTTCTTCAGATAGCCCTTCATCACGATATTGCCGCGAAACATCACCTCGCCGATGGTTTCGCCGTCGCGCGGCACCGGCTTCATCGTCTCGGGATCGAGCACGGTGACGGATTCCTGAAGCGGATAGGGCACGCCCTGCCGCCGCTTGAGCTGCGCGCGTTCGTCGGCCGGCAGATCGTCCCAGCCCGGCTGCTCGGCGCAGACGGAGGCGGGGCCGTAAACCTCGGTGAGACCGTAAACATGCGTCAGCTTGATGCCGATCCGTTCCGCGCCTTCCAGCACGGCCATTGGCGGCGCCGCGCCGGCGATCAGGCCGACGACATGGCCGCTGGTTCTGGCGGCCCGCGCGCCCGGCGCGTTGATGAGCGTGTTATACACGATCGGCGCGCCGCTCATGTGGGTGACGCCGTGCCGTTCGATCAGCGCGAAGATTTTCGCCGGATCGACCTTGCGAAGACAGACGTTCATGCCAGCGGCCAAGGCAACCGTCCAGGGAAAGCACCAGCCGTTGCAATGGAACATCGGCAGCGTCCAAAGATAGGTTGGATGCGGTCCGAGATTGGCGGCAAGGCTGTTGCTGACCCCATTGAGATATGCCCCGCGATGATGGGTCACGACGCCCTTGGGATCGCCCGTCGTGCCGGACGTATAGCTGAGCGCAATGGCGTCCCATTCATCCGGCGGCAAGGTGACGGGAAAGGCGGGGTCGCCGGCGGTCACCGCCGCCTCATATTCGATCGTGCCGATTCGGCTTCCGCCGTAGAACGCCGCGTCGTCAACGTCGACCACAAGCGGCTTGGGCGTTTTCATCAGTTTCAGCGCGTCCGCGATCACCGTGCTGAATTCGGGATCGACGAACAGAATCTTCGCGCCGCCATGCTCCAACATGAACGCGATGGTCGGCGCGTCCAGCCGGATATTCAGCGCGTTCAGAACGCCGCCGGCCATCGGCACGGCAAAATGCAGTTCGTACATCGCCGGAATGTTCGGCAACATCGCCGCAACCGTATCGCCGCGTCCGATGCCATGACGGACCAGCCAGGACGCCACACGCCGGCAACGCTCCAACGTCTGCGCCCAGGTGAAGGCACGGTCCTCGTAAACCACGCCAACGCGGTCCGGATACACGTTCGCGCTGCGCTCGAGAAAACTCAGCGGCGAAAGTGGAACATAGTTGGCGGGATTCTTGTCCAGACCGATGCTGTATTGGCCCTGGCCATTGCTTATAGGAGTGCTCATGAGGCGATCCTTCGGCTTCCTCTGGTTCTTCTTTGTTTGGGCAACGATAGATCGCAGCGCGCGGACAATACAGCCCGCCAAAGGGCCGAGATCCTGCGAAGGCAGCAAGGCGTCAAAACCGTCCGGACCAGCTGATTTACAGCAAATTTGAAGAAAAGACCGCCATGGCGCTGATATCGTGGACATAAATATATTCCATAATATACCTTATGCGAATTCAGGATAGTTTGCATCCTCGGTGCTGCGCCGCGCCTTGTTCGGCGCCCTTCGTTAGCTCACCATCGCGCGTCGCGGGAATCGAACGAGCAACTAATGGCATACGGACGGCGGACAGCTTTCAGACAACGCTCCGAGACCAGCCGATGGATGATCGGACTGGTGATGCTCGGCGGTTCTCTCGCCATCTACGCCTATGAGAAAATCACACGGACGCCGGACACGCCGATCTCCGGTTCGGCCTTTGTCGCCGATGGTGACACCGTGCGGATTGAAGGAAATCGCATCCGTCTGATCGACATCGATGCGCCCGAGCTCGAGCAGACCTGTTACGATCCGAACGGCAAGGAATGGCCGTGCGGCGAGGTCGCCTCCGGCGAATTGCGCAAGGCGCTGCGCGGCAAGACACTGACCTGTCAGCCTCACGGCCTCGATCAGTATCGCCGGGTATTGGCTACCTGCTCCCTGCCCGATGGCACCGACATCAACGCATGGATGATCCGGCAGGGTTGGGCGGTGAGTTTCGGCTACGCCCGCGTCTACGACAAGGAAGAGACGGAGGCGCGTTCGGCACGGCGCGGAATATGGCGCGGCACGTTTACCGAGCCGCACAAATGGCGCGAACAACACCCGCGCGAGGATACGGTCGAGCCGCCGCGCTAGGGCAAATCAAGGTCAGGATGCCGCATAGGCCTCCCAGCCTTTTGCGCGCAGCCGGCATGCCGGGCATTCGCCACACCCGAAACCCCACGCGTGGCGTGCGCCGCGTTCGCCGAGATAACAGGTGTGCGACTTCTCGACGATCAGATCGACCAGCGCCCTGCCGCCGAGCTGTTCGGCCAGTTTCCATGTCTGCGCCTTGTCGAGCCACATCAGCGGCGTGTGCAGCTCGAACTTCTTGTCCATGCCGAGGTTGAGCGCCGTGTTGAGCGCCTTGATCGTGTCGTCGCGGCAATCGGGATAGCCGGAAAAATCCGTCTCGCACATGCCGCCGACGATATTGGCGATGCCGCGGCGATAGGCCAGCGCGGCGGCGAATGTCAGAAACAGCAGATTGCGTCCGGGCACGAACGTGTTGGGCAGGCCGCCCTCGCCCATCTCGATGGCTACTTCCCGCGTCAGCGCGGTGTCCGAAATCTCCGCGAGGGTGGGAATATCGAGCGTATGCTGTTCACCCAGACGCCTTGCCCATTCAGGACGGATTTTCTTCAGGCCGTCGATAATGTCCGCGCGGCATTCGAGCTCGATGCCGTGACGCTGGCCGTAGTCGAAACCGATGGTTTCCACACGGGCAAACCGTTCCAGCGCCCAAGCAAGGCAAGTCGCCGAATCCTGCCCGCCGGAAAACAGCACCAGCGCCGATTCATTTTCTGTGGATTTGTCGTTCATGCCGCCGATGTATCACCCGCGCCCAGCAAGGCCAAGGTATCGGGAGCACAGGAAATGCGCTTGTCTTGCGCATAATCTGACTGTCTGTCCGCGTCTGGCTGCGGCATAGAGAGTGCAGCTTCCACCCGCAGGCATCGACATGACCTCTGATAACGATCCGGCATCGCCGCAAGACATCCGCCGCCTTCTCGGGATCATGGCGGCACTGCGGACGCCCGGAACGGGCTGTCCATGGGATCTCGAACAGAGTTTCGCGACGATCGCGCCCTACACCATCGAGGAAGCCTACGAGGTGGCCGAGGCGATTTCCCGAAATGACCTCGACGATTTGAAGGACGAGCTGGGCGATCTGCTCCTGCAGGTCGTCTTTCACGCGCGCATGGCCGAGGAACAGGGCGCCTTCGCCTTCGGTGACGTGGTCGAGGCCATCGTTACCAAGATGATCCGCCGCCATCCGCATGTCTTCGGCGACAAGGCCGGAAAGATGTCGGCCGAGGATGTCGCTGCCTCCTGGATGCGGATCAAGGCCGAGGAAAAGCTCGAGCGCGCGGCACAACGGCCGGACGCATCGCCTTCCCCTCTGCTCTCCAGCGTCAAAGCCGGGCAGCCCGCCCTCGCCCGCGCGCTGGACCTGCAGCGCAAGGCGTCGACCGTCGGGTTTGACTGGAACGACCCGCGCGCGGTGCTGAGCAAAATCCGCGAAGAAGCCGACGAGATCGAGGCCGCGCTCGACAAGGGCGAAGCTGAAGCGATTGCGGATGAAACCGGCGATTTGCTGTTCGCGGTCGTCAATCTTGCACGTCATGCAGGCGCCGATCCTGAAATGGCGCTGCGCGCCACCAACGCGAAATTCGAGCGGCGCTTTGGCTATATCGAACGGGCGCTGGATGCGCGCGGTGTTGCGCTCGGAAACTCCACACTGGAGGAAATGGATTCGCTTTGGAACGAGGCCAAGCGCTTCGAGGTGAAATGACGTTCAGTGGGCGGGCGGGCGCGGCACCGCGCCAAAGCGTTCGATGGTGATATCGCGCTTGGTCTCGTCGACCCTGACAGTCATGGCGTAGTGGCCGTCTTCAAGATGCTTGTCGAGCACTTCGGAATTTCGATGCAGCCAGCTGATGCCGGAGCCATCGGAAGCATCGACGGTGAGATCAAGCGTGACGCGTGTCGCGGCTAGCCGATCCTCGATCGCCAGAAGCAGGGCCTCGACGCCCTCGCCGGTCTGAGCCGAGACAAGGAAAGCAGGATGGTCCTGGGGACGGCGTGCCGCGATACGCGCGAGGTTTTCGCGCTCCTCCACGCTGAACCGGTCGATCTTGTTCCAGACCTCGATAATGCTCCGGCCTGCGCCCGGATCGATGTTAAGTTGCCGCAAAACGTGGTCGACATCGCGCTCTTGCGCCTCGGCGTCTTCATGCGACATGTCCCGCACATGCAGGATCACGTCGGCTTCGACCACCTCCTCAAGCGTGGCGCGGAAGGCCGCGACCAGCATGGTCGGCAGATCGGAGATGAATCCCACGGTGTCCGACAGCATCGCCTTGCCGCCATGCGGCAATGTCAGCGCGCGGAGCGTCGGATCGAGAGTTGCGAACAGCATGTCGGCGGCCTGCACGTCGGCGCGGGTCAGCCTGTTGAACAGCGTCGATTTGCCCGCGTTGGTATAACCGACCAGCGCGACCACACGATACGGCACGCGCCGCCGCCCGGCCCGGTGAAGCCGCCGCGTCGCCTGCACCTTCTTCAGTTCGTTTTCGAGGCGTGTGATGCGGTCGCCGATCAAACGGCGGTCCGCCTCGATCTGGGTTTCGCCGGGCCCCCCCATGAAGCCGAAACCGCCACGCTGGCGCTCGAGATGGGTCCATGAACGCACGAGACGGCTGCGCTGGTAATTCAGATGCGCTAGCTCGACCTGGAGCGAGCCTTCCTTGGTCTTGGCGCGTCGGCCGAAAATTTCGAGAATGAGGCCGGTGCGGTCGAGCACCTTGGCGTTCCATTCCTTCTCGAGGTTGCGTTGCTGGATCGGCGACAGCGCGCAGTCCATCACCACAAGGTCCACGCCGTGCGCCTTGATGAGTCCGACAATTTCCGCGACCCTGCCCTTGCCGAGATAAGTCGCGGGACGAATGTCCGTCAAAGGCACGATCAGCGCGTCGGCGACCTCAAGATCAATCGCGCGCGCAAGACCGGCGGCTTCCTCCAGCCGCGCCTGCGGGTCGCGCACCGCGACCACGCCCGTTTGGATTTCGGAATCGCCGGCTCTTGGATGTCCACGCACACGCCGGTAGGGGCCGATGACGAGAACACGGCCGGTTGTCCCACCTGTCTCCGATCGCGGGCGATCGGCTGCCCCATCGAAATTGCGGGGTTCCAACTTAGCTTATTCTCAAGCTGGCGCGTCCTCGCCGCCTTCGAACATCTGGATGGGAGCGCCGGGCATGATTGTGGAGATCGCATGCTTGTAAACAAGCTGCGAATGACCGTCGCGCCGCAGCAGCAGACAGAAATTGTCGAACCAGGTGACAATACCCTGCAGCTTCACCCCATTGACCAGAAAGATCGTCAGTGGCGTCTTGGCTTTGCGAACGTGATTAAGGAAGGTGTCCTGTAAATTTTGAGCGCGGTCTGCCGCCATTATTGTTATCCCGCAGTTTTGATTGCTTTTCTTATTTGGGCCGGGCGGGCCATCTGCGCGGCTCGTTCCGGCTGCCGGCCACCCCGAGATCCCCCTCTGGGCGCTGCAGCGCAATTAAACGGCAGGCTTATGAGATAGGCAAGACCGCTTCTGGCCGGGACAGCCAAAAACACCTGAAAAATCAGGAAAATGCCGAAAATTGGTGAAAATGCTCGCGTAATTTCGCCGCCAACGGCCCCGGTATACCGCCCCCGATCGGCTTCCCGTCAATGGATACAACCGGCATGACGATCTGGGTCGAGGCCGTGACAAAGGCTTCCGCCGCCCCATAAGCCTCCTCGGGCGTGAATGGCCGCTCTTCCAGCCTGATCTGGAGCGCGGCTAGAACATCCAACAAAACCGCCCGTGTGATGCCGGCGAGAATGCCGCTGTCGGCCGAGCGTGTAACCACCCTGCCGTCGCTGGTGACGATCCACGCATTGCTGCTGGAGCCTTCGGTCACGTAGCCCTCGCGATCGACGAACCACGCTTCGTAGGCGCCCTGCTCCTTCGCCAGCTGCTTGGCCAATACGTTGGGCAACAGCGATACGGATTTGATATCGACACGCGGCCAGCGATTTTCCGGCACGGTGATGACGCCGATGCCGTGCGCGGCCGCGTTCTGGTTCTTGGCGAAGTTCAGGCTCTTGGCCGTGACGACAAGCGCTGGCTTGACCGAGCCCGGGGGAAAGGCATGGTCCCGGTGCGCGACGCCGCGCGTGATCTGAAGATAGATCAGGCCGTAACTCACCCGATTGCGCCGCACGACTTCGTGCATCACGACCGCGAGCGAAGCGAACGGCATCGGCATAGCGATCCGCAGTTCGCTCAGGGAGCGTTCGAGACGAGCCAAGTGACGCGGCAAATCCACGAGCTTGCCGCCGCGAACTTCACACACCTCGTAGACGCCGTCAGCGAATTGATAGCCGCGGTCTTCGATGTTGACGCAGGCATCGCGCAAGGCGCGGTACTGGCCGTTGACATAGGCGATGCGGGACATTGCTGGCCTGAACTATCCGACCCCGAGCGCCTTGAGCTTGCGATGCAGCGCCGAGCGCTCCATGCCGACGAACTCGGCGGTGCGCGAGATGTTGCCCGAGAAGCGGCTGATCTGCGCGATCAGATAATCGCGCTCGAACACCTCGCGGGCCTCGCGCAGCGGTAGGCCCATGATGTGCTCGCCGTTGACGCCGGTCGGCATCGCCGGAATCATCGAGCCAACATCCTGCGGCAGCATGTCGGCGGTGATCGTCGCCTCCGGCTCGCCCCCGGCCAGGATCATCACGCGTTCGACGTTGTTGCGAAGCTGACGGACGTTGCCCGGCCAGACATGAGATTGCAGCACGGCCATCGCATCCTCGCCGATCCGGCGCTTCGGCAGGCCGGTGCTGTTGGAAATCTGCTCCATGAAATATTCCACGAGCTCGGGAATATCTTCCCGCCGTTCCGACAATGGCGGAATGCGGATCGGCACCACGGACAGGCGATGATAAAGATCCTCGCGGAAGCGTCCCTCGGCAATTTCACTTTCGAGATTGCGCGATGTCGATGAGATGATGCGGACATCGACGCTGACCTTGGTGGTGCCGCCGACGCGCTGGAAGGTCTGATCCACCAGAACGCGCAAGATCCTGTTTTGCGTCTCGCGCGGCATGTCGGCGATCTCGTCGATGAACAGCGTGCCGCCATGCGCCTCTTCGAGAGCGCCGGCCTTGCGCTGATTCTCGCCATCCGTCAGCTCGACGCCGAACAGCTCGATTTCCATGCGTTCGGGCGTGATCGCGGCTGCGTTGATGACAACGAAGGGGCCCGATGCCCTGCCCGACATGTTGTGCAGCATACGCGCGGCCAATTCCTTGCCGCCGCCGGAGGGGCCGACGATCATGATGCGGCTGTTCGCCTTCGCCGCGCGGTCGATGGTCTGCCGGAGCTGGTTCATGCAGGGCGACTTGCCGATCATGGCGGCCGATGTCGGCGCGAGATGCTTCAGCTCCCTCACCTCGCGCTTCAGGCGCGAATTCTCAAGGGCACGTGTGGCGACCAGCACAAGACGATCGGCCTTGAACGGCTTTTCGATGAAATCGTAGGCGCCGCGCTTGATCGCCGCGACCGCGGTTTCGATGTTGCCGTGACCGGAGATCATGACCACGGGCACGTCTGGATGATCGCGCTTGATCACTTCGAGAAGCTGCAGGCCATCGAGCTTGCTGCCCTGCATCCAGATATCGAGGAAAATCAGATTGGGCCGCCGGGTGGCGATTTCCGCCAGCGCGGAATCGCTTTCGCGCGCGGTGCGGCTCTTGAAGCCCTCGTCATCCAGAATTCCGGCCACAAGGTCACGAATATCCGCTTCATCGTCGACGATCAGAATGTCATTCGCCATGGATTACGTCCGCTTTTTCAACTGTCGCTGAAGTGTTTTGTTGTTCGACTTTGATCTTGTCCGCGTCCTTGGCATGGCCGGAAACCGCAAAGCGCAGCCGCATCCATGCCCCGCGCGCTCCGGGTCTGATGCTCGAAGCGTCGTTTAATTCGATCCGTCCGCCATGATCCTCGAGAACGCGGCCGACGATGGCGAGGCCCAGCCCCGTTCCTTTGTCGCGCGTTGTGACATAAGGTTCGAGCAGCCGGGCGCGGCTTTCCTTCGGCAGGCCGATGCCGTTGTCGATTACGTCGATGATGATATCGTCGTCCTCGCACGCCGCGATGACATCGATACGACCGCGCCCAAGCTCTTCCGCAGGCACCGCCTCGATTGCTTCCGTGGCATTCTTGATGATGTTGGTCAGCGCTTGCGAAATCAGGCGGCGGTCGAATTTGGCGCGCATCGGATCCTGCTTGATGTCTGCCTCGATATCCACGTCCGGATGGCCGACGCGCATCAGGAACACCACCTGCCGGACCGTGTCGGCGACGTCCTCGCCCTCGATCACGGGTTTCGGCATGCGGGCGAATTTCGAGAATTCGTCCACCATGCGGCGGATGTCGTCCACCTGCCGGACGATGGTATCGGTGCACTGGTCAAACACAGGCCGGTCTTCTTCGGTGATGGTCCTGCCGAATTTGCGCCGGATGCGTTCGGCGGACAGCTGGATCGGAGTCAGCGGATTCTTGATTTCGTGCGCGATGCGCCGCGCCACGTCGGCCCATGCCGACGTGCGCTGCGCGGACACAAGCTCGGTGATGTCGTCGAGCGTGATGATGTGGCTTTCCAGCGACTGTCCAGACTGTTCGGCGCTGACCCGCACCGACAGGTTTCGTGTGACGCCGTCGCGCGTGACTTCGATCTGACCCTGCAGCAATCGCGCCGATCCGCTGCGCGCGGTCGCCATCATCTCATTCAGTTCGGGCACGATCTCGGACAATGGGCGGCCGAGCGCCTCCGACTCGACATGCCCGATCAGTTTTTCAGCGGAGCGGTTGAGAATTCCGATCACGTCCTTGCCGTCCACGCCGATAATGCCGGCGCTGGCGGACGACAGCACCGCCTCGATGAAGCGGCGGCGGCTGTCGATGACGTCGCTGGCGCTGACGAGGTCGTCGCGCTGGGTGCGCAATTCCTGCGTCATCTTGTTGAAGGTTTCGCCAAGCGTGGCGAGATCGCCTTCGGAACGGATCACCGGCACCTGCACGTGGAGATCTCCGGTGGAAACGAGATTGGCCGCGCCCATCAGGCGGCGGATCGGCGCCACCAGCCGGTTCGAGAAATTCAGGCCGATCAGCACCGCCGACATCAGCACCGTCAGCGCGATCACGGCGAACATCAGGGCAAATGCCACCTGGATGCCGAGCTTGCGGGATTCGAGATCGGCATATTCGGCGACACTCGCCTGCGTCTGCTTGAGCTGGGCGACCACGCGCGGATCGAGCAGCCGCGCGACATAGAGGAAGGTGTCATCGAACGCGCGCAGACGCACGACCGCCGCGACGTAATTCTGTTCGATGAAAACGCCGATCTGCGGCTCGTTCTCGTTGACGTTCTTGAGGAAGTCCGCAGCCGGCGTCGTGAAATCCTGCCGAATGCCAGTCGTCGCACTTTCCAGAATGTTGCGGTCCTTGTCGATCAGCATGGCGCCGGGCAGATTTCGCGAATTCGCGCTCTGGGTCAGAAATTCGCGAAAGCTCTGGCGGTCCTGATCGTAAAGCGGCCGCGCGCGCGCGATATCGCTCGCCATGCCGAGAATGTCGCCGCGGATCAGTTGGGCATGTTCATACAGATAGGCGTTGGCGACGATCAGCGAGTTCTGGATCACGGCCTTGGTCGGGCCGGAGAACAGCCGATCGAGACCCCGGTCCAGCGTGACGTTGGCCACGATGGACACCAGCACCGCCGGGAGCACCGCGATCACGGAAAACAGGCTGACGATCTGCACATGGAGACGCGCCGCCGCCCGCCCCCTGCGCCGTGCCTGCACCACCTTCCACAGTTCCCGGCCGATGATGACCAGCAGCGTCAGAATGGTCGCGACATTGATGAGCAGGAAGGTGATGACGACGGGATGGCTTGGAACAATCGGCGTCAGCCCGGTCAGAACAATGAAGGTCAGACATGCCGACAGCAGCGCCATGGCCACCGCGACCGGCGCGAGCAGCCGCCGCAGTTTTGCACGGCCCGACGAAGGGCCGGGCGCGATGTCGATCGATGAGGTCGACGTGTCTGCGGTGGTCATGCCTGGATACGTTTGCGAAGCGTGTCACCCGAGCACAGCGGCTGCTGCGTCGCGGTGATGCATACATATCACAATGTTGCTGAATTGCGACAATTCCTAGGCGTGCATGGCGGCTATTGGAGGTTTTCCAACAACACCGGCCAATCCCTTGGAAATGGGCTTCAGCTTCCGCTGCGGTAGACCTGAATGTCCAGATCGCGGATTTTCTTGCGGAGCGTATTGCGGTTGAGGCCCAGAAGGTCCGCCGCGCGGATCTGGTTACCTCGTGTCGCCGCCAGCGCTGCGGTCAGCAGCGGCACCTCAAGCTCGCGCAGCACCCGGTGATACAAGCCGGGCGGCGGTACGCCGTTCGGGAAGCCGGCGAAATGCGAGGCCAGATACATTTCGACGGCCCCGCCGAGATTGTCGACGCTCTGAGGCGCCGATCCGCCGGACACGACGGCAGGCGGTGCGAGTTCCCCCTCGATCACCGAGGCTGTGATGACGTCCTGCGGATAAAGCGCGGCGAGCCGGCGTGCGAGATTTTCCAATTCGCGCACGTTGCCCGGCCAGCGATGCTGCTTGAGGCGATCGAGCGCCTGGGCGTCGAGTTTCTTGGCTGGCAGGCCGTCCTTCTCCGCCAGCGAAAAGAAATGGCGGATCAGGTCCGGCAGATCCTCGATGCGCTCGCGCAGCGGCGGCAGACGCAGCGGCACGACATTGAGCCGGAAGAACAGGTCTTCGCGGAAGAGACCCTGCTGGATCAGGATGCGTAAATCCTTGTTGGACGCCGCCACGATCCGCACGTCGGTCTTGATCGGGGTGCGGCCGCCGACGGTGGTGTATTCGCCCTGCTGCAGCACGCGCAGCAGCCGGGTCTGCGCCTCCATCGGCATGTCGCCGATTTCGTCGAGAAACAGCGTGCCGCCTTCGGCTTGCTCGAAACGGCCAGTGGCGCGATTGTTGGCGCCGGTGAACGCACCGCGTTCATGACCGAACAATTCCGACTCGATCAGATCGCGCGGGATGGCCGCCATGTTGATCGCCACGAAGGGACCGTTGCGGCGCTTGCCGTAGTCATGCAGCGCGCGGGCGACCAGTTCCTTGCCGGTGCCGGACTCGCCCGAGATCATGACCGTAAGATCGGTCTGCATCAGGCGCGCGAGCACGCGATAGATTTCCTGCATCGCCGGCGAGCGGCCGACCAGCGGAATGGAATCGAATTCGGCCTCGTCCTTGGCGGTCGCGGGCCGTTCCTTCGGTTCGGCCAGCGCACGTCCGACGATGCCGATCAGTTCCTTCAGATCGAACGGCTTCGGCAAATATTCGTAGGCGCCGCGCTCCGACGCGCGGATCGCGGTCATGAAGGTGTTCTGCGCGCTCATGACGATGACCGGCAGGTTCGGCCGCATCTTCTTGATGCGCGGCAGCATGTCGAAGGCGTTCTCGTCCGGCATCACGACGTCGGTGATGACGAGATCGCCCTCCCCCTGACTGACCCAGCGCCACAGCGTGGCGGCATTGCCGGTCAAACGGACCTCATATCCCGCGCGCGACAGCGCCTGATTGAGGACCGTGCGTATCGCGGTGTCGTCGTCCGCGACAAGTATGCTACCTGCAGCCATTCTGGATTATTCCTCTTCTCGCGCAGGCTCGTCATGTGACGCCGGTTTGGTACCCGTGTCGGCGTCGCCTTCGCCTTGCGTGGGCTTTTTCGTCGGATTGAACATCGGGAGAAGAACCCGGAAAACGGTTTTGCGCGGCTGCGATTCACATTCGATGATGCCGCCATGATCGCCGACGATCTTGGCGACCAGCGCAAGGCCAAGCCCGCTTCCGGTCGGTTTCGTGGTGACGAACGGATCGAACAGATTGGGCAGCAGGTCCTCGGGCACGCCCGGCCCGTTGTCCTTCACGCAGAATTCGAGCGGCAGCGATACCCGCGACAGCTTCCCGGGGACCGAGAGCCGTACACCGGGGCGGAATGCCGTCGTCAACTGAATCTCCGGCTCTCCGTCGATATCGGCGCAGGCTTCCGCGGCGTTCTTCACCAGATTGAGAAACACCTGAATGAGCTGATCCTGGTTGGCCAGCACAGGAGGCAGCGAAGGATCGTAATCCTCGACGAACTTGATGTTGCGGGCAAAGCCCGACTGGGCGAGCCGCTTCACATGATCGAGCACGGAATGGATGTTGACCGGCCCGCGCGACACCGGGCGCTCGTCGCCGAACACTTCCATGCGATCGACCAGCGTCACGATGCGATCGGCCTCATCGCAGATCAGCCGCGTCAGAGTGCGATCTTCGGGCGACGCCTGCTGCTCGAGCAGTTGCGCCGCGCCGCGAATGCCGGACAGCGGATTCTTGATTTCGTGCGCCAGCATGGCCGCGAGCGCGATCACCGAACGCGCGGCGCTGCGATGGGTCAGTTGCCGGTCCATCTTGTCGGCGATGGTGCGCTCCTGGAGCATCACCACGATATGTCCGGCGCGTTCGGGGAGCGGTGCAACGTGAAGATCGACCTGACGGTCCGCGCCGATGCGCGGGGTGCCGAGATCGACCTTGTACTCGTTCACCGCCGCGCCGCTCTTGCGAACCTGATCGATCAGTTCGAGCAGCGGGCTGCCGAACGGCACGAATTCCCGAAGGGGCTGGCGCTTGAGATGCTGCAGCGAGATTTCGAAAAAGGATTCCGCTGCGATATTGGCCTCGACGATCCTGCCATCGGGAGCAACAAGCATCACCGGATGCGGCAATGCATTGAGCATCGCTTCGCTGATGTCGGGAGACCGCGCGAATTTTTCGGCCAGACTCATGCCGCCGCACTCCAGGAAAATTCCCCGAACGCATCGCTCAAGGCGCGGCGCACCTGCGCCGGTTCTTCGCTGACGAGAATTTTCTGTCGCCATGTCTTCAGGGTGCCGGCCGACGCCGCCGCGCTCGCGGCAGCCACATCGAGCGCCCAGCCGAGGTGCTTGCGCGCATGGCGAAGACCGACGCGCGGGCCGTAATGCTCCAGCACATCGTCGTAAAGGTCGAGAAGATAAGCGAGCTGGGAAGTCAGCGCGGGCACGCGCTCCGAGATTCCGCTCTTGAGCCGCCGCGCGATCTGTCCGGGCAGCCAGGGCTGCCCCTGTGCGCCCCGCCCGATCATCACGGCGTCCGCGCCGGAAGCGTCGAACGCAGCCATGGCATCGTCGTAAGAACGAATGTCGCCGTTGACGACCAGAGGAATATCGATGACCTCGCGCACCGCGCGCACGGCACGCCAATCCGCGTTGCCCTTGTAAAACTGACAGCGCGTGCGGCCGTGAACGGTGATCATCCGCACGCCGGAATCCTGCGCGCGGCGCGCCAGCTCGGGTGCGTTCAGCGAAGCGTGGTCCCAGCCAAGCCGCATTTTGAGCGTGACGGGAATTTTCACGGCGGAGACCGTCGCCTCGACGAGTTTCAAGGCATGATCGAGGTCGCGCATCAGCGCGGAACCCGATTGACCTCCGGTCACGTGCCGCGCCGGGCATCCCATGTTGATGTCGATGACGTCCGCGCCTGAATCCTGCGCGATGCGGGCGCCTTCCGACATCCAGCGCACCTCACAGCCGGCCAGCTGCACCACATGCGGACCGATGCCCGTCGCTTCGCAGCGCAATATCGACATTGGCCGGCCGCGGGCCAGATCGTCGCTTGCAGTCATTTCTGAAACGACAAGACCGGCACCGAGCCGCTGCGCCAGACGGCGGAACGGCGTATCCGTGATCCCGGACATGGGAGCGAGAAAAACCCTGTTGGCGATGCCGATGTCGCCAATTCGCAAGTCTTGTGAATGTGATGGTGCCAAGCCGATCACCGGTATATCTCGCTCTAAACCCCCGCATCGTTGCGATGGCTGCATAGCTCATTTGTTGAGCAATCAGAATTCGTGCCTACAGTTTAGCCATTTCCTTCCGTGACGCAAGTGCGACGCAATAAGAAATCCTGTTCCCCACACAAGCACTGAATCATGGCTGTTTACGACAACGATGTGGTAAAGGCTGCCGCACGCGACATCTGCCACAAACGTAGCCAAATTTAGCATGTCATCTCCAAAAAGAGCAGCCGCGATCATAGTCGCCGCAGGCCGGGGCCTGCGAGCGGGTTCCGGCGGCCCGAAACAGTACCGAATGCTGGCGGGGCGCAGCGTCCTGTCGCGCGCGATGGAACCGTTCTGCACGCACACAGCTATTTCAGCGGTTCAGCCGGTCCGCAACCCGGATGACGCCGCGCTGTTCGAGGATGCGGCCTGCGGGCTGAAATACCACACACCGGTCAATGGCGGGGCGACCCGTCAGATTTCAGTGCGCGCCGGGCTTGAGGCGCTGGCGGACGATCCGCCGGACATCGTTCTTATTCACGACGCTGCGCGTGCGTTCGTAACGCGGGCTGTCATCTCCCGCGCGATCGACGCCGCGCTGACGACAGGCGCGGCCATTCCGGTCATCCCGGTCACCGACACTGTCAAACTGATTGGCGATGGTGGTTCGGTCGAAGCGACGCCGAGCCGTGCGCATCTGCGGATCGCGCAGACACCCCAGGCATTTGCGTTCGGCGCCATCCTCGACGCCCATCGCCGTGCCGCGCATGAAGGCCGCGATGATTTCACCGACGATTCCGCGCTCGCCGAGTGGGCGGGATTGACCGTCGCGACCTTTGAAGGTGATGCTGCGAACATGAAGCTGACGACACCCGAAGATTTCGCGCGCGAGGAAGCGCGCCTTGGCGCCGCGCTTGGCGATATCCGCACAGGAACAGGCTATGACGTGCACGCGCTGACGGATGGCGATCATCTGATGCTGTGCGGGGTTCGCGTGCCTTTCACCAAGGCGTTCCTGGCGCATTCGGACGGCGATGTCGGGCTTCATGCCATCGTCGATGCCATTCTCGGCGCGCTGGCGGACGGCGATATCGGGTCGCACTTCCCGCCGAGCGATCCAAAATGGAAGGGCGCCGCGTCCGACCAGTTTCTTGCCCACGCCATGGATCTGGTGAAACAGCGCGGCGGCCGTGTCGCCAATCTCGAAGTGACGATGATCTGCGAGGCGCCGAAAATCGGGCCGCTGCGCGATGCAATGCGCACGCGCATCGCCGAAATCACCGGCCTCCCCGTCTCGCGCATCGCGGTGAAGGCCACGACGAGCGAACGGCTCGGCTTCACCGGACGGCAGGAAGGCATCGCGGCGACGGCAAGCGCCACCATTCGCCTGCCATGGGAGCAGCCGCTGGACCAATCATCAGCCGTGAGCGGGAGCAACTAGTGTGGCGGTTCGCAAGTCCGCAACATTTGCTCGGCACGTCCGTTTGCGGACTTGCGAACCAAAGCCACACTAGAATTATAATTTCTAGTGTCCTATAGAATCCGAAGTTCGCTAAGGAGAGTGCAGCGACATGAGGCGAACTTCGGATTCAGGACACTAGTATGAGCGACAGCGCCACCCGCGCCCTGTCCCGCTCGCTGCTCGACCTTTGCCGGATGCGTAAAATCAGGATCGCGACCGCGGAATCCTGCACCGGCGGCCTTGTCGCCGCCGCCCTCACCGACATCGCCGGCTCGTCCGATGTTCTGGATCGCGGCTTTGTCACCTATTCCAATGAAGCCAAGCACGCGATGCTCGGTGTCGATACCGCGCTGCTGGCAACCTTCGGCGCGGTCAGCAAGGAAGCCGCGACCGCGATGGCATTCGGCGCGCTCGAACATGCCGACGTCGATCTTGCGGTCGCGATCACGGGCATCGCCGGCCCCGGCGGCGCGACGCCCGGCAAGCCGGTCGGACTGGTTCATTTCGCCGTCGCCGCGCGCGACGGACGGATCATTCACAAGGAACAGCGCTTCGGCGCGATCGGCCGCAGTCTGGTGCGGCAGCGGTCGGTCGTCGAAGCCCTGAAAATGCTGATGGAGATGGCGCGCGGCCCCAAGCCGCCGGTCAAGAAGCCGCGCGCGGCGGCCCATAGACCGCATCCGCGCGTTTCTCGAACGCCGCGGCGAAGCGCTGGAAAGCGGCGTCGAACATCGCGCCCATCAACACCGCGAGCATCCGACTCTTGAACTCATAGGCGATGAAGAAGCCGACATCGCAACTGTCTTCACTCTTCGCCTCGAACGTCCAGCGGTTCTCGAGACTGCTGAACGGACCCTTCAGATATTCGACCAGGATCTTCAGGTTCGCCTTGTCGAGCGTCACCCGGCTGGTGAACGTCTCGCGCACAAGCTGGAACGCCACAGTCATGTCGGCGATCACGGTCTCGCTGCCGTCCGGATTTGGGGTGCGCTGACGAATCTTCAACGACTGGCACATCGGCACGAATTCGGGATAGCGCTCGACATCCGCCACCAGATCGAACATCTGCGTGGCGCTGTGGCGGACCCGGCGCTTATTGGAAAATTGCGGCATCGGTCAGGGTGTCGCGATCAGCGCGCGAGTGCGGCGCGCGCGGCCTGCAATCTGGCGAAGTCCTCGCCGGCATGGTGGGACGAGCGCGTCAGCGGGCTCGCCGACACCATCAGGAAGCCCTTGGTGTAGGCGACCTTCTCATAGCCGGCGAATTCGTCCGGCGTCACATACTTCATCACCGCGTGATGCTTCAGGCTCGGCTGCAGATACTGGCCGATGGTCAGGAAATCGACATCGGCGGAGCGCAGATCGTCCATCACCTGCAGCACTTCATGGCGCTCTTCTCCAAGGCCGACCATGATGCCCGACTTGGTGAAGATGGTGGGATCGATCTCCTTCACCCGCTGCAGAAGGCGAATCGAATGGAAATAGCGCGCGCCGGGACGCACGGTGAGATAGCGCGAAGGCACCGTCTCGAGATTGTGGTTGAACACATCGGGCTTGGCCGCGACGACGACTTCAAGCGCACCCTCCTTGCGAAGGAAATCCGGTGTGAGAATTTCAATCGTCGTGGTTGGACAATTCGCGCGGATCGCGCGAATGGTTTTGGCAAAATGGCCCGCGCCGCCATCCGCAAGGTCGTCGCGATCGACCGAGGTGATAACGACATGATGCAGGCCTAGCTTCTTGACCGCCAGCGCGACGTGATCGGGCTCGGCCATATCGAGGGTGTCCGGCATGCCGGTCTTCACGTTGCAGAACGCGCAGGCGCGCGTGCAGGTGTCGCCCATGATCATGAAGGTGGCGTGCTTCTTGTCCCAGCACTCGCCGATATTCGGGCAGCCGGCCTCCTCGCACACGGTGACGAGACCGTTTTCCTTCACAATGTTGCGCGTGTTCGCATAGCCGCGCGAGGTCGGCGCGCGCACGCGAATCCAGTCGGGCTTGGGCGGCGACTTGGCGTCCGGACGGTTGATCTTTTCCGGGTGGCGCGGGCGGACCTGCGCATTTGATACAGTATCGATGAGGACGACCATCAGACCCAAATCCATGAGGCGGGTGTCGAATCCGCCTTCCCTACGTAAGCCCGCGGGCCGCTTGCCGCAACCCGCTTCGCCCGTGCTAGGCTGGAAGCCTGCCAGCTTCCCGGGCCCCGCGTAGGCCGTCATATCCCTGATTTTAGCCTGCCAGATGCCTGAAATCCGCAAGCCGCGCGCTCCGGGACGTCTTTTGAGGCGCAAATTCTTCGCCCGCAGCGTTCACGAGGTCGCTCCCGATCTGATCGGGGCGACCCTGCTGGTGAATGGCGTCGGCGGTGTGATTGTCGAGGTCGAAGCCTATCACCATACCGACCCCGCAGCGCATTCCTACAACGGTCCGACGCAGCGCAACGCCATCATGTTCGGCCCGCCGGGCTATCTGTATGTCTATCGTTCCTACGGCATCCACTGGTGCATGAATTTCGTCTGCGAGAAAGAAGGCTCGGCCAGCGCCGTGCTCCTCCGCGCCATCGAGCCGACAAACGGCATCTCCGCCATGCGCCGCCGCCGTGGCCTTCATGACGAGCGATCATTGTGCTCGGGACCGGGCAAGGTCTGCGAGGCACTCGCGGTGACGAACAAGCATAACGGACTGGCACTTGATGCCGCCCCTATTGCGATTTACGCGCGACGCGAAACTCCCCAAATCGTCACGGGCGTGCGCATCGGCATCACCAAGGCCGCGGACAAGCCCTGGCGCTACGGGCTGGCGAATTCCAAATTCGTCAGCAAGCCCTTTACGACCGCGACGTCGACAGATCGGTGAACCGCGTTATCACGAGAATGGGCAATGTCGCGATCGCGATCGGCAAAAACGCAAAGGCCGCGCGCCCGGTGACATCCCACGTAACACCGGCAAGTATCGAGACGACCATTGCAATACTATAACCGATGGTGAAGACCCCGGCCGACACGCGGGGGACGTCATCGGGCGCAACCAGCAAAGCCGGAAGCGCCAGCACCAGAGTCAATATCACGGCGCAGGCGAATCCGATGGCGCCGGCACCCGCGATCATTCCCCAGGGGTGCGAGATAGCCAGGATACCGCCGATGCCGAGCAAGCCCAGAGCGCCAGCGGCAAACAGTGGCCATTTCTTGCGTTCCCACCGGCTGGCCATGACCAACAGAATAAACGAGGCTGGTAGTTGCCAGACGTTGAGTGCAGATAGCGCCGGCGCAATTAATTCCGGCCGGCCTGTCTGCAACAAATATCCGGGCAAAAAGGCATTGGCACAAAAATAGAGCTGGTTGGCTCCGCTCATCATCAGACCAAGCTTCCAGAGCAGCGGGTCACGCCAATCGGGCATCCAGTGACGATGCCGCGCCGGAGCCGCTCCGCTTCCACCGGGCTGAAAGAAAAATATGATAAACGCGATCATCGCGAGTGGCACCGACCAGAATATCAGATCGCCACGCCAGCTTCCGCCCAGCAGCGACACCACGAACGCCGTCAGCGTGACCGGAACGATCTCGCCGACCAGCAGGCCATTGGTATAGACGGCGGTGGCAAATCCGATGCGATGCGGCATCCATTGCCGCACTGTCGGCGGCATCGCGGGTTGCATGATCGCGATCCCGACCGCCATGATCACAGTGCTGGCATAAAGTCCAAGCGGACCGATGACAAAGCCGCGCATGGCCGACCCGCCCGATGCGATCAGAAGCCCGGCGACCAAAGCCTGCACCGCGCCGATTCGTGCGATCAGCAACGAGCCCGGCACCGCGACCAGTGCGAACAGGCAGACCGGGATGGCGTTCAAGATGCCGACTTGCGTTCCCGACAGGTGCAGATCGAGAATGATGAGCGCCAGAACCGGGGGGACGGCAAGGATGGTGAGCCGCAATCCATTGCCCGCAAGCCACAGCAGGAAGAGCGGCCGAAACGACGACACCCCTGTTTTGCTCATTCGGCACCCTTGAGGCGCTCCAGCGCCTCAAGAATTTTGGCGCGCCTTGCGCTGGCTTCGTCGCGTTTTTCGCGCTGCTCGTCGATGACCTCTTCCGGCGCGCGCGCGACGAAATCGGCGTTCCCGAGCTTGGCGTCGATGCGTTGGATGTCGGCGTCGGCCCTGGCGAGCTCCTTGTCGAGCCGCGCACGTTCGGCGCCAAGATCGATCACACCCTTGAGCGGAATGGCCGCGACCTCGCCGCGCACCAGCAATTGCAGCGAGCCCTGCGGCGCGGTGTCGGCAAACGAAATCTCCGCCACGCGTGCCAGACGCTTGATGACGTCGCTCCAGCGGTTCGCGCGCGCCTGCATCTCGGATGATGCTTTCACGAGCGTGAGCGGAAACAGCGTTGCGGGCGGAATGTTCATCTCCGAGCGCACCGAGCGGATGGCCGTGATGAGATCAACCAGCCAGCCGATTTCGGCTTCGGCGGCAGGATCGCTGAACGGCTCGGAAACAGGCGAATACAGTACAGGAATGGCGAGCGGATCGCCCGCCATGGCCGCCTGGATCACGGGATCGATTTCGGCCTGCGGCTTGATCGGCCATTCGGCAAGCGCGAGCATGCCCGCGCGCTTTTCCGTCACCGCCCACAATTCCTCGGTGATGAAGGGCATGAATGGATGCAGCAGTTTGAGAATTTCGTCGCGCGCCCATGCGACCGCCGCCTGCGTCTCGCTCTTGGCGGCACCCGCCTCGCCCATCATCACGGGCTTGGCAAGCTCGAGATACCAGTCGCAATACACGTTCCAGACGAAGCGATAGATGATGTTGGCGGCGTCGTTGAAACGATAGGCCTCGATCGCCTCGGTCACTTCGTGCGTGGCGCGCGCGGTCTCGTGCGCGATCCAGCGGTTCAGCGTTTCCTTTGCGGACGCCGGATCGAAATTCTCGATGCGCGCGCAACCGTTCATCTCGGCGAAGCGGGCCGCGTTCCACAGCTTGGTCGCGAAATTGCGATAGCCTTCGACGCGCTGGGTCGACAGCTTGATGTCCCGCCCCTGCGCCGCCATCGCGGCGAGCGTGAAGCGCAACGCGTCCGCGCCATACTCGTCGATCATGTAGAGCGGATCGATGACGTTGCCCTTGGACTTCGACATCTTCGCGCCCTTCTCGTCGCGGACGAGGGCGTGCATGTAAACCGTCGGGAACGGAACATCCTTCATGAAGTGGATGCCCATCATCATCATGCGGGCGACCCAGAAGAAGATGATGTCGAACCCGGTGACGAGAATGTTGGTCGGATAATAGCGCTTCACGTCGGTGTCGCTGTCCGGCCAGCCGAGAGTCGAGAACGGCCAGAGCGCCGACGAGAACCAGGTGTCGAGCACATCCTCGTCGCGGGTGATGAACCCCTCGCGCTTCGCCGGATCAACGGCCATGTCGTGGCCCTGCTCCGGCGTGATGATCTCCTGCTCGACATAATAACCGATGGCGTTGCCGACCGCTTCATCCTCGGTCTCGGCAACGAACACCTTGCCGTCCGGCCCGTACCATGCCGGAATCTGATGGCCCCACCACAGCTGGCGCGAGATGCACCACGGCTGGATGTTCTCCATCCATTCGAAATAGGTCTTTTCCCAGTTCTTCGGCACGAAGGTGGTGTCGCCGTTGCGCACCGCCGCGATTGCGGGCGCGGCCAGCGTCTTGGCATCGACGTACCATTGATCGGTCAGATACGGCTCGATCACCACGCCCGAACGGTCGCCATGCGGCACCATGTGGGTGTTGGGCTCGATCTTTTCGAGGAAGCCGTATTCCTCCAGACGCTCGACGATCACCTTTCGCGCCTTGAAGCGATCCATGCCCTGCAGTTCATCCGCAAGGATGAGCGCGCCTTCGGGCAGGCCGCGCAGGAAATCCTCGTTGCCGGACAGGTTCAGCTGGCCCTCCGCATCCAGAACACTGATCTGCGCGAGGTTGTGACGCTTGCCGACCTCGAAGTCGTTGAAGTCGTGCGCGGGGGTGATCTTCACCGCACCCGATCCCTTTTCCGGATCGGAATAGTCATCGGCGACAATCGGAATCTTGCGCCCGACCAGCGGCAGAACGACATCCATGCCGACCAGATGCGTATAGCGGTCGTCATTCGGATTTACGGCAACCGCGGTGTCGCCGAGCATGGTTTCGGGGCGCGTGGTCGCGACCACGATATAGCTCGACGGATTTTCGATCTCGAATTTGCGGCCGGCAATCGGATAACGCAGGTGCCAGAGATGGCCCTTCACTTCCTTCTGCTGCACCTCGATATCGGAAATCGCCGTCAGCAGCTTCGGATCCCAGTTGACCAGCCGCTTGTCCTTGTAGATCAGCCCTTCGCGGTAAAGCGTGACGAACACCTTGGCGACGGCGCGCGATAGCCCCTCGTCCATCGTGAACCGTTCGCGCGACCAGTCGCAGGATGCGCCGAGACGTTTCAGCTGATTGACGATGGTACCGCCGCTTTCGGCTTTCCACGCCCAGACGCGTTCGAGAAATTTTGCGCGGCCCATGTCGCGGCGGCCGGGCTCCTGCCGTTCCATCAGCTGCCGCTCGACCACCATCTGCGTCGCGATACCGGCATGATCCGTTCCCGGCTGCCACAGCACGTCGCGGCCGCGCATGCGCTCGAACCGGCACAGGATGTCCTGCAGCGTGTTGTTGAGCGCGTGGCCCATATGCAGCGATCCGGTGACGTTCGGCGGCGGAATGACGATCGTGAAAGGCTCGGCCTCGCGCCGGTCCTCGCGCCCAGCCTTGAACGCACCTGCCTTTTCCCATGCGAGGTTCATGCGGTCTTCGATGTCAGCGGGCTGATAGTTTTTCTCGATCATGACGGCAGTGCACAGATTGACGGAGGAGCGAAAGCCATCGGTTTCAGAGACGAATTGCCGATGACATTATTGCCCAATGAATTGGCGGTTTGCCCGCTTTAAAAGCCTGTCCGAGGGCGTCAAGTCAACACTTCTCAAACTGGTTGAGAGCGGATCCGCCTTGCGAATTCGGGAGATGAGCGAATTTAAGGGAAATGGCGAGGATCAGCGGCCGCGCGCGACGCGCTCGATCTCGGCCTTCACGATGCGCTCGACCAAACCGGGAAGATTGTCATCGAGCCACGATTTCAGCATTGGCCGCAGCATCTCCCGCACCAGATCCTCAAGCGTGCGGGCATTGTTGCTCAACACCGTGTTCGCGAGTGCGTTGAAGGCCGATTCCACGGCAGCCGATGTTGCGTTTGATAGCATGGCCTGCCCCGCGGAGACCGGAGCCGGCCGGTCATGGGAAGGCGATGCATGATGTGGTTGAGCATAAGACGGCTGGGCGAAGCTCGGTGCCGGCATCGGCGCGCGGTTTGGCGCCGCCGGCGTGACGCTTTCGGAAAACTCCAGATCGTCGGCAGCCTCGACCTTGCGGAAACCGCCAGCAGAGTCCGGCATGGCCATCTGTTCCGTCAGCTCGAAAACCTCGCTATCGGCCCCGTCCGAGCCTGCGCCGTTCGCATCGAACTCGGCCAGCATGGCGTCGATCTCGTCCTGGCTGTTTTTCGCGGCGGGCGCTGGCTGCGCGAATGTCGGTGCTGGCATCGGCTGGGCGGGTGCGGGCTGCGGGGCCGGCCTCGGGGCGAATTTCGATGGCGGGATGCCCGCCATCACAGGCTTCGAGGCGGGCGAAGATGCATGTGACGGCGCGCGCGGCGGCTCGGCGCGTGGTGCGTCCGGTCTTGCAAAGTCCTGCTTTGGCGGTGCAGCAGGTTCGGGCCGAGCTGCGGGCGCAGCCGCGGCGGGCTTCGTCTCGTCATCGGAGATGATGCGCCGGATCGACGCCAGAATCTCCTCCATCGAGGGCTCCTGCGTCTTGGCGGGTTGATTCATCTCCGACTCCACATGACCGGCTTCCTTTTCGGAAACCGAATACCTGCGTCACGAATCGCTTCGCGACCTTATCAAAAGGTATGGCACGGGAAGAATTGATTGCAAGCAATCGCCAGTTCGCGTGGCGGTTCACCACAGGAGAGTCTGTGGCGCGTCGCTAGCGTCCGTCCGGTGTGCGTACGCCGATCCAGTTGTCGCGGACCTGATGATAATGCACGCTCGGGTCGTAGATCGTTGTCTGCAGCCGCAGCGTGGTCGGCGACAGGCGGCCGATCGCACTCAGCACGCTGTAGGAGGCCACGACGCGATCATGCTGCGCAGTCACCAGCGCGACACGCGCGTTGACCAGCGCCTGCTGCGCGTTCAACACGTCGAGCGTCGTGCGCTGTCCGACGCGCGCTTCCTCGCGCACGCCGTTAAGCGCGATTTCGGATGCCGTGACCTGCGACTGCGCGGAGCTCACCTGCGCCCTGCCCGCAACCAGCTGCCCCCACGCCTGCGCAACGGTGGCGCGGGTCTGATCGCGGACCTGATCGAGGTTGAGGCGCTGCTGACCCAGAGTTTCCTTCGACTGGCGGATCAGCGCGTATTCGGCGCCGCCCTGATAGATCGGTATGCTAAGGTTCGCCGTCGCCGAAGCGCCGAACAAGCGGGGCGCTTGCAATGTGGTGTCATAGGCCTGCTGAACAGCGCCTTGCAGCGTCACGGTCGGAAACAGGGCGCCTTCGGCGATCTTGACCTGAAGGAAGCTGACGTCGATGCCATACATCGCGGCGGTGACGTTGGGGTTCTCGATCTGCCCCATCTCGACTGCGGCTGCCAGCGTCGACGGCAGGAAACGATCGACCGGCGAACCTGGCGCAAGCGCCTGCGGTTCGTTACCGATGATGCGGCGGAAATTCGCCCGCGTGGTGGTCAGATTGGATTCGGCGGTCAACTGCTGGGTGCGTCCCGCGGCAAGCTGGGCCTCGGACTGAGCGACGTCCGTGCGCGTCACCTCACCGACATTGAAGCGGTCTCGGGTCTGCCGGAGGGTTTGCTCAAGCACGCGGGTGTTGTTGCGCTGGACCTCGACGATCGCGGCGTCACGCAGGTAGTCCATGTAGATGGTCGCGGCAGCGAGCAGAACGCTCTGCTCCAGAACGCGAAGACCTTCGCGCGCTGATGAGACCTGGCCCTCTGCCGCACGGGTGCGGTTACCTGTCTGGCCGCCATTGTAGAGCGTCTGCGTAATCGTCGCGCCGACGCTGCGCGGCGCGTTGGTGCCCTCGACCTTCACGGTCGGCGCACCTGGCCCGGAGCGGCTGGTGCCATCGAGATACTGGGCGCCCGCGCTCGCGGTGACCGCCACCTGGGGACGATAGCCCGACAGCGCCTGCGGCACGCTTTCGTCGGTGGAGCGGACCGCGGCGCGCTGTGCGTTGAGTTGCGGATTGTTCTGATAGGCGCGGATCAGGGCCGCTTCGATGGTGTCCGCCAGAACAGGTGTCGCCGATTGCAACACCAAAAGAGCCGCCATAGCAGCTCCGGCAAACCGCCCCCTACTCAAGCCAACCATCCGAACCAATCCAGAAATTGTCCTACACCCCTGTAAGGACGCAAGAAAACCGGCCAATCGACTCGAAGCCGACTCCGGTCACCCGTTCAACATAGGCCCCGGCCCACACTCACGTAACCCCTCGCTGGACGCTCACCATGAAACTCCCCCAAGTGGGGCTTCCGGGCCACACTTCTGTACCGATGACCGGCTGGGCGCCAGTTCAAGGGGGCAAGCACTTCAAAACGCGAAAGCGGGCAGCCGCTCCAGCCCCGGCAGAACCGGCGCGCTGGCGTCGAACAACGGACGGCTGCCGAAATCCGCCGGCGAGCGTGTCACCAGCGTTGCGCGCGGCGGCTGGGTGATCGCGAAGACGCCAACCAGACGTCCGTCCATCTTGAGCTGGTTGTAAAGGGTTTGCGGTACGATCTCGGTGGCGCCGTCCAGAACGATCACATCGTACGGCCCCTTGTCGGCGCGCCCCTCGGCTGGCTTTTCCGGATCGCACTCCACCACCGCTCCCGCGAATTTGGCGATGACAGCGGCGGCGTATCCGGGCGCGCACCCTGCCACCAGCACGCGATCGGCAGCGGTGATTTCAGCGGCCTGCAGCATGCGGGCGAGAACAGCTGGCTTGATGAGATAGGCCTTGGGCTTTCCGGGCGCGGCGACGTCGATGTCGATATCGAGATAGGCCAGCGCCTGCCGGTCCCTGGGCACGAAGGCTTCGCGCGGCACCGTCATCATGGCTTCGATAATCCGCAAATCCGTCACATCGCTGGGACGGACCTGTCCATCGACCATTTTTTGCCGGGCGGCCAACATGTCTGACATGAATGTTCCTCGAACCAATCGTCAAGCGGGCGTCATCGCGTTGCAGACGCGGCACCATCTTTGATGCAACGCCTGCAAAAACGCAACATGGCCGATCGATGTGGCTGTTGCGCTTTCCGGACCATGGCGCGGACTGGAAACCCGTTCCGCATCATGCGACTATCGTGATCCGATCCCGGGTTCGCTGTGATGACAAAAGAAAAGCCGGCACCAAAATTCAAGGCACTTCTGGCGCTGGCGATGATGACAGCCACGGCGGCGGCGAGCACGCCCGCCTGCGCCCAGAGCCAGACGCAAGACCAGGCGAAAGACCAGGCGCAAGACCAGGCGAAAGACAAGCCGCCGGTTCTGACACCCGGCGACAAGATCCTCGCGAAATCCCAAGGTCTGGAGCCGCCGGGCGAGAAGAAAAAGCCGGGCGTCGTCGTCGCCCGCGCAAACGCGATTCTCGACAAGCTCAATGCCCTCACGGAAAAGCGCGGCAAGAAACTGCCGGGCCTCGCGGAGTATTACGACACCAAGGACAGCCTCAGCCAGATCGACGAGAACGCCCCCGAGGCGCCGCTTGCCCGCAAGCTGCTCGCGGCGATGGAAAAGAACGAGCGCAATTATCTGAAAAAGGTCAGCGGCGGCGACATCAACGCCGACCTTGCCGCGCGGGCCGACGATATCGGGGCGCGGCAGAAATTCGCCGCCGATACATCAAAGCAGATGTTGCGGCGCGGACTGTCCATGACCATCACCACATCGGGCGAAAAGGACACCGTCCTGACCTACAAATATTTCAGGATGGACCGCACCACGGTCCTCAATTTTGCCGAATCCGGAAAAGTCTTCAACAAGGCGCGCGATCTCGGCTTTCGCAGCGTCGTGTTCACCGATGGCCGGCTGAACTGGACCTACGACGTCGCCGCGAACACCTTCAAATAGCACCCAATCAATAGACAGGGCGACACGAAGGCGTTAGCCGGTCATCGGCGGACGCATCACGCAACAGGGAGATTGAGAATGAACGAGGCATGGATCAGGGACGACAAGGGCAAGATCGTGGTCTTCCCGCTGATGGGCTATGAGACCATGGTGGTGGAGAACCGCGCGCTGGCGCTGCGGCTGCCCTTCATGGTTCAGGGCGATAAACCGGACATGCCGAGCGGCAACATCCAGCTCATCATCAGCAACGCCAAGGACGCCCGCGAATTCGCGCGCGACATTCTGGCGGCGGCGGAGCGGATCGAAAACGCGAAGGCCTGATTTCGCTCAGAACGGGCCGTGCGAGGCGATCCCGGTCATGACGGCCTCAAGCTGCCTGATGCGGGTCCGGTAGGCGTTCTTCAGGCAGGCGACGTCGGCGCGGCAGGCTTCGCGCTGGGTTAAAAAGGCTCGCTGCTCGTCCTGGATATTGCCGCGCTGGCCCATGGCGACGAGCGATGTGGTGATCTCGAACAAAGTCGCCACCCTCGCCTCGAACTGCCCAAGCTCGTAGTCCGAGCAGATCGCTTTTTCGGATGGAGACGATGCCTTGCCGCAGTCGAGCGGCGCATAGCCGGCAGCATTGGCCGGGGATATTGCTGCGCCAAGCGCCGCCATGATGATGATCGGAAACAACCGCGCCATGAACCGCCTGCCTTTTGGGTGCCTTGCACTAAGTTTAGCCCGCACCCTCGATCGATAAAACAGATAGGGATTGTCCCTTAGACTGATTTGATCGCCAAACTCGAAATTGGATTTGCCTGCCTTCAGGTTCGCCGATAGCCTATCGTTATTTTTACAATGGGTTTTGGGGGTTCAAATGAGTGATTCAGCTACAATTACAACAGTCGTGACATCTCTGAAGACTCTTCGGGACAACTACAAAGAGCAGCTGAAGGACATTCCGCAATACGCGGCCTATCTCGAATTGGGGAAGCTGACGGCAAAGGCCAGTGACGCCTTGGGAATTCCAGCCGGCACCGACGGCCCTTCACCCGCCCATGATGTTCTTTTCGCTCTGGCGCAGGCGCAATCCAAATTCGCCGATCATCTTGCGACCGTGCCGGAATATGGTGCGCTGCTGGCCATCGACAAACTGATCGACGATCTGAATGTGATCTTGCGGCCGGCCGAGGTCGCTTCCGAACCCGAATCCGTTTCAGAGCCGGCTGTCGAGACGGCGGAAACGGTCGAAGTTGCTTCGGCCGAAGTTCCCGGCACGAACGTGAGCTATGCCAGCCCGGTCGATGAAGCTCTGTCGGAGGTCGGGTCCTTGTCAGGTCTGCCGACCGGTGAAATCGAGCCAGACGCGGTAGCCGAAACAGCAGCCGTCCCTGCCGAGGAACCGGCATATGGCGGATTTGCCCATACGCCGCAACCTGCCGCCGAGACATCCGCGGTTCCGACGACCATTGTCGCGTACGACACACCAGCCGCGGAGACCACAGGGGCCGAACGCGCCGCCTGATCGTTGTCCTTGCTTTCGAATTTTTGCGCCGCACTTCTTCGGGAGTGCGGCGTTTTTATTGCGAGTGCCAAGAGGCAGGCCATGGAGCACGCCTCTTAACAATCGATTTACCAAGCCGGTCCTACCCTGGTGCGATACTGGGGATTCGTCATCATGCTCGATGAAACCATCAAAAATGTTCAGGACCTGGAAAGGCTCGTTGCCGGCAAAACCACGGACCAATTGAACGCACGTATTGCAATCCGGGGATGCCTGAAGGAGCTGCGCGCCATCGCAGCCCGGGCCGACGATCGGCCGCACTGCAGCGCCGGGACGGTTTTGCCCTTCATCTTCCGTGCGCCGTCATTGAGCCCCGCTCCGTAGCACGGGCGGGAACCCGCCGGCGTCGAGCGGCAGCCACAAAGTCTGATTTTTGGAGATTGGCTCCCCGGGCTGGATTCGAACCAGCGACCATTCGATTAACAGTCGAATGCTCTACCGCTGAGCTACCGAGGAATAACTGCCGAAGCAGTGGGGGCGCATATAACAAAGGCCCCGAGTCTTGCAAAGGGCTAAATCCTGGACGCCGGGATTTAAGCCGGACCTTCAAGAATACACACTAAGTCTTGGAGGCCACGACCAGAATTGAACTGGTGTAAACGGTTTTGCAGACCGCTGCGTAACCACTCCGCCACGTGGCCCCAAGAGGCGAAACTCATATCTGGTATCAAATACTTAGGCAAGCGGCCGCGCCTCGTTCCCCACTCTCCTGAAACAGAAACCCGCGTCATTCCAAAGCGCTGCATGCTTTCAGTCGATGCGCAATCCGTGCGAGGATGTAGCCGGCCCCAACCTGCCCTCCCGTCGATCGGCGCTGAATTCGGTGCTGACTGGCTCACGATTAACAACCGGCGGACGGCCTGATAGTGAAACACTGGCCATGATCCATTTTCGTTGTGCGGGGGAGCGATGACCACGGCTTTGAACATCGTCTCGTCCTCGGACGAAGGCTATGTCGGCAATTACTGCGCGCTGCTGCATTCCGCCTGGCTCTATCATCCGGACGCCCGGTTTTTCCTGCTTGACTGCGGGATCGCGCCGCAAAGCCTGTCGCGATTGCTTGCCTTCGCAGCGGAGCGATCGATCGATCTTTCGATTGTGGACGCCAAGGACAGGCTCGCGTCCGAACTCCCGCATTACAACAAGCGCTCTGCGTTCGGCCGTGTGCTGATCCCGGAGCTTTTGCCGGCCGGAATTGAACGGGCCATCTATCTCGACGCCGACATGACCGTTGTCGGAGATCTCACCGCGCTCCACGAGGCGGATCTGGGCGATGCCGTCGCTGGCGTTTGCCTCGACGGGCTGCCGTCCGGCCTCAAACGCGAGGAGGAAGTCCAGAAATTCGATTACGCCGGCGCCTATTTCAACAGCGGAATGCTTCTGCTCGATTTTGCAAAGTGGCTCCGGGAAGGCATTGCACGCCAGACCATCGCCTTTGCCAATGAAAACCCCGAGAGGCTTCTCGCCATGGATCAATCGGCGTTAAATCTGATCCTGCACGGCCGCGTCAAAATCCTTCCGAACATCTGGAATTTTTTCAATGTCGAGAACGGAGCAGTGAATTTTGCGGATGTTCGCATCGTCCATCACACGAACGGACGTCGCCCATGGGTCGGATATTCCCCTTTTTCGGATATCTATCATTTTCACAGAAGCCGCACGCCATTTGCGATCCCGCCGACCACCAGGACTTTTTCCGACAAGGCCGCCATTGTCAGACGCATCGCGCTGTCGTGGGTCTGGCCCAAATACCGGCGCCATGCCCGCAGGGATCGTCTGAAGGCGCTCGCGGAGAGCGCGATAACTCAACCCGCCGTGAAAAACGCGAGCGCCAAAATGGCCCGCGTGTCCACTGGCATCCGCGATGCAGTCACCACATGAGCATATCCGCGTGATAAAAACGAAAATCGCGCTGGCCGCATGGATGATCGCCGCGGCATTTCCGGTCCTGGTGTCCCCTGCCTGGTCCGCCGAGGATGTTCCGCCGGCTCCCGCGTCGGCGGAAATACCGATCGATCTCGACAAGGCGGGACGCGGCGGCGATCTTGCCGCCCGCGCGGTGGTGCGGCTTCTGTGTCCGGCGCTGAACAGCGCCAGCAGCGGCTTCCTCCACAAGAGCGGCAACATCATCACCAGCGAAAGCGCGGTTCACGATTGCAGCTTTCCCGCGATGGTGATGGCCGATGGCAAGGTCTCGCCCGTGACAGTTGTCGCGGCCGATCAGTATCGCGATCTGGCGATCGTCAAGCCAAGCGCGCCACTGGACGCCAAATCGTTGCCGATCGCGAGCGGCGATACGATCAGGATCGGCATGCAGGTTGCCACATGGGGATTTCCGAGCGGCTATTTCGGCCTGACGCCGATGCTGAGCGTCGGTTATCTCGCCGGCACCGATTTGAACCAGACCGGCGCGGGCAAGCCCGTCAAGCAATGGGTCGTGAACGGACTGTTCAACGGCGGCAACACGGGCGGCCCGCTGATCGACACGGCGACCGGTGAAGTCTTCGGCGTGATCACGACCAAGCTTGCGCCGCTCACGATCGACACCACGGCGATGCTGCGCGCGCTGGAAAATTCGACTGCGGGTCCGGCCTATGCCGGCACCACCTCGGACGGCAAGCAGGTGACGGTGACAGAGGGGCAACTGGTCGGACGGGTTGTGAACGAGTTACGCCGTCAGGTTCAGCTTGTCGTCGGCAAGGCGGTAATGCGCGACGACCTCATCGCCTTCCTCAAGGCCAACAATATCGAGCCGTGACGCCCGCGCTATTTGCGCTTGCGGCGCCAGTCGCGTTTCTTGGGCTTCGGTGCGATATGCGGCGTCTCCGCCTGCACCTGCCGGTAACGCGTCAGCATGCGTTCAAACGCGCCGAGCAGCGCGGCTTCGATCTGCTCGTTTTTGTTGAGCCGGCCAAGCACCATCGCCGCCGCCTCGATGGTGGACAGTCCGTCGCTGCGCGGCTCGCGCCGCAATTTACCATAGAGCGAAGGCCGTGACGGGTTGAGGATGATGCGGCGGCATTTCAGCATCCAGGCGTTACGCCACCACAGCGCCTTGGCCTGGCTCCATGTGCCGTCCAGAAGGATAATGCCCTCCAGACTGTTGAGGATCGCGCGCTGCCCCTCCTCGATCTCGCCCTTGCGGCCGATCGCCACGACGTCGTCATCCGTGTCAAGGTCAGCCACCTTGGATGAACCGAGATAAAGGATGCCCCAGCGCGAGGGATCGACGTCGCGGCCGAGAATCTTCGACAGGCTCGGCCAGGACAGGCCGACTTTCACGGTCGCGTTGGCGAAATGCATTGCCGTCAGCCGCGCGGTGCCGAGCAGACGGTCCTGCTCCTGCGGATGCATCAGGATCAGAAGCTCGATCCGGCTGTCCAGCGGCGTCACGCTCTCACAAATGCACAGCGGCAGCGGCTTGCCGCATTGCGGACATTCCGGGATGTCCTCAACGGAATCCGCCGGATGAATATTTCGAGACATGCGGCACGCTATACGCTACGTGCAATGTCTCATCAACAGCGCGAAACCGTCAGGCAGCGGATCGTTTCGGTGCCGGCGCACGATGACGCAGCCAGCGTCCGAGCAGCTTGCGGCGGCCCTTGCGCGGAATGAGTTCGATATCGCTGACCAGCTTCGCGCCTCCCTTGCGCCGCTCCAGCATGATCTTGCGGCTGTGAAAGGCTTCAAGCTCGGGCCTGTGCGCCACGCTGACGATGGTCGCATCCTTGAGCTCGTTGTTGATGAGGCCCATCATCTTGTCCTGACTGGGTTCGTCCAGCGCAGAGGTCGATTCATCGAGGACGATGATGTCGGGCCTGTGCAGCAGCAGCCGCGCGAACGCCAGTCTTTGCTTTTCGCCGCCCGACAGGGTCTGGTCCCAGGGCGCCTCGTCTTCGATTTTCTCTTTCAGATGACCGAGGCCGACCTTGTCCAGCGCCTCGCCGATCTGCTCCACCGTCCAGTCATCCGCCGCCGCCGGATAGGCGGCCGCACGGCGCAGGGTGCCGACCGGGATGTAAGGCTTCTGCGGAAGCATGAAGAGGCGGCGATCGGGATGAATATCGACGCTGCCGCCGCCCCACGGCCAAAGCCCTGCGATCGCGCGCACCAGCGTGCTTTTGCCGCTGCCCGACTCGCCGGCCACCAGTACCCGCTCGCCGGGCTCGATCACGACTTCGGTTTCGCCGACGACAGCGGTGCCGTCGTTGAGCGCCACCGACAAATCGTTGAGTTTCATCATGGCATCGTCATCGGTTTCGCCGCGGTCGATGCGGTTCTTGCCCTCGCCGGTTTCGGCCCGCTCCAGACCGTCGAGCGACATCATCAGCGAGGCAATGCGGCGGGCGCCCGCATTCCATTCGGCGAGCCGGGGATAATTATCGACCAGCCAGCCGAACGCGGCCTGCACGATGGTGAAGGCGGATGCTGCCTGCATCACCTGCCCCAGCGTCATGCTGCCGTCGAGGAATTTCGGAGCGCAGAGCAGGATCGGCACCACGGGCGCGATCAGGCTCGAACCTTGCGATACGATGGTGGTGCGCATGTATTGGCCGCACAGCCTCGTCCATTCCTTAAGGACATTGGCGAAAGACTTGTCGATACCGGCGCGTTCCTCTTCCTCTCCGCCAAGCAGCGCGATGCTTTCGCCGTTTTCGCGGACACGGGTCAGCGCAAAGCGGTAGTCCGCCTCCGACTGATTCTTGCTTTCGGAGATCGAGACGAAATTGCGTCCGATCACAACCATCGAACCGCTGGCAATCAGGGCATAGACGATCGCAGCGATCACAAGAAAGCCGGGAATGGTGATTGAGGTGCCGCCGGTCTCCAGTGTCAGCGCGCCGCCGATGGTCCACAGCACCACGATGAAGGTTGTCGCAGACAGAAACGCCTGCGTGACGCCGGAGGCGAAATCGACCGGCGCGTCGGTCGCGATACGCAGGTCTTCCGCAATTCTGTACTCCGGGTTCTGGTGGTCGCCCTGAACGAGATTGAGCTGATAGTAGCGCCCGTTCTTCAGCCAGCGTGAAATGACGGCGTTGGTCAGCCATTGCCGCCAGCGGCGCTGGATGCTCATGCGGGCATAGACCTGCGCAACGCCCAGCATCACGCTGGAGATCGCCAGCGGAAAGAAAATGCTGGTCAGATATACGACCGCGGAGGCATTTTTCTTTTCAATGGCGTCGAAGATAGACCTGTTCCAGACGTTGATGCGATACTGGACGAAGATGTTCAGGACGATGAGCGCGAACAGACCGCCAGTGAAGATCCACGCAAGCCTGCCGCCGTTTTTGCCCCAGTAACCGCGCGCACTGATCCAGAATCGCGTCAGCAGATATTCACGGCGAAGCTCTTCGGCTTCCTCCTCGGTCAGCTCGGGATCGGTCTCCACAAGCTCGGGAGGCGGTGGTTCGACTGACTTCCCGTCCTCCGTGACAATTTCCTGGATAGGAGGCTGTTTTTCTTTCGCTTGTGGCTTTGCCATGGGCCGATAACGGAGGTGGAACCCGAAAGTTCCACACCACCTTCACGCACCCGTGACTATTCCGCCGGCGATGCTTGAGGCACGGGATCGCGGCTTTCGCGCCCACGCAGCCTGTCGATCAAAAGATAGATCACCGGCGTGGTGTAGAGAGTGAGGATTTGCGACACCAGCAAACCGCCGATGATGGTCACGCCGAGCGGCCTTCGCAATTCCGTGCCGGGACCGCTCGCCACCACCAGCGGCACGGCGGCGAGCAGCGCCGCCATCGTCGTCATGAGAATGGGACGAAAACGCGCCAGGCATGCCTCGAAAATCGATTCCTCCGACGACAGCCCGCGATGGCGCTCGCCCTCCAGCGCGAAATCGACGATCATGATGCCGTTCTTCTTCACGATGCCAATCAGGAGAATGACGCCGACGAAGGCGATCACGGTCAGCGGCATGCCGACGATCAGGAGCGCCAGTAACGCGCCGAGACCGGCCGATGGCAGCGTGGAGATGATGGTCAGGGGATGGGCGAGGCTTTCGTACAGAATGCCGAGCACGATGTAGACGGCAACGAGAGCGCCGAGAATCAGCAGCGGCATGTGTCCGGCCGTCTTCTGGCTGTCGGCGGCGTTGCCTTCGAAATAGCCGCGAATGCCTTCGGGCATGTGCAGTTCGGCGACGGCGCGCTGGATGTTGCCGGTCGCCGTTTCCAGCGGCACGTTGGGCAGCAGATTGAACGAGATCGTGGTGGACGGGAAAGAGCCGGTGTGGCGAACGGCGAGCGGCGCAAGACCTCGCGTGATCTTGACCAGCCCGAGCAACGGCACCTGCCCGTTGGTGCCATTCACGTAAATATGCGCGAGCTGCGACGGATCGGTCTGCAGTTTGGGATCGACTTCGAGCACCACCTGATACTGGTTCCGCTGGGTATAGATGTATGAAATCTGCCGCTGCGAAAATGCGTTGTTCAGGGCGTTGTCGATGTCCTGCACTTCGACGCCGAGGCTGGAGGCCTTGTCGCGGTCAATCGCAAGATTGAGCTGCAATCCGGCGTCGTCGCTGTCGCTCGAAATATCCGTGATGCCTTCGACGCTCTCCATTCGCCGCCTCACGATCGGGGCCCATTTCTGCAGCAGCCCGAGATCGGCGCTCGACAGCGTATATTGGTAATCGGAATCGCTCTGCCGCCCTCCGGAGCGGATGTCCTGCGCCGCCACCATGAACAGGCGGATGCCCGGAATCTTGCCGAGTTCACGGCGCAGCCGATCGATCACCAGCACCGTCGAGAGCCCTTCCCGCTCCTCAGGCGGCTTGAGCGAGATGAACATGGTGCCGCGGTTCGCGCCGCCGCCGCCCGGTCCGCCGCTTCCGCCGAGGATCGAGCCGATGCCGGCAACAGCCGGATCGGCCATCACCGTGTCCGCGACACGCTCCTGAAGGACTTTCATGGACTGAAATGAGGTATCGGCCGACGCCCGGGTCGAGCCGAAAATGAATCCGCTGTCGTCGGTCGGAAAATAACCTTTCGGCATTTTCGCATAGAGGACGACGGTGAGCGCAATCGTGGCAAAGAACACGATCACGGTGGTGATCGGAAAACGCAACACAATACGCAATGTGCGCTCGTAGAATTTCAGAACGCGCGACAGAAAACCTTCGACCGCGCGATCCAGCCACGTTTCATTGGCGGATGTCACGCCCTTGATGTAGTGCGCGCAGATCATCGGCGTGATCGTCAGCGACACCAGCGTCGACACCGCGATGGCGAACACCAGCGTCAGCGAGAATTCGCGCAGCAGCCGTCCCACGATTCCTTCCATGAAAATCAGTGGCGTGAACGCGGCGACCAGCGAGACGCTGATCGAAAACACTGTAAAACCGATCTGCTTCGCGCCCTCCAGCGCGGCGCGATAGGGCGACAGGCCATGTTCGAGATTGCGGTACATGTTCTCGATCATGACGATGGCGTCGTCGACCACGAAGCCGATGGAAATTGCAAGCGCCATCAGCGACAGATTGTCGATGGAAAAACCGGCCGCCCACATGCCCGCGCAGGTGCCGGCCAGCGCCAGTGGCACGGAAATGCCCGCGGCAATCGTCGGGACGGCGCGCCGCAGGAACACGAACACGACGAGCATCACCAGCACACATGTCGCCGCCAGCGTCCATTGCATGTCATCGACGCTGGCCCGAATCGTTCCGGTGCGGTCGGTCAGGGTCGAGATCGTTACCGCCGCCGGAATCCATTGCTTGAGCTGCGGCAGCAGGGTCTTGATGCGGTCCACCGTGTCGATCACGTTGGCGTCGGCCTGCTTGGTGATCTGAAGCAGCACCGCGGGCTGTTTGTTGAACCACGCAATGGAACGGCTGGATCGCGTGGCGTCGATCACGGTGGCGACATCCGACAGGCGCATGAAATTGCCGTCGGAGCCTGCTAGCACGAGGTCCTTGAATTCCGCCGCCGTCCGCATCTGCGGATTGAGGCCGAGTGTCTCGCTCTGGCGTGCACCATCGAACGTGCCGACCGGACCGATGGCGTTGGCATTGACGATGGCGGTGCGGACGGAATCGGTCGAAAGCCCGGCATTGGCAAGCAGCACCGGGTTGAGCTGGACGCGCACCGCCGGCTGGTCCGCCCCGCTCACGGTGACCTCGCCGACCCCCGGCACCTGCGCAAGGCGCTGCGCCACGATGGTGTCGGCAACGTCATAGACGGCACTCGACGACATCGTGTTCGACGTCAGCGCAATGATGAAAACCGGAGCAGCTGATGGATTGGCCTTGCGGAATGTCGGCTGCGTCGGCAAATCCGTCGGCAGATCGGCCTGCGCGGCGTTGATCGCCGCCTGCACGTCCCGCGCCGCCTTGTCGATATTGCGGCCAATCTCGAACTGCAGCTGGATGTTGGTCGAACCCAGCGAACTCGTCGAGGTAATCTGATTGACGCCGGAAATTTCCCCGAGCCGGCGCTCCAGCGGAGCCGCGACGGTCGCGGCCATCACCGATGGATCGGCGCCCGGCCGCGACGCGGACACGAAGATGGCGGGAAAGTCGACATTCGGCACGCTGGCGACGGGCAGATTCACATAAGCGACCGCGCCGATCAGAAACAGGCCGATGCCAAGCAGCGTGGTGCCGACCGGCCTTCGGATGAAGGGTTCGGATAACGACATTACTGAACGCCTTCGGTCGCACCCGCTATCGGCGGAGACGGATCGCCCGCCGGCGGCACGGCCTTCTCGAGGCGGCGATTGATGCGATCAAGCGCGAGATAGATCACCGGCGTCGTGTAAAGCGTCAGGACCTGCGAGACGAGCAGGCCGCCGATAATCGATATGCCGAGCGGAAAACGCAGTTCGGCGCCGGTGCCGCTCTCGATCGCCAGCGGCAGCGCACCGAACAGCGCCGCCAGCGTCGTCATCATGATGGGCCGGAAGCGCAGCAGACACGCCTGTACGATGGCGTCATACGCTGTCATGCCCTGATGGCGCTCGGCCTCCAGCGCGAAATCGATCATCATGATCGCGTTCTTCTTGACGATGCCCATCAGCAGAATAATGCCGATCAGGCCGATCACCGACAGATCCTGGCCGAACAGCATCAGCGCGAGAATCGCGCCGACACCCGCCGAGGGCAGCGTCGAAAGGATGGTGATGGGATGAATATAGCTCTCATAGAGCACGCCAAGGACGATATAGATCGTCACGACGGCGGCGAGGATCAGCCAGGGCTGTCCCGACAGAGATCGGGCGAACTCCGCCGCATCGCCCGAATAGATGCCGGTAATGTCGCTCGGCATGCCGATGTCTTTTTCTGTCCGCCTCAGCGCGTTCACGGCATCGCCGAGCGCGACGCCCGGCGCGAGATTGAAGCTGAGCGACACGGCCGGAAACTGCGCCTGATGCGAGATCGCCAGCGGCGCCGTGGTGCGCACCAGCGTGGCAATGGCCGAGATCGGCACCTGAATGGTCCCCGCCCCCGCGGTCGCATTTGCCGCGCCGGGCACGTAGAGCCTTGAAAGGATGTTCGGATCGCTCTGGTCGTCGGGCTTTGCTTCCAGCACCACGCGATACTGATTGGCCTGACCGTAGATCGTCGAAACCTGACGCTGGCTGAACGCATCGTTCAGCGTATCGTTGACCGCCTGAAGGTTGACGCCAAGCTGGCCGGCGCGCTGCCGGTCAACGTCGAGCGCAGCGCGCAAACCGCCCTCCTGCCCTTCCGACGACACATCGCGAAACAGCGGATTGCGCCGCAGCGCATTGACCAGTTTTTCCGACCATTTTGCGACTTCGTCCGCATTGGTCGCGGTCAGCGTGTATTGATATTGCGAGCGGCTGGAGCGCGTGCTGATCTGGATATCCTGCACCGGCTGGAAATAAACCGTCATCCCCGGAATGGCCGCGACCTTTTCCTTGAGCCGGTTGACCACCGCCGTGACGCCGGATTTGCGCTGGTCGCGCGGAAGAAGGTTGATCACGATGCGTCCGACATTCGGCGTCGGGTTGACCGAGCCGGCGCCGATCAGGGAGACGACGCCGGAGACATCCGGATCGGACTTGATGGCGTTCGCCACCTCGATCTGACGGTTACCCATTTCCGCGAAAGACACATCCTGTCCCGCTTCGGTCACGGCGACAATCGAGCCGGTGTCCTGCAGCGGCAGGAAGCCCTTCGGCGCGACAACATAAAGGATCAGGGTTGCGGCCACGGTCGCGAACGTGACCAGAAGCGTCAGCCGCTGGTGTTTCAGCACGACAAGCAGGGTACGGTGATAGAAATCGACCATGCGGTCGATGAAATTGCTCACGGCCAGAAGACCGGGGATCTGGAATTCCTCATGGTGCCGCTTGAGCAGGCGCGAACACATCATCGGCGTCAGCGTCAGCGAAACCACGGCCGAGGTGATCACCGCGATGGTCAGCGTCAAAGCGAATTCGCGGAACATGCGGCCTACAAGACCGGACATGAACAGCAGCGGAATGAACACCGCGATCAGCGATACGGTCAGCGAAATAACGGTGAACCCGATTTCGCGCGCGCCGCGCAGCGCCGCCTCCATCGCGGTCTCGCCATTCTCCATATGACGCACGATATTCTCGATCATCACGATGGCGTCGTCCACGACGAAGCCGGTGCCGATGGTCAGCGCCATCAGCGACAGATTGTCGAGGCTGAAGCCCGCGAACCACATGATGCCGAAGCTCGTGATCAGCGACAGCGGCAGCGCCACGCCCGCGATGATGGTCGCACGGATCGAACGCAGGAACAGAAGCACCACCAGCGTCACCAGAATGACGCTGAGCACCAGGGTGAACTGCACGTCGCGGACCGAGGCGCGAATGGTGACGGTGCGGTCGCTGACCACGGTGAGCTTGACAGCCGCCGGAACGGCAGCCTGCAGCCGCGGAATTTCCGCGCGGATCTGCTGTACCACGTCGATGACGTTGGCGCCCGGCTGGCGCTGGATGTCGATGATGACGGCGGGCTTGCCCTGATACCAGCCGCCTGTCTTGTCGTTCTCGAGGCCGTCGACGATGTCGGCGAGATCGCCGATGGTGACGGGTCCGTTGTTGCGATAGGCAACGATGACCGACCTGTAAGCGTCGGCGGTCGAAATCTGGTCGTTGGCGGCGATGGTATAGGCCTGCTGGCTGCCGTCGAGCGACCCCTTCGGGCCATTGACGTTGGCGGCGGCGATGGCGCTGCGCAGATCCTCCATGCCGATGCCGTAGGCGGCCAGCCGCGCCAGATCGGCCTGCACACGCACGGCGGGCTTCAAACCGCCCTGCACCGAGACACGGCCGACGCCGCTGATCTGCGCAAGACGCTGCGCCATGAAGGTGTCGGCGAGATCGGCCATGTCGCGGATCGGCACGGCGTCCGACGTCAGCGCCAGCGTCATCACGGGCGCGTCGGCCGGGTTCACCTTGTTGTAGACCGGCGGATACGGAAGGTTCTTGGGCAGCGTGCCTGCCGCCGCGTTGATGGCCGCCTGCACGTCCTGCGTCGCGCCGTCGATATCGCGGTTCAGATCGAACTGCAGGGAAATCTGGCTGACGCCGTAGGAACTGGTCGACGTCATCAACGCCAGCGAGGGTATCTGGCCGAGCTGGCGCTCCAGCGGCGCTGTCAGAAGCGAGGCGGCGACATCGGGGCTCGCGCCCGGGAGCTGCGTCGTCACCTGAACGGTGGGAAAATCGACCTGCGGCAAGGCAGAGACGGGCAGCGCCCAATAGCCGAGCCCACCGCCGATCAGAAGGGCGACGCCCAGAAGCGATGTCGCGATCGGGCGGCGGATGAATGGTTCGGAAACGCTGCTCATCGACCCGTGGTCATGCCTGTGATTTACGGCCGTTGTCTGTTGCCGCCGCCCTTTTGCTGACGCTTGCGCGGCGCCAGATCCTGTTCCGGCGTGACGTCCTTGCCGACGCTGACTTTCGCGCCGTCCGACAGATTGGCGAATCCGGTGGTGACGACACGATCGCTCGGACTGATGCCGGCGATCACCGCGTAATTCTCGTTCTGCTGCGTGACGGTGACGGGTTTTGCCGTCACGATATCGTCTGCGCCGATCACATAGCTGAAGGTGCCCGCAGGGCCGCGCTGCACGGCGGATGTCGGCACCACGATCACCTGATCGAGCGTGTCGACCTTCACGCGCACATTGACGAATTGACCCGGCCAGAGCTTGTACTGGGAATTGGGAAACTCCGCTTTCAGCCGGACGGTGCCGGTGGTCGGATCGATCTGGTTGTCGACGCTCTGCAACAGGCCGCTGTCGACCACGGTCTGGCCGTCTTCCGCGAATACATCGACCGGAAGCTTGCCCTTCGCCTGTGCCATGTTCACGCGCACGATTTCCTGCTGCGGCAGGCTGAACTGTACCGAAATCGGCTGAAGCTGGGTGATAACGACGACGCCGGTGGTGTCGCTGGCATGGACGATATTGCCGGCATCGACCTGACGAAGGCCGGTGCGCCCGGCCAGTGGCGCGACGATCTTGGTATAGCCGAGCGTCGCGGCAGCGTTGTCGATCGCGGCTTGATCGGATTTCACCTGCGCTTCGAGTTGCGCGACCAGCGCCTTCTGCGTGTCGGCCTGCTGCGCCGAGCCCGCTCTTGCCGTGGCCAGCTGCTGGTAACGGACGAGATCGATCCTGGCGTTGGCGAGCTGCGCCTCGTCCTGCGCCTTCTTGGCGACGGCCTGATCGTACTGCGCCTGATAGATCACCGGATCGATTTCGGCGAGCACGTCACCCGCCTTCACATCCTGTCCCTCGACGAAATTCACCTTCAGCAATTTGCCATCAACCTGCGCGCGGACCGTAACGGTGTTAAGTGCGCGCACCGTTCCGATGCCATCGAGATAGACCGGTACGTCCTGCACGCGCGGCATGGCGGCCAGCACCGGCACCGCCAGATCCGGGCGGACACGTCCCGCATTGTTCGAAGGCCAGAACCACGACCAGGCGAGATAGCCAAGTATGCCGGCAAGAACGAGACCAAGGATCGCGGAAACATTCCGGCGTCTCACGCCCGATGCCACGCGGACGACGCTTTCGCCCGCGGCCTTCGCCTTCTCGCTCAGATCGGGCTTAAAGAGCATCGGCCGGCCCTTCTCCGTTCACCGTTTTCGGCATCCAACCGCCTCCGAGAGCCTGATACAGGCTCACATAGGATTGCAGCCAGGCCATCTGGGCCTGCGACAGCGCATCCTCAGCCTGAAATAACGTCAACTGTGTGTTTAGCAAAGTCACGATGTCTATAGTGCCGATGGTGAGCTGCCGTTCGGACAGGTCAAAAGCTCGGCGTGACGACCTGAGCACGATTCGCTGCAATCGTAACTTTTCCGCCGTCTGCTTGATCGACACCAGCGCGTTATCGACGTCGGCGAAGGCCGAAATCACGGTCTTGCGATAGGTTTGCAGCAGTTCATCCTGCTGCGCCCTGGTCAGATCGAAATTCGCCTGAATGGCCCCGCCGTCGAAGATCGGCTGGGTCAGCCCCACCGCGGCGTTGTAGAACATCGACTGTGGCGTGAACAACGCAGCCAGCGCCACGCTCTGGTAGCCGCCCTGACCGGTGAGCTGGATGGTGGGAAAGAACTGCGCGCGCGCGCTGCCGACATTCGCGGTCGCGGCGGCCAGCTGCTGCTCCTGACGGCGGATATCGGGGCGCTGCGTCAGCAATTCCGATGGCAGTCCCGGCGTGATGCGCGGCGCGGAAATGCTGTTCAGCGTGCCGCCCGCGATGTTCACGGCCTCGGGCGGCCTCGCCACCAGCGTCGCCAGAATATTCTGCTGCTGCGCCAGCGTCTGGCGTAGCGGCGGAACGGCGGCGCGTTGATTTGCAAGCACGGTCTCCTGCTGCGACAGATCGAGGTCCGAACTCGTACCCGCGGTTACGCGCGCCTTGATGGCGTCATAGATGCGCTGGGCGGCTGCGATGTTGCGGGCCGCCGTGGCAAGGCGATCCTGCGTGGCGAGCACCTCGAAATAAGCGTTGGCAACGCTTGCGTAGGTCGTCAGAGCGATGGTGTCGCGATCGAAACGGTTGGCGTTGGCCGTGGATTCAGCGGCGAGCAGCGCGTCGCGGTTCTTGCCCCAGAAGTCGATCTCGTAGCTGGCGCTCAGCGATGCCACGAACGTATTGTGATCGGCACGACTGGCATTTGTTGTCGTGCCGCCCGAGGTCACCGTACCGCCGCCGCTCGATGCTGATTTGGACCGGGTTGCCGATGCGCCGCCGCTGACGAGCGGCAACAGCGCCGAGCCGGCCGTCCGCGCCTGCGCATCGGCCTGCAGAATCCGCGCGGTCGCCGCCGCGATATCGAGATTTACGGTCTGGGCTTCTTCCATAAGCACGTTCAACTCGCGTGATTTGAAAGCGCGCCACCAGTCCAGCGCCGGCGGGGCATCCTCGCGCCTCGCATGATCTTCCTTGTAGGCCCCCGGCACGTCTAATGCCGGGTCAGGAATATCGGTTGTCAAAAGACAGCCGGATGACGATGCCAAAACCGCCATCATCAGTCCGAGCCGCATCGCATGCGCAAGCCTCGGACGAACCCCACGCCGGAACTGATTCCTGAACATAAACAACAGCTGAGCGTTTCCCTGCCGACCCCGCGAGATTGTAGCTTCCGCCTCATGCGGCGGACAGTGACCGGCGACAACACAAAGGTGGGAAACTCGGCTGAAGCACGTCGAATTTACAAGATTTGATCCGGAATCGTTCTGAATTGGCCCCTTGCGAATGAAACCGGAGCCGAATCATCGCGGATTTATAGCGGCGCGCCGGCCTTTTTGACCTGCCGAGCCGAGCCAGGGGAGTCACACATCCGTGACATGAGCGCCGTGGTGAGTGTGACTGGGATGAGTGTGATTGCCATGCCGCCCGCGAAATTCTCGCCGTTCATTTTGCAGTGCATTGGCGACGCGCCAATCGGCGGGACTTCAGGATCGCGACCCAGGGTCTTGCGCCCGCCGTTCAAAGACGCAAAGTTTGCTCATCTGATACAGATCAATAGAATTTAACCCGAGCGGATTACGATTGACGATTTGATGGCGGGTTGAGTCCGAAGATGCCTTGGGGGACATGCATCATGCCTGACGTTACTCTCCTGACGCCCGACAACATCGACAGCACCTTGCGGAATGTGCCGCGCATGGTGCGCATCGCCTTGCGTTTCGCATCGAGGCTGCGGCGCGGCAGCCTCGATGTCATGCTGCCCGATGGCCGCAAACTGCGGTGTCAGGGCGCCGAACCGGGACCGGCAGCGGCCATGACCATCCACAGTTACGGATTTGCGTGGCGCTTTCTCAATGGCGGCGACATCGGCATCGCGGAAGGCTATCTGCGCCGCGAATGGGATACGCCGGACCTGACGAAGTTTCTTTATCTGTTCTGCGTCAATCACGAAATGATCCAGACGCTGCTCGGCGACAAGCCGGTGATGCGCCTGATCCAGCGCATGAGGCACTGGTTCAACCGCAATACCAAACGGCAGGCGCGCAGGAATATCTACGCCCATTACGATATCGGCAACGCGTTCTATTCGGCATGGCTCGATCCTTCGATGACTTATTCCTCGGCGCTGTTCGAGGATGACGCGCGCGATCTTACCGCGGCGCAGGCCAACAAATATCGGCGCCTTGCCGAGGCCATCAATCTGCAGCCGGAGCAAAAAGTCCTGGAGATCGGCTGCGGCTGGGGCGGGTTCGCCGAGTTCGCGGCGAAGACCTACGGCGCGCGGGTGGTCGGTCTCACCATCAGCGCCGAACAGCGCGATTTCGCGCGCAAGCGCATTCATGAGGCCGGGCTGTCGGACAAGGTCGAAATCCGTTTTCAGGACTACCGTGACGAGCGCGATCAGTACGACCGTATTGCCTCGATCGAAATGATCGAAGCGGTCGGTGAGGAATTCTGGCCGCAATATTTCCGCCAGCTCCGTGATCGCCTCAGGCCCGGCGGTCTTGCCGGCATCCAGGCGATCACCATTCAGGACCGGTTTTTCCAGAACTACCGGCGCGAGGTCGATTTCATCCAGCGTTATGTTTTTCCGGGCGGCATGCTGCCCTCGCCCGACATTCTCAAATCGCTCGGCGACAGGTTCGGCGTGCCGGTGATCCGCGAGCGGATTTTCGGGCTGGACTACGCCAGAACCCTGGCATCATGGCGCGACAATTTCCGCGCCGCATGGCCGAATCTGACGCCGCTCGGATTCGACGAGCGGTTCCGGCGGTTGTGGGAATACTATCTGGCCTACTGCGAAGCCGGGTTTCTGTCTGGCAATATCGACGTGCGGCAGGTCATTTTCGCCAGGACGGCTTAGGCGACGGCTTAGGCGAATGGCGTGACGGCCAGCGTATCCCACGCACTTGTGCGGGCGGCATCCGCAAATTAGGTTGAGGCCCCGTTCCTCACCTCTTGCGGTCCCATGCTCATTCGAAACGACATCGTCGACGCCATCGGCAACACGCCTCTCATCAAGCTGCGCCGCGCGTCGCAGGAAACCGGCTGTACCATCCTCGGCAAGGCCGAGTTCATGAATCCGGGACAGTCAGTGAAGGATCGCGCGGGCAAGCAGATGATCCTGGAGGCCGAGAAGCGCGGCGATCTGAAACCCGGCGGCCTTGTGGTGGAAAGCACCGCTGGCAATACCGGCATCGGCCTCGCGCTTGTGGCCGCCGCACGCGGCTACCGCACCATCATCGTGATTCCCGAGACGCAAAGTCAGGAGAAGAAGGACGTGCTGCGCCTTTTCGGCGCGGAGCTGGTGGAAGTCCCGGCGCTGCCGTTCAGCAACCCGAACAATTATCAGCACGTCGGACGACGGCTCGCGGACGAATTGCGCAAAACCGAAAAGAACGGCGTGCTGTTCGCCGACCAGTGGAACAACCTCGACAACCGCAAGGCGCATTACGTCTCCACGGGTCCGGAAATCTGGCAGCAGACGGACGGCAAGGTGGACGGCTTCATCTGCTCGATCGGCAGCGGCGGCACCATTGCGGGCACCTCGATCTTCCTGCGCGAAAAGAAGAAGGACATCGTGATCGGCGTGGCCGATCCCCGCGGGGCCGCGATGTACAATTATTTCGACCACGGCGAGATGAAGGCGACCGAAGGCGGCTCTGTGACGGAAGGCATCGGGCTCGGCCGCCTTACCCCGATCATCGAGGATATCAAGGTCGACAAGGCCTATCTGATCGAGGACAGCGAAGCGGTGCCGGTCGTGTTCGATCTTTTGGAGCACGAGGGAATCTGCCTCGGCGGCTCAAGCGGCGTCAATGTCGCGGGCGCGATCCGTCTGGCGAAAGACCTCGGACCCGGCCACACCATCGTGACCGTGCTATGCGACTATGGCACGCGCTATCAGTCGAAGCTGTTCAACCCGGATTTCCTGCGTTCGAAGAACCTGCCGGTGCCGGCCTGGCTCGAGCGCAAGAGCGATATCAAGCCGCCATTCGTGTGAGGGCGAGACTCGCTCCCGCCAGACACCGCCAGTATCGTCTCACCGCAGGATCTGGCTGAGGAACATTTTCGTTCGCTCGTGTTGCGGATGGGCGAAGAATTGCGCCGGCGCATTCGTTTCGATGATCTGCCCCTGATCCATGAACACCATGCGGTCGGCGACCTCGCGGGCAAACCCCATCTCGTGAGTCACGACCACCATGGTCATGCCCTCCTCCGCCAGATCGACCATGGTATCGAGCACCTCCTTGACCATTTCCGGATCGAGCGCCGATGTCGGCTCGTCGAACAGCATCACTTTCGGAGTCATCGCCAGCGCGCGCGCGATGGCGACGCGCTGCTGCTGGCCGCCCGATATCTGGCCGGGATATTTGTCCGCCTTGTCGGGAATCCGTACCCGCTCGAGATATTTCATCGCCGTCGCTTCGGCCTCTTTCTTCGGGATGTTGCGGACCCAGATCGGCGCCAGCGTGCAATTGTCCAAAACGGTCAGATGCGGAAACAGGTTGAAGTTCTGAAACACCATGCCGACTTCGCGCCGCACATCGTCGATCCGCCGCAGGTCGGGACCGAGCGCGATGCCGTCGACCGTGATCCTGCCTTCCTGAAACTGCTCCAGCGCGTTGATGCAGCGGATCAGCGTCGATTTGCCCGAGCCTGACGGGCCGCAGATCACGATGCGTTCGCCCTTCGCCACGTCGAGGTCGATGTCGCGCAGGACGTGAAAATCGCCGTACCATTTGTTCAGGCCCTTGATGGAAACGATGGGATCGTCGGTCATGCGTTTTCCATCTCAGGTGCGGCGGTGGGCATTGAGCCGATGCTCGGCGAACAGCGAATAGCGCGACATCGCAAAGCAGGTGGTGAAATAGATCAGCCCGGCGAAGGCAAATCCGGTGAACAGCGTGGTCGGCGTCGCCCAGTTCGGATCGGCGAACGAGGCCCGCAGCTGCCCGAGCAAATCGAAGATCGCAATGATCAAGACCAGGGTCGTGTCCTTGAACAGCGCGATGAAACTGTTGACCAGACCGGGAATTACATGACGCAGCGCCTGAGGCATCACGATCAGGCCCGTGGTCTTCCAGGAGGACAGGCCAAGCGCATTCGCCGCCTCCGCCTGCCCGCGCGGCACCGCCTGAAGGCCGCCGCGAATGACCTCGGCGTTGTAGGCGCCCGCGAACAATGCGGTGCCGACAAGCACGCGCACCAGTGCGTCGACGGTGAAGTCGCCCGGCAAAAACAGCGGCAGCATGTAGGTGGCAAAGAACAGCACTGTGATCAGCGGCACGCCGCGCCAGAATTCGATGAAGGCGACGGAGAAAATCCGGATCAGCGGAATGGCGGAGCGGCGCCCGAGCGCCAATGCGATGCCAACTGGCATGGAAGCGACGATGCCGGTGATCGACACCACGAGGGTGACCAGAAGCCCGCCCCACAGCCGTGTGTCGACCAGCGGCAGCCCGCCTCTGTCGAGACCCATCACCCGTATGACCGCCGCGATGCCGGCAAAGATCGCAAGACTTGTCAGCAAGGCACGGCCGCCGTTGCGCATGCCGCCGCTCAGCAAAAAGACCGCGAGCGAAACGATCGCAGCGGTGACTGCAAAATCCAGCCACAGCGCACGACCCGATGTGTCGATGGCGTCCCTCAGCCCGGCAAACGGCCACGCGAGCAGCGACAGGAGGTCACCAATGCCAACCAGCAGTTTTCCAATCCATGCAACAGGCAGCCCGTACCAGCTGCCGCCGGCGGCATCGCCGGAGAAATTCAGCCGCTGTCCCGCATCGCTGAAACTGTTGGAGAGCACGGTTCCAAGATCGGCCAGCCAGTGAATTGCAAAACCGTTCAGACCGCCGCCGCGAAGCAGGAAGAAAGCCACCACGGGAAAAGCCGCGAAGAACAGGCCCGCGTTCAGGCCTTTGGCGGGCGCGCGCGGGATCAGCAGCGGCAACAGCAGCAGCGCACCCAGCGCAAATGTGAGGTTGGCGCGCCAGCGCTGATCCTGCGGATAGAAGCCATAGATGAACTGGCCGAGCTTGGCCTGCACGAAGGGCCAGCACGCGCCGACCGGATGACCGGCCGTCGACTCGAGGCAGGCATTTCGATCCGCGCCGTGCCACACCGCGTCGATCAGCAGGAATCTGACGGCCGGAACGATCGTGAACCAGAGCAGCAATGCGCTGACGATGGTCAGCATGATATTGAACGGCGAGTTGAACAGCCGCGTCCGCACGAACCCGATAACGCCGGTCGCTGCTACCGGCGCGGGACGCTGCGGCGCTATCGCGGTGCGGACAAATGGTTGTGCGCGTTCGCTCATGCCGCCGCGCTCCGGGAGATGCGCCAGCCGTAGATGCTCATCGCCGCGCTGGTTACCAGCGAGATCAACAGATACACGCCCATGGTGATGGTAATGATCTCGACCGCCTGCCCCGTCTGGCTCAATGTTGTACCGGCGAACACGGAAAACAGATCGGGGTAACCGATCGCAACGGCGAGCGAAGAGTTTTTCGTCAGATTGAGATATTGATTGGTCAGAGGCGGCAGGATGACCCGCAGCGCCTGCGGCACCACCACAAGGCGAAGTATTTCAGCGCGCCGCAGACCGAGCGCAGCCCCCGCCTCCATCTGGCCTTTGGACACCGATTGCACTCCGGCGCGCACCACCTCGGCAATGAACGCCGCCGTATAGACCGAAAGCGACAATGTCAGCGCGACGAACTCCGGAATGATGCGGAGACCTCCGGCAAAGTTGAATCCCTTCAATTCGGGCATTTCCAAAAGCAAAGGCCGCCCAAACATTGCGATGCTGAGCAGCGGCAACCCGGCAATCATGGCCAGAACGAACGGCCAGATGGTTATTCGCTCGCCGCGATCCACAAGACGCCGCCTCGCGTAGGCCCGCATCGCGAGCGAAGCCAGGATACCGGCGAGAATGGCCACGACAAACACGCCGAATGAATTCTGCAACAGCGGACGCGGCACCACCAGTCCGCGATTGCTGAGAAAGAACGTCCCGAGCAAGGAGATGCTCTGACGCGGGCCGGGCAAGGTCGCGAGCACCGCGAGGTACCAGAACAGGATCTGAAACAGCAGCGGCAGATTGCGGACCAGCTCGACATAGCCGCCGCAGACGCGCGCCACGAGCCAGTTCGGCGACAACCGGCCAAGTCCCACAACGAAACCGATGACGGTGGACAGGATGATGCCGATGGCCGCCACCAGCAGCGTATTCAGCAAGCCGACGACGAACACCCGCGCATAGGTATCGCTTTCCGAATACGGGATCAGCGACTGGCTGACGGCGAAACCCGCCGTGTTGGACAGAAAGCCGAAGCCCGTCGCGATGCGCTGGGCCTGCAGATTGTCCCGCGCATTGACGACGATCTCATAGGCGATCCAGACCAGCAGCGCGGCGAATACGATCTGAAGGCCGACGCCGCGCCAGCCCGCCCCGCCGCCGAGAACGCGGCGCAGCCGCGAGGCCAGTTGGAGCGGCGGCTTTCGCGGTGAAATCGTCATGATCGTGACAGACGTCAGCGGATGGGCGGCGCGTACTGGATGCCGCCCTGATTCCAGAGCTTGTTGAGGCCGCGGGAGATCCCGAGTTTGGAGCCCGCGCCCACATTGCGATCGAACGACTCGCCATAATTGCCGACAGCCTGGATGATGCGCTTCACCCAGTCCTTGGTCAGCCCGAGCTGTTCTCCGATATTGCCATCCACTCCGAAGACGCGCCGGAGTTCGGGCCTGTCGGATTTCGCCATCTCCTCGACGTTCTTCTGGGTGATGGCGAGTTCCTCGGCGTTAATCATCGCGAACAGGGTCCATTTCACGATGTCGAACCATTGATCGTCACCCTGACGAACCACCGGCCCCAGAGGTTCCTTCGAGATCACCTCGGGCAGCACGACATGATCGTCCGGCACGCTCAACTTGAGACGCTCGGCATAAAGCTGGGACACATCCGCCGTGAACGCATCACAGCGGCCGGTTTCATAAGCCTTCAGCGTCTCGTCGGCCGAGGAAAATGCGATCACCTCGTACTTCATGTTGTTGGCCTTGAAATAGTCGGCGAGATTCTGCTCGGTCGTGGTGCCGGTCTGCACGCACACCGAGGCGCTGTTGAGTTCCAGCGCCGAATTGACCTTGAGCGCCTTGCGGACCAGAAAGCCCTGCCCGTCATAATAGGTCACGCCGGTGAAGTTCAGGCCGAGCGATGAATCGCGAGATGTGGTCCAGGTCGTGTTGCGCGACAGGACGTCGATCTCGCCCGATTGCAGCGCCGTGAACCGGTCCTTGGCCGACAGCGGCACGAACTTGACCTTGGCGGGATCGTTGAGAACCACAGCGGCGATGGCGCGGCAGACATCGACATCCAGCCCCACCCAATTGCCCTTGTCGTCCGGTGCCGAAAAACCCGGCAATCCCTGGCTGACGCCGCAGGAGAGCACGCCGCGTTCCTGAACCGCCTTGAGGGTCTGGGCGTCCGCGGGCGCAAGAGCGGCGAATACGCCAAGCAGGAAAATGGCGCAGGCAAAAACGCGCTTCATGGAATAACCTTTCACAGCGACACCGCTTTATATCAGCCGCACCGGCCTTGCATCCGCCGGTATTTCAAATCGGCGAACGAACACGGTCAAGGGCTTGACGTTACGCTCCGCCGTCCTCTTATGATCCATTCATGAAATCTCCAAGCAATAAGAATTCATCGTCCGTCCCGCACGATATCGCAACCGGCCTTGTCACATCGGGCCGCGACACCAAGGCGCAGTTTGGTTTCGTCAATCCCGGTGTGATTCACGGCTCGACCGTTCTCTATCCGTCGGCGGAGGATTTGCGCGCCCATCGCGGCGAATACCAGTATGGCCGGCATGGCACGCCGACGACCAAGGCGCTGCAAGACGCCTTGATGACGCTGGAAGGGCCCAACTGCGCGGGCGTCGGCCTTGCGCCCTCCGGGGTTGCGGCGATCACAACGGCGCTGCTCGCGGTGCTCAAAGCGGGCGATCATCTTCTCGTTATCGACAGCGCCTATCGTCCGACCCGCAATTTCTGCGACAGCGTTCTGAAACATTTTGGAGTCGAGACGACATATTTCGATCCGCTGATCGGATCCGGAATCGCCGCCTTGTTCAAACCGAACACAAAGGCCGTGGTGGTCGAAGCGCCGGGCTCGCAATCCTTCGAGATGCCGGACATTCCCGCCATCGCCGAAGTCGCGCATGCCAAAGGCGCGCTGGTTCTCGACGACAACACCTGGGCGACGCCGCTGTTCCATCGCTCGCTCGACCAGGGTGTGGATATCAGCATTCAGGCGGCCACCAAGTATATCGGCGGCCATTCCGACATCATGTTCGGCACGATTTCGGCCAACGCCAAAACGTGGCCGGCGGTTTCCGAAGCCATCCGCCTGCTCGGCGTCTGCGCGGGACCGGACGATGTGTTTCTGGCGCTGCGCGGCGTGCGCACGCTGGGCGTGCGGCTTGCGCATCATCAGCGGTCGGGCATTGAAATGGCACGCTGGTTCGCCCAAAGGCCCGAGGTTCTGCGCGTATTGCACCCCGCGTTGGAAAGCGATCCGGGCCATGCGATATGGAAGCGCGACTTCACCGGCGCAAGCGGGCTGTTCAGCGTCATTCTCAAGCCCGTGCCGGACAAGGCGGTCGATGCGATGCTGAACGCCGTTCAGCTATTCGGCATGGGCTATTCGTGGGGTGGCTTCGAAAGCCTCGTGATCCCGTTCGACTGCGCGTCATATCGCACCGCCACCCCTTGGGCGCCCGGCGGGCCGGCGCTGCGTTTTCATATCGGGCTTGAATCGACGGACGATCTGAAGGCCGATCTCGACCAGGGTTTCGCCGCCCTTAAAGCCGCGCTGTAGCTTCTCCGAACGCCCTCACTCCTCGAGGGTCTGCGTCTGCCTGTGGTTCTTCACAATCAGCATGATGTTGCGGATGTAGATGATGGTCGCCAGCGCCTGACCGAGAATGATGATCGGCTCGCGCTTCACGATGCCGTAGATCAGCGTCATGAACCCGCCGCCGAGCGAGAAGAACCAGAACGCCATCGGGATGACGCTCTTGCCGGCGCGCTCGCTGGATATCCACTGCACCAGAAAGCGCGCGGTGAAGAACAATTGAGCGACCAGGCCGAACGCCAGCCAGAAATCGAATTTGGCTATGAAGACATCGTAGATGTAATCGCTCAGGTCCTGGCCCCAGTGAATCAGCATCATGTCACCTCGGTTGCAGCGGGGGTCGGCTTCTTGCGGCGGATCAGCCACCACACGCCCGCCAGATCCATGATCCCGATCCAGAGCCGGTCGAAAAATCCGTAGTTCGAGACGCCGGACAAACGGGGGCGATCGACGACATCGACATAAACGATGCCGAAACCCTCACGGCGCATCAGCGCCGGCAGAAAACGATGCAGGCCGTCGAAATACGGCATCGCCAGAAACACCTCGCGCCGGAACGCTTTCAATCCGCAGCCGGTATCGCGCGTTCCGTCCTTGAGGATCGCATTGCGCACGCCATTGGCGATCCGCGACTGGATTTTCTTGAATCCCGTATCCTTGCGGCCAAGGCGCTGACCCGCCGCAAGCCCCACTTGCGCGCCGCCCTTCTCGACCGCGCCGATCAGGTCGGGCAGGAATTTGGGATCGTTCTGTCCATCGCCGTCGAGCGTCGCAACGATCGTTCCGCGCGCGAAGCGAACGCCGGTGCGAACCGCCGCCGATTGCCCGGTCGAGACCGCGTGGCGGATCTGGCGCAGCATCGGACGCTGCTTCATCTCGGCAAGCAGGCGCTCGCCTGTCGCATCCGTCGAGCCGTCATTGACGTAGATAATCTCATACGGCCAGCGGCCATCGAGCGCGGCGGCGATCTCGGCGATCAGCGGGGCGATATTGTCCGCCTCGTTGCGGACGGGCACCACGATGGACACCGCAGGCGCGGCGCTGGATGAAACTTGCGCGGTCATTGATCGGTCTGTCTGTCACGCCGGTTAAGGGCTGTGACGCGGGAGGTCATGCGGCGCTTCTTACGGCGGCAACGGGGCTTTTATGGCGGCAGGGGGTCTTGGGCAACCCTTTTCAGGTGCCCGATTGAAGGCCCGGCGAGCGGCGCGATCCGCCCGTCCGGGCCGATGGTGAACACCAGATGCCGGGCGGCGAACCAGTAGCGCACCGCCATCGCGCCCACCACGCCGAGAAGCGCGCCGGCCATGACGTCACTTGGATGATGCGCCAGGAGAACAAGCCGCGTCAGGCCAATGATCACCGCATAAACCCACATCACCACCTGCAGGCGCGGCCAGATCGCGGAAACCGCGAAGGCCAGAGCGAACGACGCGACCGCATGGCCCGAGGGAAAACTCGCATAGGACTCGGTCCATGCGAAATGCGAATAGTTGAAGGGATTGGCAACGCCGCCGACGAAAGGCCGTCCGCGCCCCACGACGCCCTTGATGATTTCTCCGATCAGGACCGGCAGCAGCACGGCCAGAAACAGGAACTGCATCCGCACGCCGAAGCCGATCAGCAGCGCCCGCTTTCGGCCGTGCAGCGCGGGCGTGATCAGCAAGACGGCAATCAGCGTGTAGCCGAGCGCCTCGAGGATATAATCCGATTTGCCGAAAGCGGTCAGAACGCGCACCGGATGCAGCCCCGGCGTGCCGCGCGCCGGCATCAGCAAAATCGCGCCGGCGTCGACCACAAGCATCACAACGGCGATAACGAAAGCGCCGCTGGCGACCAGTACAAGCCATCGGCGCGCCAGATGCTGCCGCGCGACCTCGCGGCGCGAATGCGACGGCGCGCGAACGAGCTGCGCCAGCGCGTGCCACGTCATCAGCGCAAGATTGTGAAAATAATTCATCGGATGCTGCGATCTGTCTCGCGGCGCATGTTACTGCGCGTCGTCCGATCTGAATATCGCAATCGAAACCGGCTTGCCGATCGAATAATTATAACCGTCGATCCGCGCCGTGATTGCGTAATGCAGACCGATGGTTTCGGCGCGCTGGGCGAAGGCCCTTTCCTCGCGTCCTTCCACCAGCGCGAAGCGGCAGCTTCCCTGCTGGAGGAAATCGGCGGCGCCCGAACCGTTGGTCAGCAGAGTTTGCGTTCCCACCATGAACACGAGGCTCGGCTCACCGAATCCGGCGGCCGCCGCGCGCGGGCCGACGCATTCGACATTGCGCAGCGCGCGTGCGATCTCCACGCTCGGAAACAGCGGCGTCAGCGAGGGCATCACAATGCCCCACAGGCACACGCCCATCGCCCATGAGGCCGCAACCGCATTGAGCAGCGAGCGTTCCGCGCGATGCTCGTCATACATCCACCACGCGAACAGGCCGAAGATCATCGCCGCCGCCGCGAACGGCCATGCCGCAAAGACCGGCTGATGCAGCATCACGATTGCGAGGATCACCGACGCAACGGTCAGGATTGCCGGCACGACGAACCACCACGACGTGCCGCGCACCAGCCATGGCGCGCGCGACAGCACCCGGCGCTCGAGCACACCGACAATCAGAATGGCGATGGCGGGATAAAGCGGCAGCACGTAATGCGGCAGCTTGGTCATCACGAGTTCGAACACGATCCAGGCCGGAATGACCCACGCCAGCAGGAACTGCGCGCCCGGCTCTCGCTTGGCGCGCCACACCGCGGGCGTCGCCATCGCGGCCAGTGCCGAACCCGGCCAGAAGGTCAGCCAGAACAGCACGAAATAATAACCGGGCGGCGCGCCATGCGCCTCCTGCGGCTTGGCGATCTTGTTGAACATGTCGCCGCCGAGCGAGTCGGCGAAGAAGCTGTCGCCGGATTTGATGTAGATCGCGATGAACCACGGCAGCGCGATCAAAACGACCCAGAAAATGCCCGTGATGGGCCGCAGCCGCCACACCCATTCCAGCGAGCGGTCGAGTATCGCCAGCGCCAGGATTGTAAGGCCCGCGAACATCAGGATCAGCGGACCCTTGACGAGGATGCTGGCGGCCACTGCGCTCCAGAAAATTGCCGGTATTGCCCACGCGTCCATCCAGGTCCGGCGCGGACCCTCGCCGCGCTGCCACGACAGATAGACGCGGGCCATCGCTCCCATCACGGCCGTCGTGGTGAACAGCAATACGGCGTCGGTTTTCGCAAGGCGCGCTTCAATGCCCAGCATCACGCAACTGCACATCGCGAGCGCGGCCAGCACCGCCCCACGCCGCGTGACAAAGGCGAGCGCCGCCCAATAGGTCAGGAGCACGGCCCCCACGCCTCCGGCAAAGGAGGGAATCCGGTACAGCCAGATGCGGATCGGCGCGCGTTGCAGGCCGAGCTTGGACGCGGTCTGAACGACGGCGGCCTGCAGCCAGTAGATGCCGACCGGCTTTTTGTAGCGCACTTCATCCTGAAAACGGATGTCCACCGGATCGCCGGTCTCCACCATCTGTTTGGAGGCCTGCGCGAAGCGGGATTCGTCGCGGTCGGTCGGCGGAATATTGAACAGGCCGGGCAGGAAAAACAGCGCGCCACAGATGATGAGGAACGCCACCGCCCGCGTGTGACTCTTGCATACAAAATTCAGCACGGTCACAAGGCCGCGACCGCCCTGTTTCGGCACAGGCCGAGGGGCGCCAAATCCGCGTTGTTGCACCGTGTCAATCATTGGATTCGCATACGATGAAACCGCAAGGTGAACAATCGTCTGGCCGCCAGGCGTTGCACAAATGACGCAAGTGTTGCCTTAAGGTTTTACCGTTGCATAACGGCACACTCACCGCACTTTAGATCACCTCTGGGCCGCCAGATTATCCTTGATTGCCAGTACCGAACTGGGACACACAGGGCGCCAAAGCGGCCGCCTCCCCACGGGGCTCCGGCCCCGCGCCGACACACCGGCAATCAGCGAGCCCAGCGCATCGGGCGGGCAGAAACGAGTGCAACTATGGACCCCTTGCTCAAGAAACGCCTTCGACGTCTGGGCGCGTTTGCGCTGATCGTCATTCCCGCACTGTATTTCCTGCCCTATGTGACGCTGTTCTATTTCATCTGCGGCGCCCTCGATATCGGCCGCCACCACAAGATCACCTACGATCTTGTCGAGAAGTATTTCATGGGCAACGGTCTGCTCACCTGGGCGCTGTCGCCGCTCAACCTTCTTGCCGACCTGTTCTCGCTGAAGAATATCGGCATCTACAAGCCGCAGGATCTGCCGACCGAACACCGTGCGGAAATCGAGGCCTGCGTCGCGGCGTTCCGCGCCAATGGCGATCTGATCAAGCAGCGCGTCGCGGAGACGCTCGGCAACAGCAAGCGCGGCATGCTGACCTTCAAATGGTTCAACGCGCCGCAAGTCCAGCAGGTGAAGATTCCCGAATTCGAGCGCGACTACCGCTACATCAAGACCATCGCCGTGTCGGTGTTCAACACCCGCGAGCGCACCTCCTGGCATTTCGGTCCGCTGCGCCTGACGTTCCGCGTGCTTTGCAACCTCGACCCGATCGACAGCCGCGACGTGTTCATCGAGGTTGACGACAGGACCCATTACTGGGTCGACGATCCGCTGTTCATCTTCGACGACACATTCTTCCACCGCTCGATCAACGATGTGGATCGCGTGCGCTATTGCCTGTTTATGGACATCGTGCGCCCGAACCACTCGCAGGTGCTGTTCGACCGCGCCGTGAGCGTGGCCGCGTTCGTTTCAGGTTCGCTGAAAACGGCGTTCTACAAGAACTGGTCGTTCATCAAGTAATTTATTGGACGCGGACGACCACGGTATCCGCCGCGCCGGTCGCGTCCATCACCGTCAGCCGGGCAAAACCCGGCCCGGGCGTCTCGATCAGTTTCTGGCGGCGGCTGTCGATCTCTCCGATCGCGACGCCGTTCACCAGCATGGTCATCGGTGCAACGCCGCCCGCGACCTTCACCGGCAGCGACGGTCCCTCGCCGGACGCCGGATCGATGCGCGATCCGTTCGGCGGAAACTGTATCCGCAGCGCCTGCTCGCCGCCCGTCCTCACCAGATCGCCCGCAGGCCGGAACCTGCGCAGCGGCAACGGCAATCTGGCATTGCTCGCAATCAAAACACCTTTCGGCGCTTTCGGGAGCGCCATTGGCAGCTTGCCCGTGCGCGCGAAGGCATCGAACAGAATCGGAGCGGCGGCCGTGCGCCCGAGTTGCCCCGGCACCGGCGCGCCATCGGGCCGCCCGACCCACACGCCGATGGTGTAACGGCCGTCGAAACCGACCGACCACGCATCGCGATAACCGTAGGAGGTGCCGGTCTTGAAGGCGATGCGGCCATGCACGCCATTCTCCGGCGGCGGTGTGCCGAGCAGCACATTGCCGACCTGCCATGCCGCGGCAGGGTCCATCAGGCGGCGCGTGTCTCGCGCGTGGTCATCGGTCATGATCTCGCGCAGAGGAACGGTCGAACCGAGCCGCGCCAGTCCGGCGTAAAGCTGCACAAGATCCGACAGCGTGATGCCGACGCCGCCAAGCCCCATCGCCAGACCTGGGACCTCGTCCTTCGGCAAAATCAGATTGGCGCCCGCCTGTGCGATGCGCGACGATAGCCGGCTCGCGCCGACGCGATCCAGCAGCGCGATTGCCGGCACGTTGAGCGACATCTGCAGCGCGCGGCGCACCGGCACCGTGCCCTGATAGGTCATGTCGAAATTTTCCGGCGCGTAGCTGCCATAGCGCGTCGGGCGATCATCGATCACGCTGTCCGGATGAACAAACCCGTCCTCGAAGGCGAGGCCGTAGATGAACGGTTTCAGGGTCGAGCCCGGCGAGCGCACCGCGCGGGTCATGTCGACCTGACCGGCGCGACGTGCGCTGAAATAGTCTGGCGATCCGACATGGGCGATCACGTCGCCACTCTGATTGTCCACGGCGAGTATGCCGATGGAAATTGCCGGCCCCATCGCATCGGCGCGGTCGCGCGCCAGTGCCTCGAGATTTTTCTGGATGGTCGAATCCAGCGTCAGCTTGATAAGCGGCCTGTCCCTGAAAAGAAACGTCGCCTGATCGGTCGCGTGCGGCGCCAGCAGCGGCATCGGTTTGCGCAGGCGCGGCACAGGCTCGAGCCGGGCGCGCACGGCATCGTCGGACGAAATGCGCCTCTCCTCGACCATGCGCGTCAGCACGCGGTCGCGTGCGATGCGTGCCGCGCCGGGGTGACGGTCGAGCCGCCGCGTTTCCGGTGATTGCGGCAGCGCCACCAGAAGCGCAGCTTCCGCCAGCGACAGCCGTTTCGGCTCCTTGCCGAAATAGGCCAGCGAGGCCGCGCGGATGCCCTCAAGATTGCCGCCATAGGGTGCGAGCTGCAGATAGAGATCGAGAATTTCGTTCTTGCTCAGCGTCCGCTCGATTTCCAGCGCGCGCACCGCCTGCCGCAGCTTCGCCGTCACCGAGCGCTGGCGGCGCGGCTCCATCAATCGCGCAAGCTGCATGGTGATGGTCGAGCCGCCAGAGACGATGTGCCCGCGCGTCGCCAACTGAAACGCCGCGCGCGCGAACGCCAGCGGATCGACGCCGATATGGGAATAGAACCGTTTGTCCTCGAAGCCGAGCAGCAGGTTGAGATAGGTAGGGTCGACATCGCTCGCCGCATGCACCGGCAGCCGCCAGCGTCCATCCGCCATCGCATAGGCGCGCAGCAATTTGCCGTGGCGATCCACAATCGTGGTCGAGATTTTACGTGCCTGATCGAATGGCAATGGACCGAGCGAGTATGTCCATGCGCCGAGGGCGGCGATGGCGATGGCGCCTGCGGTCAACGCAGCAAGCCCTGTGATCCAGATTTTGCGCCTATGATTCATTTCGCCGGCTTTACCTCGATCGTGCCCGTGCCGGTGCGACCGTAGCGCGAGGGATTGTACATGTCCTCGACATAGGCCTGCGGCAGCACGTATTTGCCGGGCGACACCGCACGCACGACATAGGCAACCGTGAACACCGGCTTGTCGGTGCTCGCGCGATCGATCGCCGCGTTGAAACGATCATCGCGGAATTCGCTGCTCGCGGGCTCGACGCCGTCCGTGATCCAGTCGAGCGTGCCGCTGTCGCCGGATGACACCAGATGCGGATTGTCGATCTCGAAACCGGCGGGCAGATAATCGGCCACCATGACGTGACCGTATTCGACCTTCGGTTCGGTGATCTTCAGCACGACGGCGAACCGGTCGTTCTGCTTCGCCTTCGAAGGATCGGCAGCCTTGCCGTCGAGCGTGAAATAATTGCGCTCGATCCTGAAGCCGTTCGACGCCGCCGGCTCCGGCACGACCGGCGCGCCGGTCACCGAAATCACCGCCTGCACCGGCGTGTCGCCGTCATTGACGATCTTCACCGGCCTTGCCGCGATGTCGGCGGACTTGTAGCTGCGATAGAGTTTATTCCTGACCGGCTCGCCGTCGACGCTCAGCGAGACATTGTCGGCTTCCTTCGCCAGCGCGCGCGAGGCCAGCACCAGCCAGGCATTCTCCTGCGTCGAGGTATAGGGCGTCAGTCCCCTCGCCACCTCGACCCGCTCGACCGCCGTGGTGAAGGTCGCCTTCGGCGCATTGCCCTCGCTGGCGAGCGAGATCAGCGCCGCCGCGTCGCGCAGCGAGGACCCGTAGTCGGTCCGGCCGAATTCCAGCACGGGTTTCGGGTTGAGACTGTCAACCGCCGCCGCATAGACGCGTTCGGCGCGGGCCCGGTCGCCGACCAGCGCCAGCGCTGCGGCCAGCTGCGCCTTGGCGATTGGGGTTGCGATCTTGTCGAGCTTGGTGTCGGCGAGATAGCGCAGGTCGCCGATGGGCGCCGCGCCGTTTTTCGCCAGCACATAGAGGCCATAGGCGAGATTGCGCCCGCCGTCCTTGTCCGGCTCCTCGGCGTTGACGACCGAATTGCGGATACGGTCCAGCGCGGTTTTGAACAGCACGTCCGGCACCGCGAAGTTCTTCTCGCGCGCGCGGGTGAGGAAGTCGGTCACATAAGCATCAAGCCAGGGATCGTCGCCTCCCGCCGACCACAGGCCGAACGAGCCGTTCGACCCCTGCCGCGCCAGCAGCCTGTCGATGGCGTCCCTGATCCGCTGATCGACGGCGCTGTCCATTGCCAGATGGGCTTCGGCGGCAAGATCGTTGACGTACAGCAGTGGCATCGCACGGCTCGTGATCTGCTCCGAGCAGCCGAACGGATAGCGGTCGAGCGCCTTCAGAATGGTCGCGGCATCGAGCGCGGTGGATTGGCTGACCGACAGCTGAACACCGCCGGTGCCCGGCACGAGATCGGAGAACATATCCGGTGTCAGCGTGAGACTTTCACCTTTCGCCAGTGTCCGCACCGTACGCCGCGACAGGATCTGCGTTGCGGGCTTGACGTCGAGCGTGTAGTGGCGCGCCAGCGTCAGCCCGTCCGGTCCCCTGATGTCGACATCGAGCGCCGCTTGCCCGGCACCGCCCGCATTGAGCGCAAGCGCAACCGTGCTGCGCTGCTTGGCTGAGAGACGCATCGTGGTTGACGGATCGCCCGCGAGCGATACCGGACCCATTGTCTTCACGGTCAAGACGTAATCGCCGGCCGCGCCTTCGACATTGTCGAGGTCCATGGTCATGGTGCCGCGATCGCCGTTCAGCAGGAAACGCGGCAGCGTCGCGGTCAGAACAACCGGATCGCGGACGGTCACGTCGGTGTTGGCGCGGCCGATTTTCGTTGCGGTCCACGCCACCGCCATCACCCGCGCGGTCCCGGCGAATTCGGGAACGTCGAAGTCGACCCGCGCCGCGCCGTCCGCGCCGACGGTGACGATGCCGGAATAAAGCGCGAGAGGCTTCTGCGTCGGCGGGCTGCCCTGCAATTCCTGGCTGCCGCTGTCGCCGCCGGTTTTCAGCTGGCCGCGCGTGCCCTGCATGCCGTCGATCAGTTGCCCGTAAAGATCGCGGATTTCGGCGGTCATCGCGCGCTGGCCAAGGTAGTAGTCGTCCGGCGCGGGCGGTTTGTAATTGGTCAGATTGAGAATGCCGACATCGACCGCCGCGATCACGATCTTGGCGTCCTCGCCGGGGCTGAGGCCGTCCACCTTGACTGGCAGCGTGAGCGTCGTGCTCGGCCGCACCAATGCGGGCGGTGTCAGCGTCACCTTCAGCGTGCGCGCATTCTTGTCGATGCCAAACCATTTGAGGCCGATGGCGCGGCCCGGCATGCGCTTTGCCGCAACGTCCAGCGGACGGCGCAGCGTCGTCACGACATACGCGCCGGTGCCCCAGTCCTTTCCGATTGTCAGCGGGACCTTGGTGGTGCCTTCCTTCACATCGACCGATTGCGTGGTCAAAAGCCGGTCGCCGATCACGTTGACAGTCAGCCTGCCGCCGGTGCGCGCATTCACCGTGACATTCATGGTGTCGCCGGACTGGTATTGCGGCTTGTCGATCGAGGTCTCGAGCAGGTCCGGCGTATCGGCGCTGCCGTCCGAGTACCAGCCGACATCGAACTGCACCGAGGTCAGCGGCCCGCTGGCGTCGGCGGATTTCACATCGAGCCGGTAGCGGCCGGGCTGCGGATGAAGCTGAATCCGCGCCGGCTTGTCGGCTTCAATCGCCACGTCGCCATCCGCGACCCGCTTGGTGGATTTGACCGGCTCGTATTCCCAGTAACTGCCCTGCCGGTACCACTGATATTGCGACTCGAGCCGGAGCAATTCATAACGCAGCCCGCTGCGCGCCAGCGGCTTGCCGTCAGGGGCGACAAAGGCGACATCGAACGCGGCGGGGCTGCCTTCGGCGAGGTTGCCGCCCTGGAACAGCGGCTTGACGCCGATCATGGCGTCCTTGGGCGCAACGGGGAGCGTCAGCTTGCGCTCCACCGCGCGGCCGCCCGTTTCGACCATGCGGATGTAAATCTGCGCCTCCTGCAGCCGGGTCGAGGCCGGCGGCTGGTCGAGGCCGACCTTCACCGTCGCCTTGCCGCTCGCATCGGTTTCGGGCAGGTCCTCGATCGGCTTGCGCTCGTTGCTGGCGCTGGCCTCGTCGTCGACGCCGAACTGGTAGCCGTCATAGCCGGGGCGCCCGGCGGCCTTGGTGACCAGCACGTCGCCTTCCAGCGACAGGTTCGATGCTGGCGCGCCGTAAAGGAACCGGCCCTCCACCTGAAGTTCTACAGGAGCTTCAAGAGTGATTTGTTTAGCACTGGTTTTGATGTCGAATTCGATCCGGTCCGGGACATAATCCTCGACCATGAAGGTGGTTTCACCGACGGAACTGCCCTTCGGATCGGTGAAGGCCCGCACCCGCCATGTGCCGGTCGGAACCGCCGAATTCAGCGGCAATGTCAGGCTGCGCCCGCCCGCGCCCTGATCCGCCAGCACCGCGCGGCGGAATTCGACCCCGTCCGGGCGCTCGACCACCAGCGTCAGGGGCGCGCCCGTAACGGCGTTGCCCTGCCCGTCGCGCAGCAGCGCGGTCAGATAGACCGTCTCGCCGGAGCGATAGACGCCGCGTTCGGCATAGACGAAGGCGTCCGGTCCGGCCGGAACATTGCGGCCCGAGACGCCCCGGTCGGACAGATCGAAGGCATCGGTTTTCAGGCTGAGGAAGGCGTAATCGCCCTTGTCGCCGGACACCGACAGCAGCGCGGGCGACAGCCCGCCCTCGCCCTTCGCCAGACCCGCCTCGAACAGCACGTGGCCCGCGCTGTCGGTCTTGCGGGTGGCGAGAATTTCATTGTTGCGCGCGATCAGCCGCACCTCGGCATTCGCCGTCGGCGCCGTGCTCGCCAGCGAGTTGACGAACACATGCACGCCGTCATTTCCGGAGAACGCGGTGAGGCCGAGGTCCGAAACGATGAACCATTGCGTGGCGAGCGTCCCCGGATCGTCATCGCTCGACGTGGCGCCCGGCCCCCTGGCGGCGGCGGTCATCACATAGACGCCTGGCTGAAGATCGCCGACCGCCTGATCGACCGGAAACGCCGTGGTGACATCGGCGTTGAGGGTCTGCTCCGTCGCGACCTCGCCGCTCCACACCTTGACGCCCGTCTCGTTGCCAAGCTCGGAGAGCTGGTAGCCGGACAGGCTTTTCTGGAAATTGCCGTCGATCACCGTGTTGATCAGGTTGCGGTCGCCGATGCGATAGATGTTCACGCTCACGGCGGGCGTATTGACGCTGACCAGCGGGATGCCGCGCTGGCCGGTTCGCGGCAGCACATAGGCGCGGCCGGTGAAGCGCACGAAGGGCTTGCGGTCGCGCACATAGATGTTGAATTCCGCCGATTTGGCGAGGCTTTCCTTCACCGCCGACGGCAGCCCCGCACGCAGGCCGATCGTATAGCGTTCGCCGTGCTTGAGGCCCTCGACGCACAGCTGCTTGTCCTCGGAGGTCAACGCCGGCTTGTCGGTGCCGGCCAGCGTCACGAACGGGGCGAAATCGACGCGCTTGATGAGGTCTTCGGAAAAAACGAAACAGGCGCGCGGCGAGGCTGCGTCCGAATCCACGCTGTAGTCGAGCAGCCGGAAGCCGTGCTCCTCGCGCATCTTCTCGTACTGGGCGCGGAGGTCGGCGACCTCGCGCTGGTCGAGCGACAGGCGCAGCGCGTCGAGCGCCGGACGCCATAGCGTCTGGTCGGCGAGCGCGCGGCCGAGCACCGCCAGCGCATCCGCCTCTTCATTGCCGCCCGCCGCGCGCTGATAGGCGATATAGGCGGCGGTCGAGGCGCGGTCGCGCAGCGCGGTTTTTTCCCGCGCCTCCGCCGCCGGCACGATCTGGGAAATGGTGCGGGCGAGCCGCAGCCAGTTTCCGCCGTCCTCCGGTGCGATGGCGGCGATCTGGCCGAGCGCTGCCAGTCCGGCGCGAACATCGTTTTTCCGGAGCGCCGCATCGGCGGCGGCCTTCAGGGCGGCCGGGGTTTTGGTCACCGGCCCGGCCTCGGTCCTGATCTGCGCTTCCAGGCGGATCGCGGCGTCGGCCAGATCGTCGCGTTTGAAGGCCTTGTCCGCAGCCTGCGCGGACGCAAGACCAAGCGCCAGCACGGCACACAGTGCTGCTGCGCGAACCAGACCGTTCATGATGATCTCCCTGTCCGGCAGTCGAACGCTGCCGCAAATGTCAGTAAAAAGCCGAATCGTGACCGCTGCATGGCCCGCAGCTGCAGCACGCAGCCAATTGGCAAAATGCGACCTTACGAGCCGGACAGCCAAAGGCAATGTGCCGCTTTCCGCTCTGTCGCCGCACCTCGTAAAACGGTTCAAAGAGTTTTCAGGGATGCTGAAAATTCACAATTGCGATGTTATGAAGAGCCCGGTCCGGTCCCGTAGCTCAACTGGATAGAGCATCAGATTTCTACTCTGAGGGTTGCAGGTTCGATTCCTGCCGGGATCGCCAGCATGTTGTCAGGCGGGCAGCATCAAACGGAAATGGATAGATGAAAATCAGCTTCCATGACCGCACCACGTAGCTAGGAAGCCACCGCCACTCAGCCTTGGCTTCGAGCGCGTAAGCCGTCGCGGGTACCACGGCCGGTCTGGCCTATGCTGCCGCAAATTGGTACTAAGGTCGCGGGCTGAGATTTATATATTTGACAGTATCGTCCATTGAAGTCGCAAAACGGCTGCCGTTTATTGATGCGCTGAGAGGGCTGGCAGCGCTGTGGGTAGCGCTTTTCCATCTGATTTATATTGTGCCTATGTCGCCTCCCGAATGGGCGGGTGTTTTAAGATTAGGAGGCTTTGGCGTTCCGCTTTTCTTCATCGTTAGTGCATTCTCGCTTTGCCATACGATGCCGCTTCATCACGAATCCAATCGAACCGCCGCATTCTATCTGCGGCGCATATTCCGTATTGCTCCGCTATTTTACTTTATGATCGCGCTCCACACAGCGTATGCGATATATCGCGGCGGCCCCCCGTTCCCACTAAAAGTCTATTTTGCAAATGCCTCGTTCCTCTTCAATTTGATCCCCGGGCAACAAGAAGGAATCGTTTGGGCGAGCTGGGCTGTCGGCGTGGAGATGCTTTTCTATGTCGCATTCCCGCTCATCTACAGAATGACTTCGTCGATTCGAGCCGCTGCAGCGTTTTTTGTCATTACGATCATCTTGTCAGCAGCAGCAAACTATTTGGTGCCTAAATCCGTATTCCAATATCTTTTCCTAAAGCACCTTCCGGTATTCGCCCTCGGCATATTGGCCTTTCGGCTATGCGGTCAGATAAAAACTCTTCGATACAAAAAACTCATCGGATTATCGCTCATGGCTGCCGCCGTTGCCGTCATGGCGGCTACAATGAGGATCAACGCAACACTCGTTGAATACCATATCGCATGCGCCGGTCTGTTCTTTTTCATTGTCGCCCTCTATCTCTGCCCGATTTCGTTACTCGTAAATCGCGTTACGACTAATCTCGGGCGTGTCAGTTTTTCTTTCTACCTGCTGCATCCAATCATAATTTACGCAATGACGCCTACCTGGAAAAATATTCACACCGCTATTCATGGTGATGGTGTGGCGTATCTTGTTTGCGCCGCCATCATGATCGCCGTGGTAACGGTGTGCTCTGAAATCCTGTACCGGGCAATTGAGCGGCCGGGGATCGTCGTCGGCAACAAGATCATCAGCAAGCTGTTCATGGAAAAGGCAACCGCACAAAACCCTCGGAAAGATCCCGAGCCGGAAAAAAACGCTCTGCCTGGACTCTCCCTCACCCCATAGCCGTGCTATCTCACTGTGTGGCTCATTGGTAGCAGCGCGAATTCATCGAAATTTTGAAACGGCATTTGCCAGCAGCCTTTTCGTACGTCCGTGTTCTTGATATCGGCAGCGCCGATATGAACGGCAGCACCCGATCGATGTTCGACGCTACCGAATGTGTTGCCGGGCGAATGTCAAAATGGCAGGCTTTATCACGTGTCGAAACGAGACTGTCATGACCGACACCACAGAGCCTCCCATCACCCATCCCGAAGAAATGCGCGGCGAATTCGACCTGCGGATCGGCGAGCATATCAACATTCGCGGTGCGGGACGGACCACGCCGGCGAATGTCGTCACCGTCGGCATCATGATCACCGCCGTGCTGCTCGCGGCGGCGGTGCTTGTCAAAGCCGCGCGGCGTTAGCTCTTTTCCGCTCGCCTTCCCTCACCCGCCGTCTATGATCCGCGAAAACAAAAAGCGGCAGGGAGGCCATATGAAAAGTGCAACGGTATTGGGACTGGTGATGACAATGTCGATCAGTGCAGGCGCGATGGCTCTGGAAGGCGATGCCTTGAAAGAGCTTGCCCCGACAGGAAAGCTGCGGGTCGGTGTGGCCTACGCGCCCTCCGCGACACCCGTATTTGTCGCGAAAGACGAATCCGGCGGCGCGCATGGCGTGCCGCGCGATCTTGGCGACGCGCTGGCGAAGAAGCTTGGCGTGCCGGTCGATCTGACGATCGCCGCGACCACCAACGAACTCACCGACGGTGTCGCCGCCGGAACGCTCGATATCGGCTTCATGCCGGCGGACGACACCCGCCGCGAGCGGGTGAATTTCAGCCCGGCCTATTTCGTGATCGAAAGCACCTATCTCGCCGGCGCGTCGACCGACATCAAGACGATGGCGGATGTGGATCGCAAGGACATTACCGTGGTCGGCATCAACGGCTCGACCACCATGCGCTCGGCGGCGCGGAGCCTGAAGAACGCCACGGTCGTGCCGGCCAAGTCGATCGACGAGGCGCTGGACATGCTCAAGAGCGGCAAGGTGCAGGCGCTCGCCCTCACCCAAGACTCGCTGCCGAAACTGCAAAAGCAGATTCCCGGCTCGCGCATCCTGGATGGCGCGTTCCAGAAGGTGGGCGTCGCCATCGCCGTACACAAGGACCGTCCCGCCGCGCTGGCCTTCGTCACCTCCTTCATGGATGGCGCGAAGTCCGACGGCACGGTCCGCAAGGCGTTCGACGCATCCGGCCTGCAGCAGCTTGCCATCGCGCCCTGACAGGATCGAAGGATGCACCGCGTTTTTGTCTATGGCACGCTGAAACGCGGCGGCGAGCGGAACGATCTGCTGAAAGCTGCGGCGTTCGCCGGCAAGGCGAGCACCGTGGCTTCGTTCCGGATGCTCGACGGTCCCTACCCGGTGCTGCGCGATAACAACGGCCCGGGCCCGGGCGACCATCCGGTCAGTGGCGAGGTGTTCGAGGTCGATGACGCCGCGCTCGCTGCGCTGGACGACTATGAGGGCGTCGGCGAACGGCTGTACGACCGCATCGAGACTGATGTGGCGATGGAGGACGGGCGTATCCTGCGCGCCTTCATCTATGTCGGCTGCGCGGGGCACTGGGATCGCGAGCCGCACAAACTCTATGCGCGGCTTGACGCGAACGGCCATCTCGACTGGCAGCCATCCCGCACAAGAGACGCGGATCACTGAACACGGCCCGCTCCGGCAGTTGCGGCAGAACCCGAAATCCTGACGAAGCACCCAAACGAAAAGCCCAAACGAAAAGCCCAAGAGAAAGGCCAAAAGAAAAACCGGAGAGAAGCGACTCTCTCCGGTTTCGTTCGGACCAAAGGGGTATCAATTGGTCCGGTGTTCGGCAGTTCTTATGCAGCGGCCTTCTTGTCGGTCGGAACCTCGGAAATGGTCTTGAGGATCTGCGACGCGATGGCGTAGGGGTCGCCCTGCGAGTTCGGACGGCGATCCTCGAGATAACCCTTGTAGCCGTTGTTCACGAAGGAGTGCGGAACGCGGATCGAGGCACCGCGGTCGGCAACGCCGTAGGAGAACTTGTTCCACGGTGCGGTCTCGTGCTTGCCGGTCAGACGCTTGTCGTTGTCCGGGCCGTAGACCGCGATGTGGTCCATCAGGTTCTTTTCGAAAGCCTTCATCATGGCTTCGAAATATTCCTTGCCGCCGACCGTGCGCATATACTCGGTCGAGAAGTTGGCGTGCATGCCCGAACCGTTCCAGTCGGTGTCGCCGAGCGGCTTGCAGTGGAATTCGATGTCCACGCCGTACTTTTCCGTCAAGCGAAGAAGCAGGTAGCGGGCGATCCACATTTCGTCAGCGGCGCGCTTGGAGCCCTTGCCGAAAATCTGGAATTCCCACTGGCCCTTGGCCACTTCGGCGTTGATGCCTTCGTGGTTGATGCCGGCGGCGAGACACAGATTGAGATGCTCTTCGACGATCTCACGGGCGATCGAGCCGACATTCTTGTAGCCAACGCCGGTGTAGTACGGGCCCTGCGGTCCGGGAAAGCCGGCTTCCGGGAAACCGAGCGGACGACCGTCCTTGTAGAAGAAGTATTCCTGCTCGAAGCCGAACCATGCGCCCGGATCGTCAAGAATGGTGGCGCGCTTGTTGGACGAATGCGGCGTCTTGCCATCGGGCATCATGACTTCGCACATCACCAGGGCGCCGTTGATGCGCGCGGCATCCGGAAACACTGCAACCGGCTTCAAAACGCAGTCGGAGCTGTGGCCCTCGGCCTGCTCGGTCGAGCTTCCGTCAAAGCCCCACAAGGGAAGTTGTTCGAGCGTCGGAAAAGAGTCGAAATCCTTGAGCTGCGTCTTGCCGCGCAGGCTTGGCACCGGCTTGTAGCCGTCGAGCCAGATATACTCGAGCTTATACTTGGTCATTGATATCTCTCTTGAGTTGACGATGCGAAAGGCGAGCCAGCCAGTAACCCCGTGAACTTGCTCTCCCTGCGCCTACCCGGCCACCAACGGCCGCGTCTTAATAAGCATTTAACATGCCAGTTTGCCGCAGTCTTGGGCGTGCCCAGTTGGTAGGCGGCAGTTCCTGTATGGCTTCGCTAGCCCGCGGCGAGACGTGCCGCCTGTTAAGGCGGCAAATCCTGAATGACTCCAATCTGTGTGATTAAAAATACAGCGCCGCCTTCGCTCGAAAAACCAAATTTCTCGAGGCCGGGAACGAGCTGCCTGCGTTAAGTGTTGGCGATCAACGCAATGAACGAAAGCGTGGCAAATTCGAGAGAGCACAAATATTCAGCAAATGCGTGTTTTTTTCTTAATCAGGTTGCACTCCGAGCAGGCACGACCGATATGCTGCTGGAGAGAGAATCGTTAAGGACTCAGGCGCAGCATCATCGAGTTGTACGCAGCGTCAAAAGGAGACGAGAGACCGAAAAGGAGAAAACGAATGAATTCGAGTCTGAATCAAGGACCTGCGAAGATCTATCAATTCCCGAAGCAGGTCCGCAGCACGACTACCGATCTGAGCAAGCGTGTTGAAGCCCCCACGTTCGGCGGCAGCTGGTATCACGAAGCAGCGATCCGCGAAGCCGTTGGCGGCTATGGTGCAAGAGAAGTCGCCGCTCCCAGGAGCGCCGTTATCCTCCCGCTGAACTTTTCGCGGCAGTAACCGCTCGCCGGTGTCTGTCCGGGCCTAGGCGCCGAAGACCGACCAGCCCATCCGCCTGGTCAGGGCTTCGAGCGCAATACGGCCGAGGTGGGAATTGCCATTGGCATCCAGCCCCGGCGCCCAGACCGCGACGGATGCCTTTCCCGGCGCGACCGCGAGAATTCCCCCGCCCACTCCGCTCTTTCCCGGCAGACCGACGCGATAGGCGAATTCGCCCGAGCCGTCGTAATGACCGCACATCATCATGATTGAGTTGATGCGCCTGGCCCGTTCGGGCTGCACGACGGAATGGCCGGTGATCGGGTTGCGGCCGAGATGGGCGAGAAACTGCCCTGCCATCGCAAGCTGCCGGCAGGACATCGCAATCGCGCAGTGATGGAAATAAACGCCGAGCGTGTACTCGACCGGATTCTCGATCACGCCGAACGACTTCATGTAGTTGGTCAGCGCGACGTTGCGGAAGCCGGTGCGCTGTTCGGAAGCCGCGACGTGCTCATCGATCGAGATCGAATCGTCGTTCGCCAGAAACTGCATGAAGCGCAGGATTTCACCAAGCGCCTCGCGCGGCTGGTGCCCCGACAGGATCTGATCCGTCACCACGATCGCGCCCGCATTGATGAAGGGATTGCGCGGAATGCCGCGTTCGCGTTCGAGCTGGACGATGGAATTGAACGGACTGCCGGACGGCTCGCGTCCTACCACGCGCCACAGACGGTCGCCGACCTTGCCCAGCGCCAGTGTCAGGGTGAAGACCTTCGAGATGCTCTGGATCGAAAACGGTTCGTCGCAGTCGCCGGCCGCCGTAACCTCTCCGTCCGCATCGACCACGGCAATCCCGAATTTGCCGGTATCCACGCAGGCCAGCTCGGGAATGTAGCTCGCGACCTCGCCACGATCGCGTTTTTCCTTCATCTCGGCGGCGATCTCCCTGACGGCGGAAGCGAGATCAGGCGCATGTTTTGTCATTCTAGTCCGCTTTGGCTGGCATTTGCCGAATGTGCATATCATCCCATGCGACAAGCGTGCCAGCCGCAAGCGCGCCGCTCATTCAACTAGCGGAAAACGCGCTTCATCCCCAGACGGCGGAAACGCACGCCGGTCGCGTCGCTCAATCGCGTCGCCTCGAAACCGCCATCACGAATCGCGTTGCGCTGGGGCATGGCGTCCTCGGGGTTGCGCTCCTTTTCCCAGAAACGCGCGCGTTGCGACGTGCGCGGCAACGGAAAACCGACGATGTCCTCGATTTCCGTAAACGACAGCTCGAATTCGTCCCGGGTCTGCTTTTGCAGGTAGTCGCGCAGCTTCTCGTATCTGGTCGCGTCTCTGGCCATTGTCCCTGATCCTTGCGGGAGCATATACAGGCAATCGCGCCCGACCCCGCAAGCGTGAAAATTTCATGATGACGGATCACGCCGCCGCGAAATCTGCTAAATTCATCCGCAAAGCCATACCGGCAGCACATTCATGAAAGCAGACTGAAATGGGTTTCAAGGAGCCAACATATCTGGATCGGCAGACCGCCGCGCAGAACGCCAAAAAGGCGCTGCTCGAGCGCTTCAAGACCAAGCCCGATCCGAACGATCCTGAGGAGTTGAAGCGCCAGGCCGAGCGCAAGGCCCTCGCCGAGCAGCGCGCGCAGGATCAGAAGATCCGCGAGATTCAAAAGGCGGAAAAGAAGGCGCGTGACGCCGCGCTGGCGGCGGAAGCTGCGGCGCAGGCCGAGCGCGACAAAGCCGCGAAGGAAGCCGCCGAGATCGCCTTGAAAGCCGAACAGAAGGCGGCGCGCGACGCGCGCTATGCCGCACGCAAGGAGCGTGGCAAGAAACCGGCAAAGGTGGCTGCGAAAACCAGCGCCATCGACAAGGCCGCGCCCGCCAAGGCGGCTCCGGCCAAGGGCAAGTCCAAGAAGAAATAAGTCCAATTGAAACGTCGCGCCCTGAAGACCGGGGCAGAACGGGAAAGCAGGCTTGCCCGGCGGCAAGCCTGCAAGACCGGGGATGAAGGCTTACTTCTTCATCGCGTCGTTCTTCATGGCATCATTCTTCATGCCATCCTTGGACATATGGTCCTTCGACATCGCATCTTTTGACATCGCATCTTTCGACATGGCGTCTTTCTTCATGCCGTCTTTGGACATGGCGTCTTTCGACATGGTGTCCTTGGACATGGTGTCCTTCGACATCTTGTCCTGGGCGAAAGCGGCCGGCGCGAAAGCGAGGCCGAACGAAACGAGTGCGGCGGAAATACCGAGAGCGATACGGGTGCGCGTTGTCATGTCATCATCCTTCTGAACTGGAATTATGAGGCGATTGACACCGCCCTTTGACATTACGGACCCTGTCCGGAGATGTTACGGACGCTGGCGGGAAATTTTTCGCTGATTTTTGCTGATTATGCGATCCGTCCTGCGCGCAAAGGCCGCGGACCATTGCAACGCAACAAAGAAGTCCGCAACAGCGGGATACTCCATTACATCAATACAATGTAGACGAAGGGCTGAATCGGAATGTTTTCGCTGCTTTGATCTTGCTGCTACACTGTCACATCAGCTATCCGGTTCAAAAATCATAAACTCTTTGGGAGAAAACACATGCTGACACGCCGGCACATTCTTGCCTCAGCGATCGCCGCTCCGGCCATCCTTCGCTTCGGCACCGCTCACGCCGCCACCACACTGAAAATCTCGCATCAGTTTCCCGGCGGAACCATCGACAAGGGCGATTTCCGCGATCGGCTATGCCGCAAATTCGCCGAGGAGATTTCCAAGCGCAGCGGCGGCGAACTGACCGCCGACGTCTATCCGAACTCCTCGCTGATCAAGACCAACGCCCAGTTCTCGGCGATGCGCAAGGGCGCGCTCGATCTCAGCCTGTTTCCGATGCCCTATGCCGGCGGCGAAGTGCCGGAAGCCAATATCGGCCTGATGCCCGGCCTCGTGCCGAGCTACGATATCGGCGACAAGTGGAAGAAGGAGCCGGTCGGCAAGGCATTCGCCGACTTCCTCGCCGACAAGGGCATCATCATCGTCAGCTGGGTCTGGCAGGCCGGCGGTGTCGCCAGCCGCTCGCGCCCGCTGGTCACGCCCGAGGACGCCAAGGGCCTGAAGGTGCGCGGCGGATCGCGCGAAATGGACATGGTCCTGCAGACCGCGGGTGCGGCCGTGCTGTCGCTGCCGTCGAATGAAATCTACGCGGCGATGCAGACCGGCGCGTGCGACGCTGGCATCACATCCTCGACCAGCCTGATCTCGTTCCGTCTCGAGGAAATCGCCAAGAGCCTGACCTCGGGCGCCGGCCAGTCCTACTGGTTCATGCTCGAGCCGCTTTTGATGTCGAAGTCGATCTTCGACGCCATGCCGAAGAACCAGCAGGACATCATCCTCAGCGTCGGCAGCGAGCTTGAGGCTTTCGGCCGCAAGGGCGCGCAGGACGACGACATCGAAGTCGCAAAGGTCTACGAAAAGGCCGGTGCGAAGGTCAGCCCGCTCGATGCCGCCACTGTCGAAAAATGGCGCGACATCGCCCGCGATACCGCGTGGAAGGATTACGCGGCCAAGACGCCGACCGCCGCCAACCTGATGAAGCTGGCGTCTGCCGTTTCATGATCAATCCTCCGATCGGCGGCAATGTCCCTGATCGGCCGACCATCGCAACCAGCAATCCCTTGCTGGTTGCGGCGGATCGCCTGCTCGCGGTCATCAATCGCATCATTGTCATCTTCGCTTCACTGGCGCTGATACTCGCCTGTGCGATTCTCAGCTACAGCGTCGCGATAAGAACCCTGTTTCACAGTCCGACCTACTGGCAGGACGAGGCGGCGGTGTTCCTGCTTGTCGGCGCGACCTTCATGACCGCGGCCTATGTGCAGGGCCAGCGCGGCCATATCGGCATCGAGGCGTTTGTTGGCCTGCTCTCGCCGTTCGCCAACCGCGTCCGCCTGCTGCTGGTCGACGTCGCTACTTTTGCCTTCTGTGCATTCTTTGCCTGGAAATCGTGGACCCTGACCCATGAAGCCTGGGTCGATGGTCAGGTGTCCAATTCGATCTGGAGTCCGCCCTTGGATATTCCCTACGGTCTGATGGCGGTCGGCATGACCCTGCTCTGCGTCCAGGTCCTGCTGCAAATTCTCGGCGCGCTCGGCGGGGTGCGCCGGGCATGAGCGTTTTCGGAATCGGGATTTCCTATGGAATAGCCACTCTGGTGGCGATGTTTTCCGGCATGCCGATCGCGTTCGCGCTCGGCGCGGTGGCTTTGATCTTCATGGGCATCTACATGCCCGCCGCCTCGCTCGATACGGTGACGCAGAACGTCTACGAGGAACTGGCCTCGATCACGCTGCTGTCGATCCCGCTGTTCATTCTCAAGGGCGCGGCGATCGGCAAGTCCAAGGCGGGTCAGGATCTCTACACCGCCCTGCACGCCTGGCTGCACAAGATTCCGGGCGGGCTCGGCATTGCCAACGTATTCGCCTGCGCGCTGTTCGCGGCCATGGCCGGCTCCTCGCCGGCCACCTGCTCGGCGATCGGCTCGGCAGGTATTCCGGAAATGCGCAAGCGCGGCTATTCGGGCGGCTTCGCGGCCGGCATCATCGCCGCCGGCGGCACGCTCGGCATTTTGCTGCCGCCGTCCATTACAATGATTTTGTTCGCGGTGGCCGCCGAACAGTCGCTCGGCCGGCTGTTTCTTGCAGGCATCGGACCGGGCGTGCTGCTCGTGACGCTGTTCGCGCTCTACGCGATGATGCGCTTCCGCAAGGAATACGCCGAAGCCAAGAAAGTGTACGAAGCGACGGGCGAGGACTCAGCGATCCTCAAGCGCGACGACTACACCATGGCCGAACGCTTCAGCGTGCTGCCGCGCGTGATTCCCTTCGTGACGCTGTTGACCGGCGTCATGATCGCCCTTTACGGCGGCTACGCCACGCCCTCGGAAACCGCCGGCCTTGGCGGCCTGCTCGCGCTGCTGCTGATCGCTCTGATCTATGGCGTGTGGCGGCCGAGCGACCTGTCGCCGATCCTGCTTTCCACCATTCGCGAATCGACCATGCTGATGATGATCATCGGCATGTCGCTGCTGTATTCCTACGTGATGAGCTATCTGCACATCTCGCAATCGGCGGCGCAGGCCATCGTCGACATGCACCTGCCGCACTGGGGCCTGCTCACGGCGATCCTGCTGATGGTGGTGGTGCTCGGCTTCTTCCTGCCGCCGGTGTCGATCATCCTGATGACCGCGCCGATCATCCTGCCGCCGCTGCGCGACGCGCATTTCGACATCATCTGGTTCGGCATCGTCATGACCATCGTGATGGAGATGGGTCTTATTCATCCCCCGGTCGGGCTGAACATCTTCGTGATCCGCAACGTCGCGCCAGATATTCCGCTCAGCCGGGTGATATGGGGCACGCTGCCCTTCGTCGGGCTGATGATGCTGGCGGTGATCCTGATGTGCATCTTCCCGCAGATCGTCACGCTGCTGCCGGACCTCGTGATGGGGCCGGAAGCGGTGCGCCATTAACAGGAAGAGGCCGGGAAATTCCCGGCCTCTTTATCAGCCCAACCAGTGTGGGTTTAAATCAATGCGTCCAGGGCTCAGGCCGGCGGAACGCGAAATTGTCCGCATAGGCGATCTGGCGGCGAACCGGATCGTGCGGCTCCAGCACCTGGTACGGAATGCCCTCGCGCTCGCAATAGGCGATGGCTTCCTCGCGGGTGTCGAAATGCAGTGTCAGCTGCTGCTTCATGTCGCCGGAACTGGTCCAGCCCATCAGCGGCTCGATGATTCGAGGCTGCTCGGGCTCGTAATCGAGCCGCCATTCCTTGGTGGCCATTTTCCCCGATTGCATGGCGTTTTTGGCGGGCCGGAAAATACGAGCGGTCATGTGGTGCCTCTGGGATCGTCGCGGTAGATTGGCCGAAGCACCCGGTCTACAAAACCGGTGCTTCAATATGCGATCTTGTATAGTCTTTTTGCAGCGCCGTAACAATGTCGTGTGTCAATCCGTTTAAACCCTGTCGATGACCGCAAACGCCCCTATTTGCAGACATCAAACCCGTTAAAGATCCAAACCCGTTAAAGATCCAAGTCCTTTTATGATCCAAGCTCGCCTTCCTCCCAAAGGCCGCGACCTGCGGCTCGACATCTTCCGTGGAATCGCCAACTGGGCGATTTTCCTCGATCATGTCCCCAATAACGTCGTCAACTGGGTGACGACGCGCAACTATGGTTTCAGCGACGCGGCCGATCTGTTCGTTTTCATTTCCGGTTACACCGCCGCTTTCGTGTACGCCAAAATGATGATCGACCGAGGCTTCGTCGTCGGCGCGACGCGCCTGTTCAAGCGGGTCTGGCAGCTTTATGTCGCGCATGTGCTGCTGTTCGTGATTTACATCGCCGCCATCGGCTGGGTCGCGTACCGCTACTCCGATCCGCAGATCATTCACGAGTTCAACATCGCGGGCCTTGTCGAAAATCCGATCGAAACCATCTCGCAGGGGCTCATCCTGCGGTTCAAGCCGCTCAACCTCGACGTGCTGCCGCTCTACATCGTGCTGATGGGATTTTTCCCGCCGGTGCTGTGGCTGATGCTGCGCTGGCCCGATCTGACCATGATCGCTTCGCTGGTGCTGTATTTCGCCGCGCGCCATTTCGGCTGGAACCTGTCGGCCTATCCCTACGGCACCTGGTACTTCAATCCGTTCTGCTGGCAGCTGCTGTTCGTGTTCGGCGCATGGTTCGCGCTCGGCGGCGCGCGCGAATCCAAATTCCTGATCCGTTCGCGCTGGCTCATCATCCTCGGCGTCGGCTATCTGATCTTCTCTCTGGTGATGACCATGGCCGGCCGGTTTCCGCAATTCGGCGCGCTGATGCCGGACTGGCTGGTGCACACCTTCAATCCGAACGACAAGACCAATCTGGCGCCCTATCGCTTCCTGCATTTCGTCGTGATCGCCTTCCTCGCCACGCGGTTCGTGCGCAAGGACTGGCCGGGTCTGGAATGGAAGATTTTCGATCCGCTGGTGAAATGCGGGCAGCAATCGCTGCAGGTGTTCTGCGTCGGCGTGTTTCTGTCCTTCGTCGCGCATTTCCTTTTGATGATGAGCTATGGCTCGATCATCGCGCAGATCGGCGTCAGTCTCGGCGGCATCGGTATTCTCACCGCCGTGGCCTATTACGGCGACTGGTCGAAGCGGCAGGACAAGCCCTCGCGCGCCCAGCCGCCTGCAACGCAAAATCCGAAAGCGGCCGGCGCATAAGGGGCGAATTTTCAGACATCCGGATCCTGCGGGTATATCCCGTCGAGTATGAGGCAGATGTTTTGAATGAGACTTATTTCGACGCGAGCGATTCCGCGCCCGATACGAAGAGCGTGGCTCAAAAAACAGATAGAAAAGAAGTGGCAACAGGACGTCCGATATCTGCCGTTAAAGGACGAACACCGCGACCTCTACGATATCATTCACCGGTTCACCTGGAAGGAAACGAAAACCTTCCCCGACCTCGTCTCGCCGCGCAGCATCAACGACAAGATGCAGTGGCTCAAGCTTTTCGATCAAACTCGCAACAAGATTTTCTGTTCTGACAAGATCAGGGTTCGCGATTACGTGGAGCGTACAGTCGGGCCGTTCAATGTGCCGCAGCTCTATCAGACCGTCCGACGATTTTCCGAAATCGAGTTCAGCACCCTGCCCCCACACTTCGTCATCAAGACGAACCACGATTCCGGGACCGGCATTCTTGTCAAAGACCGGCCGACCGAGACGTTGATCGAAACTTTCCGGCCAAGACTCGAGCGGGCCCTGGCCAATAAGACATTCGGCTGGGATAAAGGAGAATGGGCGTATCGTTTCATCGAGCCTCGCATTCTGGTCGAAGAATATCTCAGCCCGCAAAGTCACGATGCGCCTCCCGACTTCAAGTTCTTCTGCATTGAGGGCAATGCGCGCTTTTGTCATTACATCCGCGATCGCTATACAAATCCGAAAGAGCAGGTCGTGGATCTTGACGGCAACGACCTCGGACAATCCCTCAATCCGGAATTCAAGTTGCTGTCGGATTTCGTGAAACCCGACAACTGGCTCAAAATGATCGAGATGGCCGAAAGTGTCAGCCGCGAGTTCAAGTTCGTCCGTGTCGATATGTACAATATCGATGGCCGGATCGCTGTCGGTGAGATGACGATGTGGCCACAGGCGGGAATGTATCGGGGAAACGGACAGAAAGTGCTCGGCGAATTGATCGACTTCGATCTGACGACGGTCAGGCCGCCGATTCTTCACTTGCTGCTTAAGCAGGCGAACCCGGTTGTCGAAAGATAGATCGGGTCGTCTTCGACAGTCTCGCCCTTGGTCGGGTGGCGCATCCCATCCAATTAATTATGGCGCAAGCCGGAACATTTTCTTGGTAAGAAGCCGGAGACAAAGCTCTTTGGCCCTCGGTAGTTGATACGATCCTGGAATGACAGCCCGCGAATACAGACCGGATATCGATGGCCTCCGTGCCGTCGCCGTACTTTGCGTCCTCTTTTATCATCTGGATATTGCCGCATTCCGTGGCGGGTTTAACGGCGTCGACGTTTTTCTGGTTATCAGCGGCTATCTGATCACCGGCCTGATCAAGTCCGAATACCAAAGCACTGGAAAATTCAACTTTATCCGCTTTTACGTTCGTCGATTTAAAAGAATTTTTCCTGCTTTATTCGTCACCGGCCTCCTGAGCCTGGTCGCGGCGTTTTTCTTGTTTACGCCCGCGCTTTTTTCCGAATTTTGCGGATCCTTCGTTGCAGCGCTGGTCTCGGTCTCGAATATCTATTTCTGGTCGCTTGTCAGTTATTTCAACACGAGCGCCCATATGAAGCCCCTCCTCCACACATGGTCCCTTGGTGTCGAGGAGCAATATTATCTCATCGCACCCGCCTTCGGTCTGATCGCGCTAAGAGCAGGGCCGATCCTTGCGCCGTTGCTTATCGCGGCTGCCGGCGTCGCAAGTCTCGCGCTTAATATTGGGCTGCCTCACATGCGCACCCAATACGACGTTCCGAGCACAATCTTCTATCTCATGCCATTTAGAATTTTCGAGTTCGTGATCGGCGCGTTGCTATGCTGGTTGCCGCAGAGAGATCGGCCGCACAGGGCTGACGAATTATTTCTGCCGCTAGGGCTCTGCATGATCGGCGTTGCAGCGGTTTTTTACTCGGATAAGCTGCTTTTCCCGTCCTATTACGCGTTACTTCCATGCGGCGGCGCAGCCCTGGCAATTTATTCCGGACGCGCGAATGTCTCTGGAGGCCTGCTTCGAAATCCGCTGGCGGTTGGCACAGGCCTTATCAGCTATTCGCTTTATCTGGTGCACTGGCCGATCATCGTATTTTATCGCTATACGACCAATGACACCCTGACCTTCGCAGCCAAAATCGCAATTTCGACCGCGTCTGTCGCTGTGGCCTACCTGATGTTTAGGTTCATCGAAAAACCGTTTCGATATTCGTCGGCACCGTTCAACTATGGATTTCGCCACAGCGCCGCAATCGTGGTCGGTTTGGCCGTTTTTGTCGCGGCAGCGGGCTGGTCTTTTGGGGGATGGACCGCAGGCTATCCGGAAAACGTCGTACGACAACTGAATGCAGAGCAAGCGGCACGAACAGACACATTCACGCACCATCTGATGCGCGAACTTGATCGTGATTTTCCCGACAGTCAGTCGCCGCGAATCCTCATTGTTGGCGACAGCATGTCCGGCGATTTTTTAAACCTGATGGACCGCGCCGGATATCTCGATAAATCGCGCACCCGATTATTCACGATGAATTCTCCATGCCCGCCCTTCGTCACGATCGGACGAAATGTGCTGGAACGGGAGATTCACCCATCGCCGAGCGACTGTGAGAAAAAAATCGAACTGCTCGATACCGTTCTCAGACAGAGCAAGCCCGCACGCATAATCTTTGCTCTGCTGTGGCAGGACTGGCAAATCGACGAAGTTGAAAAGGCGGTTCTGGACGCTCAAATACGCGGCATCGATGTTTCAATCATCGGATTGAAAACCATATCCGTCAGCGGACAACAATTTCTTGCCACGAATGCCAGGCGGGAAGATTTTCGTTCCATTCGAGTCCCGCCGAAAATCACAGCTCTGAAAATAAACGCCTCGCTCGCGGCGATTGCACAAAAGACGAATGCGGCATTTTACGATCCGCTCAAACTTATTTGTCCCGGCAATGTCTGCGACATCTCCAACGATCGTAAGGATGTGTTCTACTTTGACGACAGTCACCTGACCGAAGACGGTGTCGCGCATTTTGCACCCATCTTTGGCCGCGAATGGGGTGCGAAAATCTTTGGCTCTTTGACGGCTGAAAAAACTGGCGAGGCGCGCCACTAGTTCAGGGCATCGGTATACTCACCGCCGTGGCCTATTACGGCGACTGCTCGAGGCGTCAGGACAAGCCCTCGCGCGCCCCGGCATCCGCTGCACCGCAATCTGCGGGGGCGAAGGCCCCAAATAACGTCGAAAGCTTGCTCTCGGTCGATTAGTATAGCGAGCGAGCCACTACAAAGTCACCCCGTGAATCAAGCCCAAAACCAGATGGTAAAATTTGGTGACGTGTTTGCCGAAGGCTTCAAGTTCAGGCACTTGGTCGCCTTGATGCTGGCAATTTGGACGGTGACGTTTTTCGTTTTCGTTATACCGCTGACAATGCTTCACGCTTGGAAGGTCGACCGGCGTCCAATTGTCGACGGTTATTTTTCGGAACACCGCGAGATCAGCGGTCGTAAAGGTAGAATAAACGTCCTTGCGACGCTCGACTTTGACCGGCCCAGCTCTGAAGGATTAGTACATTGTCACGTCGCAAATGTTTACATGGGCGCCCCTAATAATGCTCGATCATACACTACACATACAGAACTCGCCGTCCATTCGGATTCCTGCGGAGAGTATTCGCAGCTCCCTCTGGCAGTGCCTCGAACGCCAGCGGATTGGGAATGGCTTTTCCTGCAAGGTTGCTTAGGAGCATTCCTGCTGGCCTGTTATATCAAGTTTTTGCCCCGAAGACGATTTTCAACACATTTCGCCTACGCATCTCCCGGCGCGCTTACACAAACCACGTCAAAGTTAACTCGTATAAAACTCCTTCTCGTGACAGTCCTCGTCTCAATTGGTCTTTTGACGGTAATACCGATCGTGTTGAGCCAGAACCAACGGAAGTCTCGACCTGCGGCAAGTGGATCGTTTGCGGTTCAACCTGCTTACGACTCAAAGAAGCACTTCGAATTGACGCTTCCGGGGTTGCCAAACTATCCACTGCCGCAATCGGGGAAATAAACACTCTCGTAAGAAAACGGAGCGGAGCAATTTAATAAGTTCGGTCTGGATATCCACCGAACGATGCGCTTGCGCGCACGGCTCCTGCTCTGGCGCGTCAGAAAGCGCCAGTCGCACACCGCGTGTCGGAAAGACCGAGGGAAAGCGGTTAGGTCCAAAAGCTTATATGGTCGGGGCAGGAGGATTCGAACCTCCGACCTGCGGTACCCAAAACCGCCGCGCTACCAGGCTACGCTATACCCCGAGAGGCCCGTGGTTACACCGTTCGGACGGGTCCAGCAAGGCGGCAGAGGGCCTGGACAGTCGCCCTCATCCCTGAATTTTCAAATAAAATCAGTCACTCAGTGTGCCATTTCCGGCGTGCGCGTGCCAAACAGCGGATGCGCGACCTTGTCGCCGGGCGCGATGCCGTACTTGCGCGCGGTGCCGGCGATCACCTCCAGCACGCCCTTGGCGAGGCCGCCGGAGTCGATGATTTTCTCCGACAGCGGCGTGGTGTTCTCCGCGATGCTCAGAACGGTGCCGTCGCCGCGAATGAAAATCATATCGAGCGGGATGTAGGTGTTTTTCATCCACATCTGGACGTACTGCTCGGGCGAGAAATCGAACAGCATGCCGCGCCCGTCGGGCAGCGACTTGCGGTACATCAGGCCCTTGGCGCGCTCCTCGTCGCTCACCGCCATTTCCACCGTGAAGACGTGGACGCCGGACTTGGTGACGATCTCGAGCGGCTGGGTCTGCGCGGCCCGTGCCGGCTGATAAAGCGCGAGACAGGCAATCAGCGCGGCGGCGAAAGCGGCGAAGCCGGCACGAAATTTCGGGGCAATGAAAAGGGACATCTGAAAGCAACCATCCGGGACCTAGATTGGGCCGCAGATACCAGATCGCGCGAAAAACGCCAGCAGCCACGCCATCAATCCTGCGTGGTTATTGCGGCAAAATAAAACGCCTCAGTGAGAAGAAAGCCCACCCGCGCCGGTTTCCGGCTGGATCTCGGCGGCCATCATGCCTTTGGAGCCGGGCCCATAGCGAACAAGCACATACTGGCCCGGGCGCAGTTCGGTCATGCCGTAGCGGCGCAGCGTTTCCATATGCACGAAAATGTCGGGCGTCCCCTCGCCGCACGAGACGAACCCGAAACCGCGCAGCCGGTTGAACCATTTCACCTGCGCGCGCTCGAGCCCGCTGGTCGGCGTGACGGTGACATGGGTGCGGGTCGGCAGCATCTGCGCCGGATGGATCGCGGTGGACTCGTCCATCGAAATGACGCGGAAGGCCTGATAGCCCTTCTGGCGCTGCACGCATTCGCAGACAAGCCGCGCGCCTTCATAGGCGGTCTGGTAGCCGTCGCGGCGCAGCACCGTCACATGAAGCAGAATGTCGGGAGCACCGTTGTCGGGAACGATGAAGCCGTACCCCTTCGAGGCATCGAACCATTTGATGACGCCGCTGAGTTCGACCAGATTGGCGGCTGCGCCCTGCTCGATCCCGGAAAACGGATCCGCCGCCTCGCGGTGCAATCCGCTGCGAAACTCGTTTGCGGTGGAGCGGCCACTTCCGAGCCCGCGCGAAGCCGGTTCGGTCAATCGTTTGGACTCAAAATCGTCCGACCCCATATCGTCCGACCTCATGAACCCGGACCCCATACTCCCCGATCACCGCGCAATTTCCGGCGGCGTCGGTCCCATCCCGCTCATCCCTGCCAATTCAAGGACGATGCATCTCGCGAATCTCTGTGATTCGAAGATAACACTCCCGCCAAAGCCGCAAAGATAAAAAACAAATCAGCCATGACCTATGAACAACCTTGCGCGCGTGCGAATCAATTCGCGGCGATGGGTCACGGACGGAATGGATTTGATATTCGCTCCCCGACAGGCAGCCGGGCCCGCAAGCGAATGTCAGATCAGGCCCGCCAGCGTTTCGCCGATGTCATGGCGGATCACGAGGTCGGCGATGTCATCAAGCTCGGTCGGCTGAAGATTGACGATGACGAGCCGCGCCCCGCTGTTCTTGGCGAGCAGCGGAATGCCCGCCGCCGGCCACACCACCAGCGAGGAGCCGATCGACAGGCACAGATCGCAGCTCCGCGCCAGCTCCGCCGCGCGCCGCATCGCGCTTTCCGGCATCGCCTGGCCGAACGAAACCGTCGCGGTCTTCACCGGCGCCTCGCACGCCGTACAGGACGGCGCGAAACCGGTCTTGTGAAAGCTGTATTGAGCCCACGAAATCTCGTGACGTTTGCCGCAGCCGGTGCACAGCGCATAGGTCGTGTTGCCGTGCAGTTCGACCACATCGTCCGCAGCGAAGCCCGAGACCTGATGCAGGTTGTCGATATTCTGCGTCACCACGGCGGGCACCTTGCCGGCCTTGTAGAGCGAAGCCAGCGCGCGATGCCCGCGGCCGGGCCGTGCGGACGTAAAACAGTCCTGCATCGCCAGCCGCCGGCGCCACGCCTCGTCGCGGGCGTCCTGGCTGGACATGAATTCGTCGTAAGGTATCGGCCGGTTTTTCGTCCACAGCCCGCCGGGCGAGCGGAAATCGGGAATGCCGGATTCGGTCGAGATTCCAGCCCCCGTGAACGGGACGATGGCCGCGGCCTCGGCGATCCATTCGCCGAGGCGTTCCAGATTATCCGCAAAATTCATGGCAGTCATGCTTGTCAGGACTCGCACCCCATCGAGGAAACGAATATGTGCGTTGCCGACCCCGAAATTCAATTGGACGCGCGGAACCCGAAAATCGGGCGCAGCGTTGAGACATGAGGAGACCTTCGATGCCCTATGCCCTATTCACCAACGACGAGCAAATCAGCAAGGCCTACAAGACCGAGCATGAGGTCTGGAAAAAGGCCGACGAAGCCGGCCTCGTTGTTGATGTCGTCTCGGATGAGGAAAAGGCTGATCCCAAGCGTGTGCTCGACGAGGACTATTGCATCAGGCCGTGCGCTGCCGATGTCGAGGAACCCGCGGTTCAGCAGGAACAGAATAGCGGGCATGACGCTCACAGCCATTCCCGGCGTCCCGGCACGCAACCGGCCGGACACACGGGCCGCCGCGCCGCGGCTGCGGCAAAGTGACGTGACGCCCACGGCGATGTGAATTGCCGCTCCGCCCGATCGCTCCTATGTTGATTTCGACAACAAGATGCCCCTTGCAAAAACCCCGCGCACTCCAAGGCGGGGTTTTTTCTTGGGCGGGTTTTTCTTGGGCGGATTTTTATTGGGCGGGGCTTTTCTTGCACGCAACAGCCGCTGCCGTGGCGGCGAATTCGCTAAAATTTTTGGAATTATTCTGGAACGGATTGAAAAGCCGGGCGTTCGTTCCCTGAAGCTCTTCCCCCAAGGCTTCGCCCCAAGCCCTGCCCAGTCCCCGCTGGCAGGGCTTTTCTTTGTTCTGCCCGATTTTTCATTTTCCCAATGATGCCGGGCCGTCCTAAGCTGCCCCCGAGCCGTTGATTTTCAAAAAAGACGGAGGACGACATGTTCGTCATCAAGGGAACCGATACGTCTGGCAACGTCCAGCTCAGGCGGGAAACACCGGAAGCGACACTCAAGAAAGCCCGTGAACTGACCGAGGACGGATGCTGGGATGTCTGCATCACCGCGCCGGACGGACATGTCTATCAGACCTCGGAATTCGAGAGCCGCGCAAGACCGGCCTGACCATTTTGCCGCGACACCTAGCTAGCGCTGCGCGCCCGCGTCGACACGGACCGAGCCGCTGATCCTGACGCAGGTGGATGAGCCGGGAGCGGCGGCGAAACCTGCGCCCAGCGCGGCGCAGGGGTTGGCCTTTGCGGGACGCAACGTGTCCGACGTGCCGGCGCCCGGCTTGCCCGCAAGCGCGCGCGAGAGCGCATCGCCCGTCTGGTCGCGCTCGGCCGCGACAAGCGCGGCAGGCGACAACATCGCAGCGCACAAAAAGACACCGAGAACCAGGCTGATCTTTTTCAAGACGATCTTTTTCATGGCTGCCCTTTTACCGTAGCGCGGCTCATTCCCGAAGAGCCGGCAGCGCGGAATTTTCCTTGAAAAGGCGCGCCGGAACTCCTGCAACAACCGTATCGTTCGCGACATCGCGCGTCACCACGGCGCCGGCAGCGACACGCGCGCCGTCGCCGATCACGATGTTCTCGATCACCGTGGCGCCAATCCCGACGAATGCAGCACGCCCGACCTTCACGCCCGATGCCAGATGCGCGCCGGGACCGATATTCGCGAACTCCCCGATCGAGCAGTCATGTCCAATGCTCCCGGCCCGATTGACGAGGCAATGATCGCCGAGCACCACACCGGATGCGATGATGTTTCCCGCCAGAACGACGACACCCTGCCCGAGCGATACGGACGGCGAGATAGACGATGCCGGATGGATCATGGGCTCGAAGCCAAGCCCGAACTCCGATACGAGCCGCGTCCGCAGCGGCACCAGCTTGGGACCGAGAAACCCGAAAACATATTTTTCGCCGGGTGCGGGCCTGAATTGATCGATGTACTCCACGTCGATCCCGCTGGTCTCGCCGAGCCGGGCCAGCATCCGGTTGGCCTCTTCGAGCCGCTGGGCGAAATACTTGCCGTTTCGGGTTTCGCTGTCGGGAACGTTGACGATAACCTTGCGTAATCGGCCGCCATTCGCCCGAATGATATCGAGGTAGTCCCCGAACAGTGCGTTGTGTCCGAACATCACGACCGATGCGCTGTCAAATGTCCGGACCATTTGTCGCACTTGTCCTTCCGATAAGCCGGTGATTCATTCTGCGCCGTTCGGATCACCGCACGCCTCGAAGGAGCTCCGATGTAATCGATATTGCGCGCAAACATGCCGTGACGTAACTAGCGCACAATAACGCATCATGGGACCATTTGCGCAATCCTGAGTTCCCGTTCGGGATAGAAGTGCCGGCATAGTGAAATTTTTAATTTAATATGAGGCGGGCACCCGGCTCGCGCGAGGACAACGGAATCGCATTTTGACGACGGATTTCGAGGCCCCAAAGCCTATCCCCTTTGTGGAAAATAAAACGCCGGACTGGGTGCGCGTCCAGCAACTGATGACGAAGTCCGCTGAAGCCGGACGGTGGACGAATTTCGGTCCGGTCGAGAGCGAACTGGCTCAACTGGTCTACGATAGGATCGGGCGGCCGGCCGGCAAAGCGGTTGTGATGGCCTCGTCGGCCACATCGGCGCTTCACGCGCTCGCCGGCAGCCATGCCGAGCGGGCCGGACGGCCGCTGGTCTGGGCGGTGTCGGCATTCGGATTTTTTTCGACACGCATCGGCCCGCTCGCAAACCACATCCGTATTCTGGATTGCGACCGAAGCGGGCTGATGGATCTGGCGGCGCTGAAGGCCTTGCCACCCGATCAGTGGGAGGGATTGATCGTCACCGACATTTTCGGGATGCAGCCTGATTTCACGCCTTTTAGCGCGCTTTGCCAGGCTGCCGGAAAGCCGATGATCATCGATTCGGCCGTGTCGTTTCCCGCACAGCGTCCGGCCTCCTTCAACGCCGGCGAGATCATCAGCTTTCATCACACCAAGCCCTGGGGCTTCGGTGAGGGAGGCTGCATGTTGATCGACCGGACACAAGAAGAAACCGCGCGCGCGCTTCTCAATTTCGGAGTTCACCTCGACCGCTCGCTCGCGCCTTACGCGGCCAATGGAAAAATGTCGGACGTTGCCGCGGCCCTGATCCATCAGCGTGTCGAGACCATGCCGCGATGGGCGGAAGGTTACAGGAAACAGCGCCGCAGAATGACGGAGCTGGCGCGCGCGGAGAAGCTTTCAATTCTTGTAACGCCGCCGGATGATTCCGTGACGCCGCATGTGCAGGTTTTGTCACCACGTCCCTTGGCTTTGGCGGATTTGCCGAAGTTGCCGTTCAGCGTGGCAAAATATTATCCGCCCCTTGGCGGACCATGTCCGGTCGCGGCCGATCTTTATGCGAGAATTGTCGCGGTGCCGTGTCATCCGGGCATGGCGGACATTGAAGACGATGTCTTGCGGGGGTTCTTTCGTCAGCTGGCGGCTGACGCATAACCGCGATCACGCCGCGTTGCTCGCGGACTTCAGATCGAAATAACGCAGCGCGTCGGTCGCGAACTCGACGACAGCGTTATCTGCCCCCGCAAAGTCCTGCGCGTATCGGGCTGGAAATTCACGGGCTGTTTCGGTGGCCCATTCGAGCGCTGCCTGATCGAAGCCCGCGATCCGCCCCACGCCGCCGAAGGCCGACATGAACGGCACGTGATCGAACCTGTCGTTCGGCAGCATGATAACGGGACAGTGGCAGTGCAGCGCCTCGTTCACGGCGGCGGTCCGCTCGGCGGTGATCAAGGCGCGGCTGCGCCCGTACAGGGCCGCCAGTTGGTCCGGCGTGCGCGGGTGATCCGGCGAAATCACCGTGATGTTGTCGATCCAGCCGGGAAAGCTGCTCCGGTCCGGCGTGTGGCGGGCGTTGTACAGAAGGAACCCTTGCCGTTCGTCTTCAGCCTGCGGCGGCTTGAATACTCCGGTGTCAACGAGCGGCAGCCGCAACAACCGCGATTGCAGGGCGGGCGGGCGAAACTCTTCCGCAAAGTGGACGAAATAGTCGCCCTCTCCATAGTCGTCGAGACCTGCCGGACCGAGGAAGCCCGGCCGGTTCAGAAGATAACGCACCACGTTCGGGGCATGGAGCGGGTTGCCCTGCACGATTTCGGGATAGATCACGATTGAATTCTTCAGAAGCGCCGGCGCGTTGCGAATCCAACTGCTGCGGATGCGCGGCGTTTCGAGATGCTTGTTCCTGCGGCGCGCCGTCACCGCCGCGGAAAATCCCGCAAGGTTCAGCCGGTGACACAGCAGATGCAGACAGCGAATGCCGGAACTCATCGCCGTGTAATTGGGAGCAGCGATGATGAATGTCGGCACGCGTGTCCGACGCGCGAACATCAGGGCCCGAATAATCCTTGTGCCAATCATGCCACGTGTCCGGCCGATCCGGTCTCCTGCCCTGCTGCGATTATCACGGCCTTGCTCCGTTTGTCGCCTGCCAACCCCGGCATTTTGCTGCTATTGAGAAATCGCCCGTCCGGCTCATTGAATAGTTACAAGGAAAGCAAGACCATGCGTTACCTGCACACCATGCTGCGCGTCCGGAATCTCGACGTCGCGCTGAAATTCTTCTCCGGCGCGCTGGGGCTGAAGGAGGTTCGCCGCACCGAAAGCGAAAAGGGACGCTTCACGCTGGTGTTTCTGTGCGCGCCGCAGGACGAGAAGCTGTTCGAGCAGTCTCCGGGGCGCGGCGCGCCGCTGGTCGAATTGACCTACAACTGGGACGAGGAGACCTATGGCGAGGACCGCTATTTCGGTCATCTGGCCTATGAGGTCGACGACATCTACGCGACCTGCGAGCGGCTGATGAAACTCGGCATCGTCATCAATCGCCCGCCGCGCGACGGCCAGATGGCCTTCATCCGCTCGCCAGATCTGCAGTCCGTCGAGCTTCTGCAGAAGGGCGATGCGTTGCCGCCGCAGGAGCCGTGGCTGTCGATGAAAAACACCGGCCACTGGTAAACGCGCATATTCATTGACGGGATGTGGAACCTGCCTTTGCTGTCCTCATTGTCCTCGCATCGAAAGAAACGATTGCGAGGAGAGAACAATGGGACGAGGAATTCTGCTGTGGCTGCTTGGCGTACCGATTCCGGTCATCATCCTGCTGTGGCTGTTCTTCGGCCACTGACGGCCATAAAGGCTTTGTTTTAAGGCCTTTGCCTTGAAGGCTTCGGGCGTTGCGGTTTCAGGTCGCTGAAATCGCAACGCCGTTTTGTCAGAAGCTGCCAACCAGCGAACCCAGCACAATCACGACAACAAGGGCGATGATCGCACCGACGATGGCCGTCATGACGATATCGAGATAGCCCTCCTTGTGGGTGACACCGCACACCGACAGAAGCGTCACCACGGCGCCGTTATGCGGCAGGCTGTCCAGCGTTCCCGAGCCGATCACGGCGACGCGGTGCATCAGTGCCGGACTGATCCCCGTTTCGGCGGCAAGCCTCATATAGGTCGACCCGAGCGCATCGAGCGCGATGGTCAATCCGCCCGAGGCCGAGCCCGTCAATGCGGCGAGAATGTTCGTCGCGACCGCAAGCGACACCAGCGGGCCTCCCCCGATCCCGAGCACCCAGTTGCGCACATCGGCAAAGGCCGGCAGCGAGGCCACGATCGCGCCGAACCCGACAAGGCTCGCCACCGAAACGATCGGCAGCACCGAAGCCGTCGCGCCCGCGCTCACGGTCGCCCGCAAGACCGGCACGCTGCGGAAGTTGAACGCGATCACCATGGCGATGCCGGCGATCAGCGCGACGATCACCGACCATACGCCGCCGACCGCCGCGATGCTGGTCTCGCCCCAGTCCGGATCGGCGAGGAAATTCACATCCATGCGCGGCAGCACGACAAACGACATCAGCAGATTGACCGCGATCACAATCACGATGGGAAGCGCCGCGAACAGGATCGGCGGACCTGCGGATGCCTCGGTGCTGTGAACGATTTCGGCCGGATCGAATGTCTGCGAGGTGGTGGCGCGTTCGCGCACGATGGGATCGGCCGCCGCCTTCTCGGCTGCGCCGTCCGCATCGGATCCGAACCCCTCGCCGGCCAGCCGCGCCCTGGCCTCGGCGCGTTTCAGCCACCACATGCCAAAGCCCAGCATCACCAGCGAGGCGACGATGCCAAGTCCCGGCGCGGCGAAGGGCGTGGTGCCGAAGAACGGCATCGGAATGGCGTTGTTGATGGATGGACTGCCCGGCATTGCCGACATGGTGAAGGTGAAGGTGCCGAGCGCGATGGCCGCCGGCATCAGGCGGCGCGGCACGTTCGCCTGGCGGAACAGCGCCATGCCCATCGGCGCCAGCACGAACAGCGCCACGAACAGGCTGACGCCGCCATAGGTGACGATCGCGCCCGCCAGCACCACCGCGAGGATCGCGCGCTGCGGCCCAAGTTTCGTGGTCATGTAATTGGCGATGGAGGTGACCGACCCGGAATCCTCCATCAATTTACCGAACAGCGCGCCGAGCAGAAACAGCGGGAAGAACTGGGCGAAGAAAGCCGCCGCGTTGGTCATGAAAATCTGGGTCCAGCTTGCAAGCAGCGGCGCTCCCGAAAACGCGGCGGCGATCAGGCCGGCGATGGGCGCAAGCACGAGAATGCTCGATCCGCGAAACGCCAGGAAGATCAGGAAAGCAAGAGCCAGAAGTATGCCGAGAAGTCCCATATCTTGCGTGTCCGTGGTCAGATCGTCCGGATCAAGTCATCTGGAGTCAGGTCATCTCGGCGATCAGCTGGTCGATGTCGAGGGAGGATCGCCGGCCGATGTCATCGGCATGCTCCGTCAGAAAGACCTCGGCGGACTTGCGGCCCTCGTCGCGCAGCATGGTGAGAAAATCCAGCTCTGCATTCAGCTTCGAGGAGTAGCCGAGCTTGGTCATCACGGGATTGCGCACAACATGAACGCGCATGCGGGCCCACTCGGCGCCCTCGCCGTGATCGGGCGCGTTCTGGCGCAATAGCGCCATCATGTGCAATTCCTTGATCGTCACCGCGTTGAACGACACTTCGTTGAGACGGTTGAAGATCTCCTGCGGCGTCGTCGGCGTGCCGGGGCGCTCGATCGGATTGATCGGGATCAGGATGGTGTCGTCGGACACGAGTTCATTAACCAGGGGGGCCAGCGTCGGATTGCCGGAATAGCCGCCGTCCCAGTAGCTCTCGCCGTCGATCTCGACGGCCTGAAACAGCGTCGGCAGACAGGCCGAGGCCATCAGCACTTCCGGCTTCATGTCGGCGTTACGGAACACGCGCGGGCGGCCCGTTCTCACATTGGTCGCCGTGATGAAAATCTTGATCGGCGAACTGCGCAGCCGGTCGAAGTCGATCTCTTCGTCGAGGATCGGCGCCAGCGCGTTATTGTTGGCCGGATTGAGCTGATAGGGCGAGAACATCCGGGTCATCATGTCGCTGAACAGAAACATCGGAGAATTGTCCAGCGACCAGCGGCCGAGCATGCGGTCCAGCGGCGTGCGCTTGAACGGGCTGAAGGTGGCCGCTTCGGCCACATGCCGCCAATAACTGTCCAGAGCCTTGCGCGCGCCCTCCGCGCCGCCTGCGGTGTAGCCGTCCACCAGCACCGCGGCGTTCATCGCACCGGCGGACGTGCCGGAAACGCCTTCGAGCTTGAGCCATGGCTCCTCGAGCAAGCGATCGAGCACACCCCAGGTGAACGCGCCATGCGAGCCGCCGCCCTGGAGCGCAAAATCGATGAGAACCGGCTGGCGTTCCTGTCTGTCCGTGCCGCCAGTCTCTGAACTCATCTCGAATACTCCCGGCCGAGTTTGACTCGCCGTTTCATTTGTACGACGCGGGCGGCGAAGTCC
>RXJJ01000016.1 GCA_003963145.1 Bradyrhizobiaceae bacterium
CCGAGATCGCCTGGCCGCCGGTCAGGATCGCGATGTCCTGCAGCATGGCCTTGCGGCGATCGCCGAAGCCCGGAGCCTTGACGGCGGCAACCTTGAGGCCACCGCGCAGACGGTTGACGACGAGGGTGGCGAGGGCTTCGCCTTCGACGTCTTCCGCAACGATGACGAGCGGCTTGCCGGTCTGAACCACGGCTTCGAGCAGCGGCAGCAGTTCGTTCAGCGAGGACAGCTTCTTCTCGTTGATCAGGATGTAGGCGTCGTCGAACTCGACGCGCATCTTGTCGGCGTTGGTGACGAAGTAGGGGGAGATGTAGCCGCGGTCGAACTGCATGCCTTCGACGACGTCCAGTTCGGTCTCGAGCGACTTGGCTTCTTCGACGGTGATGACGCCCTCGTTGCCGACCTTCTTCATCGCGTCGGCGAGGAACTTGCCGATCTCGGCGTCGCCGTTGGCCGAAATGGTGCCGACCTGGGCGATCTCCTCGTTCGAGGTGACCTTCTTGGAGTTCTTGACGAGGTCCGCAACGACCGCTTCGACCGCGAGGTCGATGCCGCGCTTCAGATCCATCGGGTTCATGCCGGCGGCGACCGACTTGGCGCCTTCTTTCACGATGGCCTGGGCGAGCACGGTGGCGGTGGTGGTGCCGTCGCCGGCCGCATCGGCCGACTTCGAGGCCACTTCGCGCACCATCTGGGCGCCCATGTTCTCGAACTTGTCGTCAAGCTCGATGTCCTTGGCGACGGTGACGCCGTCCTTGGTGATGCGGGGCGCGCCGAACGACTTGTCGATCACGACGTTGCGGCCCTTCGGACCCAGCGTGACCTTCACCGCGTTGGCGAGAATGTCGACGCCGCGCAGCATCTTGTCGCGCGCGTCAACGCCGAATTTGACTTCTTTGGCTGACATGAGAGTGTTCCTCTTTCAGATGATCCTGGAATGGAGAGTGGGAAGCGGTCGCTCTTAAGCGGCCTTCTTCTTCGAACCGGCGTCGGTCACGACACCCATGATGTCGCTTTCCTTCATGATCAGGACTTCCTGACCGTCGATCTTGACCTCGGTGCCCGACCACTTGCCGAACAGCACGATGTCGCCGACCTTCAGGTCGATCGGAATGAGCTTGCCGGCTTCGTCGCGGCCGCCCGGACCGACGGCGACGATCTCGCCCTGCGAAGGCTTTTCCTTCGCGCTGTCCGGAATGATGATGCCGCCAGCGGTCTTCTCTTCGGCGTCGATACGTTTCACCACGACGCGGTCGTGAAGCGGACGGAATTTCATGCAGTCCTCCTAAGATATTGGAATTGCTGGTATTTCGAAAATTAGCAGTCAGGATCAGCGAGTGCTATCCATGACCGCTGGGGACATAGGCCACGCCTGGGCGGCGGGCAAGGGTGTCTAGCAAAAATTTTGGCAGTCGGGGCGGGAGGCTGCCAGAATTCGTTAAGGCGGTTAACGGTGGCCGGGCTTGTCGCTAGGATTGCGGCGCGGCCGAAGGCGGGATGAGCGCCTTCTGAAATCCCAAAGCTCTCTGTCCTACCTTTGGGAGGCCATTATTAGCAATGGCCGCCCGATGCTGCTGATGCCTTTGTCATCAACGACTTACGCAACTTTTCATCTTGCCGGCGTTTGATTCTCATTCGACAATTTTTATGCCGGATTGAGGAGAGCCAGATGATTCAGAAGGGATCGGTTGGTAGCGGTGCGGTTGGCGAGTTTGTCTCCAGCGACTTCAAGAAGCAGCTCGCGGGCTACGGCCTGACCACGGCGGAAATCCTCTACAGACGTCCCGATCATCACTGGCTGCTGCAATCCTATGTCTGGCAGAACTACGATCTGTTTCCGAACTTCCCCGCGCTGAACGATTTCCTCGAATTCTGGAAGGCGAAACTCGAAGGCCCGCTTTACGCGGTCACCGTCGCGCATTCCAAACTCATCAAGCCCGCGGAGCTGAAGGCGATTGATGGGCATTTCAGGTTGAATTGAGTCTGGGCTTCTAGCTTGATTTTTCCTTGTATCGTCCCCGCGCAGGCGGGGACCCATCTCTACTTATAAAAAAACCCGGTTCACTCTGGATCCCCGCCTGCGCGGGGGTGACGTGAGATAACGATTTGGGGACGACCTGAGTTGACGACTTGGGCTGTTTATCCCCGCCCGACGAACGGCATCTTGGTCGCCATCACGGTCATGAACAGCACGTTGGCGTCGAGCGACCGCGTCGCCATGTAGGCGATCGCCTCGCCGACATTCTCCACATCCATGCGCGGCTCGACCATGGTCCCGCCATGGGGCTGCAAAATGCCCTCGGCAAAGCGCTGCGACAGATCGGTCGCCGCGTTGCCGATATCGATCTGCCCGCCGGCGATGTCGTAGGCGCGCCCGTCGAGCGCGATGGATTTGGTCAGGCCGGTGATGGCGTGCTTGGTCGCGGTGTACGACACCGTGAAGGGGCGCGGCGCGTGCGCCGAGATCGAGCCGTTGTTGATGATGCGCCCGCCGCGCGGGGTCTGGTCCTTCATGATGCGGAAGGCGTGCTGCGTGCAGAGGAAGGGCGCGGTGAGGTTGGTGTCCACCACCGCTTTCCATTTCTCGAGCGAAAGATCCTCCAGCGGCACCGCCGGCGCGCCGATGCCGGCGTTGTTGAACAGAAGATCGAGCCGCCCGAATTCCTGCATCGTCCTGGCGAACAGCGCCGCGATCGAGCCGGGGTCGGTCATGTCGGACGGCACGACGAGACTCTTGCCGAGTTTGGCGCCAAGCTGCGCCGTTTCCTCAAGCTTGTCCTTGCGCCGTCCGGTCAGGACGACGGTGAAGCCGACCTTCATCAGGGACAGCGAGGCAGCGCGGCCGATGCCCGAGCCCGCGCCGGTGACGAGTGCGATTTTTGAATGCGACATGCTTTCTTCCCCGAGGATTTTTTATTCTGCGGTGATTTTCCGGACGTCATTGCGAGGAGCATGGCGACGAAGCAATCCATTCTGCCTTGGACATGTGGACTGGATTGCGTCGCTTCGCTCGCAATGACGAAATATACTGTGGCGCTATGTCGGATTGCCGTAAGGCGGTCGCGGGATGCTCTGATGCGCGGCGCGCAGCGCCGACGACCAGCGCGAACGAAGATCGTGGAAATAGGGCTCGCCGGCCTCGATGCGCATGTTGAGTTCGGCGACGCAGGTATCCGGACGCACAAGAAGGATGTCGATCGGCATGCCGACGCCGAGATTGGAGCGCATGGTCGAGTCCATCGACACCAGCCCGACCTTGAGCGCGTCGTACAGATCCACATCGTAGGAGATCGCGCGGTCCAGCACCGGCTTGCCGTATTTGTGCTCGCCGATCTGCAGATAGGGCGTGTCCACCGTGCATTCGATGAAATTGCCTGCGGGATAGATCATGAACAGGCGCATGCGCGAGCCCTTGATCTGCCCGCCGAACAGAAAGGAGACGTCGAAATTGATGTCCTCGGCCGACAGGGCGACGCCTTCGAGACGATGCACGCTGCGGATGGCGCGGCCGATGCGCTGCGCGGCCTGGAACATGGTCGGCGCGTTCAGCAGCGTTTCGAGTTCGCCGGTCTCGGGATTTTCAAGTCCCTCGGTCAGGGTGGAGAGCACCGACTGGCTGATGGCGAGGTTGCCGGCGGAGGCAATCGCCATGATTCGCTCGCCCGGCTGCTGAAACACATGCAATTTGCGGAAAGTTGAAATGTTGTCGAGGCCCGCATTGGTGCGGGTATCGGCCATCATCATCAGGCCTTCCTTGACAAGGATTCCGCAGCAATAGGTCATTCCCGGTGGTCCGATTCCAGCATTCGCGCCCCGTTTTCAGCAGCGGTCCCTTGCGAATGCTGGAATCAAGGGACCACCGGTAGCGACGTATTCAGCGAAGTTTGGATTTGTCATTCGCGTTGCGAACCCTCCGCAAATGCGGCGCGAATGTCAAACCCACTTCGGTGATTTCCACCCCGCGCATTTCTACGAAATGGAGGTGGAGGGGGCAACCGGGCTGTTCGCCGGCCCCGTTTGTCCGTACATGACGATTCGTTATCAGGACTGGCTCTGCCGGCCCGCCTGATCGACCCGGACGGCGACCGACATGGTTTCCCTGCCGCCGCCATAGCGGGTGCCGCGAATCGGTGCGGCGTCGAGGTAATCGAGGCCGATGGCGACACGGGCATGGGCGTCGGTGGTGCAGATGCCGTTGGTGGGGTCGAATCCCACCCAGCCGAGATTTTCGACGAAAGCCTCGGTCCAGGCGTGCCCGGCCTCCTGCTCGACGACGCCGTCCGCGCGCATGAAGTGTCCCGACACGTAGCGCGCCGGAACGCCGACGCTGCGCGCGCAGGCGATGAAGATGTGCGCGTAGTCCTGACACACGCCGCGTTTCAGCGAGAAGCCTTCCGCCGCCGAGGTGCCGGCGTGGGTCGGATCGGTGTCGAAGGTCATGTAGTCGTGCAACTGGGTGAGCAGCGCGTGCAGGAAGCCGAGCGTGTCCTTCTCCGCCTCGGCGCGCAGCCCGCGGGCGAAATCGCGCATCTCGGTGGTAGTTCCGGTCAGCGGCGTGGGCCGCAGAAACAGCGACGGGGGAAAGCGCTCGTCGGTGCCCCTGAGCACGCCGCCGGTGTCGTGAGTTTCGACCAGTCCGTTGACCGAGATGGTGAGGTCGGACAGGGGGCCGTGGGTGAGGACATGCGTGACGTTGCCGAAGGCGTCGAGATGCATGTCGAGCTTGGTGTCGCTCGTGGTGTCGATCTGCCAGTTGGCGACGTATTGCCCGTCATTGTTGCGCGGCGTCAGCCGCAGCACCTGGATCACGCCGCTGGCGGGCGGATCGTAATGATAGGTCGTCGCATGTGATATTCGCAGGCGCATGGCACGATGATCTGTTGAGGCGGCGAACCGCCTATAAAAGATATTGCTTCGAGATGATGTCGCCGAGACGTGTATTGTCGGCGAGGAATTCCTGAATGAACTCGTGCACGCCACGCTGGAAGATATCGTCCATGTGGCTGTGCTCGAGTCTGTTGCGTACCCCGCGCGCGTGGCGCTGGGCCGGACCCTGCCGCCCATAGGCGACGCCGATCTGGTCGAGATTGCGGACGAGATTGCCGTAGCAGCTCGCCAGCGATCGCGGCAGCATGTCGTTGAGGATCAGAAGATCGGCGATCAGCCAGGGTTTCAGCGTTTCGCGATAGACCCAGTGATAGGCCGTGAGCGCGGACACCGAACGCAGGATCGAGGTCCACTGGTAATAATCGAGCGGGCCGCCGACATGCTCTTCTTCCGGCAGCAGCAGGTGATATTTGACGTCGAGGATGCGCGCGGTGTTGTCGGCGCGTTCCAGATGCAGCCCGAGCCGCGAGAACCAGTAGGCATCGTTGCGCAGCATGGTGCGGTAGGCCGAACCGTCGAAGCGCAGCGACACCTCCTGCACGAAGCGCAGGAATTCGGAGAGTTTGTCGCGCGACTTGATCCCGCCCTGCCAGACCTGCTGCAATTCGATCCATGCGGTGTTGATGGCGTCCCACATCTCGCGGGTCAGCGCGGTGCGCACCGAGCGCGAATTCAGCCGCGCATTCTCGATGCAGTTGCGGATCGAGGAGGGGTTGTCGAGCGAGAACGACAGATATTCGACGACGTTGTGTTCGTTGGCTTCCTCGTAATGCGAATAGAAGCAGTCGCCGATGCCGGCGGTGAGCAGCGCGGATTCCCATTCGTTCGATTTTCCGACATAGGCGTCCGGCAGCGAGGTCGCGCGCAGCGTCGCCTCGATCGTGCGCGCGAGATATTCCGCGCGCTCGATATAGCGGGCCAGCCAGAACAGACTTTCAGCAGTACGCGAGAGCATGGCTGGATCTTACTCGTCTAGTATCCACGTATCTTTGGTGCCGCCGCCCTGGCTGGAATTGACCACAAGCGATCCTTCTTTCAGCGCCACGCGCGTCAGCCCGCCCGGCACGATGGTGACGTGATCCTTGCCGGTCAGCACGAAGGGCCGCAGATCGACATGGCGCGGCGCGAGGCCGGCATCGGTGCAGGTTGGGCAGGTGGACAGCGCGAGCGTCGGCTGGGCGATGAAATTGTCCGGGTCCTTCATCAGTTTGGCGCGGAAGCTTTCGATGGTCGCCTTGTCCGCGGCAGGGCCGATCAGCATGCCGTAACCGCCGGAGCCGTGAACTTCCTTGACGACCAGATCGTCGAGATTGTCGAGGACGTATTTCAGATCCTTTTCCTCGCGGCAGCGCCAGGTCTGCACGTTTTTCAGGATCGGCTCCTCGCCGAGATAGAATTTCACCACGTCCGGCATATAGCTGTAGATCGCCTTGTCGTCGGCGATGCCGGTACCGACCGCGTTGGCCAGCGTGATGTTGCCAGCCATGTAGGCGGACATCAGGCCGGGCACACCGAGCACGGAATCGGGGCGGAAGGTGAGGGGATCGAGAAAATCGTCGTCGAGGCGGCGATAGATCACGTCCACGCGCTTGAGGCCCTCGGTGGTGCGCATGAACACTTCGTCGCTTTTCACCACGAGATCGCGGCCCTCGACCAGTTCGACGCCGAGCTTGTCGGCAAGGAACGAGTGCTCGTAATAGGCGGAATTGAAAACGCCGGGCGTGAGCAGGGCCACGGTCGGCTCGCCCTTCGCGCTCTCCGGCGCGACCGAGCGCAGCGCGGCCAGCAGTTCGTCGGGATAGTTCTCCACCGGCGCGACGCGATGGCGCGAGAACAGGTCCGGAAACAGCCGCATCATGATTTCGCGATTTTCCAGCATGTAGGATACGCCGGACGGCGTGCGGGCGTTGTCTTCCAGCACGATGAAATTGTCGGCGTCCACGCGCACCACGTCGATGCCGGCGATGTGGACATAGATATCGTGCGGCACGTCCTGCCCGTTCATCTCCGGGCGGAACACCGGATTCTGGAAAATCAGATCGTCGGGGATGATGCCGGCGCGCAAAATGTCGCGTGCGTGATAGATGTCGGACAGAAACATGTTCAGCGCCTTGACGCGCTGTTTCAGGCCCTTTTCCAGGGTCGTCCATTCCTTGCCGGACAGGATGCGGGGGATGACGTCGAAGGGAATCAGGCGCTCGGTCGATTCATTGTCGCCATAGACCGCGAAGGTGATGCCGATTCGGCGGAACAGCAGCTCCGCCTCCTTGCGGCGATATTCCAGCGCGTCCGGTGGCGTGTCCTTCAGCCAGACTGCCAATTCCTTATAGGCGGAGCGTAAATCGCCCGCCGGCCCATTCATTTCGTCAAACGCAACTGCCATAAAGCGTGACTGTCTTTCCTGGCGACGTCGGATGCCGCGAGTTGATGGTAGCAAGGCTTGGGCCAGCGCGATATGCATTGCTTGTGGGCAAAAGGGATAATTGCATCAAAATCTGCCTGCCAAAAGGGCGGCGGGTTGCGTAACGATGCGGCATCCTTTGAGTTTGACCGGGGTCCGATCATGCCGGGCCATAAACGGTCGTCGAAGATGACAGGTCAGTGAAGAGGGACAGATGAGCGAGATCATCACGGCGGGCATTCTGGTGATCGGCGACGAGATCCTGTCCGGCCGCACCAAGGACAAGAATATCGGCTTTATCGCCGAATACCTGACCAATATCGGCATCGACCTGAAGGAAGTTCGCGTCGTCGCGGACGATGAGGGAGCCATCGTCGAGGCGCTGAACGCCCTGCGCGAGCGTTATACTTATGTGTTCACCACCGGCGGCATCGGGCCGACCCATGACGACATCACCGCCGATTCGGTGGCGAAGGCGTTCGGGGTCGGTATCGACCATCACCCGGACGTGGTGGCGCGATTCCGCCAGCGTTTCTCCGAAGCCGAGCTGAACGAGGCGCGCCTGCGCATGACGCGCGTTCCCGATGGCGCCGAGCTGATCGACAGCGCCACCATTCTCGCGCCCGGATTCAAGATCGGCAACGTCATCGTGATGGCGGGCGTGCCGTCGATCATGCAGGCGATGATGGACATCATTGCGCCGAAACTGAAAACCGGCGCGCGCATGCTGTCCGAATCCGTACGCGCCGATGCGCGCGAGGGCGATATCGGCACGCCGCTGCGCGCCATTCAGGACGCGCATCCCGAAACCAGCATCGGCAGCTATCCCTTTTACGACGAGGAGGGGCGGCCGAACACCAACGTGGTGGTGCGCGCGCGCGATCAGGACAGGCTGAGCGCGGCGATAGCCGACGTTCAGGCGATGCTCGACAAGCTGAAGGCCCCCAAGCCATGAGCGTGGCGTCATGAGCGAGGAGGCTGCGCAAAAGCCCTTTCCGGTGTCGTGGGACCAGTTTCACCGCGACGCCCGCGCGCTGGCCTGGCGGCTCAACGGCGCGGGACCGTTCCGCGCGTTGGTGGCGGTGACGCGCGGCGGGCTTGTGCCGGCGGCGATCGTCGCGCGCGAGATCGGCCTGCGCATGATCGATACGCTCTGCGTGGCGAGTTACGCCCACACCACGCAGGGCGAGATGCAGGTTCTGAAAAACATTTCGGACGAGGTGAAAAAGCTCGGCGGCGCGGACGGCGAGGGGCTTCTGGTGGTCGACGACCTTGTTGATACAGGCAAGACGGCGCGCATCGTGCGCGAGATCGCGCCAAAAGCGCATATCGCCGCCGTCTACGCCAAGCCGATGGGCAGGCCGCTGGTCGATACCTTCATCACCGAAGTGTCGCAGGACACCTGGATTTTCTTTCCGTGGGATACGGGGCTGTCGTTCCAGCCGCCGATCAGGGATGGGGCGGCGTAGGTCACGCTACCGCGATTTTATTTAATAACGTCGTCCCCGCGCAGGCGGGGACCCAGTAGTGACGTAAAAGAAGACTGGATTCCCGCCTTCGCGGGAACGACATCGAAAGCAAATCCAGCGCCGTCGTCATTGCGAGGAGCAGTTTGCGACGAAGCAATCCATTATCTCAAGGGTGATCGCTTCGCTAGGTTCGCAATGACGTTGCTTACCCCAATCGCTCCCGCGCGAGCTTCGCGCCCGCGCCGAGCGCGCGCAGCTTGGCCTCGGAAATGTCGCGGCGCATCGGCGCCATGCCGCAATTCGTCGTCGCCATGATCCTGTCCTTCGGCACGAACTTCATCACAGCTTCGATGGTCTTCACCACATCCTCCGGCGTCTCGATCGCGTCGCTCGCCACGTCGATCACGCCGGCCTGCAACGTCTTGCCCTTGAGCAGCGCGAGCAGATCGAGCGGCACGTGCGAGTTCTTGCACTCGATGGCGACATTCTGGATCGGGCTGGCATCGATCGCCGGAAAAATCTTCTCGTATTGCCGCCATTCGGCGCCGAGCGATTCCTTCCAGTCGTTATTCGCTTTGATGCCGTAGCCGTAACAGATGTGCACGCCCGTGGCGCAGGTCAGCCCTTTGGCCGCGCGCGTCAGTGCCTCCACACCCCACTCGTTCACCTCGTCGAGAAAAACGTTGAAGGCCGGCTCGTCGAACTGAACCATGTCGACGCCGTCGGCCTGAAGATTGCGGGCCTCCTCGTTCAGAAGATCGGCGAACGCGAATGCCATTTTCACCCGGTCGCCGTAATAACTGTCGGCGACGGTGTCGATGATGGTCATCGGGCCGGGCAGGGTGAATTTCAGTTTGTGCTTCGTATGCGCGCGCGCGGCGCGCGCCTCGAAAGCGTGGACGCGATCCTTCAGCCGCAGCGGACCCGTCACCTGCGGAACCATCGCTTTGTAACGGTCGTTGCGGATGCCCATCTCGACCTTGTGGGCGAAGTCGATACCCTCGACCCGCTCGAGAAAGCCATGCACGAAATGCTGGCGCGCCTGTTCGCCGTCGGTCAGCCAGTCGATCCCGGCATCTTCCTGGATTTTCACCGCCAGCAGCGTGGCGTCGCGCTTGCCCATCTCAAGCTCGGCGCCTTCCAGTTTCCACGGCGCCCACAGCACGTTGGGCTGTGCCAGCCATGAGGGTTTCGGCAATGAGCCGGCGATGGTGGTCTCGAACAGCATGGCGTTTCCCCGGAATTTTATTGTTCGGCCGATAATCGGTCCTTCGCCTCTCTGCCATGTCCGGATGCGACCGTACAGCGTGGCCGTGATCAAAAATAATCGAACGGCGGCGGCAACGGCGCCGCCGCCATGGCGGCGGGCTGTCTATCGCCGCGCCCGACGGTTCCGCAAATCGCCGCGATCTTTATTAAGCATTTTGCAAAGTGACGGGGGATTGTTCGTCTCTGCCGGTGTTGCCGCAGCCCGTCATCGTCCATGCTGCACGGATGACGTGACAATTCGGGCTCATCTCCGCATGGATACCGTTCTGATCCTGTCCGCCCTGAGCGCAGCTCTCGGCTTTGCGACAGGGCTGCGTTTCAATGTCTTCGCCATGGCGGCGGTGTCCGTGCTGCTCGCACTGGGCTCGGCCATTGTCCTGCGCGCTCACGGTTTCGGCGCCGCGGGTGGAATCCTTGTCGTCGTCGTGTGCCTTCTCGCCAGCCAGATCGCTTATCTCGCCGGGGTCATGTCGGTGCGGGGCGCCGGGATATTAGCGGACGATATATCCGGCGGCCGTCCAGACGATAATCGCCAGGGCGATGTCGGCGACGACGAGAAGAAGCAGGACCCTCATCCACCGCGGCCCCCGTCCGCGCCTCACGGATAATGCCCGCGCCGGCTTCGGCCGCGGCTGTCTCGTGTGCCGGTTTCGGCCGGGAGAGGGAAGGCTTGTGCCCATCTGGGGCAATGGTTGGCTCATGGCGAAACAGTTTTCCCTGCGAGGGCGGTGAACCTCCTTTGCTGCGCAAGGCCGATGCCAGGCTGCGCCTTCGCGAGTTCAATTGAATAGTCGAACGGTCCGAGGTGACTGCCGGTGCGGCGCGGCGGCGATGAGCGGGGCCGGGCGATTCCGCTTATTTGCAAAACGCGAGGGGATGAGCCGCAAACACCGGTTGCCAAACCGGCCGAAACCACTGAAAAACGAGCCGCGCGGACGTGGCGGAACTGGTAGACGCAAGGGACTTAAAATCCCTCGGGAGTGATCCCGTCCGGGTTCGATTCCCGGCGCCCGCACCAACTCTTCAATGCCTGTGTGCACGCTCTTGAAGCGCCAGCGCCCTTGGCGGACTGTTTTGTCGCCTCGCGCGCCCACAATCCCGAGAGCTTTCTCCAGGCCACCGATTGGCGTCAGTTGGCTCCATCGCGCGCGTTAGCGCCGCTGCGATTTGTTTGCGAGCCGACGGGCAATCGAAACAACGGTCGGGACCAGAGGTGAGCGATCGTCACGGCGCCACACGGCGTGAACCTCGGCCGGTGCCTTCGATCGCAAGGTGATTGGTCTCATGGTGACATTGTCGAGGTGCAGACCGGATGCCGACTGCGGTACCAGCGCCAGACCGAGTCCAGCACGAACGAGCGATAGGACCGAATGGATCTGTCCGAGATACTGTACATATCGCGGGTGCACGTTCGCCTGTGCCAATTGCCCAACGATCAGTTCATAGAAATAGCGCGACTCATGCGGCGAGTACATGATGAACGGCTGGTCGTCGAGGTCCTTGAGCGTTAGTTGCCGCTTTCGAGCCAGCGGATGAGCGGAGGGGATCGCCGCCTGCAAACCTTCTGCAAACACCTTTGTCGAGTCGATGCCAGATCTGACAAGGATCGGTCGAATGAAGCCGATGTCGATTTCCTCGGAGCCGAGTGCCTCAAGTTGATCCCCTGTCACCATTTCCTTCAGCGACAAATCGACATTCGGCAGTTCCGCAAGACAAGCGGTTACCAGGCGAGGGACAAAATCGTATGCAGACGCAGCCGTGAATCCAACCCGGAGCGAGCCGGTGCTGCCAAGAGCAACTTTCTTCGCCAGGGTGGACGCGCTTTCTGCAAGGCGAAGCACTCTTCGCGCTTCGGGCAAAAAGCGGTCTCCGGCGATGGTTAGTCGGACAGAACGACTCGTGCGATCAAATAATTTCGCATCTATTTGATGTTCCAGGAGTTGAATCTGCCGACTGAGCGGCGGCTGGGTCATCATGAGCCGTTTTGCGGCGCGGCCAAAATGCAGCTCTTCCGCGAGAGTTACGAAGCAAACGAGTTGATTGAGCTCGAACATGAGAGCCTCGCATTTTTGCGGTTCGGATTATCGATACAAAAAAAGTATCAATCAATTCATTCTTTAGATTAGACCCCGGTTGATTGTGCCGCTAGCCTTTTCCCAAGCCGTAAAGGTCGCTTGTCTACGACAAAGCAAAAGTCCGGATCGCCGGACAGGGAAGAGATGGTTCATCCAAGGAGGGGTTCATGACGGTTTGGCCGATCAAGGTTATTTGTGCGTCCGCGATAGCTGCCCTGGCGCTCTCGAGCGGAACAGCACCGTCCCACGCTCAGGACAAGTCCGAAATCTCCATCACGCGGCAGCCGGGAATCGTCTATCTCCCCACGCATGTGATGGAGAAGCAGCAACTCATCGAGAAAGAAGCCGAGAAGCTCGGACTGAAGGGTCTGAAGGTCAACTGGGTCAACCTCAGCGGCGGAAGCGCCCAGACCGACGCGTTGTTGGCGGGAAGCGTTGATCTCGTGAATACAGGCGTCGGCAACCTGTTGCTGCTCAACGATCGCACCAAGGGCGGCGTGAAAGGGATTGTTGCGACATCCGCGCTCCCGCTGGCGCTGATCTCTCGCGATCCTCGAATCAAAACGCTGGCTGACATCAAGCCTGGCGACAAAATCGCCGTCCCCACCGTCAAGGTGTCCACGCAAGCCATCCTGCTCCAGATGGCAAGCGCGAAGATGTACGGCGACGATCAATACGCGAAGCTCGATGCAAACACGGTTCAACTGGGTCATCCGGACGCGTTTGCGGCGATGTCGAACGTGAACGGCGAAATAACAAGCCATTTCGCCGCGCCGCCATTCCAATTCCGTGAACTGAAAAATGTACCGGGTGCACATATCGTTGTGCAGTCGCAAGACATCATCGGCGGTCCGCTCACGCAGTCGCACTTCTTCTGCACGACGAAATTTGCCGATGCCAACCCGAAAATTATTCAGGCGGTCAAGGCGGCGACATTGGTGGCTCAGGCCTTTATTCGTGAACACACCCCTGAAGCCGTCAGGATCTACAAGGAAGTGACCAACGATCCGACCAGCGACCAGGATCTGCTCCAGTATCTGAAGGAACCCGATATGATGGAGTTCAATCCACAGCCTCAGGGCGTGATGAAGTTTGCGCAGCACCTCTACAAAATCGGCACGCTCAAGACCGAGCCGAAGTCGTGGAAGGATTACTACCTGTCGACAGCGGAAGACCTGCCGGGAAACTAGGAAGGTCGGGAAAGAGCGGCACGGGAAGTCTGGTACCTCCAATGACAAATACCGAACTATCGAAGTCGACGCCTTCGGTCTGCGAAATGCGCGTCATTCCTGTCGCGGGCCGCGACAGCATGTTGCTCAACCTTTCGGGCGCGCATGGTCCGTTCTTCACGCGCAACATTGTCATTCTGACTGATACGTCGGGGCACATAGGACTTGGTGAGGTCCCCGGCGGTGAAGCAATCCGCTCGACAATCGAAGATGCTCGCGAACTGGTCGTTGGCCAGCCCATCGGGCGGATGCATGCCATTCTAAATTCCGTTCGCGTCGTTTTTGGTGATCGAGATGCCGGCGGCCGTGGTGCTCAAACGTTCGATCTGCGAACGACGGTTCATGCGGTGACTGCCTTGGAAGCGGCGCTCTATGATCTCCTGGGCCAGCACTTGGAAGTGCCTGTCGCCGCTCTCCTGGGCGAAGGTCAGCAGCGTACGACTGTTGATATGCTGGGTTACCTCTTTTATGTGGGGGATCGGCGCAAGACGGATCTCCCGTATGCTAGCGAGCCCGATGCAAAGGATGATTGGATCCGATTGCGTCATGAGCTTGCGATGACGCCTGAGGCGATCGTGCGTCTCGGCGAAGCGGCGCAACAGCGCTACGGTTTTAGGGATTTCAAGCTCAAAGGCGGCGCGTTGGCTGGCGAGGACGAGATCGCTGCAGTTACCGCATTAAAGAACAGATTTCCGGAAGCGCGTATCACGCTTGATCCAAATGGCGCATGGTCCCTCGACGAGGCAGTGCGGCTTTGCAAGGGGCAGGGACACATCCTGGCGTATGCGGAAGATCCCTGTGGCGCGGAGCAAGGGTATTCCGGTCGGGAGGTGATGGCTGAATTCCGCCGCGCCACTGGGTTGCCGACCGCAACAAACATGGTCGCAACGGATTGGCGGCAGCTCGGTCACGCCATCAAACTCAACTCTGTCGATATTCCGCTGGCGGACCCTCACTTTTGGACGATGCAGGGATCCGTGCGCGTCGCGCAGATTTGCAAGGAATGGGGTCTGACGTGGGGATCACACTCCAACAATCATTTCGACATTTCGTTGGCGATGTTCACCCATGTCGGTGCCGCGGCGCCCGGAAACATCACGGCGCTCGATACGCACTGGATCTGGCAGGACGGTCAACGTTTGACAAAGGATCCGTTCAGGATTGAGGACGGCAAGGTGCGCGTGCCCACACGAGGCGGATTAGGCATCGAGCCGGACATGGTCGAAATCGAGAAGGCGCACGAACTCTACAAGCGCCACGGTCTGGGCGCGAGAGACGACGCTACTGCGATGCAATTCTTGATCCCAGGGTGGACCTTCGATCCGAAGAAGCCCTGCATGGTTCGACCCAAGAGATAAGTGTCATGCGAGAAAACAAAATCCGATCGATTTGGAATGCGGGCGGCGCTGTCGTCAATGGGTGGCTTGCCATTCCAAGCTCATTCTCGGCCGAGGTCATGGCCCATCAAGGATGGGATTCCCTCACCGTCGACCTGCAGCACGGCGTGACCGACTATGCATCGGCGGTTGCCATGTTTACGGCGATCTCAACGACGACGACTGTTCCCATCGCGCGGGTACCTTGGCTCGATCCTGGCATCATTATGAAAGTTCTTGATGCCGGCGCTTACGGCGTCATTTGTCCGATGGTGAACAGCAAGGAGGACGCTGAGAAATTCGTCCATGCCTGTCGTTACGCGCCGCAAGGTGGCCGAAGCTTTGGTCCCATTCGGGCCTTGCTCTATGGCGGCGCTGATTATCCGGCCAAGGCCAACGAAACAATTGTAACGCTGGCGATGATCGAGACGCGTCAGGCGTTGAACAATCTTGACGAGATTCTTTCGGTGAAGGGGCTCGACGCCGTCTACATCGGTCCTGCCGATCTTTCGCTTTCGCTCGGCTGTACGCCGACGTTCGACGATGTCGACAAGCCGGTAGCGGAGGCCATCGACATGGTCCTCGCCAAGGCCAACGAGCATGGCGTTGTGCCTTGCATCCATAACGGCACTCCCGAGTTTGCATTGAAGCGCATAGCGCGCGGATTCCGACTCGTGACGATCGGTTCCGACGCTCGTCTGATGGCGGCCGGCGCACAGCAGATCATGCTCAATATGAAAAGCGGTTTGAAGGCGGTCAGTTCGAAATCGGCCTATTGATTTTCCGATCCAAAAAACCAGGGGCCGGGCGAGGCATTTGCCTTCGGTCCGTTAGGGGGAGCGAATGACGACCACTCCGCTTTTGGAGGTGAAGGGCGTTACCCTTCAATACAAGACGCCTAGTCTTTTGATCACAGCGACGTATCGCGTGGATCTGAACGTGTTTGAGGGCGACAGGTTCGTGCTGCTCGGACCGTCCGGATGCGGCAAGTCGACTCTGCTGAAGGCTGTGGGAGGGTACATGCCTCCCACCGAAGGAGAGATGCGCCTAAAGGGAAAGCTCATCACGCAACCGGGCCCCGATCGCATGATGGTCTTTCAGGAATTCGATCAGCTATTGCCGTGGAAGACGGTCAAGCAGAATGTGATGTTCCCGTTGCTTTGCACGCGCAGGCTGGATGCTCGCCAGGCCGAAGAGCAGGCGATGCATTATATTTGCAAGGTCGGGTTGGAGAAGTTTTCCGACAGTCATCCCCACATGCTCTCGGGTGGAATGAAACAGCGCGTGGCCATCGCGCGCGGCATGGCGATGGAGCCCGATATCTTGCTGATGGACGAGCCGTTTGCAGCTCTCGACGCACTGACGCGTCGAAAAATGCAAGATGAGCTGATGATGTTGTGGCACGAGACCCGCTTCACGGTTCTGTTTGTGACGCATTCGATCCCTGAAGCAATCAAGATCGGCAACCGAATCCTGTTGCTCTCTCCTCATCCGGGCCAGGTGAAGGCCGAGCTAAACGGAGGGGTAGAAGGCGAGGAAGCCGCGGGTCTTGAAAAGCGAATTCAGACCATGCTGTTCGCCGACACGATCGAGGAGGCCGAGAATGTCTAAGCAGCAGCGTGCTACGCCCCTTGTAGTTCCGTCCGATCGTCCAGAGTTTGTCCGCGAGACGACGTCTGGCACGCCGATCGTCGTGGCGTCCAGAGTTTGTCCGCGAGACGACGTCTGGCACGCCGATCGTCGTGGAGAAACAGCTTTCAACGTTTGACCGGCTGTACAATGAAACGTGGCTCCGCAAGGTCATCATTCTTGTGGTTCTCGCGATGATCTGGGAAGCCTACGGGCGTTATCTGAACAACGAACTGCTCTTTCCTACTTTTGTTGACACCATCAAAGCGTTCTTTCACTCGATTGCGAGCGGTGTTCTTCCCGCACGCGCATGGGCTTCGATTAAGGTTTTGCTCATTGGGTACGCCTGCGGTGTAACCCTGGCGTCGCTACTGACTGCGCTGGCGATTTCTTCGCGGCTCGGTACCGACTTGCTTGAGACCTTGACCTCAATGTTCAATCCCTTGCCGGCTATTGCACTGTTGCCGTTGGCGCTGATCTGGTTTGGTCTCGGCAACGGAAGCCTGGTCTTCGTCCTGGTGCACTCGGTGACGTGGGCAATTGCGCTCAATACGCACTCGGGGTTCCTCTCGGTAAGCCGGACCCTGAAAATGGTTGGCCGCAATTATGGGCTGGGTGGCTTTCGGTACATCGCCAAGATCCTCATTCCCGCCGCGTTTCCGAGCATTCTGACGGGTCTCAAGATCGGCTGGGCGTTTGCGTGGCGTACTTTGATCGCCGCTGAGCTGGTTTTTGGCGTAAGTTCAGGTTCGGGTGGACTGGGCTGGTACATATTCGAGAGCAAAAACAATCTCGATATTCCGTCAGTTTTCGCGGGCCTTCTGACCGTCATTCTGATCGGTCTGGTGGTCGAAAACATCATCTTCCGCGCGATTGAATCAGCAACCGTGGATCGGTGGGGAATGCAGTCCTGATCGCCGCGTACGCGGGGCGTTTATAACGGAGTCATTATGTCGAAGACACTCGGCTTTATTGGCCTTGGCACTATGGGTGCGCCGATGGCTGGCCATCTCCTGGCCGCCGGCCACACTGTCTATTTGTATTCGCCAAGCGGTGTGAAGGGTGAATTGAAGGATAAGGGAAAGACTGCCTCCAGTCCCGCCGACGTTGCAAAGCATGCCGACATCATCATCGCGATGGTGCCGGACACGCCTCAGGTCGAAGCGGTGCTGTTCGGAGAAAATGGCGTCGCGACGCATCTGACGAAAGGCAAAATCTTCGTCGACATGAGTTCGATTTCGCCGATCGAGACGAAGAAGTTTGCCGAGAAAGTCGAGAAGCTTGGCGCGCGTTATCTTGATGCGCCGGTCTCTGGCGGCGAAGTCGGTGCCAGGGCGGCGTCGCTGACGATCATGGTTGGCGGTCATGCCGAGGATTTCGAAACGGTGAAACCGTATTTCGAGCTGATGGGTAAAAATATCACCCATGTTGGCGGCAACGGCGATGGTCAGACCACGAAAGTGGCCAATCAAATCATCGTTGCCCTCAATATCGAGGCGGTGGCTGAAGCGCTGGTGTTCGCTGCCAAGGCTGGTGCGGATCCCGCGAAGGTGCGACAGGCTCTCATGGGTGGATTCGCATCGTCGCGCATTCTTGAAGTTCATGGCGAGCGCATGATCAAACGCACGTTCGATCCCGGCTTCCGGATCGAACTGCATCAGAAGGATCTCAATCTTGCGTTGCAGGGTGCGCGCGCGCTCGGTGTCTCGCTGCCGAATACCGCGACCGCACAGGAGTTGTTCAACACTTGTGCAGCCCAAGGCGGCAAGGCATGGGATCACTCGGCTATGGTGCGCGCGCTCGAACTGATGGCGAACCACAAGGTAGTCAATTAGCGGCAGTTTATGCCAATCGGGACTTAAAGTCGCTCTGGGGGCATCCTATCCGGATCGATTTCCGGCGTCCGCACCATACCAGTTCGTTCTGAATCATGCCCGCGGTATAAAAATCCTCGAACGGGCTATCCTGCCGATTCCAACAAACAGTCGAGGTTCATCTTAAACCTCTCCTTATCGATCTGGTAAAAGCGCTTTTCGGTGATGTCTGGCTCGTATTTCACCGCAAGCCCGCTGCGTGGCAGCTGGTATCCAACAGTTTGTCGCCGCAGCTGCGCTATTCTCGACTGGACCATGTTGATCCAGTTCAGGCAGAACACATGCGTGTGCGGCGGTGAAAATATGGAATTATGCGAGATCGAGCCGAACTCGCTCACGATGAGTTTTGCGTTTGCAAACAAATTGATCTGATCTGGAATCGACAAGACCTCCGGAGAGACCAGTTCCAGTCCGGAGGCGCAGGCCGCGTTCTCTATTTCCTGCCGGTTTGACATCTCGCGGTAGCCGCTCTGGCTTTCGCGCGTCAGGTACAGAAATCTCGGATCGGATTTCACGAAGTGCATTTTTACAAGTCTGTCGATCAGGTCGTTGGTGATGGGGTGAAAGAAATAGCCCTTGATCGCGAGACACGACGGAATGACGACCTGCTCGCAGAGAACGTATTCCGTGCTGGAATCGTATAATTCGATGTGAGCGTCCGGCAGAATGAGCCTGATCCATTCAGATGCAAACTGAGGTGCGCTTTCGTGCAGTATAATCCGGAACGGCGGAAGCTCTCCGGCATGCATCGCCAGCAACAGGAGTTTGGGGACTGATTCCATCAGCCAATGCCCGTAAACGCCGATATTGAAATGAGACACCAGTGCGGAAAGTCCCGGAACGTATCTGGGGTTTTTCCCTTTAATTCCGTGTTCCTGGCCAATCAGATTTTTCGATGCAAAGGAGTCAACATATTCGGGCATCAGCGGCCCGAGGAGAAGTGGAGCGCGTCGGTCTCTCGCGACAGATCGGCCGCTAATGATGAGGTCTTTGGCGAATGCCATGCCGAGTTCGAATGATTTCGGCTCCTTGACATGCTCGCTGTAAATTTCATCCGCGCGATCTGAATAATGCAGAAGCGGTGGCGCCGCCTCCGAAGGCTGCGCGGGGTGCAATTTCCGGAAAATATAATCGGGTTGGTCTTCAATCTTATTGAACATGTAAAATACGCATCGACCGAAATGAAGAGCCCCGGATTGTCAATCCGGGTAAACAACGAGCCGCCAGCGCGCCCTTACCGGGCGTTTTGAAAATCGGCAGGAAATACAGCGCAGGGCAAAATATCGCCGTGCGCAATCGCAGATATTGAAAGGGTTTAGTTGGTTAACGCTCCGATTTTGTCCTCAAAAATCGGAAAAGGCCACACAAATTAGCATGCTTTTTTGATGGTGGCTTCGCCTCCGTCGGTTGCGTCCCCTGCCATCCTTGCAAGTCGTCATGTCGTTGCCCTTGCAAAAACTCGCGGCCACACAAATGCCGCCGCGCTGCGTAGCATGCGCGGCTGTCGTGGAGTCTCTGCGGCAGCGCTGCTAGCTTCGGCGCTCTCTTCTTCCAGCCATCATTTGGAGGCGCGCCATGCTGAGACTGGGGCAAAAATATCAGCATCTTGTTCACGGCGCGGGATGCGGCTGCGTGAATCCTGTTCTGCAGCAGGCGTCGCAGCGGCTGGAAGCGTTTTCGCGCCGGGGTTTTCTTGCCGGTCTGGGCACATCGGCCATCGCGGCGGCATCGCCGAAATCCGTTTTCGCGCAGACCGCGCGGCCGGTATCCAGAACCCTTCTCAGGCAGGTCCGTCTGTTCGACGGCAGGTCCAACGCGCTGCGGAGCGGCGTTCAGGTTCTTGTCGAGAACGACAAAATCGCGTCGATCGACACCACGGGCAGCGCTCCGCCCGCCGATGCGTCGGTGATCGACTGCAAGGACCGCGTGATGATGCCGGGCATGATCGACGCCCACTGGCACACGATTTTCGCCGCCGTTCCGCTTAATGTCATCATGAACGGCGATCCGGGAATCGTCTTCGCCGCATCGACCGCCGAAGCGCAGCGCACCCTGATGCGCGGCTTCACCACCGTGCGCGACATGGGCGGCCCGGTGTTCTCGTTCAAGCAGGCGATCGACAGCGGCATCATCCCGGGCCCGCGCATTTTTCCCTCGGGCGCGATGATCACCACATCGGGAGGCCACGCCGATCTGCGCATGCCGTTCGAGATTCCGCGCGACGGCGACAAGCTCAGCCTCAGCGAGCGCATGGGGGCCGCCGCGATCGTCGACGATATCGGCGGATTGCAGCGCCGCGTGCGCGAGCAGCTTCTGCAGGGCGCGTCGCAGGTCAAGCTGGTCGGCGGCGGCGGCGTGTCGTCTCCGCGCAGCCCGCTCGACATGACCTCGTTCAGCGAGGACGAGATTCGCGCGGCGGTGGATGTCGCCCGCGACTGGAACACCTATGTCACCGTGCACGCCTACGCACCGCGAACCGTGCAGCGGGCGCTCTCGGCGGGTGTCGCCTGTGTCGAGCACGCGCATCTGATGGATGAGGACTCGGCGAAGATTTTCGCCGACAAGGGCGTGTGGCTCAGCACGCAGCCGTTTCTGACGATGGAAGACGCCGCCTCGCAGACCGGGCCGGGCGCGGAGCGGGCGCAGCAGATTTTCGTCGGCACGCCGCGGATTTACGATTACGCGAAGAAATACGGCATCAAGACCGCGTGGGGATCGGACGTTCTGTTCTCCGCAGCGCTGACGCCGCGCCAGAATGTCATGCTGACCCATCTGACAAGGTGGTACAGCAACGCCGACGTGCTGCGCGCGGCGACCTCGGTCAATGCCGACATGCTGACGCTGTCGAACCTGCGCACGCCCTACGACGGCAAGCTCGGCGTGATCGAGAAGGGCGCTTTCGCCGATCTGCTGGTCCTGAACGGAAATCCGCTCGATGACATTCGCCTGATGGAAGATCCCGGCAAAAATCTCGCCGTCATCATGAAGGACGGAAAAATTCACAAGAACAGTCTGTGATCCGCCGCCGGTCAGTGAACACTCCGCGCTGCGACGACTAATACTTGATATTGAGCGCCATCAGATATTTGCGCATGGCAACAAGGGTGTCCTTGTCTGTTCCCTGATCGTATTTGACGGAAACGGATGATTTGCCATCCGTCGAGATGTTGTATCCGAGTTCTGCCCCATACGTCGTCACCTGTCTGCCGTTCTCGAGTTGAACGTAAGAGGTAAGGCTGGCGTTCGCAAAAAGCCGATTGACCCAGAAAGCCGGCCCTGGCGATTTAAAGTCCGGCTGCGCCTCCGTATAATCCGGAAAGAGCACAAAATGGGCCTGCGCCGTGCCGCCGATCCAGCTGTATTGTCCCTTTACCAATCCGGTCGAGCCGACGTTGTGGACGTCCTTGAGGTCGGCTTCGACATGAAGCTGCCAGTACCAATCGACAAAACCGGAGCCCTGACCGATCGTGCCTCCCAGGGCCAATCGTGGATCGCGAGGCTCCCATGCCAGTTTGACGCCATCCGCACTGGCGATTCCGGAATAGTCCGTCTGGTAGTACGGAGTAACAATGAAATAGTTGTGCGCGATGGGCCCGCCGAATGTGGAAAATTGAAAGTCAACGCCGGTTTGCAGCGTACTGGCGTCCGATTTCTTCTTCGGTGAATTTGTCGTCCCTTGCGCGTCGACGTAAGGCGCTATGTTGACGCCGATGTTGCTTCCCGTGCCATCCGGCGATGCTTCCGAGCGATACGCGACCGCCTGAAGGCGGCCGTTCACCGTTGTCGCCGTCGTGCCCGCGAGCTCGTCGCGCGTGATGCTGATCGCGGCGCCTTTCGCGCTGGAAAGCGGCACAACATTGTCGTCCAGCTGGAACATGTCCAGCCTGTTTCTGCGCAAAAAGAACACCTGCTGCGGGGTGTCGCCGCCGGCTTTGCCCGGGCTCTTTTCATCCTTGATGCCGATCTTTTTCTTAACTTCGGACAAGCGTCTGCCATGCAGGCGCTCCACCTGGTCTCTGATGGTCGCACGATATTTGTCGATCATCATTTTCTCGATCTCGGCGTCGCTGGGGATGTAGTCGTCGTCGCCTGATTTGGCAGTCGCGGCGTGAACGGAATGCGGAATGATCGCGAACAACAACATCGCAGCTAAAATCTTTGCAATTCGCAAATAATTTTTCATGATGCAATTCCTCATTCGCCATCGATGACGAAACCGGCAATGCGATAATCAGCCACGACAGAATCCAGGAGCTCGCCAAAACTCTTGACGTTTTTGAAACTTTTGGGAGGCGGGGGAGAATCCCACAAAATTCTGACGCCGTTGAAATATTTTGAGCGATTTTCTTCTAAGTTCATATTGTAGCAGAGGTCGGCAAGACCGATGCCGCGCAGGAGAGAACTGATCGGCGCTGCCGGGTCTATCCGATGTACTTTGTTAGGAAGGTACTCACCGAGGAAATACCATTCCAGACGGTAATAGATTTCGCGGCGGCTGGTATGAGGCGCGATGCCTGGGAGCACACTCGAATCGAGGCGCCCCGTATATGTCTTGTCCGTTTTGGCTTTTGTTAAAGGCTGCGTTGGTCGCGCAGCCTTCCTGGTGTTGCGCTTCGGGACGCTGAGCTTTTTATGGACCTTGCGCGTTTTCTTGGCGGGTTTCTTTTTGGTCGCATTCTTCTTTTTGGCGCTCTTGCTTTTGACGGCTCGCCGCTTGGTCAAAGGGCTGGGTTTCTTGGCCGCAGGTCTTTTTTTCTTTCTGGAATTTTTTGCCATCGAAATGATCCTTCGCAATGAAAGATGTAAAATCCGGCATGGGCAATCAGGGCGATAAATAGTCGGAAATGGCGGCGCTTAAAATCAGGTCGCCGGAATTGGTATATCCACCAGCAAAACGACAGATCCGGCGAAAAGCAAGAGCTTGCTTTACTCAAGGGGTTTCTTGAGAACTCGATTTCCGGTGTGCTGCATTTGTGCAACAAGTATAAATGCGAAGGTTCTGATCCGTCTCAGTTCGCGCTCAGCAGATCGACTTTCTTGTTGGCCCGTATCAGCCGCGCCGAGAGCAGCCTCGAAAGATTGAGCATGATCTTGGTTTCGATCTTCGGATTCCCGCCGCAGAATTGATGGAGGGCCGCGAGCGGAATGACGTGGCATACGATCGGCGTATCGGCAAACACGTCCGCGCTGCGGCGCGGCTCCAGGAGCGCCAGCTCGCCGAACACCATGCCCGATGTCAGCGTTGCCAGCCGGACGCCGGTCGGCAATTTGACGCTGACCAGCCCGCGCAGCAGGAAGTAGAGCGAGTCCGACGTCTCGCCCGCGGCGATGATGTGCGCGCCGTTGTCGAAGTTGCGCGTCTCGCCCAGTGCGCTGACAAGCGAGAGCTCTTCGGGCGTGAGCTCCTTGAGCAACGCCTGCTCGCCAAGGGGAACGGTCTGGCTGAAATCGACCGCGCCGCCGTAACGGTACACGATCTGATCCTCGGACCACTCGATCGCCTCGTCGAGCAGCGGAAAGCTTCGCACGAAGGTGGAATCCTTCATCGCCGCGCGGAATTCGGCGAAGGCCGCCGCCTTGCGGTCCACCGCCGTGACGATCACGGTCACGCCCCTGCCGGACAGCGTCTTGAACGCATCCATCATGAGTTTGGTCGCGGCGCCGGTGATGCCGGAGGTGCGGCGGAAATCGACGATCATGAAATGCGGCGCGGGTCCCTCGGCGAGTTTGCGCGTGACATAGTCCACCTCGGTGAAGGCCAGCGCGCCGAACAATTCCAGCACCCGGACCTTGTCGCTGCGCTCGGCCAGAATTTCCGCCTCGTCCGGCCGGCGGCTGCGCCGCGACGAGCTTTTGCTGAGGTCGTAATCCGCGAACAGGCAGGACTGGATGTTGCTGGTGCGGTTGAGCATGTGCAGGTTGAAATGGTCGGACAGCGTTTCGCAGACCTTGATGCCGCGCGTTGAGTTGCCGTGGCTGTCGAGCAGCGGCGAGAACGTGCCGAGGCCGAACTGCGAGGGGAAGGTCGCGACGATACCACCGCCGACGCCGCTCTTGGCCGGAAGGCCGACACGATAGATCCATTCGCCGGCGTAGTCGTACATGCCCGAGCTCGTCATCACCGACAGCGCGCGCGCCACGGCATAGGGCGCGACCACCTGCTCGCCGGTGATCGGGTTGACGCCGCGATTGCCGAGCGTGGCGCCCATCACCGCGATGTCGTGGGCGTTGACCAGAATGGAGCACTGGCGGAAATAGACGTCGAGCACCGCGCTGACATCGGTGCCGATCACCGACGAGCTTTTCAGGAGATAGCCTATGGCGCGATTGCGGTCGCCGGTTGCCCGCTCGGATTGGAAGACGGCCTCGTCGACGTCCAGATCGCGCCCGGCAAAACGGCTCATCGCCTGCCGGATCGTCTCGAACGCCTCCTCGCCTTTGGCCTCATGGATGATGCCCGAACAGGCAATCGCGCCGGCATTGACCATGGCGTTGAACGGACGGTTTTGCGCGTTGAGGCGGATCGCGTTGAAGGCTTCGCCGCTCGGCTCGACGCCGATTTTCCCTTCCACCACCTCGGGCCCGACGAGATCGAGCGCAAGGGCGAAAACGAAGGCCTTCGAGATCGACTGGATGGTGAACGGCACCTGGGTGTCGCCGACCTCGTAGGTGTGGCCGTCGATCGACACCAGGCTGATGCCGAAATGATCCGGATTGGCCTTGCTCAGTTCGGGAATGTAATCGGCGAGGGCGCCGCCGGTCTCGCCGGCATAATTGCGATGCAGTTCGTCCAGGAAGCGCAGCAGCGGGGAGGACGTGTCCGCCGGTTGCTGTGCGACCGTCGAAGGCAATGGCGAACGCTCGATCTTGTTCATATCCGGATCCATCATGAAACGTTAAACGTCACGACACGATGTCCGGCTACATCGAGCGCATCGCAACACTGATGCTGCATCGATTCCTTGCACGGCGCCATGCCTTTGTCGAGGCCGCAAAGTGACGCTTAAAACGGCGCTTGTTGACGAGGGAACGAACAGCGGGACGCTCGGTTTGCGAGGCGCGTTCAACGGGAATATAGCCTGAGGAGGCTTGCCATGACCGAACCTTCCGATCTCCTTCGCCGCGCGGACGAACTGAGCGAGCGTGCCGCGCGTGAAGACAATGCCGAGGTGAAAGAACGCCTGCTGCGGATGGCGGCGCATTATGTCCACATTGCCGAGAGCGAGGAATGGCTGGCGTCGCATCCGACGACCATCGTTTCGATCGGCGATCTTTTTTTAAAAAAATAGATTCGTGGGCTGGTGATTCTGGCGCCGATCCGTGCCTTTGAGATCTCCCTCTGCCACAATCTCCAATTGTGACACACATGACATTTGAATGACCGGTTGCGATTTGCTAACAGTTCCGCGCAACAGGAGCTTTGTCATGCGCAAGAAGAATCTCGAGGTCTACCAGCTCGCACTGAAAATGGCCGGGTCCGGCAAGGTGCGAAACTGGGAGGCGATCCAGACCAAGCTTGTCGAGCAAGGTTACCGCAAGGCGCCGCAACTGCTCGATGGCGACAAGATTCGTACCATCCTCAATCTTCGCTGCGAGGAAAGCCGCAAGGGGAAATGATGCGGCGGCCGCGTGCTTTGGCCGCGTGCGAAATGATCCAGCAAGGAAGATATTAAGACAAGGAAGAGATACTGAGATTTGGCCCGGACAAGGTGTCCGCCTGAATGTTTCTTGGATATTCTGCCTTGCAACTGCCATCAGCGGGCCGTACCGGCATCTTAAATCAGTTCTCAATAATATCAGCCTCTAATCCGTCTGGCTCGCCGAGCCGGGTTTCACTCAACAGGTCGTCTTGATGCCGGTCGTTGTCATGATCCGACACGATATGAAAAGATCCGCGCCGCTGGCGGTATTGCTGTTCGCGGGCTTGCTGCTCGGCGGCTGCGCCACCGGCGCGACCTCCAGCCCGTTTGTCGATCCGGCGCGCTACGATCTTTATAATTGCGAGCAGCTCGCCAAGGCGCGCAAACCGGCTTTCGATCGCGTCACCGAATTGCAGGCGCTGATGGCAAAGGCGGAAACGGGCGCGGCCGGCCAGCTCATTTCGGGTCTGGCCTACCAGACCGATTATGTGAAAGCGCGCGATGACCTTAAACTGATTGACGAAGCCCGCCAGCGCGGCAATTGCGGCCCGCTGCCGCCCGATACGCTGACGGCGCCGGCGGCAGCCTCTACCAAAAAACAAAGGCGTTAGGGCGCAGGAAAGCGCGGACCGGCTAGCCGCGCCAGTCGTAGATCCAGTCGTGCCGCGCGCGCAGCTTCTCGCCGCCGAGGGCGCGCATGGTCTGATCGCGCGCGAAGGCCATCGCGCCGCGCAGGTGATAGATCTGCCCGGTCTGGCGCGCGGTCCGCTGTACCTTGCCGACCCGCGGGGCGCGCATCTTTTCGTAGCGTGCGAGGGCTTTCGGAATGTCGGTGGCGTCTTTCATGCATTTTGCCAGCGTTGCCGCGTCCTCGATCGCCATGCCAGCGCCCTGCGCCACGAAGGGAAGCATCGCATGGGCCGCGTCGCCGATCAGGGCGATGTTGTCCCTGGTCCAGACCCCGCCATCGGGCAGCGCGAACAAGGCCCATTTGCGCCAGCTCTCCACCGCGCCGACCATCATGCGCGGAGCGATCGGCCATTGCGGCGCTGCGTAATGCTGGGCGATGTCGGCGGCCTCACCGGGCTCGTTCCAGCCCGGCCTGTTCCATGTGCCGGACACGATCGCGACCATGTTGATACGCTGGCCGTCCAGCGGATAGGCCACGAGATGCGCGTTCGGACCCATCCACAGCTGCACGCGGCGCGCGTTGAATTCGCGCGGCAATTGCTTGGCTTCGATGGTGCCGCGCCAGGCGATGCGGCCGGTGAATTGGGGTCTGTCATCGGGAAATAATTGATGGCGCACGGCGGACCACACGCCGTCCGCACCGATCAGCGCCAGCGCGGTTTCCTGATGGCGCGTAATGTCCCTGCGGGCCACGACGGTGACGCCCTTGGGATAGGTCGCGACATCCTCGAACTGCAACCCGAGCCGCAGGTCGATATCGGGGTTTTCAAGCACGGCGGCGAGCAATGCCGCCTGCAGATCGGTGCGGCGGATCAGCCAGTAGGGCGCGCCGTACCGGAACGCGGCGTCATCGCCGAGCGGAATGCGGCTGACTTCTCTCGCCGTGCGCGCGGTCATGACGCTGACGGCTTCGGGTGCGATGATGCTGGGCAACAGGCGCTGCTCGAGACCGAGATCGATCAGCACCCGTGTCGCGTTGGGGGAAAGCTGCAGGCCTGCCCCGGCTTCCTCGAGCTTTTGCTGGCGCTCAAGGATGACGACGCGATAGCCCACCTTCGTCAATGCCAGCGACGCGGTCAGCCCGCCGATGCCCGCGCCCGCGACGATGATGGTTCGCGATGCGGCCATGCCGGTGGCCCGGACCGCCGGCTCAGGCGACCTTGTCCTTCAGGACGCATTCCGGCGGGCGCGCCGCGCCGGGGGCGAGGTCGGCCGCATAGCGATACAGCGTCGAGCAATAGGGGCAGATGATTTCGCTGTCGTCGCCAAGATCGAGGAAAACGTGCGGGTGATCGAAAGGCGGATTCGCGCCGACGCACATGAACTCTCTCGATCCGATTTCAATCACGGACACGCCGGAATCGTTGTGAAAGTGAGGAACGATGTGGTCGGCCATGATGTTCAAACCTTGCGAGGCAGTTGGGTTGCTGTTTGTTTTATAGTTCTGGACTTCGAAACTAGGATCGGACGCCCCGCAGACATGAACAGAGACACCCGAATACGCGGCGCACAATAATGTCAGCTGCGTTGGAATTCCAGATCGCTGCAAAAATTTGAGACGGACGCGTATCAATCTTCGGAACGGATTCGACACAATCCTGACGTGTCCGGATAGCCCTTCTTTCGTTGGCCCCTTCTTTGGTCGGGGCCGTTGTGTCCCAAATTCGCCACACTACATCTTTGAGAGAGTGACGCTGGCAAAGCGTGCTTGACGGAGCGCGAATGACGAGGCGACGGATCATTTTGGCATTGGCGGGCGTGGCTTTTTCGGCTGCGGCCTTTGCCATGTTGTTGCCAAAGGCGCGCCGTGCCCTCGAAGTGCTGATGGCGCAGGACGATCCTGCGCGCTTGTCAGACGTTCAGCTCGGTAAGACCCTCGGTCCTGCCGACGCGCCGCAGGCCAGCGCCGTGGTGGAGCAGAACATCACGCAGGCTTTGCATGCAAATGATGCGGATCTCGCCAACAGTTTTGTCGCGCTTGCCGGCGACAAAAATATTCCAATTTCGAAGACGACATCAGACGAAGTTGCTGCGGCCGTCGCCGCCGATCAATCCACGGTCTCCATGGCCAAAAAATTCGCCAGCGGACTTGTGACCGGCGAGGTCGATGACGCAGCCAGTCTGACCGGCACGGTGGCCGGTGATCTGTTCGTGTTCGGCGACACCCGTGACGTGATCCGCGAGGGCAAGCATCTTGTGATGGGCGAGAATGTCGACCGCCTGGTGCTCGGTCTTGCCAGCGCGGGCATCGCGGTGACGGCGGCGACCTACGTGTCGGCAGGCGGCGCGGCGCCGCTGCGGGCGGGACTGAGCATGGTCAAGGACGCCCGCAAGGTCGGCCGGCTCGGCGCCGGTCTCACCGAGTGGACAGGGCGCGCCGTACGCGATGTGATCGACACGCCGGTCTTGCAGCAAGCGGTCGCGTCCGCATCGCTCGCCCATCCCTCGCAAACGGTCGGCGCGGTCAAAGCCGCGTTCAAGGCGGAGAAAGCCGGCGCGCTGGTGCGTCTGGCGAAAGACGTCGGCCGGGTTGGCGAGAAGGCGGGCGCCAAAGGCGCGCTCGACGTGCTGCGGATTTCCGACGGGCCGAAGGATGTCGCGCGCGCGGCCCGGCTCGCCGAATCCAAGGGGTCGCAGACGCGTGCCATCGTGAAAATTCTCGGGCGCGGCGCGCTGCTGCTCACCGCCGGAGCATTTAACCTCGCGTGGTGGGTGTTCGGTGCGTTGCTCGCCGTGGTCGGATTTCTGTTCTCCATCAAGGCCACCACGGAGCGGCTGACGCTGTCCTGGATTCAGCGTGCCAAATTGAAACGCGCACGCCGGGAACTTGCCGCGCGGGAGCGCGAACTTGCAAATCTGGCGCAAGGTGACATGACAGCGGCGCAAGGCCGCGCTGCCTGAAATTGCAGGCTGCGTGCTGGCCAAATCGGTGCGCCGGAGCTAGAACGTCCAGCCAACCGGACAACAATCCCTCAACATTGCTGGAATGACCGATGCCGAGTTTTCATCACGGCTCCGTGGAAATTTCTTATATCGATGAAGGCGAGGGCGATCCGATCGTTCTGGTTCATGGCTTTGCCTCCACCAAGAACGTCAACTGGATTTATCCGGGCTGGGTGTCGGCGCTGACCAAGGACGGCCGCCGCGTGGTCGCGCTCGACAATCGCGGCCACGGCGAATCCACCAAGCTGTACGATCCCGCGCAATATTCCATTGCCATCATGGCGAGCGACGTGCTGGCGCTGATGGATCATCTCAAGATCGCACGCGCCGACATGATGGGCTATTCGATGGGCGGGCGCATTACCGCTTTCATCGCGCGCCACAGCGGCGAACGCCAGCGTTCGGCCATACTCGGCGGCATCGGCATGGGCATTATCGAGGGCGGCGGCCCGGGCGAGGATGTCGCCCGCGCGCTGGAGGCGCCTTCGCTCGACGATGTCACCGATCCGCGCGGACGCACATTCCGCGCCTTTGCCGACCAGACCCATTCCGACCGCAAGGCGCTGGCGGCGTGTCTGCGCGGTTCGCGGCAATTGATGTCGCGCGAGGATGTCGCGGCGATTCATGGTCCGGTTCTGATCGCAGTCGGCACGAAGGACGATGTGGCGGGATCGGCGCAGCGGCTCGGCGAGATCATCGCAGGCAGCGAAGTCCTCGATATTCCCGACCGCGATCACATGCGCGCAGTGGGGGACAGGGTTTACAAAGACGGCGTACTGGGTTTTCTGGGGCGGCGTAAATAAGGCGGCCGTCCGGGAGAGAAATATTATCCCTATCCGAAAGACGGTGGGATTGCGTGTTTCCGCGGTCCCCTTATGTGGTAGAACTGTCCCAGCCGCGGAACAGCCGGAACTGCAACATGGCCAAGCATCACCTCGATACCAAAACGTCCCTGTCCACCGTCGATCCTGTGTGGACGCGAATTCGCGACGAAGCCGAGGAGATCGTGCGGCGCGAGCCCGAGCTTGCGACCTTCATTTATTCCAACGTCCTGCACCATAACCGGCTCGAGGACGCGGTTATCAACCGCATTGCCGAGCGTCTGGATCACGCGGCGCTGTCCGGCGACCTGATCCGCCAGGCCTATCAGGACGCACTGCGTGACCAGCCCGATCTTGGCAACATCTTTCGCGCCGATCTGGTCGCGGTGTACGACCGCGATCCGGCGACCTCGCGCTTCATCGATCCGCTTCTGTATTTCAAGGGCTTCCACGCCATCCAGACTCATCGTTTGGCGCATTGGCTGTGGAACAAGAACCGCAAGGACTTCGCCTATTATCTGCAGAGTCGCTCCTCCGCAGCGTTCCAGACCGACATCAATCCCGCCGCGAAAATCGGCCGCGGCATTTTCCTCGACCATGCCACCGGCCTTGTGGTCGGCGAGACAGCCGTGATCGAGGATGACGTTTCGATTCTCCACGATGTGACGCTCGGCGGCACCGGCAAGGAAAACGAGGACCGGCATCCGAAGATTCGTCATGGCGTCATGATTGGCGCCGGCGCGAAAATCCTCGGCAATATCGAGGTCGGCCATTGCGCGCGCATTGCCGCAGGCTCCGTCGTGGTGAAGCCGGTGCCGAACAACGTCACCGTCGCGGGCGTGCCGGCCAAGGTTGTCGGCGCGGCGGGATGCTCGGAGCCATCGCGCACGATGGACCAGATGCTGAACGCGCTCGGTCTTTGATATTTCAACTGTTCGATGTCGACTTTTTGAGCTTGGTCTTTGCGCTGCAAACACGCTAGAGAAATCTGATCATGCGCGTTGACGACCTCGCGCCCCGTCATGCCCGCCCGCGGCCATGATGATGTTTTTGTCGAAGACAATTGGAGAAGCCCCGTGGACGTGACCGAAGTGAGAAAGCTCGACGCCTATCTGAAGCGTCTGTTCGGCAATCCGAAAATCCGCGTGGTGCCGCGCCCGAAGAAGGACGATTCCGCCGAGGTCTATATCGGCGAGGAATTCATCGGCGTTCTGTTCGTGGACGATGAGGACGACGACCGCTCGTATCAGTTCCAGATGGCGATTCTCGAAACCGATATCGAGGAAGAGGCCTGAACTAGCCCCGCGTCCCGCGCATCCATTTGACCAGCCGGTCCATCGCGCCCGCGACATCGCGCCATTGCGCGAGCCACGCGCGCGGAAAGCGGAAGGTGAGGTCCGCGCCGTCGACGCGGCGGACGCTCATGCACATGCCCGGCGTTTTCTCATCGCGCGTACATCGCGCGACAAACGCGGATGCATCGTCGAAAACAAGATCCTCGGTGGCGTAAGCCGTGTTCTCGCGAAACGGGCGCACCGTCAGCCCGTCCGCCGAGCGGGATGCGTTCACGTCCCAGTAGCGCGGATAGATGATGCGCAGCCGCTCCTCCGGCGACATCGCGTCGTGGTGCGCGGCGATCGACACGAACAGCCGGTCGATCGGCGCGGGATCGGTCTCCACTGTTTCGGCCGTGACATGTTTGGGCGTTTCCGGTGCGGTCAGTGACGGATAGAGAAACGCCAGATCGACCCGCTCCTGCACGCCGCTGCGCTTCTGCATTTTCACGCGGATCGATCTGGTCGGGACGTTGAACAGCGTATCGCCGATGATGACCGGAAGACGGTCCGGATCGCCGGCCGTTGTATTCGTCCAGGTCGGCCACAACAGATATGTGATGATGGCAAGCGCGCATGCGCCGATAGCGCATGACGCGATCAGCGGCGCCATGTGATGGCGGCGCTGAGGTTGCCGGGGGGCATGGGTGGACGCGATACGGGACGAGGGCGGCATCGGTGAGGCGGTCTGACCAGGCGAGGGACGAATCGATTTTGATTATGCCACGGCCCGCGCTGCCGGCGGTTTAACGCGGCGCGGCAAAACCGCACCGGCCATGCGTGCGCCGGGGAGCGGCGTTAACCCTTTTTTAAGGATAAGGTGGCGGGCGCGGCGGCATTTTGCGATGCGTGGGCAGTCTCACAGGGGAGCGACCGCATGTCGCCGGATGCCGTCAATTCGCTGTTCTCGCTTCTGATCGGATTTGCCGTCGCAGGCGCGCTCACCAGCGGCTATCAGGCCTTCGTGGACCGTCCGGCGGGCTTTGGCTTGCTGAGGACGGGCGCGGCACCGTCCGCATTCGCCGCGGTGCCGTTTCTGGTGTTCGCCGCGCCCTTCATCATCATGCGCAATACCATCCTCGGCCGCCGCATCGAGCGGCGACGTGTCGAGTTCGTGATGATGGCGACGATACTGGCCGGGTTCTGGAGCATGATGTCCGGCACGCTGCTGCTGGCCGTGCTCAAGGCCGCCGGCCTGTTCGCCTGATATTTTTCGTCCGAAGAGAAGGATGCATCGCGCATCCGTTTCTGGCATGGTCGCCCGCGACAAGGAGACCGTTATGCCGATTTACGAACTCGATGGTATCAAGCCGCAGCTTCCAGCCGACGGAGATTATTTCATCGCCGATTCCGCGCAGGTGATCGGCAATGTGCGGCTGCAAAAGGGCGCCAGCGTATGGTTCGGCAGCGTTATTCGCGGCGACAACGAACTGATCGATATCGGCGAAGGATCGAGCGTGCAGGACAACTGCACATTTCATTCCGATCCCGGCTTTCCTCTCACGATCGGAAAAAACTGTTCGGTCGGCCATAATGCCATCGTCCATGGCTGCACCGTGGAGGACGGCGCGCTGATCGGCATGGGCGCGATCGTGATGAACGGCGCGCGGATCGGGAGGGAATGCGTGGTCGGCGCGGGCACACTTATCACCGAGGGCAAGACGTTTCCCGAGCGCTCGCTGATCGTCGGCGCGCCGGCGCGCGTCCTGCGTGTCCTCGACGATGAGCAAGTAAGGCTTCTCACCCGCGCCGCGCCGCATTACGCAAAGAACGCGGTGCGTTTCAAGGCCGGGCTGAAGAAGATCGGCTAGTGCGCCAGCTCAGGATTCGTTGACGCCGACACCAAGCGAGACCAGGGTTTCCTGGCCCTTGCCGGTCAGCACATAGCCGCGCGATCCCGGTCCTTCGTTTATGTCGCGGCTCAGATAATCCTCGGCTACAAGTCGCTTCAGTTCGGCTTCCTTGCGCGGGTTCATGGCGATCTTCGCGTTTTGTGCGATATCGCACATCAGCGCGATTTCTTCGTCGTTCAGTCCAGCACCGGCCATCGAACCCTCCCTCCGCAAAGAAGCGGTATCGGCTGCGTCCTCGCGCGGCCGTGATATCAACGGCAGGCGCCGGAACTGGTTCCGTGCAAGGGCCGGTAAGCGTGCTCAGCGGCAATCGGTGCGGCCGACAGCGATGCAGTTTTGCCGGTCCACGACGCCGGACACATAGGGAAACAGCAAAATGCCGAGCCCGATCGCGCCGGCAATGGCAGCGAGAATAACCATCGGCAGAATATCGGGTCGGCGGCCGGGATCGTTCATTGAGTGAGATGATTCAAAGCGGAATGATCCGTCGTTTCCTAGATAGCAGCACCTCTCCTCATGGCGTTGCTGCCGCGGCTCAAGGTCCCCGCGGCCGCCATGACAGGTCGTCAGACCACAGATAGATCGCAAGAGCGGCCAGACACAAGACGATGCCGATCCAGAACACCGGCGAATGGTGGACGCGGCGCCAATCGCGCGGAACGGGATGAGGAGCTTGCTTTTTGGTCAAGATGAAAACACTCTACGTTGGTTGCTGAAGCTAGGTTTTCACGAACGGTCGACATGAACAATCAGATTCAAGGCGCGGGGCCTCGCCAGAATATTTTCATTTTTCAGATTTTCTACGATGCAGCATCCAGACAGTCACTGGATCCGGCCTTCATACCCCTCGACAATTCCGCGAATGAAAGGCCTGACTGGTTCGAATTCTGGGTGATCAGGAAGTTCCTGAAAGAGAATGAATTGAAGGAAGACGCCTGGTACGGATTTCTGTCGCCCAAATTTACATCCAAGACGGGTTTCAATTCCAGCGTTGTTCTGAATACTCTTGAGAGCGTCGATCAAGAAGGGGAGGTGGCGCTTTTTTCACCCCACTGTCCTGAACTGGCTCTTTTTCAAAATCCGTTTGAGCAAGGAGAGTATTGGCATCCCGGTCTTCTGAGGCTGAGCGAGGAGTTTTTTGCCAAAATTGGTTCAAGCGTTGACCTGAAGACTCTGGTGACGCACCAGAAAACATCGGTCTTCAGCAACTACGTCATTGCCAAGCGGGCTTACTGGAATGAGTGGCTCGATCTCGCCGACAAGTTTTTTGCTCTGACGGAAGCCCCCGGGTCTCCCTTTGCCGCTCCGACAAACTACTACGCGGACGGCCGCGCTCCGATGAAAACGTTTATTCAGGAAAGATTTGCGTCCGTGATATTGTCGCGATCCACTTTCAAGGTTGTCGCTCCGGAACTCATCTTTTTGTTGAGCAATCCGTTCTACGACAGGATGAGAGAGCCGCTGGTCGCGTGCAATATTCTAAAAGAGCTTTATTGCCGGACGCGGGATCCGGATTATCTGGCGACATTCAAGAAGCTCAGGCAGCACGTCGGCATGTATCCGGATTTTGAAAAACGTATCGCGCGGATTGCCGACGAGACAGGGATCGCTCGCTAAAGCAGCTTGGCCGTTCAGGCGTTTTCACGATGTCAGGCGTCGAGTTGCGGTTGTGCGACACGCCCGCAGCGCGCTGTTCAAAATCTTTTGTTTAGCCCGGCGCGGACAAGATTAAGAGCCGCCTTCCCCTCGGAATGAACGGAGCCAGCCGCGCCATAACCGATGTCGTAGTCGCGTTTTCCAAAATCGGTATAGAGATATTCCACCTTGGTCGACCAGCCCGGCGCGAGTGAGTACTCAACGCCGCCGCCAGCGGCATAGCCAACGTGCCACGCCTCCTGACTTGCCTGGTGGGAAGGACCGAGCGGCACCTCCGGTGTTCCGCCCTGAATTCCGAGTTCGGAGACGTTGTGAAGGTATGCGACGCCGCCGGTCCCGTAGAGCAGCACGCGATCGTAAACCCACCCGACCCGCACGCGCGTGGAGCCTAAGACGTCGATCGTGGTTTTTGAAGCGTATTGCGGGCCGGCATCCGAACCGGAGTAATTCGACTGCGACGTAACGGCTCCCCACATGAGGTCGGTTTCAATACCGATCAGGCCGGAGCCGATCTGTTTGTCGTAGCCGATTTCAAGACCAAGGAGATTGCCCGACGTTGAATACTTCGCGTCCGGCCCTGTAAAAGTCGCCGGAGGGACGAATGCGGTATTGGTTATTCCAAGCAGCGCGCCGCCGGTGGTCATGGAATTGTTCGTGGTTGTGAGATCGCCCCAGGCATGACCGCCGATAAGGCCGATATGGAAACCGGTCCAGTCCGTACTCGAAGACGGGGGCGCATTCTGAAGGGCTGTCGGAAGTCGAAGGTCTGTGGCGTACGCGGCGGCGGACCACAACATACATAGCGATAGGAATACAGACTTGAACTGGCTACGCATGTGCTCACTTACAATTCGTCCTTCTTGATCATAGGCCGGCGTGGCAGCACAATCCGGGAGGCGAAGCCCATTTTGAGACGCATTTTTGCATCACACGTCGATTTCTCTCGCGTGTGCCGTGACGTTGAATGTGGCGAGGTGAACCAGACGGACAAATCGTCGGCGATCTCTGCCGCGTGCTCGAAAATCTTCATCCGGCTGCGTGGACTGAAAATGGGTGCGGCCAGCTTTGGGGAAAGCTGGCCGCGCGCGAACCGGTCCGGGACGGGGAGGGGTGGGGAGTGACCGGGCCGCGATTGTTATCCCTTCGATTCCTGCGTGATGCTCAGCGCGAGCTTGCCGTCGCAACCGCGGGCCGCGAGTCGCCCAGCGACACCCACACATTAGGATCGCTTTGCGATTGCCGTTTCACGAAGCGGTAGCCGGTCTCGGTCCAGGCGACGACATCCTCGTTCTGGTTGTCGAGAATGAATTCGCCCTTGTCGGACTTCACCGTCAGGACCGCGTGGCCTTCGCCTTTCTTGTCGCGCACGACCGTGACCAGCAGCGCCTCGCGCGGCCATCCCGCATCGATCAGCATCTTGCGCTTCTGCAGGACGTAATCCTCGCAATCGCCGTAGCCGTCGGTCGGATACGACCATTTCTCGACGACGCCCCAGTGATCCATGTCGGTCAGCGGCTTCACATTCTCGTTGACCCAGCGGTTGACCCGAAGCAGATCTTTCCAGGCCGCCTGCGTCATCACGATGTCGCGCGGCTGCGTCGGCCCGCCGCTGCAGTCGCCCGGATTGTCGTTGCAGAATTCCACCCAGCCGATCGGCGAACGTGTCGTCTCGCCGAGGCTGGCGTAGAGCACGCGCTGGTTCGCAGCCGCGGCCGGCATTGTATTGCTTGCGGCAAATGCCGCGGAGTTTGTCGTCATCAGGCCGGCAACGATCGCCAGACCCGCTGCGCGAAGATTTGCCGCCTTTCCACCGTTGAAAAACATTGTGGCCCCCGTTTTTTTTGTTGGGCCATGTTTCTCACGCAGGATTTTCGCCGCGGCTAAGTTGGCTCACGACAATTGAAGCAATTGAAATTCAAACTCGACGGATTGCCGAAAGGGATTTGAAACCATCGTCTTTTGAAATGTTGATTTGCGCGATCGATTCAAATTTTATCTATTTTCCGCCATCGCCTTGATCGGCCTGTCATTCGACAGGAGGTTGCCTGCCCGCCGGCGCGCAACTCAGGGCGCCCGCAACGGTAAAACACCGCCTTCATCGCAACGATACCGCCTTGTCCGGCCTGAAAAATCGCAAATCGCTAACCTCGCGCATTTACCGGCTGGTGACGATAGAATTGATTCCGCACCATCGACAAAAAAATCAAACACGCAGGGAGCGCTTATGAGGTCCATTTTTCCGGGATTTTTGACGGGGTTTTGTATTCTGGTCGCAGGCGGCGCCCACGCGCAGACCCGCGTCAACCCCACCGATCCGCAGCCGACCTGCACGATGTGTCCGGGGACGCATATCCCGGCGCAGGAGCTGGAGAGCTATACGAAGAAGGCTCTGGCGGAAAAGCTTCTCGACCAGCAGGTGCGCGACATCGATATCGGCAAGGCCCATATCGGCATCGGCATGGTGCATCGCGGCAAGCTGGACAAGCCGTCGCCGAATTCAGTGGCGGAGCACGACCAGATCAGCGAGGTCTATCATGTGATCTCGGGAGCGGCGACGCTGGTGCTGGGCCCCGATATCGTCAACCGGCAGCGGCGCCCCGCAACCATGCGGACCGTGGTGGAGTTCAACGGCCCCGGCAACAACGGCAGCGAGGTCAAGGATGGCATCGCCTACGACATCAAGGCCGGCGATGTGGTCGTGATCCCCGCCGGCACCGGACACTGGTTCACCAGGATCGACGATCACATCGATTACCTGATGATACGTATCGATCCGGACAAGGTGACGCCGCTGAAAAGCGAGGCCCAGTCGAAGGACTATCTGTCCAAGCCCGCGCCGCAGGGAGACTAGGGCGGGCAAAGGCGGTCAGCGGGCGGTGACGTTCTCTTCGACCGTTTCGCTAGCCTGAGGATGGGAAAACTCGATGGCGAAGCCTTCCTCAAGATGACGCACGACCCGCGCCGGCACCTTGCCGAGCACGACGTGATCACCGACCAGGGGCTTCATTTCCGCCGACACGGCGGCGCCGGACAGCGACAGGTCGATGATGCGGCAGGGCATCTCGCGGCCATTGTCCAGCCGCAGCCAGGACATCGGATTGCGCGGCACGACGCGGTCGTGGCGGCGGTCTTCCGGCAGGTTCAGGATCTGGCGGTTGGCGAGCCATGTCAGCTGGGCGGCGAGCTTCTCGCGCTTGCGCGGCGTCGCGCCGACCGTCATGGCAAAGCCGTTGTCGAGCAAGCGCGTGATCTTGCCTTCGACGCGGCCGATATGATCGAGATAGGCGACGACCCGTTCGCCGACATTGCCGATGCCGGGTGCCAGCAGCGCGAGGCCGCCCGGCGACATGTTGATCACCTGACAGGGATATTCGCGCCGGTCGGAGAGCATGTAGCGCCCGAGCAGATGGACTTTCACCCGCTGGAAGCGCCTGCGTTCCTCTGCCGCCGGATGATGAACTGGATTTTTTTGGGGTAACGCCATCTCACGCCGGTCAACGGAGGTTGTCGGTATGGACGAACCATAGGGTTGACAGGGTTAACGCCGCGTTAGCGGTATCGCGCCAGTAGCGCCGAGTGTCCTCTTATTGGCTTAATGGAAACAAGAGAAGATATCCGCCGCAATCAATGCCTGTACGCGGTGGCCATCAATGAGCAATGGACGATTTTTGCGATCCTTGTTTCTGGGTATTTTTATAACGCCGTTAGCGGGATACCTCGGTGTGTTGACGATGCCGGCAGTAGCTCTTGCCTGGCTATTTTCTCTGGTTGTGCTGCTGATATCAGGAGCTTTAAAAGCCGCCATCGTGCAGCTTGCCATGCCAGCGCTGGAAGGCGCTTGGTATGCTTGGCCGGTTACGGTCTTTCTGCTTCCGATCGCTACGCTCATCTTTCGCTCGGCAAACTCCTGGCTGATGGTCCTGTATGCAGGTCTTGGCGCCACGGGCGGGATAGCAAGCGTTTATCTGCTGAGCTTGACGCAAGGCTCCTTGATAAGCAGCGCGAGCCGATCCGGTCTTGTCGTAGCTGGAGGATTTTCAGGAGCGGTTCTTGGGCTGCTATTCGGCTACATGATCTGGCGTTTGGACAGAAACATTCCCGAACAAAGCGCAGCACCCAGTACGACTTGGACGTCTGTCTGGAGGCTCGGTCTCTTGCTAAGTTGCTGTTTTTTGATCGCTGCCGGTGGGTACCTATTCAGTACTTCCGATAAGCAATCTGGCCCCGACGCCATGACAGGCTGCGGAGCCAATACTCTGAGATTAAGCGCGGACGATCATTCATCTGAGGCGGTGTTGCACCGATTCATGTGCTCTCGATCGAGTTCGCGGTAGATTCAGCGCAGTCCCTCATAGACGGTGAGGCCACGCACGATGGCCCATTTGCGGATGGCGCGAGGGCCGCGCAGCCGCTCGTCGTGGATATGACGCCACGATGTCAGCGCCAGATCGCGGAGCGTGCCGCGCCTGTCCTCGAACGGTGCGAGCAGGCCGGTGAGGCTGAGCGGGGTGTGCGCGCGATTGCTGAAGGGCAGGAGCAGCAATTCGAGATGCACAATCTCGCCCTCGCTGGTGTCGGCGGTGACGCCGGCGACGGTCGGGAGCGTTTCCTCCGCGACGATGCCCAGAATGTCCTCGATCTCGTGGCGGCTGTCGACGCCGAACAGCGAGACGAAGTCGCGGCCCTTGATATCGAACCCGAACAGAGCGCAGGTCCGTGTGCCCGCGACGCGAAACGGGTAACCCGCCGCCGGATCGTAGGACAGCACGAAGATGTCGCCGAGCAGGTGCCGCACGCCTTCCGGCGCGAGACTGCTGCGGTCGGGAGCGGTTTCATCCCCCCGTGCTTTGTCCCAATAGGCGAAGAATTCGCGGTTCGACGGATGCTTCATTCACTGACGTCCCTGACCGTCGCGGCCCTGCAAGGGACAGTTCTGTCCCGCTTTTGGCCGTGCCGGTCCCCTTTCTGGTTGTGCGTGAAGAGGGGTGCAGCGTCCATGCCGTTGTGGGCTTTGCGGCTGAAACTGCACGGGTTTGTGTCGTTAACGTTAAATTAACTATGGCGTTGCGCGAACCCGTAGAGCGGGTAGTGTCCGGTTACTCCAGATCGCGGGCCTTCTCTCCAGTGGGATCGCGATCCAAGGTTGAAGGTGATAGCCGAGGCATTTTGCGGCACGGTGCAAGTCGAACGGCAGCGTGACCGACGCGTCGAACAGGTGGCGAAAAAGAGCTGGCTGAAAACAGTTGGCCCAAAGAAGTTGGCCGGTGTGCGGGGAGGGGTGGTGTTGTCCCGGCACAGATGGACCGCTCGATGAAAAGGAAGGACTTTTGTCCTTCCTTTTTTCGTTTCACGGCAGGCGACAGCTTGCGCCGCAGCGAAAATGCCGTATCTCAACGGTCATAGCCTGCATGACGCCATCCAGGCGGTGACTGGAATCTGCCCCTTGGATGCTCCCGTGAACACTCCCTCGAACGGCCCATATGACGAGGCGCCGAAGATCGCCCGTGAGCCGATCCTGATGCTGCCCGGCGCCATGACGGCGCTTCTGGTGCTGATGTTCGGCATTCACGGCATCCGCGCGCTCCTGCCGCCGGGTCTCGATCAGGAAGTGATCTGGACCTTCGGGTTTGTGCCGGCGCGCTATTCCGCCAGCGTCATGCCGAATGCCTTTCCAGGCGGCGTCGGCGCCGATATCTGGACTTTCCTGACCTATTCGCTGTTGCATGCCGATCTCGCCCATATCGGCTTCAACATGCTCTGGATGCTGCCCTTCGGCAGCGCGCTGGCGCGGCGCTTCGGCGCGGCGCGCTTCTTTTTGTTTCTCGCGCTGACGGCGATCGCGGGCGCCGTTGCCCATCTTGTCAGTCATCCGGGAGAAGTGGCGCCGATGATCGGCGCATCGGCGGCGGTGTCGGGCGCGATGGCCGCCGCCATCCGCTTCGCGTTTCAGCGAGGCAGTTTTCTGTCGTTGCGGCGGGGCGACGCCGAGGCGGCCTCGCGCGTTCCGGCGCTGCCCTTGTCGCGTGCGCTGCGAAACGGCCGCGTGCTTGCTTTTCTCGGCATCTGGTTCGGCCTGAATTTCATCACCGGGATCGGCGCGATCGCGGTCGGCACCAACGTGCAAAGCATTGCCTGGCAAGCCCATATCGGCGGTTTCCTGGCCGGCCTCTTTCTGTTTTCGCTGTTCGATCCGGTGCCGCAGGTTTTGCCTTCGGATCGTGACGCCTAAATTTAAGGCGGGATGCAGCCGCTTGCGGACGGCCCGGCTTTGATCCATCATCGCTTGTCTATGGCGCGAAACAAAACTCGCGCACGCGTGTTTCCTTAGGTTGCCTAATTCAATCACCGCGCATCGAACGACGCGGTTGCTTCGGGGAGACGGTCATGACAGTGCAGACAATTCTCGATACCAAAGGACACGATATCGTCAGCGTGCCGTCGGACGCGACGCTGAACGAGGTCGTCAAGATCTTAAGCGAACGCAGGATCGGCGCGGTGCTGGTGATGAAGAGCGGCCGCATCGAGGGCATCGTGTCCGAGCGCGACATCGTGCGCGTGCTCGGCCAGCGCGGCGCCAAGGTGCTGGACGAGCCCGTCAGCGAGACGATGACGCGCAAGGTCGTCACCTGTAGGCAGGCCGACACCGCCGCCGCCATCATGGAAAAGATGACGATCGGAAAATTCCGTCATCTTCCCGTGGTCGAGAACGACAGGGTGGTCGGATTGATCTCGATCGGCGATATCGTGAAATTCCGTGTGCGCGAATACGAGCACGAGCAGGAATCGCTGCGCGAATACATCAAGACGGCGTAGGCAAGACGGAGCGACCGTTTACGTCTCGATGCCCTGATTGGTGCCCGGCAGCTGACTGATCGTCGGGCTGAGCACGTTCAAGACTTCCTGAATCGATTCGATGCTGCGCTCGGCGGCGCGAGCCCCGTGCGCGATGCACTCCTCGGCACGGTGGAAATCGAACCAGCCGATGCGTCCCACGCGCGGCGAGATCAGGACATCGGGCGGATCGCCGGCTAGACGCGCGCGGGTGATGCGATCCTGCATGATGTTGAAGGCCTCCACCATCACGGTCGAGATGCCGGGCCGTCCCGCGGCTCCGAAGAATTCACGCTTCACGGTTTTTTCCGCCGAGAAGAACTTTCCAAGGCCGCGCTTTTCGATCGACATTTCCGTGACGCTTTCGGTCTCCTCGCCGGTGCCGTGCGCCGTGATGATGGTGCCATGTCCGGACACATCGGTGGAAACGTTGCAGGCGATCACGATTTCTGCGCCGAGTGCGCGCGCCGCCGACACCGGAACGGGGTTGACCAGCGCGCCATCCACCAGCCAGCGATTGCCGACGAGAACAGGCGCGAAAATGCCGGGGAGCGCGTAGGACGCGCGCATCGCGTCGACAAGCCGGCCATGCGTCATCCAGATTTCATGTCCGGTTTTCACTTCGGTGCCCACCGCGGCGAATTTCAGCGGCAGGGTTTCGATCCTGGTGCTGCCAAAGGTGGCGTTGAGCTGCGAGGCCAGCTTGTCGCCGCCGATCAGTCCCGAGCCGTTGAGCTGGATGTCGAGATAACCGAAAACATTCTTCGGCATCAGTCCGCGTGCCCAATCCTCGAAGGCATCGAGATGACCGGCCGCGTAGGAGCCGCCCACCACCGCGCCGATCGAGGTACCGACCACGATATCCGGCACGATGCCGCTGGCGAGCAGGGTGCGCAGAATGCCGATATGGGAGAAACCGCGTGCCGCGCCGCCGCCGAGCGCGAGGCCGATTTTCGGCCGCCGAAACACCTGCGGCTCGGCCTTGCCCGCTCCGTTTGTCGCGCCATTGCTTCGGTTGAGGCCGAATCCCATGAAGTTCTCAAGCAAAAGCCGGTCTCCTGCAGTCGCCGCGTAGCCGCTCAGGGGCAGCGGTGCCTCTTCTGCGCTTCGATGATTATACCATCGCGGACGCAGGCGCTCGTCTGTCGGTGGAAATGAATTGTGAGCTTGGTTGATGAATGTGACTGAAGCACGGCCCTTTTCCACAGCCGGCATGCCGTGCGGTGGCGAAATCGGGTTTTGCGGCTGTCATCACGAACCTTAACAAGAGCTGCACGAGGCTTGAATTCGCCGCGTTTTCGGTGAAAAACGCACATATGATTGGTCCCGGATATGGCAAGGCGGTGTCGAAATATGCCGCACGTCTGGCATGCGCCCTTGCGCTGGTGTGGCTGGCCGGGCCGCTGACGCCGCAAAGCGCGTCGGCGCAGTTCTTTACCGACCGTCCGCCGCCGGTTCCACCGGCCTCCGTGCCCGAAGCACCAACCCCGTCCGGCCCGGCCATCAGCCTTGCGCCGTCCAATGGCGGCAACGTGATTCCTCCGGGCCTGCCGCCCACGCTGACCCAGCCGCCGGTCGCGGCGGTTCCCGTGCCGCCCGGGTCGGGACAGGGCACGCTCACCCTGTCGGCGCGCTTCGGTAAGGACATGCCGCTGGTGAATGGCGGCTTGATCTGGCGGGTCTATTCCGCCCAGCCGGCTGCCAACGGACAGTTCCAGCTCATCCGCGAGGATCGCAACCCGACGCCGACCATCCCGCTGCCGCCGGGCAATTATGTGGTTCACGTCAGCTTCGGTCTGGTCGGCGGCGTCCGCACGGTGACGATGCGGCAGGAGAATGTGCGCGAGACCTTCGATCTTCCCGCCGGCGGACTCCGTCTCGAGGGCCGCGTCGGCGCATCGAAAATCCCGCAGGGCCAGATCACGTTCTCGATCTATCGCGGCAGTCAGTTCGAACTCAGCGAGCGCGCGCCGCTCGCGCAGAACGTCGCGGCGGGTGACGTCATGCTGGTGCCCGAGGGCACCTATTATCTCGTCTCGAACTATGGTGACGCCAATTCGGTGGTGCGTTCGGACATTCGCGTGCAGACCGGCAAGCTCACCGACGTCGTTGTCACCCATCGTGCCGCAGTCATCACCCTCAAGCTGGTTAGCGACAATGGCGGCGAGGCGCTCGCCAACACCGCTTGGTCCGTGATTACGCCGGCCGGCGACGTCATCAAGGAATCGATCGGCGCATTCCCGCGCGTGGTGCTGGCCGAGGGCGAATACCGCGCCATCGCCAAGAACGAGGGCAAGGTGTTCGAGCGGCCCTTCAACGTCACCAACGGCGTCGATGGCGAAGTGGAAGTCATCGCGCGCTAGCGCCTTTCGAATCACGCAGCCGGGATTGTCGAGAGTGCCGTATCCTCGGCGCGGATCCGGACAGCGAGAATCATGGCGTTCAGGACACTGAACCCCGCAGCGATGTCCCAAAGTCCCAGCGTCAGCGGCAGCACCGCAATCTCAAGGGCGACCACAAGGTAGTTGGGGTGCGCGAACAGGCGGTAAGGCCCTCCGGTGACAAGCGGCGCATCACGCAGCACGATCAGGCGTGTCGTCCATCGCGCGCCGAGCGTCAGGACGATCCAGACCCGCAACACCTGAAGCAGCACGAAGACGCCGAGGCCCAAAAGGTTCACCGGCTGCCGCCAGCCTTCCAGCCACAGCGCCGCGAGCCATCCGGCATGGATCGCGACCATCCATGGATAATGACCGGCGCCGACCTCGGTGGCGCCCCGCGCCAGTAACAGTCTGGTATTGGCGCGGGCGAGCAGAAGTTCGCCTAGCCGCTGCAGGGTAATCAGCGCCAGAATGATGGATGCGAAGGTCATGCGGCGCGCCGCAGCGACAGGCAGCTTGCGGCAAAGCCCGGCCCGAGCGACGTCAACAGCGCGCGTTCGGGCGTCTTGTCCGCCAGCACGCGTTCCAGGATGAACAGCACGGTCGGCGCGGACATGTTGCCGTAATCGGCCAGCACGCCGCGCTCATGATCGAGCGAGCCCTGCCGCAGCGAGAATGCGCTTTCCAATGCGCTCAGGACCCTGGCGCCGCCGGGGTGGCAGACCATGCGGCCGATATCGTCAAGCGACAGTTGCATGCGCTCGAGAATTTTCATCACCGCGGGCTTCATGTTCTCGCTGACGAAGGCCGGAATCGATCGCTGCAGCACGACGCCGAATCCCTCCGGGTCGACATTCCAGCCCATGATATCGAGCGTATTGGGCCACAGATGGTTGCCGTAAGCTTCGACCTGCAGCGCGCCGCCATCGCCTGCGCGCAGCACGGCAGCTGCCGCACCGTCGCCAAAAAGACTTGTGGCGATGATGTTGGCCTTGGTCAGCTTGTCGAGCCTGAAGGCCAGTGTGCACAACTCGATGGCGACGAACAGAACGTTCGTTCCCGGCCGTGCCTGCGCCAGCGACGCCGCGATTCCGAAACCCGAAACGCCGCCGCCGCATCCGAGCCCGAACACGGGCACGCGCACGATATCGGGACGAAATCCGGTTTTTTCCGCGACGCGCGCATCGAGGCTCGGTGTCGCAAGACCGGTCGATGAGATTGTCACGACCGTATCGATCTCGTTGCCGCCGATTCCCGCGCGTGCGATCGCCTTGCCCGCGACATCGGCATATAGCGCGCAAGCTCCCTCGATGAAGGCTTCGGTCCGTTCGGGCCAGCCGCGCGGCTCGAAATACCATTCGATGGGCCGCACGCCATGACGTTTGAGCACGCCGGTGTTTTTGAACACGCGCGACAGCCGGTCGAATTCGGGAAAGCGATCGGCGAATATCTGCCGCGTCACGTCCTCCACGCATGTCTGGCGGAATTCGTGAGGCGGAACGGACGTTGCGAGCGAAACGAGTGCGGCGGCTGATGTCATGCGGTCTTTCCGTGCAGGCCCCGACACAAGGAACATCGCCTGAAACGGATTAATCCCCGCGCCGCGTTCAATTGAGCGACGGCCGCGGTCAAAAAAACTTGACGCCGTCTGCCTTCATCTGTGGATTAGATGCAAGTCAGTCTCAAAAGCGAACTTAACGTTTGCCGCCGCCGCCGCCTTCCTTTATCTGCGGCACATGCGGCCTGACGGCGCCGCGTGTTCCCGTGGAATTGTAATGGACAAAGTCCTCAAACTGGCGCTCGGCAGTATCGGCGTCGGCATTGTCGTTCTTGGGTTGAAGTTTCTCGCCTACCGACTGACCGGCAGCCTCGCGCTTTATTCCGATGCGCTTGAAAGCATGATCAATGTCGCGACCGCGGTCGCGGCGTTCTTCGCCGTGCGCCTAAGTGCCGAACCGCCCGACGCGGGTCATCCTTATGGTCACCACAAGGCAGAATACCTGTCCGCCGTGCTGGAGGGCGTCCTGATCGTGTTGGCCGCGATCGCGATCCTGCACGAATCCTACAACGGATTTCTCGAACCGAGGCCACTCGATGCGCCAATCAAGGGTCTTTTAATCAACGGCGCGGCAAGCGTTATCAACGCGATCTGGTGCTGGGTGCTTTTCCGGTTCGGACGTTTATGGAAGTCGCCGGCGCTGGTGGCGGATGGGCGGCACCTCTGGACCGATGTGGTGTCGTCAGCCGGTGTGGTCCTCGGCGTGGCGGTTGTCGCAATGACCGGCTGGCTTCAACTCGATGCCATCGTCGCCGCGCTCGTGGCGATGAACATCCTGTGGTCAGGGTGGCAGCTGATGCGCGAATCCATCGGCGGTCTGATGGACGAAGCTGTGGAGCCCGAGACCCTCGCCAGGGTGCGCGAATTGATTTCCACTCACGCCGACGGCGCGATCGAGGCGCACGATCTGCGTACCCGCCGCGCCGGCCGCGCGACCTTCATCGAATTTCACCTCGTCGTGCCCGGCACCATGACGGTTTCAGAGTCGCATGCCGTGTGCGACCAGATCGAGGCCGCGCTACACGAGGGAATTCCGGATGCGATCGTCACCATTCATGTCGAACCGGAGGAAAAGGCCAAGCATCCCGGCGGCGTACCCGTCGTGTAGCGTTGGCGCGCGATGCGCCGAAACAAAACCGCATCAAATCTGTCATGGTGTCTAACGCGCACTAACCATGCGGCGATTTTCGTTCGCCGTGCGATGCTTGAAACAGGCACGGACTGCGATTGTTTACGCAGCCTTAAATGAAAATGAATTGGATGCCGCGCAACAAAGAACTTGTCTTGTGCGCGGGAGTCTATCGTGGTTGCCGATGCTTTGTCCGGAAAATCTTCCGGCCTCAACCTCTTCAGCGATATCTCCATCCTTCAGCGTAAATGGCGTGCAGCCAAGAAACCCGGCCAGCGGCTTCCGTTTTTCGAGGACGTGATGCTCGGCAGCCTGGGCCGGTTATCCGACGACATCATGCTGCTGCGCGAGCGTGGCGCGATTCTCGAAATCACGCGTGCCGGCCGCGACGCTGAAACCTGGCTCGATCTCGACGTGTGGAATACGCCGGTGTCCTCGCTGGTGCCCGATTGCGCGTTGTCGCTGGAAGAGGCGGTGGGCTGCGCCCACAAGAACGGCAAGCCCTACCGCGCCATGGCCCACTGCGTCCGCCACGGCAACGTTCAGGCTTACGATCTGCTGGCGCTGCCATTTGCCTCGCGCTGGGGCGAACTGCTGACCGGCGTATATGTTCACACCAGCGGCGCCGCCTATGATCTGCTCGATGCGGTCTTCTCCGCAACCGACGACGGCATCCTGTCGCTGACCGCGATTCGCGACGCAGACGGCCAACCCGTCGACTTCCAGATCGTTCATCTCAACGACGCCACCGCGCGTCTGCTCAACCTTCCGCCGGATGAACTGCGTTGGCGCCGGCTGAGTTGCGGATCGCATGCGTTGTCGGCGTCCGATATCGTTTCGCACCTGGTTGGCGCCGTCCGCGGCGGCAACAGCAAGGAATTCGAGCTCGCGAGCGGGGAACGGACTCTCAAGCTCAGCGCCGCGCCGACCGGCGATCTTCTGGCACTGACGCTGACGGATGTCACCGAACTGAAGCGCCGCGAGCAGTCGTTCCGCCTGCTGTTCAATTCCAATCCGATGCCGATGTGGGTGTTCGACGCGCAGACCAAGGCTTTCATCGGAGTCAACGACGCGGCGGTGAGCCATTACGGCTATGACCGCTCCGCGTTCCTGTCGATGACGCTTTACGATATCTGGCCGGAAGACGAGCGGGAGGCTCATGCCCGCGCGCTCGATCAGGTTGGCGACGCCTATCAGTCCTCGCAGAACTGGCGTCACGTCAAGGCCGACGGCAGCGAGATCGAGGTTCTGGTGTTCGGCCGCCGCGTCGCGTTCGACGGTCGCGACGGATTTCTGGTCTGCTCGGTGGACATCACCGAACGGCGGCGCGCGGAGGCCCGCGTGGCCTATATGGCGCATCACGACGCGCTCACAGGTCTGCCCAATCGCGTCAAATTCCAGGATCATCTGCGCCGCAGCCTCGAGCGCGGCAGCTCGGCGGCGAAATCCGTCGCGGTCCTGTGTATCGACCTCGATCTGTTCAAAAACGTCAACGATTCTTTCGGCCATCCGACCGGCGACCGGCTTCTGCGTGCTGTGGCCGAACGGCTGAATGCGAGTCTTCCGGCGAACAGCCTGGTGGCGCGGCTCGGCGGCGATGAATTTGCGATGGTGGTGGAGGGCGATTTCTCGCCCAGCGAACTGAGCGGCGTCGCCGCGCGGCTGATCGACATTCTCAGCGCGCCGTATCATGTCGAGGGGCTCGATCTGGTGATCGGCGCCAGCATCGGCATTGCGGTCTCGCCGGGCGATGGCGAGACCGGCGAGGACCTGCTTCGCAACGCCGACATGGCGCTGTATCGCGCAAAAGCCGATGGCGGCAGCATGCATCATTTCTTCGAGAAGGAGATGGACCGGCAGGCGCAAAAGCGCCGCGACATGGAATTCGATCTGCGCCGCGCGCTCGCTGGCGGAGAATTCGAATTGCATTATCAGCCTCTGGTCGATCTGGCGCAGGACCGTATCGTTGCGTTCGAATCGCTGTTGCGGTGGAAACATCCACAGAAAGGCATGATCTCACCGGCCGACTTCATTCCGGTCGCGGAAGACATCGGCCTGATCGTTCCAATCGGCGAGTGGGTCTTGCGCGAAGCCTGCATGCAGGCGGCGAAATGGCCGTCCGACATTCGCGTGGCGGTCAACCTGTCGCCGGTGCAGTTCCGCAGCCGCAATCTGGTGCTGCTGGTGATCGCCGCGCTCGGCCAGTCGGGGCTCGCGGCCTCGCGGCTCGAGCTTGAAATCACCGAGTCGCTGTTTCTGGCCGACACCGAGGCCAATATCTCGACGCTGCATCAACTGCGCGAACTTGGCGTGCGAATCTCGATGGACGATTTCGGCACCGGCTATTCCAGCCTGAACTATCTGCGCAGTTTTCCCTTCGACAAGATCAAGATCGACCGCTCCTTCGTGCGCGATCTCGGCGACCGGCCGGACAGCCTCGCCATCGTGCGCGCGATCTCGGGCCTCGGCCGCAGCCTCAACATCTCGACCACGGCGGAAGGAGTCGAGACGCGCGACCAGCTCGACCGTCTGCGGCTGGAGGGCTGCACGGAGGTGCAGGGCTTCCTGTTCAGCGCCGCGCGCCCGGCGTCCGAGGTCGGAAGCCTGATGCAGAAATTTGGACAGTGCGCCTCGAAGGCGGCGTGACTTCGCCGTTAAAACCGCGTGACGATCTCGCCGAGCGCAGGACGAGGGCGATCCTCGATGATCTTGGTCGGCCGGCCGATATGGATGAAGCCCGCGATCTTCTCGTTTGCCCCAAGGCCGAGCGCGGTGAGCACGTCACGATCGAACGCGATCCATCCGGTCAGCCAGTCGGCCGCATAGCCGAGCGCATTGGCGGCCAGAACGATGTTCATGGCGCTGGCGCCCGCCGACAATTCCTGCTCCCAGGCCGGTACCTTGAAGTGCTGGACCGTTCTGCTGACGACGCCGATCACGAGCGGAGCGTCGTTGAATTTCTTGCGTTCCTTTTCGATCTGATCGGGCGTCGCGTTAACGTTCTTTGCCTTGAAGATACGCGCGAAAATTTCGCCGGCTTTGTCGCGGCCTTCGCCCTCGAATACGATGAAGCGCCACGGCGCGATCTTGCCGTGGTCCGGCACGCGCGATCCGATGGTCAGGATGGTTTCAAGCTCGGCGGAGGAGGGGCCGGGGCCGGTCATCTCGAACGGTTTGAGAGAGCGGCGCGTTTTCAGAAGTTCGATGGCGTCAGGCATTCGAGATCCGGATTTGTGTTCGCATGGTGAGAAGAGTCTAGGCGCAGATAGCGCGCCACACGCGAAGATAACAGGGCCGCGGAGTTATAAAGGCTTTAATCTGCGGGTTTCCGGGACGGCGGGATCGCGTGATGACGCTGACGTGATCGTTTCGTGCAGTTCGCCGGGAGCCTTCCCGGGCAGGATCAATAGTCCTTTGTGCGGACTTGATGCGCTGCAAAGCGCTCCCAAATCCGGTGGGCCGCCTCGGTATAACGGTGCGGCCATCAGCTTTGAAGGAATACGATATGTCGACTGTCAGCGCAGCAAAATCAGGCACATTCAAGATCGGCGGTGATATCGGGGTCACGCGCCTCGGCTTCGGGGCCATGCGGATCACCGGCCCCGGCATCTGGGGCGAGCCGCAGGACCGCGCCGAGGTGCTGCGCACCTTGCGCCGTGTGCCCGAGATCGGGGTCAATTTCATCGACACGGCGGATTCCTACGGCCCGGACGTATCCGAGCAACTGATCCGCGAGGCGCTGGCGCCCTACAAGGGACTTCTCATCGCCACCAAGGGCGGTTTGACGCGCACCGGCCCGAATGTCTGGGCGCCGGTGGGGCGGCCTGAATATCTGATCCAGCAGGCGCACAAGAGCCTGCGCAATCTCGGCGTGAAGCAGATCGGCCTGTGGCAGCTTCACCGCATCGATCCGAAAGTGCCGCGCGACGAGCAGTTCGGCGCGATCAAACAGCTTCTGAACGACGGCGTGATCGCGCATGCGGGCCTGAGCGAAGTCTCGGTCGCGGACATCGAGGCCGCCTCGAAAGTATTCAAGGTTGCGACCGTGCAGAACCGCTACAATCTCGTCGATCGCGGCAGCGAGGCCGTGCTGGATTATTGCGAGACGCACGGCATCGGCTTCATCCCGTGGTATCCGCTGGCCGCGGGCAATCTCGCAAAGCCCGGGTCGCTGCTCGATACCATCGCGAAAAAGCACAAGGCCGCGCCAAGCCAGATCGCGCTGGCCTGGGTGCTCAAGCGCAGCAAGGTGATGCTGCCGATCCCCGGCACCTCCAAGGTCAAGCACCTCGAAGAGAATGTCGCGGCGGCGGACATCGTTCTGACGGACGATGAGTTCGCGGCGCTCGATCGCGAAGGCAAGGCAGCGGCCGCGAAGGTGGCTTGAAGGTCTGATAATCTACTCAAGTGTTCGGCGTTGTCTCCGCGAAGGCGGTGAGCCATACACATTAAAATTATGAGTTCTCGTCATGCCCGGGCTTGTCCCGGGCATCCACGTCTTGGCCGCTTTAGATGAAGACGTGGATGGCCGGAATAAATCCGGCCATGACGCATCAGGGCCTAGTTAAGGTTTTTTATCCGCTTCACATCGGCGGTGTGGCTTCGTCGGCGAGCGCCTTGCGCGCCTCATCGAGCGAAGGGGATCAGGTTCGCTTGCGCGATTGTTTCAGCGAGAAAAGTTGCTCCATCGGTAGTGAAATGACCGTAATCCCACGTGATCAGGCGTGCGGGACTATCGGGAATTTTGGTGAGACAGCCGTCGGCCGTACAAAACAACGCAAGCGGCGACAGATATTCCACGCCTGTTAAATTAGCGACGGCCGCTATGTCTTTGTCGATGGCGTCAAGACTGACAGTTTCAACGGGAAGGCGCTCCGGAACTGACTTCCAGCCTTTCTTTTTCCAGTCATGGAACAGCAGGGTTGTGAGCGAAGGCTGAAATACCGGCCCTTGTCCAAGCAGGATAATCCTTGAAACGCCAGCCTTCTTGGCCTCTTGAATTGATTTGATCAGCATCGCGCGCTGAGGAGCGTCGTTCTTCCATGAGCGGGAATAGAGTTGCCATGAGGCATAAAGGACAAGCGTTCCGGGCGGATGCTTTCGGGTGAGGTCCATAACGTAGTCATTCCATTCCTCGCATGCTTTGCCCATGCCGGGCCCTATGACCGGGGGGCAACTGCTTTTGGCCATCTGCCAGATGCGCCGATCACCGAAGACTTTTCTCATGCCTGGGGCCAGCCGGGCGGCATGGGAATCGCCCCACACTGCAATTGAACCCCGATCGTCGAAATTTGTGCATATCGTGCGCAGGCTAGAGGGCGGGTCGTTGGTGCGCAGCCAGCAACCGGGGAAAAAAGCATCGGATGCAAATTTGTAGCGGTCGTATGAAAAAACCTGCAACAGGGCGTCCGGAAATCTGGCGGGCGCGCCATTAGAAAAATCCAGCGCTGCACCGCTTAGGCCAATCGCAAAAAGAATGCCCGCCGACACACCTGCTATATGTTCGAGGCGAAATTTGATCGCGACCGGGCGCTCCACAAGGCGATATGTGAGCGTGGCGGCGAGAAACGAGACGATCAGGACGATAACCGTCTGCAGATCGGATAGGCGGGATTCTTTGAGTAGAAAAAAGAATGTCAGCAGCGGCCAATGCCAGAGATAAAGAGGATAACTGATGCGCCCTGTGAATACGGCGGTGTCGGTTTCGAGAAGGCGTCTGGACAACGATGATTGTTGTCCAAAATAAATGATGAGCATCGTTCCCATTACGACGATCACTGTTGCGGATGACGGGTACGGCGCGTCAGGGGTCACTAACCAGGAGCTGAAAAGAATCGCCGCCAGCCCTATGGCTACGGCCGTATTCGCAGCCGCCGGAAATCTGCCTTTGGCAATGACGGCGAGAATTCCTCCCGCCGAAAACTCCCAAGCGCGAGCGTACGGCAAATAAAAAGCGGATGCCGAACCGGTACCAAGAAGATAATAGCAAACGAACAGCGACAGCACAGTCATTGTCAGTAACACGGCGATGGCCGACAGCCGAAACCGCAAGGCAACAATGATTAGCGCGGGGTAGATCAGATAAAACTGTTCCTCAACGCCAAGCGACCACACGTGTAATAGCGGCTTGGTGTTGGCGGCAGCGTCGAAGTAGCCGGTTTCCGACCAGAACAAAAAGTTTGGAATAAAGAGCGTTGCGGCCGCCACCTCGCGGCCAAGGTTTTCGAGATCGAAAGGCGTGAGAAAAAGCCAGCCAAGAACGAGGGAGGCACTGAGTACGAGAATCAGGGCGGGAAACAATCGGCGCGCGCGCCGTGCGTAAAACTCCCGAAAGCTGAAATCCGCCTTTAAAATGATCCCCGTGATCAAAAATCCGGAGATCACAAAAAACACATCTACGCCGATAAAGCCGCCGCGAATAAAGCGTGGAAATGCATGGAAGCCGATAACGGCTAAAACGGCGATCGCGCGTAGTCCATCAATATCCTTGCGATAAATCATCGTGGTTCGACAACAGTTTCGTGCCGAACTTAAATCATCCGGGACCTGGGACGTAAAGTCCGAGGCTAGAGCACCTTCGCCCGCTTCACATCCGGCGGCGTGGCTTCGTCGGTGAGCGCCTTCAGCGCCTCATCGAGAGGCAGGACCGTCTGGCCTTCCTTGCCGAGGCGGCGGATCGAGACCGAGCGCGTCTCGGCTTCCTTCTTGCCGACGACGAGAAGGGCCGGGACCTTCGCCAGAGAATGTTCGCGCACCTTGTAATTGATTTTCTCGTTGCGCAGGTCGATCTCGGTGCGCAGCCCCGCCTTGCGGCAAGCCTCCATGACTTCGCGCGCGTAATCGTCGCCATCGGAGGTGATGGTGGTGACGACAGCCTGCACCGGCGCGAGCCAGAGCGGGAAGTGGCCGGCGAAATGCTCGATCAGGATGCCGGTGAAACGCTCCAGCGAGCCGCAGATCGCGCGGTGAACCATGATCGGCGTCACCTTGTTGGAATGCTCGTCGATGTAGAACGCGCCGAACCGCTCCGGCAGGTTGAAGTCCACTTGCGTGGTGCCGCACTGCCATTCGCGGCCGATGGCGTCGCGCAGCACGTATTCGAATTTCGGCCCGTAGAACGCGCCTTCGCCGGGATTGATCTCGGTCTTGATGCGGTTGCCGTCCTTGGCCTTGATCTGCTCTAGCACCTTTTCCATCACGCTTTCGGCGTGATCCCACGAGGCATCCGATCCGACGCGCTTATCCGGACGGGTCGAGAGCTTGATGGTCATCTCGCCGTCGAAGCCGAAATCGGCGTAGGTCGACAGGATCAGATCGTTGATCTTCAGGCATTCGTCGGCGAGCTGGGATTCCATGCAGAAGATGTGCGCGTCGTCCTGCGTGAAGCCGCGCACGCGCATCAGCCCGTGCATCGCACCCGATGGCTCGTAGCGATGCACGATGCCGAATTCGGCCAGACGTATCGGCAATTCGCGATAGCTTTTCAGCCCGTGCTTGAAAATCAGCACATGGCCGGGGCAGTTCATCGGCTTGATCGCGAACCAGCGCTTGTCCTCGGCTTCGTCGCCTGCCGACTGCGCGGCGAACATGTTCTCGCGATACCACTGCCAGTGGCCCGAGGTCTCCCACAAAGACTTGTCGAGCATTTGCGGCGCGTTGACTTCCGCATAGTCGCCCGCGAGGCGGCGGCGCATATAGGCGATGATCGCCTGAAACACCGTCCACCCTTTGGCGTGCCAGAACACGACGCCGGGACCTTCTTCCTGAAAATGAAACAGGTCCATTTCGCGGCCGAGGCGGCGATGGTCGCGCTTCTCGGCTTCCTCGATCTGTTTCAGATAGGCGTCGAGGTCTTCCTGCTTGGCGAAGGCCGTGCCGTAGATGCGGGTCAGCATCGGATTGCTGGCGTCGCCGCGCCAATATGCGCCGGCGACCTTCATAAGCTTGAACGCATTGCCGACCTTGCCGACGGACGTCATGTGCGGCCCACGACAAAGATCGAACCAGTCGCCCTGCTTGTAGATCTTGATCTGCTGGCCGGGCGGAATGGCGTCGAGCAGTTCGACCTTGAACATCTCGCCATTGTCGCTGAAGACCTGCTTGGTCTGCTCGCGCGTCCATATTTCCTTTGTGAAAGGTTTGTCGCGCGCGATGATCTCGCGCATCTTCTTTTCGATGGCCGCGAAATCGTCCGGCGTGAACGGCTCGTTGCGGAAAAAATCGTAATAGAAGCCGTTGTCGATGACCGGACCGATGGTCACCTGCGTGCCGGGCCAAAGCGCCTGTACGGCCTCGGCCAGCACATGCGCGGCATCGTGACGGATCAGTTCCAGCGCACGCGGGTCTTCGCGATTGATGAATTCGATTTTGGCGTCGCGCTCGATCGGATCGGCAAGATCGGTGACCGCGCCGTCCAGCGCCATCGCCACGGTGCGCTTGGCCAGCGAAGGCGAAATACCTTTCGCAATGTCGAGGCCGGTGGTGCCTTTGGGAAATTCGCGCTTCGCGCCATCGGGAAAGGTGACGGCGATCTGATCGGAGACGGGCTTCAGATTGGCGACGCTGTACTGGAATCCCGAGCCGGATGCGGGCTTGTCAGACATGATATCCTCCTGATGCTCACTCCTGCGAACGAGCGCAGGTAAGCGGTAGCGCGGTATAACCTGATTTGCGCCAGCCGGGCAATCGCCGGAACCTGATCTGATGCTGACCGGTTGAGTCTGTCTCTCCTGCCGAGGGAATGAGATGAGCAGGGCTTTCACCAAGGAAGACGACAGCGTAGAGGAGTTGCCGGACCGCCCCGTGTCGGATTATCCGAACGACGTCACGAAGGCCGGCCTCGCGCAGATCGAGGCGAAAGTCGACGAACTGTCCGCGGCCTATGCAAAAGCTCAGGCGGACGGCGACCGCGACGCGATGGCCGGTCTTGCACGCGATCTGCGCTATTGGTCAGCGCGGCGGGCCTCGGCCCATCTCGTGCCGTGCCCAACGGATACAACGGCCGTTCGTTTTGGCAGCCGGGTGACGATTTTTCGCGACGACGGGCGCGAGCAGACCTTCACGATTGTCGGCGAAGACGAGGCGGAGCCGGCAAAAGGCACGCTATCGCACGCCTCGCCTCTGGCGCGCGCTCTGCTCGGCAAATCGGTCGGCGACACCGTGCCCGCGGGGCAGGATGACGCCGAGATTGTCCGGATCGCAATTCCGCAATGATCAGACGGCGATCAGATCCTCGATCATCGCCGGCAGCTTGCGCACACGCACGCCGGTGGCGTGATAGACCGCGTTCGTGATGGCTGCGGCGATGCCGGCAAGGCCGATCTCGCCAAGACCGCGCGCGCCGATCTCGTTGAAATTGGTGTCCGGATAATCGAGGAAGGTCACGTCGATCTGCGGCGTGTCCGCATGCGTCGCCATCACGTAATCGGCGAGGTTGCTATTCACTGGCGCGCCGTTTCGCGGATCGTAATGGGTATGCTCGAACAGCGCCATGCCGACGCCCATCACCACCGCGCCCTCGATCTGATTGGCCGCGGTCTTGGCGTTAATCACGGTGCCGCCGTCGATCACGGTGACAACGCGCTCGACACGCAACCGCGCAATCTCCGGCTGCCAGCTCACTTCGACGAAATGCGCGCCGAACGAGTGCAGCGAGAACTTCTTCTTGAGTGGGTCGTCAAAGCCGCCGCCGCTCTTGCCTTTGCCGGAGACGGACGCGGCGCCGGCCATTTCGATCACGCGTCCGAACGGAAGGGTGGTGCTTCCGCCCGACGAGCCTGTGGTTGTATTGGCGGTGGACACCGCGCCGTTGACGAAGGTGAGTTCGTCGGGCTTGCGGTTCAGCAGAGGTGAATTGGGAGCTTTGGTGGCGAGCTCGATCACCGCCTTCTTGGCTTCGCGGGCGGCCTGTAGCAGGGCTGGAATAACCGAGGCCGTGGCCGCGGAGCCGCCGGAGAAGGGACCGGGCGGCAGATTGGTATCGCCAAGCACGACGTCGATCTTCTCGACCGGAATGCCGGTCTCGCTGCTCACGACTTGTGCGACAACGGTGTAGGTGCCGGTGCCGATATCCTGTGTGGCGCAGACGGCGCGCGCCGTTCCGTCCGCCCTCAGTTCGACCGAGACCTCGGTCGGCATGCGCAGCGCGATCCAGGTGCAGGCCGCCATGCCATAGCCAAGTATCTTGCCGTCGCGCTGCATGGCGCCGACCTGCGGATTGCGTTTGTCCCAGCCGAATTTCTGCGCGCCGGTGGTGAGGCATTCGGCGAGGTGACGCGAGGAGAATGGCAGACCCGTGCTTTCGTCAGTCAGCGTGTCGTTCTTCAGCCGCAGCTCGACGGGGTCCATCTTCAGCTTGATGGCCAGCTCATCCATGGCCGATTCCAGCGCGAACAGACCCGGCACGGCGCCGGGGCCTCGCATGGACGTCGGTGCGCCGACATTGAGCTTGGCAACGCCTTCTGTGACGCGAAGGTTCGCCGTGCTGTAGAGAAACGGCGTGGCCTCACCGCAATTCTCCTTGTAATTGTCGCCAACAGAGGTGTGGTTGATGCTGTCGTGGCTGAGCGCGACAAGCTTGCCGTCCTCGTTTGCGGCAAGGCGAATGCGCTGCTGCGTCAGTGGCCGATGGCCGGCCGCCTGAAAGTTCATTTTGCGGCTGAGAACCAGCTTTATCGGACGGTTGAGCATTTTGCTGCCGGCGGCAGCAATGAAGTAATGCGGCCACGGCCATAGTTTGCTGCCAAAACCCGAACCGATGAATCGCGAGACGATGCGTACGTTCTCTTTCGGCTCGTTCAGCACCGCCATCGTCACGCCCTGGCAGTTCACGACAGCCTGACTTGCCTCGTAGATCGTGAAGACGCCGTTCTCGTAAGTCGCGACGGTTCCGTGCAGCTCGATGGCCGAGTGCGTTTCCGTCGGCGTCACATAGGTTTCGTCCAATTTGACGGGAGCCGAGGCGTAGGCGGCGTCGACATCGCCGCGCTCGCTCTGGGTTTCCATCTTGCCGGATTGCAGGGTTTCGCTGACGTTGAAAGGCTTCTGCGCGTAGGTCGCCTTGACGGCTGCCGCCGCGGCTGTGGCCTGTTCAAACGTGTCGGCGATCACGGCCGCGATATACTGGCCGTAATAGGCCACTTCCTTGTCCGCGAAGGGGGTGCGCTTTTCGTCGATATGCAGGCGGGAATTCGTCACCTTGTAGAGCTTGGCGATATTGTCCGCGTGCAGGATCGCACGCACGCCGGGCATCTTTTCAGCCTCGGAAATATCCAGCTTTGTGATGGTGCCGCTCGCGATCGAACTCGACACCGGCACAGCATAGAGCATGCCGGGGAAATTATGATCGGAGGTGTACATCGCACGGCCGCTGACCTTTTTAGGGCCGTCGATGCGGTTGAGCGGAGCGCCGATGATGGTTTTGGGATCGATATGATCGTTCATGACTGTTTCCCGGTTGATCAGGCCAGCTTCGCAGCGGTCTCGAGGGTGTGGACCAGACAACGTCTTGCAAGCTCGACCTTGAAGGCGTTGCCCTCCTGTGGCCTGGCGTCTTTCAGGAACGCTTCGGCGGCGGAGCGGAACGCATCCCTGTCCGGCGACTGGCCGGTGAGTTTCGCTTCCACGGTCTTGTCGCGCCACGGCCGCACGCCGATGCCGCCCATTGCGAACGCGACCTTGCCGATCTTGTCGCCATCCATCGTCATCACCACGGCGGCGGAGGCGAGGGCGAATTCGTAGGACGCGCGGTCGCGCAGCTTGAGGTACAGCGAGCGCTCGCCTTTCGCGGGCGCCGGCAGGGTCACGTGGGTGATGAGATCGCCGGGCTGCATCACGGTTTCCTTGTCCGGGGTCTTGCCGGGCAGAAGAAAGAAGTCTGCGATAGGCACTGCGCGCTCGCCCGTTGCGCCCTTGATGTGGATGGTCGCGTCGAGCGCCATCAGCGCAACGTTCATGTCCGAGGGATTGGTGGCGATGCACTGATCGCTGACGCCGAGAATGGCGAGGTTGCGGCTAAAGCCGCCGATCGCGGCGCAACCCGAGCCCGGATCGCGCTTGTTGCACGCCATGCCGGTATCGCGGAAATAAAGGCAGCGCGTCCGCTGCAGCAGATTGCCGCCAGTGGTCGCCATGTTGCGCAATTGCGCGGAGGCGCCGGACAACAGCGCCTGCGACAGCACGGGATAGTCGCGCTGAACGCGCTCATCGTTTGCGAGATCGGCGTTTTTCACCGTCGCGCCGATGCGAAGGGCGCCGTCCGGCAACGTTTCGATCTTGTCGAGCGGCAGGCGTTTGATGTCGATGAGTTGTTTCGGCGTCTCGACATTCAGCTTCATCAGATCGAGCAGGGTAGTGCCGCCGGCGAGAAAGCGGATGTCCGCGCCCTGTTGCGCGGTTTTGGCGGCCGCCGCACCGCGAATAGCGGCATCTGCACTGTCCGCGCGGCGAATTTGGAATGTCTGCATAACTCGGTCCTTCTTAAGTGCCCTGGCGGACTTGCTGGATTGCGGCGACGATATTTTTGTACGCGCCGCAGCGGCAGATGTTGCCGCTCATGGCCTCCCGGACATCTGCCTCGCTCTGACCGATTGGCTCGTTCAATAGCGCGGTCGCCGACATGATCTGGCCCGAGGTGCAGTACCCGCACTGATAACCGTCGTGTTCAAGGAAGGCCGCCTGCATCGGGTGCAGATTGCCTGGTTCGCCCAATCCCTCGATGGTGGTGATCTTGTCGCCGTCATGCGTCGCGGCGAGGCTGAGGCAGGAATTGATACGCCGGCCGTTCACATGCACGGTGCAGGCGCCGCACTGGCCGTGGTCGCAGCCTTTCTTGGTGCCGGTGAGGTCGACGTGCTCGCGCAGGAAATCGAGCAACGTGGTGCGCGGATCAACCGCCTTCGAATAATCCTTGCCGTTGATGGTCAGCCTTGCATTGACAAAATAGTCCGGCACGGGTTCTCCCTTCTGCGGCGCGGCCTCGGCGCTGTCGCCACGCCAGGATGTTGCGCCTGCCGCGACGCCCGCCATCCCAATTGTCTGTAAAACGGTGCGTCGGTCCAAACCGGCCTTGCCGGCGGGACCTCTATTGTCCAGATCGGTCATGCATCCCTCGATGCTTGGAGTATTGCTCACGGCACAGGACTCGTGGCCCTGCGACACTTTGATGAGACTAATTCTAAGTAGGAAACAGCTGACTGGTTCCACCATCTACTGCGATGCAGCGATGACGAATTCTTGAAAAAAGCCGATGAAAGAAAGCTGATCAGGGCGAATTGACGTGGCGCCAGCGGCCATAGCGCCACGGCATATACCATCGCGCCTTCGCTGGGAACTCGTCCGGCACATTGTCGATGCCGGATGTGCCCCATGGATGACAGCGCAGAAGCCGCGCCAGCGTCATCCATCCGCCAGCCCACAGGCCGTAGCGCGCAATCGCTTCGTCGCCATAGACCGAACATGTCGGCAGATGGCGGCAGGTGTTGCCGATCATCGGAGAGAGCGTGTGGCGATAGAGCCAGATCATGCCGCGGCCGGCGTTGCGCGGCAGATCTTGCGGATGGAAACCGCAGTCACAGTTTGTTGGCTTCATAGGCATTTTGCCGAAACGCTTTGCGGTGATTTGCACAGTTCCTTGTCCCGGAACCAGCAGTCGCTGTTTTTAAAGTCACACCACCTGAATATCGCCGAAATTCAACTGCATTGCAGCAAAACTGCAATGGACGGCATCGCTCGCGATGATACGATTTTCATAACGCTGGTGTGACACGATTCGAGGCCCGGATGCGTCGCCAGCGATGCCCGTACCAATGTCCGCAAGGGCATGGAAGGAACCACGTTGGCTCTTGAGAGGTCGCTGATCGGCAGCGGCTTGGTGCGAATCTGCGCCGCCGCGGTCTTCATATCCCTGCTTGGCTTGGCCATGCGCGGCGGTTCTGCTCACGCCACCGACTCGCTCGAGGCGCGCAAGCAGCCGATGACCTTCAAATGGGTGACGGCCAGACAGGGGGCTTGCGAGCCCGATTGCCGTGACTGGATTTCCGCCGTCGGCATCATCACCTCCGACACGCCATCATTGTTCGACAGTTTCACGAAGGGCCACGACCTCAAAGGCCAGCGCATCGTGATCGATTCCTCCGGCGGCTCGGTGCTCGACGCCATCGCGATCGGGCGGACATGGCGCGCAGGCGGCGTTATCGGCAGTGTCGGCGTGGTGACTGAACGCGATGGCGCACGTGCCATTGCTCCCGAAGGCTATTGCGAGTCGATGTGCGTGTTCCTGCTGCTCGGTGCGGCGACGCGCGAAATTCCGCCGCAGGCGCATGTCCGCGTGCATCAGATATGGATGGGCGACCGCGCCAACGATGCGAAGGCCTCCAAATACACCGCCGAAGACATGACCATTGTCGAGCGCGACGTCGGGCGGCTTGCGAAATACACGTTCGACATGGGCGGCTCGGGCGATCTGCTGGCGCTCGCACTGAGCGTGCCGCCGTGGGAGCCGCTGCATGAATTGAGCGCGGCGGAACTCGTGACCAGCAATCTGATCCCGGCCAGCGCGATGGCTGACAACGCCGCGAAGGCCGATACTGTGAATACCGATGTGTCGGCGAAAGTCGCGGACCTGCCGGCGGACGCGGGCATGAAGCCCGTTCAGGATCGGATGGCGTCAGAGAGCGCGCCGGCGGTCAAGGCCACCAAGACCGCCGAGGCCCTGCCGCCAACCGGCGGGATGGCAGCACCGTCCCACTGAATTTTGACGTCATTGCGAGAAGTGTAGCGACGAAGCGATCAGCTCTTGGTTGGGGGAACTGGATTGTTTCGCTGCGCTCGCAATGACGAATAGGTCATTGCGCCGGGACCTTCGCTTTCGCCTCGATCTGCTCGATCGCGTCGACCACGGCGTTGAAGGTCAAAAGCGTCGAGGCGTGTCGCGCCTTGTAGTCACGCACCGGCTCCAGCACCGCGATGTCGGCCCATTTGCCTTCGCTGGGAGGCGCGCCGTTGTCCTTCAGCATCCTGGTCACGGCATCGCGCAGGTCGCGCAGTTCCTGGGCGTTCGAGCCGACAACATGGCGCGCCATGATGGAGGAGGACGCTTGCCCAAGCGCGCAGGCTTTCACGTCATGCGCGAAGTCGGTCACCACCCCGTCCTTCATCGACAGGTCCACCTTGACTGTCGATCCGCACAGCTTCGAATGTGCGGTGGCCGATGCGTCGGGGTTTGCCAGCCGTCCGAGGCGGGGGATATTCCCGGCAAGCTCGACGATCTTCTTGTTATAGATGTCGTTCAGCATGGTTGTGGCATTCGCCCCTTGCAATGCAGGCCCGTTAACCGCCCGACGCGGCAGCCTTGGCGGTCTTGGCCAGCTTCCTATATAATCCGGGTTCGGCAGCAATAAACCCGCCTGCCGTACCGATCGCCGGAATAGCATATCTGCGATGTGCCAGCCGGGGCGGTTTCAGGGTTGGGACGACACGGCGTCCGGCCGCCACTTGTGATTGGCGGTTGCGGCGACCCGGTGACACTCCGGCCTCAATCGTCACAAGGCCGGTCGAACGGAGAGCCTATGGACGCAGTCATCAAGCCGTTGCGCGGCGGCAAGCCCGCCGCCAAGAGCAATGAAATTCCCCCCTCGGATTTTCAGGCCGCGCCGGTCCGCCCGGACCAGCCGCGCCCATCGCGCGAGGACGCCGAACAGGCGGTGAAAACCATTCTCTCCTATATCGGCGAGGACCCCTCGCGGGAGGGCCTGGTCGACACCCCGCGCCGGGTCGTCGAGGCCTACGATGAACTGTTCCAGGGCTATCATCTGTGCCCGGCGGAGGTTCTGAACCGCACCTTCGGTGAAATTGCCGGTTATGACGATTTCGTCCTCGTGCGCGATATCGAATTCCATTCGCATTGCGAGCATCACATGATGCCGTTCTACGGCAAGGCGCATATTGCCTATACGCCGGTGGAGCGGGTGGTCGGCCTGTCGAAGCTGGCCCGGCTGGTCGATATTTTCGCCCACCGCCTCCAGACCCAGGAGCATCTCACCGCGCAGATCGCCGCCGCGATCGATTCGATCCTGCAGCCGCGCGGCGTAGCCGTGGTGATGGAGGCCGAGCACACCTGCATGTCGGTGCGCGGCATCGCCAAGCATGGTGCGAAAACACTGACCACCCGCTTCACCGGCGCGTTCCGCGACAATCCCGACGAACAGAACCGTTTCTTGTCCATGGTGCGCGGACTCAACAACGCCTAGTCTGCGCTCCGCCGTTTCAGGAGTGCAAAGTGTCCGCGCCGTCTCACAACAAGGACCTCGAGGAAGGGCTGGCGTTCAGCCCGTCCTTCGACCCCGCAGGACTCGTGACCTGCGTCGCGACCGATGCCGCGACCGGCGAGGTGCTGATGGTTGCGCACATGAACGCCGAGGCGCTCCGCAAGACCATCGAGACCGGCGATGCCTGGTACTACAGCCGCTCGCGCAAGGCGCTGTGGCGCAAGGGCGAGACCTCGGGCCACACCCAGCGCGTGGTGGAGATGCGGATGGACTGCGATCAGGACGCGGTATGGATCAAGGTCCAGCAGACCGGGGCAGCCTGCCACACCGGGCGGCATTCATGCTTCTATCGTGCGGTGAGAGGCGAGGATGGCTCGGTCAAACTCGCTTTTGTCGATGCCGAGCGCGCGTTCGATCCTGCCGAAGTCTATCGCCAGACTCCGGCCTGATCGCGGTGCTTGACCGTTCAGCGTTTAATACGGCGCTTGGCTGCTGCCCGCTGATCCTCGAGGCTCCAGAACAGGGCAATCGAGGCGATCAGCAGGCAGCTCACCAGTGCCAGAAACACCAACGTCAAGTCTTGCTGGTTGAGCGTGCTCATCATCGTTTAACGTCATGCAAGCGCCGTACCCCGATTTATGTTCCAGCAGCATGGCTGCATCGTGGCAGGCGTTAACCACGCATTAACCATAAATTGCCCAGTGTGAACGACGGCCAAAAGCCGTGTGCGTTGGGAGACGCGGGCATTTCGGCAGAGGCGTGTCACCGGGGAGCGGGACACCATGGCATTCGACACGACGTTTGCGAACGCGATCGAGGCGGCGCGCGCCAAGGTTGCGGGCACCATCAGGCAGGCAGCGGATGCGACCGGCGCCAGCTTCGAATATCTGCTGTCCGCAGCGAAGATCGAATCGAATCTCAATCCCGGCGCAAGCGCTTCCACATCCTCGGCGCGGGGGCTTTATCAATTCATCGAACAGACATGGCTCGGCACCGTCAAGGAAGCCGGGGCAAGTCTCGGTTTCGGCAAATATGCCAATTCGATTTCCAAGACGGACTCCGGCAGCTACTCGGTCAGCGATCCGCGGACCCGCGACCAGATCCTCAAGTTGCGTGACGACCCCGCGATCAGCGCAGCGATGGCCGGGGTGCTGACCCAGTCGAACAGTTTCAAGCTGACCGCCGATCTCGGCCGCCGTCCGACCGACAGCGAGCTCTACATGGCTCACTTCATGGGAGTTGGCGGCGCCTCGAAGCTGATCAGCGCCGCGCAGGATACGCCACGCGCCTCGGCGGTCGGGATGTTTCCTGGCGCGGCGGCCGCGAACCGCCCGATCTTCTACAACCGCGACGGTTCGCAGCGCAGCGTGTCGGAAGTCTATGCCGAGCTCGACAGGCGCTATGAAAGCGCGGCGAATTCGACGACGACGCGGACCGCGATGGCAGCCGCTGGCGGAACGCCGTCCAGCGACGCCGTGCAGGTTGCCGATAACGCGGCTTTTCTGTCCGGCTTCCCGCAAAGCCAGCGCCAGTCGAACGCGCCTGTTTTCCACTCACTCTTTCAGGTCGGCGATCGCTCGGAACCGCTGTCCCCGGCGGTGAAGGAATTGTGGGGCAACGGCGCGTCGCTGACCTCGGTGCAAACCAGCGGCACGGCGCAGCCGCGACCGCTCGACCTTTTCAGCGATCCGGCCGGCACTTACAGCAACGGCTGAGCACAAACATTTTCAGGGCAGGGCTTTCTCATGTTCACTTGGCTGATCTCCGCCGCGCTCGCCGTGAGCGCGGGCATCTGCATCGTCGTTCAGCAAGGCCTCAATATTCAGGTGCGCGACGCGCTGAATTCCGCCGTATGGGCCGGATTTGCCAGTTACGCGATTGGCCTTGCCACCATGGCAGTATTGGCGCTGGCCTTGCGCGAACCTTTGCCCGGCATGGCGCTCGTGAGCCGCGTGCCATGGTGGGTATGGGGCGGTGGCTTTTTCGGTGCGCTTTATATTGGGCTCGCCATTTTGCTGGTGCCGCAACTTGGCGCCAATACGTTCGTCGTGTTGCTTGTCGCGGGCCAGATGATGACGTCGATCGTGATCGACCATTACGGATTGTTCGGGCTGGCGCAGCGTCCGATCGACGCGACGCGTGTTCTTGGCGTGGCGTTCCTGCTTGCGGGCGTTGTTCTGGTGAAACGCTAGACACTGCCGCGCGATCCCGCGAGGGTTAACAGAACCTCAACGACACCAGCGGTTTATGGTGAACCGTTTCTTAAGTGTCATGGTTTACGCTTCCTGAAGTTGGCATCGCGCCCGTGATGCCTTGGACAGTTGCGTAAGCCGGAAACCCCATGATCATTCGGCAGTTTATCAATTGGGTTCGTACCGCTCCTGCGGGTGAGCGTGCCGAGGCGACACGGGCCTTGTGCCGCGCCTGGCTGATTTCCGATCTCACCGACGACGATCGCATGGCAGCCGAAGGCGCCATGCTGATGCTGCTCGACGATGCTTCGCCGCTGGTGCGCGAAGCGATGGCGCAGGTGTTCGCGGGGGAGGCCAGCGCGCCACGCGCCATTGTCGCTTCGCTCGCCAGCGATCAGCCCTCGGTGGCGATGCCGGTTCTCGAATTCTCGCCGCTTCTGATGGATGCCGATCTGGTCGATCTTGTCGCCACCGGCACCTGCGAGACCCAGCGCGCCATCGCGCGCCGCTTCGAACTGCCTTCTCCGGTCTGCGCCGCCATCGCCGAAGTGGGTTCGGCCGCTGCCGCGCTCGAGCTCATCGAAAATCCGGACGCGGACCTCGCATCATTTTCGATCGATCGCATTGTCGAACGTCATGGCCATCTCGCCGCCATCCGCGAGGTATTGCTGCAGCGGGAAGACCTTTCCGCCAGCACACGCCATGCGCTGGTGAGCCGGCTTTCGGATACCCTTGCCAGATTCGTGACCTCGCGCGACTGGATGAGCCCGACGCAGGCGGCCCGCACGGCAGAAGATGCGCTGGCGCGCTCCACCGTCAATATCGCCGCGTCCTCTCAAGGCGAGGAGATGACAAGGCTGGTCAGGCATCTGCGCGCCAACGGCCAGTTGAATGCTGGACTGATCCTGCGCGCGCTGCTCTCCGGCAATCAGGATCTGTTCGAATATGCGCTGGTTGAACTGAGCGGGTTGCCGCGTGAGCGTGTCGCCGCGCTGGTTTATGACCGCGGCGCCGCCAGCCTGCATGCATTGCTCGGCAAGGCGGGCTTGCCGGAATCCACCTTCCTGGCGTTCCGCGCCGCGCTGGAGACCGGTCACGACCTCGGTTTCGCAGGCGCAGTGGCCGGCGCGGCCCATCTTCGTCGCCAGATGGTGGAGCGGGTGCTGACCCGCTGCGAGAATGAGAGTGCCGCAGAACCGCTGCTGATCATGCTCCGCCGTTTCGCGATCGAGGCCGCGCGCGAGGAAGCGCGCGTGTTCTGCGACGAACTGGCAGCCGAGTTCGATCTGCTGCCCCGCGTTGCTGAAATCCTTTCGCTCGATTATGCGGAAATTAACGCACAATACGAGGCGGCGGAATCGTCTGCTGCCGTCGACGATCTTGGCTTCGACCTCGAGGCGGCCATCGCGGAAGCCTATCGGCTTCAGCATGGTCCTGCCGACAATGACGATTTTACGCTTGAAGATCGATTCCCCGCATGCGCCGACGCCGGCGCGTATGACGAGCCCGCGCGTGATCCCGTTATTTTCGCGCTCGACCGGCGTGACAGGCGCGTGGCGGCCTGAGCCATTCAAACTTTTTTCAAATCATGAGATGTCGTCCCCGCGCAAGCGGGGACCTACCTTTTCGCTATCATGATTGGCGGCGTAGCCTGAGCTTCTGCCCGGCCGGGAGAGCCCGTTCTAGTCGCCCGGCGCGAGGCTCGGTGACAGGATGGCCTCGAGATGCTCGGGCCTGTCGCGGTTGACATGGACCAGATATTCGTCGGCGACGCCGCGCAGCCGCGCGCTGAGCTCGTCCGCCATGCCGATCGTGTCGATCTTCGACTGCTCGCGCACGATCGCCTGAATCGCATTGATGTGATGGGCGATGAGCTCGCCCGGCACCTTGTCGAGATCGGGCGCGTGTTCGATGATGCGGCACAGGCTCTCGGCCGCCGCCGCCGCTGTCGGAAAACCGAAGGTCGCGGCATCGCCCTTGATGTCGTGCGCGGCGCGGAACAGTTCCTCGCGGGTCTGGGCGTTGAATCCGTCCTTCTGAATGGCGGCATAGGCGGCGGCGAGGCGGGCACATTCGATCCGCATCCATGTTTCGAATTCGACCGAAAGATCGGCAAGCGCCTGTTCGGCGCGGCTGACAGGATCGTCCTTTTCGCGCTCGTCGACCCGGCGCATCACCTTGCGCAGCGGATTGGGCTGGGTAATGACCTGATGGGCTGCGAAGGTTTCAACCTTGAGCGGGTGCGGCTTTTGCTCGGCCATCTGTGCGTTCCTAGGCGGGGCTGCGCGCTTTATCGAGTAGCGAAGGCTGCTGCATCACCTCGGCGTTGCCGCCGCTGCGGCGTTCGACGCCGATATAGGTGTTCGACGTGTTGCGGCGGCGGTCCGGACCGAAATAGTTCTTGGTCTTGATGAAGGGGCGGGGATTGGCGACCACGTTGAGGATACGCTGATAAAGTCCCTTCGCGGAAATCGGCTTGGCCAGGAATTCGGTGACGCCGGCGTCGCGCGCCACCATGACGCGGCGTTTTTCGGAATGGCCGGTCAGCATGATGATTGGTGCGTAGGGATTGCCGACGCCTTCGGGCTGACGGATCATCTGCGTCAGTTCGAGTCCGTCGAAGATCGGCATCGACCAGTCGGTGATGACGATGTCTGGCACGTAATGGCTGTACATTTCGAGCGCGGTAGCGCCGTCTTCGGCTTCATAAACCTCGCGCGCGCCGAACGAATGCAGCAGTGTGCGCAAAATGCGCCGCATATGCGCGTTGTCGTCGCAGACAAGGAATCGCAGCTTGTTGAAGTCGATACGAAACATGAGCGGCCGGACATGGCGTACCGGAAGGGTACGTTGCCCAAGTCTAGGCGGCGGCCGTTAACGCCCGGTTAAGCATAATGGCCGGGCCTCGGTTCAAACCCCGAATTGCTCGCGCAAAATCCGCTCCTCGAGGCTGTGACCGGGGTCGAACAGCATGCGGATCGAGATGGTCTTGTCCGAAATGATCTCGACGCGTCGCACGTCCCGCGCTTCGTCGTGATCGGCGACGGCGGCGACCGGGCGCTTGTCGCTTTCCAGTACCTCGATGATGACGAAGGCCGAGTTCGGCAGCAGCGCGCCGCGCCAGCGGCGCGGGCGGAAGGCGCTGATCGGGGTCAGCGCGAGCAAGGCGGCGTTGATCGGGATGATCGGTCCCTGCACCGACAGGTTATAGGCGGTCGAGCCGGCCGGTGTGGCGACCAGAACGCCGTCGGCGGCCAGTTCGGGCATGCGCTCCTGCTCGTCGATCAGGATGCGCAGCCGCGCCGCCTGATGGGTCTGGCGGAACAGCGCAACCTCGTTGATGGCGTGATGGACGTGGATCTTGCCGTGAACATCGGTCGCACGCATCAGGAGCGGATTGATCACGGTGGTGCGCGCCGCCTCGAGCCGCGCCGGAAGATCGTGGGTGCGGAAGTCGTTCATGAGAAAGCCGACCGTGCCGCGATGCATGCCGTAGATCGGTTTTCCCGAGCGCATGTTCTGGTGCAGCGTCTGCAGCATCAGGCCGTCGCCGCCGAGCGCGACGATCACATCGGAATCCTCCGGCGCGCGGTTGCCGTAAAGCGCGGTGAGCTGGGCGAGCGCCTGCTGTGCCTCCGGGCTCTGACTCGCGACAAAGGCGATGCGTTCGTATTTTTTCGGATCGGCCATGATCGGATTCTCGACCGGATTGTTTGAGATCGCGTTGCCGCGGATGCGTAGCGATCTTATCCGATCTTGTCGAGCACGGATGGCACAACCAGAGCGCCCCGGCGCGATTTGTGCCGGGGCGTCAAACAGCGTTAACGGCAATGGCGGCGGCGCGCCGATATGACGCGCCGCTCCTCGGATGTCAGTAGCCGAAATTGTTGGTCGCGAGGGCGGCCGCCAGCGAGCGATATTCCGGGCTTTGCGTGCCGGCGAGTTGCGCGATTTTCGACAAATCCTGCTCGGCGATATCGCGGTGGCCCTGTTCGACCTGCCAGAGACCGTAATACTGCCAGGTGCGGACATGGTTCGGATCGGCCGCCAGTGCGCGCTCGTACCAGATCTTCGACTGATCGTAGTTCTTCAGCTTGCGGTAGGAGTAGCCGATCAGGTTGGCGACGTCGGCGACGTCGTCATGCCCAAGCGCCTTGAGTTGCACGATCGCGGCTGCGTAATCGTGACGATCGTAAATCGTGGTGTAGGCGGCGCGATAGGCCGCCAGGAAATCCGGATCGTCCACGCTCGAGCGCGTGTCGTGCATCTTGGAATCCTTCGGCGGAGCCTTGCCGTCGGATTTGCCGTCTTTGGGCGGCGGCGGCGAGGGCGTGTCGGAACCCGCGGCGAATGCGCTGCCGGTGATCGCCGTAACGAGACAGATGGAAAGAGCCAGTGAGGAAAAGCGGGTTGCCTTGCCGGTCATGTCGACCTCCCTTGTGGATCCGGGTTGAGTTTAGCTGACGTCTTCCATTTGAACACCCCGCGGCAGGCGACATTCCCTCCCGTTTCGGTCTGGCCGTTTCAAATTATGGCGAGATCGCGAATGTAACCGGCGAACGTAACCGGAATGTCACGCAGATGAATGCAAGCCATCCGGCGTCTTCAGACCGGGTTCAGTGCGCATGGCTCATGGTGCCTCCACGATCCACCGGCTTTTCCGGCTGGATCCCAGGAATAGGGAGATCATCATGTTCAAGACAATTTCCGCTCTCGTGCTTGCTGCTTCCGTGTTTGCCGCTCCGGCCATGGCGTCCACCGTCACCAAGACGGAAAAGTCGCCTGCCGCAAAGCATGTCGTGCTGAAGCCTTCGGTCGCCAACGCCAACGCGAAGATGACCAAGACGAAAAAGCATCACGCCACTCACAGCAGCAAGTCTTCCAAGAAAGTCGCAAAGTCGACGGCCAAGACCCCGGCAAAGACCCCTGCGAAAAGCTGATCACGTTATTGTCAGCGACGCGATTTCGCCCCATTACGCGTTTCGCTGAAAACTGAGCCGGCCCCGGCCATGCCCCAATGGCCGCGGGCCGGATTTTTTTGATCCGTCCGATATTTGTGTGACGCGCCGCTGCTGGTAAACTCGTCTTCTGGTTTCTGCGAGCGGGTTGTTTCTCAATATGATCGGAATCGGGCAGGCAAGGGCCGTGGCGCGCGCCCGGCGGTTGATGCTGATTGCCGCGTGTTCTCTGGCGCTCGGAGCCTGTGCGTTCCGTGTCGACGAGTGGGGAGACCGCTCCGAGGGACAGCAGAGTTTCCCGGCCAGCTACCGGACCGAACTGCTCGCTTTCCTGCGCACCTATCTGAACGATCCGACCGGCATCAAGGAGGCGGCCATCGCCGAGCCGGTGATGCGCACAGTGGGTGGGCGGCTGCGCTACGTGACCTGCGTGCGTTACAGCGCGCGCGACAATGGCTCGGCCTACTCACCGGCGCGCGAGCGCGCCGTGCTCTATGTGGACGGGCGGCTGGACCGGCTGATCGAGGAGGGCGCGGAGATCTGCGCGGGCGCGAATTACGGCCCGTTCCCGGAGCTGGAAAAGCTGACGAGGTAGCGAAATTGCCGCCGGACAGACGCGGTTCTCCGCGAATCTGCACACGGACTCTGAATCGGAAAACGCGCAAGACACCGCGGCAAAAACAATCGGTGGGACTCCTGCTCCGAATCCCCGTCAAATCACCGCATGACGCAGTTGATTCGAACCCTGACATTTTCGCACGGAGCGGCAGCGCTCAATCAGGCGCTGATTCTGGTGCTGACGGCTGCAATCGTCGTGAATGCAGTCTGCCTGTGGGGCTATCTCTAGCCTGTGACCCAGATGGATCGTCTCCAACCGCTGCTGCGGGAGAGACGCTCAATTCAGGTGGCCAAGCCTTTAATTTAGGAGGCCAAGCCTTGCACCGCTGCTACAGCTTATGATGTTGTCGCGCAGCCGGGCAAGCTCCGTCTCCAGATGCTCGTTGGCCACCAGCAGCGCCATGAGCGCGCCGCGCATGTCGCCGCCGCACATCGCGATGGCTTCCTCGACGACGATCTCGTAACTATCCTCAGCAAGAGTTGGGGACGTCATGTCGCTCTCCGTGTGTGGATCGGCTTGATTTGTCATCACGTCCAACGCGTCCTGATGAACGCCGTTCCGGCATGGCCCGGTTATGCCCGCAATTCACAGCCGGACGGCGGATTCTTTGCAGCGGGGGCCGCGCCCGCGCCGCAAAATTCGCGCCGGGGCGTGTAGGGCTTTGCAAAAGGCGGCAACAAGGACGCGTTCGGGACCGACGGTCGCGATTGCTTGCAATAGCGTGGGGTCGGGAGTCCGCGCTTCACATTCCGGATGCTGATTGATTGTCCGCTATCCGGCGCCGGCCGGATTGCGCGGTCAGCTCTCCGGCACTCCGGTGTCGCGCGCAACCGCGCGTGCGCTCGTCGATAATCCGCCGCACCGATTGCGAACACCGCCCGCACCTGACGGTGCATCCCAGGCAGTCGTAGACCTGTGCTGCCGAAAGCAATTCGTCGTCGGTTGCGACCACCGCGCCCCTGATGTCGTGATCGCTGAGGATGTTGCAGGAGCAGACGATCATGCCGGATTCCGTTGTGTCGTGCGTCGCGATGCGTGGAGCCTGGTGGCGGCGACCGTTGCACTCGCGATGGCGCGGCCGCGCTCGTCGGTGCCGGTCCACTGGGCGTCGCGGCCGCGCGGATCGATCTCCACCAGCTTGACGCCGGCCGGCGCATCGATGCCGTCGCGGGCGATGCCGCGCAAGATGCCGTCGCGCGGTGCTAGCAGCGGAACGCCGGAGAGATGGCCGAGCACCAGATCTCGGTAGACGCGTGTGCCGATCTCGACCGGCGTGTGCCAGCGTCCGGCGAACTGCGAATAGACGAAGCGTTCGACGCCGACGTCGCCCAGCGAACGAGCCACTCCGTCCGCCGCATCGGTCCAGCGCGTGTCGGTCACAAGCCCGATCTTGCCGGGCCGGGTCTCCACCGCAACGTCGCAATTGAAGTTCGTTGAGAAACCGGGGCCGAGGCCGATAGTGAGGTGGGCGAGCCGACGAAGGTCGGGGGTGATCCGGCGCTTCTGCAAGCGCGCGTCGATCAGTAGGTCGATGTGCCGGACCGGCAGCAGATCGAGCAGGCCGAGCCAGGTGACCAAGACGCGCGGCGGCTGCCGCAGCGCCCGATAGACTTGCACACCGTCGTCGACGCGCTCGGCGACCACGTCCTCGATCTGCACGGTGTCGGTGAAAAGAGCGTCATGAAACGCCATCTTGCGCCGGATCACCGGCGGGTCAGGATCGTGGGACAGCACCGCGCAATACCCGGCGCGCATGAGGCGGATGGCAACCGCAGATGCGATCTCGTTGGTGCCGAGGATGACGGCGAAGAGCTGGTGGTCGTTCGACTGGGTCATCTGAAACCACGTTTGCCGGGAAAGTCCGGCGAGGCGCAATTGAAGTTGGCAAAGGGGAGAGAGCAAGAGCCGGGCCATTTGGAACGATTGAAAACTGGCGCGCAATTGCCTGCCACATTGGGAAAGGAGAGACGTGCCACGATAGCGGCGAGTGGTTTGGAAGCGCACGCGCGCATGTTGCAAACCCTGCAGCATGTCGCGAAGCCGACACAGGATGGCGAAAATCGCTGTGATTGAGGCCTGGTGCGTGGCCCAATTCCTGCAAACTTGTCTGCATCATTATTGCCGCGCCTCGGTCGGGCGCAGCGAGGAGCTTTCGTGACGATCGATCTGCTGGACCGCAATGCTGAGCCGGCCGCCACGGCGGCTTCCGACGTTGCGTTGTGTCCGTTTCACGGCGACAAGCCGGACGCCCAGGTTGGCGAGCGGAAGACGCTCGTGCTGACCGGAGCGTCGCGCGGCATCGGCCACGCGACGGGCAAGCTATTCTCCGAAGCCGGCTGGCGCGTCGTCACCTGCTCCCGCCAGCCGTTCGACGGCGGCCTGTGTCCATGGGATTCAGGCGCGGATAATCATGTGCAGGTCGAGTTGAGCGACCACCGCGCGTTGCCGCGTGCGGTCGTCGAGATCAAGGAACGCCTCAATGGCGGCCCGCTGCATGCCTTGATCAATAATGCCGGCATCTCGCCCAAGGCGGCTGACGGCACGCGGTTGACCTCACTGACGACGCCGGTCGAAACATGGATGAGCGTGTTCCACGTCAATCTGCTCGCGCCGGTGCTGTTCGCGCAGGGCCTGGTCGACGAGCTGAAGCGTGCGCGCGGCTCGATCGTGAACGTCACCTCGATCGTGGGCTCGCGGGTGCATCCGTTCGCCGGCACCGCCTATGCGACCTCGAAAGCCGCGCTCGCGTGCCTTACCCGCGAGATGGCGCACGATTACGCGCCGTTCGGAATACGCGTCAATGCGATCGCGCCCGGCGAGATCAAGACCGACATCCTGTCACCGGAAACCGAGGCCCGGTTGGCGCCGGTCATTCCGTTGCACCGGGTCGGCACGCCGGACGAAGTCGCGAAGGTGATCTTCTTCCTGTGCTCGGACGCGGCCAGCTATGTCACGGGTGCGGAAGTACCGATCAATGGCGGGCAGCACGTGTGATGATGCCGCGCTGTCCATGGGCTAAGGTGCGCTGGCAGGCGCGACAAATGAGCCTGTTGCCTTGTCGCAAACTCGACAATGCGATGGTTAACTCCGCGCGACGGATGAGAAAGCGTGCAGATGCGACGGAATCTTTTTGCAACTGTGCCGACAAGTTGGGCACGACTCCCGGCGCGACATGACTCACAATAGCACAACGACAGAAGACGCCGGGGAGGAAGGAACAGGCAACGGAGATTCCGTCATGCTGCATGCTGCCCCCGTGAATGACCGGCCGGCGTCCGACCGGATCGCACCGATCGTGCCGGTCAACGAGATCGCACTGACCGGAATCTTCGAAATTTCCAAGATATTGACGGCCCCGACGCGGATCGAGACGACCCTCGCCAACGTCGTCAACCTCCTGCAGTCGTTCCTGCAGATGCGCCACGGCGTCGTCGCGCTGCTGTCCGACGACGGCATTCCGGACCTCGCGGTCGGCGCGGGCTGGAGCGAGGGCAGCGACGAGCGCTATCGTGGATGGCTCCCACAGAGGGCTGTCGACCAGATCGTCGCGACTGCGATGCCACTGGTCGCGGAAAACATTGCGACCCATCCTGCCTTCAGTCCGATGGATATCGAGACTCTGGGCGCTACGGAGACGACCCGTGTCTCCTTCATCGGTGTGCCGATCCGCATTGATAACAGGGTCGTCGGTACGCTGACGATCGACCGGATCAGGGATGAGCGGCCGCTCTATCGGCTCGATTCCGACGTACGCCTGCTGACCATGATCGCCAATTTGGTCGGTCAGACCGTGAAGCTGCACCGCGTCGTCGCGCAGGACCGCGAGCGGCTGATGCATGAGAGCCATCGGCTGCAGAAAGAACTGTCCGACCTGAAACCGACGCGCGATCGCCGCGGGGTTCATGTCGAGGGCATCATTGGAGATAGTCCGGCGCTGCGGGGGCTGCTGGACAAGATCGCGGTCGTCGCGAAATCGAGCTCGACGGTCTTGCTGCGCGGCGAGTCCGGAACTGGTAAGGAGTTGATCGCCAAGGCCGTCCATGAGCTCTCGCCGCGGGCCAAGCGTCCTTTCATCAAGATCAATTGCGCCGCTCTGCCAGAGTCGGTGCTCGAGTCCGAACTGTTCGGCCACGAAAAAGGGGCGTTCACAGGTGCGCTCAATTCCCGCAAGGGCCGGTTTGAGCTGGCCAACAAAGGCACATTGTTCCTCGACGAGATCGGAGAGATATCGGCCTCTTTCCAGGCTAAGCTGCTACGGGTGCTCCAAGAACAGGAGTTCGAGCGGGTTGGTGGCAACCAGACCATCAAGGTCGATGTCCGTGTCATCGCCGCTACCAATCGCAATCTGGAAGAAGCGGTGTCGCGCAACGAATTCCGCGCAGATCTCTACTACCGCATTAGTGTCGTGCCGATGATCGTGCCGCCGCTGCGAGAACGGCGAAGCGATATTCCTCTCCTCGCCAACGCGTTCCTGAAGAACTTCAACAGTGAGAATGGTCGCGCACTGAGCTTCAACCAGGATGCGGTCGAAGTCCTGAAAAGCTGCGGCTTTCCCGGCAATGTCCGCGAGCTCGAGAACTGCGTGGAACGCACGGCAACGTTGGCACAGGGAGGGCAGATCGTCGAGGAGGATTTCGCCTGCCGTCATGGTCAATGTCTGTCGGCGACATTATGGAACGGCGGACACGAGGAAGCGCCGCGGCGTCTGTACCCTATCGTGCCGCTCCCGATCGTTCCAGTTCTCCCACCACGCGAATCGGGCGCGAGTGTGCATCGACAACCAGCCGAGACGGCGGTGTCGGATTCAAGTGAGGCGAGTGCTTCGATGGGCGGTAGTGTGGCCGAGCGCGATCGCGTGATTGCAGCGATGGAGAAGTCTGGCTGGGTCCAGGCCAAGGCTGCACGATTGCTTGGCCTCACGCCCCGGCAAATCGGCTACGCGCTGAAGAAGCACGGTGTCGAGGTCAAGCGGCTCTGACAGTAAGTGTCGCAGATGCGACATGCTGTCGGGGCTTCGACAAACGACTTTTCGTAAATAGTCTTTGTTTTCCGATGCTTCTCGACTGGCACGACGCTTGAAAGGAGATGCCCAACGGCATCGTCCATTCAAGGAGTCGAACACATGGCCTACAAGATCGTCGCCTCGCAATGCACGGTTTGCGGTGCATGTGAGTTCGAGTGCCCGAACGCTGCAATCAGCCTGAAGCGCGACATGTACGTGATTGATCCGAAGAAGTGCACCGAGTGCGAGGGGCATTTCGATACGGCGCAATGCGCGGTCGTCTGTCCCGTTCCCGATACCTGCATCCCGGCCTGAGAGGCGACCAATGATTCGAGCCGCGAAACCAATCTTGCGAGCGGAGCGATAGATGGCGGCTGTTCAGGAGACCATCGAACGGGTTCGCGGTATTGACGTCGATCAATATCGTTATGGTTTCGAAACGCTGATCGAGTCCGACAAGGCTCCGCGTGGTCTGTCCGAAGACATCGTCCGTTTCATCTCCGC
>RXJJ01000018.1 GCA_003963145.1 Bradyrhizobiaceae bacterium
CCAGCTTTTCCTGATCGGCCTTCGACTTCGGCTCGATCGCGATTTCGATCACCGGCTCCGGGAATTCCATCTTTTCAAGGATGACCGGATGATCCGGGTCGCACAGCGTGTCGCCGGTGCGAGCTTCCTTGAGACCGGCCAGCGCGACGATGTCGCCGGCATAGGCTTCCTTGATGTCCTCGCGGTTGTTCGCATGCATCAGCAACATGCGGCCGATACGCTCCTTCTTGTCGCGGGTCGAGTTCACGACGCCGGTGCCGCTTTGCAGAACACCCGAATAGATACGGCAGAAGGTGATGGTACCGACGAAAGGATCGTCCATGATCTTGAACGCGAGCAGCGACAGCGGCTCCTTGTCGTCCGCCTTGCGCACGACCTCGTTGCCGTCCTCGTCGGTGCCCTTGATCGCAGGCACGTCGAGCGGCGACGGCAGATAGTCGACGACGGCGTCGAGCAGCGGCTGCACGCCCTTGTTCTTGAAGGCCGAGCCGCACAGCACGGGATAGAAAGCGCCGGTCAGCACCGCCTTGCGGATCAGCTTCTTCAGCGTCGCCTCGTCCGGCTCAACGCCATCGAGGAATTTGGTCAGCGCGTCGTCGTCAAGCTCAACGGCGGCCTCGATCAGCTTCTCGCGATATTCCTTGGCCTTGTCGACGAGGTCGGCCGGAATGTCCTGATCCTCGAACTTCGCGCCGAGGGCTTCGTCGGCCCACACCACCGCCTTCATGCGGACGAGGTCAATGATACCCTTGAACTGGTTCTCCGCGCCGATCGGCAGCTGGATCGCCACCGGCTTGGCACCGAGGCGGTCGATGATGTCCTGCAGGCACTTGTAGAAGTCGGCACCCGTCTTATCCATCTTGTTGGCGAAGACGATGCGCGGCACTTTATACTTGTCGCCCTGACGCCAGACGGTTTCGGTCTGCGGCTCGACGCGCTGGTTGGAATCAAGAACGCACACGGCGCCGTCGAGCACGCGCAAGCTGCGCTCGACCTCAATGGTGAAGTCGACGTGGCCGGGGGTGTCGATGATGTTCAGACGCTTGCCATTCCAGAACGCGGTGGTCGCGGCCGAAGTGATGGTGATGCCGCGCTCCTGCTCCTGCTCCATCCAGTCCATCGTCGCGGCACCTTCGTGCACTTCGCCGATCTTGTGGCTCTTGCCGGTATAATAAAGGATACGCTCGGTGGTCGTGGTCTTGCCGGCGTCGATATGCGCCATGATACCGAAGTTACGGTAGTCCTGGATTGGATGCTGGCGGGCCATGGCTTGTGTTCCTTAAATTCCGTTGCTTCGCCGTTACCAGCGATAATGCGAGAAGGCGCGGTTGGCTTCCGCCATCTTGTGCACGTCTTCACGCTTCTTCACGGCGTTGCCGCGGTTGTTCGATGCATCGAGCAGCTCTGCCGACAGGCGCTCGGTCATGGTCTTTTCGTTGCGGTCGCGCGCGGCCGAAATGATCCAGCGCAGGCCGAGAGCCTGGCGGCGGGACGCACGGACCTCGACCGGCACCTGATAGGTGGCGCCGCCGACGCGGCGCGAACGCACTTCGATGGTCGGCATGACGTTCTCGAGCGCCTGCTCGAACACGGTCAGCGGACCCTGCTTGGTCTTCTGCTCGATCAGATCGAACGCACCGTAAACGATGCTTTCGGCGGCGGACTTCTTGCCGTCATACATGATCGAGTTCATGAACTTGGAAACGATGATGTTCCCGAACTTCGGATCCGGGTTCACTTCGCGCTTTTCGGCAGAATGGCGACGAGACATTGATTGCGCTCCTGCTTACTTCGGACGCTTCGCGCCGTACTTCGAACGGCGCTGCTTGCGGTTCTTGACGCCCTGGGTATCGAGGACGCCGCGGAGGATGTGATAGCGCACGCCCGGCAAGTCCTTGACGCGGCCGCCGCGGATCATGACCACCGAGTGCTCCTGAAGGTTGTGGCCTTCACCCGGGATGTAGCCGATCACCTCGAAGCCGTTGGTCAGGCGCACCTTGGCGACCTTGCGAAGCGCCGAGTTCGGCTTCTTCGGGGTCGTCGTATAGACGCGCGTGCACACGCCGCGCTTCTGCGGCGACTGCTGCAGCGCTGGCACCTTCTTGCGCGATTTCTGCGCAACTCGCGGATTCGCGATCAGCTGGTTGATCGTCGGCATCGTTCGCCTTCACCTTGTGTTCGCGCGAAACCACACCCGGTTCCGCAAATTCATTCGGGGCAGCCGCCCCACTCTCTTCCTTCACGTCCGGACGCCGGGTTTCGGTACATGCGCTAACGAGCAAACATGCGCAAAACGAAACGACGCCATCCATTCGTCTCCGAATGGAAAGCGTTCAAACGCCACAGAGGACCGCAGATCGCCCGTAGCTTTCGCCACAAGTTCACCGAGGTCATGCATCCAAACCCAACCTCATGAGCCCGAGACTCAAGAGATCAAATTGTCCTGGCATTGCCTGGCAGTTACCGACAGCGTCTGAGCGACATTCGTCGAGGTTGGTGCCCGTATCGATCTTTCGTGATGCGAAAGCCGAACGGGTGGTCCGTTCCGACGTGAGGAAGCTCACCGCCTGTCGTGAAGTGGCCGGGTTGTATAAGCGGCGGGATACCAAGTCAAGGATAAACACACCGCAAAAGCACCCGGATAGCAGCCACTTCTCGCACTCCCGCATTTGCGCGCATGCAGCAATCAAAGCCTCGCCGCAAGCGCCGGCAGAATCGCCCACAGCCCCGCCGGATCTGCCCGCCGCACCCGCTCCCGCCGGCTGATTGTGCGAAAACGCCTCGCGAACCGGCCTGTCCGGCCCAGATACCTGCCGGAAAATTGTTTCCGTACAGGCAGTTAATCATAAATATCAGATTTGCAACGTTAACCGGCATTCTGAGGAACCGGAGGGATTTATTAAAGACCGCCCCGCAAGATCGTGCGGTTCCACTGGTCCTGTTTTTGCAAATTGCCCTTTCATGTCAGATTTGAGCGCACCAATGACCCCCCGCCTTCCCGAAACAGGACATCTGTGTCCCACGGGAGCATTGACGTTCGACCGCATCACGGGCGCGCTAACCGGCTCCACGGGACGCGAGGCGCTGCTGGTCCAGGCGCTGCGGGCCGGCGCGCGCATCAGTTCGAACTGGTCCTATCGCGGATTCGCCGCCGGCTGCCGCCTGCTCCGCCCATTCGCGCCAGACCGGACCATCCAGATCCGGCTCACGCCCGACGCGACGTTTTCCTTCCCCTTCGCCGACGGCTACTGGAGCCTGCTGCTCGATCCGCATTACAGCTACGAGCGCGACATCAACCTGTTCTTCCGTAGCGTCGCGGATGCCGACTACACACTGGTCGATTGCGGGGCAAATTTCGGCTACTGGTCGACGCTGGTCACCAGCCAGCTTTACGGCTCGCATGCGTCCATTGCAATCGAGCCATCCTCACGCAATTTCGCGATCCTGTCGGCCAATGCCCGTCTGAACGGCGGCCGCTTCCAGCCCTTGCACTATGCGATCGGGGCCGAGGCCGGCACCGCGCGCCTGTCCGGCTCCAAGCATGAGGCCATGAGCATCGCGGACTCCATTTCGGGCAATTCCGGGGATGGCGAGGACGTCGCGGTCATCCCGCTCGACAGCCTGATCGGCACGTCGCTCAACCCGAACCACCGCCACGTCATCAAGCTCGACGTCGAAGGTGTCGAGATCGCGGCGCTGCGCGGCGGCACCAAGCTTCTCGAGACCGACTGCGTGCTGATCTGCGAGGATCACGGCAACGACCGCAACCACACCATTTCGCGCCATATCCTCGAACAGACACAGCTAAAGCTGTTTTGTTTCGATCCCTTGAGCCGCCGCTTCGAGCATCTTGAGAATCTCTCCGCGCTCGACCGTATCAAGACGTCGACCAACTGGGGCTACAACATCCTTGCTACACGCAGCCCCTATTGGCAGGAGCGCATCGAAGCGATCGACGCGGATAAAATTCGGGATTCCGGCGGGCGGCCTTTGATATGAGCAGCGCCGCGATCACATCGGCCAGCATGGCGCTTCCGGGCGTCATCATCCTTGGCGGCGCGCACAACGCGCTGGCGCTGGCACGCATTTTCGGGCGCAAGGGCGTTCCCGTCGTGCTGGTCAGCGACGACCATCCGCTGCCGTCGTTCTCGCGCTGTGTCCTGCGCAGGCTGAACTGGCCGGGCGCTGCCTCCGCAGACGCTGCAAAATGGCTGATCGAGCGGGCCACAAAAGACGGCTTCCAGAACTGGTTGCTGCTGCCCTGCGCCGACAATGACGTGCAGCTGGTGGCGGAAAACCAAGACCTGCTGCGCGCAACATTTCAGGTGCTCGGCACGCCCTGGAGCACGCTGCAGCACCTGTGCAACAAACAGCTTCTGGTTCACGCCGCGCAGCAGGCCGGTATCGCGTTTCCCAAGAGCTACGATATCAACTCCGTGGACGACGCCGCGCGCGTGGACGCGGTTTTTCCGGTCGTGCTGAAGCCTGCGATGCGGCTGGCGCGCAATGCCTTCACCTCGGCCAAGGCCTGGCGCGCGGAAACGCGCGACGAACTTGTTACGCTTTATCGCGAGGCCGCAGCCCTTCAGGGCCAGGACGGCATCGTGGTGCAGGAATACATCCCCGGCGGCGGCGAAGCGCAATTTTCCTACGCCGGGCTGTGGTCGCGGGGCACGCCGGTTGCCGAACTGGCAGCGCGACGGACGCGGCAATATCCGGTCGAGTTCGGCTACACCAGCACCTTTGTCGAGATCGTCGACAATGATGAAGTGATGCGGATCGGCCGCCGCCTGCTGTCAGCAGCGAATTTCGAGGGGCTGGTCGAAGTCGAATTCAAATTCGACAAGCGGACCGGCGAATACAAAATCCTCGACGTCAATCCGCGCTCGTGGTCCTGGGTGTCGCTTTGCGAGGCCGGCGGCTTTGATCTTGCGCAGTCGATTGAAGCCGCCCTCAGAGGCGACGCCCCACCGGCGCGACACGCCGCGCACGGTCATGCCTGGGTTCATGTGCCGCGCGATACGGCCGCCGCGATCCTGTTGCTGATGTTGGGACGAACCAGTTTGCGCGGATGGCTCGGCAGCTACCGGCAACAGCTGACATGGGCGGTGTTCGCGCTGGACGATCCCCTCCCGGCGCTTCTCGAGTTTCCGGTGACGCTTGGCCGGGTGGCATGGCGTACCCTCGCCCGCAACCTGCCCTCGTTGCGCCTGCACGCGAAATCCGTGCGACGGGACATCGAGACCAAGCTGCTCTAGCCGTATCCCGTCACAGCGACTTTATGCGGCGGCTTCTGACTGCGTCGGCCTGCGTCCCGCCTGGCGCTAGTCTTCATCCTCCTCGTCATCGTCATCCGCGTCCACTACAGCGTGTGATTTGTGGATCTGATCGTCCCATAATTTGCGGTAGGCGCCGCCCTTCTTCAACAATTCCTGGTGCGAGCCGCGTTCGATCGCCTTGCCCCCGGCGATGACGATAATCTCGTCCATGTCCACCACCGATGTCAGGCGATGGGTCGACCAGATCATGGTGCGGCCCTTGGCGACCTTCAGCAGCGTGCGATTGATCGCCGCCTCGGTGGTCTGGTCGAGCGCCGACGTCGCCTCGTCGAGCAGCAAAACGGACGGATTGCGGATCATCGCGCGGGCAATGGCGATGCGCTGGCGCTGACCGCCGGACAGCGTGTCGCCGCGCTCGCCGACAAGGGTATCGTATTTCTGCGGCAGCGACATGATGTGGCGGTGGATCTCCGCCTTTTTGGCTGCCTCCTCCACCTCCGCATCGGTGGCACCGTCCTTGCCGAGCCGGATGTTCTCGCGGATCGACATGTTGAACAACATGTTTTCCTGAAACACCACGGCCATGCTGGCACGCAGCGAGTCGCGCGTCACTTTACGGATATCGACACCGTCGATGGTCACCTTGCCGTCGGTCGGCAGATAGAGGCGCAGGATCAGATTGAGCAGCGTCGATTTTCCCGAACCGCTCGGGCCGACGATGGCAATGTTCTTTCCGGCGTTCAGCTTGAGCGAAAGCCCGTCGAGAACTTTGGTGTCGCTGCCCTCATAGCTGAAACTGACCCGCTCGAAAGCAATGTTGTTGGTGATGCGCGGCAGGTCGGGTGCGCCGGGAATGTCTGCACCGCGGGTCGGCTCGCGCAGCAATTCTTCCATATGCTGAACCGATGCCGCGGCGGAAATCGCCACCGGGATGAAATGCATCAGATGCGCGATGTTGTAGGAGATTTCCCAGAACGCGCTTTCGAACGTCACAAAGGTACCGATGGTGATCTGGCCCTTGGTCGCCAGATACGCGCCGATTGCCAGCACCACAAGGTGCAATAACAGCACCGAAATGGTCACCGTGCGCTCCACCATCGTGGAAAGGAACGTCGCTTCCGCCATCGAACGGCGCGCGCTGAAATTGCGGAAGGTGAACCAGCCCAGCGCCTTGCGCTGCAGGCCGAACGCCTTCACCACCATCTGCGTGGCGATATTTTCCTGAACCATGCCGAGAATGGCGGCTTCGTTGACCTTCTGCTCGTAATTCGCCTGTACCGCTTTCGGCGTGAGGATGCGCGGCCCGATCAGCGTCACCGGAAAAATCAGGAGAGCCACGACCGCCAGCTGCCAGTTCAACCAGATCATCAGTCCGATGCCGGCAATCAGCTCGAGAAACGGCAGCATCGCGCTGTTGGAGAAGGACTTCACCGACGATTCGTAGCCGGCCATGTCCACCGAGAAGCGCGACAGGATTTCCCCGCGCTTGGTGCGCCCGAAAAACGAGGCCGGCAGGTTCTGGACGTGATTGAACAGGCGGGTGCGCACATCCGAGACCACGGCTGCCGCGAGCCGCGCGTCCCACAATTCGTACCAGATCGCGACGATCGAGGTCATGATGCCGGCGGCAGCCAGCACCGAGAGAATAACGTAAAGCGCCTGAAAATCCTCCTCGCCGAGCGCGTCGTCGATCAGGTATTTCAGGCTGAGCGGCATGATGACGTTGAACAGCGTCTCCACGAACAAACCGATGCCGACGAATGCCAGCCACGATTTGTAGTTGCGCATGAGTGGCCAGGTGAAGCGGTAGATCGTCGAAAGCGCACCTGCCGCTTCGCTGGCGGTAAAGGCGACGAGATCCTCGTCATCGTCGTCGAGATCGAGTTCGTCCTCCTCGCCGTCGTCCTCATCCTCTTCGTCATCCGGAGGCGAAAGCACACGCTTTTTCTCGGCGGCGGCAATGCTGCGCGCCGTTTCCTTGTCGATCAGCTTCTCTACGACGTCCGTCGTTTCTGTTTCGGACGGAGGTGGCCTTGGTGACATGCGGATGACTGTCGATTAAGGGTGCGCTCTAACGCCGCAGGGGATGCGATGCTGCGGCACGATGACCGCAGCGCCATCGTAAGCGGGTTCAGTCGTCCGCCGCAACCTTGTCGAAGAACGAATAGCGCAGAGAGTCGGCGTCGGCGTACCAATGGCCCGGCCCCTTGCCTGCCGCCAGCGTCGCAGCCCAGACCTCGTCGGTCTTGTCGTGGCGATGCATCGACAGATCAAATCCGTTGCTGAAAAACAGCTCCGACCATTCCCACCAGGTGCCGAGTTTCTTCACACCGCGCAGCAGGTCGTATTTGTCGACCAGCGCCGGAGGCAGATCGCTTGTGATCGATCCGAACACGAAGCCGGTCTTGACCACGCGGTTGAGCTCGCGCACCGCGCGCTTGACCTGTTTGTCGGAGAGGTGGCACAGGCTGGTCTCAAAGACGAAATCGAATTCGCCATCCTTGAACGGCAGTTTCGCGATCGAGCCGAGCTTGTTGTATTTGCGCAGCGCCTTCGGCGTCTTGCCGTGGATATAGCGGTTGCTTTCGATGCCCCAGGCATCGATGCCCAGATCGCGCAGCGCGCCGACCAGTTCGCCGCTCGCCGAACCCGCGACCAGCAGTTTGTAGCCCTTGGCCTTGCCCCAGACGATCCTGATGAGCTTCATCAGATAGGTGGGATCGCTGAACTGCTTCCACACCTCGCCGTAGGGACCGACATTGCGGTAATTGTCGAAATAGGCGCGGTCGATCTTGTCGGATGGAACATTGCAAGTCTCGCCACGCTCATAGCGCAGCTTCATCATCTCGGTCAGGATGATATCGGTCGCGGCATCCGACGAGTCGAGCAAACCGTTCAGGGTGGAGTCGAACAGATAATCGCCGACTACCACGAGACCAGGATGCTCCAGTGGCTCGGGGCGGTGGTTGGTCATCACGTCGCGCACCGGCAGGCCGCCGGGAATGCTGTTCACCGACGAAAGCCAGCGATGGATCTTGCCCTCAAGAAAATGCGCGCGGGCATCGCCGAACGAAGCCGGCAGCGACTTCAGCGCGGCGTCGATCAGCTCATCCTGGCTGAGATTGGCGAACGCCAGCGCGTCCGATCCGGGCACGAGAAAATTCAGCACGCCATTGCGGCCGACATCGTGACGCGCGCCCTCGACATAGACGCAGCAGCCGCCGAACGCTTCCGACATCCACCATGCGCCGGGCACCTGATCACCCCAGAACGGTGAATCGAACAACAGCGCGATACGCAGGTAATGCGCGGGCCTGTCGAAATAGGCGACGTGCTTGACCATGGAATGGCGCAGCAATTCGCCGTCCCAGCGCATCGTCGCCAGCCATGAATGCGGCAGGCACACCACGACGAGGTCGTGCTCCTTGGTGACGGGTCCCTTCCCGTTCATCATGTTGACGGCATAACGGCCCGAATCCGCCTTGCCGACTTGCAGCACGCGATGATTGAGATGAATCTCGGCGTCGATCTCGCTGTGCAGGCCGTGGATGAGCTGCTCGTTGCCGTTCTGGATCGAATAGAGGCCGATATAGCCATCAACATCCATCACGTAATTCTTCAGCGCGTTGAGGCCGTTGGTGTTGTGGCTTTCGGTCGCGATGTCGGAGCGCGCCATGACTTTCAGAAAACGCTTCGCGGTCGGATCGGCGACCGTCTCGTCCAGCACATCCTCCGCGCTGCGGAACGCCCAGGGATGCTCGTTGTCATGCGCGCCGACGCCTTCGTAATATTCAACCGGCGAGACCATCTTGGTGCAGAGCTTGCGGAAATCCTCGATCGCCTTGGCGGTGACGGGTCCGTATTTGCGGCGCATGCCCGGAACGTCATCGAGCAATTCACCGTCGAGCTGTACCTGCTCGGCGTCCATCGGAATCGTCTGCAGGCCGAAATGCTGCACCAGTTCGCGCAGCGGATCGGGGCCGGTCATCGAATAATCGTAGATTTCCGCGACGCCGGCTTCGTACATCGCCGGCGTGCTGTCGAAGGTCTTGGTCAGAATCTTGCCGCCAAGGCGATCCGACGCCTCATAGATCGTGACGCGGCAGAGCGATCCCAGTTTCTTCTTCAGATACCACGCGCTCATCAGCCCGCCGGGGCCGCCGCCGATAATGGCAAGATCGATCATGTTATTGCTCTTCGCCCCGTCACAGGCCGCCGCTGGAGGCAGCTTAAAATTCACTTTCGATTAGTCTTTTTTGCCTGAAAGGTAGATGAACGAAACCGCCCAGCACAAGGAAATAGGCCCAAAGCAAAGCAAAAAGGCCGGCTTTCGCCGGCCTTTTGGTATTTTGCTTAATACCTGCCGTTTTATTCGGCAGGCGGCAACGCCAGAGGCTCGGCTTCCGGCGCAGCCGGCGTGATCGAAGCCTGCTTTTCGCGCTCGTCGAGGATCAGCTTGTCGCGCTTGGTTGCGACTTCGCGAATCTTCGCCATCGAGGCGCCGGTACCGGCCGGGATCAGGCGGCCGACAATGACGTTCTCCTTGAGACCTTCCAGCGGGTCCACCTTGCCGTTGACGGCTGCTTCGGTGAGCACGCGCGTGGTCTCCTGGAACGAGGCCGCCGAGAAGAACGAGCGGGTCTGCAGCGAAGCCTTGGTGATACCGAGCAGCACCGGAGTGCCGGTTGCCGGCTTCTTGCCTTCCGACTTCGCCTTCTCGTTGTTCTGATCGAACTCGATCTTGTCGACCTGCTCGCCCGAGATCATGTCGGTATCGCCCTGATCGGTGACCTCGACCTTCTGCAGCATCTGACGGACAATCACCTCGATGTGCTTGTCGTTGATGAGCACGCCCTGAAGCCGATAGACCTCCTGGATTTCGTTGACCAGATAGGCAGCGAGCTCCTCGATGCCCTTGATCGCCAGAATGTCATGCGGCGCGGGATTGCCCTCGACGATGAAGTCGCCCTTCTCCACGACGTCGCCATCCTGCAGATGGATGTGCTTGCCCTTCGGGATCAGGTACTCACGCGGCTCCTCGGTCTTGTCCACCGGCTCGATCGAGATGCGGCGCTTGTTCTTGTAGTCGCGTCCGAAGCGGATGGTGCCGGCGATTTCCGCGATGATCGCGGCATCCTTCGGCTTGCGGGCTTCGAACAGTTCGGCCACGCGCGGCAGACCGCCGGTGATGTCGCGAGTCTTGGCGCTCTCCGTCGAGATACGCGCAAGGATGTCGCCCGGCTTCACCTTGCCGCCGGCGTCAACCGACAGAATGGCGTCGACCGACAGCATGTAGCGGGCGTCGCCGCCACGCGGCAGCTTCAGCACCTTGCCGTCCTTGCCCTTGACCACGATGGCCGGGCGCAGATCGGCGCCGCGGCCGGTCGAGCGCCAGTCGGTAACGATGCGCTTGGCGATACCGGTCGATTCGTCGAGCGTTTCCGAAATCGACTGGCCTTCGACCAGATCCTCGAAACCGATCGTGCCCTCGACTTCGGTGAGAATGGGCCGGGTGTACGGGTCCCACTCCGCGATGCGCTGGCCGCGCTTGACCATATCGCCCTCGTCGACGCGCATGCGCGAGCCGTACTGGATGCGATGGGTCGCACGCTCGGTGCCGTCGGCGTCGACAATGGCCACAACCATGTTGCGGACCATGGCGACGTTGGCGCCTTCCGAGTTGGTGGCGATCGCGCGATTCTTGATCGCGACCTTGCCGTCGAAGTTGGATTCGACGAAGGACTGCTCGTTGATCTGCGCCGCGCCGCCGATGTGGAACGTACGCATGGTGAGCTGCGTGCCCGGCTCGCCGATCGACTGCGCGGCGATGACGCCGACAGCCTCGCCGTGGTTGACGGGCGTGCCGCGGGCAAGATCGCGCCCGTAGCACTTCGCGCAGATGCCGTTGACCAGTTCGCAGGTCAGCGCCGAGCGGATCTTCACTTCCTGGATGCCGGCCTGCTGGATGGCGTCGACATGCGACTCTTCCATCAGGGTGCCGCGCTTGACGACAACCTTGTTGGAAGCCGGATCGCGGATGTCCTCGCCCGCGGTACGGCCGAGAATGCGCGAACCGAGCGAAGCCACCACGGTGCCCGCGTCGATGATCGCGCGCATCTTGATGCCGAGCTTGGTGCCGCAATCATCCGCGTTGATGATGCAGTCCTGCGCCACGTCCACGAGACGGCGGGTCAGATAACCCGAGTTCGCGGTCTTCAGCGCGGTGTCGGCCAGACCCTTGCGGGCGCCGTGGGTCGAGTTGAAGTACTCGAGAACCGACAGACCTTCCTTAAAGTTGGAAATGATCGGTGTCTCGATGATCTCACCCGACGGCTTGGCCATCAGGCCGCGCATGCCGGCAAGCTGGCGCATCTGCGCCGGCGAACCGCGCGCACCGGAATGAGCCATCATGTAGATCGAGTTGATCTGGGAATCCTCGCCCTTGTTGTTCTTCTTGACCGAGGAAATTTCCTTCATCATCTGCTCGGCGATCTTCTCCGAGGCTTTCGCCCAGGCGTCGACCACCTTGTTGTACTTCTCGCCCTGCGTGATCAGGCCGTCATTGTACTGCTGCTCGAAGTCCTTGGCGAGAACGCGGGTATCGTCGACGATCTTCCACTTGCCGTGCGGCACGACCATGTCGTCCTTGCCGAACGAAATGCCCGCCTTGAAGGCGTTGTAGAAGCCGAGCGCCATGATGCGGTCGCAGAAGATCACCGTCTCCTTCTGGCCGCAGTGGCGGTAGACCTGATCGATCACGCCCGAGATTTCGCGCTTGGTCATCAGCTTGTTGATGGTGTCGAACGGCACCTTGGCGTGCTTGGGCAGAACCTGACCAAGCATGACGCGGCCGGCCGTGGTGTCATACCAGCGGCTGACGGGCTTGCCGTCCTCACCCAACCCGTTCCAGCGATACTTGATCTTGGTGTGGAGGTGGATGACCTTCGAATGCAGCGCGTGCTCGATCTCCGCCATGTCGTGGTAGATCTTGCCTTCGCCATGCAGGCCCTCGCGCATGATCGAGAGGTAATAAAGACCGAGCACGATGTCCTGCGACGGCACGATGATCGGCTGGCCGTTCGCCGGATGCAGGATGTTGTTGGTCGACATCATCAGGACGCGCG
>RXJJ01000025.1 GCA_003963145.1 Bradyrhizobiaceae bacterium
AATCCCAGCAGCGAGAGTGCGCTGAAAACGGTGCCGCCCACGGCGTCGGTGCGCACGTAGTCCCAGGTGCCGTCGAGTCCCGCTGGTATGGCGGCGTTGGAATACAGCGCCGTTGTCTTGCTCCTGATGTCCTGGATGCGCCCGTACAGCACGCTGCCGCCGTCACTCCAAGTGACCGTGACGTTGGGCGGGAAGGGAAGGGCGCCACCCATTCCTTCGCTGGCCTCCCAGGTGTTGCGAAGCGCCTCCGCGAGATCGCCTTCGAACGAGCCGCGGCGTTTCGGGGCGGGTGCCGAAGGGGCATCGCGCCGACGGTCGACGACGTCGCACCGATGGGGCATCTCCAGAATGCGGGCGGTGACCCGCACGACCGACGCGGCGTTGGTCTGCCTGGAGGCCACGGCCAAAAGGATCCGCGCCGCCTCCGTTGCGACCGTGGCGTCCTGCTGAGGACCCGGCGCAACGACCGGCAGACGGTCCGCCTTGAGCAGGGCGTCGACGTAAAAACGGATGTCGCGGCGGTCGCGCTGCAGTATCTGCCCAACTTCGCGTTGGAATTCGTTGGACCTGTACGCCTTGGCGCGCGACGACGTTTCCAGGAATTCGATCATGGCAGCACCTTGGCCATCGCGACAGGGCTCTCTTCGAGCCACGTCTGGATCAGCTCCCACAACGCGATTTCGCCGGCGAAGCCGGCGATTGTCCCCAAGATGTGGATGTCGAAGCGGCCGACTTCGGCAGGATTGCCAATCGGTCGCTTGTCCGTCCCGGGAGACCACTCGGCGCACTTCTCGACATAGGCGCGGAAATCATCGCGCCCGATCGAGCCGAACCTGCGATCGCCGAAGAAGTCCTTCAGACGGGAAGCCGCCTGCCTGACGCGTTCCGGGAAAATCGACGGTATGCCGATCACCTGCCCGCATGCCCTGTCCACTCGCTCTGCCATTGCGACCTCCTTCAACCGACCTCGTCATTTAGAGGAACTAATGTGACACTGAAAGATCAGCGCGACAATAGTGACGCTGAACGGGTTTAGGGGTACGGTTAACGGAAATGATGATTCTCTGCGGGAGAGCCCCTCAGTTGCATAAGGTCACGTCGATACGGCTCGCCGATGCGGTCGCCGCGGCGCTCGACGAAAAGCCGGACCGGGTACGGTTGCAGCTCAAGACCCTCCGCCCGGTTGGCGGCATCTCCTTCAAGGGCTACGGCAGGGGTGCGGCGGAGATGACGGCGGCCGACGCCTCGCGCCTCGTCATCGCGGTCGCCGGCTCGCTCGCAGCCAAGCACGCCGCCGAAGCGCTTGCCGCGTTCAAGGACCTGAAGCCGCTCGGACCCAAGGGCCGCGGGCTGGAACTCCAGCACTTCCTCGCCGAGCACATCGACGCCCTCGCCACGGGGGGCGTCCCTGCACGCCACAGCAGCAACGTTCCCTACCGCGTCTACGATCTCGCGGCGGAGGAGGCGCTGAAGCTGATCTGGTTCGCGGGACAGTCCAAGGCCTCGCTGCCGCGCGCCGCCGTTGTCCGCTGGTTCCGGCCGGACGGCAAATCCGACGCGGCCGCCTTCGCATCGGAGCCGATGCCGTTTCCATTGGCCACCGAATCGCGCCTGGCCCGGCACTTTCCGCGGGGCGGCCTGCTACGCTCGGCCGTCGTCACCGCGCGGGCGCTGAAGGAAATCGCCGACGCGCTTTGACGCCGGCGTTCCTGACCGGACCGAAGCCGCTCCAACCAGAGATTCCCCTTCCACGCCAGCTTCCGATGGGTGAGCCGGCATGCTCGACGTTTCGGGTAAAGCGTAGGTGATCGCCCAACACACCAGAAGCATCGCGGCGGAGCCGCTGAGGCAATCTTCGATGCCTCCAAACTGATACAGAACGCCGGATAGGGTGATGCCCAAAAGGCGCCCCGCCGCGTTTGCCGCATAGTAGAACCCCCCGTCCTCAGCCGTCTTCTCCGACCCCGCGTATGCGAGGATGAGATAGGAGTGCAGTGAAGAATTGACGGCGATCGGCAAGCCGAACATCGCCAGTCCCGCAACCAACAGCAGATCGATCCGGGTATGGCAAAGAGGTACATTGCGATTGCGAGCCCGACAGGTATCAGCGCCAGGATCGCGGCCCATAGATGCGCCGCGGCAATCTCCGAACTCAGTCCGTCGGCGCTGCGGCGTACAACGAAGGAGCGATGGCCTGAATGCCATCGTAAGAGATGGTCCACGCCGCGAGAAAGCCGCCCACTTCCAGAAAGCGCCAACCATGGGCGGTAGAGAAAAACGGGCAGACCGACGACAAACCAAACGTCCCGGGCGCCGAACATGAAAACCCTGGCGGCAGCCAGCAGGTTTATGCTGCGAGTTTTCGCGAAGAGCTCTCGCATCGACTTTGAGGACTTGGCCTTCCCAAGCAGACGCGGCAGCAGCACCAGGCCCGCGACGAAGATGACGGCCAATAGGGTGGCCATCAGCCAAAGGGCCGATCTGAAGCCGACAAGCCGACCAGAGGCCATCCCTTCGATGTTAAAATCCGAGCCGATAGCGAAATTGACGGCTGCCATCAACAAAGGTGACGGCCAGACGCCGGGAAAAGACAAGAACTCGGGGTCCGGAATGCAGACGGAGCAGAAGGGCAGCCGCCAGCACTGATCGCAAGCGTCCGCCGACGTCCTGAAAATCTCTAGCGTCGGAGTTCGGCTGCAATCACGCGCAGCAGGATAGCTTGGCGACATCCTTGGCGAAGGTTTGCGCGGCCAGCTTCAATCCTTCGACCGTCGTGAGATAGGGGAAGATCGTTTCGGCCAGTTGCTCGACGGTCAGACCGAATTTGATCGCGAGCACGGCCGTTTGAATGCAATCGGCCCCCTCTGGCGCCAGAATGTGCGCACCAAGAAGCTTTCCGGTGTTTGCATCGGCGACCAGCTTGATGAGGCCGCGAGGGTCGCGCGCGGCCAACGCGCGGGGGACGTACTTCAGATCGAGAGTAGAGGTCTTGACCATCAAGCCTTGAGCGCCGGCCTCGGCTTCCGTCAAGCCGACGCTGGCAACCTGCGGATCGGTGAACACGACGGCTGGCATGGTCGTCGCATCGTAGCGTTTGCTGTTGCCGTTGAGCGCGTTCTCCGCCGCGATCCTGGCACCGTAGGCCGCCATGTAGACGAATTGATCGCGTCCGGTGACGTCGCCGGCGGCATACACGCCACGCTTCGAGGTGCGCATGCGATCATCGACGTTGATACCGCCGTTAGAAAGAAGGTCGACACCGCTTTCCGCAAGCCCGAGGTCGTCGGTGTTGGGCCGGCGTCCGGTCGTGATGAGGACACGCTCGGCCGTGATCGTCTCGGTGCGCCCATGGGTCGAAACCAAGAGCCCGATGCCGTCGGGCGTTTGTTGAATCTCCCGGTATGAGAGCCCCACGCGAACGGCGATGCCTTCCTCAGTGAAATATTTGGTCAGGGCGGCGCTGATTTCCGGCTCCGCGTCCGGCAGCAAACGGCGGCGTACCGCGATCGTTACCTTGACGCCGGCGCGGGCGAACATCTGGCCGAGCTCGCAGCCGATATAGCCGCCGCCGATCACCAGCAGGGATTTCGGCAGCTTCTCCAATTCCAGGGCCGTTGTGCTTGTCAAGTACGGCACATTTTCAATTCCCGGGATCGACGGCAACGCCGCCGCGGCGCCTGTCGCGATAATCACCCTGCCGACCTTGATCGGCTCACCGTTCACCGTCACGCCATCGCTTGTCAGCCGCGCCCGACCTTCCCGATAAGCGACCGTGTTGTAGCTCGGCAGCAGATCGAAATACTTCGCCTGCCGTAACGACGACACCAATTCATCCTTCTGCCGCACAACCGCGCCCCAGTCCGCGATTCCGCCCTCCGCCCGGATGCCGGCAAAGCGGGATGCGGTTTCCGCGTGATGAACCGCCTCGACTGCGCGGATCATGGTTTTCGACGGGACGCAGCCTACATTGACGCAGGTGCCCCCGATCATCCCGTGCCCGATGAGCGCAACGTTGGCGCCAAGCTCCGCTGCGGCAATTGCGGCCGAGAAGCCGGCCGAGCCGGCGCCGATGACGGCCAGATCGTATCCGCCGTTCGCCATCGGCGCGCCGGAAGCGCAACAGTCACCAACCGTCATCGTGAAACTCCTGATACTGAATTGGACCGGAGAAGGCCGCGGTCGACGACGGACGGCGCTCCACCTTATTTGGAATCGTTTGGCTCGCCGGGCGGGCGCTCCAGGTCGGAAGCGTCCATTTTTACTGTCGAGCCAAACGGGCTTCTCTAGTTCTTGACGTGTGCGGGGTAGCCCGCGTTTGTGGCCGCCGCGATCAGCGTGGGAACATCGGCGGCCGCATCGTCGAAGGTGACGGTAGCGACGGCGCTCGCGTTGGCGTTGGCTTCCTTGACCTGGACCGCCGTGACGCCTTTCACCCGCGACAGCGTCTTCTTGACGATTGGCGCACAGAGTTCGCAAGTGGCGTTGTCGACATTGAGGACAACGGTTCTTTCGGCGGCCTGAGCGACAAGTGGCGATAACGCCATGGCGAGGGCAGCGGCCGTGATACTGATACGAATCATGATCTCTCTCCTTTTGGATTTTGGATTGGGCGACGAACTACAGAAATAAAGGTGCGATTTTTGGGAAGCCGAGCGCGACAATCACCAGAACGGTGGCCACCCAAAGGCCAATCTTGGCCGTGCGTCCGGAACTCGGCCTGGCGCAGTAGGAACCTTCGGCGCAGTCCACCTTCGGCTTGCGGTAGACGAGGTAGAACCCGTAACCGAGGAAAGCGAAGGTAACCAAGGCGAAAATCGGCTGATAGGGTTCAAGCGCGGTCAGGTTGCTGATCCAGGCTCCGCTGATTCCGAGCATGAAAAGGGCAAAGGGCACCACGCAGCACGATGCCGCGCCCAGCGCCGCCAAAATTCCTCCGACAGAGGCCAGCCCCGCCTTGCGGCTGGATGAATCCGCCGGGCCGGCTTCGAGCACGGAGGGTGCTGCGCCAGCGAGATTTTGTTGCATTATTTTGCTCATGTGCTGCGCCCTCCACGGCGCCTGCAAGTGACATGGGATCTGTAGCAAGTACAGGTTCAAGCGGAAATTTTGAAAGCGCCAACACGGTTTTGTGAGACAGCTGCTTAAGGAACCTGCGCCGGATCCCGCACGACGCAGTTGCGGTGTCCAGCATCCTTGGGCGAACTCGTAAAGTCAGTTCAGCGGCTTGTCGGAGCTCAAGTCGACAGTGGGATAACGCACCGCGTTTCGCTGCACGGCGAAGATTTGCGCCTCCAGAAGCGTTACACATGCCGCGTCCTGCCGGGACTGCGACCAAGCCGTGAATGTCTGATCGTCCTTGAACAGGTTGACGTGGTCGCAGAACGCACTTCGAAGATTGACGCAGCACGCGTCGCTATCCGGCGCGACGATCGACATCACGCAGCCGGACGGCGGCACCGAGCGCAACTGCCGGGGCGCAAGATCGACGGTAAGTTCTGCCCCGGATCCGGGGCAGTGGGTGACCAGGGTCGCCGGCTTGCCGAGAATTTCCGGAAGGAAAAGCGCGTCAAACACGCACCACGTATAGAGCCCGGCGTCTTCCGTTTGGAAGCGATGATGCGTCGGGACGAGGCTCAGACCTCCAAACGCGATGACCTGTCCATGCTCATCGAATCGGAAGTTCGTCGGCGGGAATTCGAGCAGAAGCTGGTCGATGCGTTCCGTCGGAAGGCCGCACGCGATCCCTAGTTGCTCGCGCGTTGCCGGCGCACCGCGACCAAGCACCCTGAATAGCTCGACACTCAATCTCTGAAGTTCCGGCGTATTCTCCTCAAGGACGCGGCGCCTCATGTACGCGGCGAACGCTTCGCGGCCGCCACCCGGGTGCGAAGCCGGCTTCGCGTCGCTAGGGAGGTCGTTCGCGGCGCTCGTCATGGCCTGGTATCCTTCCGCTGTTGTCGTCGAGTAAAGGAGATTCGTTTCACGCGAAGAAATGTAGGGGTTGTAGGTAATACAGGCTCAAGGATGAAAATCGTGCTGAGAGCACTTTTCCCGGAGGCCTCGTCTCCAGCAGCCGATGCAGTAAACTCTCTTCACTTTATGAAGCTTGAGGTGGGTTGTTCCTTGTCAACGCCAACCGTCGGCGCTAACAAACCTGTAGTAATTGCAGGTTTGTAGGTGGAAAAATGTCCAGCAAAACGACGGACCGGGAAGAATTCCTGACCCGCGGCGCACTCGCTGCCCAGACGGGCTGTAACATCGAGACAATCCGATATTATGAGCAGATCGGCATCCTGCCGGCGCCGCCGCGCAGTCAGGGCGGCCATCGCCTCTACGGGCAACCCCTCGTCAGACGATTGAATTTCGTCCTTCGAAGCCGCGATCTGGGTTTCACGCTCGAAGAAATCCGGGAATTGCTCAGAATGGTGGATGGCGACAATTACACGTGTGGGCAGGTTGAAGCGTTGGCGCTCGAGCACGTGGAGGCCATCTGCCGAAAGATGGCGGATCTCAAGAAGCTCAAGGTCGTGCTCGAGACCATGGCTTCTCAGTGCGGGGGCGGGAAGATACCCAAGTGCCCCATCATCGACACGCTTTTTGATGCCCGCCTGCCGATACGTCCGGCAAAAATCCGTAGTCCGGGCAGGCCAGTTCGCATTTCCTGAGTGCAGCCAAGGCGACAGACGGCTCATCACGCTTCGGATGCCGCTCCTGCGATCGTGAACGCAAGCCTCTTGAACGCGTAGGTGCTACAGGGCGCACCTTAGTTTTGCGGATGGCCACTTTAGAGATCGGTCCCAAGCGAGGCGCGATGAACGAACGCATTATAGCTGTAGTTGGCGCTTTGCTCGCGGTGCTGTGCTGCGGCGGCCCCGTTCTCGTCAGCTTCGCCCTGGGTGCGGCTGGGACCGCGGGGCTTCTGTCGTGGCTTTTCAAGTCCCTCTATTTCGCAATACCGGCAGTCTTCATCGCCCTCGGGCTGGTCGGGGTTTGGCTCCATCGCCGCCATTCGCGGACGAGCGCCCGTTTCGATCTGCATTCCCGCGAATGACCTTCCGGCATCCGAGGCCGAAGAAACACCCTTCGATCCGTCCGCCATCGGATCGTTCCTTGTACCAACCGATGAGGAGTTTTGCATGACCAAAGCATATGATCTGATCGTCGTCGGATCGGGGACGGCGGCAATGGTCGCCAGTCACCGCACCGCTTCCGCCGGCTGGAAAGTCGCAGTGATCGATTACAGGCCGTTCGGCGGCACCTGCGCACTTCGCGGTTGCGACCCGAAGAAGATGCTGGTCACCGGCGCCCAGGTAATCGACGACATTCGACGCATGAACGGGCGCGGCATTGTCGCAGCCGACGCGCGGATCGCGTGGCACGACCTGATGGAGTTCAAGCGCACCTTCACCGGTCCCGTTCCAGACAAACAGCAAAAGAGCTACGACGTCAGTGGAATCGACACCTATCATGCCGCGGCCCGGTTCGTATCCCCGACCAAAATCGAGGTGGACGGGAACCGGCTTGAAGCCAAGCACATCTTGATCGCAACCGGGGCGCGGCCTGTTCCGCTCGGATTTCCCGGTGAGGAACACCTCGTCACGAACGAGGAGTTTCTCGAGATGGATGAGTTGCCAAGCCGGATCGTATTGGTCGGTGGCGGCTACATTGCCGCTGAGTTCTCTCATATTGCCGCGCGCGCCGGCGCAAAAGTCACGGTCCTGCAGCGTGGCGAGCGCATGCTCATGCAGTTCGATGCCGACGTGGTGGGCTGGTTGATGGAGAGCTTTCATCGTGTGGGCATTGACGTTCAGACGAAGCACGTTGTTGAAGCCGTCGAGAAGAAAGGATCAAACTTCATCGTTCGCGCGACCACCGAGAGCGGCGAACAAACGTTCGAAGCCGATCTCGTCGTGCACGCGGCTGGGCGCATTCCGGATTTGGAGGACCTCAACCTTCAGGCCGCCGGGGTCGACCGCGACGAGCACGGTCGCCTGAAGCTCAATGAATTTCTCCAGAGCGTCTCAAACCCCGCCGTTTATGCGGCAGGGGATGCCGCCGCCAAGGGCCCGCCCCTCACGCCGATCTCAAGCCACGACGCCAAGGTGGTGGTCGGTAATCTCCTGGAAGGCAATCGCCACCGTCCGGACTATCGCGGTGTTCCTAGCGTCGCATTCACGATTCCGCCGATCGCGGCGGTCGGGATGAGCGAACAGCAGGTTCGCGAGAGCGGAAGGAAATTTCGCGTGAAAAGCGAGAAGACATCGACTTGGTACACAGCCCGGCGCGTTGCGGAGAGCGTATACGGCCATAAAGTTCTAGTCGAAGAGGGCACCGGCCACATTCTTGGGGCTCATCTGGTCGGTCCGCATGTGGATGAAGTGATCAATATTTTCGGCCTGGCTATTCGCTATGGCCTCACGGCTACTGATTTGAAGACCACCATGTTCGCCTACCCAACAGGCGCTTCGGACATCGGCGATATGATCTGAACAGCCGAACCCCCGATGAAGATAGCCGGCAAGACCGCGGTGATGATCATCATCGGCGTCGCAGGGCAGCGGCATGATGATGGTCGTCGTGGCGGTGGTCATTCCGTTATCTCGGCCGAAGCGTCCGTAGAAAAACTCTCCGACCTCGTCAAGCTTGACGCCATCCTGGCGGAAACGGTCGCGCAACGCTCAGATGGGGCCGCCCCGGATTGCACGGTGCTCGATATTCTGGATGCCGGCCGGTCAGGAAATCCCGGCGCGCGCTCGCGCCAACGGCGGCCAAAGAAGCGCGCGAACGATGAGCGGTATCCCGACGGCCATGGGTATCAGCCAGTACATGAAATGAGGCAGGTCCTTCCAAAGCGGAAGCTGCTTTCCATTGTCGACGTAAAAAGCAACCAGCATCAGAATGTACGACAGCCCCATCCCGGCGATATGAAGCCTGACCCAATAGCGCCAGCGATGCCGGAGCGCTGAGCGCCCGAACCAGCCGCATGCGAGCGACAACGCTCCGAGAATAAACAAGTGATAGTTTTCGTCCCAGCGCATAAGCGACAGGAACGTCGCGGACCCGAAGAGCGCCAGCAGACACCAGAAATAGATCGTTCCAAACCTGGAATGACGCCCGCGACGTTTCTCGCTCAACATCGCGATTGCGCCGATCACAACACACGCAAGGCCCAGAGGGACATGTACCCCGAGGACCACCGCCAGAAAGACGGGGTCGGCCGAAGGAATTTCGATGCCCGCCACGATCGTGGTTTCTCCGCCTGTCATGACGTCTGCTCGCAATTGGTCATCGGCTCCGCCGATGAGGACGGTCGCTTGACGGCGAAAGCTCCGACGCCACACGTAAGGCAAAGCACGCAACAACCGATGAGGACGGCAGCATAGCTCCCGGTCCAATCGATACTGGCCGCGAAAGGCAGCGGCCCGAATGCCGCGCCGGCAATGCCGAAGACGAACGACGCTCCCCTGATTGCACCAAGATGGTCGCGGCCGAAATACTGGGCGTAACCGGCGACGTTGATGGCCTGCTGCGAGCCGTACGCCCCGCCCAAACTCAGCGCGTACAGCACGCTGATGGCGATGCCACTGCCGAACGCCGGAAGACCTGACGCCAGCGCGAGCATCAACATCGCCAGCGGAACCAGGTGACGGGGTTCATAGCGGTCCACCAGAAATCCGGTGCCGAGCGTGGCAGCAGCCTGAACGCCGGCGAGCAGCGACAGCAGTAGCAGCGCGTCGCCGTGTCCGACCCCGGCTGTCCGCATGATCGAGAAGTGATTGAGCAAGAGCGCGGTGCCGACGGCATTGGTCAGAAAGCCGGCCGCGCACAGCAGCCAGAACACGCCGGTGCGGAGCGCTTGCCCCCGCGTAAACGAAGGCTCCTCCGGTTGTTCTTCCGCGGCCGGCGGCAGTCCCGCGTCCGCGCTGAGGCCGAATTTTTCCGGCCGATCGCGAAACAGCGCGGCTGCAACCGGCAGAATGGTGAGCGCTACAAGTCCGGCAAGGGCGAGGTAGGCGCCTCGCCAGCCGTAGAGCGAGATCAGACCATCAATGAGTTTCGGGAAGATCATGGAGCCGGCCGCGAGTCCTAAACTGGCAGCCGCAGCGGCAATCCCGCGCCGCCGCACAAACCACAGATTGACGACATGCTGACTGACGAGGCTGAGTCCGCCGATCGCTGCGCCACGCAACAAGCCGAAGCCGATGAGCAGCATCATTGCGGATTGAACTGTCGCCATGAAAGCACAGGCCAAGGCGAGGCCGCCAGCGATGATGGTCGCCGTCAGGCGCGGCCCACGCCGGTCGATCCAGCGGCCGATCACAGGCGCCGGCAGAATCCCTGCAAGCGTTCCAACTGCATAGGCGATCGAGGCCGAAGTGCGCGAGATGCCAAGATCGGCAGTGATCGGATCGAAGAAAACCGAAACGCCCGCCGTCTGGCCGGGCAGGGTCATGAACGAGCCGAAGGTGCCGGCGCCCAATACGATCCAGCCATAGTGGAGGGCGGAAGACCGCGGGCTTATCGCTCGCAAGGGATCAACCCGCCCGGCGCGTCGCCGCCGCCGGCAAATCGCTTTCAAACCCTTCGCAGCAATGCTCGCGCAAGAACTCGATGACCCCGTCCATACGATCGTATTGAGCGCGGCAAGTCACCGTGCGCCCGATTTTTTGCTGGGTGACAAGGCCTGCGCCAACCAGCCCGCGCAGATGAAAGGCGAGCGTGGAGGCCGGCACGTCGAGACGGGTCTGGATATCGGTGATGTTGAGGCCGGGCGGTCCGGCCCGAACCAGGAGCCGATAAATGTCGAGCCGGGTCAGATTGCCTAATTCGGCCAGGCAGCGCGCAGCGAGCTTGCGATTCATGCCTCCCCTTTACCGCAAGCCGTAACGCAATACAACTATAATCCTAGTTTTATAGTTTGTAGCCAGTGCGTATGACGGAGTGCCCCTGCGTTTGCTCAGCGTCACGCGTCCAATGCGCGCGGCCCGGCCCTTTTGGCTTCGTAGCCGCTTCGCCGTCACGGACTGCATTGCCGACCGGACGCCGGATTTGCGGGCTTTCGTAGGTTTCCGCCGCTACGACTCCGCGCTCGCGCGAGCGGCCGAGGAAATTCAGTTGGTCGCGCTGCCCGCCCGGTGCGTAGAAGGCATCCTTTCGACGTGGAAGATCCTGCTGGGCCGGGCGGGGGGGCCGCCGGACCGTCATCCTCGATGTTCACGCCGTCGGCCCAGCAGGATCTTCCTTGACGCCCCTCGCGACAATCCAGAGCGCTCCGTCCGGAAGCGCCGTCATCCAGGTCGAGGCGAAACGCGAAGGCCTCGACATCACCGATCATGGCAAGCGCGAATGCAATATGTAATCCTTGGGGCCGCAGCGGCAGCGTTCCCTACCGCGCCTATGATCTCGCGGCGGAGGAAGCGCTGAAGCTGATCTGGTTCGCGGGACGGTCCAAGGCCTCTCTGCCGCGCGCCGCGATGGTACGTTGGTTTCGGCCCGACGGGAAATCCGATGCGGCCGCGTTTGCCTCTGAGCCGATGCCGTTTCCGTTGGCCACCGAATCGCGCATGGCCCCGCTCTTTCCGCTGGGCGGCCTGCTGCGGTCGGCCGTCGTCACCGCGCGGGCGCTGAAGGACATCGCGCCGGTGCGCTCTGACGTCGGCGTTTCCGACCGGGCCGGATTTGCCCTTGGAGATGCCGGTTCGAAGGGAATGCTGTCTGCCTAACGGAGGACGGTGAACGCCCGGCGGCGCCGCGACCCGTCGTCGGAAATGATCACCGCGCCGATGCCTTCGATCGCGGACCGCGATGTCCTCATCCGAAGCCGGTCGAATTGCCGCCGTCCGCGGTCGGTGGTGGATGCGCGCCAGGGTTCATTCTCCAATATCTTCCGGTTCGCCGGGCGAAACTCGAGCCTTCGCGGGCCGGTCGCGTCGCAGCAGCGCGTAGTTTCCGACGCGGCTCGGAACCGGACCAGCGCGCGGCCCGGTCATCGCCTTTACCGCACCCTCCGAGGATACGACGAGGATACCGATCGATCCCGCGTCGAAAGCGTCGAGCAACTCCGCGGCATGCGATACGTAACCGGCTGGAGTACCGGGCGAGAACGCGAAGTAGAAGCGATCGTAGAACGTGGCGAGCGTCAGGTACGAAGGCAGTGCGCGCTCGAGATAGTCGAGGCGGTCGCGGTCGAGAATGAGCATCTCTATTCCGGCGACGCCGGCCTTCTCGGGATCCTTCCCCACGACCTCGAATCCTTGATGCCCTGTGAAGAAGGGCGATGGGGGGCGGCGCTGGATCTTCTCCGCTTCCGGCCACAGCGATGGAAGGGATTCCCGCAACGCCTG
>RXJJ01000008.1:0-24072 GCA_003963145.1 Bradyrhizobiaceae bacterium
GATCGGGCTGATCGGCGGTGGCGTTGACCGGCACGCCCTTCACCTCGTTCCACAGATTGACCGGCACGCTTTCGGGGTGTTCGGGCAGGTTCGCCAGCAGCATCAGCATGCCCAGACGATCCTCGACCGCTTCGCCCATGCCGACAATGCCGCCGCAGCACACTTTCAGTCCCGCCTCGCGCGCCTGCGCCAGCGTGTCGATGCGGTCCTGCATGGTGCGCGTGGTGATGATGTGGCCGTAGAACTCCGGCGAGGTGTCGACATTGTGGTTGTAGAAATCGAGCCCCGCCTCGCGCAGCCGCGCCGCCTGATCGCGCGTCAGCATGCCGAGCGTGGCGCAGGTCTCCATGCCAAGCTCCTTCACCGCGCTGACCATGTCGCACACCCGCTCCAGATCCTTGTCCTTCGGGTTGCGCCAGGCCGCCGCCATGCAGAAGCGGCTGGCGCCGGCTTCCTGCGCACGACGTGCGGTGGCGACCACCGCTTCCCGGTCCATCAGCTTGGTGGCTTTGACGTCTGTCTTGTAATGCGCGCTCTGCGAGCAATAGCCGCAATCCTCCGGACAGCCGCCGGTCTTGATGCTGAGCAGGCTCGCGGTCTCGACATGGTTGGGATCGAAGTGCGCGCGGTGAACGCCCTGCGCACGAAACACCAGATCCATGAACGGCAGATCGTACAGCGCCTGCGCCTCGTCCCGCGTCCAGTCGTGGCGGGGGTGCGTTGCGGTGGAGTTGGCGAGCGACAAAGGCATAACGTTCATAGCCGGGTCCTGTGTAGCAGCTTGTTTGCGGTCCGATTTAAACTGTCACTCGACAGCTTCATCGTGAATGAGAGTGTGAAACTTGCGCATTCAAACCGTCTGTAAAAGTGGCGGCCATTCCAGTCAATCGGGGGCTGCTTTCTACTTCCGGAGCTATCCAATGCCGGCGCGGCCAGCAAGCAGCCAGAGAATAACGCAGAGCAGAAGAGCGCAAAGACACTTCCAGAATATGAGCGGATTGCGTTCCATTAACGGCGTCGGCGGCGCATTCAGAAAATTCGGATTGGGATTATGAAGATCGAACACGAATTCTGATAAATCTTCATAGCGTTTTGCGGGATCCGGATTGACGGCCTTTTTAATCGCACCATCGATCCAGTTCGGGACATCGCGACGATCATCCGTCGCCGGCGTGTATTTCAATTTTCTCTGCTGCGATATATTTCTTGTTCTGGCGATCTGAGCTCCATAGGGCAGTCTGCCGGTCAGCATTTGATATGTGATCACGCCCAGCGAAAACATATCCGAGCGCGCGGTGCCACCCTCGCCGAGAAAATATTCGGGCGCGGCGTACTGAAAGGTACCCAGAATATCGCGGTCGGTGGAGGGCGCGGATTCGACAACGCCGGCGACTTTTGTCGATCCGAAATCGATTATTTTCACGGTCCCGATTTTGTCGATCATGATGTTCTCGGGCCGAAGGTCCTGATGCAGCATTTCCATGCGATGAAAAGCGCGCAAGCCTTTGGCGATCTGATCGACAATCCCACGCACGGCTTCGAGATTCGGTTTGGGATTATCCGCCATCCATTGCGTCAGGGTCTGCCCTTCGACAAACTCCATAACAACATAAAGATAGCTGCGTTTTCTGGTCTGCAGACAGGGCTTCAGCACATGAGGGCTGTTGATCCGCCGCGCAATCCATTCCTCCATCATGAAACGCGTCAAATAGGCCGGGTCGTCACGCAGATCAATCGATGGGACTTTTATGACAACAAGATCGCCGCTCTCGGTATCAACGGCCGCGTAGATGTGACTGCGGCTGCTCGCGTGAAGTTCACGGACGATCCGGTATCCATCCACTATTGTTCTTGCCTCCAGAAGCGGAGGCGGCGGCAAATTTATCGCCCGGCCCAGAACGTCTCCGGCGGCGCTGTCCGGTAGCTGGTCGATTCGGACGATCTGGATCGTGAGATTATCCGGACTGTTTTGCCTATAGGCTTCCTCGACAATGTTTCGTGCCGCAACGTTCAGGTCGCGGGCATTACCGCTGATCGCGCCGACGATAAAGCGCGAACTGGCGTGCTCAAAGACGCCATCCGTGGCGAGGACGAAAATATCGCCCTCCTCAATTTGCAGGACCTGATAGTCGATTTCGACATCAGCATTAAAGCCGAGGGCGCGGCTGAGGTAGGTCTCGTCCCTCGAAACAACGATGCGATGATCTGTGGTGAGTTGTTCGAGAGAATTGCCGCTTACCCGGTAGATGCGGGAATCGCCGGCGTGAAAAATGTGCGCGGCTGTGGACTTGATCACGATTGCACTAAAGGTGCAGACGTAGCCCTTGTCCTTATCGTAACGGTAGCCGCTCCGTCGCGTCTGGGCGTGCAGCCAGGAGTTGGTTGCGGCCAGAACACGATATGCCGAGGTTTTTACAGACCATGCCTCCGACGTACAATAATAGTCCGTCAGAAAATCCTTGACGGCGGTTTCGCTTGCAATCGAACTGACGTTGCTGCTGCTTATTCCATCCGCGAGCGCGATGGCGATGCCTTTCGAGCTCAACAGCGGTTCTTGCGGAATCAGGACACCATGAAAATCCTGATTGGTTTCCTTGCGGCCTTTATCGGAGTGTTGACCGATCGATATTTGCAATTCGCGCGGCATCTGGAGCGCCAAAAAAGGGAGCCTCACCATAGCATGGCAAGGCTCCCCGGCTTAAACGGATTATGCCGCGCGCTTGAGCTCGCGCTTTGGCGCCGTCATGACGTGCGTTGTGTAAAGCGTAAGACCGGTGAAAGCCAGCCCGCCGACAAGATTGCCAAGCACGGTCGGGATCTCGTTCCAGATAAAGTAGTCCATGATCGAGAATTTCGCATGCAGCATCAATCCTGACGGGAACAGGAACATGTTCACGACCGAATGCTCGAACACCATGTAGAAGAACACCAGGATGGGCATCCACATCGCGATCACCTTGCCGGGCACGCTCGTCGAGATCATGGCTCCGACGACGCCGGTCGAAACCATCCAGTTGCAGAGCATGCCGCGGATAAACAATGTCGCCATGCCGGCTGCACCATGTGCGGCGTAACCGAGAGTTCTCGCTTCGCCGATATTTCCGATTGTCATGCCGACTTTATCGGGGTCCTGCGTGAAGCCGTATGTCGTCACGAATGCCATCATGAAGGCGACCGTGAGTGCGCCCGCAAAGTTGCCGATGAAGACCAGGCCCCAGTTTCTCAGAACGCCCCCGAAAGTCACGCCCGGACGCTTGTCGATCAGCGCGAGCGGGGAAAGAACGAACACGCCCGTCAGGAGATCGAAGCCCAGCAGATACAACATTGAAAATCCGACCGGGAACAACAGAGCGCCAATGATCGGCTGGCCAGTGTTCACGTTGATGGTGACAGCGAACCAGGCCGCCAGCGCAAGGATAGCGCCTGCCATATACGCGCGGATCACCGTATCCCGGGTCGACATGAAGATCTTGGATTCTCCAGCATCGACCATTTTGGTAACAAATTCCGATGGTGCTAAATACGCCATTAGGTCCCCCAAAAGCTGTGTGAATAGAAGCGCCCACAAACGAGTTCAGAGGGGCGATAGGCTCCATCCGAACGGCATGATGTGGAATGCCAGGACCCTGGGGGATGTCACGACGACCGAACGACTTGCTTGGCAAGACGTCTAGTGATCACCCTCCGAGCTTCAGCCGAATTCTGGCTTGAGCAGTCCCGGGCGGCAGTCGTCGTTGACTGTGGTTTAAGCAAAGCAATAGGTGTGCCAAAGAAGAGAGAAGCCGCCATAACTCGGTGCGGCAGAAAAAGTTTGAAGCGCGGAACTTGAAAAACGGGCTGCTCGCTGCCGTCAATGCCTACATCATACGCAGGGTGCTGTGTATTCAAGCGTGGCTTCGAGGCTGGAAACGCTGGGAAGAACGCCAAAACGGCGTAAAGTCGAGCCATACAGTTTGAAGTTGGCTGGTGCTGCCAGACAGGATTGAACTGTCGACCTCTCCATTACCAATGGAACTGCCAGTATCGATTATCTCTCTGAATACATGAAAGAAACTGCCGTTTAGGCATCACACCTCCCTAATTTTCCCCGACTCAGCTAATCCAAATATCTAGTGGCGCATCAAAATTTGCGACGCGCCGGGCGTTCGCGTGAGCAATGGCGATCCCAACCGCGTTCAATCTCATGTGCTTAAAATTGCTCTTATCCCACATTTCGAATAACTCGCCGACCTCTGGACTTTGATGCGCAATTCTTTTCATCATGTCGAAAATTTGTATGCTCTCGGTCATCAACGCCCACGCTGAGTTAATCTTGCCCTTCTCGATGGTGGGGTCGATTTTCATCACGGCATTTTCGAAAGCTTTCAAATTTCTTGCGTTGAATTGAATTTTAGATTGGTCGTTGACGCAAATTATTCTTAGTTCGTCGAAGGCAGCGATGCGACCTTCGGGAAACCGGGCCGTAAGCGCATCTTCCGTAAAGCCCATACCCAACAATCCGCCGTAGCTTTCGCTTAGAATGTGGTGAGCTGGCAATTCGCCCATTTCGACCGAACCACATCCTTGCGCCGCGATGTAGTCGAAGCTTGAGTCGCTCGTTGTTATGTCGGGCTTTAACGGCAAAAAATTTTTTTCGAAAGTGCCGATCAAATGTGCGAGATTTCCGGCTGGAAAAGTAACATATCGAAATAGATAAACGAAACTAAGTCCTGCAATCTCATTTCGTGTGAGTGAGGGTGCCTTTTTTACAGCTTCGTTCAGCGTCAACGATCGCCGCGATCGTTCTTTTTCAAGCGACCTTCTGGCAATAATGTCAATCAGTGTGTCTCGTAAAGATTCATCGCCCGATCGGACGTATTCAGTTTGTGCATCGCCAAGCATCATCTGAAAATCGGGGTCGCGGAAAGCGGAGGAATCGGCTTCTCCATTCTCGCTAGAAAATTTCTTCAAAATTTCATTTCGAAAGGATTCATATCGTTCATTTGCCTTTCGTTCAGCGTCAAGAGCAAACGTGTGAAGCGCCGTGACCATTTCCATGAAGCGGATCATGTCGGCAGGACTAACTCCTGATTGAATCGTGACGTCGCGTCCTGCTTGGATCGCTGTGCCGCCGCCCGCGTTCTGTTTTTGCGATGTCATTTTTCGATATTCGTATCTCGTCCCGATTGAATGCCGATAGAGTTTCGCGAGACACTTTGGCTTTGTCGCCGAGATTTGTTTACGCGCTTTACCGCCCAAATTCCCACGATCAGGGTAGCTAAAACTCCTAGAAGGCCGATGGCGTCACCTGAAGTCATGTCATGCTCCGTATGTTCGATGTTGCCAAGGTAGCGCCTCTATTGATTGCGCAAGATGCTGAACATTCACATGTGCGTACCGCAAAACCATTTTCTCGCTTTTCCAGCCGCCTAACTTCATCAACCCGATGAGATCGCGGTTTGCCGCGTAATGCCATGTCGCCCACGTGTGGCGGCAATCGTGCGGTGAAAAATCATTGATGCCAGCGCGGCGGCACGCACCCCTGAAAGCAGTCTTGATTTGTCCTCCCGAAGATTCTTTGCGCTCGTAGGCAAAGCCGTCCGGCCGCCGAAAAACTTCATCGATGCGGTGTGACATCGATGCCAGTTCGGCCACGACACGAGGATGCAGAGGTACCCCGCGCGCATCGCCGTTCTTTGTATCGATGAACTGCACTTGTGCGTTTTGCAGATTGACCTCGCGCCAGTCGAGATAGAGGGCTTCGGACATTCGCGCGCCGGTATAGAACAGGAAGATCACGAGCGGACGCAGATGGGGCGAGCATGCCTCGATCAACCGATCGGCTTCCTCGGGTGTCAGCCACCGAACGCGGCCTTTTGGGAGCGTGGGCCGTGCGATCTTCCGAGCCTCGCAAAGCCCGCGTGATGCCGCGTGGTTGAGGATCGCGGAAATTGGCGCGTAAAGCTGCCTGTCGAGAGTCGCCGGTGCAGCTTTCGGATAGAGCTGGCGGGCCGCGTGGTCGATTGCCGTCTGATCAATCTCGGCCAGCGTCTTGCCGGTGAAATGGTCGGTAATTCTCCGGACAAATCGGGCCTCGCCGCCGGCTTCCAGATAGCCCACAGCAGCCTCTAGAAACGTCGCCGCCGCTTTTCGGCCAAAGACACTACCTTGGACGATTTCCCACTCACGGCGCGCGCGGAGCGCTTCTGCGGCGGCTTTGTCAGACACGCCTGTAGTCTCATCGACAGCGACACCTCGGATGGTGCCACGGATGTACCAGTTGGGGCTGCCGTGCCGGCGGGTGAGCTTGAGGGGCATTCGAGCACCTGGCTAAGGCTGTTGAGGTGTTCAACGGTGAATAGCTTACGTCGGCCCAAGGTGACGTAAAACGGGTTTTTCTGGATAAAATCCTGAAAAACCCGCCGGCTGACGCGGAAGCGAACGGCCGCCTCCTCCAGCGTGTAAAACTCTGGCGGGGATGTCATCGTGATCTCGCTGAGAATTTAATGCGGCCGCGCTTTCCTTGTCCCCGTAACGCTGCCCGCGAAGGCAGGGAGAAAAGCTTTCCGTTGTTGGGCGGGCCGCGACGCCCTCAATGAAACGCCTTCGCGGTGTTCTCAATTAGTTGCCGGGGTTGAGATAGGTCCCCCGCCAATCTTCCATCCAGCACCCGAAATCGAGCACGGCGCGGAATTCAGCACCAAGCGTCGTCCAGCCTTCTTGCACCGCAAGCTGCGGACCAGCCAAATCGTTCAAATAGGCAATGACGATCGATGAGACTTGAGACGGATCGGCGAACAGACGCCATGCGTTTCCAGCCAAACGGGGCTCGACGTGAAGCGCCATCTTTCCACTGAACGGGTTCACGTCATCGACATGAGCCGCCGCGATCGCCGCGAGCACCTGTTCGGCCTCGGTCTCCTTTGCGGAGCCGACGACAAGGTGTTTTGGGATCGCGTTGATCGGTGTTTTGCCGTCGAGGCCCTTCATGTTGCGCAGGGCCTGTCGGCCATCGCCCAGGGCATCAACGGTGATCGCGGAACCAACAGACGCCTTATTGCCCCGAGTTGTCTTGTAGACGGGATTACCATCGCTCAGGGTGGGACCATCGCCATTGTTGGCGGTCAGCAAGGCGACCAGCAGACCGGCCTCGGTCTCCGCAGCCGACTTGCCCCAATCGCGAGCAGAATTGCCGAACGCGTCGAGATCATCGTTGATCAGAGCATTGCGCGAAATCGAGAACAGCCGCGCATAGGTCTTGACGCTGCCGACCTCCTTCGATTCCGATCGCGATCCATACTTGATCTGACCCGCTTCGCCGACCTCAAGAAGCTGAGGAGCCTCACTCAACTGAGCAGAGGTCATCGGGCGGAAATCGACGGCCGTGCGCCGGCGAGCCAAAAGCTTGAGCGGTGTCTCGGCGGCCTGATAGGCATCGCGCAAAACGCGTTGACCCGCGCCCTGCAACAGGATCGGGAAATCGGAAGTCGTATGATAGCCGCCAGAGCGCTGCATCACATGATCAGCGATTTGCGCGCGGCTCGACCATGAAACGCGTTCACCTCGCGACTGCAGCACCATCGTGCCGAGGTCAAGCAACGTGCGGCCGGCCATTTCGCGGGCCGCGCCCTCGACTGGCTTGCCGGCCATGCGCGCATAAAGAACGTCCTCGATCGTCCGGTTGAGAAAATTCGGATTATCGAATGTCTCATCAGACCGAATCGAGCTTGTCTGTGTGCGATCAGCCGCGTCAGCGAGCTTGTTAAACACAAGCGTTCTGAATTGAGCAAGCGTCACGCCCTGTTCGATATGCTGCCGCGCGAATTCCGCAGGCAGATGTGCGCGGGCTGCGATGTCGTAAGCTGCGCGCGCGTCGCGATCGGACATTGCGCGAGGCTGATTCCGTTTCGAGTATTCGGTCTCCTGCTCGTTGTCGTCATCGATTTCAATAGATTCGTCGATAGGCATGTTGTTTCCCTTGTGGCTACGAATGAATGTTTGCGGATCGGCGGGGATTGGGACCAAACTCACTTCAAGCAGTTCCCAATCCGTCGCCGTATGGGTCGGGATCGCGTCGCGCGAGGCGACACCTTCTGTCATGTTGTGCACGACGTAGCCGATGCTGATGTTCGGCGGCGTGCCGGCCTCGATCGCTGCCGCGACGGCCTTGCCTGCATCGCTCGGCGATAGCCGAATGTCGGCCACAAGCTGGCCGCCCTCGATGCGCACGTCAGTCACGACGCCGATTTGATCGTCGAGAGTCGATGCGCGATGCGAATTGAGGAGCGGCACCACGCCGGAACGTGCGCGATCAAGCCGCACGCTCGATGGCGTTACGGCAAGCGCTTCGTTGTAAAGACTGCCGTCGAACGGATCGCGCCGCTTCACGGCGCTGCCGGACGAAATGACGGCGGTAAACGTGCGGGCGTTCGAATCGAATGACTTCGCATCGAAGGAAGCGCGACGCGTCAATGTGTTCGCATCCGGCGATCGCCGGTGCGTCGGTGCAGTTTTTGACATGAGCGGATCGCTAGTCTGCGACGAATTCGTTGTCGCGAATATTGATGCCAAGATCAGCGGCGCGCCGGCGCAGCAAGCGATCGGCTGTCGAAACATTCGTCAAAAAGATGCGAGCGGGGTAAGCGTTGGGATACAAAGCTTGATCGTGCTCTATCCACGTTGCAATCTTCGCGCTGACTTTGGCAAGCGGCCCGGCAAAGTGAGCTTCTGCGATTTTGCCGCGCTCATCACCGGAAACAATTCGCGATCCCATAACGCCGATCCAAACATCACCTTCGTTGTCATGCAACCTTTCAGGTTTGGGATTGCCGAGTGTGGAAAGGATCATCGTAAAAGCAGTGCTCAACGGAAGACCGCCGAGTTCGCTCAGTTGTCGAGCAATTTCGAGAGTCAGGGCCTCTGAAAGGCTATAGCGTCGTCTCACGCTGATAACGCCAAACTCGCTTGACCAAGCAATGTTGCGGAAATCTTCAAGTTTCATTTCAAGCAACGCCGCAAGCGTCGCTACGGATATGCCGGCTTCCATTTTCTTTCCTTTCGCTGAAAATAAAAAACCCGAACGAGAGGTCTCGTCCGGGCGCATGTTTGGATTTTATCGTTCTAGGCAGAAAGCGAGGTACCTGCAATTCTATTCGTTATTTGAGGTACCTCACATCATGACCCACGGAGCCAGATTTTTCAAAGCCAAACGCAAGGCAAAGCGTGTCTGTTCGATTTGGATTTTTCCGCTGGAGCCGAGAATCGATTGGGCCGTTTCTTCCACCGATAAATCCTTCAAGACGATACAATCAATGAAATCTACTAAAGCAGGCCCGACTTTTTCGCGAAATATGCGAGCTTTTCCGGCAAGAGAAATTTTTCTGAGCATCAGATCGTGGATTGCGGCTGCGCCAATGCCTCCATCTACGCGAGGCATCACGGTGTTGATGGCTTTTATGAGCTCTCCATCCTGACGATGGGCCTCCAGATAATACATCCCCACACGGTAAAACTGATCGTTTTTCCGATCGTCACCACCACCAAGCATTCTTCGCCGGTGAAGATCATGCAAAACCGTGACCCTGCGCATATTCTTACGCTTGGTCTGTGTTTCCCTTTTTGTTGTCCCGCGTGGCATTTTTCGGCTCCAAACCGCAGCGCGCGGCGGCGCGGCGGATCAATTAGTGAGCAAACTTTTTCGTTTGTCACGGAGACCCCTGCAAGGGACCCTATACAAAATCGAAAGTAAGGCCGGAGTCCTCTGCTCTAATTGCTAGAGCAGAGGGTCAATTTGTGAAGGGGGGTGGTGCAAAATGCGCTAAAGATTCGCGCAAAGTGCGGCTTCTGATTCGTGCTGACTATTCACCTTGGGCATCGCGAGCAAATCGCGCGCAATCGACCAGATGATTCGTTCGGTCGGATCGGTCGACTCCGCAGCCTTGGCGGCGTTCCCGCTTTGCACCATCCATTCAGCCATTCGCGCCTTGATCGCCAACTCTTCTAGATTACTCGCCTTGAGTTTTTGCGCACGAGCGACGATTCGATCTGCCTCCGATACCAGGCGATTGACGTTTTTATCTTCAAGTTCTGACTTCCACTTTAGTCGGCGTGCGATCCGCCCCTCTTCCTTCAACCACCAATCGCGGGCCTTGATGATTTCGGTCCGGCGCGCGCGCATTTCGTTATTCATCAGCCGTAAGTTTGCCCGGTGTTCCAGTGAGCTAACGATGAATAGATCGATGTCATCGCCCTCTACGATCGGCTCATGGACTTCAATCTCGGCGACTTGCACCATGAGCAGGTCACCTTTCTTCCACTGGAGCTCGATTGGCCGTGAAGCATCGAGCGCATCGTCTACCTGTTGGCGCAGCTGTATCCACCGCTGGCGCTCACACTCGTATTCATTAAGCTTGTTGTCGAACTCGGCTCCGAGCTTCATGAGCGGAGAGGTGGCAGATGGAACGATCGACAGGGCGGGAGAAGCATTCAAACGCAACATGGTACGCCTCTTGATGGGTTGCACAGCATTCTGGCCGCTGGATGCGGTGAGACCATCTTGATTGCTTTTCATGGGATTGCTCGCTGATTTTGGCCTATCACAGCCGTCGCCGGTGGCAGACCGGCAGCCGGGGGGTGATAGCCTGTCAGCGAGACAGGTAGGACGCTTTTACGGGTTGCCCCGCTGGACAGCACGTCCTCCCCCGGCCAAACTGGTCGGGTTCGGAGCCGCGCCGCCAAGCGCGTCCGGGATGGGCATACAGCCCATATTTAGCGGCCACCGACGCCAATCGGCAGGCTCGCCTATCGCTGATCCGGGCTATCACACCCAGCGAAATTCAATCCGATTTCACAGAGTCGGGCAAGCATCGTATGATGCTGCCTGACAGGAGATCATGATGTCCGGCAAAGGCATAAAGAGCGATCTTGAGCACGTTGATCGGCATCAAATCAGCGATGCCGAATATGGCGATGCACCCGAATTCACTGATGACATGCTCAAGAAAGCGGTCATTCGCGAGGGCGACAAGGTGATTCACGATCCGTCCGGGAAAGCTGGAAAGCCCAGTCGCGCGATGGCAAAGGACCTGTAGCCTTATGCGAAATCCCGGTCCGCGAAGTTGCCGATGTCATGGTGATCAATCAGACGTGCCAGTCGGCGCGACGTATCGGCGATCGACGACTGTTTTCCGGGCACGCCACTGCCAGATGGTGCGCTGATATTTGGCGTGATGGTTGGTGACGCGCTGAAATTCAGCATGCCCTTCATTTCCTGAACGGCGCTGGAAACGTCCGCTTTCGCTGCGTCGAGTTCTGACTTGAGGTTTTCGCGAAATGACGATCCCGTCGCGGACCCGACTTCGCCAGCGGCGGCGTTCGTCACGGCTTCCCAAGGATTTGCCGGCGGCAAGTTCGCGTTGTCGCGTAGCCTTGCACGCTCGGCTTCCTCGGCCCTCCGCTGTTCGGCCTCGGTCAATGGCAGGCCGCCTGCGATACCCTCGGGGACACCCGCAAAGGAACGGGAATCAAACATCGCTTTTGAATCCTTATCGACACGGTCCTTGTAATCGCCCTTTACCATGTCGGCGGCCCAACCGATCGCGGTCGCAACACCGTTCATTGCCGCAGCGATCTTGCCGCCATCGGCAATTATATTTTGCGCAAGATTTGCGGTCTGCGTTTTGATCGCCTCCCAACTCTGATAAGTGTCCTTTCCGGTAGTGCGGCCGGCGGCGTCGAGGCCTGCCGCGTTTTTCAGATTGGCTCGATCCTTCTCGATAATCGGAAGGTTTGCCGCGATCGATGCAAAGAATTCCGCGACCTGGCGGTTGCTGAACATCTTGGTCAACAGATCGACAGTGCGCGCTCGCTCCTCGTCGGTAGCGTCCGGGCCGAGTTTGGCACCGGCAGACGCGAGCCGGCCTTTCAGATTCTTCGCGACCCACTGATCTGGGTCGGTCTCAAACAGCTTCTTATCGACCAATTCGTTCGTGTCGGAAAAGATGCCCATCTTGCGCAATTGGGCACGCGCGGCCTGCGTCATGTGATCGCCAATCAGCGCATTGAACGCGGACATCTGCGATGTAGCGAATTTACTCGCGCCTTCGTGCTGGATCATCGTTGGCACGACACCAGCGAGATAATCCTCGCTCAAGCCGTACTTCGATGAATTCGAATTACGGATGTACGTCCGAAAATCCTCGCCCGTCAGAGTCTCACCGAACAGGTTTTTGCCCTTCACAAAGGCGTTCAGCATTCGGCCAAACTTGGCCGGATCGCTGGCCAGGCCCGCACCCTCAAGGCCCTTGGTGATCTGATCGAGGTCGCGCACCGCACCATCCTTCCCTCCGGGGCCAGATGATAAGACCGCCTGCGCCTGCACAATGCTCTCGATCATTTCCCGCGCGTGGTGAAAGTCGCCTAGCGTGCTGCGCAGCTTGCGCATCTGCGTCATGATATCCTGCTGTCCGACATTGCGATATTTTTGCGTCAACAGCGCAGCCGTTTTTGCTGACTCGGAAACCTCGCCGGGCGTCATGCCGGCAAGTTCCTCGCGAAAGCGCTCCCGCTGGTTATCCGCCGACGCTTTGATCGCGGATTTGATGGTTTCGAAAGCTGTAAAACCCAGCGCCAACGGGCCGAGCGCACGACGGCCGAGTGCGAAAACGCCGGGAAGCGAACTGCGGCCGCTTGCGGCGGTCTCCTGCTTCACTTTTTTCAAACTGGCGATCGTGGATTTTTCCCACGCATCGAGCTTTGGCAGGGCAAACGATGCGCGCTGGCCGCGCAACGTCGCAAATAAATCCTGATATTCGTGTTTGAGCTTTGCGATCTTGTCGGCACCCAAGCCCAGCTTGTCGATGTCGGCGGTGAAGCCCTTCGACCAACCGGCGGATGCCAGTCCTTTCGCGGCGTCGGCGACATCCTTGATCGACCTCGCGACCCTATCGGTATTGCCGGAGGTCTTGCCGAGATTGTCGAGAGATTTATCGAGTGCATCGACTTCGCCTTTCGCCCTCCCAGCCGCACCGAAGTCGGCCAGGAGTTTGATCATTAACTGAGAGACAACGTTTGCCATTATTTTCCTTTAGGTTTCGACTTCTTCGATCGCATCAGGCGCAAGAGATGCATCGAGAGTCGCGTTGACTGCAGTCGCGCCGAGCGCCGTGAGCGCGTCAGCGAATATTTCCCGTTGTTGGCGCGCGATATCTTTTAGGATCGCACGAACACCGCTAAGACGATCTTTGTCGGCGGCCGCGAGCACGCGCTCAGCTTCCATAGGTAAGCGATCAAGCACGCGAACAGCCGTCTCGCCGACCTTCGTTGCCGCGCTGATCACATCATCAACAGGCAATAGACGCTTGAGACGTTCCTCACGATCAAGGAATTTGATGTCGGCCGAATATTCCTTCTCACGCGTGGCGGCGTCACGGAATTTTCCGCCGGCCGGCGCACTTGTATCGCTAAAGGAGGCGCGTTGGTCGGCGGCTTGCTCCTTTGCTGGATCGCCGACTTCGCCGACCGCATGGTCGTACTGCGCGAGATTGATAAGTTTCGTCCGTCCTTTGCCGGCAATCGTCTGAATTTTTCCGCAAGCTTCAAGCGTTTTCACACGCTCGGAAATCCACGATTTGCCGACACCTTTATGCTTCGCAAGCTCGGTCAGCGTCAGCCAAAAGCCGGTCCCACGATCAAGCAGTATGTCCGGTTGTTCGGTGTGTTCGGTCATATTTTCATCTTTGCGGCTGGAGTTTTTTCGGGCTGCCCCGGCCGCGCAGCATGCCGGGCATCGGGAAGGACCCGCGCCTTCTTGCGGTGAAAGTGCGCGCGAACCAGCGCGACGCCGACCTCGGTGGCGTGCCAAATGTAAAGTTCCCGCCTTCTGCGACGGTCGCTGTAACAAGTCGCAAGACCGTGCTCGACCAGCGCCCATAGTTCACGATCCGCACGCTCTGAGGCGGAAAGGTAGTAGGGGACGATCAATGATCCCAAAACCATCCATTGTCGTTCGCTCATTCGATTTGCAAATTCGATTTGCGCATCTGTTAGTTCGCTCAAGATAGTTTCCTTCCGGTCCAAGGTGTCCAAGGACAAGTGTGTTGCCTGGACCGCGAGAAACCCGCACCAAATAGGCGTCGGTCCAAGCTGTCCTAGTGGTCTGAGTGATTTTTAAGAAAGCAGGAAAATTCATTGAGAGGAGGCCGCGCGATTTTCCTACACGCGCGCGCGACCTAGACAGCTTGGACAGCTTGGACCAAGCCTTACTTGATGGGTGTTTCTTGCGGTCCTAGTGATGACGCTTGCTTGGACCGCCAAGACCGTCTGCACTAGAACGGCACGTCATCGTCGATTGTAACCGTCTCTCGCTCGCTCTCTGCGGCAAGCTCCGGCCAATCAATCGGTTGATTGAGTGCTATTTCAAAGGCGGCACGACATTCGTCAAGCGCAGGGAGAACGTATTTCCAAACCCGGCGCGTTAGGCCTTGAGAGTCCGTCTCTCGGGGGCGCACGCGCTGGATACCAGGAATAAGTTTCGCAAGCTTTGTTCCGAATTCCGCATCGCTGCGTTTTCTGCCAACTCCGGCCTGCGAAGCAGCGCGCAGATAGTCAGCGTAAAGCTCCTCGGTGCGGATCGCCTGTACCCAATCGGAAATCTCATGGCTTGGAGACCCAACCCATAGCCGGTTGTAGAGCCAATTTTCGATTGGATCGAGCGATCGCAGTTTCTGTTCCAGAAGCGCTCGCGTTTTTGGAATGTGCCGCAAATCGACGCGGTCGAGATCGAAGGCGAGCAAATCGTGCAACAGCCGGCTCCGCCCGCCATTGTCGAGTTCCTCGTCCATTTCTCTGAAATAGGCGGTGTTCTGTGCGCAGCGCGGATCGACATCGAGCACGCAATAACGCCGCTCATCTTTACCGGCGGGAACGACCCATTCCTCATTGGATGTCATGATGATGCGGACATAATTGCGCAGCTTGAAAGGATCGATGCCTTTCGACTCGATCATCTGAGTTTCCGAGGTGATCAAGCCCTTCAAGCGGCCTTCCGCTGCTTTGTCGCCGGCCCATACGGCTTCGTCGGCCTGCAACAATAGGCACCTTGCCATGTGAACGTTAAACTGGCCGGTCACATAGCGCGCATCATCGACCTGATAGTAGTGCGCCGGAAAAAGCGATCCGATTATTTCGCCAAACTTGCTTTTGCCGGTGCCCATCTTTCCGCACAGGACCATGGCGATACCGATCCGCTCGCGCGGCCGTTGAACAATGTGCGCGCACCACGCGAACACGTAGTCGAATAGCTTTTGGTCGCCCCGGCAGATGTTGTTGAGCAAATGGTCGCGAAAAATGTCATAGCTACCCTCTTTCGACGGCTGAATATCAAATCCGCGCCAGAAATTGAGATAGCCTGCGGTGCCCTTGGCTCCATCGGGATTGGGAAAAAATTCGACGCCCGAGTATTGCCGGCGATCCCGATGTGTCATCCATGCCCGACTCCAAGGCACAGCTTTGAGCTTTCCATCGGCAGCCACAATCTCCGTCATGCGGTTTGCCCACCATGTGTGAAAGGCATCAACGGATAGGACGCGGAGCCGATCCTCGATCGGTCCGACCGACTGATCGTGCACCACGACAGCCTTGCCGCCGAGGATGACGAGCGCATAGGCTCGATTCATACTTTCAACGCTGAAACCCCACGCTCGCGGCTCGCTAGCCGACGGATTGTTGTCGTTGGCACGGCGTTCGATCATGCCAAGCGCGGGATCATCCTCGCCCTCGATCATCGAGGCGATTTCTTCATAAGCATTTGTCATTGAATTCTCTTAGTGGCGATTTCGTCGCCAAGGATGCGAAGGCCGAACGCGGTGAACGAGCAGGGAACAAAGGTCCCCGGCTTTTCCCCGTATCGAAACGAAAAAACGCGATTTGTTCTGCCGATAGATGCCGAATGAAACTCGGCGGAAATTGGAAAGGCTATGTTTTATAGGCGTTGGCTGGTGCTGCCAGACAGGATTGAACTGTCGACCTCTCCATTACCAATGGAGTGCTCTACCACTGAGCTACGGCAGCGAATGCCAGATGTGAAACGCCGGTCTATAGAGACGCTATCTATACTTAAGACTTTGACCACCGTGAGGAATCGGTCAAAAGCCAAAAACGGCGTGCGTTCCTTGCCACAAGGCCCTCCGCTGTGCAAGCGGATGGCGCGTAAATGACCGCTCCAAACGGCCTATTTTCGTGGTTTTTCATGCGAAACAGCAAAAATCCCGCTGTCATGCCGTTGCGTGATGCTGCCGGGGGTTCCGGAAAAGGCATCAATCTTCTTGTTATCCAGTTTCCGCTCAATTGTGCTAAGCGGATCAAGATGATGGCTGCCTGTCGCGAATAATATACGCCGGACCATGCAAAGCTGCCATGAATGACAAGCCGGAAGAGCGCGCGCGCCAGGCGCGGCTTCGTAACGCGTTGCGCGAAAATCTGAAGCGGCGAAAATCGCAGGCCAAGGGGCGTGCGGGCGCGATCGTGACGCCCGAGGATGAGGTGAATATGGCGGACGAAAACGCGACCGTTGGGAATGGTGAGCCGGCACTGGCGGCGCTCTATCCGCGTCACGAGCAGATGTTTCCTACATTGACGCCGCGCGAGATCGCGCGCATGCGCGCCTTCGGCGAAGTCCGGCAATATAAAAGCGGCGAGGCGCTTTTCACCGCCGGCAAAAAAGGGCCGGGCATGTTCGTGATCCTGGCCGGCCATGTTGCGATCACGCAGCGCGACGGTCTCGACAATGTTACCCCGATCGCGGAGCAGGGGCCGGGACAGTTTCTCGCCGAACTGGCGCAGCTTTCCGGCCGTCCCGCTCTGGTGGACGGCTACGCTGAAGGCGATGTCGAAGTGCTGGTGATCCCCTCCGACAGGCTGCGCGCGCTGTTGATCGCGGAGGCGGAGCTTGGCGAGCGCATCATGCGCGCGCTGATCCTGCGCCGGGTTGGTCTCATTCAGGGCGGGCACACGGGGCCGGTGCTGATTGGTGCGGCCGGCTCCGGGGACGTCATGCGGTTGCAAGGCTTTATGTCGCGCAACGGTTATCCCTATCATCTGCTCGATCCCGCTTCCGACAAGGATGCCGCCGATTTCATCGCGCGCCATTCGGCAAGGCCGGAAGATTTGCCGCTGATCGTCACACCCGGCGGGACGGTGCTGCGCAATCCGAGCGAGACTGAACTCGCGCGCGCCATGGGCATGATTGGCGATGATCCGGGCGACAAGATCTATGATGTCGCGGTGGTCGGCAGCGGACCTGCGGGGTTGTCGACGGCGGTTTATGCCGGATCCGAAGGGCTGTCGGTCGCTGTGCTGGATACCCGTGCCTTCGGCGGACAGGCCGGAGCGAGCGCGCGGATCGAGAACTATCTCGGTTTCCCGACCGGCATTTCAGGACTTGCGCTGACAGCGCGTGCCTTCAATCAGGCGCAAAAATTCGGCGCGGAAATGATGATTCCGGTGGAGGTCAGGAAACTCGTATGCGGCCGCGAGGACGGATTGTTCGGCCTGCAGCTCGACACTGGCGGCACGCTGCTCGCCCGTTCGGTCGTGATCGCCAGCGGCGCTCGTTACCGCCGGCCTAAGATCGAAAATCTCGACAAGTTCGAGGGCCGCGGTGTTTGGTACTGGGCATCGCCGCTTGAGGCAAAGCTTTGCGCGCAGCAGGAAGTCGTATTAGTCGGCGGTGGAAATTCAGCGGGGCAGGCCGCGGTGTTTCTGTCGAGCCATGCCGAGCGGGTGCGCATGATGATTCGTGGCGACGGGCTTGCCGCCAGCATGTCGCGTTATCTGATCGACCGCATCGCTGCGACCCCGAACATCGAAGTGTTGACGCAAACCGAAATTTTTGCGCTCAGCGGAGAGGACAATCTCGAAAAGGTCTGCTGGCGCAACAGCAAGACCGGCGAGGAAACGAAGGCCGACATTCGCAATGTCTTCATGTTCGTCGGCGCCGATCCGGCCACCGGCTGGCTAAATGATTGCGGCGTCGATCTTGACCGGAGCGGTTTCGTCATCACCGGGCGTCTCTCGGGAGAGGACCTGTATCGCGGCGTGTCTGCGCTTGAGACGAGTATAGCCGGCGTCTTTGCCGTCGGGGATGTGCGCGCCGGTTCGATCAAGCGCGTCGGTGGCGCGATCGGTGAAGGCGCGCAGGTGGTCGCCGCGCTGCACGGCTTTCTTGACGAGGCAAGGACTTCAAGAGTTTAATCGGCGACATCAGGAGCGAATGCGATGCCCTGCAAACATATCGCCGGCATACAAAGCGTGACGCCGAGTGCACTCGGTTGCGAGGAATGTTTGCAAAGTGGCGACGTCTGGCTGCATTTGCGGATCTGCCGGACATGCGGTCACGTCGGATGTTGCGACGATTCGCCGAACCGTCACGCGACTGCTCATTTTCACGCCACCCGGCATCCGATCATCGAAGGTTACGATCCGCCGGAAGGCTGGGGCTGGTGCTATGTCGACAAGGTCATGTTCGATCTGTCCGACCGCAAAACACCCCATAACGGGCCGATCCCGCGCTATTATTGAGGAACAAAATTTTGGTAGGGCTTCGTTGCGCGGTGTGTCATCAAGGTTTCAGGACTTTGTTCGATGAAGAGGCCGCGAAAGAAGCCATGCCGGATTGCCGGTTTCTTTCAGGAATAAGGAGCGCGTCATGATTTTGGGTTTGTCCCTTGCCAGTTTTACGGTCCTTCATCTCGTCATCAGCATGATCGCGATTGCGTTCGGTTTTGTCGTTGCAGGCGGACTTCTTTCGTCGAACAAGCTGCCTGGCTGGACGGCTTTATTTCTTCTCACGACGATCCTCACCAATGCGACTGGCTTTCTCTTCCCGTTCACGAAACTGCTGCCCTCGCACATCGTGGCGATCATCTCTCTCGTTTTGCTGGCCGTTGCGGTCTTTGCGCTTTATGGCAAGGGTCTCGCCGGCAAATGGCGCCTGGTCTATATTGTGACGGCAATGCTCGCGCTCTGGTTCAATGTGTTCGTGCTGATCGCGCAGTCGTTTCAAAAAGTCGCGCTGCTGAATGTTTACGCGCCGACCGGAACAGAGCCACCATTCGCGATCACGCAAGGCGTTACGCTGGCTTTCTTCATTGTCGTGATCGTTGCCGCCTTGAAAAAATTCCGCCCTGCGACGATTAAACTCGCCTGATTCATTCAGGTGCGATCCACCGCGGCGTGTTCATCCGGATACGCTTGCGTTTCCCGTGAGTGTTGAAAGGACAAATCATGCCTACGGTCAAGACTAAGGATGGCGTCGAAATTTTCTACAAGGACTGGGGCAGCGGACAGCCGATCGTTTTCAGTCATGGCTGGCCGCTTTCTGCGGACGATTGGGACGCGCAGATGCTGTTCTTCCTCAATCACGGCTTCCGCGTTATAGCGCATGATCGCCGCGGCCATGGCCGGTCCTCGCAGGTCGCCGACGGTCATGACATGGATCATTACGCGGACGATCTCGCGGCCGTTGTCACGCATCTCGATCTGAAGAACGCGATTCATGTCGGCCATTCCACCGGCGGCGGCGAAGTGGTGCATTATATTGCGCGCCATGGTGAGAGCCGTGTCGCAAAGGCGGCAATTCTTTGTGCCGTCCCGCCGCTGATGGTGAAGACGGATGCCAATCCGAACGGTTTGCCCAAGAAGGTGTTCGACGATTTCCAGGCCGCATTGGCCGCGAGCCGCTCCGAATTTTATCGCGACGTCGCCGCTGGACCTTTCTACGGCTATAACAAGAGCGGAAAGCCGTCCGAAGCAGTCATCCAGAACTGGTGGCGGCAAGGCATGATGGGCGGCGCCAAGGCGCATTACGATGGCATCGTCGCGTTTTCGCAGACCGATTTCACCGAGGACCTGAAAAAGATCACGGTGCCGGTATTGGTGATGCACAGCGAGGACGACCAGATCGTGCCTTACGTGGCATCCGGCCCACTGAGCGCGAAACTGCTGAAGAACGGCACGCTCAAGACATACAAGGGATTCCCGCACGGCATGCCCACGACGGAGGCTCCGACCATCAATGCGGACCTGCTAGCCTTTATTAAGGGCTAACGGATCGTCCCTTCCGATCTATCTTATTGATTAAATTACTAAACCACCGCGCGCACGGCCTGCGCGCGGTGGTTTGCCGTCAGGCCAAAACGCGCTAAGACTGTCCCTTCACACAATAGAGCAGGTTCGGCATGGATCGCATTCGCATCGTCGGCGGCAACAAGCTCAACGGGACGATTCCGATATCGGGCGCGAAAAATGCCGCGCTTCCGTTGATGATCGCGGCCCTTCTGACCGACGAGACCCTGATCCTCGACAATGTGCCGCGCCTGGCCGATGTCGCCCAGCTCCAGCGCATTCTCGGCAACCACGGTGTGGATATCATGTCGGCCGGCAAGCGTCCGGGCGACCACGAATATCAGGGCCAGACCCTTCACATCTCGGCGGCGAATATCGTCGATACCACCGCGCCCTATGAACTCGTTTCCAAGATGCGGGCCAGCTTCTGGGTGATTGCTCCGCTTTTGGCGCGCATGAAGGAAGCCAAAGTCTCGTTGCCGGGCGGCTGTGCCATCGGTACGCGCCCGGTCGATCTTCTGATCATGGCGCTTGAAAAACTCGGCGCGGAAATTTCCATCGACGGCGGTTATGCCGTCGCCCGCGCCCCGACGGGCCTTAAGGGCGCCGAAATCGACTTTCCGAAAGTCACCGTCAGCGGTACCCACGTGGCGCTGATGGCGGCGGCGCTGGCAAAAGGCACGACAATCATCACTGGCGCGGCGTGCGAGCCGGAGATCGCCGATGTTGCCGATTGTTTGAACAAAATGGGCGCGAAGATATCCGGCGCCGGGACGTCCCGCATTGTTATCGAAGGCGTCACGAAGCTTCATGGCGCTCGTCACACCGTGTTGCCGGACCGTATCGAGACCGGCACCTATGCGATGGCGGTGGCGATGACCGGCGGCGACGTGCAGCTTGAGGGTGCGCGCCCCGAATTGCTGCAATCGGCTCTCGACGTGCTCGTACAGGCCGGGGCGACCGTCACACCAAACAATCAGGGCATTCGTGTCGCCCGCAATGGCGCGGGCATCAGCCCGGTTAAGGTCACGACCTCTCCGTTCCCAGGTTTCCCGACTGACCTGCAGGCGCAGTTGATGGCGCTGATGACGAGCGCCAAGGGCACGTCGCAGATCACCGAGACCATTTTCGAAAACCGCTTCATGCACGTGCAGGAACTGGCGCGGCTCGGTGCGCGCATTTCGCTCGACGGTGAAACCGCGACCATCGAGGGAACCTCGACGCTTCGCGGCGCGCCAGTGATGGCGACGGATCTGCGCGCGTCGGTCTCACTTGTGATCGCGGCGCTCGCGGCAGAAGGTGAAACCACTGTCAATCGCGTCTATCATCTCGACCGCGGATTTGAGCGGCTTGAGGAAAAGCTGTCTGCCTGTGGCGCGACCATCGAACGCATCAGCGGATAGGCTGCGGGAGCTTACGGAAAGCACATGGCCGCGCTGCGCAAATTGATCGCTCTCGATGAAGATGACCTCGCGGTCATTTCGGCGCATGTGCAGGACGCGGAGGTCCATGCCGCGGATATCCTCTGGCGGCCCGGCGAAAAACGGCTTGTCATCGGCATGCGCCGACCGGACTGCGACCAGATGGTTGCGGGCATTCCCTGCGACCGCCATTTGATTTCGGCCCTGCGCTTCGAGCGCGTTCTGTCCTGCAAGGCGCGCAACCTTTCGCTCGACAGTCCCGAAGAAAGCCTCGAACTTCTCGGGCTGGAATTCTATCCCGGCAAGAAGCCAGGCGGCTGCGTGGTGCTGATGTTCACCGAGGGCAGCATGCTCCGGCTGGATGTCGAATGCATCGAATGCGAACTGGCCGACCTTGCCGTCGTTAATCCTTGCACATCCGGTCTGGACGCGGACGAAATCTCCGCCGATACAGAAGCCTGACGCCGACGCCCGCCTGGCGCAGGCCAGAGACAATCCGCCGGAATTCAAGACATGCCGATCCACCTCGACACCCGCAGCCCCGATTTCGACACGGCGTTCAGTGCTTTTCTGAGCATGAAACGCGAAGTGTCGGCCGACATCGATGCCGCGGCCCGCGCCATTGTCGAGGATGTGGCCGCGCGGGGCGATTCCGCGCTGATCGAAGCCACTCAGAAATTCGACCGGCTCAAGCTCGATGCATCGAATCTGCGCGTCAGCGAAGGTGAAGTCGATACTGCCGTCGCCGCTTGCGATACCGCGACCATTGACGCGCTGAAGCTGGCACGCGAGCGCATCGAAACCTTTCACCGCCGCCAGATGCCCAGCGACGACCGCTTTATCGATGCCCTTGGCGTCGAGCTTGGATCGCGCTGGACTGCGATCGAGGCGGTGGGACTCTACGTGCCCGGCGGATCGGCTGCCTATCCCTCGTCAGTGCTGATGAATGCTGTGCCGGCCAAGGTGGCCGGCGTCGAACGCGTGGTCATGGTGGTGCCCTCGCCGGACGGCAAGCTCAATCCGCTTGTGCTTGCGGCGGCCAAGCTCGCCGGTGTCTCGGAGATCTACCGCGTCGGCGGCGCGCAGGCGATTGCCGCATTGGCCTACGGTACCGCCACCATCAAGCCGGTTTCGAAGATCGTGGGTCCGGGCAACGCCTATGTCGCAGCCGCAAAGCGTATCGTCTTCGGCCGCGTCGGCATCGACATGATCGCCGGGCCTTCTGAAGTGCTGGTGATCGCGGATAGCACAGGCAATGCCGGCTGGATCGCCGCCGATCTTCTGGCGCAGGCCGAGCACGACGCCAACGCCCAGTCGATCCTGATCACGGACGACAAGGCGCTCGCAGCGGATGTCGTCGCGGCCGTCGAGTCGCAACTCAAGATGCTGCCGCGCGAGGCCATCGCGCGGACCTCATGGAACGATTTTGGCGCGATCATTCTTGTTGGCTCCATGGACGAGGCTGTTCCCCTGGCAAATGCCATCGCCGCCGAGCATCTCGAGATCATGACCGCGAATGCCGAAAGTCTTGCCGGGCGTATCCGTAACGCCGGTGCTATCTTCCTCGGGCCGCACACGCCCGAGGCGATCGGCGATTATGTCGGTGGATCGAATCACGTCTTGCCGACGGCGCGCTCGGCGCGGTTCTCATCCGGTCTCGGCGTGCTCGATTTCATGAAGCGGACTTCGATTCTCAAATGCGGGCCCGATCAGCTGCGTGCACTTGGTCCTGCCGCCATGACGCTCGGCGAGGCGGAGGGACTGCAGGCGCATGCGCGCTCGGTCGGCATTCGTCTGAACCGGCAATGAGTGGATCGTCACCAGAAGACGACGACAACAATCGCATCGTGGCGGTGACGCTCGATGAAGACTCGATCGGACGTTCGGGCCCCGATATCGAGCACGAGCGCGCCATCGCCATTTACGACCTCATCGAAAAGAATCTGTTCGCGCCGGAGGGCAATGTCGAGGGACCTTTTACCCTCCATATCGGCATCAACGACAACCGTCTGATGTTCGATATTCGTCGGCAGGACGGCGCACCGGTAGTCGTGCATCTGATGTCGCTGACACCGTTCCGCAGGATCGTGCGGGATTATTTCATGATCTGCGACAGCTACCATCAGGCGATCCGGACCGCGACGCCGGACAAGATCGAAGCCATCGACATGGGCCGGCGCGGTGTTCACGACGAGGGCTCGCGTACCTTGATGGAACGGCTGGAAGGCAAGGTGCGAATCGATTTCGAGACCGCGCGCCGTCTGTTCACGCTGGTATCCGTGCTGCACTGGAAGGGGTAGGGCATGGCCCCGAAAAGTGTGCAGCGGTTTTCGGATCAGGCCATGCGCCCAAGACGCATGGTCCCGAAACGAGTGCAGCGGCTTTCGGGTTTCACGGCATGAGTGGTGGCCCGCGCACGCGCATGCCGCAGTCCGTTTTGTTCATGTGCGGACAAAACAGCGTGCGATCTCCGATGGCGGCGGCGTTGCTGCGCCAGACGGTGCCGCGCGGGCTTTACGTTCAGTCCGCGGGCGCCACGCGCGGCGAGCCC
>RXJJ01000008.1:24122-48494 GCA_003963145.1 Bradyrhizobiaceae bacterium
ATTTCCCAGCACAAGCCCTGGACGGTCGAGGAGCTTGAGGACTGGGAAGGCTTCAATTTCGATCTCATCATAACTCTGGCGCCCGAGGCGCATCACAAGGCGCTCGAACTTACCGCGACACTTTCGACCGATGTCGAGTATTGGCCGACGCCGGATCCGGTTGGCGTCGAGGGCCGGCGTGAGTTGCAGCTCGATGCCTATCGCGCGACCCGGGACGGCCTTTTGAAAAAAATTCGCGACAGATTCGCCGCGCCCCGGGTCGGGAACGAATAGGCGTCGCGCAAAAATTGGCCGTAACGACCGGCAGTCCACGGTTGTCCAAGGCGGGCCGTTCCGATAGTTTGCGCCCCCAATCACATTCCAAACTGATTTTCCATGCTAGGCCGTCCGAAATTCGTTCTCGCGTCAGGTTCGCCGCGTCGTCTCAGCCTGCTCAATCAGGCCGGCATCGAGCCGGATGCGCTGCGTCCCGCCGATGTTGATGAGACGCCGCGCCGGGGCGAACTGCCGCGTGTCTGCGCCAACAGGCTTGCCCGCGCCAAGGCCGAAGCGGCGCTCAAATCCGTACAGCTGGACGACGAACTGCGCGGCGCGTTCGTTCTTGCCGCGGACACCGTGGTCGCGGTCGGGCGCCGTATCCTGCCGAAGGCGGAACTGGTCGAGGAGGCGGCGCAGTGCCTGCGCCTGCTGTCAGGACGCAATCACCGCGTTTACACCGCGATCTGCATGGTGACGCCGAAGGAGTCCTTCCGTCAGCGTCTGGTGGAAACGCGGGTGCGCTTCAAGCGGCTGAGCGAGGACGACATCCAGGCCTATATCGGCTCCGGTGAGTGGCGCGGAAAGGCTGGCGGCTATGCCGTGCAGGGCATCGCGGGCTCGTTCGTGGTCAAGCTGGTCGGCTCCTACAGCAATGTCGTCGGCCTGCCGCTTTATGAGACCACAGCGCTGCTCGCCGGCGAGGGTTTTCCGATCCGTTTCGGCTGGTTGAACGCAAGCTGAGGCTGCCGTTGGTCCTGGCGGGCTTGAAAACCAAAGCAACGACCCCAGAACAAGGTCATGAAGCCCTGTCCGATCTGCGCAAAACCCTCGGTCGAAACGTCAAAGCCGTTCTGTTCTGAACGCTGCCGTGACATTGACCTCAATCGATGGCTGTCTGGCTCCTACGCCATTCCGGCTGCCGAGGCCGATGAGGACGATGACGACACTGGCGGCATCACGCCGCCGCAGCGCCCTGTATAGCGAACGTCTTGATAAATCAGCAATTTCAAGAGCGATTTGCCATTTTTCCGGCATGAAAACCGGCCGAGGCGGCTGGACATGGCGCAACAGCCTCACTATAAACCGGCGCTCTCCCTTGGCATCTCTTTATGCGGGGACGGCGCCCAGGTAGCTCAGTTGGTAGAGCATGCGACTGAAAATCGCAGTGTCGGTGGTTCGATTCCGCCCCTGGGCACCACTCCTGTCAATTTAGACAACGATTTATCCATTTTGGTGACTCTCGTGCGGTAAATGCATTTGCGAGGGCTCCGATTTTGCCCAGAGCGGACGCCATCAATCGCTTGCACCGAGAGAGCCTGCGGTTGGCTTAGGCGTTATCGTATTCAGAAAAGCTTCCGCGGCAGCAGATAGATTGTGTTGACGGTGCGTGCAAACCTGTATGCCGGTCGCCAGCATGTTTGCGTCCTTTAATTTGACGCTGGTCAAAAGCCCTGCCGCCAAATCGCGTTCCACGGACAGATGAGGCAGGAGTGTGCATCCCACGCCATGCCGCACGAGGCTGCGCGTGAGTTGTATCGAATTTGTTTCGAGGATGTCGCGCGCGACCAGTTTGGCGACGCTGAAGTGCCGATCCACGATCCTGCGAACACCGAATGATGCATTCGGCATGACCAATGTGTGTTGTGTGATCTCCGCGAGCGAGACCTGCCGTCGATGCGCTAGGGGATGACCCGGGTTTGCGATAAGGTTCAGCGCTTCGGCCTGCGAACTTGTCACGCGAATCTCCGGCCGTTCGGACGTGAAGAACACAATTCCGATATCGCTGTCGCCCGCCATAAGGGCCTCGATAATCCGGTCCGTGCTCATGACCGCGATCCGGAAATTGATTTCCGGATAGATCATCTTGAAGCGGGCAATATGCCGGGGTAGCCAGTTCTCGACCACGCCTTCGATGCAGTGAATGCTGACCTCGCCGCGTTTCAGTCCTTCCAATTCGGCGATTTGCCAGCGCACGCGATCAAGGTTTCGTACGGTACTGCGCAGCTGTTCAGCGAGGATGATGCCGGCGGCAGTCAGCCTCATGCCTGTCGTCCGGCGTTCGAACAGTTTGGATTTCAGATCATGCTCGAGTTTTGCGATCTTTCGGCTGACCGCCGAGGGCGCCACATGCAACCGGTCCGAGGCCTGCCGGATTGATTGACTGTCGGCTGTTTCGAGAAAGTAACGCAGCGCCGTAAAATCCAAAACACCAAATCCTTTCAATGTTTTGCTGAACGAATTCTATCCAAAGTGTTGCCGTATTGGCAACACTGTAGCGCCGATATTGATCTATTCGCGCCGGGATTTGAATGGCACCTTTTCATTCGCCGGAAGACAAAGTGGATCAAAACCTGACGCGAGCGCCATACGGACTGCCGTAGACGGTGCGACTGGTTTGATTACCGATTTTGGAGGCCATTGCCTTGCCACAGAACGTTTCTGGTCTATCCCGGCGCAGCCTGCTCGCGGGCGCTGCTGCTTCATTCGCCGCTCCGGCTTTCTCGCAGTCTCTGACACCTGTTGAAATAAGTCAGGCTATTCTCATCGCGAATTATACGCCGGTCTATCTCGCGCAGCAGCGCGGGCTGTTCGCGGAGCAGGGATTGAATGTTTCGATTTCGACGGCTGGCGGCATTGCAACCGTCGTTCCGATCATTCTTTCCAAACGCGCGCAGTTCGCCCTGTCGGGAACGGCTCCGGCGGTGAACGCCACACTTGGGGGCGGTGCCACGAAGTGTATCGCGAATATCGCCGGCGGTTCGTCGCTTCTTGTGCTGGCGCGGCCGGGAACGAGCATCAGGTCGCTTGAAGATTTTAAGGGAAAAACGATTGCGACGCTCCGTTTTCCATCCAACACAAACGCGACGCCTAAATACGCCCTCACTCAACTCGCCAAGCTAAATCTCGCCGACTCCAAAATCGACTTTCTGGAATTGCCGCCAGGTGCCCAGGTGGGAGCCGTGAAGGACGGCCGGGCGGATCTCGCAGTCGTGTTTGAGTGGGACGCAAGCATCGGCGTAACTCAGTTCGGACTTGAAGTTGTCTATGGGTTCGCCGACGTCATCGGACCAAACTCCTCGTCTGCAATTTTTGCAACGCAAGAGTATCTCGACGCCAACAAGGAGACGGCACAGAAGCTGGTGAATGCAATTGCGAAGGCGATGAAGATCATTCACACGGAGCCGGAAGCTTACGAGACCGCCAGCGCCATTGCGTTTCCCGCGGTTCCGAAAGACGCGATTGCATTGGGATCCAAGCGGCTGCTCGCGATGCATTCTGTCGTTCCGCGCAATCCCATTATCACCAAGACATCCTGGGATCGGGTCATGACCATGGAACTTGGGACCGGGCTCAAGCAAAGCCTGCCATTCGAGCAAATGGTGGACAACAGCTTTGCCGAGAAGGCGACGGAAGCCTATGGCCTGAAGACCTGAAGATGAGCGTGGCGGACAATCAAACGGCAGCTTCCAAGACGACTGCATCTCCTTCGGGCGGTACATCCATCAAGAAAACATGGCTGGCCCGTCGCTGGGACGCACGCGTCTTCCTGCTGCAATGTGCTTTCGTTGCTGTGCTTCTTCTGCTTTGGGAGATTGCCGTCCGAACAGGGATTGCACCTGCCTATCTTTATGGACAGCCGAGCGGCATCTGGCTGAAGGCCGTGAGCAGCATCAAGAGTGGTTCGCTGCTGCGGGACAGCTGGGTTACGTTCGAAGAAGCGATCGCCGGATTTGTGATCGGTGGCGCTCTCGGTACTCTGGCAGGGCTGGCGCTCTGGATTTCGCCGCTTGCCGGAAAAGTGGCAAGGCCGATCATCGTGGCGCTGAACGGCGTTCCCAAAATTGCTCTGGCGCCGCTTATCATCATCTGGTTCGGAATCGATATCGGTTCGAAAATTGCCAGCGCGGCAATCCTGACCTTCATTGTTTCCCTTATCACCGCACAAACCGGAACGTCGCAGGTCGATGGGGATTTGCTGACATTGATGCGTTCGCTCGGTGCGAGCCGGCGGCAGACTTTCACCAAGGTGGTCATGCCGGCGAGCGTTCCATGGATTATGGCCGGTCTTCGGCTCAACATCGGCTTCGCGCTGATCGGTGCCGTCGTCGGCGAATACATTGCGGCAAAGGAGGGGCTTGGTTACCTCGTGTATTACGCAGGCACCCTCTATGACTTGAACAGCGTGTGGCTCGGCATCTTTGCACTGATGATCATGGCTCTTGTGCTGGATGCCGCCGTGACACTGCTCGAACGCGCGCTGCGTTGGGAGTGAGGAATATGAACCAAGCCTCACAGAACTCACCCGTTCTTGAAGCCCGTGATGCCGGAATGACGTTCAATCCCGGCACTCCTTACGCCGTGGAAGCTTTTCGCGGTGTCAGCTTCAGCGTTGCTCCGCGGGAAACGGTCGCAATTGTCGGACCATCCGGCTGCGGAAAGTCGACCCTGTTCAACTGCATCGCGGGCCTGCTTCGGCCGACCAGCGGGGCGATCTTTGTCGGCGGCAAGCGCGTCGACGATGCTTCCGGACATGTCGGCTACATGCTGCAGAAGGACCTGCTGCTGCCTTGGCGGACCGTACTTGAAAATGTGGTCATCGGTCTTGAAGTCCGGGGCGTCTCGCGCCGTGTCTCGGAAGAGCGCGCGCGCACGCTTATTCGCAGTTACGGTCTCGCCGGGTTTGAAAACGCCAAGCCCTCCCAGCTGTCCGGCGGCATGCGTCAGCGGGTTGCCTTTATGCGAACGCTTGCGGTCGATCCGGAAGTGATTTTGCTGGACGAGCCGTTCAGCGCGCTCGACTTCCAGACCAGACTGCTGCTTCAGATTGAAACCATGTCGATCATTCGGGAGCAGAGCAAGAGCGCAATCCTTGTGACGCACGACATCGGTGAAGCGATCACCATGGCCGACCGCATTATCGTGATGACGCATCGTCCGGCACGAGTTCTGGCAATTCACAACGTCGAGCTCGGGCAGGCCGATCGTGATCCCGTCAATATCCGCGAGAATCCGATCTACAATGCGTGCTTCAAAAAGATCTGGAGCGAACTCGATGCGAAGGTCGCCGTCTGATGCCCTATCTTCATCTGTCTGATTGCGACCTTTGGTGGGAGGAGTGCGGCGCGGGCCCGCCGTTGATGATGGTTGCCGGACTTGGTGGAGTCGGAAGCTACTGGAATCCGAACATTCCGGCCTTTGAAGAAAAATATCGCGTGATCCGTCACGACCAGCGCGGTACGGGCCGGAGCACGAGGACGGCGGTTGCGAGCGTCCAGCAAATGGCAGCGGATGCGGCCGCCCTGATGGATCATTTGGGATTGAGCGATGCCGCATGGGTCGGCCATTCGACCGGCGGGGCGATCGGGACCTCCGTTGCACTGGACTTTCCGGGAAGAATCGGCCGGCTGGTGATCAATAGCAGCACGAGCTGCGGTGATCCGTATCGCCGAAAGCTGTTTTCGATACGCCGGCTCTTGCATGCCAAGGTTGGTCCGGAAGCCTACGCCGCGCTTACATCGATCCTTCTTTATCCCTCATGGTGGATTAACGAGAACGCGGATGTGCTGGACGCGGAAGAGGCTCGTGCCGCGTCTTCGCTCGGCGAGCCCGAGGTTCAGGAAAGCCGCCTCGATGCAATCCTTGCCTACGATCGGCGGAGCGAACTCGGCAAGATCGATATCCCGACATTGGTCATTTGCGCAAAGGACGATGCGATGACGCCGGCTTATTTCAGCAAGGAGTTGGCGTCCCTGATTCCCGGCGCGAAGCTTCAACTGCTCGAAACCGGCGGTCATGCATGCAGCCGTACGATGCTCGATGAATTCAACAGCGCGGTCATGCACTTTCTCTCCGAACACCGCGAATTTGTGGACTAGGCGGCGCTGTCTACGCCTTTGCAATCAAGGAGTTTGCCATGCCAAAGACACCCATCGTTCCTCCCGGAACAGGAAAGCCCCTGGCACCCTATCTTCCGGGCGTCAAAGCGGACGGTATCGTCTATGTCTCCGGGACCCTGCCGTTGGACAAGGACGCAAATGTCGTCCACATCGGCGATGCATCGGCCCAGACGCGTCACGTTCTCGACATCATCAAGTCTGTGATTGAAACCGCCGGTGGCACGATGGATGACGTGACATTCAACTCCATCTTTCTCACCGACTGGGCGAACTACGCGGCGATCAATGCCGTTTATGCCGAGTACTTCCCGGGCGACAAGCCGGCGCGCTATTGCATTCAATGCGGCCTAGTCAAGCCGGATGCGCTGGTGGAGATTGCGACGGTTGCCCATGTCGGCCGATGACGCCTGACCGGTGTGCAGGCGGAAATTAAAGTTGGCTTTCGGCGCGAGGAACGAAGCGTCTCCAAAGCTGGATTGAAAAACTAGACTGGGGTCTTCCGCTTCTTATCCTCATAAAGATGGATCAGCGCGCTCCAGGCGGCGGCGGCCGCCGGCGAGAGCGAACGGTCTTTGCGCCGAAATAGAAGAATGGTGCGAGTAACGTGAGGCTTGGCCAGATTCCGGGTCGTGAGAACCGGATCGTCCCGCCGTGGCGCCGCCAGTTCGGGGACGACGGCAATTCCAAGCCCGGCCTCGACCATCGCGTGAATGGAGCTTGGCTGGGCCAATTCCAGAAAGACCTCGACGCGCGTGCCTGTCTGTTTGAGCGTCGTTTCGATGACTTGCTGGCTGCCGGAGGTATTGTTGAGCATCAGCAGGCGGCGCGTGGAAAGCTGCGCCCAGGCGATAGTCGTTTTCCTGGCCCACGGATCGTCGCGTCGGCAAACCAGACGGAATGGATCTTCCATCAAGGGATAGACTTCCAGCTCCGCCGTGCCGATATCACCGCTGGCGAGGCCGAACTCCATTTCGCCGAGGGAAACCCTGCGTACGACTTCGCTTGCGGGAATATCGTTGATGCTTAGCGAAATGCTGGGCCATTTCTCGGCGCAGTAATCGACGCATTTCGGCATCAAACTGCGGGCAACCGATGGCACGCATGCCATCACGACGCGCCCCCGCCGCTGCTGGCCGATATCCTTCAATTCCTTCAGGCTGGAATCGAGCTCGTCGATCAATCGCGAGCTCGTTGCCACCAGCCGCTCGCCGACTGCGGTCAGATTGACCTGACGCGTGGTGCGGTCGAGCAGTTTCAAGCCCAGTTCGGTTTCGAGTTGCCTGACAGAAAGGCTGAGCGCGCTCTGGGACGCGCCGATATCCTCCGCCGCGCGGCTGAAGCTTCCGCGCCGCGCGACGGCCAGAAATGCCCTCAGTTGCCGCAAATCTACATTCATTTGCATAACTCATAAATCTATCAATTCTTTCAATTTTACATTGAAATGCCGACTGCGTTCAATGGCTCAAACAACAAGCCTCTACGGGAGAACGCCATGAGCGATGCCACAGACACCAAGCCGATCATCAAACGCGACACGTCCGGCGGGCCACTGCAAATCCTCGGGCGCGCCAACTCGTTCAATGTCCGCAAAGTCTTGTGGGTTTGCGAGGAACTTGGGATACCTTATACGCGCGAGGATTTCGGGCGCGGCTTCATCCCCACCAATACTCCCGAGTTTCTGGAACTCAATCTGACCGGGCAGGTGCCGGTGGTGATCGATGGAACGCGTGTGATGCGCGAATCGAACACCATCGTTCGCTACCTCGCGGCCAAGCACAAAGCGATCGATCTTTATCCCGAGGACCCTGCGGGCCGTCAGGCCATCGAGGAGTGGATGGACTGGGTCGCCTACGATGTCACGCATGCCTTGCGCGGCGCGTTTCTGGGCGGGCAGCTCAAGGAATTCCCTTACGATCATCCATGGTACGTCGAGCAGGGCCAGAAAGAGCTGATCCACGTCATCGGATTGCTGAACAAGCACCTTGCGGAAAACGGCCCCTATGTGATGGGCGATCATTTCACGATTGCCGATATTCCGATGGGCCTTGTCGTGAACCGCTGGTTCATGCTGACCGATCCCAACCTCAAGCGCCCAGACTATCCTGCCGTCGCCGCTTACTACGAGCTGATGACCGAGCGTCCGGGATTCCGCTTGCATGGCCGCAACGGTCTCCCGTGATTTCAATTCATATCTGAAAAGACTTTGAGGCTTCGAAGAAAGCCCAAAGAAAAGGGAAGAAATGCAGATCGTCCCGGGAGGACAACATATGGCTCTTATTCAGGAAGCCGAACACGGCGCAGTTGTTCAACAAGCGTCGTCGACAAAAAGGAAACGGCTCAACGCGCATTTCGTGGTGACCGCGATGCTCTGCGTTCTGTTCGCGATCATGTATCTCGATCGGGTGAACATCTCGGCGGCAGCAAGCTCGCTCAAGGTCCATTTCGGTCTTACGAACACCGAGATGGGTCTGGCGTTCAGCGCCTTTTCCTGGGCGTATCTTGCATCGGTGCTTTTCGGCGGCTGGGGTGCGCGAAAATACGGCGCGAAACGCACTCTTCTTGTCACCGTCGTTCTGGTCGGTTTAGGCACGATCTTTACCGGCCTTATCAGCGGCCTGGTCACGCTCTTTCTGGCACGGCTGGCCGTGGGGCTCGGCGAGGGGCCGGCTTTTCCGGCGGCAACGCAGGCCATGCGTAACTGGTATCCGCCAGACCGGTTCGGCTATATCCAGGGCATCACGCACAGCGCCTCGCGTCTGGGCGCCGCGATCGCGCCGCCGATCGTCGCGGGCTTGATCGTCATGTCCGACTGGCGCGTATCGTTTATCGTCTGCGGCATTGCGGCTCTCCTGTGGGCCGTTGCGTGGTGGCTCTATTTCGAGGACGATCCGCGCGAGCATCCCGCAGTCGATCCGCGCCAGGTTGAGGGGCTCAGCATCTCGCTGCCCAACAGGAAGGCCCGCACGCCGATCGGCGTTCTCACGAAGCGCATGCTTCCGGTGACCGCCGTCATGTTCGCTTACGGATGGACCTATTGGGTGTTCGTGTCATGGCTGCCGCTCTATTTCTCCAACCAGCACGGCGTTGATCTCAAGAACTCCGCGCTTCTGACCAGCGTGCCGTTCTTCGCCGGTCTGATCGGCAATACAGTGGGGGGTGTCACCTCCGACGCGATCCTGCGCCGGACCGGCCGCAACCGTCTGGCGCGGTGCAGCGTCGTGGTTGTTTCACTCCTCGGCACGGCCGCTTTTCTCGTGCCCTGCCTGTATGTCGATGATCTAACGACTGTCGTGCTGCTGCTGGCGGCTGCGATGTTCTTCCTGGAACTGACGATCGCGCCGATGTACGCAATCCCGATGGATATCTCCAGGGAGTTTGCGGGCTTGGGAAGCGCCTACATCATCATGGGTGTGGCGATCGCGGGGATTCTGTCTCCCGTGGTCTTCGGTTGGCTCATCGACAAAACCGGGAACTGGAATGTGCCGTTTGGTACCGGTATCGCGATTCTTCTGGTGGGTGCCGCGATAGCCGGAACCCTGCGCCCGGACGTGCCGTTTGTTGTGCCGGACGATCCTAAAGGTGATCGATGATTGATCTCTATTACTGGACCACGCCGAACGGCCACAAGATCACGCTTTGCCTTGAGGAGACCGGTCTTCCCTACACGGTTCATCCGGTGAAGATTGGTGCCGGCGAACAATTCACGCCTGAATTTCTTGCCATCTCACCGAACAATAAAATTCCCGCGATTGTCGACCGGTCTCCGAAGGATGGAGGAGAGCCAGTCGCGCTGTTCGAGTCCGGCGCTATTTTGATTTATCTTGCGGAGAAGTCGGGCCGGTTCCTGCCCGGCGATACACGGCGCCGTTTCGACGTGTTGCAATGGCTGATGTGGCAAATGGGCGGTCTGGGCCCGATGGCGGGACAGAACCATCACTTCTCCGGCTATACCGAAGAGCGAATTCAGTACGCAATCGATCGCTACGTCAACGAGACGAACCGCCTCTATGGTGTCCTGAACAAGCGGCTCGCCGACCGCGAGTTTATCGCCGGCGATTATTCCATCGCCGATATGGCGTGCTATCCTTGGATCGTGCCCTATGAGCGGCAAAGCCAGAAGCTCGAGGATTTTCCACATTTAAAGCGGTGGTTTGAAGCCGTCAGGGCGCGGCCCGCCACCGCGAAAGCCTACAGCGTGGCAAAAGTCGTCAATCCGACCAATGCTCCGACTGTCAACGGCGAATCGAAAAAGATTTTGTTCGGTCAGAAAGCGGCGCCGAATTGATCAATGCCGGTGCAGCCTGATTTGATATTTGCCGGCTTTTTCAAGTGACCTGACGCTGCGTAGAATTTCAAAACTATTTCAAAATTTCAAGACGTCGGTTCGATGGACCGACGAGGGGCCTCTTTGCGACCTAGCGTCGCAGCGCTGCGTTTCGATCAATCCGCTCATGCACAGATTTTAAACTGATTGATCAAAATTAAGTGACGAAATTTGCTCGAGAAGGTAATGCCTGAATTGAGCACGTTTGCCTGAATTCAATCCAAGGGAGGGGTTTTTATTCTCTTCGATATTGCGCTATCGATAATTTGAAAAGCATACGCGCTTCACGCGGGTTCCCGTTAGAGCTTCATCTAATCGGAGTTATCGGATATTTGATGAAGATAGTCGGTATTATGATGCAAAGGGACGAGCTCGATATCGTTCTTTACAACGTTCTTCATCACCTGGATTTTGTTGGTCTGGATCAGTTTATTGTCGCCGATAACGGCTCGACAGATGGTTCGCTGGAAGCTCTTTACCGGCTTGCTGAAACCGAACCTCGCCTTCGCGTTGTTGAAATGGCGGGGCCCTACGATCAGGCGCGGCGTGTCAATAGTCTTTATCAAATGGCACTCGAGAACGATGCCGATTGGGTCGTGCCTCTCGATGCGGATGAGTTCCTGCCCGTCGGCCGCGACCGGCTCGAGCGAGCTCTGGACCAATGCCTTGCGCCCGCCATCCGAATCAATGTGCGAAACTTCGTTCAATCGCACAGCGTCGATAAGCGTGATATCACATCAATTGCAAAGATCAGGTTCTTTGCCCGGCCCAGAGGATCAAGCGGTAAAAGCGAATATCTAGTGAACTCAGGTGAGCTCAGTTACATCGAAAGCCGCTATCCCAAAAAATATATCTGGCGCGCAAATAAAAACCTCCGCATTCACAAGGGCAATCATGGCGGGGATGGCGTGGGTCCGGATCGGGCCAAATCGCGCATCACGTTATATCACGCACCCATTCGTTCCCGTGCCCATCTCGAGATGCGGAGGAAGCGGATTGCAAGACTTGATACAACCATCCCGGCCCAGTCGTGGCATACCCGACGATTGTCGCTGATGACGGATCAGCAATTGGCCAGAGAATGGCAAGTCAACTCCGCATGGTTCGGGGTGCTGTGGCATGGCAGGCGAATTCGGCTGTTGTGGTTCAGCCCATTTTTCCCCAAGCTTGTTTCCCGCTATGAGCGCCGGGTCAATCTCCTCCTTGGTGAAGGCGATTCCGGGGCTCACTGAGTTACTTCCAATTATGCGCTGCGGCTGATTATGATCGCCGGCGTTGCCTTCGCCGCTTTATGTCACTAAAGTTTCTTCGAGTGCGCTTGACCCGTTTTATTTTGAAGTGATTTCTGAAATACAGATTTTGAAAACGCGAAATGGCTGTCGTTATTGAAAATCAGGAACAGTCGCCTCCGTTTCCATCGATCGCCGAGATTTTAATAGAACTGGGTTTTGTTATTGTTTCCATGCGGCTGTTGGCCGCTCTCAACAAGGCGCTCGTTTATTTTGAAAAGGGATGGGATTCCCCGCTCAGATTCATCGGTCCTTTCGTCGTTTGCCTGGCGTTTTCGGTTTATTTCCACAGGGTGAGATACGCTCAGCTCGCGCCGATGCTTCGCTTCGTTGTGAGGTCCTCGGCGCTTGGAATTCTCGTTTATCTGGTTCTGGAGTGGCCCGAATTTACGCTGGCGAACGAAAATGCGGTAAACGCATTCCATTACATTGTCTTCGGATCCTATTTGACGTTTCTGCTGGCACTTACCAGCCTGTTCATTCCGTCATTCATATTGCCCGTCGTCGTTTTCATATTATCGACGCGGTATCTGTCTCCCGGCATTTCGGGAATGCCGGCTCCGATTTTCGATGTCCGCTTCATGCTGGACATGGCTGCTTATCTCTGCCTGTTCGCTTTGCCTGTCGTGGCTTTCGCCTCCCGGCTTCCTCCTTATTTCCGCGATCCGATGAGGCACACCGAACTGGCATTCGCCGCATTCGGGCTTCATCTCGGAAATTACTTCTGGTCGGGTGTCGCGAAGCTCCAGATCGGTCCGCATCCCTGGACATGGATCCTCGAGAATCAAACGCACAAGACGATGCTGTATGCGTTGGAAAACGGCACTCTGCCGATTGGCCACATTCCATGGCTGGTCGATCACATCTACTCGACTGCGGGATTTTTAGTAATCCCGCTCAATTTTTCGATTGTCGCATTTCAATTGTTCGCAATCGTCTGCGTTTTTCGAATGTCCTGGCTCAAGATAACCTCGATTTTCTACGACATCTTTCATGCCGGCATTTACATTCTCGGCGGCCTGTTTTTCTGGCCGTGGGTCTGGAACAACTTCACGATTCTGCTGTCGGCAAGCCGTCAACGGACCGAAGTGTCACTGATGGCGAAGCTGATGTGCGTGTTGGTTATTCTTCTGGGTGATGTTTCCGGATTTCCCCGCTCGGCCCGGCTTGCGTGGTTCGATGTAACCGACGTCCGGCGAACTTATTTCCAGGCGGTCACCAGCGATGGCCGGACGCTCGCCGTGCCTCCTTCGTTTTTTCTTACGCACTCTTTCGGCGTATCACAGGGCTACATGGACATGGCCGCGCATGAGGGCCAATACCGTCCCACGATCTGGGCGTCTGCAGCGACATACGACCGCCAGCTGTCTTCCGGCACGTGCCCAGCCCCCGGACCCATCGATCCAAAATTGGTTGAAACCGAACAAAAGCGGGAGGAGCGGCTAGATACCGTTAAGCACTTTGTCCGGGCTCAGCATGAGAAAATGAAAGCACGGGAAGCGATTTTCGGGGCGGATAATTTTTACTTCCGCTCGCACCATCATCCGAGCAACCCCTTTTTGTTTTCCGAGTTCAACCGATTGAATCTGAAAGATGTGGTTGCATATAATCTGGTGGTCGAATCCGCCTGTCTTCGTCTCGATCACGGCAAGGTCGAAAAGACGGTGGTGAATCGCGTTGTGGACCGTTTCGATGTCGAGTGAATCTTCCAATTATCTGGTTTACGACGGGGAATGCCCCTTCTGCTCCAGTTACGTCAAGCTGCTTCGGCTGAGGGATGCCATTGGCCCGATCACGCTCGTCAGCGCGCGGGATGCGCATCCCATAGTCCAACACGTTAAGACGCGGGGCGTGGTTCTCGATCAGGAAATGGCGCTTGTGATGGGAGATCAGGTCTATTCGGGGGCAGACTGCATCAATCGTCTGGCGCTGATGAGCACCCGATCCGGTTTTTTCAACGCGGCAAACGCTTTCCTGTTTTCTTCAGCCGCCGTCTCGCGGGTGGCCTATCCGGTGATGAGAGCCGGCAGAAACCTCGCTTTGAAGCTTCAGGGAACGCCGCGTCTTTAAGATCCGGCGAGATTCAGGCGAACTTTACCGTGCTGCCTTTCACAACCGGCTTGAAGCCGACATCGACGATCTTTTTCAGAACGAGGCTTCACACCGGCCCCAACTTGAAGCGTGAGCGATACATGCGAGGCGCCGCGGTTCAGCGCGGATTCGGATTCGATTGGGCCGGGATCGGTGTCAACCGCCGGCGTGTCCGGTGTCATCCTGAAACCATACGTTTGCTCCGCTAAAACCCACACAATAATAAAGTCGCGCCCGTTCCGGTCGCCCGGATATCCGCTTCCGGCGTTTTCCGGATTCTCGAAATCAGGGTCCAGATTGTCCGTGGACGATCAATCTCGGAGTTCGAAGCTTGTTAGGCGATACATAATTGCGAGAAAAGTAATGGATGTAGCTCTGGTATTGCACACTCAGTGCAATTGAGACGGATCCAAAAACCTTGGTGAATAGATGAAATTACAATGTGTTCGGCTGGTACTGCTTTCTTTTCTCGGGCTTTCTTGCGGGGCGCATGCAGCCGATCTGCCGAGGCGTGCCGATCCGCCCGCAACGATTTCCGTGCCGGCTTTTTCGTGGACCGGCATTTACGCGGGCGGTGCCTTGGGATGGGTGCAAATTGACCCTGCCGCAGGCTCGAACAAGAACGGTCTGAGTTATGGAGGCTTTGCCGGATATAACTATCAGGCCGGCCAGTGGGTTCTCGGTATCGAGGGCGGCATCGATGGATGGACGGTCGGCGATTTGCGCTACACCGACCTGACCGGCGACTTTCTGACAGGCCACAGCCGGTGGGGAGGGACGATCCGCGGCCGCGCAGGTTATGCTCTCGATCGCGTCCTGCTGTTCGCAACGGGCGGCGCTGCCTTCATCTCGGAGAAAGCCTCCATTCCCGGCACCGGCGTGTCTGTCGGCGGAGATGGCGTTCACTGGGGTTGGACAGCGGGCGCGGGTATCGATTATGCGCTGACCAGCAACTGGTTCACCGGGATCGAGTACCGTTATTCCCAATACGACATGAGCTCTATCACCACGGCAATTCCTCTGGTCGGCGTAAGGACTTTCGATCGCGAGTTGAGCAGCAATCAGGTCACTGCGAGGCTCGGTTACAAGTTCTGAGCTAGGCTGCCGCACATAAAAGCTGGCTGGTCTTTGAGGGCCATGCCAGCTTTGCAGGGTCATACCTTTTCTTCGATCAGCATTGCCCGGAGCTTTTCTGGAGCGACGATTTTGATTCGCCGATAGGTAATTTCAACGGCGCCCGTCGCCTGTAACTGCCGCAATGTCGAATTCACGGTGGTACGGGCCACGTTTGACATTGCCGCCAGCTCTTCCTGACTGACAGCAATCTCGATGCCGGAAGCGCCCGGCAAGCCCGGATTGCTGCAATTGCCCAGACGCATCAAAACCGCGACCAGACGCTGGCTGTGGTCCCGAACCAGCAGATCGCTAACAACGTTGACGGCAAGCTCCGAGTTCGTAAAAGCCAACAACGCGATATGTCGCCATGCCGCCGGATCGCGCCGCAGAATGTCCTGCAACGCGTGCAACGGAACGGTCAGAGTATCGGTTTGTCCCGCCGCGGTTAATCCAAGCATGCGTGGAACGCCCTTGATAAGCGGGGCTTCGCCGACCCAGATGCCGGGTCTAAACAAATGGGCCAGATACGGACCGTTCTCGCCAGCTGCGATGGAAACGCGCAGGCCACCGCGCAAAAGGCAATAAATTCCCCCTTCCAGATCTCCGATCGAATAGAGAGCTGCGCCCGGCTCAAAGCTCTTAAACAAAGACTTGTCCAGAATCGCATTCCTAAAAGCTTCCGGGGTCTGGCTAAGCCATCCCTCTTGGGAAGCAAATTTACGTGCCTGAAAAATATCCAAGACCTTCCCCTAACTATCCATAGGCGGACAATCTTGGGGGTTCCCCGCTGATATGCAAGCTCGCCTTGAGAATAGAACATGCCGCCTTCTTCCGATGAATGAAGGCATGGCGTGTTCTTTTGCTTTGCATCAAGCCGCTCGGAAAGCTCGGAAAAAAGCGACGGGAGCAGAATATGATGGATGGAAACGATCGTAAAAAGGATGGCCAGACTGGCGGTCTTAGCCGAAGGGACATGCTGCTGGCGGGGACCGCATTGGCTGCGGTCTCGACTTTGGAATCAGCGGCCCCCGCGTTGGCTCAACAAACCAAGCCGCCGCACATCGTGATCATCTGGGGCGACGATATCGGTCAGTCCAATATCAGCGCCTACACAAATGGCCTGATGGGTTACCGCACGCCCAATATCGACAGCATTGCCAAACAGGGAATGATTTTCACCGACTATTACGGTGAGCAGAGCTGCACAGCTGGCCGCTCCGCTTTCATCACGGGTCAAAGTGTATTCCGCTCAGGATTGAGCAAGGTCGGCCTTCCCGGTGCCGATGCGGGTCTGCGCAAGGAAGATCCGACCATTGCCGAGCTTCTCAAGTCGCGCGGCTATGCCACAGGCCAGTTCGGCAAGAATCACCTCGGCGACAAGGACGAATTCTTGCCGACCGCGCACGGCTTCGACGAGTTTTACGGCAATCTCTATCACCTGAACGCCGAGGAAGAGCCCGAGCTTCCCGATTATCCGACCGACAAGGATTTTCCGAATTTCCGCAAGCAATTCGGTCCCCGCGGCGTGATTCACAGCTTTGCCAATCCCGACGGCACGCAGCGTATTGAAGATACCGGTCCGCTCACCAAAAAGCGGATGGAAACCATCGACGACGATGTCGCCGCGCGATCCGCCGATTTTCTTGAAAAGCAAGTGAAGGCTGGCAAGCCTGTCTTTTTGTGGGTGAACTTCACGCACATGCATTTCCGCACGCACGTCAAGCCGGAGAGCAAGGGCCAGGCCGGCCGCTGGATGGGCGATTATCCAGATGCGATGATCGATCACGACAAAAATGTCGGAACGGTCCTGGACAAGATCAAACAGCTCGGCATTGAGAATGACACCATCGTTCTTTACTCAACCGACAACGGCCCTCACATGAATTCGTGGCCCGATGCCGCGATGACGCCGTTCCGCAACGAAAAGAATTCAAACTGGGAGGGGGCTTACCGTGTGCCGGCGATGGTGCGCTGGCCCGGAAAAATTCAGGCGGGCTCCGTCTCGAACACGATCATGTCGCATATGGACTGGATGCCGACACTGCTTGCCGCCGCGGGGGAGTCGGACATCAAGGAAAAACTACTCACGGGCTACAAGGCCGGGGCGACGACCTATAAGGTTCATCTCGACGGCTATAATTTCCTGCCTTACCTCACAGGGCAGGACAAAACGGCCCCGCGGAAAGAGTTCTTCTATTTCTCCGATGATGGCGACCTGACCGGGCTGCGTTACGACAATTGGAAGGTCGTTTTCGCCGAACAGCGCCAGACGGGCACGCTTCAGGTGTGGTTCGAACCATACACCCATCTTCGGGCTCCGAAGCTGTTCAATCTCAGGCTTGATCCGTACGAACGCGCGGATATCACGTCGAACACGTATTGGGACTGGTATCTCGACCACGTGTATCTGTTGCTGCCAGCTCAAAAGTTCGTTGGCGATTTCCTTTCGACCTTCAAGGATTTCCCGCCCCGCCAAAAGGCGGCAAGCTTCACGATCGACCGTGTTCTTGAAAGTCTGAAGAACAACGCCGGCGCCAATTAAGCGCGCCAATCTGTACTTATTTTTAATCGGAGAGAAAAACCTATGCGTAAATTGTTTTGGCTCGTCGGCATTAGTCTGGTCGCCAGCACGAGCGTTCAGGCCCAGGTCGAACTGAAAACCTATGCTAACGCGGACGGCTATATCGACGTTCAAAAGCTGACATGCAAGCAACTCGTCAATACCTACCAGGAAGACGCCGACTTCCTCGGTGTCTGGTATAGCGGCTGGTACAACGGTCTTGCCAAGAAGCACGCTATCAACGTGCCGCGGGTGAAGGAAAACATTCATCAGGTAATCGTGTATTGCAAAGCCAATAACGACAAAACGATCATTCAGGCGATCGACGCGATCCTCAAAAGCGAAAAGAAGAAGTAGCTGCTTGATGCCGAGGCAGCGGACGCCCGTCCGTTTGCGGACGATGTTAGCGTTGATAGTCAGGCCGGGTTTCGGCCCATCCGGGCCGAGGGAAAGCAAGAAGGGGTATCATGTGATGAAGAAGACGATTTCGTTAGCGACAATCGGAGCTGCACTTTTCTTAACGAGCCAGTCCATGGCACAGAGCGGTGCTGTCCAGACCAAAGTGGATATGTCGAAGATTACATGCGCCGAGCTGGCGCAATCCTACCTCGATGAATTTGTCGTCGTCGCCGCATGGATGAGCGGGTATTACAACGCCAAGAAAAACAACACGCTGGTCGATTCCGATCAGCTGTCTTCAAATGCCAAGAAGGTCGCCGCGGCCTGCAAACAGAATCCATCGATGGGCGTGATGCAAACGATTGAAAAATTGTCGGCTGAATCGAAATAACGCTTACGTCTTCCATCTGAGAATCTCCGGGGCCGCGAATGCCAGTTGGCCCCGGAGTTTTTGTAGCGGTTGCTCTGAGCCCGGATATCAGAACGATAACATAGTTCGGGATCGGCTTTCCGTCGGCACACCCGCGAGCAGGCGGCCCGGACAGCGATCACGTCCTCAGTCGACCTTCAGGCCGATTGTCTTGATCAGATTGCCCCATCGCTCCGATTCGTTCTTCTGAAACTCCGTGAACTCGGCGATCGTCATCGGCCGTGGCTCCGCGCCGAGTTTCATCAGATACTCGTTCACATCCGGCGATTTGAGAATGCTGACGACGGTCTCGTTCAGCTTCGATGTGACCTCCGGCGGAGTCCTGGCCGGTGCGAATAATCCATACCATGCCGATGCGCGAAAGCCCTTCACACCGCTCTCATCGACAGTCGGAACGTCGGGGGTCGCAGGCGAGCGATGATCGCCAGCGAACGCGATAGCGCGCAACGCTCCGGCATGCACGTGCTCCAGCACCAGCGGCATGTCCGCGAACATCACCTGCACGCGACCGCTCAACAGATCGGAGATCGAACCCGCGCTGCCGCGATAGGGCACATGGGTCATCTTGGTGCCGGTCATGTGCATGAACAATTCCGCAGCCAGATGCTGGGACGCGCCGACGCCGCCCGAGGCGAAATTCAGTTCGTCCGGGTGCGCCTTGGCGTAGTCGATCAATTCCCGAATATTGTGAACCGGCAAGCTCGGATGGACGACGACCAGCAGTCCGACTTCCGCGATCAGGCTGATCGGAGCGAAGTCTTTCATCGTATCGTAGGGCATCGTGCTGTAGAGATACTGATTGACGGCATGCGTGCCGATCGAGCCGGCGATCAGCGTATAACCGTCGGGCGCTGCGCGTGCGGCAGCGGCGGCGCCGACATTGCCGCCGGCGCCGGTGATGTTCTCGACAATGTTTTCGGGCCCCCAGCGTTTCGACAGTTCGCGTCCGATGAGGCGCGCCATCGCGTCGTTCGATCCTCCGGCCGCGAACGGCACGATGATCTTGATGGGTCCCGATGGATAGGTGTCTGCAGCGAGGGCGGTGCCGGCCAGCAAGACTGCGCCCGCCATCGCTGCGATGCTGTGAAGCCAAGCGTTCAGCCTGGACTTCTTCAGCATGACCTTCTTCGTCAACATGCGTTTTCTCCCGATAAATTTTGTTTTTTGATTAGTGCGTGCCGTCGAGGACAGCGCCCTGTTCGCGTAGCTTGGTCTGCAACCGCGCGACAGGAAGCTGGCGCACATCGTCGTGCCCGGCCGCGACGCACATGGCGGCAGCGGTCCCGGCGGCATGTCCGGTACCAAGGCACTGGCCCATCATGCGCGTCGTTCCGTTGGCGGTACGGTCCGTCGAGATGCAGCGACCTGCGGTCATCACGTTTTTCAGTGTCCTGGGAACGAGGCAGCCGAACGGAATGTCGTAGGACCCGCCATCGGCGATCGGAATGCGCACTTGCCGCGAGCCGTCCTGATGGATGTCGATATGGTGCGCGCCCTTTGTGATGACGTCGCGTTGCTTCACCGCGCCTGCGGCTTCATCCCCGCTAAGAACATACTCACCCATGACGCGGCGCGTTTCGCGAATGCCGACCCGCGGCGCCATGCCCGCAAACGTCGCATTCTCGAAGCCGGGACAATGGGCTTTGAGAAAGTTGGTGGTGTTCCAGACCTGCTCCATCAGGCGTGACACCACGCGGCTCACATCGAGCGCGTTGATGCCGTTGATGTTCTCGGCGACGCGCGTGGCGTTGATGCAGACCTCCTTGCGGGCCTTCGAGGTCGGCATGATCATGATGAGAGCGGTGGGCGCCATTTCTCCGCGCTGGATGGCGCCGCCGAGGAATGGGCCGTTGCCGCGGAAGAAAATGGTCGGTTCGCCCTGATCGTAGATCGCCTGGGCGAGTTCTTCGTCGGTGCGGCCGGCGCGCACGGCTTCGCTTTCGCCGACGGCGAGCGAATTTGCGTTGTCGCGCACGAATTTTAGCAGCGGGCCGTTTTCCACGCCGGACATGCGGAACATCAGCGACAGTGGCTGCAACTCGCCCTTTTCGTCCGACAATTCGGTGGGTGCGCCCGCCATGGCTGCGACGTCGCCATCGCCGGAGGCGTCGATAAAGTATTTGGCCGACAAGACTGTTCGCTGGTTCTTGTGAGTCAGGATGACGGAGTCGATGACGCCGTTGTCGGTTACGACGTCGGTGACTTGGGTGTAAAGCGCCGGTGTCACGCCGTAGCGGTCGAGCACCCGCATGATGGCGATTTTCATGATTTCCGGATCGACGCAGACGTAGCAGATCAGCCGGTAGTCATGGAGCGGGCCGATGAAGCCGTCCATCTTCCTGCATTCCTCGAAGATTTCGTCGGCGACCCCGCGCACGACCCATTCACCGCGTCCGTTGAGAACGCCGTCGACCGACATGCCGCTGAGCAATTCGCCTCCGAAAATCGGACCGGCTTCGACCAGAATGGTCCGCGAGCCGCTTTTGGCTGCCGCGATGGCCGCGCCAATTCCGGCGGCGCCTCCGCCGATCACGGCGACGTCGTAAGACAGATGCTTCAGTGACATATCGAATAACCCTTGAATGCTGAGAGAAAGTCCATGAAGTCCATATTGTGGACCACTAGTGGGTGGATGCGTTAGAGTAGAAAGCCGTTAGGAGAGAGTTCAAGACTCCCATCTGCACGCACGCTAATTAGGAGTCCGTATTATGGACTATGATACGATTTACACCCCTGTCCCGGCTTCCGGCGTCGCAGGCACGCAAAGCATCAGCCGGGCGGCGGCGCTTTTGCGCGTGATCGCGACACGCAATTCGGTGGGTCTGCGTCTGTCCGAACTGGTCACGGCCGTCGGGCTCGAGCGTCCGACCGTGCGCCGCTTGCTGCAGGGATTGATGCGGGAGGGGTTCGTGCGTCAGGCGGCCTCCACCCGCCGCTATTTTCTCGGGCGGGCCTTGTTCGAGCTCGGTCTTGCCGCCTCGCCGGATTTCGATATTCGCGGCGTATGCGCGCCATCACTTGAGCGTATCGCCGCCCTGACAGGTGACACGGCGTTTCTCACGATGCGCAGCGCGTTCGATTCGGTGTGCGTCGATCGCTTTGAAGGCTCCTATCCGGTTCGCGCCTTGACCGTCGAAATCGGAGCGCGGCGCGCATTGGGGACAACTGCCGGCGGACTGGCGTTGCTGGCGCAACTTGGCGATACGGACGTTGACGCCATCGTGTCGGCCAATGCCCAGCGGTTGCGGCGATACGGTGCGATGGATTCGGCGCGCTTGCGGATGATGGTGAAGCGCGCCCGCACCCTCGGTTACGCTCTTAACCGGAATGACATCACTGAAGGCGTTACGGGGGTGGGCATCGCTCTCGGCGGGCGTGCTGATATTCCCGATCTCGCGCTCAGCGTTGCCGCCATTTCAAGTCGGCTGAATGACGAGCGTCAGAGAGAGGTTGTCGACGTTCTCCGCACTGAGGCCGCGCTGATCGCGAAGCGATTGCTGCGGTCCGGCTAATGCGGAACACGCGCGCGACCGGTGGCATGAATTTTTGCTCAGGCAGGCTGGGTATTTGGTCAAGTATCGAGGAAATGGGACAAATCACTATTCTGTCCCGCCAAAGGAGCATCTCTTGCGCGGCTGACCGGTGGTGATTAAGCTCGCTCTAGAGCCAGTCTAAATTGGCCGTTCGGTAGTTCATCCTGTTCTGACGAGGGCAGGTGAGTGTCGCCCTGGAGAGGAAACGCCATGAGACCCACTTACGAGCCATGGCTCGTTCTGTTGTCTCTGCTGATGGCCTTTCAGGCCAGCTATGTCGGTTTGCATCTCGCCCGCAAGATCGGCCTGGCGCAAGGCATGCGCCGCCGCATACTGATCTCGATGTCGGCGCTGTCGATGGCGCTGGCGATCTGGACCATGCACTTCGTCGGCATGCTGGCGGTTCATCTGCCGGTGCCGATTGATTTTCTGGTGTTGCCGACTTTGTTGTCGTTTCTCATTTGCGTGCTCGTGGTGGGAGGCGCCGTGTTCGCGATGGGGACCGGCGTTCCAACCCTGCATCGCATCGGCGTTGCCGCGGTGCTGATGGGCGCGGGCATCGTCAGCATGCATTACATGGGCATGTATGCGTTGCATTCGAGCGTCAACATGGCGCACGATCCGGCTCTGGTCGTCGCCAGCATCGTGGTCGGTGTCGCGGCTTCGGGGCTGTCGCTGTGGCTCGCCTTTGTCGGCGCGACCTGGCGTTCCACCGTGATGTCAGCGGCGATCATGGCGCTGGCGATTTCGGCCATGCACTACACCGCAATGGCCGGTTTTCAAATCGTGTCGCTGTGCGAGCCCGACAAGATCGGCGCCGCGCCGGTCCTTTCGCAAAATCTGCTTGCGATCATCGTTGCCGTGGTCGCCTTCGTTGTCTCGGGATTGTTCCTGTTGACGCTTGTGCCCGAAGGCGGACTGGCTGCAAGCGTCATTCCGGCGGCTCCTGCCATGCAGCCGGCCACCGCGAATTTGCAGCCCGCGCCGGAGGACGCTCGCGATACGCCTGCCGCGGCAGACAGAGACCCCGTGTCATCGCTGCATCGGATTTTGCCTGTGGAAAAGAACGGACGGCGCAGCAACATGCCGGTCTGGCGTCTCTTCGCCGTGCAGGCCCAGGCCCATTACACATTATTATTCGACGGCGAGACCACGTGGTTCTGTCCGCTGTCGATTTCCGAAGTCGAATCGATCCTCGATTCCTCGACATTCGCCCGCGTACACCGCAGCCATATTATAAACCTCGACCGATTTACCTTTGTGCGTCGCAGCGGTGGCGATGGCATGTTCGAGGTGATGGGCGACATTCCCTACAATGTTCCGGTGGCCCGCGCGCGCCGCGGGTGGCTGAAACAGCAATTGCAGCACCGAGTCAGCATCGTAAAATAGCGCGCTGCAATAAATCTTCGTGACATCAATCGCTTAATTAGGTCAGCTTTCTTTACGCAGTTCGTGCAAAAGCCACGCAGTTCGTGCCTGGACCGGTTCGTCGGTGCAGATTGCGTTGTCGGGTTCGGAAAGCATTTTCATATTCCCGGAAGATCGCCCCGTAAGGGCGGCTGATTCCGGGAGGACTGACGTGATACCAGGACCCTTCGTCTATCATCGACCATCCAGCGTCGATGAAGCCATCAAGATTCTCAGCGATATCGGCGACGACGCCCGCCCGCTGGCCGGTGGCCACAGCCTGATCCCGATGATGAAATTGCGGATGGCGACGCCCGAGCATCTTGTCGATCTCGGCGGTCTGACCGTCCTCAAGGATATCAAGGAAGACAGGAATTCCATCGTGATCGGCGCGATGGTGACCCAGGCGGAGCTTCAGTTCTCCGACCTGCTGTCCAGCAAACTGCCGATCCTGAAGGAAACCTCGCACATGATCGCGGATCCGCAGATCCGCTATATGGGCACGATCGGCGGCAATGTCGCCAATGGCGATCCCGGCAACGACATGCCCGCCGTGATGAAATGCCTCGATGCGACCTATGTTCTCAAGGGCAAGGCCGGCGAGCGGCAGGTCAAGGCGCGCGAATTCTACAATGGCGCCTACGACACCGCTCTTCAAACGGGCGAAATTCTCACCGCCGTCCGCATCCCGACGCCGCCAGCCGGGCACGGCTACGCTTACGAAAAGCTGAAACGCAAGATCGGCGATTATGCAACCGCCGCCGCCGCGGTGATGCTGACGATGACGGGCGGCAAAGTAGCCAGCTGCGCGATCACGCTGACCAATGTGGCCGACACGGCGCTGTTCGCCAAGGACGCCAGCGCGCTCGTGGTCGGCACCGCCTGTGACGACGCCACCATCAAGAAGGCCGCGGCGGCCGCCAAGGCCATCACCGAACCGGCCGGCGACGGACGCGGCCCTCCCGAATATCGCGCCGAAATGGCGGCCATCATGGTCGTGCGCGCCCTTGTCTCGGCCCGCTCGCGCGCCAAAGGAGCCTGAATATGACCGACACGGCACAAGACATC
>RXJJ01000008.1:48544-121373 GCA_003963145.1 Bradyrhizobiaceae bacterium
AGGCCAATGGCGGCGCGGTCAAAACCGTCGAGGGCATGGCCAATGCCGACGGCACGCTGTCCGCGATCCAGGAAGGTTTCCGCATGATGCACGGCCTGCAATGCGGGTTCTGCACGCCGGGCATGATCATGCGCGCCAGCGTTCTGTTGCGCGAGAATCCAGATCCGACCGAGGAAGAAATCCGCTACGGCATCTCCGGAAATCTCTGTCGCTGCACGGGATACCAGAACATCGTCAAAGCCGTTCAATACGCCGCCGCCAAGATGAATGGCCGCACATTGCAGGAGGCCGCAGAATGAACGAGGTCGTTCTCACCCGTGAGGCGCGGGAAGCGCGTCTCGAAGGCATGGGCTGCAAGCGCAAGCGCGTCGAGGATATCCGCTTCACCCAGGGCAAGGGCAATTACGTCGATGACGTGAAGCTGCCGAACATGGTGCACGGCGATTTCGTGCGCTCGCAATACGCCCATGCGCGCATCAAGAAGATCGATGCCTCCAGGGCCAAGGCGCTGCCGGGCGTGATCGCGGTTCTTACCGCCGAAGATCTCAAACCGCTCGGACTGCACTGGATGCCGACGCTCGCCGGCGACGTGCAGGCCGTGCTTGCCGACGGCAAGGTGCATTTCCAGAATCAGGAAATCGCCTTCGTGGTCGCGGAGAACCGTTACATCACCGACGATGCAATCCAGCTTGTCGAGGTGGAATACGAGGCGCTCCCGGTGCTGGTCGATCCGTTCAAATCGATGGGTCCCGATGCGCCGATCCTGCGCGAGGACATCGCTGACAAGAAAACCGGCGCACACGGGCCGCGCAAGCACCCGAACCACATTTTCGAGTGGACGGTCGGCGATAAGAACGCGACCGACGAGGCCTTCGCCAAGGCCGAGGTGACGACCAAGGACTTGATCACCTACCACCGCACCCATCCCTCGCCGCTCGAGACCTGCCAGTGCCTGGCCTCATTCGACAAGATCAAGGGCGAACTGACGCTGTACGGTACCTTCCAGGCGCCGCACGTCATTCGCACGGTGGCTTCGCTGCTCTCGAAAATTCCGGAGCACAAGATTCATGTCATCGCTCCCGATATTGGCGGCGGGTTCGGCAACAAGGTCGGCGCCTATGCTGGCTATATCTGTTCGATCGTTGCCTCCATCGTCACCGGCGTGCCGGTGAAATGGGTCGAGGATCGCATGGAGAACCTCTCCACGACATCATTCGCGCGCGACTATCACATGACCACGGAGATTGCAGCGACCAAGGACGGCAAGGTGCAGGCCCTGCGCGTTCACGTGCTCGCCGATCACGGCGCGTTCGATGCCTGCGCCGACCCATCGAAATGGCCCGCCGGTTTCATGAACATCGTGACGGGTTCGTACGATTTCCCGTCCGCGCATCTGGCGGTGGACGGCGTCTATACCAACAAGGCGTCGGGCGGCGTCGCCTATCGCTGTTCGTTCCGTGTTACGGAAGCAGCCTATTGCATCGAACGCGCCATGGATGTTCTGGCCTACAAGCTGAAAATGGACCCCGCTGAATTGCGGATGAAGAATTTCATCCGCCGCGAGCAGTTTCCCTATCAATCGGCGCTCGGCTGGGAATACGATTCAGGCGACTATCACATGGCCATGCAGAAGGCGATGGACGCCATCGATTACAAGGGCCTGCGCGCCGAACAGAAGGCGAAGCAGGAAGCGTTCAAACGCGGCGAGACGCGCGAGATCATGGGTATTGGCGTGACTTTCTTTACCGAGATTGTTGGCGCGGGTCCCTCGAAGAACTGCGATATTCTCGGGGTCGCGATGTTCGACTCGGCGGAAATCCGCATTCATCCGACAGGCTCGATCATCGCCCGCATGGGTTCGAAAAGCCAGGGGCAGGGCCATGAGACGACGTGGGCGCAGATCATCGCCACCGAACTTGGCATTCCGGCCGACGACATCATGATCGAGGAAGGCAATACCGACACCGCACCCTATGGTCTCGGTACCTACGGTTCACGTTCGACACCGGTCGCAGGTGCTGCGATTGCGATGGCCGCGCGCAAGATCAAGAGCAAGGCACAGATGATCGCGGCCCACATGCTCGAAGTGTCCGAATACGATCTCGAATGGGATATCGACGGCTTCCGGGTGAAGGGCAATCCCGAACGCAGCAAGTCGATGAAGGAGATCGCGTGGGCGGCCTATCATGCGCCGCCGCCGGGTCTCGAACCGGGCCTTGAGGCGGTGAACTATTACGACCCGCCAAACATGACCTATCCCTTCGGCGCGTATTTCTGCATCATGGACATCGATGTCGATACCGGCGTCGCCAAGATCAGGCGCTTTTATGCGCTGGACGATTGCGGCACCCGCATCAACCCGATGATTATCGAGGGACAGGTGCATGGCGGTCTCACCGAAGCGTTCGCCATCTCAATGGGGCAGGAGATCTCATATGACGAAACCGGCAACGTCGTCGGCGCCTCGTTTATGGACTTCTTCCTGCCGACCGCGGTGGAAACCCCGAAATGGGACACCGATTACACCGTGACGCCCTCGCCGCATCATCCGATCGGCGCCAAGGGCGTGGGCGAAAGCCCGAATGTCGGCGGCGTGCCATGCTTCTCCAATGCTGTGAACGATGCGTTCAAGTTCCTCGGCGAGTACAATCTGCCGATGCCGCATTATCCGCACCGGCTGTGGCAGACGGCCCGCAAGCTCGGAGTTTAAGACGCGCAAGGTGAAGGACCTAACGTCACGATGACTGCAACGCTTGCCCGGGGGCAAATTGCCGAGCGGCTTGCCGGTGTCGGCTACGTCGCCGATCAGGGGCTTGCGACGGCGCTTGCGCTGATGGATATGCTCGGACGCCCGCTTTTGCTGGAAGGCGAGGCGGGCGTCGGCAAGACCGAAGTGGCCAAGGCGCTTGCAGCGCTGCATGGGGTCGAGCTGATCCGGCTGCAATGCTACGAGGGTCTCGATCGCAACGAAGCGCTTTACGAGTGGAATTATCAGAGCCAGCTCCTCGCGATCAAAATCCGCGAGGGCGGAGACGCGAAGCAGATCGAGGACGAGATTTTCTCCGAGAAATATCTGCTTGAGCGGCCTTTGCTGGCGGCGATCCGCAAGGACGTTCCTCCGGTTCTGCTGATCGACGAGATCGACCGCGCCGATCAGGAGTTCGAGGCGTTTCTGCTCGAAATTCTGTCGGACTTTCAGGTTTCGATTCCTGAACTTGGTACCATCCGCGCAAAGACCATTCCGCGCGTCGTTCTGACATCGAATGGCACGCGCGAATTGTCCGACGCCCTGCGGCGGCGCTGTCTCTATCACGTCATCGATTTTCCGGATGTCGACCGCGAGGTGCGCATTCTATTGGTGCGGGTGCCGGGCATCGACGCCGAACTTGCCTTTCAGATCGCGCGTCTGGTCGAGCGAATCCGAAAAGAGGATCTGTCGAAAACGCCTGGCATTGCCGAATCGCTCGACTGGGCGGCGGCGCTGGTCGGGCTCGGCGTCACGCGGCTCGATGCCGACCGCGAGGCGGTTTACGACACGCTGTCCTGCGTGCTCAAGACGCGCGAGGATCAATCTCGCATCACTCGCGAAGTCTCGGATCGCCTGATCGGGAAGGTGGCGTGAGATGGCGGCGCTGCGCAAATCCTCCCGCATCGATGTCGGATTTTCCGTCCGTCTGCGTGTGGCGGGATTCCTGCGCACGCTGCGCGACAACGGATTCAGGGTGGGACTGGCGGAAAGCCGAGATGTGCTGAAAATCGTCGCGGACGCCGGCATGGACCGGCCTTCGTCCGTGAAGCCGGCATTGAAGGCATTGCTTTGCAGCCGCCGGTCCGACTGGGATGCGTTCGACGATCTGTTCGACGCATTCTGGCTGGGGCGGGGCGTGAAGACCCGCACCACTGTAAACGCCTCGCGGTCCGCATTGCAGAAGAACATGTTGAACGCGTCACCGCAGCGCGGCGGGACGAGTCCGGATGACGGGCTGGCGAGCGACGTCGAGCGCAGTTCCAGCGGGCAAGACAGCGACGAAGCGGAGCTGAAAGGCAAACGCGAAGGTGCCAGCCGGTTCGATAATCTCGCGCACACCGATTTCCGCAAGATCGCCGATCCCGATGCCATTGCCGAAGCCAACGCGCTGGCGGAGCGGCTGGCGCGGACCATGCGCGCGCGCATCACAAGGCGTGACCGTAAATCACAGCGCGGGCGGCAGATCGACCTTCGCCGCACCATCCGCGCCAGTCTTCAAACTGGCGGCGTTCCGCTCGATCTCATCCGTCGCCGCCCGCATAACAGGCCGCTGCGGCTTGTGGTGCTGCTCGATGCGTCAGGCTCGATGAGTCTCTATACGGCGGTGTTCGTGCGCTTCGTCCACGGCATCCTCGATCATTTTCTGGAAGCCGACGCGTTCCTGTTTCACACCCAGCTCGTCCATGTCTCGGATGCGCTGCGCGAGAAGGATGCCGGTCGGGCGCTCGATCGGCTCGGGCTGATGGCGCAAGGCGTCGGTGGCGGCACCAAGATCGGCGAGAGCCTCGCCACCTTCAACCGCTGGCACGCCGCGCGGGTCATCCACTCGCGCACCTGCGTGATGATCCTGTCGGATGGCTACGATACCGGCGAGCCGGAGCATCTCAAACGGGAGATGGCCGCGCTGCGCCGCCGCTGCAAACGCATCGTCTGGCTGAATCCGATGATCGGTTGGGAGGGTTACGAGCCCTCCGCACGCGGCATGGCGGCGGCCTTGCCTTACGTCGATCTGTTCGCGCCGGCGCATACGCTCGATTCGCTTGCCGCGCTCGAACCTTACCTCGCCCGGATCTGAGGATTTGTGAGATGCACGCTCATCCCGACACCCTCGATATGGTCGCAACACTCAAATCGCGTGGTGAGCCCTTTGCACTCGCGACCGTGGTGCGCACGGTCTCGGTGACTGCGGCGAAGGCCGGCGCGAAGGCGGTGATCCGTCCCGACGGCACAATCACCGAAGGCTGGATCGGCGGCGGCTGCGCGCGTGCCGCCGTGCTGAAGGCCGCGCGGGAATCCATCGCGGACGGCCGTCCACGTCTCGTCTCGATCCAGCCGAAGGATTTGCTCGAGGAGCACGGCGTCGTGGCCGGGCAGGAAAAGGACGGCGTCAAGTTCGCCAACAATATGTGTCCGAGCCAGGGAAGCATGGATGTGTTCGTCGAGCCGGTATTGCCGAAACCGTCGCTGGTGATTTTCGGCGCAAGTCCTGTCGCGGTGGCGCTGGCGGACATCGCGCCTCGCTTCGGCTATCGCGTCGTGGTCTGCGCGCCATCCGACGACCAGAAACTGTTCGCAGCGGCGGATCAGCGGATTGAAGGCTTCGCGCTGCCGGTCGCGGGCGAGGGTCAGCGCTACGTCGTCGTGTCAACCCAAGGACGCGGCGACGAAGCGGCGCTGCGTTCGGCGCTGTCGATCGACGCGGAGCATATCGGCTTTGTCGGCAGTTCACGCAAAATGGCAGCGCTGCGCGAAAGCCTTCTCGAATCCGGTACACCGCCGGAGCGGTTCAACCGCCTCAAGGGGCCTGCGGGTCTCGACCTTGGCGCCGTCACGCCCGAGGAAATCGCGTTGTCCATTCTTGCGGAAATCCTCATGATCCGCCGCAACAACCAGCGCGCAGCAACGATAACGACAGCCTGAGGATTATTCCGATGCAGATGAATGACAGCCAGCGTATTCCGGCCTCGAAGGAAAAGGTCTGGGCGGCCCTGAACGATCCCGATGTCCTTAAACAGTGCATCCCGGGTTGCCAGAGCCTTGAAAAAACGTCCCCGACGGAAATGACCGCGACGGTCGTGTTCAAGGTCGGGCCGGTCAAGGCGTCGTTCTCCGGCAAGGTGACTCTGTCCGATCTCGATCCGCCGAACGGCTATCGCATTAACGGCGAAGGATCCGGCGGCGTTGCGGGTTTCGCCAATGGCGGCGCCACGGTGAAGCTCGAGGCCGAGAGCCCCGATGTAACAATTCTTCATTATGAAGTCGACGCGCAGATCGGCGGCAAGCTGGCGCAGCTCGGCTCTCGCCTGATCGATTCCACCGCGAAAAAGCTCGCAGGCGAATTCTTCGAGAAATTCGCCGAAGTCGTTGCCGCCGAAGGCGCGAGCGGCGGAGGAATCGCCGGCAAGGTCGCCGGCACGGCGAGTGTCGCGCTGCTCGCCCTGGCGCTGAGTTCGAACTGGTGCTGCCTGACCGGGCATCATCACGAGACGGATGCTCTGTTCGTCTCCGCGATCTGCTCGTCGCGATCGTAATCGCCCAAAAATCAATTCATTCCGCCATTCTCGTTGCCGCGAGAATGGCTTTGCAGAAACGCGTAAAACAAAAGAATTCTGTAAGATTGCGGCTGCGACATTTTGCTTCTCATATCTGTGGGTTGTTTCGCGCGCGGCTAATCAGCCGTCGCACACCACCTCAAGGATATGAAAATGTCGGATATTGCAGTCAAGGTTTCGGAGCCGATCGCGCTCAAGGCGCGGCTGACCGAAGACTGGCTGGCGGTCGCCATCGGCCTGCTGGTGTTCGGTCTTGCTCTCCTCAGCGCAACGGGAATAGACGTTCTGGGATGGGCGGTCTCAACCTCGGTCTATAACGATCTGTCGCTGGCGCTTAACCCCATCACCAAGAGCTACGCATGGCTTGGCGGCGGTGGCGCGCTGGTCGCAACCTACCTTTCCCTTCTTGTCGTGCTGAGCATCGGGGTAGCCGTGCTCGGCGGCAACGTGAAGAAATTTGCGCTCGCCTTCACCGCTGTGTTCGCCTTGGCTTATGGCAGCTGGATCGGAGGCAGCTATGCCCGTATCGCGGCGGTGACGCCAGCCGAGTATCAGAAATTCGGGATCGACTGGTCGCTGCGGCTCACCAACGAGGGCGGCTTTATCATCGCGCTGCTGGTGGGCATCGTGATCGCGAATTTCTTTCCACGCGTTGCGGAATGGCTGAAGGAAGCGATCCGCCCCGAGCTCTACATCAAGATCGCGATTGTCATTCTCGGTGCCACTGTCGCTGTGACGGCGGCGGGACGGCTCAATCTTGCATCCTCGCTGCTCATTCGTGGCACGGCGGCGATCATCGAGGCCTATCTGATCTACTGGGCGGTGATTTATTTCGTCGCCCGCAAATGGTTCGGCTTCAGCCGGGAATGGTCGGTGCCGCTGGCGTCGGGCATTTCGATCTGCGGCGTGGCGGCGGCGATCGCAACAGGCGGCGCCATTCGCGCGCGTCCGGCGGTCCCGGTGCTGGTGTCCTCCCTTGTCGTCGTGTTTGCGGTCGTTGAAGTGCTGATCCTGCCCTTCCTCGCACAGACGTTCCTGTGGCAGGAGCCTCTGGTGGCAGGTGCGTGGATTGGTCTTGCGGTCAAGACCGATGGCGCGGCGGTTGCTGGCGGCGGCATCACCGAAGCTCTCATCACCGCGAAAGCGGCGGCGGAAGGCATCAAATATCAGCCGGGCTGGATTATCGCCACCACGACGACGGTGAAGATCTTCATCGATATCTTCATCGGCATCTGGGCCTTTATTCTCGGTTACATCTGGACCAACCACATCGACAAGGGACCGGATAAGGCGAAGCCTTCGGAAATCTGGCAGCGTTTCCCGAAATTCGTTCTCGGCTTCCTGTTCGTGTTCGCGGTGTCGCTCTGGCTTGCACTCGGCTCGACGCCGGAGATTGCCAAGGCTCTCCCGACCGTCGCCGGCGAGGCCAACGTGTTCCGGGTGATCTTCTTCATCCTGACCTTCTTCTCGATCGGCGTGCTGACCGATTTCCGCAAGCTCTGGCAGCAAGGCTTCGGCAAGCTGGCGGCGGTGTATTTCGTCAGCCTGTTCGGGTTCGTGATCTGGGTCGGTCTTTTGATCTCGTGGCTGTTCTTCAGCGGCGTCAAGCCTCCGCTGGTCAGCTAACCAACATAAGGAGTTGCCAATGTCACAGATTGATCTGAAGGCGGAACAGGACGCCGCCGTTGAACCCCTTCTCCCGATCGAGAAAAAGCTGATCGGTTGGAGTCTCGGTATCGGCATTGTGTTCTTGATCGTGCTGATTGCGATCAATCATTTCTTGCCTATCAAGATTTAGGCCTTTCTTCGGCCAATCAACGGCGGCAGCGATGCCGCCGTTTTTTTTGGCGAGGTCCCGTCGCCGCGATAGTTCCAGCGGCTGCCCGCAGGAACATGGGGCGCGCGCCGCCGTTCTGGCCCTGATGTATGAACCCAGGGAGACATGATCATGCGCAAATATCTTGCTGTCGCTCTTGTCGCGTTAGGATTCTCCTCGCCGGTGCTGGCGTCCGATGTTGGTGGATTGATTTCGATGCAGAACGCCATTGGCGTCGCCAACCAGATCGGAATCGTCGCGATATCCGAGGCCCAGTTTTCCGGCGATGAATGGCAGATCGAGGGCCGTGACGCTTACGGACGGCACATGGAAGTCGATGTCGACGCGCTGACCGGCGAGGTCCGGAACGTCGACCGTTAAACCGGGCCGTTAATCGGGCGGTGTTAAAGCTGCGCGCGAGGCCAGGCTGTCTTTCAGGCGCGGCAGCGCGAAATCGAGAAATGCCCGCAGCTTCAGCGGCACTAGTCCCTGCGCGCCATAGACCAGATGGACCGGCAGCGGCTCGGGCTCGAATTTTTCGAGAATGATTTTTAGCGCCCCCGCGCGGACCAGCGTGGCGGCCTGATAGGACAGCACGCGCGTGATACCGACGCCGGCCATCGCGGCGTCGACGGCCGCTTCTGCCGTGTTCACTGTCAGCCGCGAATGAATTGGCACCTCGATCGGATGGTTCTGCTGTCCGAATGTCCAGGCGTTCGGATACCGCAATCCTTCGAACGTGATGCAGGCATGCGCGGCGAGGTCGACCGGTTCGCGGGGCATGCCATTCCGTTTGAGATAATCGGCGCTGGCGCAAACGATGTGACGAATGAACCCGGCCCGCGTTGCGATCATGCTTGAGTCCGGCAGCGCGCCGATACGGACCGCAACATCGACGTGATCCTCGACGAGGTGCACGACGCGATCGCTAAGCGAGAGGTGAATGTCGATATCGGGATAGGCGCCGAGGAATTCGCAGATAACGGGCAGGACATGCACCCGCCCGAATGCGAGCGGTGCGGTGACAACGAGTTCGCCCTTCGGAATGCTGTATTCGCCGGCGGCTCCGCGTTCGGCCTCTTCGACCTGTTCGAGGATGCGCTTGCAGGAGGCGAGATAGGATCGTCCTGCGTCGGTCAATGTCAGTTGCCGGGTGGTGCGGTTGAGCAGCCGGGCCTTCAGATGCGTTTCCAGCTCCGCAATCGTGCGGCTTACGGTCGGCAGGGGGATGCCGAGCTGGCGGCCTGCCGCGGAAAAGCTCCCGCTTTCGACGGCTTCGGCGAAAATCGACATGGCGCGGAGGCGGTCCATCATTGTCTCAAAAAATGAGAGAGTCTCTACAATTAATACAATCTAATTATCGAAAATGAAATTGATTACGCATGAGGACAGGCGATTTTGCCCAAGTCAAAGGAAATCATCATGTCCCGCATCCCGATACCCGCTTCCGTCGAGGCCGCTCCCGCAGCCTCCAAGCCACTGCTCGAAGCCGTCAACAAGCAGCTTGGCACTGTGCCGAACCTGTTCCGTCTGGCCGGCAACAGCCCTGCCGCGCTCGAGGGTTACCTCGGCATGATGGGCGCGCTGAGCAAGGGCAAGCTTCCCGCCCCGACGCGGGAGCGTATCGCGCTGGCCTTAGCCGAGATCAACGGCTGCAGCTACTGTCTCTCTGCCCATAGCTATCTCGGCAAGAATCTCGCCGGGCTGGACGATGCCGAAATTACGGCCAATCGCAGCGGATCGTCGAATGATCCGAAGGCTGCAGGTGCCGTCCATTTCGCGGTGCAGGTGGCGCAAACTCGCGGTCATGTCAGCGATGACGATTTGAAAGCGGTCAGGCTCGCCGGCTACGACGATGCGCAGATCGTCGAAATCGTGCAGCATGTCGCGCTGAATACTTGGACCAACTATCTCAACGAGGTTGCCAGGACCGATATCGACTTTCCCGTGGTGGGCGTTCGCGCCGCCGCCTGACGACGGAGACAGGACGCGCGAGTGTCGCGCGTCCTGCCGGTTCACCAATACAAGAGGGCGCCATGGAAAAGGTTCGATCGTTTCCGAGCGACGTCGCTTTCACTCCGACGGTGAAGGCAATCCAGACCCGGAAGGGTTCGCGGCGGGGCTTTGCTTCGATGGAAGAGCGCCGCGGATGGCAGACCACGATTACGCCCGATCTCGCAGCCTTCATCGGCGATCAGATCAGTGTCTTTCTGGCCACCGCCAACAAGGAAGGCCAGCCCTATATTCAGCATCGCGGCGGCCCAAAAGGGTTTCTTCGCGTGCTTGACGACAAGACCATTGCCTTTGCGGATTTTTCCGGCAACAGACAGTATCTCACGCTTGGCAATCTCACCGACAATCCGAAGGCTCATCTCTTTCTGATCGATTACATGAATCGCCGCCGCGTCAAAATCTGGGGCACGGCGCGCGTGGTGGAGAATGACGAGGCCCTGATGGCCTCGCTGATGCCCAAGGATTACAAGGCGCGGCCCGAACAGGTCTTGCTGTTCACGGTAGAGGCGTGGGATTCGAACTGCCCACAGCATATTCCGCAGCGGTTCGAGGCGGCGGATGTCGCTTCGGCTCTGGCCGAGCGCGACCGCTATATCGCGGCGCTGGAAGCGGAGATTGTGCGGTTGCGGGGTGGAGCCGATACGCCGCCGAAGGCGGATACCCCCTCCAACTAAGCGTATATACACGCTTATGTGAAGTCCGTGCGAAAGGCACGGCGCCGCAGGCATTGTGTTTGCCAAAATAGGTGCATATACATCTATCGTCATCGCGGCAGGGAACTGGCATGGATCAGGACGGACAGGTCCGGGAGGTTTGCAATTGCAGCTCGCTCCGGCGCGCCACACGGCACGTTTCGCTGATGTACGACCGTCATCTCGCGGCCAGCGGCCTGACCAGCGGGCAGTATTCCATCCTCAGCGAAATCCGCCGGCGCGGAAAGACGGCTCCGGCGCTCGGCGAACTGGCACAGGCCATCGTGATGGATCGCACCGCGCTGACCCACACTCTCAAGCCGCTTGAACGCGACGGCCTCGTCGAACTGAAACAGGATCCCGACGACGGGCGGACGCGGCGTGTTCATATCACGGCAAAGGGAATCCGGCGGCATGAAGCCGCGGCCGTGCAATGGCGCAAGGCGCAGCAGACATTTACAGCAGCCGTCGGAGCAGATGAGGCGGCGTCGCTGCGCGCCTTGCTTCGCCTGGTCACGCAAACCGAATTGGGAAACCGCCCATGAAGCACGAACCGGTTTCCTCCGTGCCCGCCCGCGATATGCGAAAGCTGCTCGTCTTGCTGTGCGTCTCGGTGCCGTCCTTCATGCTCAACCTCGACGCGAATATCGTCGCGGTGTCGCTGCCATCGATCGCGCGGTCCCTCAACGCGGACTTCGCCTCGATCGAGTGGGTGATCAGCGCCTATACGCTGACCTTTGCTTCGCTGGTGCTTCCGGCTGGCATGCTGGCCGACCGTTACGGCCGCAAGGCCGTCCTGCTCTGCGGCCTGTCGCTGTTCACGCTGGCCTCGTTTCTATGCGGCGCGGCGCCCAACGTGGTTGTTCTGAACGCAGCGCGCGCGTTGCAGGGTCTCGGTGCGGCGTTGCAACTGAGTGCGGCGCTCGCGACGCTGTCCCACGAGTTTCGCGGCGCGGAGCGTGCGCGCGCCTTCGCCTTCTGGGGTTCTGTCATTGGCATCGGCATCACGCTCGGCCCCATCGCCGGCGGTCTGATTACCCAGACGCTCGGCTGGCAATGGGCGTTCTACATCAATATTCCCGTGGGTCTCGCCGTGATCGTCGGTGTCATCTATGCCGTGCGCGATTCGAAGGACCCGCATGCCACCGGTGTCGACTTGCCCGGATCGATTCTGTTCACCGCCGCGCTGTTTCTTCTCACGCTCGCGCTTATCTCCGGCAATCACGAGGGCTGGGATAGCACCAGGGTGCTCGCCGAATTCGCTGCTTCGGCGGTTCTGTTCGTGCTGTTTATCGTCGTCGAGGCGCGGCAATCGCGTCCGATGCTCGATCTGAGCTTCTTCAAGCGCCCGACCTATATCGGCGCCAACATCGCGGGCCTCGCCTATGCCGGCTCGCTTTTGACCATGCTCACCTATCTGCCGCTTTATCTGCAGGGTGGTCTCGGCTTCGAACCGCAGAAAGCCGGACTCATGATGCTGCCCATGGCTATCCCGTTGTTTCTGGTGCCGCGCGTCGTGTCGAAATATCTCAATCATGTCTGGTCCGGCCGTGCGCTGCTGACTGTCGGACTTTGCCTTGTCGGATTCGGCATGCTGTGGGTCGGATTGACGGCCTACAGTTTCAGCTATCTATCCATGATGATGGGGATGCTGATCGCCGGCATCGGCGCGGGCTTCCTGAACGGTGAGACGGCAAAGGTCAGCATGACGGTGATCCCGCCGGAACGCGCGGGCATGGCCGCCGGCGTCGGCGGCACGATCCGGTTTTCCGGCATCGTTGTGGGCTTTGCGGCGCTGGGCGCGATCCTGTTCGCAGGCGTGCGCTCCAGTCTTGGCGCGCTGTCCTCCAAAACACCGGGCTTCGACCTCGCGGCCACGACCCAGCGTGTGGTCGCCGGAGATTTGCCGGGCGCGGCGGCGCTGAATGCCGGATTGCAACAGGATGTGCAGACGAGTTTCGCGGCGGGCTATCAGGCAGTGTTTCTCAGCGCCTCCGCTGTTGCGCTTCTCGCTGCCATCGCGACCTGGCTTCTGGTCCGTGCCGACGAGACCGCTCCGATCCGCGGCGAGAGCGTGACGCTACCGGTCGACTGACCGGGTCGGAAACAGGCTCGCGAGATCGCGTGCGCCCTGTAGCGTCATTTCCTTGTCCATCTTTGCGTCCGTTGCGGCGATGAGTTTGGCGACGGTGTTGTTGCGAATCGCGACGGGATTGCGTTCATAGCCGCCGCGCTGGAAGAAATTCGATGTCGGGACCTGCAGACGCAGGGCCTGCGGCATCGACACCATATCGAAACCGTTGCCGTCGCCGGTCAGGTTCATCATTTCCAGTTCCGCCGCGCTGAGCGGAGCGTCATAACCCTTGCGGCTTGCGAAGTTCACCGAATCCATCAGCTTCAGGGTCTGCAGGATCGGCCCGACGTCGAGGTCGAGATTGAGCGCATGGAGGCCGATGCCCTGCGCGGTCGTGCCGAGTTTTTCATGCGCGTACCAGTCGTTTGGCACGCTCCTCGAAAAGGCAATCATGCGCTGGATGACCGGGATCTTCCGCTCAAGCTCCGTTCGCGATGACGCAGGCAAGACCGCCGCCTTCTCGCGCAGTTCCTTTATAATGAGTGCGCCATGCTCGGCGAGCAGATCGATGGTGTTGGTGGTCAGCAGTTGATTGTAGCCGAGCGCCGTCGAAATCGCGCGGGCCCCCGGCCTCTCACTTTCCAGCCCGGCCTGCACGTCGTACTTGCCATTGCCGCCGGATTCGAAGCCGTAAATTCGCACCGCCTGATCTTTTGTCAGACCGAAGGATGAAGCCACTTTGACGTAAGCGCGCTTGTAGTCGATCTCGGACGCGGGCCTGCGCGGCGAGAACTGAAAATGCGCCATCGCGTTTTGCAGAAAATCCGCAACCACGGGGATCGGCGCGCGCGGTGTCGGCGGGGGTTTCACACCTGAGGGATCGACCGGCGCTGGGGGACCGCTATAGACCGGCGGCTGCGTGAGCACATAATCGGTCGCCATGATCGTCTCGCCGGCGCGGCGTTTGGCGATGCGTGCCTTTCGTTTTTCGCTGATCGAGGCCCAGTAGGACGAGGCCTGGGAGTCGAACTGTTCGCGCGCAGCTTTATAAACCGCGAGCTTGGCGCGGTACTCGGCCATCTGCTGGGCGGTAACGGGTCTTGCCTGTGGCAGGCCCTGCGCTCTGGCGGTTCCCGTCAATGCCAGCATGACGATCAGTGCGTGTGCCGGAAATTTCGTCATAGCGGCCTTTCATTGCGAAGCAACGATATCGAAGCCGATTCGGCAGTTATCAGGGCTCGGCAATTATCAGGGCAAAGAGTGTTTATTCAAGCATTCGGGCCGATGAAACCCGCCACCTCATGCCGCAGCGCAGGAGCAAGCGCCTGCGGCGCGACGTCACGCCCGTGCATCCGGCCTCGCATCACGGGCGATCCATCTCATACCAACGTCTAACGGCTTTTTCCGAAAGTCCGATTCTTAATCACGTCTGCGGGTTGACCGCGCCGCCGCGTCCGTTCAATTTCGTCTCCAACTAGAAAATCCACAGGGAGACGGCCCAATGAAGACCAGAATTCTGGCTGCGCTGACCGGCGCGGCACTCATGTTGTCCGCGCCAGCGGCCCACGCTCAGCAGTTCATCAATATTCTGACCGGCGGCACCTCAGGCGTTTACTATCCGCTTGGCGTTGCGATCGGAAAAATCTATGGCGACAAGATTCCGAACGTCAAAACGCAGGTACAGGCGACCAAGGCATCTGTTGAGAATCTCAATCTGATCGAACAGGGCCGCGGCGAACTCGCCTTTACGCTCGGCGACTCGCTGAAAGCTGCGGTCGAGGGCGACGAAGAAGCCGGTTTCAAGACCAAGCTGACCAAGCTGCGCACGCTGGCCGCAATCTATCCGAACTATATTCAGATCGTCGCCACCGCGGATAGCGGCATCAAGACGCTGGCGGACCTCAAGGGCAAGACCCTGTCTGTCGGCGCGCCGAAATCCGGTACCGAGCTCAACGCCCGCGCGATCCTCAAGGCCGCGGGTCTCAGCTACAGCGATCTCGGCAAGGTTGAATATCTGCCGTTTGCCGAATCCGTCGATCTGATGAAAAACCGTCAGCTCAACGCCACCCTGCAGTCGGCGGGTCTTGGCGTGGCGTCGCTGAAGGATCTGTCCAGTTCGACCGAGATCAACGTGGTGTCGGTGCCGAAGGCGATCGTGGACAAGATCGGCCCGCCGTTCGTCTCCGTCGTGATTCCGGCCGGAACCTACACCGGACAGAAGGAAGATGTGCCGACTGCGGCAGTGGTGAACTACCTTGTCACAAGTTCCGCGGTTTCCGACGATCTCGCTTATCAGATGACCAAACAGATTTTCGACAATCTGCCGGAGATTGCGAACGCGCATGTTGCAGCCAAGGACATCAAGCTGGAGACGGCTGCAGGGGCCAGCCCCGCGCCGCTGCATCCTGGTGCGCTTCGCTATTACAAGGAAAAAGGCATCATCAAGTAACGGCGAAGCTGCTAGATTGTCTTGCCTGCGCGGGCCTGCCCGCGCAGGTCCATTTTTAAAAAGCCGTCGGCAAGAACGGTCATCGACACGGAATTGGGGTGGAAGATGTCGCAAGTGCTGACGCATGATGCCGGCTCGGCGCCGTCCGAGGAAAAGATCAGGGTTGACCTCGATAATTTCGAGCATGGTTTTCCGGAAGGCTTCGGTCCGGGATGGTGGGGCCATCTCGCTTATGCCGTCGGCATTGCCTTCGCCGCCTTTCAGCTCGTTATCGCGGCGTGGAATTTCCTGCCGAGCCAGGCAGTGCGCGGCATTCATGTCGGCTTCCTGATCCTGCTGACGTTCGGCCTTGTCGCGAACTTCACCGCCAGGACGGACTGGCAGCGCGCGCTCGGCTGGCTGATCGGGGGCATCGGGTTTTATTGCGGTCTTTATCAATGGCTGTATTACGCCGACCTGATCCAGCGCGACGGCGATCCAACCCGACTCGATCTTGTTGTCGGCACCGTGCTTGGTGTTCTGATTTTCGAGGGCGTGCGCCGGCTGATGGGGGCCGCCCTGCCGCTGATGTGCGGCGCATGTCTGCTTTACTGGTTCTTCGGGCAGCATCTTCCCGCGCCGTTCAATCATCGCGGATATGATTTCGATCAGATCGTCACGCACCTGTCCTACGGCACCGAGGGCTTCTACGGCGTGCCGATCTATGTGTCGGCAACGTACATTTTCTTGTTCATCCTGTTCGGCTCATTCCTAGAGCGAGCCGGCATGATCAAATTGTTCACCGACGTTTCGCTCGGTCTGTTCGGAGGTACGCGCGGCGGTCCGGCCAAGGTTGCGGTCATCGCGTCCGGCATGATGGGCACTATTTCTGGCTCTGGCGTCGCCAACGTCGTCACGGTGGGTCAGTTCACCATCCCGCTGATGATCAGGTTCGGCTACCGCCGCGCTTTCGCGGCCGGTGTCGAAGCCACCGCCTCGATGGGCGGCCAGATCATGCCGCCAGTGATGGGCGCGGTCGCTTTCATCATGGCCGAGACGCTCGGCGTGCCATACTCGGTCATTGTCAAGGCCGCGATTATTCCCGCCATCCTGTATTTCGCCTCGGCGTTCTGGATGGTGCATCTGGAAGCCGGCAAATACGGCCTTGTCGGCATGAAGAAGTCGGAGATTCCGAGTGCGCGCAAGGCTCTGATCGAGGGCTGGTATCTTGTGCTGCCGCTGGCGGTTCTGGTGTTCATGCTGTTCGAGGGATTCACGCCGCTTTATGCCGGCAGTATGGGCCTTGCGCTGACGGTGGCGCTGATCCTCGGCGCCAGCATCGTCGCCGGTTTCTCGAACAACGTGCTGCGCTATATTTTCTGGATCGGCCTCGGCCTCGTCGCCGCCTCGCTGTTCCGTAACGGCAGCAACATCGACATTCGCTATGTCGCCGCCATTGTTTTCGTTCTGGTGCTGATCGCGGCGATTACGCGGGGCGGCCGGGCAACGCTCAAAGCCTGCCGCGACTCGCTGGCGGACAGCGCCAAGTCGGCGCTCACCGTCGGCATGGCCTGTGCCATCGTCGGCACCATCATCGGCATGATGACCCAGACGGGCGTCGGCACGATCTTTGGAAGCTGGGTGATCGGATTGGGACAGCAGAGTCTGTTCCTCGCGCTGATCATGACCATGCTGCTGTCGATCATTCTCGGCACCGGCATTCCGACGATCCCGACCTATATCATCGTCGCGGCGCTCGCCGCGCCGGCGCTCGCCAAGCTCGGCGTGCCGCTGATCGTGAGCCACATGTTCGCATTCTATTACGGCATCATGGCCGATCTTTCTCCGCCGGTGGCGCTGGCGGCGCTCGCCGCCGCTCCGATCGCCAAGGAAAATCCCGACAAGATCGGCTGGGAAGCGATGCGCATTGCGCTTGCCGGTTACGTCATTCCGTTCATCGCCGTCTATTCTCCCGCGCTGATGCTTCAGGACGGCGATCCGCGCGCGCTCGAATTCGGATTTTACGGCGCGGTGATTTATGCCTTCGTCAAGGCGCTGCTCGCCATCGGCCTGTTCGGCATGGTGGCGATCGGATTTCTGTTCACGCGCCTGACGCTGATCGAGCGTATTCTGGCTTTCGCCGCTGCCGCTCTTTTGCTCGGTGAATTTTCCTACAGCGACGAGCTTGGTTTTGTCATCGCGCTCTGTATTATCGTGTGGCAGTGGCGCAAGCGCCCGGCGCCTGTTCCCGCGACCGCGTGATGGTGTTTGAGGTGACTCTTGAGTCTGTGCCTGGTCTCCGCCGGCGTGATCAAAACCCTGTCGGTTACCGCGTTCATGCTGGCGTGGACCCATTCGGTTGAAAAGAGCGAATGGCAGGAAGACTGGCGGGTCACGCCGAGAGGACTGCAAATCGTCGAAGCACGAGTGCAAGGGACCGGCGCGGGCATGGAACCGCCGCCCGAAGCGCGTCTCGCCGATGGCTGGTTTCGCTGGAAGCCGCATCTTGCGGAGCAGTCCGAGGTCGCTCTTGGCAATTCCGGCATGGCAGGCGAATGGCGCCTGTGCACCGGCGGCAAGTGCCGGACGCTGTCGGACATTCTCGGTCATCCGGTCGGCGCCAATGTGACGACCATGCGCGTCTGCGATGCGTCGGCGACGCCGGTTGTTCCCTCGGACGAGGCGGCGTTATGCAAGTCCGGCAGTCAAGCGGGCCCGGATGCGGTGATCAGGGCCTGTAACGTCGCCCTCAACCGGGAGGCGGCGAGCGTGTCCGAGAAAATCGATGTGCTGCGGGTGCGGGCGGCGGCCTGGCGCGCCAAGGGCGAGCGGCGGCGTGCGCTCGATGACTACGATACGGCTTTGCGGCTTGCGCCCGCGCATGAGGCCGTCCGCGCCGAACGCAAGAGCCTGTTTCACGAAATCGAATTGCAGGGCGCGACGATGCCGCTGAAACGCGCGCCCAAGCCTTGAGGGGCAGGCCGGGCGGCCGGCCATTATCATAAAATCGCACGCCTTATTGCTTGAATTTTCCCGCAGCGGCGCGCGACAATGCGTCCAATCAAGAATTTTGCGGTAACAAAGCCGCGTCCGGGAGAAAACAAGATGACCGACAATCCGTTCGCGCGGTATGCGCGATTGCACGCGCGCTCGCTCAGCGATCCGGAGGGGTTCTGGGGCGAGGCGGCGCGGCAGGTCGACTGGATCGAGCCTGCGAAAAAGATCTTCGATCCGTCGATGGGAATCTACGGCCGCTGGTTCGCCGGCGCTGTCGTCAACACCTGTTATAATGCGCTCGACCGCCATGTCGCGGGCGGCCGCGCCGGGCAACTGGCCCTGATCCACGATTCGCCGCTGACGAGCACCGTCACCAAATTCACCTATGCCGAATTGCTCGACGAGGTCAGGACGCTGGCCGCGGTGATGCAGGATTTCGGCGTCACCAAGGGCGACCGCGTTATTATTTACATGCCGATGGTACCCGAGGCGGTGATCGCGATGCTGGCCTGCGCCCGCATCGGCGCGATCCATTCGGTCGTGTTCGGCGGCTTTGCATCCAAGGAACTCGCGGTGCGGATCGACGACGCGCAGCCGAAGCTGGTTCTGTCCGCAAGCTGCGGTCTGGAGCCGGGGCGCATCGTCACCTACAAGCCGCTGCTGGACGAAGCGATCAGGCTCGCACGTTCCAAGCCGCAGGCTTGCATCATCCTGCAGCGACCGCAGCAGGTCTGCGATCTGGTGACAGGACGTGATCATGACTGGAGCGAACTTCGCGCCAAGGCGGTCGCGGCGAAGAAGTCGGCCGATTGTGTGCCGGTGCTTGCGACCGACCCGCTCTACATTCTCTATACGTCCGGCACCACCGGCGTTCCAAAAGGCGTCGTGCGCGACAATGGCGGGCATCTGGTCGCGTTGAAATGGTCGATGTCCAATCTCTACGGCATCGAGCCGGGTGAGGTGTGGTGGTCGGGCTCGGACATCGGCTGGGTGGTCGGGCACAGCTACATCGTTTATGCACCGCTGTTTCACGGTGCGACATCGGTGATGTACGAAGGCAAGCCGATCGGCACGCCCGACGCCGGGGCGTTCTGGCGGGTAATTTCCGAACACGATGTCGTGTCGCTATTCACCGCGCCGACCGCGTTTCGCGCGATCAGGAAGGAAGACCCGGACGGCAAGCTGCTGCGCAAATACGATCTGTCGAAATTCCGTACGCTGTTTCTCGCCGGTGAGCGCGCCGATCCGCCGACTGTCGAATGGGCGGAAGCGCAGTTGCAGCGTCCCGTCATCGACCATTGGTGGCAGACGGAAACCGGCTGGTGCATCGCCGGAAATCCTGTCGGCATCGGCCTGTTGCCGGTGAAACACGGCTCCCCCACGGTGCCGATGCCCGGTTACAAGGTCGAGGTGGTGGACGAGGCCGCAAAGCCGTTGCCGGCGAACAAGACCGGTTCGATCGTGATCAAGCTGCCTTTGCCGCCATGCGCGCTGCCCACCTTGTGGAATCAGGATGAGCGCTGCAGGGAAGCTTATTTCAGCGAGTTTCCCGGCTATTACAAAACCGCCGACGCCGGTTATCTCGATGAAGACGGCTATGTCTTTGTCATGGGCCGCACCGACGACATCATCAATGTCGCGGGGCACCGTCTTTCGACCGGCGGCATGGAGGAAATTCTCGCCTCGCATCCCGACGTCGCCGAATGCGCCGTGCTCGGTATCAGGGATCCGATCAAGGGCGAGGTGCCATGCGGCTTTCTCGTGCTGAAGGCCGGCGTCGACAAAGCCTCCAGCGAAATCGAGCGCGATGTCATCGCGCTGGTGCGTGACAAGGTCGGTCCTGTGGCTGCATTCAAGCTCGCCATCACCGTGCCGCGGTTGCCCAAAACCCGCTCCGGCAAAATCCTGCGCGGGACCATCAAAAAGATCGCCGATGGCGATGAGTGGTCGATGCCCGCGACCATCGAGGATTCCAGGGTTCTGGACGAAATCAAGGCTGCCTTGCAGGGCCGCGTTTAGGTCCAAAAAGTCCGCAAGAAAGCCGGGTTTTCCGTCCAGTCTGCCGGTGGACGGAAAACCCGATTTCGACTAGGACACCCTCATGAAAAAGCAGTTTCTCGCACTCGCCCTGCTTGCGGCGGCTCCGATGCTGGCATCCTGCATGACCTCGCAGGAAACCGCCGTCGCCAGCGCCAAGCCCGCCGCCGACGATGACGCCTATTGCCGCGCCAATGCGGGCGAGCCCGGGTCGTCAGCCTATGTCGCATGCCGCAAGGATCGCGATGTCGGTGCCATCCGAACCGATGCGCGCATGGAGCAGGCGCACAGGAATCTTGCCGAGAGCATGCTTAACGGCCATTGAGATTTTCTTTTAGTCTGTTGGATAGAGGTTTTGGATGGACATCAAGGTCAAGGACAGCAACGGCACCGAATTGAAAGAAGGTGACAGCGTCATCGTTATCAAGGACTTGAAGGTGAAGGGGTCGTCCAGCGGCCTCAAGCGCGGCACTGTGGTCAAGAACATCCGCCTCACCGACGATCCGGATGAAATCGAAGGCCGCACCGACAAGATCAAGGGCCTTGTGTTGCGGACGGAATTTCTGAAAAAGGCATGAGTCCGCGCGAGGCGCGGCGGAATGGGACATCATGATATTCGATATGCAGTCGTGTGGCCGTGCGGTTTTTGTCGCGCTGACGTGTTTTGCCCTCATCGGTCTGCCCACGCCGGATGCGCTGGCGCAGGAGGACAACGTCACCAGCCGCGAGAAGGTGCTGCGCGATCCGCAGGCCCCGGTACTCGGCAATCCCGATGGCGACATCACCGTGGTGGCCTGGTTCGATTATCAGTGTCCCTACTGCAAGAAGACCGAGCCGGAGCTTGAGAAAGTTGCGAAAGCCGATGGCCATGTGCGCATTGTGCTGAAGGACTGGCCGATCCTCGGCGATCCTTCGCCCTATGCGGCGAAGCTTGCTTTGGCGACGAAATACCAGAACAAATTCGAAGCCGCGCACCATGCCCTGATGGCGCGGCCGGGCCGTCTCACGGAGGCCATGATCGACGAGACCCTCAAGGGCGCGGGCGTCGATGTCGCCAAGGCCAAGAGCGATCTTGAGGCGCACAAGGCCGAGATCGACGCGCTGCTGGCGCGCAACAACGAACAGGCCGAGGCGTTCGGATTTCAGGGCACGCCGGGCTTCATCGTCGGCACATTCCGCGTACCTGGACCGCTAACCGCAGAGCAGTTCAAGCTTGCGATCGCGGATGCCAGGGCGCTGACGGCAAAAGCCAAGACAAAAGCCAAGTAACATTTTGTTCTTATTCGTTCTCTTGGTGTGGCGTTGGAGTCACATGCCCGGTGCCAAACGGTGTGCACCGGAAAATTTTTGACCTGAGTCAAACCCAAGCGCCGCTGTTTTTCGCGAAGTAGCCACCGAAGGCCGTGCTCGGCACGTCCATGATCTGGGGGTTACATGGTCAAGCTCGTCAAACTGATTTCGCCGTTCGCCCTTCTGGCGACGCTCGCCGCGCTGGGTTCGCCGGCGGTTTCCGCCGATCTTCCGCGCAAACCTGTCTACAAGGCGCCTCCGATCGAGTACCTCTGGAATCCATGGCAGATCCGGGTGCGCGCCCTCGGCGTTATCACGCGGAATTCAGGGCATGTCGATCAGGTCGCCTCTTCGGGACTTGCGACCTCGGATACCATCGTCCCCGAGCTCGATATCTCGTACTTCTTCAACAAAAATATCGCTGCGGAATTGATTCTCGGTGTCACGCGAAATCACGTTACCGGTACGGGGTCGATAAATGGGCTCGACGTCGGGAAGGCGTGGCTTTTGCCGCCCACGCTCACCCTGCAATATCACTTCACCGATTTCGGCGCATTCAAGCCATATGTCGGCGCGGGCGTGAACTACACCTGGTTCTTCGACCAGTCCGCAGGCAATTCTCTAAACAATGGCGTCATCATCACCAACAGCCATCTTCATAATGCATTCGCACCCGCCGTTCAGTTCGGCTTCGACTATATGATCGACCAGCACTGGGGCTGGAACGTTGACGCCAAAAAGCTCTGGCTACGCCCGAGCTGGGATGGTGTTGCCGGTTCCACACCGATTACCGGCAAGGTCAATCTTGATCCATGGCTCTTGGGTACCGGTATCACCTACAAATTCTGACCACCTGCCTGCGGAGGCTCGCCTCTGCTTGCCGATCTGAAAAAAGCCGCGTCATCCATGATGGCGCGGCTTCTGCATTCGCGGTTTGTCAGTTGAAGCGGCCGCTCACTCGTTTTCGTCGTGTTTCTTGCCGCCGATCGTTTTCAGCTTGGCGAAGACGGCGTCGACATTCATGTCGTCCTGCTGCTTCTCGGTGGGCTGCGGCTCGTGCTCGGCCTCGCGGCGCGTGGTCTCGGAGGCCGGCAACAGCGTCGCGCCGCCATATTGCTGGGCGGCGGGCTTTTCCTTCGCCGCGCGCTGCACCTCGAAATCGAGCTCGATCTGCGAGCACAGGCCGAGCGTCACCGGGTCCATCGGCGTCAGCGTCGAGGCGTTCCAGTGGGTGCGGTCGCGCACCGAGGCGATCGTCGTCTTGGTGGTGCCGACCAGACGCATGATTTGGCTGTCCTTCAGTTCGGGGTGGTTGCGCACCAGCCAGAGAATGGCGCTCGGCCGCTCGTGACGGCGGGATACCGGCGTGTAGCGCGGCCCCTTCTTCTTGACGGCGGCGGGGAGCACGACCTTGGATTCCTCGAGCTTGAGTCGGTAATCCGGATCCTTCTCGCCCTTCTCGATTTCCTCGCGGGTCAGCTGACCGGTCGAGATCGGGTCCATGCCCTTGATGCCCTGGGCGGCGTCGCCATCGGCGATGGCGCGCACCTCGAGGGGGTGCATTTTGGTGAATTCGGCGACCTGATCGAAGGTCAGAGCGGTATTATCGAGCAGCCAGACGGCCGTCGCTTTCGGCATCAGCGGCGCATTGCTCATGGCAAATCTCCTTTAACGCTTCGCCCGCCTTTTGAGGGGCGAAGCCGTCGGGTCATCGGCGATGACGGGAATTGGTGCCTATATAGTCCGCAACGGGGCGGCGGTGCAATGGTTGCTGATCGCCCTTGACAGGATGGGGAGGGCAGTCCCAATTCCTCCCTGAATTCGTTGTAAACGAGATTTTCGCCAGTTCTCAGGTTCGGTCCCACACTGGCCAATTCCGGTTGAAAATGACCCCAGACACCCAGAAACCGACCCTTTCCATCGTCCTTTGTTCCCCGCGCGGTTTTTGCGCTGGGGTTGTGAGGGCCATCGACACCGTGGAACGCGCGTTGAAGCTTTACGGCGCGCCGGTCTATGTGCGGCACGAGATCGTGCATAATCGCTATGTTGTTGAAAGTCTTCGTGAAAAAGGCGCAATCTTCGTCGCGGAGCTCGACGAGATCCCGCAAACCGATGCGCCTGTGGTGTTTTCGGCCCATGGCGTGCCGAAGGCGATCCCGAGCGAAGCCGACCGGCGGAATTTCTTCACCCTGGACGCGACCTGCCCTCTGGTGACCAAAGTCCACCGCGAGGCGGCGATCCATTTCAAGCGCGGCCGGGAAATCCTGCTGATCGGCCATGCCGGCCACCCGGAAGTGGTGGGAACCCTCGGCCAGCTACCCAAGGGGGCGGTCGTGCTGATCGAGACCATGGAAGCAGCCCGCACCTTCCAGCCGAAGGATGCCTCCAAGCTCGCTTTCGTGACCCAGACCACGCTTTCGATCGACGACACCAAGGAAATCGTCGCGGTCCTCAAAGAGCGGTTCCCGGACATCGACGGCCCCCACAAGGAAGACATCTGCTACGCCACCACCAATCGCCAGCTCGCGGTGAAGAAGGTGGCTCCGAAGGTGGATGCCATGATCGTGGTCGGCTCGCCGAATTCGTCGAACTCGCAGCGTCTGCGCGAGGTCGCCGAGCGCGAGGGCTGCAAGGTCTCCGTGCTGGTGCAGCGCGCCTCCGAACTCGACTGGTCGAAGTTCAACGGCGTCAAGCGTCTCGGCATCACGGCGGGTGCGTCCGCGCCCGAGGTGATCGTCGAGGAGATCATGGACGCCTTCGCCGCGCATTATAAACTGAATGTCGAAACCGTCTCGGCGGCTGAAGAGAACGAGTTCTTCCCGCTGCCGCGCCCGCTGCGCAACGAACTGATGGCGGAATAAGGTCGATCCATAATGGCGGTTTACACCGACGTTGCCGCCGAAGACCTCGCGGACTTTCTCATCCATTACGACATCGGCGAACTGCTCTCCTACAAGGGCATCGCCGAAGGCGTCGAGAATTCCAACTTCCTGCTGCACACCAGCCGCGGCAGTTACATCCTCACGCTTTACGAAAAGCGGGTGGCCAAGGACGATCTGCCGTTCTTTCTCGGCCTGATGCAGCATCTGGCGGCGCACGGCATCAATTGTCCGCAGCCGGTCGTGAACCGGAGCGGCGAGGCGCTCGGCGTACTTGCCGGCCGGCCTGCGGCCATCGTGAATTTTCTCGAAGGCGTCTGGCCGCGCAAGGTGAATACGGCGCACTGCGCCGGTGTCGGTCAGGCGCTGGCGAAGATGCATCTGGCCGGTGCGGATTTTCCGATGTCCCGCGCCAATACGCTGTCGGTTTCCGGCTGGCGCGCGCTGTACGCCGCCGCCGAGCCTCGCGCGGACAGCGTGCAGACCGGATTATGCAGGCTGCTGGGCACCGAGCTCGATTATCTTGAAAACGACTGGCCGCGTTCGCTGCCGCAGGGCGTGATCCATGCCGACCTGTTTCCCGACAACGTGTTTTTTCTTGGCGACAAGCTGTCCGGCCTGATCGACTTCTACTTCGCCTGCAACGACATTCTCGCTTATGACGTCGCGATCTGCCTCAACGCCTGGTGCTTCGAGATCGATCATTCCTTCAACGTCACGAAGGCGCGCGCCTTTCTCAACGCCTACGAGAAAGTGCGAAAGCTCTCTGTCGCCGAGCGCGATGCGTTTCCGCTTCTGGCGCGCGGCGCGGCGATGCGTTTCTTGCTGACCCGGCTGGTCGACTGGCTCAACGTGCCGCCCGGTGCGCTGGTGAGACCGAAGGACCCGCTGGAATATGTCCGCAAGCTGCGTTTCCACCAAAGCGTGAAAAGCATCGGCGATTATGGAATCGAGCAGACGGGATCGATGGCGTGAGCGAGTTGCCGCGTGTCGCGATTTTCACGGATGGTGCATGCTCGGGGAATCCCGGTCCGGGCGGCTGGGGCGCGATCCTGCGCTTCGGCGACACCGAAAAAGAACTCAAGGGCGGCGAAAATCCGACCACCAACAATCGTATGGAGTTGATGGCCGCGATCTCGGCGCTGGAGGCGCTGAAGCGGCCGGCGTCGGTGGATATCACCACCGACAGCCAGTATGTGCGTCAGGGCATCACGAGCTGGATTCACAACTGGAAGAAAAACGGCTGGCGCACCGCCGACAAGAAGCCGGTGAAGAATGTCGATCTGTGGCAGCGGCTGGATGCGGCGCTGAAGACCCACGATATCCGCTGGCACTGGATCAAGGGCCACGCCGGCCATGCGGAGAACGAGCGCGCCGATCAGCTCGCGCGCGACGGTCTGGCGGAGGTGAGGTAACTCTTTCCCTCTCCCACAAGGGAAGAGGGAAAGAAGGATTACAGCTGTCCGAGCAGCGTGTCGCCGCCCGAGACTTCGACCTTGCTCGGTACGTCCTCGACATTGAGCTTCTTCACCACGCCGTCCTCGACCAGCATCGAGTAGCGCTTCGAGCGGATGCCAAGACCGTTGGCCGAGCCGTCGAATTCGAGGCCGACAGCCTTTGTGAATTCGGCGTTGCCGTCGGCGAGATAAAGCCCTTCATTGTTCATGTCGGTGTCGCGCTGCCAGGCTTTCATCACGAAAATATCGTTGACCGAAACCACGGCGATGGTGTCGACGCCCTTGGCCTTCATCGCGGCGGCGTTCTGGAAAACGCCCGGCATATGCATCTTGTGGCAGGTGTTGGTGTAGGCGCCGGGGACGGCGAAAAGCGCGACCTTTTTACCCTTGAAAATTTCATCGGTGGTTTTGACCTGAGGGCCTTCGCCGGTCATCACGCGAAACTTGGCTTCAGGCAGGCGGTCGCCGACTTTGATCGTCATTATTTTTCTCCGCAGTATGAATGGCAGGTGTCTTAGACGAAGTTGGCAGCCGCGGCCACCGCTTTATAAAACCCGGGCAGGCGGGATCAGTTCAAATTGGTGTTGAATTCATAGGTGCGGTTGCCGCCGGACAGCGTGAATTTCAGAGCCGCGCCATTCGGGCTGACGCCCGGCGGCACGCCGTCGAGATCGAAGGTGAAGCGCTGCACGTTGTGAGGTTCGCGTTTGGCGAGTTTGGGGATCGGCAGCGCCCAGTCCGGCGTCGGTCCCTCCACGAACAACGCGGCTTCAACGCCTTCCGGGGCCACCACGTTGACCTGAACCGTTTTCGGGCCAATTCGCTTGACGTCGCGGATGGTCAGCGGGTTGGGATCGCCGATGCTGGCGGGTTTCGGCACGCTCTCCAGCGCGCTCGACAGTACCGAATCCTGCATGCTGGCAACGCTGACAAAGGGCAGTTCGAGATCGGCGTCGACCGGGATACACAACTTATCGCAGACCGCATAATCGATATGCGCGCGCAGCGTCACCGGCTGGTCCGCATTCTTGGTCACGATCCGCAGCGGCACCACGACCTGATCGTGGTAGCCGAGCGAGAAGCCCCCGTTTCCGTCCGGAAATTTCTTCGGCGCAGGCCACAGGACGTTGACTGCCTCGACGTTCTCCGATTTCGAGAAGTCGAAACGCGGCGGCACGCCCGAATCGCCCGGTGAGCGCCAATAAGTTTTCCAGCCCGGATCGAGCTTGAAGCCGATGCCGCCCAGCAAGACCGCGCCATTGCGGGAGCCGGCGAGCAGGCGGACCGCCGAATATTTGTCGGCCGCCCAGGCCGACACATCCTGTGCGTTGGCGGCGGAGGCGATAATGCAGAAAAACAAGGCGGCGATGAGTCGCATTCGCTGCACCAGCCATGGAACAATGTCGAACATGTGACGTCTTTAAAGGCACCCTGCCGCTTCAGTCAGTTGAATTGCCTGTGATCCTGCAACTTCATTGTTCAGGCGGTTGATTGACAGATGCGGCACCCAATATCAGGATGGTGCAGAATGAAGAGATGTCTTGATGGACGAAAAGCCGCCGCCAGACAAGAAATCCTCCCTTAGCTCCCGCGATGTGTCCCGCGGCGTTCCCGGCAGTGTGTCCGGTTCGACTGAGCCGACTTACCTTGATGGCCAGCTTCTGATTGCAATGCCCGTGATGGATGACGAGCGTTTCGCGCGCTCGGTGATCTATGTCTGCGCGCATTCGGCGGACGGGGCGATGGGCATTGTCGTCAATCATCCCGCCGGAAGCATCGACTTTCCGCAGCTCCTGATGCAACTCGACATCATCGACAAGGCAACCGATATTAAATTGCCCGAACATGCGGAAAGCATGAAGATTCTCAAGGGCGGGCCGGTCGATACCGGGCGCGGATTCGTGCTGCATTCAAGCGATTTTGCCATCGAGGATGCCACCCTGCCGATCGACGAGGGCATCAGTCTCACGGCGACGCTGGATATCCTCAAGGCCATTGCCCGGGGCAACGGACCCAAGCACGCAATTCTCGCGCTGGGCTACGCCGGCTGGGCGCCGGGTCAACTCGAGAGCGAGATTCAGCACAATGGCTGGCTGCATTGTCCCGCCGACCCTGATCTGATTTTCGGGCGCAATGTCGAGGACAAGTATCAGCGCGCGCTGAGCAAGATCGGCATCGATCTCGGCATGCTGTCGAATGCTGCCGGCCACGCCTGAGTGGTTGCTGCCGGTTTACTCTTTGAACTTGAGGGGGCAGGCAACAATGTCCGATAGCGCCGTTGCGCCCTCGATTGTCACACACGCTTTGGACGAGTCCACGGTCAGTCCGTAGCTGTCGAGCAGGCTGAGGCGCAGCGGGTGCTCCTGCTCATGCACTTCCCAGATTCCGCCGGGCAGCGGCTGTTTGAGGCCTGCGCGGATGCGCGCGTCGAACCTGCTTCCGGGAAGGACCGGCGAGGCGAGGTCCGACAGCTGATAAAAGCGGGATTGAGAAGGTAATAGCGCGGCGAAATAGCCGAGCGGCTTGTCGAGCAGCATATAAACCGCAGGCTTCGTCAGGGCGGACAGATCGGGCTGGTAAGGCCGCGACCATGGCCGCCGCCACCAGTCGCCCGGTTGCGACCATAGCGCGATCGCGACGGCGGCGATAACCGCAAGCATACTCGACACCCGCGCCGCGTCGTCTTTCCCGGTCCTGAACGCGCTTGCCAGCCGCACCAGCATGAGAACGATCAGCGGCCCGCACAGAAGTTCGAGCACCACCGCATAGCGCTGGATGGAAAACAGATAGAGCCATGCGATATAGGAGACGCAGGACATCACGAGAAAGATGACATCGCGCCGCGTGAAGATCATTTGACGGCGGATGACGCCGGACAGCGCCGCGAGCGGAATCAGAACCACCGCCAGAGCAAAACGAGCATCCCGGAACGGGAATTCCGAACTGCGATGATCGCCGACCAGCCAGTAAAACGGATAGGCCAGCGCGTCGAAAAAGCCGCGAGGCCTGAACTGAAGATCGAGAATGTTGGTCGGCTGCAATTCCTGCGAATGGAAAATGCCGTTAAACAGCGGGAACACCGGATTGCCCATCTCGCGCCAGAGCATCAGGCTCCATGATCCGCCGGCGGCGGCGGTGCCGATCGCGCCGCCGAGAGCAAGACAGCCGATGGCGGCAAGCGGATTGACCGCGAATAGCAGCGCTGTCGCCGCTCCCGCCGCATAAACCACATTGGTGAGTTTCAGACCCACCGATGCGCCGATCAGCAGCCCGGCGAGAAAAATGCGAATCGGCGGCGTGGTGTCGTCCGAAACGATCAGCAGGAAGCCCGCGATGATCGCCAGCGCCGTCAGGATGTCGGCGAAGCTGGTGCCGGTTTCCGAAAGCGTCATGGGGCCTGTCAACGCGATCAGCACGGCTGCGCAGAGCGTCGAAGCGTTCGCGGAGCGACCGAGCAGGGCGCGCGCGAGAAACCAGATCAAGGACAGGTTGAGCCCGTGCACCGCGCCGATGATCGCAAGACCCCAGGGCGCGGGCAGTGCATGGCGAAGCCAGTACACCGGATAATAAACCAGCGGATTGAAATAGGTCTGGAAGCCGGCGGGCTGAACGTCGATGGCGTAGCGACCGGTGAGATCCGCCCATACGTTGTATTCGTGATAGTTCTGCCAGTCCCAGTTGACGTCTTCACCCGCAATCAGGGTATAGAACGCGCCCGCGATCATCGGACAGACGATCACGGCGAGATTCAGCCAGGCGCTGCCGCGCAGCCGTGTTGGCAGAGTGTCGCTAACGTCGATGGTGGTGCCGGACATCAGCGTATGCCTAGTCCATGCGCGCTAACAATTTCGTAAAGCGGGCCGCCGCGCCGGGTCTTGTAACCCGGCGGTTAACGCTATTCTTAACGCTGTTCCTGTGCCGCGACCGTCGTCGGGCGCGGCCTTAGCCGCAGGCTGCGCCGGGCGGGCCGCGCTGTTTCCACGCGCTCGCCGGTGAGAAGCCGGGTCGCGCTTTCGGCGTCCATCGGCTCGCCGAAGGCAAAGCCCTGCGCGAACTGGCAGCCGAGCTGGTAAAGCTCGACCGCGTCCGAATCCGTCTCCGCGCCCTCCGCGACAACTTCCATGCCGAGGTCGTGCGCCATCGACACGATGGATTTGAGCAGGATCGGCCGGGCGCCGTTGCGCGTGGTGCGGACGAAGGACTGGTCGATCTTGATGGTGTCGAACGGAAACCGCTGGATGTAGGCGAGCGAGGAATGGCCGGTGCCGAAATCGTCGAGGGACAGGCCGGTGCCAAGCTCCTTGATCCGTTGCAGCATCTGCGCGGCGTGTTCCGGATTTTCCATCACCAGCGATTCGGTCAGCTCCAGCTTGAGCGAGCCGCGCGCCACCGCCGAGCGCGACAGCACGCCGCGCACGTCGTGGATCAGGTCGTGGCGGAGCAGCTGGCGCGAGGACACATTGACGCTGGCGAACAGCGGCACGCGGGTGCGCACCGCGCGTTGCCACAATGCGAGCTGCTTGGCCGTCGAGTCCATCACGAACAGACCGAGATCGACGATCAGGCCGATTTCCTCGGCGATCGAAATAAATTCGGCAGGCGACATGCGGCCGAGCTTGGGATGATCCCAGCGCGCCAGCGCCTCGAAACCGGCGACCACGCGATCTTCCAGACGCACGATCGGCTGATACAGGATGGTGATCTCGTGCCGCTCGATGGCGCGGCGCAATTCGGATTCCAGCGTCAGCCGGTCGGTCTTGCGCGCGCGCATCGCAGGCTTGTAGACGTCGATGCGGTCGCCGCCGATGCGCTTGGAGTGATACATCGCAAGCTCGGCATCCTTGATGATCTCGTCGGTCAACGCAGCCGAAGGATCGCTGAGCGCGAGGCCGATCGAGGCGGTCAGGAAAATCTCGCGCTCGTTGAAGGCAATCGGCGCGCGGATGGTCTTGCGGATGGTCTCGGCGAAAGCGGTGATCTTGGCCGGCTCGTGCTCCGATGTCAGCAGCAGGCCGAACTGATCGCCGGCGAGGCGGGCGAGCGTATCCTGCGGCTTCAGGATGCGTGACAGGCGGCGCGCCAGCGTCAGCAGAATCGAGTCGCCGACCGCGATGCCGACGGAATCGTTGACCTGCTTGAAGCGGTCGAGGTCGATGACCATGACGGTCGGCCGCAAATTGGACGTCGCTTTGGAGAAGGCGTCCATGGCCTTGACGCGGTCGATGAACAATTGCCGGTTCGGCAGTCCGGTGAGATTGTCGTGGACCGAATCGTGAAGAATGCGCTCTTCGGCGTTCTTGATCTCCGTGACGTCCGACAAGGTGCCGACGACGCGCGCCACTTCACCGTCGGAGCCGACCACCGGACGGGCTTTCAGCGCGAACCACATGAAGTGGCCGTCCGGCGTGCGCAGCCGGAAATCCTGCACCAGCCGCCCCCGACGCTGATCGAGCACACTGTCGAGCGCGGCGCGGAAGCGGTCCTGATCGAGTGGGTGAAGCACTTCCAGCCAGCGCGCCGCGGGGCCTTCCAGCGTGCCGCGCTTGAGGCCGAGCAGGCTCTCGGTTTCCGGACTGGTGAACACCTTGTCGGCGGAGACGTCCCAGTCCCAGATCAGGTCGCCCGAGCCGGTCAGCGCCAGCGCGCGCCGCTCGACATCCGATACGATGCCGGTGGTCGCGCCGCCGCCGGCGAAGGCGTGCTGCATCACCGTGAATCCGATCAGCATCACGATCAGCACGAGGCCGCCGAGCAGAGCCGGACCGACAATGTCGTTGGTGACGGCGCCGGCCACGGTGGCGCCGGCTGCGAGCACCCAGACCAGAAACAGGAACCAGGTCGGGATCAGCAGCACGGCGCGGTCGAAGCCCTGCGTCGAGAGATAAACGATCAGCGCGAAGCCGAAAGCCGCGATCATGAACAGCGAGATGCGCGCGATGCCCGACGCGATAGCAGGATCGAACAGCGCGAGGCCTACCAGCGCGCCGAGAAAGACCAGCCAGCCGATGGTAATATGCGAATAGCGCACATGCCATCGCGACAGATTGAGATAGGCGAACAGGAACACCAGAAGCGTCGCGGCGAGCATCGCTTCACCGGATGCGCGCCAGACACGCTCGGCACCCGATGACATGTCGAACACCTTGCCCCAGAATCCGAAATCGACGCCGATATAAACCAGCACCGCCCAGGCCAGCGCGGCCGCGGCGGGGAACATGATGCTGCCCTTCACGACGAAAAGAATCGTCAGCACCAGCGCCAGCAGGCCGGAGATGCCGATCACGATGCCCTGATAGAGCGTGAAGGAATTGACCTTGTCCTTGTAGGCTTCCGGTTCCCACAGATAGAGCTGCGGGATCTTGTCGGTCCGGAGCTCGGCGACATAGGTGACGACAGCGCCGGGATCGAGCGTGATGCGGAAGATGTCGGCGGTTGCGCTGTCCTGCCGGTCGGGCCGGTCGCCGGCGGAGGGCGTGATCGTCGCCACGCGGGAGAGGCCAAGGTCGGGCCACAGCAGTCCGGACGACACGATGCGATAATGCGGAACCACGATCAGGCGGTCGAGCTGCTCGTCGGTGTTGTTGGTCAGTGCGAACACGATCCAGTTCTGGCCGCCCTCGCGGGCGCGCACCTCGATGCGGCGCACGATGCCGTCGGTGCCAGGCGCGGTGGAAACCTGGATGCGGTCGGTGTCGCTTTTCTGGAACTCGAGAACACCGGTGAGGTCGATGGCGGGCGCGTCGGAACGAACGCTGATGGCGTCGACCGCATGCGCCGACGTGGTGGCGGCAAGCATCAGGATGCTCAGCGCCACTCGCGCGGCGGTTCGCCGATCCGCAAGGCGATTGCCGCGAGTGTCTTTTGCGGAACGGCAAACCAAAGCCGCGCGAAGGCGATCAATGACTCGTCGTGTCCCTATAAATCCAAAGTTCGCTATCGAGAGTGCCGTCCCCCAAAGCGAACTTTGGATTTGGGACACGATCAGCGTAAAGCTTCTGATCGATCGCACCAGATTGTCTCCGCATTCTGCTGGCCGGGAATTCAGTCCGGCGGGAGCGCGATAAATGACACGAATATGAAGTGAATCAAAGGGTTTCGCGTCATCACAAACGCTAAACCGTGAGCACAATTTTGCCAATATGTTGGCTGGTCTCCATCCGTGCGTGGGCCTTGGCGGCGTCCTGCAATGAAAACGTGCTGTCGATCAGGGGTTTCACGCGGCCATCGGCAATCCACGGCAGAACCTGTGCCTCGATGGAATTAACCATCGCCGCCTTATCCTCGCGCGAACGCGGACGCAGGAACGAGCCGGTGTGCCACAGCCGCTTGGTCATGATCTTGGCGACATTGACGGTGGTCTTCGGTCCGCCGAGGAACGCGATCTGCACGATGCGCGCCTCGGTTGCAGCGGCGTCGTAATTGCGATCGACATAATCGCCGCCGACCATGTCGAGGATGACGTTGACGCCCTTGCCGTTGGTCGCGGCCTTGGACTCGGCGACGAAATCCTGCGTCTTGTAATCGACCGCGACATCCGCGCCGAGTTTGAGACACGCATCGACCTTGTCCTTCGATCCGACGGTGACGATCACCTTCGCGCCGAACGCTTTCGCCATCTGGATGGCGGTGGTGCCGATGCCGGACGAGCCGCCGTGAACCAGCAGTGTGTCGCCGGGCTTGAGCGCACCGCGATCGAACACGTTGTACCACACCGTCATCACCGTTTCGGGAAGCGCCGCGGCGTCGGTCAGCGGCAGGCTGTCCGGAACACTCATCGCGTGCGAGTCCGGCACCACGCAATATTCCGCATAGCCGCCGCCGGAGGTCAGCGACATCACCTTGTCGCCGACCTTGTGCCGCGTGACGCCTTCGCCCACCGCCGCGACGGTGCCCGCGATTTCGAGACCCGGAAGATCGCTCGCGCCTGGCGGTACGACATATTTCCCCATCCGCTGCAGCACGTCCGGACGGTTGACGCCGGCCGCCGCCACCTTGACCAGAATGTCGCCGGCACCGGGCTTGGGCACTTCGCGCTGTTCGGGCCTGAGCACTTCGGGCCCGCCTGGCGCGCTGATGGCGATGACGGTCATGTGCGAGGGGATTTTATCCATGGCGGATCCTTGCGGGATTGGAAGGGATAATGAGGCGATGACTGGCCTGCTGGATTAACCATCGCGGCCGACGCTGGCAACCGGGCGATGCTTGGCCCGTGGACGAATTTTGCTACGCTGAACCGCATCGCCTTATCTGTAACGGAGCACACCATGGCCGCCGAGGACGACGACAAACCGCGCCGCAAGACCAGTCACGACATCGGACAGGATTTGTCGGCGCTGTCGGTCGACGATTTGAACGAGCGCATCGCGCTCCTGACAAACGAGGTGGAGCGGCTGAAGATGGAGGCCGCGAAAAAGCGCGCCTCGCGCGACGCCGCGAATAATTTTTTCAAGTCATAGTCAGGCGAGGCATTGCTCTCGGTTCGCGTTGTCCCGTTTGGCAAACAAACATGGCTAACGAATACTGAACGCGATCCTTCATTTACGGCACATTAAGCTTTCGCATTTATAACCGGACTGTCCCTGTTTGGACACCGAGTGGCCCTTGTCACTCTGTTTGACGCCTCCCTGTTATAAACTTCAAAAGCCGCCGGAAACGGCGGCTCTTTTTTTGTTCATTTGCATGACACGGAAACCATATCGCGAGGTCGCGCGCGGAATGGCTGGACTCCCGCGCCAAGGCGCGCAATGATTTATTCATCATAATAAAATCTTCGTAGAAACGTGCGTGAGGCGTTAACCATGTTGGATCAATCGGCGGCTGAAAACGGCCTTGTCATGCTCAGCGAGCGGCTGACAAATTCTCCGGCATTCGGTGTTCTGTTCCGTGAGGGCATGGAGATGGTCGAGGAGACCGCGGCCTATCTCGACGGCGCGGGAAGGACCGAGGCCAAGACGCTCGATCGCGCCGCGAGCCTGACCTACGCGACCGAGAGCATGCGTCTCACCACGCGCCTGATGCAGCTTGCCTCATGGCTGCTGCTGCACCGCGCGGTGAAGGAAGGCGAGATGACGCTGACCCAGGCCAACCGCGAAAAGACCAAGGTGAAGCTGACGGCCGCCGAACCCGGCGCGTCGGATCTCATCGAAAAGCTGCCGCCGACGCTGCGGGATTTGATCGCGCGCTCGATGGCTCTGCAGGCGAAGATCCGCCGGCTCGATGCGACCATGCATTCGGTGCCCGAGCCCGTGCCGGCAGGAAATCCGCTGATGCCGCAGATGGACTTGCTCAAAGCCGCTTTCGAGCGGTGAGCGCTAATTTCCCTCTCCCCGTGTGGGGGAAGGACAATACCGCAAAACAAAAACGCCCCGGCCGGTGCCGGGGCGTTTTGCGTTGGAAACTCCGAAGGATCAGTCCTTCTTGAGGAAGCCCGAGAACTTCTTCTGGAAGCGCGAAACACGGCCGCCGCGATCGAGAATCTGCTGCTGGCCGCCGGTCCAGGCCGGATGCGACTTGGAGTCGATGTCCAGGTTCAGCGTGTCGCCTTCCTTGCCATAGGTCGAGCGGGTCAGATATTCGGTTCCGTCGGTCATGACGACCTTAATTGTATGATAATCCGGATGAATTTCGGGCTTCATGGCAAATCCTCTGCGCGCTCGCGCTGGCTTTTAATGATGATGTCGGGCGAATTTGGGCGGTCTATAGCCCACGGCGGGCCCCAAAACAAGCACCGGCGGACGTTTTGGCCTATTTGCCAGCCTTGCCGCCGGGGCCTATCAGATGCGGACATCACAAGAGAATGGCTGGCCGATGAATGTCGTGGAACGCGTGAGCGAGGAACCAGCAAAGGCTACCCCATCCGCATCTGTCGCCGAAGAGGCGGCCCGCGTGGCGCCGTCCGCCCCGGCTCAGGGCGGCCGGCGAGGAAGCCGGCTGCGGCCGCTGTTCGCGCTCGCGCCCTATGTCGCGCGCTATCGCGGACAGGCTCTTGGCGCGCTCGTCGCGCTCATCATCGCGTCGGTCGCGACGCTGGTGGTGCCGCTCGCGGTGCGGCGGATGATCGATTTCGGGTTCTTTCCCGAAGGCATCGCGATGATCAACAGCTATTTCGGCGTGATGATCATCGTCGTCGCGGTCCTCGCACTGTCCAGCGCGGCACGATACTACCTCGTCATTACGCTTGGCGAACGCATCGTGGCCGATCTGCGCCGCGATGTTTTCGATCATCTCATTTCGCTCTCGCCCTCGTTTTTCGATGCCGCCCATAGCGGCGAACTGGTGTCGCGCCTCACCGCCGATACCACGCAGATCAAATCCGCCGTCGGCGCCTCGGTGTCGGTGGCGTTGCGAAACCTCGTGCTGTTCTTCGGCGCTTCGGCGATGATGGTCGTGACCAGCCCGAAACTGTCGGGCATCGTGCTTCTGGTGATCCCGCTGATCGTGTTGCCGCTGGTTGCTTTCGGCCGGAGGGTCCGCTCGCTGTCGCGCGGTGCGCAGGATACGCTGGCGGACGCCTCGGCCTACGCCTCCGAACTGATCGGCGCGATCCGCACCCTGCAGGCTTTCACCAACGAGACACTGGCACAGACTCGTTTTGGCGAGGCGGTCAATCGCGCCTTCCAGGCTGCGAAGGATTCGACCAAGGCGCGCGCCTTCCTCACCGCAGTGGTGATCTTTCTGGTGTCCGCCAGCGTGGTCGGCATTCTGTGGATCGGTTCGCACGATGTGCTGAGCGGTGAGATCAGCGCGGGCCGCCTTGGGCAGTTCGTGCTTTATGCGGCGTTCGCGGCTGGCGCGCTCGGGCAGCTCAGCGAAGTATGGGGCGAGATTTCGCAGGCCTCCGGCGCAGCGGAGCGCCTGTTTGAAATTCTGCGTCTGAAGCCCGACATCACGGCGCCCGCGATACCGCGCGCGTTACCGCTGCCACCGCGCGGGGATGTTGCGTTCGACGATGTGCGCTTCGCCTATCCGACGCGGCCTCAGACTCCCATCCTTGACGGCATTTCGTTCTCGGTGCGGGCCGGCGAAAAGATCGCGGTGGTCGGACCTTCCGGCGCGGGCAAGAGCACGCTGTTTCACCTGCTTCTGCGGTTCTACGATCCTTTGAGCGGCTCGATCAGTTTTGACGGCGTGCCGATCCGCGAGGCCGATCCGCACGAGGTGCGCTTGCGCATGGCGCTGGTGCCGCAGGACACGGCCGTGTTCGCGGCCAGCGCCCGCGACAATATCCGCTTCGGCCGGCCCGACGCGTCGGATGCGGAGATCGAGCGCGCGGCGGAGCAGGCGCATGTCACCGAATTCATCCGCCGCCTGCCGCAGGGTTTCGAAACCCAGCTCGGCGAGCGCGGCGTCACGCTCTCCGGCGGCCAGCGCCAGCGCATCGCGATCGCGCGGGCCATTCTGCGCAACGCGCCGTTGCTGCTGCTGGACGAAGCGACGTCGGCGCTCGATGCGGAAAGCGAAACCCTGGTGCAGACGGCGCTGGAAGATTTGATGCAGCATCGCACCACGCTGGTGATCGCGCATCGGCTCGCGACAGTATTGTCATGCGACCGCATTCTGGTGATGGAGCATGGCCGTATCGTCGAGCAGGGGACTCATGCCTCACTGGTCGCGGCCGGTGGTCTCTATGCGCGTCTCGCCCGCCTGCAATTCGAGGGCGCCTGAAAGCTCAAGGCTTCCACGCCATGCCGCGCACCGCGCGGCCTGATACCGGATTCACGGCGTCATGGGTGTATTTGAACCCGTTGCGCTCGTAGAAACGGATCGCGCGGTTGTTATCGGAATTCACAAGCAGCGTGATGCCGGTGGGGGACATGTCCTTCGCGGCCGCCACCAGCAGGTCGCCGAGTTCGGATCCCCATGAATCCGGTTCGACCACGAGCTGGTCGAGATAGCCGCCCGCGTCGATGGTGACGAAGCCGACCATGGCAGAGCCGCGCTCGGCGACGACGATCCTCGCTCCCGGCACCAGCTCCTTGCGCCAGCGCTCGCGCCAGGCCTGCAGTCGCGCATCGAAGTCGATGGCCGGATAAGCCTGCGTCCAGGTGCGGTGCCACAGCGCGATGGCGGCGTCTTCGTCCTTCTCCGTATACGGTCTGAGGGTGAATCGTTTCACGAGCCCGGTGTCCTCAATGAGAAGCCGAAGATACGGGCTAACGCTCGGTCAGTTTCAATTCGATGCGGCGGTTTCGCTTGAACGCATCTTCGGTATTGGCGGTATCGATCGGCTGGAATTCGCCGAAGCCCGCCGCGACCAGATGCTGCGGCGATACCCCGCGTGAAATCAGGTATTGCACCACCGAAATGGCGCGCGCCGCCGAGAGGTCCCAGTTCGACTTGAACTGCGGACTGTTGATCGGCCTGACGTCGGTGTGTCCGTCGACGCGGAGCACCCAGGCGATCTCGGGCGGAATTTTCTTTTCCAGATCGGTTAAAGCGCTGGCGATCTGATCGAGTTCGGCGCGGCCTTCGGGCAACAGCTGCGCCTGTCCGGTATCGAAGAAGACCTCCGACTGGAATACGAAACGGTCGCCGACAATGCGGATGTCGGGCCGGTCGCCGAGGATCGTCCGCAACCGTCCAAAGAATTCGGAACGGAAGCGCGACAGTTCCTGCACCCGCTGCGCCAGCGCGACGTTCAGGCGCTGGCCGAGGTCGGAAATCTTGTTCTGCGATTCCTTGTCGCGTTTCTCGGAGGCGTCGAGCGCCTCCTCGAGCGCAGCGAGCTGACGGCGCAGCGCGCTGATCTGCTGATTCAGCACCTCGACCTGCGCCAGCGCCCGCGCGGACACCTGCTTTTCAGAATCGAGCTGTTTGCCGAGTTCGCCGGCGCTTCCGCCGGAGCCGGCGATGCGATCGCGCTCGGCTTCCGCCGCGGCGAGACCGGCGCGCATCTGCGACAGCTGATCCTCGAGGCCGAGCTTGCTCGTTTTTTCCAGCGACAGAAGGCTGGACAATTCGGCGATCTGCGCGTTCAGCCGCTCCAGCGCCTTGTCTTTGCCGCTGACTTCCTGCGACAGATAGAACTGCACGACGAGAAACACCGTCAGCAGGAATATGATCGACAGCACCAGCGTCGAGAGTGCGTCGACGAATCCCGGCCAGTAATTAAGTCCGCTCTCGCTGCGGCGTCCGCGTGCCAGCGCCATCTGCTATCTCCGCGACGAGGATTCGCGTTCCAGCGCGATGCGTTCGAGCAGCTTCTTGATGTCCTCGTTTTGCTGGCCCTGGCCGTCGGCCCATTCGCGGATCAACTGCTGTTCGCTGCGCATGTGATGCACGAGGCCCTGAATGGCTTCCGCCAGATTGGCCATCGCGGTCGAGGTCGCGCGGTTCGATCCCATGTCCTCCACGGCGCCGCGCAGCCGCTCGATCAGCGGCGCCATTTCGCCGGACGCGCCGCCGGCCACGCCGTCGGTGGAATATTCACGCACAGTTTCCGCCAGCCAGTCTTCGAGGTCGGTATAGAAGCGGTTCTGCGCCTGGCTCGATTGAAGATCGAGAAAGCCGAGGATCAGCGATCCGGCGAGGCCGAACAGCGAGGACGAGAACGAAATGCCCATGCCGCCGAGCGGGGCGGCCAGTCCCTCTTTTAGTGAATCGAACATCGCGCCGGCTTCGCCGCCGACCTTGAGGCCGTCGATCACCTTGCCGACGGAGCCGACGGTTTCGATCAGGCCCCAGAAGGTGCCGAGCAGGCCGAGAAAAACCAGAAGGCCGGTCATGTAGCGCGAAATGTCCCGCGATTCATCGAGGCGGGTGGCGATGGAATCCAGCAAATGCCGCATGGTCTGCTGCGAGATGCTCATGCGCCCGGAGCGGTTGCTTAGGATCGCGGCCATCGGCGCCAGCAATGTCGGGCGCCGGTCCACCGCAAGTCCGGGATCGGAAATGCGGAAATGATTGATCCACGACACTTCAGGATAAAGCCGCAGCACCTGGCGGAATGACAGGATAATGCCGATCAGCAGCACCGCGCAGATCAGCGCGTTCAGACCCGGATTGGCGAGGAAGGCGGCCCATATCTGCTTGTAAAGAACGACGAAGATCAGGCTGCACAGGATCAGGAACACCAGCATCCGCACCAGAAAAATACGCGGTGACGACAGTTTGGTGACTTCGATCTCGTCTGCGGCGGGAGTAACTTTTGCCAAGGGCCGTGCCATGTCGCGTGCCATGTCGGATCGTCAATCCTCTGTATCAGGGTCCCGTATCAATATGGCACGCCGTGGGCGGGAAAACAGATGCTAGTATCCCAAATCCAAAGTTCGTCTTGTTGTGCCGGAATATTCATAGCGAGTTTCCCAATGCCACACCGGGGTACGAAATGCCGCGGATCGCGGAACTTCGGCTTGAAACGGGTTTTGTTTCAGGGCGTATTTTATAAACTTGATGACGCTGACTTTTCTGGAGCTGGGGATGACGGTTTTTTATCTCAAGGCGCTGGGCGCCATCTTCCTGTCGCTGACGGTTTTCATGACGCTGGCATGGGCGGTTGAACGGCGCACCGGGAATTCCGGCTGGGCCAACACCATCTGGACCTATGCCGTGGGGTTGACCGGCGCCTGGAGCGCGATGTTTCCGGCCGACGGGGTGACGTTTACCCATCGGCAATGGCTGGTCGCAATTCTGGTGGCGCTGTGGTCGCTGCGGCTGGGCGGTCACATCGCGGAGCGCAGCGCCGAGACCGTGAAGGACCCGTGGTATGCAGCGCTGGCCGCACAATGGGGCAAGGATACTCCGCGCCTGATGTTCAAGCGCCTGCAGCAGCAGGGCGTCGTTTCGGTACCGCTGGTATACGCCGTGTTCATCGCGGCGCATAATCCTGCGCCCGGCCTGCGCGCGCAGGACTATATCGGCGCGCTGATTCTTTTGGTTGCGATCATCGGTGAAACCGTCGCCGATGGGCAGCTCAAGGCGTTCCTGCGCGATCCCGCCAACAAGGACAAGGTTTGCGATCGCGGTCTGTGGAAATATTCGCGCCATCCGAATTATTTTTTCGAATGGGTCGGCTGGTTCGCGTATCCGGTGATCGCGATCTCGAGCGGTTACTGGTGGGGCTGGCTGACGCTGCTGGCGCCGCTCATCATGTATGTTGTGCTGATCCATGTCAGCGGTGTGCCACCGCACGAAAAACGGATGCTGCAATCGATCGGCGACGCGTTCAGCGCCTATCAGGCCAGAACCAGCAGGTTCTTTCCGCTGCCGCCCTCGGCCAAGGGCACGCCATGATGCGATGACGATCCGGCTGGATGGAGCCGGATCCGGCAAGACCTAGAGCGGCTTGAGGATCTTCACGAGCTCGCTTTGCACGAACTCGTTACCGGCCACCACATGGCCGGTTTGCAGCGCGTTGTCATGGCCCTCGATGCCGCTGACAATGCCGCCCGCCTCGCGCACCATGATCAGTCCGGCGGCGATGTCCCATGGTTTGAGATTGCGCTCCCAATAGCCGTCGAGACGGCCGGCGGCGACAAATGCCAGATCGAGCGAGGCCGCGCCGAAACGGCGCAGACCGGCGACGCGGTTCTGCATCTCGGTCATCTCCCGGCGCGACTGCTCGTGGTCGCCGCGCCCGATATGCGGCAGGCCGCAGGCGATCACGCATTCGTCGAGCTTCTTGCGTCCCGCGACGCGCAGGCGCGTGTCGTTGAGAAACGCGCCCTTGCCGCGCTCGGCGATGTAAAGCTCGTCATTGGCCGGATTGTAGATCACGCCCGCGACGACCGTGCCCTCGCGCTCAAGCCCGATCGAGATCGCGAATTGCGGAATGCCGTGGAGGAAATTCGTGGTGCCGTCGAGCGGATCGACGATCCATGTGTTGCTCTTGTCCGAGCCTTCGCGGGTGCCGCCTTCCTCGCCGAGAAAGCCGTACCCCGGTCGCGCCTTGGTCAGGTCGTCATACAGCATCTCTTCGGCGCGGCGGTCGGCGGCGGAAACGAAATTCGCCGGCCCCTTCAGCGAGACCTGAAGGTTTTCGATCTCGCCAAGATCACGCTTGAGGCTGCGGCCGGCGCGGCGGGCGGCCTTGACCATGACATTGATGAGAGCTGAATGATTCATGAGGCTTAAGATGCTTTGTAAGGGTCAATCCAATAGTGCCGAACCCGCTGCGTATTGGCTTCAAAGCACCATGAGGTCAAGTGCGCGGCGCCCGGCGCCTGTATTTACTTAATAAGACCGAACCACCTTTTGGCGCCGTCCTCCGCTTTCTGCCGGTCCTGCGGAGAAAGCTGCGCCATTCGCGCGTCGAGGTCCGGATCGCCGGCCCCCGCCGTCTTGGCGATGATGTGCCATTTGAAGCCTTCGACCGGATTGGCCGGCGTCCCCTGACCGTCGATCAGGATGTGCGCGAGGCGGTTTTGCGCGATGGGGCTGTTCTGGCGCGCCGCGCGGCTCATCAAGGCGACGGCGGTCGGAATGTCCTTGGTCACGCCGGTGCCGTTGAACAGGGCGATGGCATATTCGACCTCGGCATCGACATTGTCCGCCAGCGCCGCCGCGCCGAGAAGCTTCGCCGCGATGGTGAGGTCCTTCTCCACGCCGCGGCCTTCCTTGTAGAAAGTGGCGAGCGCGTATTGCGCCTCGGGATTGCCTTCGTTGGCGGCCTGACGGAACAGGTCGGCCGCGCGCTTGAGATCCTGCGGGAAGGTCTGTCCCTCGAGATAGAGGAGACCGAGATTGTAGGCCGCCGCAGCCTTGCCGAGCTGCGCCGACTGCGCGAGCAGTTTCGCGCCGCCCTCGCGATCAACAGGACCGCCGCGTCCGCCGATCTTCATCATGGCAAGCGCGAACATCGCCTCGCGATCGCCGAGATCGACCGCCTTCCGGTACCATTCGAGCGCCTTGTCGTCGTTGCGGGCGATGCCGAGCCCGTTGGCGTAAAGCTCGCCGACCAGCGTCATCGATTTCGCGTCATTGCTCTCATTGGCGCGGGCGATCGCAAGGTCCAGCGCGGTGCGATACCGGCCTTCCTGGTAGGCGGCGTAGGCGTTGTCGGCGTTGGGATCGAGCGGTTCGGATTTGGCGGGAAGTCTGGGCGAAGAAAATTTGAAGGGCGCGGCTTTGGATGATGCAGCCTTGGACGCCGCTCCCTTGGGCGTGGTTTTCTGAACGGGTGCAGGCTCGGGGTCGGGTGCCGGTTCTGGCCGCGTGATCGGAACGCGCTGTTTCTGCAGATCGGGCGGCAGCGACAATTGCGCCAGCGCGGGGCCGCAAGCCGCCGTGCTCAGGGCTGCAAACAGAACGGCGCAAATAAGAGGGCGGGCCATCGCGTTCAATCCTGTCCGGCCGGCGCTTTAGCAAACATATCCGAATGGGCCTGCACGATGGCCGAAGTTGCGTCGGCAAGGGCCGCGGCGGGACCGCGCACATCGCTCCAGATGAAATCGGCGGCCATGATGAATTCCGCGCCACTCGCCGCGAAAGCGCGGGCTTCGTCCAGCGTGGCCGCATAGCCGACGCATGGCGGCTCGAACAATTCCGCCCACCATTGCAGGCGCTCGAAAATCGCGTCCGTCGAGGGCCGTACGCCCTGCGTATCCGGTTCGCCGAACAGCACGTAGTCCGCGCCGGCCTCGCCCGCGACCATCGCGTCGTGACGGGTATGCAGCCCGCCGACGCCCAGAATGCGTTCGGGCTTCAGCGAGGGCATCGCCTCCCGCATCGCCTCGATACCGGAGACGTGCGCGCCGTCCGCGCCGCTGCGTGCAACGATTCCGTAATGCTGATCGAGCAGCAGCGCCGCGCCCGCTTTCTGCACGGCCGGCGCGATGGCCTTGACGCGCGTGATCAGGCTGCGCTCGTCCGCCGGCGCGAGCCGCAGCAGTACGGCGGCAATGTCGAACGCACCAAGCATCTGCGGCAACTGCGCCAGCAGCGCCGCGGGATCGGCGAGCGGGAGCGTTGCGAGATAAAGCCGCGGCACGGGCGGTGGCGGCGCTGGCTTTGGAGATTTCTTTGACGATGCCATGAAGGAACCTGCGATGACATGCACCACAGCATTGTTACAAAAATGCGCCGCGGATGCGGCGCATTGGGCGTTTTAATAATCGGAAGCCGGGTTCACGCCGCCTTCTTGCTTTCCAGATCGGCCTTCCATTCACCCTTGCTGGCGAGCGAATTCATGTAGGCGCGATGGTCGAATGCCTTTTGCGCGGCAGGCACGTTTTCCGTCTTGCCCGACCAGGCCTTCTGCGGCGCGGCCTGCAAGGCGCGGCCGTAGGAGAAGGTGAGCTTCCACGGCAGATCGCCGATCCGGTTCATGGCGTCGAGATGCGCCGTGGCTTCTTCGTCCGACTGGCCGCCCGACAGGAAAGCGATGCCGGGCACCGCAGGCGGAACGCAGTTCTTCAGCATGCGCACGGTTTTTTCGGCGACCTCCTCGACGGACGCCTGCTTCGCAGACTTCTTGCCCGAGATCGCCATGTTCGGCTTCAGCACCATGCCCTCGAGCGCGACCTTCTGATGGTAAAGCTCCTGGAACGTCGTCTTGAGCACCCACTCGGTCACCGCGTAGCAGGTGTCGATGTCGTGCGCGCCGTCCATCAGCACTTCCGGCTCGACGATCGGCACGATCTGCGCCTGCTGACACAGCGCGGCGTAGCGCGCGAGCGCGTGCGCATTGGTGTGGATCGCGGTGTGGCTCGGAATACCCTTCGCCCGGTCGATGTCGATGACCGCGCGCCATTTGGCGAAGCGCGCGCCGCCTTCGTAATACTTCTTCAGCCGTTCGGAAAGCTTGTCGAGGCCGACAGTGATGAGTTCGCCGGGACAGCCGGGCAAAGGCTGCGTGCCTTCATCCACCTTGATGCCGGGGATCGAGCCGGCCTGCTCGATCAGCTTCACCAGCGGCGTGCCGTCTTTCGCTTTTTGCCAGAAGGTTTCATCGTAAAGGATGACGCCCGAAATATGCTTCGTCATCGCGTTCTTCGAACGGAACATCATTTCGCGATAGTCGCGGCGGTTGTCCTCGCTGGACTCGACGCCGATCGCATCGAAGCGCTTCTTGATGGTGCCGGAGGATTCGTCGGCGGCGAGAATGCCGCGGCCCGGCGCGACCATGGCCACGGCGATCTTGTTGAGGTCAGCGAGATTCATCAAATTCTCCCGAAACGGTCTGCAATTGGCGTGATGGTTCGTCTCTAATTACGTAAATGGCCGGACACGGGTTCCGTTGCGGACCCTATCGTAACGTTTTCCGGCGCGGTCCGCTCGCGTCATTTGGCCCTCAAAACCTCGACACCGGGCAACGGCTTGCCTTCCATCCATTCGAGGAATGCGCCGCCCGCCGTCGAGACATAGGTAAAATCCTCAGCCACGCCGGCATGGTTGAGCGCGGCCACGGTATCGCCGCCGCCGGCGATGGAAATCAGCTTGCCGTCGCGGGTGCGTCCGGCGGCATGACGCGCGGCCTGCACGGTGCCGCGGTCGAACGGCTTGATCTCGAACGCGCCGAGCGGGCCGTTCCAGACCAGCGTGGCGGCCTCGTCCATCGCGGCGCGCACGCGGTCGACCGACTTTGGCCCGACATCGAGGATCATGGCATCGGAGGGGATCGCATCGAGCCCGGACGCATGGGAGGGCGCGTGCACCTTGAACTCGGTGGCGACCACGGCGTCCACCGGCAGAATGATCGCGCATTTGACCTGTTCGGCCTTGTCCAGAATGCGCAGCGCGGTCGGCGCGAGATCCTTTTCGCACAGGGATTTTCCGACATCGACTCCCTGTGCGTGCAGGAAGGTGTTGGCCATGCCGCCGCCGATCACCAGCGCATCGACCTTGCTGACGAGATTTTCCAGGAGGTCGAGCTTGGTGGAGACTTTCGCGCCGCCGATGATGGCGATCACCGGATGGGTCGGAGCTTCCAGCGCCTTGGTCAGCGCGTCGAGTTCGGCCTGCATGGTGCGCCCGGCATAGGCCGGCAGCACATGGCCGAGGCCTTCGGTCGAAGCATGGGCGCGGTGCGCGGTGGAAAACGCGTCGTTGACCCAGATATCACCGAGTTTCGCCAGTTCGGCGACGAAGGCCGGGTCGTTCTTTTCCTCGCCCTTGTGGAAGCGGGTGTTCTCGAGGCAGATGATGTCGCCATCCTTCATCATCGCCACCGCGCTTTGCGCGGGCTCGCCGACGCAGTCGGGAATGAACTCGACATGCTTGCGCAGCACGTAAGCCAGCGTGATCGCGACAGGACGCAGCGATTCTTTCGGATCGGGCCCCTTGGGCCGGCCGAAATGCGAGAGCAGGATGACCTTGCCGCCCTTTTCGGAAATCTCGATGATGGTCTTGGCGACGCGCACGAGACGCGTGGCGTCCGACACGCGTCCATTATCCATCGGCACGTTGAGATCGACGCGGAGCAGGACGCGTTTGTCCTTCACGTCCACATCGTCGAGGGTGCGGAATCCAGACATCGCGACCTTGCGTTCTTCCCCGTTATCACCCCGTGATGCGAGCGCCGTCGGCGCGCGGCCAGAGGTGATTTTTTATGAGTGGCATCTTCGGGGCGCGCGAACGCGCCCCGGATGAAACGGTGTCAGATCAGCTTGCCCATCGCGACGGCGGTATCCGCCATGCGGTTGGAGAAGCCCCATTCGTTGTCGTACCAGGACATCACGCGCACGAGATTGCCGCCCTGCACCTTGGTCTGATCCATGGCGAAGGTGGACGAGCTCGGATCGTGGTTGAAATCGATCGACACGTTCGGGGCTTCGGTGAAGGACAGGATGCCCTTGAGCTGCTGCTGGGCCGCGCGCTTGAACGCGTCGTTGATCTCGTCCTTGGTGGTCGGCCGCTTGGCGACAACCTTGAGATCGATCACCGAGACGTTCGGCGTCGGCACGCGGATCGACACACCGTCGAGCTTGCCCTTGAGTTCGGGCAGCACGAGGCCGATCGCCTTGGCCGCGCCGGTTGAGGTCGGGATCATCGACATCGCCGCCGCGCGGGCGCGGTAGAGATCCTTGTGCATGGTGTCGAGCGTCGGCTGGTCGCCGGTGTAGGCGTGAACCGTGGTCATGAAGCCGGTCTCGATACCCACCGTGTCGTTCAGCACCTTGGCGACCGGCGCGAGGCAGTTGGTGGTGCAGGAGCCGTTCGAGACCACGGTGTGGTCCTTGGTCAGGACGTCATGATTGACGCCGAACACGATAGTCGCGTCCGCACCATCGGCGGGAGCGGAGATCAGAACGCGCTTGGCGCCGGCGGTGAGATGTGCTGCGGCCTTGTCACGCGCGGTGAAAATGCCGGTGCATTCCAGCGCGATATCGACGCCGAGTTCCTTCCACGGCAGCGTGGTCGGATCCTTGATCGCGGTGACCTTGATCTTGCCGAGGCCGATATCGATGGTGTCGCCATCGACTTTCACCTCGCCGGGGAAGCGGCCGTGCACCGAGTCGTATCGAAACAGGTGGGCGTTGGTCTCGACCGGGCCGAGGTCGTTAATGGCGACGACCTGGATGTCCGTGCGCTTGGCTTCATAGATGGCGCGCAGAATATTGCGGCCGATACGGCCAAATCCATTGATCGCGACCCGGACTGCCATTTCCCTGTGTCTCCTTCACAAAATGACGATTTTCGAGGCGGTTTTTGCCCCGAAAGACGGCGTTATGCAATCATCCGAAATGCCTGAATCCCGAAAAGAGTTACCGGGTGTTGAGGCGCGCCTCGGCGGCTTTGGCGACGGCGTCGGCGGTGATGCCGAAATGATTGTACAGTTCCTTATATGGGGCGCTCGCGCCGAAACTGCTCATGCCGACGAAGATTCCGTCGGGTCCGATGAGCGCATCCCAGCCCTGCCGGATTGCGGCCTCGACCGCGATCTTCACCGGCGCGTTGCCGATAATCGCGGCACGGGCGGATTCTGGCGCTTCCATGAGCAGATCCATGCAGGGCACCGACACCACGCGGGCCGCGATGCCTCTGGCTTTCAGCAGTTTCTGCGCTTCCACCGCCAACGAAACCTCCGAGCCGGAGGCAAAGATCGAGACCTTCGCTTCGCCGTCAGCCTTTGAAATCTCATAAGCGCCTGCGGCGGATTTGTTCTCGGCGTCGTCGGTGAGGCGCAGCTGCGGCAGGTTCTGGCGGGTCAGCGCCAGCACGCTCGGACGATGCTTCGCCTCAAGTGCAAGCTGCCAGCATTCCAGCGTCTCGACCGTATCGCAGGGGCGGAACACGTTGAGGTTCGGGATCGCGCGCAATGCGGCGAGATGCTCGACCGGCTGATGGGTGGGGCCGTCCTCGCCAAGTCCGATGGAATCGTGGGTCAGAACGTGGATGGCGCGAACCTCCATCAAGGCGGCAAGCCGCAGCGCCGGCCGCAGATAATCGGAGAATACGAGGAAAGTTCCGGAATACGGAATGAGACCGCCGTGCAGCGACATGCCGTTCATCGCCGCCGCCATGCCGTGCTCGCGGATGCCGTAGTTCACGTAGCGTCCGCCGTAATTGTTGGCGGAGATCGCGACCATGCCCTTGACGCGGGTGTTGTTGGAACCGGTGAGGTCCGCCGATCCGCCGATCATTTCCGGCACCGCCGGAATCAGTACGTCCAGCACCTGCTCGGATGCCGTGCGGGTGGCGATGTCCTTCGGCGCGGCCGCGAGCGCCGATTTCATTTTAGTGACGGCATCGGCCAGCGCCTTGGCCGGCAACTCGCCGTCCATGCGCCGCTTGAACTCTGCGCGCAGGGCGGCGTCTTTCGCCGCGAAACGCTTGTCCCATTCGGCGCCGGCCGCCGCGCCCCGCGATCCCGCCGCGCGCCATGCGCCGAGAATGTCCTGCGGGATTTCGAACGGCGACGCGTCCCAGCCGAGCTTCTTGCGCGCGCCGGCGATTTCCTCCGCGCCGAGCGGCGAGCCGTGGGACTTTTCGGAGCCGGCCTTGGTCGGCGCGCCGAAGGCGATGATGGTCTTGCAGGCGATCAGCGTCGGCTTGTCCGACTTCTGCGCGCGCGTCAGCGCATCCGCGATGGCCTTGTGGTCGTGGCCGTCGATCCGCTCGGCGTTCCAGCCCGCGGCCTCGAACCGTTTCACCTGATCGACGGAGTCCGACAGCGAAATTGCGCCGTCGATCGAGATGCCGTTGTCGTCGAACAGCACGATCAGGCGATTGAGTTTCAGATGACCTGCGAACGCGATGGCTTCCTGGCTGATGCCTTCCATCAGATCGCCGTCGGAGGCGAGCACGTAAGTATGGTGGTCGACGATGTCGCCGCCGAATTCGGCCGCGAGGTGCCGCTCCGCCAGCGCCATGCCGACGGCGGTGGCGATGCCCTGACCGAGCGGACCCGTCGTCGTCTCGACGCCTGGTGTCAGAAAGTTTTCCGGATGGCCCGGCGTCAGCGAGCCGAGCTGACGGAAATTCTGGATCTGCTCGATGGTCATCGACTTGTTGCCGGTGAGATACAGCAACGCGTAGAGCAGCATCGAGCCGTGACCGGCCGACAGCACGAAGCGGTCGCGGTCGGCCCATTTCGGATCGGCGGCGTCGAATTTCAGGAACTGGGTGAACAGCACGGTGGCGATGTCGGCAGCGCCCATCGGCAGGCCCGGATGACCGGATTTCGCCTTCTCGACGGCATCCATCGCAAGGGCGCGAATCGCATTGGCCATGCGGGAGGGATCGACGTGCGGGGTCTGCGCCTGGGACATGAATTTTCGCCTGAAATGAAAATGGAGGGTAGCTGGCGGGTGGATAGCACCCCGGCACTGATGAGTCCAAGCAACACTCTTGGTGGTCCGGTTTTAACATCCGGATTTCGGCCCGGCTGGCACCGATACGGATGTTAAAACCAAAGGACCACCAACAAATATAAGGTTTCCCGTGGAGTTTTGGATTTGACATTCGCTTTGCAAACCGCGGCCGGTCTCGGGCGAATGCCAAATCCACTCCACGGGCCTTCGCAGTGCACCTTTGTCTTAATGGTGCATAGTTCGCACCGGCCGTTGCGTTCGTTTCGACACAGCCCTAACTTAAACGTCTAAACGCTTGTTGGCTCGGGGTTTTCTCCGGCGCGGAGATCGCGGCACGCGCAGCCGTTTCGGCGGTTGTGGCATGCGCGTCTCCGCCGGATGCTTATCCCCCGAAAAGGGCTTGTTGTTCGCGTATGACCGATCGCACCTCCAGCGGACTTGCCGCTTCCGAATTCGCCCCCGGCGCGAGCGACATCGAGCTTGCGACGCGCCGCCTTGCCGCCGCGCTGGACGCGCTGGAAAGTGCGGTTGAGCGCAGGCGCGAGCAGGAGCGCGGCGAGGAGGAGCTTGCCGCGCGGATTCATGCGCTCGGCGTCGACCGCTCGCGTCTTGCCCATGAACTCGATGGCACGCTGGTGCGCTCGCGCGAACTGGAGAAAACCAATCGCGAAATCGCGCAGCGGCTGGATGTCGCGATCGACACCATCAAATCGGTGATCGAGGCGGGAGATCAGGCGTGAGCAGCCCGCACATGAGCGTCCGATGAGCACGCACGTCAACGTCACCATCAACGGCCGCCAGTATCGCATGGCCTGCGAGGAGGGGCAGGAGACGCGCCTCCTGCGTCTTGCCGAAACGCTGGAATCGCGGGTCGAGAGCCTGCGCGGCAAGTTCGGTGAAATCGGCGACCAGCGCCTGACCGTGATGGCGTCGCTGACCATCGCGGACGAACTGGTCGACGCCGAACGCCGGATTCGCGGCCTGATGGAAGAAATCGAAGCGCTGCGCGAGGTACGCCTCACCGCCGCCGACCGCGCGCGCGCCACGCAAACCGCCGTCGCCAACGCGCTCAACGCCGCTTCCGACCGCATCGAGAAGATGACGCGCGAGCTCAATCGTCCGGCCGGGCAGGGCGTCGCGCTCGGTTAGTATTTGATCGCAACACCTTAAGTTGTGGCGCGCCAAGCTGGCGGGACGGCCCGATCGTCGCTACATTGCAGGGGCGAGGCTGCGCCGCACGTCAGGAGCCAACATATCCCCGGGGCCTTATCGATCCTTTAGGGAACTGTCCCTGGCCGGGTCCGTGGACCCGATCATATGGTGCCCACCTACTTTCGTAGGGAACTCCGGGATCGAGCGCTTCAACGGCGTCTGCGGCTTCGCACTTTTGTTTGTTATTTGTCGTTCCCGCGAAGGCGGGGACCCGGACTTTTCAAACAAAATGCGGGTCGATGTAGTATGACCTTGCCGGGCCTCTGCGTCCCGCCTTCGCGGGAACGACACGGAGGTAGCGGTGAAGGACAATCTTTCCTTGCGGCAATCCAAGACGGACCTTCGCGCCGCCGCCCTCGCGCGGCGCAACGAGCTGAGCCCGGCGGAGCGCGAGACTGCTGCCCGGTCGCTCGCCGCACACGCCCTTCCGATCGAACAGCCGCCAGGCCTGTGCGTCGCAGGATTCTCATCCATCCGCAGTGAGATCGATGTCGCGCCGCTGATGCAGGCGTTCGCGGCGCGGGGTGCGTCGCTCGCGCTGCCGGTTGTCACGGGTGAAAACCGGCCGCTGACCTTCCGGCGCTGGACAGACGACACGCGGCTGGTGCGCGGGCCTTACGGCATCTTCGAGCCGTCATCCGAGGCCGACGAAATCGAGCCCGATATCGTGTTGGTGCCGCTCGCTGCGTTCGACCGTGCCGGCCATCGCATCGGCTATGGCGGCGGCTATTACGACCGCACGCTGGAGCGCCTTCGCAAATCGAAGAAAATCACCGCCATCGGCGTCGGCTTTTCGGTGCAGGAAATTCCCGCCGTGCCGTCATCCGACCACGACGCACGGCTCGATCTTGTGCTAACGGAAAAGGAAGTCATCGACTTCCGGAGCACGTGAGTGAGAATTCTCTTTGTCGGCGATGTTGTCGGGCGCAGCGGCCGCGCCGTGTTCACCGAAACCGTTCCCAACCTTATTCGCGACTGGAAGCTCGATCTGGTGATCGTCAACGGCGAAAATTCCGCCGGTGGCTTCGGTATCACCGAGGCGATTTATCAGGAACTCGTCGATGCCGGCGCCGATGCGATCACGCTCGGCAATCATTCCTGGGACCAGCGCGAGGCGCTGGTGTTCATCGAGCGCGCGCCGCGCCTGATCCGCCCCATCAATTTCAATCAGGGCACGCCGGGACGCGGCGCGGCCCTGATCGACACCAGGACCAGCAAGCGCGCGCTTGTGGTCAACGCCATCGCGCGCATTTTCATGCAGTCTTCCGACGAGCCTTTCGCGGCGGTCGACCGTGAATTGAATGCCTGCCGCCTTGGCGAGAGTGCCGACGCCATCGTGGTGGACATTCATGGCGAGGCGTCGAGCGAGAAACAGGCGATGGGTTATTTCTGCGACGGCCGCGCCAGCCTTGTCGTCGGCACCCACACCCATGTGCCGACCGCCGATCATCGCATTTTGCCGAACGGCACGGCCTACATGACCGACGCGGGCATGAGCGGCGATTACGAATCCATCATCGGCATGCAGCGCGACGAGCCGATCGGGCGCTTCCTGCGCGGCTATCCGCAATCGCGGTTCGAGCCGGCGGACGGCGCGGGCACGCTGAGCGGGGTTGCTGTGCAGACGGATGATATCACCGGGCTGGCGATCTACATCGCGCCGGTGCGGATCGGGCCGATCCTCACTCCGACATCGCCTCCGAACTGGAAATGACCGGCACAATATGACCCCGCTCGACACCGTCCGGGCTCCAGGTTCTTTCTGGACGCCCTATCTGATGGCAGCCGCCATTTTCCTGAGCTCAAGAATTGTCATTACGTTGGCGATTCTCTTTGCGGAAATTTACATTCCGCTTGGAACCGACGTATGGACGGCCGGGCCGCACTGGTATCAGCATTTGCTGCGCTGGGATTCGCAGTGGTACGATCTGATTGTCACGCAGGGATATAGCTACAGTGGCAACCCCGACGATTGCCAGAGCGTTGTTTTCTATCCGCTCTATCCGCTGGTCTCTTATATTCTGAAAACCGGGACGGGTCTGAATTCCGGCGACGCGCTGCTGGTCGTGGCAAACATCGCTGCATTGGTTGCCGTCTTGCTGCTGTTCAAGCTGGTCCGGGAGGAATTCGGCGATCGCATCGCGTTGCTGACGGTCGCGTTTCTGAGTTTCTTTCCAGGATCGGTCTTTCTGTCCGCCGGTTACACCGAATCGCTGACGCTGCTTTTTATCGTCGCGTTTTTTCTGATGTTAAGGGACGAGCGGCTTTTTCTGGCTGCCGCCTTCGCCGGTCTTGCGGTCGCGACCCGCTCTACGGGCATCGTGTTGTTGCCCGTTCTGGTGTGGCAACTTTGGCGAAGCCGCCATCATGCGCGCGGTTCCGCGCTTTTTCCGAAGGCTTTTTCCTGCGTCCTTATCGCGACATCCGGCCTGTGGCTCTACATGATCTATCTCTGGTACGTGTTCGACAGCCCGCTGGCATTCTCGCATGCCCAGGCCGCGTTTCATCAAGGCACCACCTTGCCGCAGCGGCTGTTCGGTGCGCTGACGCTCCAGCCGTTCCTGAAAATGAATCTCAGCGAGGTCAGTCCGGCCGGTTTGGACGGCTGGTTCTTCCTGCTGTTCGTCGTCCTGATCGTGCGGGCGTGGTTCCGACTGAACTTTGCCATGACGCTGTTCGCATTCGGTGTATTGATGCTGCCCTATCTCACATTGTACGGCGGACCCGCGGGCTTCAGTTCGACGACGCGATTCAATCTGGTGTCATTTCCGCTTTTTCTGACGATGGCGGAACTGGCCGACAGGGCGCGCTGGCTGGTGCCGGGCGTTATCGGAATTTCTGGCGGGCTGTTGTTTATGTACGCCGCGCTGTTCGCACAGTGGCAGTGGGTGGGCTGAGTGCGTGGAAATCAGATCTTGTACGCCATCCGGAAGCCGCCCCAGTGGCGGCCCTGAACGCGGATCGGCACGTCGATCTCGCGCATCATCACGGTCTTGCCGTTGCCCATGTCGCGGGCGTAGCTCTGGATCAGGTAGGAGCGCACGTTCCGGCCCGCGGCGAGCCCGGCGGCGTCGTTGAAGATGCGTCGGTTGCGCGAGTTCGCGGTGTTGAAGGCGACATCGCCGGGGCGCTGCGGATGCGAGTAAATCCTGTTGTGCACCGGCAGATAGCCGTTGCGGTCGATGGCGACGCAGAAGGCGAGGCGATCGTCGTTTTTCAGAAATGATTCCTGAAAATCCGGCAGCGCACGTTCCGCCCAGGCGAGACAGCGCGCGCGATGCTGCACCGGATCGGTGCCTTCGATTGCGATGTAATTTTCGTCGAACAGGTCGTCGATGGAGATATCGCCGCGAGCGACGGCGTTCTCGAAGATTGCGGTGATCGCATCGCCCGCTTCCATCGCGCGGGTGACGGATTCGGTATTCTCGTCGTGGATCGCCCAGACCTTGTCTTCGATCCTTTCGGTCAGCATCGCGTCAGGCGCAACGAAGGCGGCCTGTGCACCTGCCTTGGTCAGTTCGGTGATGCGTATCCTGCATGCGCCGATGTCTTGCAATTCGGCATTCAGAACCATTCCCTGCGGCAGGCTTTGCGCCACGTCGCCGCCGATCAGGATGCCGGCGAGCGAAATCTCGAACACCTCTGCTTTAAGCGTCCCGGTTTTAACCGCTGGCTGGGCAATCTCGATCTGCAGCCTGCAGGGCATGCGATCGGCCCTTCGTCCCTCGCCCTCATTGCGGCGTTCACCTTGCCGCAGCAGTACCGCACAGCGCGTTTTGAGTTTTTCCGCGAACATCGTCACGGCCTTGCCGGCCTCTGCGACGTTCTCGCCATGCATTTCGGCAATGCGGGTCGCATCGTCGATCCCGGCGCTGGAGTCGCCGACCGATTCGATGAAGTTCGTCGCGGATGCCGCATTGCGCGCGATTTCGCCGGTCGTCTCGTTTTGCGCGGCAACCGCGTCGTTGACATGGCCGAACACAGGCCGGATCGCTTCGATTGCCATCGAGATGCGATGCACCGCGTCGAAGGAGGTGGCGGCATCCTTTTGCAGCGCGTCGATCTTGGTCTTGATTTCCTCGGTTGCATTCTGGGTCTGGATCGCCAGCGCTTTTACCTCGGACGCCACCACCGCGAAGCCGCGTCCCGCCGCGCCCGCGCGCGCCGCCTCGATGGTCGAGTTCAGCGCCAGCAGGGTGGTCTGACGGGCAATACTCGCAATCAGATTGACCACATTGCCGATGGCTGCAGAGGATTCGCGCAGACGCTCGACATTCATGCTGGCTTCGTTTGCCGCCTCGCCGGCCTCGTCGGCGAGCCTGGTCGCGTCGCGCACCTGCGCGCCAATGCCCTCAGCCGAGCGGGTGAACTTCTCCGCGGCCTGCGAGAAGGTTTTTGCCGTACTCTGGGCTTCACCGGTCCGGCCACTGAGGGCGCCGGTGCGGTGGCGGATGTCGTGAAGTGTGGTCGCGGTCGATTCCGCGCCGGTGGCGACAGCCTGGGCCGCGCGCTCGAGCTGGCGCACCATCGCGGTCAGTTCGAGATCGAGCAGGCCGAGAATTTCGCGGGCTGAATCGTTGGCGTGCGCCTGAACGGAGGCGGCCGGGACCTGGGCCGGGGCCGGGTCCGAAGTCGGGGCGGGACTGGAAAAGACGGGCTGCGGAGCTTGTTCCGGCAACCGCTTGCGAAGAAGGCCGAACGCCATCGAGAGTTCTTCTCTGGGCATGAGGGGCGGGAATTCATGAAACGCCGCCTGACTTTCCCATTTCGGCGTGAATTGATGGTTAATTGCTACCGCCCGGTTGAAACCTTGGCCGCTTCCCGCCATACCGAAAACCGGTGGCCCGCCTTTAATTTTGTCTGTGACGGGCCTATAAACCCGCGCCGCGCTGACCTCAGCGCACGTTCCCAACCGCCGAAAAGCTCAAGAAAGTCATCCGCATGGCTGGACATTCCCAATTCAAAAACATCATGCACCGCAAGGGCAAGCAGGATGCGATGAAGTCCAAGATTTTCGGCAAGCTGGCCCGCGAAATCACGGTCGCGGCCAAGCTCGGCACCCCGGACCCGGCGATGAATCCGCGGCTTCGCGCCGCAGTCGTCGCGGCGCGCGCCGAGAACATGCCACGCGATAATATCGAGCGGGCGATCAAGAAGGCGATCGGCGGGGATAGCGAGAACTATGACGAAATCCGCTACGAGGGCTACGGCCCCGGCGGGGTCGCCGTCATCGTCGAGGCGCTGACCGACAACCGCAACCGCGCCGCCTCCGACATCCGCTCCTATTTCACCAAGGCCGGCGGCAATCTCGGCGAAACCGGCTCGGTCTCGTTCATGTTCGACCATGTCGGCGTGATCGAATACGACGCCGACAAGGCCTCCGCCGACGCCATGCTCGAGGCGGCCATCGAGGCGGGTGCGGACGACGTCGCTTCCGACGAAAACGGCCACGAGATTTACGCCTCGCAGGAGACGCTTCGTGACGTTGCCAAGACACTGGAAGCCAAATTCGGCGAACCGCGCAAGGCGGCCGTGATCTGGAAGCCACAGAACAACATCGCAGTCAGCGACGAGGTCGGTGAGAAGCTGTTCAAGCTGCTGGACCTGCTGAACGAGCATGACGACGTGCAGAACGTCTATGCCAACTTCGAAGTATCCGACGCGCTCGCCGCCAAGATGGGCGGCTGATCCGCCGTTTAACTGTCACCTTCTTTTTTCTTGACGCCGCCGCGCCGAAGGATCATTTCAGCGCGAGCGGTGTTGAACCTTGTTCGCGCCTCGATCATCGGAAGCTCCAACCATGCCAAGCGACAGTCAATCTACATCGCCGGTCACGGAATTGGTCTGAGAGCGAACGGCTCACCGACCTGCCGGGACTGGCAGAATCCAAAGGTGAGCCATGACGGATACCCACACCGCCAGGAATAGCGCGACCAACGACGGCTTTAACCCGGCTGTGATCGCTGCAAGCCTGTCCGACGAGTATGTCGCGGACAAGGTCGACGTTCTCAACAAGCTTGAGCCTGAAGAGGCGGCGGCGGTTCTGACCCTGCTGCCGCGCGAGGCCGCGATCGAGATTCTCGACAAGCCGGAGCTTTATTTTTCGGCCGAAATCATCGAAGCGCTGCCGCGCGCGCTCGCTTCGCATCTCTTGAGCGGCATGTCGGCGGACATGGCCGCCGATATCATCCAGCAGCTGGAGGATCCCGCCAGGTCCGAACTGATGCAGGGGCTCGACGACGTCTCCCGCGTCGCGATCTCGAGCCTTCTGGCCTATCCGGAAAATACCGCCGGCGCGATGATGACGACCGAATTCGTCAGCGTGCCGAGCAACTGGACCGTGGATCAGACGCTGGAGCATATCCGTCACGTCGAGCGGACCCGGGAAACCATCTATGCGATCTATGTGCGCGACCCGGTCACCCGCCGTCTTGTCGGCGCGGTCAGCCTGCGCCGCCTGATCTCGGGTGAGCCCTCGGCCAATATCCTGACGCTGGCGGTCGATCCGATCACCACGCTGCCGCTGACCGACCGCGAGGATGTGGCGCGGTTGATCGCGCGTCACGATCTTCTGGCGGTGCCGGTGGTGGACAAGATGGGCCATCTGCTCGGCATCGTGACCTTCGACGACGTGATCGACACCATCGTCGAGGAATCGACCGAGGACGTGCAGAAGTTCGGCGGCATGGAGGCGATCGACGAGCCCTATCTGCAGATCGGCTTTTTCGAGATGATCCGCAAGCGTGGCGGCTGGCTGTGTCTTCTGTTCCTCAGCGAAATGCTCACCGCCAGCGCCATGCAGCATTTCGAGAGCGAGCTTGAGAAGGCGATCGTGCTGACGCTGTTCATTCCACTGATCATGAGTTCGGGCGGCAATTCCGGCTCGCAGGCGACCTCGCTTTTGATCCGCGCGCTGGCGCTGCGCGATGTCAAGCTCGGCGACTGGTGGCGCGTGGTGCTGCGCGAACTGCCGACCGGCATTCTGCTCGGCGCGATGCTCGGCCTGATCGGCGTCATCCGTATTGTGGTCTGGCAGAAATTCGGCTTCTTCGACTATGGCGAGCACTGGATACTGGTGGCGCTCACGGTCGCAACGGCGCTGGTGGGCATCGTCACCTTCGGTTCCGTCGCCGGCGCGATGCTGCCCTTCGCCCTGCAAAAGCTGGGTTTTGACCCGGCCAGCGCGTCCGCGCCCTTCGTCGCCACGCTGGTCGATGTCACGGGTCTGGTGATCTATTTCAGCGTCGCGCTGATGATCCTGCGCGGGACGCTGCTGTAGGGGTCCCGGCGGGCCGCGATTCGCGTATGATGCGGGCATGGCATCCAACGCGATTCGCATTCTGGGTATCGATCCGGGCCTGCGCCGCACCGGCTGGGGCGTGATCGACAGCGAGGGCAACCGGCTGATCTATGTCGGCTGCGGCTCGGTGGAATCGCGCGAGACCATGCCGTTGTCCGAGCGTCTGCGCGCGATCCATGAAGGACTGTCGCGGGTGCTTGGCGATTTCCGGCCGCTGGAAGCCGCCGTCGAGCAGACCTTCGTCAACAAGGACGGAGCGGCCACCCTCAAGCTCGGCCAGGCGCGCGGCATCGCGCTGCTGGCACCGGCGCTGTTCGGCATTTCGGTGGCCGAATACGCGCCCAATCAGGTGAAGAAAACCGTTGTCGGCGCGGGCCACGCCGACAAGACCCAGATCCGCGTGATGCTGGGTGTGCTGTTGCCGAAGGCCGATCCGCAGACGCCGGACGCCGCCGACGCGCTCGCCATCGCCATCACCCATGCGCATCACCGGCAGAGCGTGGCGCTGCGGCTCAAGGTGGCAGGGGCATGATCGGTAAGCTGAAAGGCATCATCGATTCCTACGGCGAGGACTATGTGATCCTCGACGTCTCGGGCGTCGGCTATCAGGTGCATTGCTCGGCGCGCACGCTGCAGGCGTTGCCCTCGCCGGGCGAGGCGGCCGTGCTGTCGATCGAGACCTATGTGCGCGAGGACCAGATCAAGCTGTTTGGCTTCCGTACTGATGTCGAGCGCGAATGGTTTCGTCTGCTGCAGACGGTGCAGGGCGTCGGTGCCAAGGTCGCGCTCGCCGTGCTCGGCACGCTGCCGCCGAACGATCTTGCGAACGCGATTGCGCTGCGCGACAAGGCGGCGGTGTCGCGCACGCCGGGCGTCGGGCCGAAAGTTGCCGAGCGCATCGTTACCGAACTGAAGGACAAGACGCCTGCATTTGCGAGTGTCGATCCGGCCATCGTGCATCTGTCCGGCGCGATGGACGAGGATCGCGCGCCGCGTCCCGTGACCGACGCGATTTCCGCGCTGGTCAATCTCGGCTACGGCCAGCCGCAGGCGGCGGCCGCCATTGCCAGCGCCTCGCGCAGCGCCGGTGAAAAGGCTGAAACCGCGCAGCTCATTCGCCTCGGTCTGAAGGAACTGGCGAAATGAGCGCGCCTCGCATGGTTTCGCCCGAACGCCGGGACGACGACATCGGCGACACCTCGCTGCGCCCGCAGACGTTGTCCGAATTCGTCGGGCAGGAGCAGGCGCGGAAAAACCTGTCGGTGTTCATCGAGGCCGCACGCAAACGCAAGGAGGCGCTCGACCATGTGCTGTTCGTCGGCCCGCCGGGCCTCGGCAAGACCACGCTGGCGCAGATCGTCGCGCGCGAACTCGGCGTCGGCTTTCGCGCCACATCGGGGCCGGTGATCGCGAAAGCGGGCGATCTCGCCGCGCTTCTCACCAATCTCGAGGAACGCGACGTTCTGTTCATCGACGAAATCCACCGGCTCAGCCCGCAGGTCGAGGAAGTGCTGTATCCGGCGATGGAGGATTTCCAGCTCGATCTCATCATCGGCGAGGGACCGGCCGCGCGTTCGGTGAAGATCGATCTTGCGAAATTCACGCTGGTCGGCGCGACCACGCGTGCCGGGCTTTTGACAAATCCGCTGCGGGACCGTTTCGGCATTCCGGTGCGGCTGAATTTCTATACCGAAAGCGAGCTCGAACACATTGTCACGCGCGGCGCCCGCGTGCTCGGCATCGGCATGACGGCGGATGGCGCCAACGAGATTGCAAAGCGCGCGCGCGGCACGCCGCGCATCGCAGGCCGGCTGCTGCGGCGCGTGCGCGATTTTGCCTCTGCCGCCGATGCAAATGCCATTGATCGCAAGATCGCGGACAATGCGCTCGGCGCGCTGGAGGTGGACAAGGCCGGTCTCGACGCGATGGACCGCCGTTATCTGACAACGATTGCGCTGCATTACGGCGGCGGGCCGGTCGGCGTCGAGACGCTGGCGGCGGCGCTGTCGGAGCCGCGCGACGCCATCGAGGACATCATAGAGCCGTATCTGATCCAGTGCGGCTATCTGCAACGCACCCCGCGCGGACGCCTTCTGACGTCACATGCCTTCAGGCATCTGGGGCTCGCCGAGCCTTCGCGCGATCCGGCGCAGTTCGGCATGTTCGATCCCGAGGAATGAGCGAAATCATGAGCGACAAGCATCTGCCGCATCTCGACGGCGCGATCCGCGACGGCAAGCATGTGATGGAGGTTCGGGTCTATTACGAGGACACCGACTTCACCGGCATCGTCTATCACGCCAATTATCTGCGCTACATGGAGCGCGGCCGCACCAATTATCTGCGTCTGCTCGGGGCGGAGCAGAGCGCGCTGTTCGCGCAGGCCCAGAGCGAGGCCGAGGGCTTTGCTTTCGTTGTGCGCGCGATGCAGATCGAATTTCTGAAATCGGCGCGGATGGACGATGTCCTCACCATCGTCACGCTGCCGCATGAGGTGCGCGGCGCCTCGATGACGCTGGCGCAGGAAATCCGGCGCGGCGAGGAGGTGCTGATCGAGGCGCGGGTGAAGGTCGCCTTCGTCGCCGGCGGCCGCGCACGGCCGATTCCCAAGCCGCTGCGCATCCTGATGAAGGCGGATCAGGACGAGGCGAGCTAGACCCGCAAGGGCCCGCTTGACTCGTTGTACCATACGGTACACACTGTACCCATCGGTACAAACAAGCAGGAGCCTGCCATGTCGCGCCCGCCCTTTCCGCCTTTCACCCGCGAGACCGCCATGCAGAAAGTGCGCGGCGCGGAGGATGGCTGGAATTCCCGCAATCCTGAAAAGGTTTCGCTGGCCTATACCGAGGACAGCATCTGGCGAAACAGATCGGAATTCCTTCAGGGCCGCGCCGCGATTGTCAAATTCCTCACCGGCAAATGGGCCAAGGAGCACGAGTACCGGCTGGTGAAGGAGTTGTGGGGCTTCACCGATAACCGGATCGCGGTTCGTTTCCAGTACGAATGGCACGACGATGCCGGTCACTGGTTTCGCTCTTATGGCAACGAAAACTGGGAGTTCGACGAGCAGGGTTTGATGCGCCGGCGAGAGGCCAGCATCAACGACGTCGGGATCTGGGAAAGAGAGCGGCAGTTTCTTTGGGATGCACCCGGCCCGCGTCCTGCGGATTATCCCGGCCTTGCGAACACGCCAAAAGGCTACTGACAGGGCTACCAAGAGAGGTCGAACGATTGGCGAAGCACATAGCCGAGCGCGCGGAGATTCTGCCTTTACTGGGAGAGGTCTTTCGCGCGCACGGTTACGAAGGCACGACGCTGGCGCTGATCACCGAGTCGACGGGGCTCGGCAAGGGCAGCCTCTATCACTTCTTTCCCGGCGGGAAGGAGCAGATGGCGAAGGAGGTGCTGGCCGAGATCGATGCCTGGTTCGAGGTCAACGTCTTCGTACCGCTTCTGAAGGGCAGCGACGCGAGGCGCGCGATCGCGGACATGCTGGTTTCGGTTGAAACCTATTTCCGTTCGGGCAAGCGCGTCTGTCTGATCGGTGTGGTCGCGCTCGGCGCGTCGCGCGATTTTTTTGCGGATCAGGTGCACAGCTATTTCAAGCGTTGGGGCGATGCGCTCGCCGCCGCGCTGCGGCGTGCGGACGAAACGCCCGCGATGGCGAAAAGAAAATCGGAAGACGCGTTGCTGGTCATTCAGGGCGCGCTCGTGCTGGCGCGCGCGCTTGACGATCCCAAGGTGTTTTCCCGGGCGATGGCCGATCTGAAGGATCGTCTGCCGACTTAAACGGATGACGGCGGCAGCCGGTACATGTTAAAGCCATTCACATGAATTGGCACGGACACGGCCGCCGCGGCGGCTCCTATCATCACGGCAATCTGAAAGAGGCGCTGATCGAGGCCGCGCTCGACCTGATCGCGCGCAAGGGGCCCGCCGGCTTCACCTTTGCGGAAGCCGCGCGCTCCGCCGGTGTCAGCCCCGCCGCGCCGTATCGTCATTTCCGCGACCGCGAGGAATTGCTGGCCTCGATCGCGCAGCAGGGCTTCGAGCAGTTCGAGGCCGCGCTCTCGGCGGCCTGGGATGACGGCCGTCCCGACACGCCTGCCGCGTTCCAGCGCGTCGGCAAGGCGTATCTGGCCTTCGCGCGCGATCATCACGCCTACTATTCGGCGATGTTCGAATCGGGCCTGCCGCTCGAAAACAACCCCTCTTTATTGGTCGCGAGCGAACGCGCCTTCGCAATCCTGCGCGCGGCATCCGAGCGACTGATCGCGCTCGCCCCGCCGGGCGTGCCCCGGCCGCCCGCGCTGATGATGGCGCTGCACATCTGGTCGCTGTCGCATGGCATCGCCTCGCTGTTCGGGCGCGGCGATGCATCCAGCCGCAAGCTGCCGATGTCGCCGGAGGAGCTGCTGGAAGCAGGCGTGCTGATCTATCTGAAGGGTCTCGGCTTTCCGACCGAGCGGTTCGCGCAGGAACCGCCAGCGGCGAAAAAATAGCAGTCGGCGACGCCTGGCAAATTTAATCCGGCCTTCGATTTTGCCGCGCTTGACAAAAAGTCCGGACCATTTATCTATGTAAATGTTATTTACATTCACGAAGCGGGAGACGCTCATGGCCAATATCTCGGACGCCAACACTGCGGATTTCGACCGATGGGGCGGACGGCCACCCTGGGCGTCCCGTGACAGGCGTGGCCCGGGTCGCGGAGATTTCGGTCCGCGGGACGTTCCACCCTTCGGCCGCTGGCATCGCGGTTCGCACCTCGGCCACATCATCCTCGTGGTCGCGGGCTTCATGATCTGGTGGCCGCTCGGCCTCGCTGCGCTCGCTCTTACATTCTGGAGAACAAAAATGGGTTGCTGGAATCATCACGGACATCACGGCCGCTTCGCCGACAGGATGGAGCGCATGCAGTGGAAAATGGATCGGATGCGCGGATACATGGAAGGCCGCGGATTTTACGGACCGTCCAGCGGCAACCGCGCCTTCGACGACTACCGCATGGAGACGCTGCGCCGCCTCGAGGAAGAGCAGAAGGAATTCCGCGAATTTCTCGACCGGCTGCGCCACGCCAGGGACAAGGAAGAGTTCGACGCGTTCATGGCGCAGCACCGTACCAAACCGTCCGCGCCTGACGACCAGCCGCAAGGGTGAGCGGGGGACCAGGTCCCACATTCCGCAGCCATCCCAAGCCGCCCGCCGCGAAAGCAGCGGGCGGCTTTTGCGTGACGCCGCGCGAATGCATGGCTGCATTGCCCCAAGTGGTTTGACCTAAATCAAACAGCTCCGTCTCGGGACGCGGAATCCGCTTGTTATTAACGAAGTGGTGCGATTCGCGGCGCGATCATGCGGTGGACCACTTGTCGCGGTCCGCGATAGCGGGGGACGGAATGAGCGAAAGTACGATTGGCCGGCGATTGAAATTCGCGATGATCGATGCGGCGGCAGGCGACACGCTGCGGGCGTCGAAATCCTTCGTGCTTGCCCAACTCGATCCCCTCCTCGACCGCTTTTACGATCACGTCGCCCAGTTCGCGGAGACGGCGAAATTCTTCAAAAGCCGCGAACACATGATGCATGCCAAGGACATGCAGATGAAGCATTGGGGCATTATTCTGGATGCGCGCTTCGACGATGTTTACGAGACATCCGTGACGAAGATCGGAGAGGTGCATAACAAGTTCGGAATGGAGCCGCGCTGGTACATCGGCGGCTATAATATTCTGGTGGCGGGACTTTTGGATGCGATCGCGCAGCGTATGCCGGCGGGCGGTCTGTTCGATGCCAGGGGGACGGCGCAAAGGAAGGCGGCCCTGCAGCAGGCGATCGTCAAGGCGGCGTTGCTGGATATGGATATCGCCATCGCCGTCTATATCGAGGCCGGCCGGCGTGACCGCAAGGACATGCTTCAGCGTCTGGCACGGGATTTCGAAAAAGCGGTCGGAGGCGTTGTCGAGGTGGTCGCGCAGGCGGCGACCGAACTGGAATTGGCCGCCAAGTCGATGACCGACGCCGCCGAGCGCAGCGCGAGCCAGTCGCGGATTGTCGCCGGCGCTTCGCACGATGCCTCATCCAGCGTGCGGGCCGTCGCGGTGGCGGCGGAGGAACTGACCGGCGCGATCGGCGAGATCAGTCGCCAGGTCAATGAGTCCGCCCGCATGTCCGAGCAGGCGGTGTATGCGGCGGACCAGACCGGGGCTTCGATGGGGCGCTTGTCGGAAAGCGCGCAGAAAATCGGCGCCATTGTCGATCTCATCGCCAATATCGCGGCGCAGACCAACCTTCTGGCGCTCAACGCCACCATTGAGGCCGCGCGCGCGGGTGTAGCCGGGCGCGGCTTCGCGGTTGTCGCGCAGGAGGTCAAGTCGCTCGCCGAGCAGACCAGCAAGGCGACCGCGGAGATTGCGGCCCAGATCGGTGGCATTCAATCCTCAACCTCCGAGTCGGTGCAGGCCATTTCGGGCATTACCGGCGTCATCAGGTCGATCAATGAAGTCTCGTCCGTCATCGCGGCGGCGGTCGAGGAGCAGGGGGCTGCGACCAACGAGATTTCCCGCAACGTGCAGCAGGCGGCACAGGGCACCGGCGAAGTCTCGAAAATCATCGGCGAGGTGACGACGGCCGCCGGTGAAACCGGGGCGGGAGCCAAGCAGGTGCTTGCCGCCGCGGCGGGGTTGTCGCAGCAGTCGGAACTGCTGCGCGGCGAGGTACTGAAGTTTCTCGAAACCGTCCGGGCGGCCTGAGGCCGCATTTCCTCGGGGACGACGCAGCGCGGGGCTTCCCCAATGCTGAAAATACCGCAGGATCCGGTAACCTGACCTTAACCACGCTTTAACCAGCACTGGCGTCTGGTTGGGGTACCAGAACGGGCGTTTCAGGCCCTCGTTTTGACACGTTGGCGGGACATCAGGGGAACGGGCCGAAATGGCCTTTTCACGCGATATGTCAGTGATTTCGGCAAGTCATTGCCGGACGGCGGCGTCCGCGTTTCCACGCCGCGACAACTCCCCCGGTTGTCGCGCGCGCGCAATCATTTGGATGATAATGGCATTGCCGAGAGGGTACCGAACATGAATCCAGGCGACGTGGCGCAATCAGCCCTGCCGCTGGCGTCTTCCGATGTCTCGTTGATTTCCCTGTTCCTTCAGGCCCACATCATCGTCAAGGTGGTGATGCTGGGCCTTTTGAGCTGTTCGGTCTGGGTCTGGGCCATCGCCATCGACAAGACGTTTCTTTACGCCCGCACCAAGCGCTCGATGGATCGTTTCGAGCAGGCCTTCTGGTCGGGACAGTCGATCGACGAACTCTACCGCTCGCTGGCCTCCAAGCCGACCCATTCCATGGCCGCTCTGTTCGTCGCGGCGATGCGCGAATGGAAACGCTCCTTCGAGAGCCAGTCGCGTTCGGTCGCGGGGCTTCAGATGCGGATCGACAAGGTGATGAACGTGTCGATCGCCCGCGAGATCGAGCGGCTCGACCGCCGGCTGCTGGTGCTGGCGACCGTCGGCTCGGCCGGTCCCTTCGTCGGCCTGTTCGGCACGGTCTGGGGCATCATGTCGAGTTTCCAGTCGATCGCGGCGTCGAAGAATACCTCGCTCGCGGTAGTTGCACCGGGCATCGCCGAGGCATTGTTTGCCACTGCCATTGGCCTGATCGCCGCAATTCCGGCGACAATTTTCTACAATAAGTTCACCTCCGAGGTGAACCGGCAGGCCCAGCGGCTGGAGGGGTTCGCCGACGAGTTTTCCGCGATCCTGTCGCGTCAGATCGACGAGCGGGCGTGAGTGATCGGAAAAGCGGAACAGCTTTTCCTGAAACGAGTAAGATAGCCACGGGAATGGACGGCCGGTCATGGGCATGAGCATGGGCAGCGGAGCGGGCGGAGGCGGCGGACGCCGCCGGCATCAGCGCGCGCACGTCATGGCGGAAATCAACGTCACCCCGATGGTGGACGTGATGCTGGTGCTGCTCATCATCTTCATGGTGTCGGCGCCGCTGCTCACGGTCGGCGTGCCGCTCGACCTGCCGCAGACCGCGGCGAAGAGTCTCGATCAGGACAAGGAGCCGCTGACGCTGTCGGTTCAGGTCACCGGCAAGGTGTTCCTCAACAACACGGAGATCGCCGTCGACGATCTCATTCCGAAACTCAAGGCCATCACCGACGCGCGCGGCGGCGCCGACGAGCGCATTTTCGTGCGCGGCGACACCAAGGCCGATTACGGCACGGTGATGAAGGTGATGGGCCGTCTGTCGGCGGCCGGCTTCAAGCGTGTGGCTCTGGTGACAGAGGTCGAACAGGGGACCTGACGTGAAGATCGACAAGACAGTTGTAGCGTCTGTCGCATTGCACGTCCTCGTGATCGGCTGGGGGCTGGTCTCGTTTTCGTCGAAGGCCTTCGACACCATGCCTGAAGATTCCGTGCCGGTGGACATCATCTCCGCCGATCAGTTCGCCAAGGCGATGGCCGGGATGAAGACCGGCAAGAAGGAAAATCCGAAGCCGCTGGTCGAGAAGGTCGCCGATGCCAAGCCGCTGCCGGACGATACGGTGGGAAAGATCGACGACAAGAAGCCGCCGGTGGTGACCGACACCTCGCCGCCGCCGACGCCGAAGGTGGAAGAAAAACCGGTCGAAAAGAAGCCCGATCCGCCAAAGCCCGTCGTGGAGGAAAAGCCGAAGGACGAGCCGAAGCAGGCTGAGAAGAAGGAAGAGCCTCAGAAGGTCGATCCGATCGCCGAGGCGCTCAAGAAAGAGCAGACCAAAAAGCCGAAACCGCCGAAGCCGCAGGTCGCCGCCGCGCCGCCGAAGCCGGCCGAGCCCAAGCGCGAGCGCGTCTTCGACGAATCGAAGATCGCGGCGCTGCTCGACAAGCGCGATCCCTCGCGTGCGTCGATCACCGGCGCGCAGCTGAATTCGCAGGCCTCGCTCGGCACGTCGACCGGCCACGCCGCCGACAATTCGGCGACATGGGGCGCGATGTTCAAGAGCCAGGTCGAGCGCTGCTGGAAGAAACCTTACGGCGGCGTCGAGGCGCAGCAGATCGAGACCTCCTTCACCATCAAGCTGCGGCAGGACGGCACGCTGGAATCGATGCCGGTGCCGATCGCCGGCAAGAACACGCCTTACGCGCGCGTCTATCAGGAGAGCGCGATGCGCGCGATCATCGAGTGTCAGCCCTACAAGCTGCCCGCAGCCTTCTTCGATGAATGGAAATTCTTCGAACCTGTCTTCACCGAGAAATATTCATGATGTTCGCGCGCCCGCGCGGCCCTAACCGATGAGCGAGATCAAATTGACCAAGACGCTTTTCAATCCGACGCGCCGCACGATCGTTCAGGGCGCAGCCTCCGGCCTGTTGATGGCAGCCCCCGTCAGCAAGGCGCTGGCGCAGGCGCGCGTAACCGTGACCGAGGGCAACTTCCAGCCGATCCCGATCGCGATTCCGAATTTCGTCGCCGGCTCGCCGAGCGATGGCGACGTCAGCGCCGGCATTGCGCAGGTCATCACCAACAATCTCAAGCGCAGCGGATTGTTCGCACCGATCGATCAGGCCGCCTATATCGAGCGCATTTCCAATATCGACGTGCCGCCGCAGTTTCCGAGCTGGCGGCAGATCAGCGCGCAGGCGCTGGTGACCGGCCGCGCCACCCGCCAGCCCGACGGACGCCTGAAGGCCGAATTCCGCCTGTGGGACGTGCCGGCCGCGCAGCAGCTCACCGGCCAGCAATATTTTACCTCGCCGGAATCCTGGCGGCGCATCGCCCACATCATCTCCGACCAGATCTATGAGCGTCTGACAGGCGAGAAGGGTTATTTCGACAGCCGCGTCGTGTTCATCGACGAGACCGGCCCGAAGGAGCAGCGCGTCAAGCGCCTTGCGATGATGGATCAGGACGGTGCCAATGTGCGCTATCTGACGCGCGGCGCGGACCTCGTCATCACCCCGCGCTTCTCACCGTCCACGCAGGAAATCACCTACATGGAATATGGCCAGGGCGATCCGCGCGTGTATCTGTTCAATGTCGAGACCGGTCAGCGCGAGATCGTCGGCAACTTCCCGGGCATGTCGTTCTCTCCGCGTTTCTCGCCGGATGGACAGCGCGTCATCATGAGCCTGCAGCAGGGCGGCAACTCGAACCTGTTCGTGATGGATCTGCGTTCCAAATCGACAACGCGCCTCACCGACACCCCGGCGATCGACACGTCGCCATCCTATTCGCCGGATGGGTCGCGCATCTGTTTCGAGAGCGATCGCGGCGGCAAGCCGCAGATTTACGTGATGGGCGCGAATGGGGGACAGGCCCAGCGCATCTCGTTCGGCGACGGCAGCTATTCGACGCCGGTGTGGTCTCCGCGCGGCGACTATATCGCCTTCACCAAGCAGGGCGGCGGCCAGTTCTCGATCGGCATCATCAAGCCGGACGGATCGGGCGAGCGCATCCTGACATCCGGCTATCATAATGAGGGGCCGACCTTCGCGCCGAACGGACGCGTGGTGATGTTCTTCCGCGATCTCGGCCCCGGCCCGTCGCTGTTCACCATCGACATTTCCGGCCGTAACGAACTGAAACAGCCGACCCCGGGCTTTGCGTCCGACCCGGCCTGGTCGCCGCTGCTGTCGTAAGGGTTGCGGCCCGGTCCCCGGTCCGGGCATCGAGGTGTGTCCCCGGGTCGCCAGTTCCCGCAAAAAAGCTGCAAAACGCCGCCCACGGCGCCTATTCGCTTGCCTTTTCAACGCTCCGCCACATTTACATCTTATTAACCATTGCACCTGCTTTTGACCGTTGGCGGGTATTTTAGGGGTCTTCGCAACACCTCATCAAGGTTGACGGAACGTTCGCTTAACCAAGCGCGGTTAGACCGGGTGCTGGCCCAACTGATACCCGAATACCCGAGCGTGGAGGCTCTGGAATGAAACATCAAATGCGTATCCTCCAAGGATTCAAGCTTGCCGCCGTTCTCGCCGTGGCGCTGTCGATGGGCGCATGCGCCAACAACAAGAATGGCGCCGGAGACGCGATGGCGAGCGCCGCCACGCCGGGCAGCCAGCAGGATTTCGTGGTGAATGTCGGCGACCGCGTGTTCTTCGAGAGCGACCAGACCGATCTGTCGCAGCAGGCGATCAACACGCTGGAAAAGCAGGCCCAGTGGCTGCAGCAATATAACCGCTACAGCTTCACCATCGAGGGCCACGCCGACGAGCGCGGCACGCGCGAATACAATATCGCGCTCGGCGCCAAGCGCGCCCAGTCGGTCCGCAACTTCCTCGTCTCGCGCGGCATCGACGCCAGCCGCATGCGCACGATCTCCTACGGCAAGGAACGTCCGGTTGCGGTGTGTAACGACATCTCCTGCTGGTCGCAGAACCGCCGCGCGGTGACGGTGCTGAACGCAAGTTCGTAAGCAACATCATTCTCTAAAAGTCAGCGGCGCCTCCGGGCGCCGTTTTCGTCTCGGCCAAGCTTACCAGAACGTCATGAAGCGGCCCCTGTCGGAAGTCACATTTTTGGCGTACTCCGTCACCCAAGTTGAGGCGGCTGCGGCAATGCAGCCGTGACGAGATCAGAGCCGGACCGCATGTCGCCGAAATTTCCCCGCCATATCGCTCTCGCAGTCTTTCTTGCCGCCGCGTGTTTGCCCCTTCGCGCCGGAGCGCAGGGCTTTGGCGGGCAGCAAGGCGATGAAGATCCGGACGTTCGGATCGACAGGCTGGAAAATCAGCTCCGCACACTGACCGGTCAGAACGAGGAATTGCAGCATCGCAATCAGGTGCTCGAAGAGCAGTTGCGCGCGCTGCAGGGCGGCGCGCCGGGCGGGCAGGCTCCTGCTGCCCAGGCCGCGCGCCCCGGCGGTCCTCCGCCGCAGCAGCAAAGCTATCAGCAGCCTCCTTACCAGCAGCAGCCGTCCTATCAGGCCCCGCAAGGCCAGCCGCCTTCCGCGGTCAATCAGGGCCAGCCGAATTATCAGGGCGGACAGGGCTACAATCAGGGCCAGTCCTATAATAATGGCGGCCAGCCCGCGCCGATCGCGCAGGCACCGGCGGGCGGCGGCGGCCGGCGCGGCGACGCGTTCGATCCGACGCAGAACCCGAACGCGCCCGGCGCGCCGCGCGCGCTTGGCGGCGGCCAGATGCCGATTAATCCCGGAGCGCCGGTCAATCTCGCCGCGCCGTCCCCGGCCGGCGGCTATCAGCAGCAGCCCGAAGGCTATCAACAGCCCGGCGGTCCCCCGGCGCAAAGCAGCGCCTCGCTCGAGACCGCGCCGCCAAGCCAGACACCGCGCGACGAATTTGACCTTGGCATCGGCTATATGCAGCGTAAGGATTACGCCTCGGCCGAGGACACGATGCGTAACTTCATGCAGAAATATCCGAGCGATCGTCTGGTCGCCGACGCGCAATACTGGCTCGGTGAAAGCCTGTATCTGCGCCAGCGCTATCGTGACGCCGCCGAATCCTTTCTCGCCGTGACGACGAAATACGACAAGTCCGGCAAGGCGCCCGACGCCCTGCTGCGGCTTGGCCAGTCGCTCGCCGCGTTGAAGGAAAAGGATGCCGCATGCGCGGCGTTCGGCGAAGTCACGCGCAAATATCCCCGCGCCTCGAGCGGCGTGAAGCAGGGGGCCGAGCGTGAGCAAAAGCGCGTCGGCTGCTGAGCCCGTTTCAACCCCTGAAGCGCGGCAGCTTTTTGCCGACGTGAAATCCTCGCCTGCGCTGATCCTTGCCGTATCCGGCGGCCCCGATTCCACGGCCTTGCTCTATCTCGCCGCGCGCTGGCGCCGTGCGTTCAAAGCGGGTCCGGAACTGATTGCCGTCACCGTCGATCACGGTTTGAGAGACGAAGCGTCGCGCGAGGCGCGCGCGGTCAAGCGTCTCGCTTCCCTGCTGGGAATCGCGCATCGCACGCTCAAATGGCGCGGGCCGAAACCCAAAAGCGGAATTCAGGCGGCGGCGCGCGAGGCGCGTTACGACCTTCTCGCGCAGGCGGCGCGGCGGGCCGGCGCGAGCGCTGTTCTCACCGCGCATACCCAGGACGATCAGGCCGAGACGGTGCTGATGCGTCTGTCGCGCGGCAGCGGCATCGCGGGGCTTGGCGCGATGGCGCGGCATTCGCGGCGCGAGGGTGTCGTCCTTCTGCGTCCGCTGCTCGATATTCCGAAGGAACGCCTGATCGCAACGCTCGACAAAGCGAAAATCGGCTATGCCCTCGATCCGACCAATTACGATCCCGCCTATACCCGCCCGCGTCTGCGTGCGCTGATGCCGGCATTGGCGGAAGAGGGCGCGGATGCGCGCAGCCTCGTGCGGCTCGCGGCGCGGCTGTCGCGCGCCAATGCCGCGCTCGACCTGATGGCGGACGGCGCGGAGCGTTATCTGTGGCATCTGGATTTGCGCAAGGGGATGACGCCAACGGGTTTCGATCTTGCCGCGTTTCTGGCGCTCTCGGAGGAAATCCGCGTTCGCCTGCTGATGCGCGAGATCAATCGCGTGGGCCATGAGGGGCCGGCCGAACTTGGCAAGGCGGAGGCCATGGTCGAGGGGCTCGCCCGCGCCGGTGGTGCAGTGCCGCAAATGCCGTTCCGGCAGACACTGGCGGGAGCCGTGGTCAGTATCCGGCGCGGGCGGGTACAGGTCGAACCGGCTCCAAGGCGCAAGGCACGAGGTTAGCCACGGATTTACCCAACGCTGACATAGATCAACTTATTCTGGCGTGTTTCCGCCCGGAAAAGCCGTAAAGTGCGTTAAATAGTCTTGAGCGCTTCTCTTGGCATCGGCTCGCGCGGCACCTAGATTGAACCCGGACGGCAGCAACTGGACGACTCCCATCCGAACGGGAAACAGGCCCGCAATCAGCGGGTTAGTAAGGACAACGAATGAACGCCAATCTGCGTAATTTTGCCCTCTGGGTCATTATCGTCTTGCTGCTGCTGGCGTTGTTCACGCTCTTCCAGAATCCGGGCCAGCGCGCCGCCTCGCAGGACATTTCATTCTCGCAGCTTCTGACCGAAGTTGACGCCAATCGCGTGCGCGATGTGGTGATCCAGGGCCCCGAGATTCACGGCACCTTCACCAACGGTTCCAGCTTCCAGACCTATGCGCCGAGCGATCCGACGCTGATCAAGCGGCTGTACGACGCCAAGGTGTCGATCACCGCCAAGCCGCCGGGCGACAACGTGCCGTGGTTCGTTTCGCTGCTGGTTTCGTGGCTGCCGTTCATCGCGCTGATCGGCGTGTGGATTTTCCTGTCGCGCCAGATGCAGGGCGGCGCCGGCAAGGCGATGGGCTTCGGCAAGTCGCGCGCCAAGATGCTGACCGAGGCGCATGGCCGCGTGACGTTCGAGGATGTCGCGGGCGTCGATGAGGCCAAGCAGGATCTGCAGGAGATCGTCGAGTTCCTGCGCGATCCCGGCAAGTTCCAGCGCCTCGGCGGACGCATTCCGCGCGGCGTACTGCTGGTCGGCCCTCCCGGTACCGGCAAAACCCTGATCGCGCGCGCGGTCGCGGGCGAAGCCAACGTGCCGTTCTTCACGATCTCGGGTTCGGACTTCGTCGAAATGTTCGTCGGCGTCGGCGCAAGCCGCGTGCGCGACATGTTCGAGCAGGCCAAGAAGAACGCGCCGTGCATCATCTTCATC